>NZ_JBFRHH010000001.1:0-1189345 GCF_052115765.1 Paenibacillus sp. 2KB_20 | reverse complement strand
CA
Organism: Paenibacillus sp. 2KB_20; assembly: GCF_052115765.1. Classification (NCBI taxonomy): domain Bacteria; kingdom Bacillati; phylum Bacillota; class Bacilli; order Caryophanales; family Paenibacillaceae; genus Paenibacillus; species Paenibacillus sp. 2KB_20. The sequence continues at coordinate 1,189,343 of NZ_JBFRHH010000001.1, read as the reverse complement.
CTCGACTGTTAATCGAGTTGTCACAGGTTCGAGTCCTGTTCGGGGAGCCACTTATGGAGAGGTGTCCGAGTTGGCCGAAGGAGCACGATTGGAAATCGTGTAGGCGCCAAAAGCGTCTCGAGGGTTCGAATCCCTCTCTCTCCGCCACTATTATTTCAAGCAAGGCCCGTTGGTCAAGGGGTTAAGACACCTCCCTTTCACGGAGGTAACAGGGGTTCGAATCCCCTACGGGTCACCACTTTCTTTATTGCATCAGGGGATGAGAATCCCGTCGGTTCGTCGGAGGATAACTTCGTAAGTATAGGCTTCGCAGTCTCGAACGAAGTGAGAGTATCCCCTACGGGTCACCACTTTTCTTTTGAAAAACACTTGCTTCTTATATCAGATTTTGGTATGCTTAAAGTCGCTTTGTTACGGAGGCTTAGCTCAGCTGGGAGAGCATCTGCCTTACAAGCAGAGGGTCGGGGGTTCGATCCCCTCAGCCTCCACCATGATTTATCCCCAAAAAGTGAAGCTCATGCTTCGCAAGTAATTCCGATTACTTTTCGGGGAACCCATACAAGCAACCCTTTTAATGACGCGGGGTGGAGCAGTTCGGTAGCTCGTCGGGCTCATAACCCGAAGGTCGTAGGTTCAAATCCTGCCCCCGCAACCAATTTATATCGCGATAGCGATAATGCCTCATGGAACTGTGGTGTAGAGGCCTAACATGCCTGCCTGTCACGCAGGAGATCGCGGGTTCGAATCCCGTCAGTTCCGCCATTATTTATAACTTTGGGATGAGATGAGTATCCGATATTGGGTTCCGTCAAAGTTCGCGAAGAGCTTTAAGGCTCGGTAGCTCAGTCGGTAGAGCAGAGGACTGAAAATCCTCGTGTCGGCGGTTCGATTCCGTCCCGAGCCACCATGTACGTTTTATAACTTTATATGCCGGTGTAGCTCAATTGGTAGAGCAACTGACTTGTAATCAGTAGGTTGGGGGTTCAAGTCCTCTCGCCGGCACCATTCTGGAGGATTAGTGAAGTGGCTAAACACGGCAGACTGTAAATCTGCTCTCTTCGAGTTCGGTGGTTCGAATCCATCATCCTCCACCAGTTTTTAGGGGCATAGTTTAAAGGTAGAACAACGGTCTCCAAAACCGTTGGTGTGGGTTCAATTCCTGCTGCCCCTGCCATTGAATATTTATAATGAACTTGGCGATCGTGGCGAAGGGGTTAACGCACCGGATTGTGGTTCCGGCATTCGTGGGTTCGAGACCCATCGGTCGCCCATTATTTCATTATGATTATTCTCTAAAAAAAACTATTACATTATGGCGATCGTGGCGAAGGGGTTAACGCACCGGATTGTGGTTCCGGCATTCGTGGGTTCGAGACCCATCGGTCGCCCCATAGTTTTTTAAAAAATGTTGGGGATTAGCCAAGCGGTAAGGCAACGGACTTTGACTCCGTCATGCATAGGTTCGAATCCTATATCCCCAGCCATTGATTTTTATATTTGCGGACGTGGCTCAGCGGTAGAGCATCGCCTTGCCAAGGCGAGGGTCGCGGGTTCGATTCCCGTCGTCCGCTCCATTTTTATTTCTGGCGCCATAGCCAAGTGGTAAGGCACAGCTCTGCAAAAGCTTTATCCCCAGTTCGAATCTGGGTGGCGCCTCCATAACAAAACTATGTGCCCTTAGCTCAGCTGGATAGAGCGTTTGACTACGAATCAAAAGGTCAGGAGTTCGAATCTCTTAGGGCACGCCATAAAGTAAGCCGGTGTGGCGGAATTGGCAGACGCGCGCGACTCAAAATCGTGAGGGAAACCGTGGGGGTTCGAGTCCCTTCACCGGCATCATCCAAAAGGAATGTAGACTATAAACGTCTGCATTCCTTTTTTCGTTGCATCTACATCGATAGCTTCGTTTCTCGGTAGCAGCTAAGCTGATGATCCGTTACTCTTCATGATAAAAGGCTAATCTTGATGAGCTTCAGTGTTATGTCACTTCATTTCATAACTCGCAAGCAATACACCTTAATCCTATGCAAACTTCTGAGATGCAACCTCCTTAGATCAATCCCATTTCCTTTACTATGGTATCCTTCTTCATGATTTTCATATTCGGGCCCCATGCTTCATCCTACCGCTACCTTAACCTACCGTTCCACGGGCTTTACTACTATCACCTTAGAGCTGAAGCTATACTCATCAAACTAAACTAACATTGGAAACCACGTCTCTTTATTAGGTAAAACAAAAGCAAGGATACCGGAGGATTCATCCACACAGGTCAGCTTATCGAATCATTGATCCAGTGCAGGGTTGGACGCAGGTCTATAGGAGGCCCCGCCTTAGGTCTAGGTGCAAAAACCGTCCCCAGGCCGTTTTAGTTAAACTCGAAATTACCTAGAATAGAGTCATAAGGTTGAACAAATGAAACAACGATCAAACAACAGAAAGGCGGTGTATAAATGAGAAATTCAAAAGGAAATGGAATGAGTATCCTGTTGATTGGTGTAGGGATCTTGGTTCTCCTGGGAGTATTCGGTCCTCTGCTTGGATGGTTGTTCAGTCTTGTAATTCCAATCCTGATGGTCGCTTTAGGATACTACGGGATCCGGAGAGGTAATACCTTGATGGGATGGGTTATTCTCGGTATCGGTGTGATCTGGTTGATGGGTAAACTGTCTTGGCTGATCGGTCCGATCCTTGGAATCATCTTGATCATCTACGGGGTGTCCCGATTGAAGAATGGTAGACCCCGTTATTGATAAAAACCACTACATTAAATAACATGCAAAAACAACAGATCATGATAGATGAGGAGGGCTAAGCGAATATGAGTGTTTTCCGGCGGATAAGAGACATAACCGTAGCAACATTGAATGAAAAGCTCGAGCAGAGCCAGGATCCGGTTCGATTGATCGACCAGTTCCTACATTCAACCAGACAGGACATTGCTGAGGCTGAGAAGCTGCAGCAGCAATGTCAAGTACATTCCAGACAGCTGAAGCAGCAGGTGGATCAAGCAGAAACCATGCGATATAAACGCGAAGAGCAGGCACTGCTTGCACTGAAGGCCGGTGAAGAACATCTTGCCAAGCTGGCATTGCAGGAGAAGCTGATCTATGAGGAAAAGATTGAACAGTATCAAGGCCTGTTGTCCTCAAGCCTGGAGTCGTTAAAAGAAATCGAGGAGCAGCTCGGCGAGCTGCGGATGGAATATCAGACGGTATACAGCAAACGTCAGTATTATGTTGCCCGAGTGGAAACCCTTCGTCTTCAGCAAAAAATGAATGAACGTACAGGCTCCTATGGCGGCGGTCCTGATGTACCGAAGATGTTCAATCGTCTCGAAGACCGTATCAGCGACTGGGAACTGGAAGCCAGAAGTCTTCGCGATTTACGCCGCATGGGGCAGGAATACATGGATCAGGCTGGTGAAACAGTCTCCACTGTATTGGAAAAAGAACTTGCCCGCCTGAAGCAAAAGCTGAATAACAGCGGAAAGGAGTAACCATGACTAGATTGTACCGTTCCACCCGAGACAAGATGTTCACAGGGTTGATCGGCGGTATATCCGATCATTTCGGAGTCGAATCTACCCTACTTAGAATCATATTTGTAGTCAGTATCTTTTTCACAGGCGGTACAACGCTGTTGATCTATCTGATTGCATCCCTTGTAGTACCTAAGGAGCCGTACTATCACGATCCGTATGGTCCACAGGGAAGACATGGTGGCGGATACCGTTACAACGATCATCCGGGCCCGGGACCAGGCTACAACAGCTATAACGATGCTTATGGACGTCAAGGCTATCCTAATGAGCATGGAAGTTTTGGCCCCAAATATGACCGTCCCAATGGCACAAGAAACAACGCGTCTGCGGATTCCGATCTGGATGCGATGATGAAGGATATTGAGAGAAAAGCAATGCAAAAAGAAATCGAAGAATTGAAGAAAAAACTTTCGAACTATGAGAAGGGAGATAAATAACATGGGAGTATTTAAAAGAATTAAGGATATGACGAAAGCATCGGTGAATGAACTGCTGGATAAAGTAGAGGATCCAATCGTAATGTTGAACCAGTACCTGCGCGACATGGAGGCAGAAATTCATGAAGCAGAGGTAACAGTTGCGAAGCAAATGGCTAACGAGCGTCGTATGAAGCAGCGCGTCGATGAGGCTGTGAAGATGGCGGCACAACGTGAAGCTCAAGCTGAATTGGCTCTTAAAAATGGTCAAGAAGAAGTGGCCCGCAAGCTGCTTGAAGAAAAAATCTATTTCGATCAAAAAGAAACCGAGTACGTGGAATTGCACCTGCAATCCGAGGCTCAAGCGAAAGAACTTGTAGCTCAGCTGCATGAAATGAAAGACGAGTTCTACAAAATGCGCAACAAGCGCAATGAGCTTGTAGCTCGCGCTCAAATGGCTAAAGCGAAGAAGCAAATGTCTCAAGTGAGCAGCCTGCATACGATCGAAAGCGGCAGTGCTTCGATGGGCTTCCACCGCATGGAGGAAAAAATCATGCAACTGGAAGCAGAAGCTGATGTGCTTCGCGCCCCATACCGTCCTAACAATGCAGTATACACAAGCCCAGTGGATGCTGAGAAGCAATTGAAAGTTGATGAGCAACTGCAAGCTTTGAAAAACAAAATGGGGAATTCTTCGAAGTCCGAGTAATTCCTTAACAAGTCAGCAAAATAAGATTAAACCGTATTCGAACACCATGTTCATATGATATGCTATACGAATGAGATTGTCGTATAGTACAGGCAAAGCCATACAGTGGAGAACGTCTCACTGCTATGGCTTTTCCGAGCTTATATCTTGGTCATCAAGGAGGTGCGACATGGACAGAAACCGCTGGATAGCAGTTGGTTTAATCAGCTTGGGTTTTATTATGCTTTTCGGCCGATGGTTTGGTTTCTTCACCATTGTCGCCCTGTTACTCATGTTCGCAGGTGTCCTTCAGATCAGACAAGGCCATTTGAAGAAGGGATATATTCTGCTCGGAGTAGGTGCCGTACTGCTGCTGCTGGAGCATCTCATGTTGATTATCGGCATCAGCTTGATATCGCTAGGTATTTTTTATGGCAAGTCCAAGCGAGCCCATACCACGACAAAGTACGTTCAGAAGCAGAACTTTATGTCTAACTTTGATTGGGACCGGACTCCATGGGTGATGCGCAGTCTGAGTGTGTGGCATGTACTTGGAGAAGCGGATGTGGATCTGTCCCTGGCGCTTCCGGAGGAACGCCAAACGGTCCTTATGTTCCATGGAATGCTGGGGGATATTGATCTGATGATCCCGGACTATTATGGGGTGGAGATCGAAGCCTCGATCCTGTTTGGCTCGATTCATATGGACGACCGGAAGGAAACCGGCATATTAAACCGCGTGCGGTATATATCACCCAATTACGAGGCTAGTGAATATAAAGTGAAATTTATTGTTTCTTATTTAGGCGGAGATTTGAATATAAAAATGACATAATAAACGTATGTCTTGTGTAAACCATTCAGGAGGGTTGCCCCGTGGAAACGGAAAAGAAAGCAAATATGATTACCCGAAGTATGCGTGAGGGGACCCTTCTGGGATTGGTTGTCATGCTCGTTGTCCTATATTTATTATATACATATGGTTATCTTCAACCGTTTGAGACGTGGAAGAACCGGATCGAAGCCGGCATCACTCTGGTATTGCTGCCGATCGGGCTGGGTGCGATCTATGGCTTCTTCCAGGGATACCGGGTAAAACGACGAGTTGATCTTGTAAGGGAAACACTGGTGAACTGGGAAAAAGGCAGCCTAACGGACGTGATGCCGGACATCGGCGAAGACGAAGTGGGACGGCTTGGAGAACAGCTGGTGAAGATCAGCAAACGCTGGGAGGATCAAGTATCTTCTCTGCAGCGGTTATCAACGAACAATGCCCAGCTTGCCGAGCAGGCCAGGGTAACAGCAATTGTGGAAGAGAGGCAGCGTCTGGCGCGCGAGCTTCATGATGCGGTTTCTCAGCAGCTGTTTGCCATCTCGATGACGGCGACCGCTGTGGGTAGGACATTGGATAAGGATTTTGACAAAGCGCAGCGCCAGGTGGCTCTGATTGAGGAAATGTCGGCTGTGGCCCAGTCCGAGATGAGGGCGCTTCTTCTTCATCTGCGGCCGGTTTATCTCGAAGGGAAAGCACTGGAGCAAGGGCTGAAGGATCTGATCAAGGAATTGCGGATTAAAGTACCTATGGAAATTACGTTTGAGATGGACGATGACATACATTTGCTTAAAGGGATCGAAAATCATCTGTTCCGTATTATCCAGGAGGCCATGTCGAACACCCTCAGACACTCGAAAGCGGAGAAAATGGACATCCGAATTCACCGCAGGCAGAATACTGTTCGGGTAATGCTGCGGGACGATGGGATCGGATTTGAATTGGATGACAAGAAACAGACTTCCTACGGTCTATCGACGATGCAGGAACGGGTGACGGAGATCGGGGGCTCGGTACAATTCATAACAGCACCGGGTAAAGGGACTCGAATTGAGATCGTTGTGCCACTTATAAATGATGAACGTAAACGGGGGGATGTAGATGGAAACGCCGATTAAGGTGCTACTGGTGGATGATCATGAGATGGTCCGGATCGGTTTAGCGGCTGTGCTTGGTACAGAGGACGGCATCGAGGTGGTTGGTGAAGCGGGCAGCGGCGAGGAAGGGATACGCTTAGCGCAGGAATATCATCCTGATGTGGTGCTGATGGACTTGGTGATGGACGGAATGGATGGAATCGAGACGACGCGCCAATTGATGAATCAGTTTCCGAATCTTAAGGTCATTGTACTGACCAGCTATCTGGACGATGAGAAGATGTATCCGGTTATTGAAGCAGGTGCGTTCAGTTATTTATTGAAGACATCCCGTGCTTCTGAAGTAGCTGATGCTATACGTGCAGCCGCACGCGGGCAGTCGGTGCTGGAGTCGCAGGTTGCCTCCAAGATGATGAATCGATTCCGGCATCCGCAAAATGAAGCTCCGGCGCATAACGACCTTACGGACCGGGAAATGGAAGTGCTGCGACTGGTGGCGCAGGGCAAGTCGAATCAGGATATTGCTGATGATTTGATTATAGGCATCAAAACCGTGAAATTTCATGTAACGAATATTTTAGGCAAGCTGGGGGTAGAGGATCGGACCCAAGCTGCCATCTACGCTTATAAAAATGGGCTGGCTGAGTAAGGAAGGCCAGCTCTTTTTTTATGCGACTAGCGTGACATAATCAGATCCAACATGCTGGGCGTGGTACAAAACAGTCCATGATGCTGCTTGTGGTATGACATATCCATGTAAACACTGAGAGACAGGCTTAAAGACTCCCGGATCGGGAGTCTTTTATTTATGAACAGGGAAGCCGGAAGATTTACATACAGCCCGTTTGAAGAATGTTTTAAAAAAAGCGAGGTATAAATCCGCGGAGATGAGGCCATCCTTTTTACTAGATTGATAGATTCGAACGGGGAGGCGTGACTGACCATGCGGAAAATGCGTTTACAGATCATTGTGATGATGTTGTTGCTGTGCGGGGCAGCAGGTATGATGGCGGGTTTTGCAGGAACAACGGAAAGCAATCGAAATGAATCAGCTCCGCATACGAGAGAAGCGTCAACTTCAGCTTCAGGTGGAACGGGAGAAAAAGATATCGATGGAACAACTGGAGCCGGGGTAGCTGCAGAAAGCGATCTAACGCTTCTGACAGCGCTCGGGCCAGAACATATGGAGCCTTCGGCAATGCTCACGGTAAAAATTCAAGGAGAAATGATAAATTCTGTTCCTAAGGATCAAGCTAAGACAGCAGCTGAGCACCTGGCTCGTACAATGGGGCTCTCCGGAATTACGACGTCCCAGCTTCAAGGAAATGAAGTGTTTCAAGCAGAAAGCTTGCTCTCAGGTGTATCCGTGCATCTGGATTGGGCCCTCACAAAGGAGGGCCATAGTTATATCAGAGCCATGCTTGTTGGAGAAGCGGCTGGGCAGACACGGGAAATGATGGCCCTACAGCAGCAGATTCAAGAAATGATGAAGCAAGCCGGCATACCGAACACATGGAATGCGTCCATTCAAGGGTATGCAACGGAGACCGCAAGCGTTGATGGGACAATGGCTCAAGTAGAAGAGGCCGTAGCCCAAAAACTCTTACTTCGCTCCGTTGAAGATTATGCAGATGACAAAACACAAAGCCGTTCTTATGAGGTTCCTTCACTAGGTGCTTTTGTGATGAGTGGCGACACGCCGATTCATATGCAGATCGCAGTGCATGAAGATTCGATGAAGAAAAGTAGTAGAATAACGATCGGATTTCCCGTCATTACAATAGAATATTGAAAATGATTTCTGAAACTCCGATGAAAAAATACGGAATGAGATAGCATACTTGAAATGAATATGCTAAAATGTCATCACATCGAGTTAAGTGCCGATGCATAAAAATACACTATAATTCATAGAAAGAATGAGGAGCCATGGCTGAAAATCAAAATCTAGATACAATGAAGACACCGGGAGCTGTATTTTTCATCTTTGGAGCGACTGGTGATTTGGCAAGACGTAAGTTGTTTCCGGCGATCTACAGTCTTTATCGTGAAGGAAAACTGGATGAGGATTTTGCGGTAATCGGCGTGGCGCGGCGTCCGCGCACCCAGGAAGAGTTTCGGGAGGACGTGTATCGTTCGATTCAGGAATTCTGCCGATACAGTTCGGAACAGGATAGTGAATGGAATGCATTTGCACAGCATTTTGAATATAAATCTTTAGATATTAACAATATTGACGGTTTCCGTGAGCTTCGTGAACAAACGGAGCAACTGGAAACGAAATTTAATATACCGGGCAACCGCTTATTTTATCTTGCACTTGCACCGGAATTGTTCGGCAGCGTATCGTTTAACCTGATGAAGGGCGGTATGCTCGACGGAGAAGGCTGGAACCGTCTTGTGATCGAGAAGCCGTTCGGCTACGATCTGGAATCGGCTGCCAAGCTGAACGAAGAAATCCGTAAAGTATTCAAGGAAGAAGAGGTCTACCGGATTGACCATTATCTTGGTAAAGAAATGGTACAGAACATCGAAGTTATGCGTTTTGCGAATGCTTTCTTTGAGCCGCTGTGGAACAACAAGCATATCGCCAATATCCAAATCACGCTTGGTGAGACGGTTGGTGTCGAGGAGCGCGGCGGATACTATGATCATGCCGGTGCACTAAGGGACATGGGCCAAAACCATATGCTGCAGCTGCTAACCATGATTGCGATGGAACCGCCTAGCCGTCTGCTCGCAGAGGATATCCGCGACGAGAAGGTAAAAGTGCTTCGTTCCTTGCGTCCGTATGCCACACATGAAGAAGTGAAGAACAACGTAGTTCGTGGTCAGTATACAAGCGGTTCAGCGGGCGGTAAAGATCTGCCGGCTTACCGTGAAGAGGACAAGGTTAATCCGGAATCCAATACGGAAACCTATTTTGCGGCCAGAGTATTCGTGGACAACTTCCGCTGGGCGGGTGTACCGTTCTATATCCGCACGGGCAAACGTCTGCCGGTTAAGACAACCGAGGTGGTTGTTGAGTTCAAACGGATGCCAACCAACGTATATTTGGGCCAAAAGCATTCCCTGGAGCCTAACCTGCTTGTCATCCGCGTGAATCCGATGGAAGGCATTTACGTGAAGATAAATGCCAAAAAGCCGGGATCTGAGTCCGAGATCGCTCCTGTAGCGATGGACTTCTGCCAAAGCTGCATCGTGGGCATTAACTCTCCTGAAGCGTATGAGCGTCTACTGCATGACGCTGCTCGTGGAGATTCCACATACTTTACACGCTGGGACGAAGTGGCTTCGGCATGGTCCTTCGTGGATCGTATTGCCAGCGCATGGAGAGAGAACCAGGGCGAGCTGGAATCGTATCCTGCGGGTTCTTGGGGACCTGCCAAGGCAGATGAGCTGTTGAAGGAAGACGGATTCCACTGGTGGCCGGTTAACGGTCAGCTCGAGGATAATGTGGTGTGGTTGAAAAACTAAGATCATTTTCTAAAATTTACGTATTAAAAATCATCCTCATGCGCACGGCGCATGGGGATGATTTGCGTATGAATTGTGGTACAATGATATACATGACTTTAGTTACGAAGGGATAAGTGAAATGGCAAAGCTAATAGATGAACTGCAGCAGGAAGTGGATAAGCGCCGTACGTTCGCGATTATTTCCCACCCTGACGCCGGTAAAACAACACTGACCGAGAAGCTGCTCTTGTTCGGGGGCGCCATTCGTCTGGCTGGATCGGTTAAAGCTCGTAAAGCGAGCAAGCATGCAACGAGTGACTGGATGGAGATCGAGAAGCAGCGGGGAATCTCGGTTACCTCGTCTGTTATGCAATTTGATTATTTAGGGCATCGAATTAATATATTGGATACGCCGGGTCACCAAGACTTCAGTGAGGATACCTATCGTACGCTGACAGCTGCTGACAGCGCCGTCATGTTGATTGACGTAGCCAAAGGGGTCGAGGCTCAAACGATTAAATTATTCCAGGTGTGTGCGAAGCGGGGCATTCCGATCTTTACCTTTATCAACAAACTCGACCGCGAAGGGCGCAGCCCGTTTGATCTGATGGAGGAGCTTGAACAGGTTCTCGGCATCCGCTCCGTACCGATGAATTGGCCGATCGGCTCCGGGCGTGATCTGTGCGGCGTGTACGACCGGGTTAAGAATCAAGTTGAATTGTTCCAGGGCGACGACCATTCCACGATTAAAGTACAGAAGGTCGAGGGCTATGAGGATCCAATCATTCGCGAGATGGCAGGCGATTACCTGCATGATCAGTTATGTCAAGACCTCGAGCTGCTGGATGTTGCCGGAGACCAATTTGATCTGGAGAAAGTTATGCAGGGTCAGTTAACACCTGTATTCTTCGGAAGTGCGATCAACAATTTCGGCGTCCAGACCTTCCTGGAGAACTTTCTTCAGCTTGCGCCGAAGCCGGAGCCGCGCCATAGTAAGGACGGTTTGGTGGAACCCACTGAAGAGAAGTTCTCCGGATACGTATTTAAGATTCAAGCCAATATGAATCCGGCTCACCGGGATCGTATCGCTTTCCTGCGAATCGTATCAGGCAAGTTCGAACGCGGTATGAGCGTGAAGCATGTTCGGGTAGGCAAGGAAATCAAGCTGGCGCAGCCGCAGCAGTTTTTGGCCCAGGATCGAGATATTGTGCAGGAGGCATACCCTGGCGATATTATCGGTCTGTTTGACCCGGGCATTTTCCGGATTGGGGACTCGCTCAGTCAAGGACGTGAAGTTGTATTCGATGAGCTTCCAACGTTCTCACCAGAAATCTTTGCCAAAGTAACGGTGAAGAATGCGCTGAAGCATAAGCAGTATCAGAAGGGGATTGATCAGCTGACGGAAGAGGGTACCATTCAGGTATTCCGTACCGTGAGTTTCGATGAGACCATTCTCGGGGTTGTCGGACAGCTCCAGTTCGAAGTCTTCGAGTACCGGATGAAGGGAGAATACGGCGTCGATGTCATGCTTCAACGGATGCCGTATCAGTTCGCTCGCTGGATCGTGGATGACAATCTTGATCCGTCCAAGTTCCGGATTAACTCAACACTGGTCAAGGACAAGAAGGATAACTATGTTGTCTTGTTCGAAAATGAGTATGCGATGAGAACGGCCATCGACAAGAATCCAACCGCTCAGTTTCTTGAGACTGCTCCGTAAGTGATGTTATAAATATGCAATGTAAAGAACAATCCCCCAGCTTTCACAGCTTAGGGGATTGTTCTTTTTGTTGACTTATGGGATTATCCTTGAAGTTTGCCAGGCGTAACGGTTTTCAAATGATCATGCAGGGAAGAGACAAGGCTGTTCTGCTGGGAAGCATTCATGTCTTTCCACATCATTTCAAACATTACACCGAGTCCCGGCAGGGCAGCTTCAGGCCCGTCAACGGAACCCTCGATCATGGAGCGCAGCTCTTCTTCGTCCTGATTGTGGACTTTATGAATGACGGCCTGCCTTAGATCTAACAATATGGACATGGATATGTTCCTCCTTGTTATGAAAGGGTCATTGTGTAATGTACCCGTTCCAGGGCAGTTACATTCAAGTATTCGGGACAGTATGATATACTATTATCATTATGATTATGGATGACCTAGGCTCGTGGGGGGATATATAAATGGCTAAGAAGCAGTACGCAGTAATCGGTATGGGGCGTTTTGGCACGAGTGTTGCCAAGGAATTGAGCAGCATGGGATTTGATGTATTAGCCGTAGACGCGAGCGAACAGCGCATTCAGGAAATCGCGAGTATGGTCACGCATGCCGTATCGGCGGATTCGACCGATGAAGAAGCGCTTCGGGCGCTGGGCATACGGAATTTTGATGTGGTTGTCGTGGCGATCGGGGAGGATATTCAATCCAGCATTTTGACTACGCTGATCTTGAAGGATCTTGGCGTTCCGGCCATTATCGTGAAAGCGAAGAATGAACTGCACGGAAAAGTGCTGAACAAAATCGGTGCAGATAAGGTGATTTTCCCTGAGCGGGATATGGGGCTTCGGGTTGCCCATCATCTGGTGTCACCGAATATTTTGGATTACATCGATTTATCGGACGACTACAGCATTATGGAGATGCTTGCTACAGGAGATCTGGTCGGTCACAATCTGATAGAGCTGGATATTCGGGCACGGTTCGGCTGCAATGTCATGGCGATTCGAAGTGATGCGGACATGAACATTTCGCCAAGTCCCGATGACCGGATTGAGGAAGGCGATATTCTCGTTATTGTGGGGCATAAGAATGACTTAACGAAGCTGGAGCTTGCTTATCCGAAGTAATACTGTGCATTTGCGGTATGCTGGGTTGAGCTGGACTCGGTTTTGTATATAAGTAAAGAACGGATGGATTACCATGGAGATACTATCGCCGCAGAATGCCAGAGTGAAGGGCTGGGCACAGCTGCAGGAGAAAAAACATCGAGACAAGCAGAACAAGTATGTGGTGGAAGGCATTCATCTCGTACAGGAAGCACTGTCATCCGGAGCGGACATCGAGTGCGTTGCTTATGATGTGGAGAAGGGGATTCCCCAAGAACTCCGTCATATATCGGATACAGGACAAGGCGCCGAATGGATTGGCGTATCCAATGCCGTCATCTCGAAGGTCAGTGATACGCCGTCACCCCAGCAGGTGTTTGCCGTGGTTCGCAAAGAAGCACGTCAATGGCAGGATCTGATCCTGCGAGAGAACGGTTTGGTTGTCGTTCTGGACGGTCTTCAGGACCCGGGGAATGTGGGAACCATCATACGAAGCGCAGATGCCGTAGGGGCTGCAGGCGTGGTTCTGGGACGCGGCTGTGCGGATTTGTATAACCCCAAGACGCTGCGCTCTACCATGGGATCCCTGTTTCATCTACCTGTGCTGGAGGGTGATCTGCTGAGCATTTTGCCGGAAGCCAGGGAACGGGGAGCTCGATTGGTCACAACCATGCTGGAAGGGAATCGCTCCTGCTTCGAGTATGATTTCCAAGGGACAAGCTGGATCGTGATCGGAAGCGAAGGGCGCGGTGTCTCACCTGAGGTTGCGGAACTTGTGGACGATGCGATCCGGATTCCCATGCCGGGGAAAGCCGAATCGTTGAATGCGGCTATGGCTGCTTCGGTATTGATGTATGAGGCTTTACGGCAAAGAGAGTACGCCGGTCAATAATGACCGGAGCGGCTCGACAAGGCTGGAAGTGATTAGAAAGCAATTGCTAATCATATCCGGCTTTTTTTATTTAAGAGATAAGAAAGCGTAAGCTTCAGAGGCTTACCCTTCTTATCTCGCAAGAAAAACTTCCGCTAAATGCGGTCTGTCTTCTATGCAAGTACGTCGATGACGTTTTTCTTATTTTTGATAAGGATGGTAATAATAACAGAGTGTTCGAAAGGAGTAAAACTCATGTACGAGCAAAAAACAAAAGAAACGGATCACAGCGTGGTGGAGTTTATAGAGCAAGTGGATTCGCCCAAAAAACGGGAGGATGCTTATCGTTTGCTGGAGGTCTTTGAGGAGACGAGCGGTTTTCCGGCTAAGATGTGGGGACCCAGCATCATCGGCTTTGGCTCCTACCATTACCGCTACGCTACCGGGCATGAAGGAGATGCGCCGTTTGTAGGTTTTTCGCCGCGCAAAGCAAAAATCAGCCTGTATTTTGCGCCGGGCGATGAGCGGCGGGGGGAGCTGTTGACGAGTTTCGGTAAACATACGGCGGGAAAAGGCTGCGTGTATATTAATAAAGTGGCGGACATTGATATGGAGGTCCTAAAGCAGTTGATTCGGGAATCGATCGCCTTCTTGAACAAGACCTACCCGGCTCAGACCTAGCGAGTTCAAAGTCAGGAGATGTTGGCAAGATGCCTGGTTTTCCTGGCTTTAAGTGGAACTGGACCTAGGTGTGCTGAATGGGATTAAGGTGAATATTGGTATTTGACGTAAAACCATTTGGTGTCCTATAATGCAATAAGGGAAACCAAATGGTTTCATAATTTTAAACATAAGCGAGGTTAATGTGATATGGATAACACATCAAACGGCAAGCTGCCGGATATTCGTCATACGCTTGTGCTGAAAGCACCCATCGAGAAGGTGTGGAAAGCCGTGGCAACGGCTGAAGGGATTTCGGCTTGGTTCATGCCCAACAATTTTGAACCGGTGGAAGGATTTGAGTTTCAATTGAATGCAGGCCCATGGGGAAATTCTCCTTGCAAGGTCACGCTTATTGACAAGCCTAACCGTTTGTCTTTTAACTGGGGCAAGGATTGGAGCGTTACGTTCGAACTGGTACAGCAGGGAGATCATACGGAATTCACGCTCATACACGGCGGTTGGACAGCGGATCAAGTGACCGAGTTCGAGGAAGCTCACGATATCGTACGGGGCCGTATGGACAAAGGCTGGGCAGGCATTGTTCAGAAGCTTGCGGGATACGTCGAGGCCTAATCTATGTCGCAAGCTGCTCCGAAGCATGATGTTTATCAAGCGATCGCAGATCCGACACGCCGTAAGCTGCTTGGCTTGTTAAGTGATAAGGAAATGCCGGTTAAAGAAATTACAGGGCACTTCTCCATGACGCGGACCGCTGTCTCCAAGCATCTCCGGATTCTGGAGGAAGCGGGACTTGTGCAGGACCGCAAGGTTGGACGCGAAACCCGCTATCGGCTGGATGTTGAACCGCTTCAGGAATTAAAAGATTGGCTGGCTTATTTCGACCGCTTCTGGGAGAATAAACTGTCGATGCTGAAATATTATGTGGAAGATCAAGAAGACCATCCAAAGAACGACCAGTAGATTCTTGATTCAGTCTTTCTTGAAAATGAGTATCCATAAGGAAGAAGAGTGAGGATAAGCCAACCTTGCTCTTCTTTTTTGCCGTTTGTCCGCATACCCTCTATACAGGATAGCTTGCCATGGTAAACATGCTCCTCTGGGAGTAAATAGGGGGGACCAAGCATGAGACGAAAGAGATGGGGAAGCAGACGTTTATCTTTTCCGTCCCTATCATGGCCCAAACCAAGGAGAGCTTATAAACCACCGCGCAGAGGTTTCCGGCCCGTACCGCAGAGCAGAGGGCGTCCTCAGGTTGCCAAACGACGCAGCGTGAAAAAATGGTGGCTGATCGGTGCTCTGCTCCTTGTGTTTGGGATCGTTGAGTTTTTTATGTATATTGAACAGAATCTGCGGCCGCCGATCATGCATTTAGCCCAAATAAGGGTCAAACAGATTGCCACTGAAGCGATTAATAAAGCGATCACCTCTCAGGTGACGCAGGGCAAGGATTTTGATAATCTGGTCAATTGGAAAACGGATAGCTCCGGCAAAGTGACGGGATTCATGCTGAATTATGCCGAGCATTTAAAAATCACGTCCCATACAACGGAGGTTGTTCAGAGCACATTGGACGATATCCATAAGCGCAAGGAGCATATTCCGCTTGGTCAGGTGTTAAAAAGCCCGATCATCGCGTCATTCGGTCCGCAAATTCCATTAAAGATCGAGCCGCAGGGAGCGGTGAAGGTTCAACTGGACACCAGGCAGCAGGGTGCAGGCATCAACATGATTCTGGTGGAGGTATTCGTTCATATTGTAACGGAAGTAGCGGTTGTTGTTCCTTTTGACATGGAGCCGCAGATTGTGGAAACCGATATTCCCATCTCTTATCTGCTCGTGGTCGGCGATGTGCCGATGTATTATTATGACGGGCAAGGAAAGGCCGTCGGTGAGAACAAGGCAAGTGCGCCGAGCATAGCGATACCGCCGCCCGTTACGAATGAGAACAGCCATAAT
Organism: Paenibacillus sp. 2KB_20; assembly: GCF_052115765.1. Taxonomy (NCBI): domain Bacteria; kingdom Bacillati; phylum Bacillota; class Bacilli; order Caryophanales; family Paenibacillaceae; genus Paenibacillus; species Paenibacillus sp. 2KB_20. The sequence goes on along the minus strand of NZ_JBFRHH010000001.1, from coordinate 1,172,974 downwards.
ACGGAGCAGGAAATCCCGCCTGCAACAACGCCGGATCATCCTCCAGATGGAACAACGCCGCCTCTGGAACCTTCACCTGGCGCAGCGGATTTATCCGGACAAACGGGGGGAAACAACACCGGAGGCTAAGAGCGCTGTCTAATTCCATTTTGGCGCCAGCGTATGGAAGCCTGCACCATGATTCAGTTGGCCAGTTATGTATGTCCTTACGGAGAAAACGCGCCCCTGGGTTGAACTCAGGAGCGCGTTTTTTTCGAGCGTTTTTCTTCCATTTCCCAGTGTTTCAGCAGCGGGTAAGGATCGAATGCCCATTCGGTCAATCCGGTATCCCGGTAGATGCCGTAATGGAGGTGTGGAGGGAATTTGCCCTGGGTTCCCGGCTTGCCATAGCCGGAGCTGCCAACCCAGCCGAGGGTTTGACCCGGCGTAACGACATCCCCGAGCGAGATCCCTTTGTCAAAGCCTTGCAGATGGGCGTAATAGTGATAATGATTGTTCAAATCACGGATGCCGATGCGCCACCCGCCATATTTATTCCAGCCTTTAATTTCGACAACGCCGTAACACGTACTCCGGACAGGGACTCCATAATTGGCAAACAAGTCCGTGCCTTCATGAACTCTTCTTCCTCCCCAGTTGCGGCCCATTCCAAATGTGCTTCGGTATGAGTAGTTGCTTTTGACCGGGAGAGGAAATGCATGGTCAAACAAGTCCAGCTTTCCAAAGGTGTCATACAATTTGGCGTATTGCATGACGCGCTGTACGGCCCGCGTGTTCTGGTAGTATGACCAGAGCCCGATGCTGAAATCATCAGCAGCATGCCCGTAGGGTGAGAGTCTTGCCGCAACGGTATATAGCAGGTCGATATCATTATTCCGGTCTGCCTTGCCATCCCCATCTCCATCCAGCCCGATGCCGGAAAATACGCTGATCGACGTCGGATTTACATCTTCTTGATTGGGATTTAACGCCCCTGCCCATCTTGTGGAGGGGATGAAGATGGCGAGCGTCCGGTCCGAATGCTTGCGATCCTTGGGGTGGACTCTAGTTAGTGTCCGCTCATACTGGTCAATGGCAGCCAGGCGATACCAAGGAATTTGGGTAACGGTGGAAATCTCATCGTATAACGACTTCCGGTCTGCGAAAATGGCGCTAGCATTCGTTGTTTTTACCGTATCGTCAGCGATGCTGACCGCAATAGAGGTGGATGCGGACACAGGCCCGCACATGCAGCAGGCAGCTGTCAAGGCAGCCACAGCTGCAGCAGTGCAGCGAATCATGATGCCGCTTGCGCTCAATGGTTTAAAAATCCTCAATGTGTCCTTCTCCTCCTTTTGGATTGTCATAATTAAGGACGGACAGTCATGCCTATACTGTAGGGTGAAACGAAACAAGGATTTTTATCCATGCCGCAACTAGATTAATCTCATATCGATGCGAAACAAGTAATGTGATGGTTTTCATGATATAATATGGGACAGCAAACGATGGGGTATGTCTTGAGTTACATCAATAAATTCGAAAGAAGGTTTTTTCTTTGTCTAAAACCAAACAGCCAAAACCTGACTGGATTCGAATCAAGCTGACTACTGGCGATAATTATAAAGAAATCAAAAGCATGATGCGATCCAAGACACTGCACACGGTGTGTGAAGAGGCTCGCTGTCCGAATATTTATGAATGTTGGGCTAATCGTACGGCAACCTTTATGATTCTGGGTGATATTTGTACTCGCGCCTGCCGATTCTGCGCTGTCAATACGGGACTTCCAACGGAACTGGATCTTCAGGAGCCGGAACGCGTAGCGGAAGCGGCGGAACAGATGAATCTGCGTCACTGCGTAGTAACAAGTGTGGCACGGGATGATCTGAAAGATGGCGGAGCCTACATATTCGCTGAAACGGTTAAAGCCATTCGCAGACGTCTGCCGCTATGCTCGGTGGAAGTGCTGATTCCAGATTTTATGGGAAGCGAAGAAGCACTTAAGATCGTGATGGATGTGAAACCGGACATCCTGAACCATAACATTGAGACGGTGGAGCGAATGTCCGATCGGGTTCGCGCCAAAGCCAAGTACACCCGTTCATTGCAATTGCTGCAGAATGCCAAGGCCATGCAGCCTGATATTCCGACCAAGTCCAGCATTATGCTGGGTGTCGGCGAACAATGGCATGAAATTCTGGAAGCGATGGATGACCTGCGTTCGGTGGGTTGCGATATCATGACAATCGGCCAATATTTGCAGCCTTCGCCGAAGCATCTGAATGTGGAAAAATACTATACGCCGGAAGAGTTTGCGGTCTTGAAGGAAGAGGGAATGAAGCGCGGATTCAGCCACGTGGAGTCCGGCCCTCTGGTGCGCAGCTCCTATCATGCACACGAGCAAGTGAAATCTGCAGAACGCAACAAGGAAGAGACCGTGCAGTCTTAACCTTTGGAAAGGCAGGGGAAGCTTTCAATGATCGTTATCGGAAACAAGAGTTATGAAGTGTTAAAGGACCATCGAAACGGCTGGAATCTGGAAGCTTTCCGGGAGCGGTACAGCGAGGTGCTGGACCGTTATGACTACATCGTGGGAGATTGGGGTTACAATCAGCTTCGGCTTAAAGGTTTCTATCGGGATAATCATCCTAAGGCTGCCAAGGATTCTACCTTCTCCAGCATGTCTGATTACATTAACGAATACTGCAATTTTGGCTGTGCTCACTTCGTGCTTCAGAAAACCAAGGAGCAGAAGGATGGCAAAGAGCAATCCAATTCCAAAGAGCCTGTGGAGATTCGTGAATTACCCCCCAAGGAAACCAAGGGTGAGGAGGAAGCGAAGGGAAGTAAGGAAACCCTGCAGGAGGGTCCTAAACCAGACAAGGAGCACAAGGACCAACGCGAGCGGCGCGAAGCAAAGGAATCCAGACGCGAGCCACGTGATCTTAAGGATGCTAAGGAGTCCAAAGAGAAGGAAGCAAAGCCTTCCAAGGAGCCTAATCCTCCAGCTGAACAGCCGCAATAAAAAAGAACGGTCACCAGTAAGCCAGGTGGCCGTTCTTCTTTTTTAGCCAAGAAATGCATCACGGACACGATTCCAGAACGGGAACGGCCGATAGCGTGCAAAACTGACCTGCTGTTCCGCCACTTGACAGCGTACGGATACGAGGTCGTCAATCGAGATATTCACATGATCGATAGTAAGCAGCAAACGCTGTTCTTTACGCGAGAATATATCACAATGATGATGCTTAGGCAGAAGCAGCGGTGAGCCCAGCGTACGGAAAATCCGATTGTTAATCGAGGCGATTTCCGCGATCTGCAGAGCATCGATGGAAGGATGAACCATCGCTCCGCCGACACTTTTGTTATAGGCCGTGCTACCGGACGGCGTGGACACGCAGATCCCGTCTCCCCTGAACATTTCAAAGGTTACGTCGTTAATGTCAATCTGCGCGACAACGGTACCGTCAACGCCTTTAAGCGTAAATTCGTTTAAGGCAATGTAAGAGGACGTTCCTGATTTTTTATGAATTTCCAGTTGAACCAGGGGGTACTTGACGAGGCGCGGCTTCACGTTGCCGTGTTCGCCTTCTCCACTCATATGATCAATCAGCTCTGTCAGTTCATCGGCCTTCCAATCAGCATAGAATCCCAAGTGGCCCGTGTGGACACCGACAAAAGCGAGGTCAGGAATACGGTCAATAAAAGTATGGAAAGCATGCAGCATTGTACCATCTCCGCCGATTGAGACCACAATTTCCGGAGATTCTGCATCCAGCACAAACCCCCGCTGTTCCGCCAGCTTGTGAAATTGCTGGGTCAGCTCGACAGACAATGGGTCACCGCGGTCCAGAACATAATATCTCAAGTTGATAAGCTCCTTTGTAAGGTTATATAAAGATGATAATCAATCTTGGAGAAGAACACAATGTTCACCTTGGGAATTTGCGGATTTTCTGCTGCAGTCCTCGAATGATCTGAATAAACAACGCAACCGCAATCAGGAAACCGAGCAGGATGCAGAAAGCCGCCATAATATGGGTATACCCGTTTAGGGCGGAATCCGAAACAGCCGGCAGCGCCATGGTCGGTATCGAAGATCCCATGACACTTCTCCACAGTAGTAATACAGCGGTCGCGGCAATCACACCATGTATCAATCTGGCAATGACAAAAGGGAAGTATCTAAGGTTGGTAGAGTTCAGGATGCTGATGATCTGGGCATGAACGGACAAGCCGCCCCATGACAATATAAAGGCAGCCGCGGCCACTTTGTATGGCAATGGAATTGCCGCCCCTGCTTCGCCGGCATATCGAGCACCGAGTGTGACCTCAAACAATCCTCCTACGATAGCTGTGGATAAGGATTCAGGCATCCCAACTAGAGATAACAGCAAACTGATGATTTCAGTTAGCGCTGGCATGGCGCCGGCCTGGGTCCAGAGCTCAAGAAATACGGAGAAGAAAACGACGAGCCCGCCGACAACGATAATGAGCTGAAGCGATGAATGTATCGCTTGTCTTAACAAGGTGCCGAGGTCTCGGCCATCCTGCTCACGTGCCGCGTGCATGGCATGCAGGGCGGCCTTTAGTCTGCTTGTCTTAGCCTGGGATAGGTGGAGTGAATCGGTTGCTCTATTGGATTCATGCCTGCCATGAAATCTCATAATCAAGCCCACGAGGAAACCTCCACCATAATGGGACAAGGCAAGGATCAAACCAATCTTGGGGTCGTGAAAGAACCCGATAGAGACCGCTCCAATTAGAAATATAGGGTCAGAAGAGGTAGTGAAAGCAACAAGCCGCTCACCTTCCTCCCGATTTACCATTTTTTGTTCCCATAGCTTGGCGGTTAATTTGGCACCGACCGGGTATCCTGAAACATATCCCATCGCTGCCACGAATCCTCCTGCGCCCGGAATACGAAACAACGGCCTCATCATAGGGTCCAGGAGCGTGCCTATCAGGTGCACTACGCCAAACCCCAGCAGCACCTCTGAAATAACAAAGAACGGGAATAGGGAAGGGAATAGCACGTCCCACCATATCGACAGGCCGCGGAGAGCGGATTGAAGCGCAGCTTCGGGAAATAAAGCCATTAGGACAATTACGCTGAGCAGTGCCGTCACAAGCAAGAGCCAGCCCATTTTTTTCATGGTCATAATAAGGAATACGCCCCCTGGCATCGATGTGAATGATAGAAATATAGGTCCGTTGTTAAAAATCTATGCAGGATATAGGACAAACAGTATAAAAAAACATGAGAAAGCGGTTACATTTATGCTTTATTTTCGGGGATATTGTGCTATAATAAAAAACATCAAAGCACATCTTTCGTATTATGTTTGGATGGAGTGATGATCATGAGCATAGTCGCAGGTATCCTAGTATGCGCCTTCGTTTATGTTATACGTGCTTCTCTCGTCCAGAGTGAAGAGGACTGGCGCAGTTATTAATAAGTTCTAAAAGGTGCTAACCATGGCTTAGCGCCTTTTTTTGTTGTTTTTTGGTATAATGGATAGGTACATCCAATCGAAAGCGAATCATATAACAGATGGGAGAATTAGCGGATATGGATCCGAACTTAAGCATCTATGATAACCTCGGGGGTGCCGAGGGTGTACGTTCGCTCGTCGAAGCTTTTTATCCGAGAGTGCAGCAAAATGAGCTGCTTTCGCCATTATTTCCGGAAGACATTATGCCGGTGATGGAGAAACAATATATGTTCTTGAGCCAGTTTTTTGGAGGGCCAGCCTTGTTCTCGGAAGCATTCGGACATCCGATGATGCGGGCCAGGCACATGAAATTCCCGATTACGGATCGCCATGCCGAAGAATGGCTTGGCTGCATGGCAGGAGCCCTAATCGAAATTGGCGTGGAGGATGAATTACGTGATTTTGTGCTGCAGCGTCTGTCCGGTCCCGCCCACCATTTCGTGAATACTCCTTAGTGCCATATACCTACATCTAAACAGGAATTAGACACGAATGAAGGGATGGCGAATGGCGTGAAATTGGAACCCTTGTATTCCATCAAGGTGATTTGTGCGCACTGTGAGCATGAATATGTAACGTCCAGGGTGAGACCCAGCTTTAAAAAGGCATACCGTACAGATACGGATTTTTGCGCTTACTATAAATCGGAGAATCCCGATTTTTACGTGGTGCGGATCTGTCCTGAATGCGGTTTTGCCTCCACGGAAAACTCGACCCTGAAATTGAACGAACGGCAGAAGGCGCTCTTTTATGAGCAAGTTGGGTGCCGCTGGGAGAAGAGGGATATGAGCGGCTCGCGCAATCTGGAGGATGCTCTGGAGTCGTACAAGCTGGCTCTCCTCTGTGCGCAAGTGATCGGGGAGCGGGATCGTATTGTGGCCAGCCTGCTGCATCATATCGCTTGGCTGTACCGTTATCAGGGCAACGAGGATCAAGAGAAGCGGTTCTTGAGTTATAGCCTGGAATCCTATGTCCGAGTGTTTGAGCTGGAAGGGGTAGGGGCGAATGATGCTAGGCTGCTGTATCTGATCGGGGAGATCCACAGAAGGCTGGGACAGTTTCAGGAGGCGGTTCAATGGTTCTCCAGAGTGGTCCAGGATGACAAGATTATGGATGCCGCGATGATACGCGCATCCAGAGAGCAGTGGAAGCTGATATCCGAGCAGATTCGGGAGCAGAAGAACACGGCACTTCAGGCAGAGTCCTAATGTCCTAATGCAAATAGCCCGCTGAAGGGGGGTCAGCAGGCTATTTGGGTAAACACGAATAGGCTGAACTCATGCTTTACGGTGAAGTCAGCGTAATCGCTGATCCGTGAGCAAGTAGTCGATGTCGCTGTCCAGCACGGTTACTTTGTTGTGACAGCAGGGGAAGATCAGCAGCTTCTTTTTCCCTTCCCTTACGCTTATCAGTTCCTTGGGTTTCATCGGCAGCAATACATTGTCGGTTCCGCAGAATGGGCAGCTGTGTACATACACGTCGTTTCCAACGACATCATAAGGCCAAGTATTGGAAAAAGGAATCATGAGTTCTCCGATGATGGGGACTCATCATCTTGTTTCGCTGCTTTCGCTTCCGCATTCTTGGCAAGCTCGGCAATTTTCTGCATTAATATATGCTGAGGCATATGCATCAGCTGTTCCAGCGGAACGCCCAGCTGCTTGGATAGTGTAACGGCCGTCTCCGGTGATATTTGCAAAGGTCTCATGGCTTTTGGCTCCTTCAGCAGTAAATTGGTTGTAGCAGGGATAACATAAATTGAGTTATATATAGTTATACACTTTTCCCTAAGTCCACACAAATGGTATTCCGCATGAATTCATATTTTATTTTGAAAGGTGATGAATGTTCGATGGCACTTCAACAAACTTGGGATTTGGAATCGATATTTCCCGGAGGTTCTTCCTCAACGCAGCTCGTCAGCTTTCTTGAGTCTCTTGAGCAGGATGTACATAATCTTCAGCAAGCCGTTAAAGCATTGACCGTTCCGGAAACCATGGAGGGCGCCTCCAGCCTTGAACGCTTCCTTGAGCAGTTCCAGAGCGCCTATGCCCGTATCCGTGAAGTCTCTGCATTCGTGGGTTGCCTGACCGCGCAAAATGTGAATGACAAGAAGGCCGTTCAATTATCCGGACGGGTAACGTCGTTGTCCGCGACCCTGCAATCGGTTAAGAACCAATTCGATAACATTCTTCGTGGAATGGATGACGAACTCTGGACCGCTTGGACCGGTACAGATAAGGTGTCCGAGCTTGATTTCGTATTGAACGAAAGCCGTAATCTCGCAAAGGATAAGATGAGCCCTGAGTTAGAGAGCTTAGCTCTATCGCTTGGCGTAGACGGTTATCATGGATGGGGAGAGTTCTACGATACCATCGTTAAGAAAATCCAGATTCCGTATGAGGAAGACGGTAAGACGGTCATGTTGTCCGCAGGACAGGCATTCAATAAAATGCATGATCCTCGCCGGGAAGTACGCCAATCCATGTTCGAAAAGTGGGAGCAGGCATGGGGAGACTCCGCTGATTACTGTGCGGATACCCTTAACCATTTATCCGGCTACCGCCTGAAGCTGTACGAGAATCGCGGCTGGGATGATAACTTGAAGGAGCCGCTAGCGATTGGCCGTATGAGCCGTGAGACGCTTGATACCATGTGGGCTGTTATCCAGGACACCAAATCGGTGCTTGTGGAGTACCTAAACCGTAAAGCGAAGCTGCTTGGTCTGGAAGGCTTGTCTTGGACTGATGTAGATGCCCCGCTGCGTACTTCCGCAACCAAAATCTCATATGACGATGCCGCTGTTAACATTGTGGAGCAGTTCCGTAAGTTTAGCCCGAGATTGGCGGATTTCTCGCAAATGGCGTTTGATAAGAGCTGGATTGAGGTCGAAGATCGCGCCGGCAAGCGACCGGGTGGTTTCTGCACTTCCTTCCCGGCTAGCGGCCAGACCCGAATCTTCATGACGTTTGGCGGAACAGCCTCGAACGTTTCGACCCTGGCGCATGAACTGGGCCATGCCTACCATCAGCATCTGATGGGCGGAATTCCGGTGCTTAACCAAAAGTATGCGATGAATGTTGCCGAGACGGCATCTACTTTTGCTGAAATGATTGTTTTTGATGCCATGGTGAAGGGTGCCGGCAGCGAAGAAGAAAAGCTGGCACTGCTGGAAGAGAAAATTCAGAACAGCGTAGCTTTCTTTATGAATATTCATGCCCGTTTCTTGTTCGAAACCCGCTTCTATGACAAACGGAAGAGCGGTCTGCTCAGCAGCGAGGAAATTTCGGAATTGATGGTGGAGGCGCAGAAGGAAGCCTACTGTGATGCTCTGACATCATACCATCCCCATTTCTGGGCATCCAAGCTTCATTTCTATATCACAGGGACGCCGTTCTACAATTTCCCATATACCTTCGGTTATATGTTCAGTACCGGCCTTTATGTTCGGGCATTGGAAGAAGGTCCGACCTTTGCAGATAAATATGATGCCCTACTTCGTGACACCGGCGTGATGTCCGTGGAGAATCTGGCAAGGAAACATCTGAATGTGGATCTGACCCAGCGCGAATTCTGGCAAAGTGCAGCCGACTCTTGCGTATCCGATATTAGACAATTCTTGCAAATGACGGAACATATGGCGTGATTTGTTGATTTTCATCGGAATAACAGATAAAAGAATTTGCTAGAGGATTTTGCCTCCCAAGTACATGCAAATTCCAACCTATGAAGAAGCCCGCTTGGGCTTCTTTTTTTGTCGTAAAAGAATGAAAGTTGACGCAATAAAGGAGCTGAAAACTAAATTATTTGTGCAATTTTAGTAATAAATACCCAAATGTGTTGAATATTGTTGATACATTGATTCCTTTACCCTATAATGAGTCATAAGCCCTAGTAATAGGGAGAATTTACTAATAAAGGAGGGGAGAAGAGATGGTAAAACTAGATCAATTATCACTGGCTAGACAATTGGACATCGTTTTTAAAGAGCTGGAAGAAGAGTTGGGAGGTCTAAGCTCAGGGACAGTATTTGTACAAATACGAAACAATGTAATTGGTAAATTTGGCATACGGCATAATCCATTGGCTGGGCGTAACGGGGTCATAGCTCCACTTGAGGAGGGGCTAAGTGAAGCTCAACAACTCTCTTTTCGTACGATGGCGCTTGAAAGTCTGAAACATAAACGCCACTGGACACACGGCGAAATCAGTTATGAATTTATGGTACGACAAGGCATTGTCGTTGTAGATGCTATACTTGAATCCAACTATAACATGGCCAACTTGATGATTCGGTACCCTCGTAATACATATGCCGAAGCTGCTTCGGAATCCTGAAATCATTTATCATATAGAATATATAACGAAAGAGGCGATCTTTGGGGAGAAGATCGCCTCTTTCTAATTACGGCTGGAGGGAAGAGATGCGAATTACTGGTTCGAACGACCCGATAATTGCTGCTCAGCCAATTGTACCAGACGTTTGGTGATGTAACCTCCCAAAGAACCGGTTTCACGGGAAGTATAGTTTCCATAGTAACCGTCTTGTGGAATCGTTACGCCCAGTTCTTGAGCAGCTTCCATCTTCAATTGTTGAAGAGCTGCAGTTGCTTGAGGTACGACAAGATTGTTAGAAGAACGACCTTGAGCCATGTCATGTCACCTCCTTTGATGTTGTATATGGATATTATGACTGAATCCTAGGAATCTCATTCGTGCTTGAGGAAGATCATTTGGTGGTAAAATTATCCGAATCGCTGGAATGGTCGTTATCTTAGACAAACAAGAGCAGCCCTTTGATTTCAAAGGACTGCTCTTATTGAAACATTAAGTATATGAAGATCTTATGGCTCACATGAAATGGCTTAACTACCCTGCTCTGCCTCCGGCGACGTTTTTTGGATGCTGATCTGGGTATTCAGGTTCACGGTCTGTCCCGGTTCCAGATGAATCAGGCCGGTTTCTTCGCTTGGCAGATTCAAATTGGGCGCGTTCGGAAGCCAGGTATACGGCTCGATGCAGAGGAATTCCTCTGCGACGCCTTTCGTATAGAGCACCCAGTGCTTGAAAAAGGCGCGGTCTGCCGAATAATGAATTTGGTAACCATCATCCCGTTGAAGCATGGCTTCGGCTGGTTTGCCTTCCGGGATTTTCAATATCGTATCAAGGTCGGCTTCCTTCAGGTTGAGTCCGGAATTCAGTTGTTCCAGATGGCCAAGCGGTGAAAGATCGCCGTTTGGAATCAGTTCATTATTCAAGGTATAAATGCCCTCTACAGGCAGATCCAGCGTCCAGCGATGGGGCTCACCATGGAGCAGGAACCACGTATGGTAACCCATACCGAACGGCACAGGGCTGGAACCCAGATTCGTTGCACGAAGACTCTGTGATAAGCGGGCACCCTGAAGACGAAAAGTCATTTCCAGCTTCAGCGGTACTGGGAATTGGGCGATCCATTTCGGATCATCCGATGATATGAACTCTGTCGAAACGGCGCACCCATCATCCTCTTCCTCTATGTCACTGACACACCAAGCCTGTGATCGGTGGAGACCGTGGATATGATTGTCGTTCGCGGTATTTTGATCAAATTGATACGTTGTTCCGCCATACTCAAACTGGCCTTTGGAAATCCGGCCTGGCGGAATGAGCATCGGGATGCCGAAGTGGTAGGGCTTCTGAAGATAGAATGCAAGCTCACTTTCATCTGGTTTTCGAAGGATTTCGCGTGAGTTTTCAAGGTCTTTGATTCCAATGACATTGTTACCTAGACGAGGAAGGAGAGTCACTTCAAGACGGCCGCTGTTTAAAATATAGGTGTCGTAACCATTCCACTGGCCTTTGGTCACTTGATTCATATCGATGCTCCTTTACTAACAGAAATCATGGTCTTGACGATTAACCACATCATAACAGATTTTTGCGGAAAGGGTAAAAGAAATGCTTCAAAACATCGGACGACTTGATTCCAAAATAGAATTGACAAGGCAGAGCAAGAGTTTTATCATTGCATGTAATAGTGATCCAAAATGATTGAAACACGATGACAAGGACAAGTAAGCAGGTGCGGCCCATCCTTCAGAAAGCCGGTGGTTGATGTGAACCGGTGGATCCGCTTTGCTGAATGGACCTTTGAGTGCCAGGCTGAACAGGGATTATACTGTTATTCCTTAATATGCCGGCCGGGTATTCTCCGTTACAAGAATAGAAGGCTGCAGCTTAAGTATTAGAGTTTGTGCAGCGAATAAGGGTGGCACCACGGTCTCACGTCCCTTGCGGATGTGAGGCCTTTTTGCGTTCATATATGTTCCCTCGAGCGGGGCAGACTTTGGATTAAGAAAGTTTAAATAAATGGAGGGCTAGTCATGAAAACAGTATTATCGGGAATTCAGCCAAGTGGCAATTTGACACTGGGCAACTACATTGGAGCCATTAAAAATTTTGTTAAGCTTCAATACGAGCAAGATTGTTACTTTATGGTCGTCGATCTGCACGCCATTACGGTACCGCAGGAGCCAAGCTCGCTCCGAGATCGCTCAGAGTCGGTTGCGGCACTGTACGTTGCAGCCGGGATCGACCCAAGTCGCGCTAATATTTTCCTGCAATCCCATGTTCCTCAGCATGCCGAGCTGGGATGGATCATGACAACGATGGTGAATATGGGCGAATTGGAACGGATGACACAATTTAAGGACAAATCGGAAGGTAAAGATTCCGTAGGAGCCGGTTTGTTTGTCTATCCAGCGCTTATGGCTGCAGATATATTGCTGTATAATGCCAATCTGGTACCGGTCGGAGATGACCAAAAGCAGCATTTGGAAATCACGCGCGATTTAGCTTCAAGGTTCAATCATCGATTCGGTTCCTATTTCAATATGCCGGAACCGTTCATTCCAGAAGTAGGCGCACGAATTATGTCGCTGGATGATGCTTCTAAAAAGATGAGCAAAAGTAATCCGGTTGAGGGCAGTTATATTGCGATGCTGGATAAGCCGGACCAAATCCGCAAGAAAATCAGTAGAGCTACAACCGATTCCGGGGCCGAAGTGGTCTATGACCCATCCGCTAAACCAGAGGTTAGCAATCTGATGAGTATCTATTCGGAATGTGCTGGGGTGTCCTTGCAGGAAGTACAGGCGCGTTTTGAAGGGAAGATGTACGGGGCATTCAAGAAGGAGCTTGGCGAAGTTGTAGTAGCCGCTCTGGAGCCACTCCAAAACAGATACTACGAAATTCGCCAAACCGGTGAAATCCATGACATTCTGGCCAAGGGAGCAGAGCAGGCACAGAAGACTGCAGCTCAAATACTGGATGACGTCAAAGACAAGATGGGCTTTCTGGCTCGTAAATAAGCAGGGTTCTTCTTAAGAAGGCTTGCGTTTGGATTTGATAATGAATCCCCAGCCTATGTTGAGAATGGAGAGCAGAGCCAGACCGACGGCCAGAAATCCGTTGTAGCTGATGGATATGGCCGAGGCGGTCAGCAGGATGATCGAAGAGACCGCAAACCATAGGGATAAGCCTTTACTCATATGAAAAAAACCTCCAAAGATAAAAATTGAAAAAATACGTATAACGTTGCAAGAAGGAGCCATAATAAGTTTGCAAGCTTGCACTGGAATAACAGACATTCAGTGAAGGGAGATATTTAATATGGCACGCCGCAGCAACAATTTGGTTGTACCTCAAGCAACTGCAGCATTACAACGTTTGAAACTCGAGGCTGCTCAAGAACTAGGCGTAACGATTCCTCAGGACGGTTACTATGGTAACTATACTTCCCGTGAAACAGGATCCCTGGGTGGATACATTACAAAACGTTTGGTACAGCAAGCAGAACAGGCTCTTTCGGGGTCTGGCCGCACGCTGTAATCTCTTTCTCATAACGTGAGTATGGAAGCCCGGAGCGCTATCATTGCGCTCCGGGCTTTGTATTCATATTAAGGGATCGACACCCATCTTTGCTACATAGACAAATTGTGCCTTAAACAACGGCATAACGTCAAGAATATATCGCTTCCAAATGTCACTGAATTGTCATATAGATGGAACGAATTCCGAAGGATTGCTAAACACTTTTTACTAATGATATGATAAACTTTATAGCGGAGGCAGTACTTCCTCCATAACGACAGATACAAGGAGGAACGTTTACACGTGGATAATCACTTGAGATACCAAGCTCCTTCAGAATCCGCAGCACTTGCCTCGGCAGCGCCTGCACCTCCCGATAAGGCGGGGACTTGGAAAGATTTTATCACGGTAACGAAGCCCGGAATCATCCGGTCAAATTTGATAGCGGCTTTTGCCGGATTTTGGCTAGCATCGCGTTGGGATATCCAATTTGGATTGATGATTATGACACTTCTCGGAACCGTGCTTGTTATGGCTTCGTCCTGTGTTTTCAATAACTATTTCGACAGAGAGCTTGACATGAAGATGGAGCGTACACGGAACCGCTCACTTCCAACCGGACGGCTGACACCAAAGGTTGTTCTTTGGTATGCCATCATTCTTGGGGTCGTTGGACTAGCCATGTTATTCCTGTTCTCAGGGGTATTGGCAGGGATATTCGGAGCGATCGGAATGTTCGTATACGTTGTGGTATACACATTATGGTTAAAGCGGTCATCAACATGGAGCACGTCGGTAGGCGCTATTTCCGGAGCGATGCCGCCGGTGATCGGCTATGTGGCCGTGACAGGAACCGTAGATATGGCTGCGGTTTTGCTGTTCGCTCTTCTGTTTCTCTGGCAGCCGCCTCATTTCTGGGCACTGGGCATTCGTCGGGTTGAAGAATATCGTGCAGCGGGCTTTCCGTTATTGCCGGTAGTTAAAGGAATTAAACGCACGAAGTATCAGATGATCCCTTACCTGGTACTGCTTATACCGATCCCCATCCTGATGTACACGTATGGATACGCCGGTATATTCTTTCTGGTTATCGGACTCCTTCTGGCTATTTGGTGGCTTTACGCCGCGCTCCAAGGTTTCCGTGCTAAGGACGATGAAGCTTGGTCCAAAAAAGTATTTATTATCTCCATCAACTACTTGACCTTGAGCCTGATCGTTCTCATACTCAATACCACTTTTTAATAGGTGGAAGGGCTTTAACGCTGAACTAAACCTGGCAAGAACAGGGATTGCCTGAGACGAAGGGAGAACGGGGAAGGTCATGAATGCATTCAAACGTTACAAATGGACTTGGGTACTACTCGCTGTCTGCGTAATAGCAGCTATTTACCTGGTATACAACTCGTTAGGATTCGGAAAAGAAAAGTTTCCAATCGTTCGTGAGGTAGCCGCTTACTCCATGGAGAATGTGGATGGAAAGACGATCACATCGGACGATACCAAGGGCAAAGTTAAGCTCATGTACTTCTATTTCACCAGCTGCCCGGATGTATGCCCCATTACAACACTGGTTCTTTCGCAAATACAGGAAGACTTGAAGAAAGAGGGCATCTTCGGTAAAGAAGTTAACTTCGTGTCCATCTCCTTTGACCCGGAAACCGATACAAAAGAGAAGATTAAGGAGTTCGGGGACCGTTTCTATGCGGATTATAACGGCTGGTACTTCCTTCGTGGAGATCAGGAGGAAACCCGGAAGCTGATGCAGGACTCTTTCAAAATCCCGCTGCTCGGCAATAACTCGACGAATTTCACGCATGGCAATTCCATTGCATTGGTTGACCGGAATAACAATATTCGGAAGACCTATAATGCAGCGGATCCGGCCCAAGTGAAGACCGAGGATATTGTGAAGGACATTAAGACCTTGATTAAGGAATAACCTATAAGTAAAACCAAAAGGCGCGCTCTATCGTTAAAGATGGAGGACGCCTTTTTTATTTAAAATAGTGATTTCTGATCTGCGTTGTTAATAGCAGGAGGCGGGTAAATGATGAACTCTTCCAGTCCGGCCTTCTCTAACTGGGCAATCAGGTATTCGTCAGGCGTTCCTTCAACTCCTGCGTATCCCCGGCGCGTATAGATCTGTTCGGCATCAGGGAAGATGTCGCGCAGGGCACCGCGAATTTTCTTGCCGGAGCTGTCGTTATCCATAAAAAGATACACCTCTTGATCCTTCACCTGTTTATGAAGGCTTTCCAGCTTGGCGGTGTTCAGCGTTCCAAATGTGCACAGGATGGTTATATCCGATGTCAGCAATCGGCGTAGTCGGCTCCGGTCGTTCTTGCCCTCTACAATGAGAAATATCGGCATCTTTTTTCACCTCTGTCATGATACGGAGATCCTTGGCAGCATTCCCCGGGAAATGATGATCCGCCGTCGAATGATGGTTGTGTCGAATGGTGTATGTATAGTTTAACTTGTTTTTTATCGATCATGCAAAGCGAGCAAAATAAACGGCCATCCAAATGGATGGCCGTAACAAGGTTAATCCATGTATTCTAGAAACAGCTCAAGATAATGACGAGCAGAATGTACAATACAAGAACCATTCCGACTGAATTTCCATAACCCCCATGGCAATGTTTATGATGATGAACATGACTCATGATTACTTCACCCCTTGGTTAGATGTACGTGGTCATTTGCCACACTGTATCTTATGTGGTTTTACCCATATGGATTGTGTATTGGCCCATCCTTATCTTTTTGGGCGCTGGCTTAAGACTGGTACAGCTTCCTTAGACGGTTGAGATTGGGGTTTCTGGTGAGACAGCTGTTAAAGGTGCTTCACGATTGCGTTTGGGGAGCAGCAGCAGCACGGTCATCAGCATCAGAAACGCGATAAAATAAGGGGACACCACCGTTCGGAGCTGTCCTGCCGCAATAGGACCTACAAAGGAACCCAGCGACATGGCGATGGATTGCAATGAGAAGACTTTCCCGAGTCTGCCTCCGCCGCTTAGCTCTATGAACAGTGAGGATAATGCCGGAAACAGCAATCCTTTAGCAAGTCCGAGCGCAAACAGGATGACCG
Source organism: Paenibacillus sp. 2KB_20 (assembly GCF_052115765.1). NCBI lineage: Bacteria > Bacillati > Bacillota > Bacilli > Caryophanales > Paenibacillaceae > Paenibacillus > Paenibacillus sp. 2KB_20. The sequence continues at coordinate 1,156,546 of NZ_JBFRHH010000001.1, read as the reverse complement.
TGATCGGTACATGGTCTGCTGCAGCCAGGGCGTAGAAGCAAATAGCGAGCCCCAATACGCCGATGGTCACCCTGATATAGGGCGCATAACGATTGAGAAACAGCATGCTTAATGTGACCAAAGCTCCAAGGCTAATGACGGAGAATAGAAGCCCGGTGGACATAATGCTTGCCAGCCCGCTTTCCCGCAGCGGTATTTCAAAGAACAGGATTCCTTGAGAGCATGCGATAGCAAATGGAATCAGATATAAGCGCAAGCTAAAAGGAAGCCGCGCCGGTGTCCCGCTGTTGATCGGAACAGCCTGCCCTTTATCTCTATCAGCGGCTGACAGAGGCTTCGGGAGACTGAGAAACGCCATCAAGCCGGTGAAAATCAAAAGCCAGCCTAGACTCTGGAATGTACCGGAAAATCCTGCTTTGGCTACAATGAAAGCGCCGGCGGCCGGTGACAAGACAGAGGCAAGAGTGTGGATCACGCCATGACCGGACATATATTTGCCTTGCGTAACAGGATCCCGGGAGAGAGACGCAAGCAGCGCCAAACAGGCCGGTGACAAAAAGGCCAAGACGAAGCCGCTGATCGAGCGGAGCACGAGCAGCTGCCAGGGCAGTTGGACATGAGCCTGGAGCAGCAGGATAACACCAGCAGCGGTTAAGCTGAAAATAATGTAGCGTCTGCTGCCGTGCCGATCGATCAGATTGCCTGCAAGCAGATTGCCAGGCAGATGAGTTAAAGCATAAATGCCCATCATCCAGCCGATAAACGTAGGGGCTGCGCCAAGGGAGATGGCAAAGGGCGTCAGTACTGGATACTGAGCATGCAAATCAAAAAACGCCAGAAACAAAAACATATAGAGCCATAATGCGGTTTTCAATATGGCACCCTCCTATCCGGCAAAAGTTGATATGGTACTACTACTTGTACGTTCGAAAGGGCAAGCTTATACCTTTTTGTGAAAAGACCCGGTTGGCTGACAGCTTTGCGGGGTATCATGTATAATTAATAAGACGGCATGAACCGCCGCTTTTGAAACGATGAACGGGAGTGAATTGAATTGGATACTCAGGTCTGGATTGAATTTCTTAAACAAAACTGGCTGGTCATTGCCATCGCCTTAATTATCTTGTTTATTGTGCTGAATGTGGTGAGAACCGTCATTAAGTGGGCGCTAGCCGTACTCATCATCGTGGGATTGTTGGTATATAGCGGAATTTCCCTGGATAAAATCGGCGAGGTTGTAACTACGGTGAAGGAAGAAACGGTGGACACGATAAAAAAAGAAGCGCTGAACATGATGATGAAAGAAGCGAAGGAAGCAAAATATACTTCGAATGGGGACGGTACCTACTCCATTAAAGCTCCTAATCTGGAGCTGAAAGGAAGTGACGGTTCCGAAGAGGTTGAAGTCACTTTCCGCGGTGTTTCGGTAGGAAAGTGGGATATCAACGATACGATTCAGAGCTTTATCGATGATGCCAAGAGCAATACGGCCTCTAAATAAAAAAAAATGAAACGCAATCGGAAGCGAATGTACGAGGGCGGCAGCGTTTTTAGTGCTGCAGCTCGCTTACATCGGTTGACAAGACATCATGGGGAGAGGAGGGGATACCGTTGATGTCGGCATGGAAGGATAGTGTGCTGAGTGGGAACGGAATCACCATCTTGCTGCTGCTGATTGTGGCTTTTTCACTATTGCAGGGATGGAGTCGCGGAGCCTCCCGGTCAGCCGGGAAGCTTGTTTTTTTTCTGGGGGATGCGGTGCTGCGCTTGGTCGGGCTTGCGATCTCCGTTCCTTTTACATTATGGTTATCACCCAAGGCAGGCGATTGGCTAGGGACGGCCTCCAGTTTACCGAATCGAGAGCTGCGCTTCTGGGAACAGATTTATTATACAGCCGTAAAATCGCTGGCGGATTTCCCGCTGCTGCGGTTTGCGGTGCTGTTTATGTTAAGTTACGCCCTTATCGTATTTATGCTGCGTCTGCTCGTTTCCCTGATTATGGGGGGCAGGCTGGGACTCTTCGGAACGAGAAAAGATACGTCGGCATCGCTGCTGAGCCGGCTAACAGGCGCGGGAATTGGCGTCATCATGGGTGCTGCCCGGAGCATTATTGTTATTGCGATCTTATTCATCTACGTCAGTCTGAATCCCGACCACGGCTTCAGCCGGTACGTTGAGGCTTCACCGGTTTATCAGCAGGGAGCGAGGGCTGTGATAGAGCCTTTGTCGGGTTCTCTCGTCCGCGAGAAGCTGCCGGTCTTTACCCAATCGGTTCAAGAAGAATTGAATGGGATCATTCAGCGGAAGTATGAGGTCATCGACCACAAGATTCCCGAGGGCATTGAGCAGACGGCAGCCCATATCGTGAAAGGTGCGTCGACCGATGAAGAGAAAGCCCGAAAGCTCTATGATTGGGTTGGCAGCAGAATAGCGTATGATCACGACAAAGTGACATTGTATGAAGAGCAGCGGATATGGAAAGAGCAGACACCACAGGATACGTACGAAACAAGGTTAGGCGTGTGCATTGATTATGCTCGGCTGTATGCCATGATGGCCCGGTCTCAGGATCTGAAAGTTCGGGTCGTAACCGGCAGGGGATATAATGGTCAAGGCGGTTATGGTCCCCACGCCTGGAATGAGGTCTACTTGAGCGAAGAGAAGCGGTGGATACCGCTGGACCCGACCTGGGCACAGAGCGGCAACTGGTTTAATCCGCCGCGCTTCAATGAGACACATATAAAAGAACAAGTGTTTTGATAGATGTGTTGGGATACGGAGAAGGGCGGACTTTGAGCAAGGGAAGTTCGCCCTTGCCCGTAGGAGGGGCCTTCCAGATGAAGTGGGGGGGCGTTTATGTTAATATGGGTTTATGTGATTGTGGATAAAGGGGAGAAGCATACGTGAAAGGGTTTAGGCCGGATAAGCGCAAACAAGAAGAACGAGATGCCGGCAGTCAGTTTAACTTGCGGGTTAATCTATTTTTTTTCAGCACTTTTATCATATTCTGTGTCGTTATTATACGTCTTGCTATACTGCAGTTCGTTGAAGGGCCTGAGCTAAAAGAGCTCGAAACCGGTGGGCAGGTTAAAAATTTCCCGCTTCAGCCGATCCGGGGCAGCATCGTTGATGCTTCCGGTACGCCGCTTGCATACTCAACACCCTCCCAAGCACTGTATTTAACGCTGTTAAAGGATTACAGTTCATCCGAACGAGGGAAGAAGAACCGTCCGGAGATCGAAAAGCTGGCCGAGGAAATGGTCAAGGTCTTCGAACAATATGGTGATCCAAAAGCCGAAAAGTTGACAGTGGATGATGTGATCAAAGCGATGGACCTGGAATTCAACAAGCAGCCGGGTTATGAGCCGAGACGCATTAAGGCAGATCTTTCGACTAAAGAAGTGGCTTACTTCATGGAGCATAAGAACGAGTATCCTGGAATAGAGGTTGTTGAAGAAAGCCAGCGTCAATATAACCAGGATAAAATTGCCGTTCAAACGATTGGTTATTTGAAAGAGTTCCGCGGAATTAAGACACTGGAAAAATATAAAGAGATTGATGAGCAGAACAAGAAGCAAAAAGATCCGGGACTTATCTACACGGAGCAGGAGAAGGTCGGTGTAGACGGACTCGAAATGATGTTCCAGGATGAGCTGCGCGGCAAGAACGGATATATCGGGATTCCGATTAATCCGCAGAACATGGCGGACGGGGTGCCGACCATGATTGCCCCGGAGAAGGGCTACAATATTCATACGACGATTCATAAGGATATTCAGAAGGTTACGCAGCAGGCGATCATTGATCAGCTGAAATGGCTTCACGCCAATACGGTTTCCGGTAAAACGCATCCGAATGCGCAAACGGGTTATGCCGTAGCGATGGAAGTGGACACCGGGAATATTGTCGCTATGGCCAGCATGCCGGATTATGACCCGAATGTGTGGGAGAATGGGACCGATGATTGGGAATCGGTCATGAAGTATTATGGCAACGGAACGATTTCTCCATATAGTTCCGGTCGATCCGGCAACAATCTGGAATCGGTCGTGCTGCTCGGTTCCACCATGAAGCCTTTGACAGTATTGGTTGGACTTAATGAAAAATTGTTCGGGCCGAACGATTATTATTATGATGGCGGTGCAGCATTCTTCGGTAAGGATAATACGAGAGTCCGGAACTCGGGCGGTAGAGCCTACGGATCTCTGAATGCGAGACAAGCGATTGAGCATTCCTCCAATGCCTTTATGGTTGACTGGATCGGGGAACGACTGTATAACAAATACGGCTCCAAATCCGTTGAAAAATGGGATGAATACATGAAGGAATTCGGGCTTGGGGTATCTACCGAATCCGGTCTGCCGAAGGAGCATAAAGGAATCATCGAGTATACCAATATCGAGCAGGCGGGAAGTTATCTGGCTGCCATGGCATACGCTTCATTCGGACAGTCCGGTAAATATACGACGCTCCAATTGGCGCAGTATGCCAGCACGCTTGCCAATCGGGGAGAACGCATTCGGCCGCAGCTTGCGAGCAAGATCGTAGATCAGGACGGCAATGTGATTAAGGAATTCAAACGCGAGGTATTGAATAAAGCGGAATTCCCGCAGCAGTACTGGAATGAAGTCATTGCAGGGATGAATACGCAGGGGCTCCGAGCTTTTGAAGATTTTAAATATGATTTTGCACGGAAAACAGGAACATCCGAGCAAGATATTTATAAAAACGGTTCTCGGATCAGGGTGGAAAACGGGGTGTTCATCGCTTTTGCACCACGGCAAAATCCGAAGCTGGCCGTCGCCGTCGTCATACCGGAAGCAGGCTTTGGTTCCCAGAGTGCCGCGCCGGTTGCCCGCAAAATTTTCGATGCGTATGACGAAATTTACGGACTCGACGGTACGCCTCACCCTAAACAAACCGGGGGTGAGAATGAGGAAGGCAATCCGAACCAATAATAGGAAGCGACAAAACGGCAGCCAAGAGCCCTCAATGGGTTGGCTGCCGTTTCTTTATCCGTTATACAAGGGCGTCAGGGGCTTTGTCCGCTACCAGATTCAGGACGACGATAAACTCCAGCAGCGCTTTGAGGCCGCAGAGCACCATGGTGTATCCTCCCATGGAATCAATAGCTCCCTGCACCATTTCATCCGCACTGCCTGTAAATCCGGAATGGGTAATGGCAACGAAGGTCTCATGATCGCCCCGTGGCGTGAATGTCCATTCGGTTTGGGTCCGGTCTGAAGACTCGATCGTGATGCGGCGATTCACTTCAATATGTTGAACGTACACGTCATCATGTACCCCATACATCTCCCAATCCCAGCGGATATGACGGCCTTCCTCAAGCTTGCCGCTGCTTTTGGTAAACCAGAACTTGGTTGTAATCTCAGGGTCAATGAAAGCCTCGAATACCTGGGCTACCGGTCTTCGAATGAGCATCTCTGCCGTCACGACGGGGTTCTCATTAGGTTTGGTCATATGATTTTATGACTCCTTTCAGGGTTGTCTTCAGTAAATATCGTAGCACAAAGGAAGTCATATTCTTTCTTTCACATTGCTTATTTATTTCAAGGGTCGTGTGATTGGTTTGAGCGCGTGGGGAAATCCTACTTGTGGCTAGGCTTTACCTCAGTTTTGGCCTGTTAGGTGGCTGCTATTCATGAGGGGATGTTTTGACACCCTGTCTTTTGTGGTAAAATGTCGTTATGTTTGCTGATGATTCGTAAGGGGGTTAATACCATGAAATATAAATATCGGTTGTTAGCACTGGATATGGACGGTACGCTGCTGCGGGACGATCATGAGGTGTCGGAGGAAACGGTAAAGTGGATCAAGGAAGCGGTACGGCACGGCATTCACGTCTGCCTCTCGACAGGTCGTCCGTTTCAGGATGCCTATCCGTATGCCAAACAGCTTGAACTGACGACACCGATGGTAACGGTGAACGGCGGCGAGGTATGGCGCGCGCCATATGAATTGCACCGCCGAGCGCTGCTCGACAGCAAGCTCGTGGAGGAAATGCACGCACTCGCCATTGAAACCGGGTCATGGTTCTGGGCGTATTCAGTAGAAAGATTATATAACTCTGAGAATTGGATCGACGATGTCGCGAATCAGGAGTGGCTGAAGTTTGGTTACAACACGAATGATCATGAGGTACGCCACAACATTCTGATGCGCCTGCAGGATATGGGCGGACTGGAGATCACGAACTCCTCGCCGGATAACCTGGAAATCAATCCGCAGGGCGTTAACAAAGCGACCGGAATCGGACAGGTGTGCGAGCTGCTCGGAATTAGCATGTCCGAGGTTGTAGCCGTAGGAGACAGCCTGAACGACCTGGCCGTCATCCAGCAGGCTGGCCTCGGCGTGGCTATGGGCAATGCCCAGCAGACGGTTAAGGATGAAGCGGACCTTGTGGTTTCCAGCAACAATGAGGACGGCATCGTTGAGGTCATCAGGGATCATATTTTGATCGAAGGGTGAGATGTTGATGGACATATTGGGCTGGATTATTGTCATCGCTCTGTTTATCATTGGGATGGCCGGGGCGATTTACCCTATTCTGCCGGGGGTTATCGCCATTTACCTGGCGCTGTTTGTTTACGGCTGGTTCTTTACATTTGAGCATTACAATGCATGGTTCTGGATTATTCAGACGATCATTCTGGTGGTGCTCTTCATTGCCGATTATGCGGTTAACGCCTGGGGTGTTAAGAAGCTCGGCGGTTCCAAAGCCTCGATATGGGGCAGCACGATCGGACTGATTATCGGACCGTTCGTTATTCCCGCTTTTGGATTGATAATTGGACCATTCCTTGGGGCATTTCTGGGTGAAATGCTGGCAGGCTCGGGACCAAGCAAATCCATGAAGGTTGGTTTCGGATCGGTCATTGGCTTGTTCAGCAGCATTGTGGTGAAGATTATTTTACAGCTCGCGATGATTATTATTTTCTTCATTTGGGTTTTCTAATAGACGCTTAGGAATCGCTGTAAGAGGCGCTTTGGAGGAGAAAGAAGGGTACGGTTTTGTCAAAGAAAGAGTCATTTATTAAAGGCACGATCATCTTGGCCGCTGCTGCGCTGGTTGCCCGCGTGCTGGGTCTTGTCCAGCGGGTGCCGCTGGAACATATGCTGAACGATATAGGGGACGCTTCATTTACGATCGCCAATAACGTATATTTAATGCTGTTAACGGTAGCAACGGCAGGCATTCCCAGCACACTCAGCAAAATGGTATCCGAGCGTCATGCTTTGAATAAGCCTGCGGAGGCTCGGCGTGTCTATCATGCTGCACTTATTTTTGCCGGGGTAGCGGGTATTGTCATGACGCTGCTGCTATATTTTGGAGCTCCTTATTATGCTACCCATATTTCTAAGCAGCCGGAGGCAGCCGCGGCCATTCAGGCACTCGCCCCAGCGCTGCTGCTGTTTCCGGCCATCGCGATGATGCGAGGATACTTCCAGGGACGTAATAACATGACAGCTGGCGGCATATCTCAGATCATCGAGCAGATTGCACGGGTTCTGACAGCCATCGGCTTGGCCTATGTGCTGCTGCGGATGGGATACGACGATACCTGGATTGCGGCCGGAGCTTCCTTCGGTGGCGTACTCGGCAGTATCGGCGCGTTTGCAGTCATGCTGTACTTCACGGTTAAACTTCGCCGAAGCGATCGTGAGCTCAAGATGCCGGCGGCGGACCGCTCCATTCCGCTTGGCGGGATATACCGGGATATATTCACGCTGTCCATACCGATTGTGCTGTCTTCCCTGGCAGTTCCGGCTGTTAACTTCATTGACAGCTCTATAGTGAAGCCGCTGTTGATCGGGCAGATTGGTTTGGATCAGGCGACAGCAGCCCTCGCGGTGTTGGGAAACCGGGCTCAAAGCGTGGCGGGGATTCCGCCGATTCTAGCCATTGCCCTCAGTACCTCGCTTATTCCGATCATCTCTGCAGCTTTTGCGAAGAAGGACCAGGAGCATTTGGAACAGCAAGTATCGCTGGCTATGCGTATAGCCATATTGACGGGGATGCCGATGGTGATTGCGCTATGCGTGGCATCCTATTCCATTAATGGATTGCTGTTTAGTTCCTTGGGCGGCAGCGGGATTATTGGATTTCTGACGTTCGGTACGATTTTCCAGATCACGATGATGACTACAAATTCCATTCTTCTTGGAATCGGCAAGGCCAAACTCTCGATGATTCACGTGATGATCGGGGTTGCAATCAAGCTTGCAGCCAGCTTCCTGCTTGCTCCGTTCTTTGGTATCTACGGGATCATAGGGAGCACGGCGCTCTGTTTCCTTGTTATTACGATACTGAATATAAGATCGATTAAAGCGATTGTATCCTTCTCCATCCTGGGCAAACGCTGGACGGGCTTCTTGTTGACGGTGATTGCCGCCGGGGGAATTGGATATGGCCTGAATCTGGCCGGTATTCAAATGGTTGATATCATGCCGGCACGGTTGGCCTTCCTGCTGACTTGCCTGGTTGTAGGCGTGGCCGTGGTCATTATATATCTTGTCCTGCTGGTGGTGTTTGGCGTATTGCGGCAATCGGAGCTGAGCAGTTACCCGCGCATTTTGCAGAAAGTGTTCCGTCCGCTTATGAGACTGCAGCCTGCACGTATGCGGAAGCGGGGATAAAAACATATACTTAGTTTCACTTATCGTGTGAGTAGAACCGAATGGAGACCATCCTTGTATTATCGGGACGGTCTCTTTCCATTTTAATGCCGATGGAACTGATCAGACACATCATGCACGATAGAGGTTTTCTCCAGAGCGGCCCGATGGGCATGGGTTATATCCGGCAGCAGCGGCCGTAACGGTTTACGAATGTGCCTAAACATCGCCCGGCCCTGATACCAGTCGTACCGGGGAATCGGCTCGGGGGTCTCATCCTCCCAGATCTCTTCAAGATAAGGGCTGTACAGACGCTGGCCATCGGGCAGCCATTCTGATGTGATGAGGTCAGATCCCGCGTGGCCATGATTCATGGCTTGCTCAAGCGTCGGCGTAAATAAGGCCGGCCAATATTCGGCGCGCGATCCCTGATGCTTGGTGGATCGTGCGAATGACAGCACCGCGCGGTATATCTCCTCATACCCAAACAATAAAGCATACAGCGAACGGCCTGCCTTGATCCGAATGGACAGGTCGTCAAACTTGGGTAAGGTAAGTCCCGCCAGCGGCCTGGCTGGGGATAAGGGCTTCTGGACAGGGCTTTCGCCCGACTCTGTTCGATGGACTTGACCCAGCGGAAACACGATTTGATTCAACCGGGTCAGCTCATGTATCCGAAAGAAGGGATCCTGTAGAATATGCTGTAGGTAAAAAGGGTGTCTTGCCACACGCCCCTCAATATAGTTCTGCTCATTAATGATCAGGGCTACCGTAAGCAGCGAACTGCTCTGATCCTGCCAGAACTGCTCCCAGAACGGTGTCATGAACGCTGAAACATGAAAGTGGGGGAGCAAATGAAATAGGGGCTTACCTTTTTTTCGACTGTGTATATAGAGCAGCAGCTGGGGATAGGCGTCCTGGAAGATCAGTGCATTGCAGCGCTCCAGGAAGCGATACAGGTTGTTCTTAAATGTCGGATTCATAAGATCCGACATCAATCCACCCTTCAGATCACTCATATTCCACCCGGCATTACGCGATACCATGTGGGCCAGAAAGGCCCAATGCAGCTCAGGTTGTGATACATAGCAGTCCCAATAGGCTTGCGTACGGGTCACGTTACTTCGGTTGGCTGCAGCTGTGGCCTCTTGAATATGATGACTCAACTCCTGCTCTTCTGGAGATAGCTGAACCTCTGAACCGGTCTCATGAATCCGAATATCGCTATACCCTTGCATGGAAGGGAGCGGAAACGGGGAAACGCTCTGCTGCAGATAGGGATGGGAGGAGAGGATATCCTTGAGCTGCCTGCGAATCGTTCTAACGGCTGTGTAGTCCCAACGCAATTCGTTTCTGCTTGTCCGGAGCTTTAAGGAGAATCGCCACGATGCGATCATCCCCGACCATGATTCGGTCAGGGCTTGCGGAATAGCTGCCGTCCATGACCATACATCCTTGCCCCGGTTTTTATTATCATTGACTCCATTCGAGTGCATTTGAGGGTCACCTGCACTTTCTGATGGTTAATCCCAGCCTGTGAGCATCATAATGTCAGTATGCTCTAAAATTTGACTTCCACTCAACATTTTGATTCACTAAGGATGAAGGAACTCGACGTAAAGGGGAGATAATCAATGGAAAAAATCACTTCAGAAGCAGAATTTCAGGTTGCAATCCAGTCTCCGCGACTGACTGTTGCCGTATTTAAAGCAGACTGGTGCGGCGATTGCAAGTTTATCGATCCATTCATGCCGGAGGTTGAGACAAAGTTCTCAAACCAATTGACTCTGGTTGAGGTTGACGTCGATGCTGTCGGTGACGTGAGTCAGCAGCAAAATATTATGGGTATCCCTAGCTTTGTTGCATATTCCGATGGACGCGAGTTGGTTCGCTACGTTAACAAACTCCGCAAATCACGCCAGGAGATTGAAGAATTCCTGCAGCGTGCCGTGGACGTATACAGTACGATTCATAAGTAAGAGTGACTATAGCACCGCCGCCTTGATCTATAACTGGCGGCGGTGTTGTTTTACATATCAGTTAGAGGTAGGGTGAAGAAGTCAAGTACCTGTATCATGAAGGTTTTTCTCATTTTTGAACATTTTGTCACAAACGCTCAAGTGACCGTAGCGGTAGAATCAGGTATAATGAAATGTGGACTGTGTACGATGCGATCCCGTAAAGGTTTAAATAGTGAATGATTATGAGCAGCAGGTGAGATAAGTGAATGATAAACAATTAAAATGGCTGAGTTACATAACATGCTTAATTATGTTCTTCGCGACGTTCGGAGGCATGGTTGTGACAAAGACGGGCTCGGGACTCGGTTGCGGCCAGGAGTGGCCGCTGTGCAACGGTAAATTTGTTCCCGCTTACACGGTATCCTCCATGATTGAGTATTCCCACCGGGCTGTCAGCGGAATGGCGGGGTTGGCCGCGCTGGCTTCGCTGATTGCGTTCTGGAAGTACAAGCGGGATCGCCGGGATTTGATGGCTTATGTTATCGGGACCTCGGTATTCGTTGTAGTGCAGGCGATCATGGGTGCGCTTGCGGTGGTTAAGCCTCAATCGGCTGCGATTATGGCGCTGCATTTTGGCTTCTCGCTGATTGCTTTTGCTAGCTCCGTCATGCTGGCTCTGGGTATGCGGCGGGTAGAACAGGCGAAGGGGCCCGTAGACTTGGAACGTCTGCCTCGGGTAAGCAAGGGTTTCCGTAATTTAGTCTGGGGCACAACCCTGTATAGCTATATCGTCGTTTATATTGGTGCATTCGTCAGCCACACCGATTCTAGAGAAGGTTGCTCGGGCTGGCCGCTGTGTAACGGGGAGGTGATCCCGGAGCTGGGCGGTGGGGTCGGCATCGCCTTTATGCACCGGGTGGCAGCGCTTCTGCTGCTGGTCGTGGTTGCGGTGATGGGGCATTTTGCATATTGGCGCAACCGCGACAACCGGGAGATACAGATGCTGGGCATCTCGGCAACCGTGCTCTGCTTGCTGCAAGTGTTTAGCGGCGCCCTCATTATGGCAACGATGCATAACGAGGAAGTTTACGTATTCTCCGCGCTGGGACATACACTGCTGATCTCGGCCTTATTCGGCGTACTCTGTTATTTAAGTGTCAGGGTATGGCAGCTCAGCAAGCCGGTTAGAGCCGAAATGCGGCCGGATCATAGCATGTCTCGTGAAAAGATTGTATAAAAAAGAAGCGAAAATCATTAAACGAAAAGATCGAATTTAAGGCAACACCGTTTATGCAAAGTCCCCGAACCAGCGTTCGAGGGCTTTGTTGTATAGTGAGGAGGGAAGTGGATGATAGCCAAACCTTCCGCTCGACCTGTCCGATATCAAGGAGACGCTGGAAGTAGTATTGAAAAGGTTTGATCCCGCAACGGATTAGTTTATATTTATTAAGATTGACGAAGGCGATATCCTGGAGGATATCTGAAAGTCGCCCCATTCTGTGGGTTGTCTGGCCGTTTCGGGGGCATCCTATAAGAACAATCCTCTGGTCATTGAAACACGAATGAAATCGGGATACCCGGGATGAGTTATTCCCGCGTGAGGATATCGTGAAGACGGTTAAACGCGGTGGAATCACTATTTCGATAAATAGCGGTCAAGAATGAAGATTAATTTGATGACTCGAGGGGGTAACGCCATGCTTCGTGTGTTACTTGGGGAACAGCCCCGGCACAATAACGGACTGCTTGAGGAAGCCATCGAATCGATGGTCAAGACAACCCGGCTGCTGCAGAAGGAAATGGAGAAAAATCAGGATCCGACGCATGACTTTCGCAAGCTTGAGATTTGGACCCGGGGGTTGATCGTTTCCCTGGATGAGCTGGAACAGAGCTGGAATGCGGCAAGGCATTTCAGTCAATCGGTCAAATCGGGTTACATCGATGACATGTCGATTCAGGAGCAAGGGGAATATCAACGATATGTGTATTTTTACAAAAACGGCTTCATACGGGTATTCTCGATCCTTGACAAGCTGGGGACGGTGTTGAACGATTTGTACGATCTTCATACCTCCAAGGTGAAGGCGCATTTCTCTTATTTTACGGTCCTGCGGCAGTTTAAATTCCTGAAAGCCCACGGAGAGCTGGCCAAAGAGCTGGAAGCGATCAAGGAGCGTTACAAAACACCGCTGAACTCGCTCCGGAAACGGCGCAACGCCGAAATCCATTACATGAATTCCGAGATGCAGGATGATTTATGGCAGCGTCATCAAGGGCTGTCGGACAAGATCGAGCTGGAGGATATCGATCAGCACCTGGACGATCTCAAACAAGGTGTCGATATGGTATGCCGGAGTCTGGCGGCCTCTTATAAATATACGAACGAGCTTTGGGGGAAAAATGGAGTCAGGGCTTAGGCACAAGATCGCCATGAAATTCCTTTTGACAAAAACCTGAAAAGAATCTATACTAACTATTGCATTCATTAAATGTTATTAAATCAGATCAAATTAATCGGAAAAATTTCATATCGATGTTTTCTTATCGAGAGAGGCGGAGGGACAGGCCCGATGAAGCCCGGCAACCGACTCCAGCGTGTAATTGCTTAACGCAGTGACGCTTGGAGTGACATGGTGCTAATTCCTTCAAAGCTACAGGATATCCCTTGGCTTTGACAGATGAGAAAAGGCGTTGACTTTTACGTAAAGAGGGCCCTTTTTGATTCTACAAAAAGAGGCTCTTTTCTTTTGGGTAAATAGATATGAAGCTACGGAAAAAGGAGGATTATCGGATTGATTGAGCTCAAGCAATTGACGAAGCAGTACGGAAAAGCCGGAACCTTAACCACTGCGTTGTCCGAATTGGATTTGTCGATTGAAAAAGGAGAAATCTTCGGAGTCATCGGACACTCCGGTGCAGGTAAAAGTACATTGATCCGTTGTATCAATTTGTTGGAGCGTCCCACCTCGGGCGAGGTGTGGGTGAACGGTAAGAACTTAACGTCGCTTGGCAAGAAGCAGCTTCAGACGGAACGCCGCAAAATCGGCATGATTTTTCAGCACTTTAACTTGTTATCTTCCGCGACGGTGTACGATAACATTGCGTTTCCGCTGCGTCTGATCAAGACACCAAAGGCTGAAATGGAACGCAAGGTATCCGAACTGTTGGCTTTGGTCGGCTTGGAGGCGCATCGGGATAAATACCCGTCCCAGCTATCAGGCGGGCAGAAGCAGCGGGTCGGCATAGCCAGAGCGCTCGCAAGCGATCCCGAAGTGCTGCTGTGCGACGAGGCCACTTCGGCGCTTGACCCGCAGACGACCGATTCGATCCTGCGCCTGCTGCTGGACATTAATAAAAAGTTTCATCTGACGATCGTGCTGATTACCCATGAGATGCATGTGATTCAGAGCATATGCGACCGGGTCGCCGTCATTCATCAGGGCGGCATTGTGGAGCAAGGGCCGGTAACGGAAGTGTTCCTGAAGCCGAAGCATGAAGTGACCCAGGAATTTATCCGCCAGGAGATGGACAGCGGCGAAGCGCTGCGGCTGGCCATTCAGGGCCAGGCGAACGGACCTTCGAGGGCGGTGCAGATTACGTTCCTTGGATCGAAAACGTACGAATCGATTCTGTCCCATACCGTTCATGAGACGGGCGTGAATTTTGCAATTCTGCAGGGCACGATCTCCACGATCAAAGAAACGCCGTATGGCCAGCTCATCGTCCGTTTCGAAGGGGAAGAGCGTGCCATAGAAGATACGATCCGGAAGCTGCTGGAACAAGGATTAGACGTGGAGGTGATTCATTAATGTTCGGGCTTGATTTTACCCAGATCGACTGGAAAGAGATATGGACGGCAACATTGGATACCCTTCGGATGCTGGGGGCTTCGGCATTGTTCAGTTTCATCATCGGACTGCCGGTTGGCGTGCTGCTCTACATGGCTGCAAGATCTACATCCGGTTTGGTGCGCTTCGGTTACACGATCCTGTCGTTCATTGTGAACATCCTGCGTTCGGTTCCGTTCATTATTCTGATCGTTGCGATGATCCCGATTACGAAGTCGCTCGTAGGTGTTTCGTACGGCGTGCTGGGAACCATTCCGCCGCTCGTGATCGGCGCTGCGCCATTCTTCGCTAGGCTCGTAGAAACGGCTTTGAATGAAGTGGATAAAGGCGTGATTGAAGCGGCTCATGCCATGGGCTCCTCGACAAGTCAAATCGTATGGAGGGTTCTCCTCCCGGAGGCTCGTCCGGGCTTGCTGGCTGGGATGACCATCACGATTGTAACCCTGGTATCGTATACCGCGATGTCCGGTCAAGTCGGCGGAGGCGGTTTAGGAGATTTGGCCATCAAGTATGGGTATTACCGTTATGAGACCGAGATCATGATTCTGGCCGTCGTATTAATGATTGTGCTGGTACAGCTGCTGCAAATGGCAGGAGATCGTCTGGTCCGACATTTTACAAGAAAATAACGGGATGGATGAGGCATCAAGGAAGACAATATAAAAAATAATATATTTTCGGAGGGAGCGTTTTTAGAATGAAAAAATGGACATTGGCATTGATCAGTTTGACATTGGTTACAGTGCTGGCTGCGTGCGGCAGCAAGCCTGCGGATAAAGCAGCTGAGCCAGGGGGAACAACAGGAGGCGGCACTCAAGAGACCGTAACCTTGAAAGTAGGCGCTTCGCCTTCACCTCACGCCAAAATTTTGGAGCATGTTAAACCAGCGCTTGAAAAAGAGGGCGTGAACCTGGAAATCGTGGAATTCACGGATTATGTTCTGCCAAATACGCAAGTGGACTCCAAAGAAATCGACGCGAATTTCTTCCAGCACAAGCCTTACCTGGATAACGAAATCAAAGAGCGTAAATTGAATCTTGAATCCGTGATCGCGGTGCATGTGGAGCCGTTGGGTGCTTACTCCAAAACCATTAAATCTGCGGATGAGCTGAAGGATGGAGCGGTTGTGGCGATCCCGAATGATCCTTCGAATGCAGGCCGTGCGTTGACTCTGCTGTCCAAGAATGGCGTAATTAAGCTGCAAGATGAAACCAAGCTTGAAGCTACCGCTAAGGATATCGTGGAAAATCCGAAGAACCTGGAGTTCAAGGAAGTTGAAGCCGCCATGCTGCCGCGTATGCTGGATGAGCTGGATCTGGCTGTCATTAACACGAACTACGCGCTTGAAGCGGGACTGGACCCAACAAAGGATGCACTCTTTATCGAAGACAAAGAGAACCCTTATGCCAACCTGCTGGTAGCTCGCCCGGACAACAAGGACTCCGACGCCATTCAAAAATTGGCCAAAGCGCTGACTTCCGAGGACGTGAAGACCTTTATCGAAGAAGAGTACAAAGGTGCTGTCATTCCGGCATTCTAATTCGAGCACCAAAGGCTCGATGATGCTGTAGATTAGTTCATCGTATCCCTGAAGAGAGGGCATTATCCAAAGAGACCTATCGGTCTTTATGGATAAGCCCTTTCTTTTTTTTGTGTGGCGGCCATCTATGCCGGGTTGCAAGTTGTTAGGCTTTATCAAATCTTTTATACTGAAGGAAGGATATCCATCTGAGGAGGGAAAGCCTTGAAGGGAAAAGTGGCGCTGATAACAGGCAGTGCGACAGGTTTGGGGAAAATGACGGCGCTGTCGTTAGCCCGGCAGGGATGTCATTTGGCTATAAATTATGTAAACAGCAAGGATGAAGCGGAGGCGCTCTCCCGTGAAATCGAGGGGTTTGGCGTGAAGTCTATTGCGATTAAAGCCGATATCGCCAGCGAGCGTGAGCTATATTCATTGGTGGATCAGACGGAGGAGCAGCTGGGAAGCGTCGATATCCTGGTGAACAACGCAGGCCCTTTCATTCGGGAGCGTCGTCTGTTCTCAGAGTACAGCCGGGACGAAATCGTCCATATGGTGAATGGCAATTTAACCGGCGTCATGCTGCTGGACCACCGCGTTCTGCCTGCCATGCGGGAGAAGAAGTGGGGACGCATCATCCACTTTGGATTCGGACATGCGGGAGAAGCCCGCGCGTGGCCTCAGCGTTCAGCCTACGCGGCTGCTAAAGTGGGCCTGGTCTCCTTTACGAAGACGCTTGCGGTGGAAGAAGCACCGTATGGAATCACCGTGAATATGATCTGTCCTGGGGACATCCGCGGAGCCAATAAAGAGAAGACCATCGATGAAGTTTCGGGCATTCAAGATGGGCTGACCCCGCGCGGACGATCGGGAAGCGGGGAGGACATCGCCCGGGTGATCGAATATTTATGCCTGGATAATTCGGATTTCATTACTGGCAATATCATGGATATATCCGGTGGGCTGGACCCGATCCGCCCGTTGATTAAGCCGGAATAACAAACATATAAATGCGATTAAAGAATGTCTTACGCTTCGCTGAAAACTTATTCATTCTTTTATCTCAAAAAAAGAGTCTTGGTTCCACGAGGGAAACCAAGACTCTTTATAGTTAAAGAAGATTTAGAATACTTGAACTACTTCTTGAATGCCTTCTACTTCTTCAACCAGGGCGCGTTCAATCCCTGCCTTCAGAGTAATGGTGGAGCTAGGGCAGCTACCGCATGCACCCATCAATTTCAGCTTAACGATGCCGTCTTCAACGTCAACCAGTTCCACGTCACCGCCGTCGCGCTGCAGGAACGGACGAAGTTTATCAAGCACTTCAGCCACTTCATCATATACAGTGGTTTGCGTGTTTTCACTCATCTTGTTCAACTCCTTTCCTCCCTATATTATAGTACATAAACCGGCAAAATAAAATGCCAATCTTAAGGCAGGTCTAATCACAATGTCCATAATCATTGAGTTTTGCACAAGCAATTCCTATTTTGGCACGGATAAAGTTCTACAGACGCTTGAAGCCAAGTATGTTTGTCAGGTCATCGAATACGGCTGCCTGACCAGCTGCGGCCAGTGCTACCTGATGCCCTTCGCTTATGTGGATGGCGAATGGGTCGAGGCTCCCACGGCTGAAGAACTGCTTGACGTTGTCATAGCCAAACTGGAAAGCTTTCAGGACAGCGAAGAGGAAAGCTGAGCCTGATTCCTGGCATATTCCTTCCATAAGGATCTACAAAGCGCCTGCAGCCTGCTCAGTGCTAGTAGTGACGCTTGGATTTCCAGAGAACGCCGCTCTTCAGTATCCTTGGTACCCGGCCCAGAACCGAGGTGCTGCCCATGAGTCCAAAGCCTGCATGTTTGCCGAGGGAACCGAGGGTTCCCTTGAGCTTCAGCGGAGATACCTTTGGCGTATCATCCCGCCATAAAGCTTTCATGACATGTCCCACTTGCTCGGCTTGAGCCCCAGCGGCTTGGGCGCTTGGGACGAACGGGAGGCTGGCGCAGTCGCCGATCACGTACACTTCCGGATGGGAAGGAACCTGATACCACTCGTTCAGCAGAATGCGTCCGCTGCGGTCTTTTGGCAGATCCAGATCCTGTACGACCTTTACGGGCTGAATACCCGCCGTCCATACAGCCAGGTCGGTTGCGATTGGCACATCCAGATTGTACACGGCGTCCTTCTCAACTCGGGATACGGAAACGCCGCTGTGGATATCCACATGGTGTTCCTCAAACCAGCGATGAATATAAGCAGACAAACGGTTAGGAAAAGAAGAAAGTACCCGTTGTCCTCGGTCCAAGATGGCGATATTAAGGTCAGGCCGGCTTTCACGAAGATCGGCAGCGAGCTCGATTCCGCTTAAGCCTCCGCCAATGATATGAACATGACCATAAGGTCTGAGGTTGTTCAGGTGCAAATAGGTTTCCCGGGATGCAGAGAATGATTGCAGGCTGAACGTGAATTCTTCAGCGCCCGGTACTCCATGATAACGGTCCGTACATCCCAGAGCAATGGCGAGTTGATCGTATTCCACGGGATCGTTGTTCGTCAGGTTAACAAGCCTCTTCTCTAGATCAATGGATGTGACTTCACCATATACAATTTGGAGGCGGTCATACACCGGGAATTTAACACGAACGGCGGTATCGGCCACGGTGCCTGCTGCCAGCGCGTAATATTCGGTTTTGAGTCCTTGGTATGGCATGCGGTCGATGAGCACGACCTCCACGTCCGGAGGAAGATAGCCGCTGAATAATTCTTGAATTAGGGCAAGACCACCATAGCCTCCGCCGAGAATGACGAGCTTTTTCATAAATTTCTTCCTTTCTCAAGAGATAAGAAGGTGAGCGCCGATTCGCAAGAAAAACGCCGCTGGAAGCGGCTTAGGTTACCCACGCTATATTATCTCTTTAGCCTGTTTTCCGTTTTTTGGAACGTCTCTCGTTTGCTTAAATCCCTGCTGGTAAGATTTATTCGTAAACCTTGATCTCGTTGTAGAAGGTATCGCGTTCAACCGGAATCCGGCCTGCGCCTTGGATGAGCCAGACGAGCTCTTTGCGTGTCAGCCCTTCCGGTGTTAAGGCTCCTGCAGCATGGCTAATACGTTCCTTGAGGATCGTACCATGGACGTCGGAAGCCCCGAAGCTGAGAGCAACTTGAGTTAATTGCGCCCCGATATTAATGAAGTACGCTTTGATGTGATCGATATTATCGAGCATCAAACGGCTGATGGCAATGGTTTTCAAATCTTCGTAGGCCGAATTGCGGCGCATGATGCCTGCATTCTTATTCTTCGGCTGCATGGATAGGGGAATGAATACCATGAATCCGTTCGTTTCATCTTGAAGATCCCGAATTTGCAGCATATGGCGGATCCGGTCCTCATGGCTCTCGATCGATCCATACAGCATGGTGGTGTGTGTCTTCATGCCAAGCTTATGCGCGGTACGGTGAACGTCGAGGTATTGATCCACGTTGGCTTTGTCCACTTTCATCTTCTGACGATATTGGTCGGACAGAATCTCGGCGCCGCCGCCTGTTAAGGATTGAAGACCTGCTTTCTGCAGTTCCTGGAGTACTTCCTTTGTGCTAAGCCCGCTAATGCGAGTGAAGAATTCAATCTCCGCCGCCGTATAGGCTTTTAGCGTTACTTCCGGGAAACGCTCGTTCAATGCCTTCAGGGAATCTACATAGTACTGGAACGGCACATGGTTATTATGTCCGCCAACGATGTGAAATTCACGAATGCCGGGATGAATATGCTGCTCGACATATTCAATCATCTCAGCGCCGGAGAGGGTATAGGAGCCTTCCTCGCCTTGATCTTTCCGGAAATTGCAAAAAGCGCAGTAGGATTCGCATACATTCGTGAAATAGAGACTCATGTTCTCTATGAAGTAAACTTTCTTCCCGTTCTTGCGCAAATTTGCTTCATTAGCCAGCTGCCCGAGGGTCAGCAGGTCATCAGTTTGGTACAAATACACACCGTCTTCAAGATTCAGGCGTTCGCCGCTTTGGACTTTCGCAACGATCTCGGCCATTCTCTGATCGGTAAATGGTGTCACAATTGTGGACATGTTCAATCCTCCTGTTCACACTTGATCTGCTTAGAAGATTCTGCAGAAAAGCGATCATAAAGTGAATCACTCCCCTAAGGGAACGGTCCGTTTATAGTGGTATAACAACAACATCAATAATGGGCTGAATAAATAAATAAGTTTGTGAAAAAATATACAACTGTGGACCAGCCATAACCTTTGCCGCTTTTTAACCGGGGTATGTGACAATTATCCAACAGTTGCCGCCCATGTTCCTTCCCTATTATAAACCTGACCCCTCGGGGTAGCAACACAAATAGAGGAATTGAAAATAGGTTTGTCATTACATATCAAAAGCCATCATAACAACCTTGAGCGAATTCGCGAAGAGGAGTATACTTAAGGAGTGAACGAAAAGGAGGGTGACCTATGATTACAATCAGCGACTCAGCTGCAGAACGTTTAAAAGAAATGCTTGCTGAACAGGAAACGCCCAATATGTTCCTTCGACTGGGTGTCACTGCCGGCGGTTGCAGTGGTTTTTCATATGCAATGGGCTTTGACGATAATGAAACGGAAGCTGACGTATATATGGATCTGCAGGATATGAAGGTCGTTGTCGAGAAGGACGATCTGAAATACCTGAATGGTCTGGAAATCGATTTTGAGGAATCCGGCATGACCGGGGGCTTCACCATCCACAATCCGAACGCGACCGTAACGTGCGGCTGCGGTTCGTCATTCCGTACGGCAACGGATGCGGGCAAACCGAACGAAGAGCCTTGCTAATAAGGACTCTCTAGAGGGTTAAGCCTGAGTCCAACAGTGAAAGACCTCTCCAGACAATCTTGTCGGGGAGGTCTTTTTTGCGTTATCGGGAAAATCCGCTATAGACATAAGAACCCGAAAAAGCAGCCAACTCCGCGATAAGAAGAGGCTGCTTTTTCGGGTTCTTCATAGTTCAGACCGGGAAGAAGAAGGTATCGTTCAGCATCAGCACGATCATGCCGGCGGCCACAAGCGAAAATATGATGCAGCCCGCTCCGAGTCCTCTGCGCTTATCCTTGATGAACTTGAAGCCCATGGCAAAGATAAGAACGGTTACGGCTGCAAGTGCAATCGACATGCCGACAATGGCGATCCAGTATAAAACTTCAAACAATGCTGCCAAGGTGACAAAGCCTCCTTTATCGTTATCCAAGGTGATGGATTTATTACGGACAAAGCTCTGTTCTTACTATACGACAGATCACATCATTTGCAAAGGGAGGCTGTCATGAGGCCACAAGAACCCCAATTATTAGGCATACCATCACGGACAATCATCCAAGACAAAGTGCGGATAGGGGAATAGGATAACGTATGTCATGAATAAAAGGAGGCGAAAGCAGCATGGCGGGAAGACAACTGGCCAGCAAGTGGTTGAAAACGGAAGCGCTGCTGACCGATCCGCAGGTTGCTCCCTACATTCCGGCTACTCAGTCGTATGGAGGGGATACCCTGGTCTCAATGCTGGCCGAACACGAAATGGTCGTGATCAAGCCGATTGTAGGAACCGGTGGTAACGGAGTCATCCGAATACAGAAAGACGGAACGGGATACTTGGTAACCCATAAGAGGCGTACTGTTCATGTAGATACATTGAATTCCCTGTTATACGTACTGAGCAGAATAAGACTGAGACGGCGCTACTTGATACAGCAGGGTATTCATTTGGCTAATATTCAGGGACGTCCGCTGGATTACCGTGTAAAGGTAGTCAAGGATCGAGGAAGATGGAAAATTCGGGCCATGCTTGGGCGGCTTGCGAACCCAGGGCTTTTTGTGACGAATATTTGTAAAGGGGGGACGCTGCTTCGTTGTGGTCATGCACTCCGGCTGTCACTGCCCCATATTAATGCGATGGAAAAGCGCAATGAAATGCGCCACGTAACCAGACAGTGCATAGGAATATTGGAAGCCCATTTTCCAGGGATCGGCGAACTGGGATTTGATTATGGATTAGACAATGAGGGCAAGATTTGGATTTTGGAGGTTAATACAAGACCAAGCTGAATTTTTGTTTAATATTCCCAAATGCAGCCGTTTAATGATTTTTTAATAGGGTAATAAAAAAATAACGATAATCTACCGATATTATAATTGATTAATTTTTTTTATAGTAGATTTCCCCAATATCCTGTGTATAACATTTATCCCCATAATCCACTTTGATATGACCCTGTTTTTTACACTTACCAACAAATTATACACAGGATTTCCACAAGAGGTTGTGGATAAGCGAACAGTTGTTCCGTTTTGGTATGTCTGATATGATAGATTCAGGAAATTTGAGGAAGGGGTGTGAGAGGGATGGCTATGTTGACAGATGAGATGCTTCTCGATTCCTATCATATGGCTATTGAGTTGAAGTTGGAGCGAGAGTTCATCACTCTACTGCTAGCCGAGATTCATAAACGGAACTTGGACACCGATTCCGGCAGCATCCTGCATTAATCAGATTTTTCGTATATAGAATAGATAACTTACGACATGATACGTATATAATGTGGGAGCTTTCAACCAAGTTCTACATATGGTTTGAAGAATAGAAAAGGTATCTTCGATTCCGGGGCGGTGCATACCCCCTCGGAATGAAGATACCTTTTTTTCTATGAATATAGATGTATATGAAGTTAGAATCCGAGCTGTCCTTACAGTTTCATGTTACTGCTGTGGCCCGGAGCCAATCTGGCCTCAGGATCGAAGTAAACCTTGGCATTGTTTACGGCGGTAGGTGCTTCGCCAAATCCAACAGCGATCAGTTTGACCTTGCCCGGATAGGTGGTGATGTCGCCGGCTGCAAAAATACCGGGGATACTTGTTTCCATACGGGAATCCACCACAATGGAGTTGCTTTCGATGGCGATGCCCCATTCGGAGATCGGACCGAGGGAGGACACAAACCCGAAATTGACAATGACATCGTCCACTTCAATCTCTTGCGTCTCTTTGGTCTTAATATGCGAAAGCGTAACCTTCGTAATGGTATCATCACCATGCAATTCGGTGATCTCGGTTGGCGTAATGATGTTCACCTTCGATGCCATCAGCTGTTCAACACTATGCTCATGGGCACGGAATTTGTCACGGCGATGAACCAGTGTAACCTGCTCGGCGATCGGCTCGATCATGAGCGCCCAGTCTACGGCAGAGTCGCCGCCGCCGCTGATGAGAACCTTCTTGCCTTTAAAGCGGCTGAGATCGTTGACAAAATAATGAAGGTTGGACTTTTCGTATGCTTCTGCCCCTTCAATCTCCAGTCGACGGGGTTGGAACGCTCCTACACCGGCTGTAATGATGACAGCTTTGGCGTGGTGTTCACCCAGATTCGTTTTTACGACAAAATGACGTTCTTCGAGTTTTTCCACAGCCTGTACTTTCTCTTCAAGACGAATGTCCGTTTTAAAGAGCTCCATTTGGGTAGACAGATTGTTCACAAGCTCTTGAGCGGTTACTTTTGGAAAGCCTGCTACGTCATAAATATATTTCTCAGGATACAGCGCAGCTAATTGGCCTCCAAGCTGAGGCATGCTCTCGATAAGTTTTACCGAAGCTTGGCGCATTCCGCCGTAAAAAGCAGCAAACATACCTGCAGGTCCGCCACCGATAATCAAAAGATCCGTCATATTGCTGTCTTGTGGCATCGTTGTCATGCGGTCAGCACCTCCATAAAATGAGTTTATATTCGAATCAGACAGACGTTCTTGTCCGGATAAAGCTGATTCATGAATTCCTTACCTATTATAATCGTCCCGAACCGGCATGAAAAGACGAGAATTGAGTTAAAATACCTAACATTGGAATGGATGCGCTTACTTAGTAAGTAAGGGGATAAATGGCGGAATTATTTGCACATTATATGGCAAAAAATTTCTTGATATTTGCATGGTTTATGCATATGATTAACGTGATAACTTGCGTTCATTACAGGGTAGTCCCATATATTATCAACTGCAGCAGCATTAAGGAAACTTAGTGTTTCAGCTGTTTTTGAACCTTAATGAACCTTCAGGTCAAATGATGAAACGGGCTCTGATAAGGGCTCTTCTCTTTTTTTGGATGCATTTTCACAGAATGTTAACATGTGTACCATACTGTATATATAAAGAGTAAGCTGGAAGGAGCAATAGAATGAGCAGCATACCGAAGATCGTAATCCTTGGCGCGGGTTACGGGGGCATATTGACAGCGCAGCGGCTGCAAAAAGAGCTGAATTATAATGAGGCCGATGTTACATTGGTGAATCGCCATGATTATCATTATATTACAACGCATTTGCATATGCCGGCAGCAGGAACAGACAGCATTGAGAACACCCGGGTATCCATTTCCAAGTTGATAGACGAATTCAAAATCGACCTGGTCAAATCCTCGGTTCAGGAAATCCGCCTTCACGATAAGAAGGTTATTCTTGAAGATGGAACGTTATCCTATGACTATCTTGTCATTGGACTCGGCGGAGAGCCGGAAACCTTTGGCATTCCAGGACTCGCTGAGCATGCGATGACGATCCGAAGCATCAACTCGGTACGATTGATTCGTGAGCATATTGAGTATCAATTTGCTTTATATAAAAATGAGCGCAGACCGCAAGAGCGCATTAACTTTGTGGTTGGCGGGGCCGGATTCAGCGGCATCGAGTTTGTAGCCGAGCTGGCGGACCGCATTCCGAGACTGTGCAAGGAATATGACGTGGATCCGACGCTGGTGAATATCTATAATGTTGAAGCCGCGCCTGCCGCGTTACCTGGGTTTGCACCGGAGTTGGTGGAGTACGCCATGAACGTTCTTGAGAAGAAAGGCGTTACCTTCAAGATGGGCATTGCGATCAAGGAATGCCTCCCAGGCGGAGTCGTTCTGAACAATGGTGAAGAGATCCGGGCGGCAACGGTGGTATGGACCGGCGGCATCCGTGGGAACCGTCTGGTGGAAGCAGCTGGTTTCGAAACGATGAGAGGCCGCGTTAAGGTGGATGAATACTTGCGAGCTCCCGGATATGAGAACATTTATATTATCGGCGATAACTCCCTGATTTTTAATGAGGAAGGCAGACCTTATCCGCCGACCGCTCAAATGGCGATGCAGCAGGGCGTGTGTTGTGCCCAAAATATCGTTGCGGCGATTCGGGACAAGTCCATGCGCAAATTCGAGTTCCACAATAAGGGCACGGTTGCTTCCCTCGGCCGGGGCGAAGGCATTGCGGTAGTCGGCGATAAGAAATATCAGGGATGGAAAGCGGCTCAGCTGAAAAAATTGGTTGATCTGCGCTACCTCTTCATTATTGGAGGGATTCCGCTCGTCCTGAAAAAAGGTAGGTTTCTATAAATGAGACACTGCAGCGTTCAAGTACGGGGGCTGCTCACAAGAGATGAGCTGGATCGATATAACGCGATGATGGAGGTCGGCTCCTATTTGGAGTCGCAAGAGCGGTACGATCTGGCTTACACCATTCAGCAGGAGGTCGATATTCTCATACTTCCTGCAATTGAGCGGCTCAAGGATAAGGGACGTGCCCGGGACCGGGCAACGGCTGAATATCTTGAAACCTTGCGCAAGCAAGAGCAAGATGAGGACGACAGTGAGTAATAGAAGAAGGGATGCTCTCAGTGTTGAGAGCATCCCTTTTTTGACATATTAGAATTTATAAGTTTTTTGGGGTCCCCGCAAAGTATTTGGAATAAACATCGTAGCATAGGCTCCACTTTGTGGGGTTTTGTACATCCTTTTTATGTGCAGAAGGAATTATACCTTCATTAAATCTGTAAACGAAGCCTGATCGAGCAGGTTGCCGACATAGAACGGACCAAACTCGCCGAAACGCGCACTTACCTCGTCAAATCTCATTTCGTATACGAGCTTCTTGAACTGAAGCGCGTCGTCACTGAACAGGGTTACGCCCCATTCCCAATCGTCGAATCCAACGGAACCGGTGATGATCTGTTTGACCTTGCCGGCATATCCGCGGCCAATCATCCCATGGCTCTTCATCATCGATTTGCGTTCATCCATGCTCAGCATATACCAGTTGTCCGACAAATCCCGCTTTTTGTTCATCGGATAGAAGCAAATATGCTTCGATTTAGGCAGAGCCGGCTTCAGACGGGCAATGACATGCGGATTCTGCATCGGATCCTCATCGGAGGAGCCAGCCAGGTAGTTGCTCAGCTCGACAATGCTTACATACGAATATGACTTTATGGTGAACTGGGCGAACGTTGTTTTGTTAAAGGCGTTCTCGATCGCGTTCAGCTCTTCGAGCGTCTCGCGCAAAAGCATGAATACGAAATCGGCTTTCTGACCGACGATGGTATATACAGCGGTACTGCCTTTCTGGGCAGCTTCGACGGCATCCCATTCCTCGAGGAACGCATTCAGCTCGTCCAGCGCAAAAGCACGTACTTCTTCATCTGCAGCTTTCCAGGCCGGCCAATTGATGGTGCGGAAATCATGCAGCGCATACCAGCCCTCAAGCGTCATTGCAGCTTCGTTCATGTGATCACTCCTAAACGTTATGTTCGTTATTATAGAAGCGGATGGCCGCTTGCATTAACTTCCTATATTGTACTGTAAGCGCAGTCGGAAGGGCAAACGCCGACACAATGATTTCACGATTGTTCGTTGATCTGTGACATTATTTTTAGTAAACTAGCTATTAGCTAAAGCTTGGTGTGCTGTTTCTTGCTGCAATAAAGTAGAATAGCTGCTACGCGTAGGTGATAAAGAAGAGGTGAAAACAGCGATCATGCTTCAATTTATTCCTGTGCTCGTGCTGATGATTTTGTTTTTTGTTATGATGTTCGGTATCGGTTTTATCCTGAATATGTTGATGAAGACGACCTGGTTTCCTTGCTATCTGTTTGTGATTGTCATTTTGCCGGTCGTTGTATACAGCTTGTGGGATCGGGGCCAAATGTCGTTCTGGACTCACGTCGGATCATTCCAATTGGTGGATTACTTAACGGGAGTTGCAGGTTTGATTGGTGCCTACTTGAGCGGATGGACCATTAAGACATTGCGTATTAAAGGCTTTAGAATGTTTTAAGGCGCGTGGCGCAAATTGAATGTAGTGTTGATGGCGGCTCTGCAATACCCGGGGGCCGTCATTTATTATTTATGGAAGCATGCAAATGGCGGGTGCACGAATTCCAGAATTTTTGATGCGAAAGAACCGACTTCGAAACGACGGATTTATGATAGAATAGAGGAAGTCTATTTTTGGGCGACAGGGGGAGCATAAACGATGCGCATGACTAATTTTTTACATTTTACAGAGAACCACCGTTACTGCGTATACCGTGACTTCTGCTTAAGCGGCCTGGATGACAAAATGCTTGGTTCGATATATCAACCGATGGTTGGCGCGTTTGCGATCAGTCTGTACCGTCTTCTCGTATCGCATGTGCCGGTGGAGAAGGTGGGTTACTCGGCTATTGAACAGCAGCGAAGATTATTTCTGACATTAGGGCTTGAGCCTAGTGAAAAAGGACGCCGCTTTCTCATTGAGCAAACCTCCAAGCTGGAAGCGGTAGGTTTACTGCAGACAAGCCGGATGTTTGTCCCGGAAACGGACGACCATATCTATGAATATGAGCTGCAAGCACCGCTCAGTCCAGCGGAGTTCTTCAACACCCAGCATCTGACGCTGCTGCTTCGCGACAAGGTGGGGAAATTCGCCGTTCTGTCGTTAAGAGAAGAGCTCTGGAGCAAGGAACCCCTTGAATGGTCTGGTATTTCCTTCAACAAGGAGAACATTTCGGTTCCCTTTTATGATATTTTTGAGCTGAACACGCATGTCATTGATTATGAACTGGAGCAAGCGCTGGAAGAGGTCGCGGTGTCACGGAAGTCAGTGGTGCCGCCAAATCCGCAAGGAGAGGGTCTGAACTATGCGGACATTATTCTCCGTTTCCCGCGTGAATCCCGCAATCGGGTCTTTGTGGAGCGTCTTCGCTACGACCATGAACAGATGGGCATTGTGAATTACGTGGTGCGCAAATATGATCTCAGCACGCAGGATTTGTGTCGCCTGCTGGATGAGGACGGCATATTTACCGAGCATGGTGAGGTCGTGCTGGATGATCTGCAGCACAAGGCCAGTCTTCATTTTAGGCAGGGAATGAAGATGCAGGAGAAGCGGCAGATTACCGCGGGCAAGGTCGTTGCCTTGCATCAGGAGATGACAGCCGATCCGGAAGAGCCTGCACAGGAGCATGCCGTAGAGATGGAATACTATGTAGAAGTTCCTGCCCAGTTCCAATCGAAATGCGATATTCACCAATATAATATGATGCTCCGCAACGAGCCTTATACCCGGCTGCTGCAGACTTTCTTTCCCGGCTCGGTCCCAGCGCAGTTCCTGGACATCTTCGAAAAGATCGACCTGAGCTATAAGCTGCCGGGTGAAGTCATCAACGTGCTCATTCATTATTTAATGTCACTCATGGCCGCAGGCGGCGAGCAGCGAATCAACCGTAATTTCGTGGAGGCCATTGCTTCCAATATGCTGCTGAAGCAGATTAACAGCTATGAGAAAGCTGTTCAGTATATACGTGATCAAGCCAAGATGAAAGGCAAGCAGAAGGCAACCACACAACGTACGCGTACATACGCTAAAGGCGGAAAGGTGAAGCCGGAAATTCCAGTGGCTCTGGAGTCCGATCAGGCGGAGGCCGTATCGGATGAGGAATTCGAAGAAATGATGCGATTTGCGGCAGAAATGCAGGCTGGCAACAAGAAGGGCGGATAAAGAAATCCTGCTGAAGAGAGGAGGGGACAAGAGATGGAGTCCCTTGGTGAACTGCTGGAAAGCATGAAAAGTCCTGCGCTCCGGCGCAGAACGGAACAGATTACGGAGGATTTGCTTAGGAATCCTCTGATTCAAGCTCTGCGGAGCGAATACCCGGAGATCGATGATCGGGTCATACGATTGAATTTAAGTAAACTGTATCAATATGCGGGGGATCAGGCCCACTGCAAGGAGTGTCCCGGCCTGAACCGGTGTCCGAATGATTTCCAGGGACATTTCAGCAAGCTGGATATCCAGCGGATGAACGGAACCGTGGAGATCTATGAGCGTAAGTCGCCGTGTTCCCTGCAGATTGCGAAGACGAATGAGGATCAGATCAAAAAACGGATTCGCAGCTTTTATGTCGATGAGCATGCCTTGAACGAAGGTTATGACAACATGGAGATTATGGCGAAGGACCGTTTGCGGGCACCGGCGGTGCACCAGGTCTTTAAATACATCCGGGATACGAAGGAGAATGGCTTGTCCCCGCGGGGCCTGTATCTCACCGGTTCGTTTGGTACGGGTAAAACCTACCTGATGGGTTACCTGATGCATGAGCTCGCGAAAGCGGGCCATTCGGGCGTTATCGTGTATATGCCTGATTTCGTGGAAGATCTGAAGACCATGATGCAGGACGGACAGAAGTTGAAGGACATGGTGGAGACGATGAAGCATTGCGATCTGCTGATCTTTGACGATATCGGAGCGGAGAATTTGAATCCGTGGGTTCGGGATCATGTCCTCGGTTCCATTCTGAATTTCCGGATGAACCGGCTGCCGACCTTCTATACGTCGAACTACCCGCTCGACGGGCTTGAACAGCATCTGAGCTTCACGAGCAAGGATGGGGAGGAGGCACACAAAGGACAGCGGTTGATGAACCGAATTGCGCCTTTTGTCGATGTCGTTCATTTATTTGGTGAGAATCAGAGAGGGAAATTCTAGTATTGCAAGCAAACTTCCTATGGATAAGCTTTTCCCTTAATTGTAAAAAGTCTGATCCCGTTAGCGTGTGGAACGCGGCAGGATCAGACTTTTTATTGTGCACAAGGAGTCATCTAATTAGCCAACCAAGAACTTGATAATGACGAATCCGAAAAAGATGATGGTCATGAAACCAAACATTCCCACGAAGCCCATCATCAAATCGCCAAAGTCATTGCGTGGTTCTTCATTGATGTGCTCCCGTGGATCGTTAACGCGTACGTTTACATCCATGGTGCTTGCCTCCTCAAAAGGTGAACATGCCGTGCCAACACGAAAAACTTGACAGTCACCCGACTTGTTACTAGTAGTATACCCAATGCGCAAATCAGTTGTAAAGATTGCATAAAAAAACCGTAAAATCCTCTTTCTTTAGGTGAGTATATTTCACTTTTTCTGACTGGTTGTGGTATACTAAATTCGTCGACCCATTCGACAATTATGTTCGTACTATATGTAAATTATCCGTGAGGAGGAGAATATAATGGCTATCGTAAACGTTACCGATCAATCCTTCGTAAGTGAAGTGGAAGGTCAAGGAACGGTTGTAGTTGATTTCTGGGCGCCATGGTGCGGTCCTTGTAAAATGCTTGCCCCGATTTTGGAAGAGCTCTCCACAGATCTTGGTGATGCTGTGAAAATTGCTAAGGTGAACGTGGATGAGAATCCGGAATCCGCAGCACGTTTCGGCGTGATGAGCATTCCGACTATGATTTTCTTTAAAGACGGCCAGCCTGTCGATAAAGTGGTAGGTCTGAACTCCAAAGAAGCCTTGAAGGGCATCATTGCAAAACATCAATAAGCAGGATTGGTCATAGACTGCAATCTGCTTTCATAAAGCGCCTTCGGTGAAACCCGGAGGCGCTTTATGTGGTTATTCATAGTGTTTTATATTTATGGTTAATACTATATAATCTCCTTGGAGAGGAGGGATAGCATGGACGATTTTGCCAAACAGTTTCAGGAGCAGGAGAGGGCGCTGGAGAATATCCGCCACAAGCTGGCATTGCTGCCGGACCAGCCCGGCTGTTACCTGATGAAGAATCATGAAGGCACGATTATTTATGTGGGCAAGGCGAAAGTGCTGAAGAATCGGGTACGCTCTTATTTTACCGGAAGCCATAACGGGAAGACCCAAATGCTTGTTTCGGAAATCCGCGATTTCGAATATATTGTGACCGGCAGCAACATGGAAGCCTTGATTCTGGAGTGTAACCTGATCAAAACCCATCAGCCGAGATTCAACGTGCTGCTGAAGGATGATAAAACCTATCCATATCTTAAAATAACGAATGAAGAGCATCCCCGTCTGGAAGTGACCAGAAGGGTGCTTAAAGATAAAGCCAAATACTTTGGCCCCTACCCGAATGCGTATGCGGCACAGCAGACCAAAAAGCTGCTGGACCGGATGTATCCTTTGCGCAAATGCGGCGTCATGCCGAAAGAAGTGTGCTTGTATTATCATATGGGACAATGCTTGGCTCCATGTGTAAAGGAAATTCCAAATTCTGCGTATGAACAGATTACCGGGGAGATTACGTCATTCCTGAGCGGTGGGCATGAAGAGATCAAGAAGGAACTGCAGCGCAAGATGCAGGAGGCTGCGGAGGATTTGTATTTCGAGCGTGCCAAAGAACTGCGGGATCAGATCATCCATATCGATACGCTAATGGAGAAGCAGAAGATTACGACGACGGATACGCGGGACCGCGACGTATTCGGTTATGCTGTGGATAAAGGCTGGATGTGCGTACAGATTCTGTACATGCGCCAAGGGAAAATGGTACAGCGCAACAAGTCCGTTTTTCCGTTCTACGGCGATGCGCACAGTGACTTTATGTCTTTTATTGCCCAGTATTACAGTGATAATCCTGCATTGCCGCAAGAAATTCTGCTACCTGAGCCTCTGTTAATAGGAGGCGAGGCTGATCCAGAGTCGGTTGCTGGAACGGCTGTGGATGAAGGTGTGTTAGACCCAGAGGAAGCCGTGGATTCGGCGAGTACGCTTTCCGCAGGAACATCTGTTGAGCAGCAGGCAGCCCTTGCCCAGGCACAGGAGAAGCAGGCCGAAGCCGCTGGCATCGTGGATGCAGCCGGAGGGGCTGCCGCCCTGCAGGAATGGCTCGGCGTGAAGGTGCATGTGCCGCAGCGTGGTTTGAAGAAACAGATGGTGGGCATGGCGTCGGATAATGCAAAGGTGTCCTTAGACGAGAAATTCCGCTTGATTGAGCGCGATGAAGAACGCACCTCGGTCGCAGCAGCGAATCTGGGCGAAGTGATCGGCCTCCAGTCGCTGAACCGGATCGAAGCATTTGATAACTCGAACATCCAGGGGACCAACCCGGTATCGGCCATGGTTGTATTCACCAATGGGAAACCGGACAAGAAGGAATACCGGAAGTACAAGATCCGTACCGTGCTGGGACCGGACGATTATGATACGATGCGTGAAGTGATCCGGCGGCGGTACGAGCGCGTCTTGAAGGAGAACTTGCCGCTTCCCGATCTGATTGTGGTCGATGGAGGGAAGGGACAGATTTCCGCCGCCAGCGATGTGTTGGAGAATGAGTTGGGGTTGTTTATCCCGGTCTGCGGGCTTGTGAAGGATGCCAAGCATAAAACAGCTCAGCTCATGGTCGGAGACCCGCCGGAGCCGGTTACGCTGCCCCGGGACAGCCAGGAGTTCTATTTGCTGCAGCGTATTCAAGATGAGGTTCACCGGTTTGCGATTTCCTTCCACCGCGAACAGCGCGGCAAATCGATGGTATCCTCCAAGCTGGATTCCATCCCGGGCATTGGAGAGAAGCGCCGGAAGCTGCTGTTGAAGCATTTTGGCTCGGTCAAAAAAATAAAAGAGGCTTCAGTCGAAGACTTCAAGCCCCTTTCAATCGGTGAGAAATTAGCAACGGAAATTCTTAAGGCACTTCGTGAGGAGGAGTCGTGACATACGGCTTCTCTTTTTTTGTTGGATTGAAACGGTAAATCGCATACGCAACAAGCGCAGGAAGCACCATGTAGAAAGCACCAATCAGCAAGTTGGTGGTGTCCTTGAGCAAGATCAGGCTAATACCCATCAAGATGCTATTAAAGATGACATGGGAGAACATGGCCGCCAAATACCCATATTTCAAAAAGATGTAGCTGAACAGCAAGCCGATGATAACCAGTTCAATGGGCCGGGAAATTACAGGGTATATCGGATAAAGCGTATGCCCGAGCGCCCAGATGAGCGAGGTAATCAAACTGGCAACGAAAGTATTGCGGACGATCTTTTTCACCATTTTGATTCCGAACAGTCGATAGACGGCCTCTTCGGATATGCCGGCCAGCCAGGCCATCAGCGGAAACAGCCAAGGATAGAGCATGTTGTAAGGCGACTGTGTGGCATCCGTGGTGGACCATGTATTTAAGGTTAGGCCCAGAACGATAAAGATAATGGATTGGACCCCAAGCAGGATGAAAGCCCACATATATCCCAGCTTCATGCTGTCCAGTACATAATGACCGTATCCGGGTTCTTTGGCGCGCGGCCATGGATTGAGCCCGTCTTCTTTTTGCCATAGTCCGTTGCCCCCGACAAGGGAGAAATAGAGCAGGGCGGAGAATATGAGCGAATAGACCGCATAGAAAATCATCATCCCGAATATACCGGTTTGCGACATCCCCTCGGATTTGAAAACGGGAATCAGATTATACGTATTTAGCATCTGAATGATAAACAGCAGCACCGCTAGGAACAGGCCGCGCTTAAACGACGTATAGGCTCTGGTCTTTACGCTGTACACAATGGCAAGAATGCCAAGGATGAGGGTGAACAGGCCATACCCTGCGAGTGTCAGCAGCGTTGCATCCTGAGTCTGCTTGTTGACATAGGCGGAATGGGCGAACGGGACTGAGAAGGATGGCTCATAGGAGCGTAATTTCCCATGTTCGAAGGTGAAACGGTGCTCCAATCGGGAATCGCCAATCTTGGATTCCGGGTCCACATATCGGAGCCGGGGTTCCCCTTCCCGTGTAACCAGCTCAAGGCGCGACAGGTCATAGCCCGCTCGCTGGAGCCAAGGCTCCGCGAGCGCTTGCTTCTCGGCTAATGACATGCCGTCCTCGACGACAAGCAGCATCTGCCTTTGTACATCGCCCTTGTTCAGCTCAATCCGGTCATAGCTGGAGCGGGCGTAATCGTACGAGAAGCCGACGATGCCTGAATTTTGCATGTGCACGTCCACATTGAGGGCATTGCCTCCCGGCTCGCTGAAGCGAACGCGGTATACGTCATAGGGATATTTGGCTTCATAGGTTTTGTTGTATTCCGAAAGTTTCTTTTCCTTCGCCAGATATCCGTAAAGTTCCGATTTGGATTGATATGTAACCAATGTGTCATCCGTTTTTGCAGCCGTAAACTGCAAATGCTCCTGAGCAAAGCTTGAAGCCGCTTGCCGAGCCTGCTCCTTGGATATGATATTCGGAGATGCCATCTCGGTAGAATCCGGATTCGTCGACGGAAACACCTGAAATAATAGGAACAGAATCAGGCCGACTGCGGCAGGCGCGATGAGCTGTTTGAGATTGGGCTTCAGCTTCAAGGGCTCTCTTGCACGATTCATGAAATTCCTCCTCTAGGAAAGTTGATACTCCCACTGGTATTCGATATGCCTGATTAAGTACGCATAGAGTCAATATAACATAGTTATGAAAGTCATAAGCAGCTTATCCCAATATCCGGAATAATGAAACAAATCGATGAAAATGAATGAAAGGTTTCGAAAACGTTAGAGAACCCTATGCTTGTATTCTTGAATATGCCCAATTCGCGCTCTTTTAAAGATTTTTTGGGTGAAAAACGGCATTGGGTTACGTACCAGATTGCGTTATAATCACATCATGCTTCAAGGAACCGAATATTCCAGCCGAATTTCGTACTGAAAATGGGGGAACCATGTAATTGGGGTGAATTTCATTATTCCTAGAATAATGAATAGGGCGACCTGTGGAAATGCCCGAATCCGTCAGCTAACCTCGTAGGCTGCAGCACAGGAACCAGACCGTAAAGGGCACTGCGTTTTCCAGTGTCTTTTTTTCTTGATTTTTTTTAAGAAGGTGACCGATTGAACTCTAAATTTAACTGGCTCAGGTTGTCTCCACCGCAGATTCTCGTGCTTGGTTTTGCGGCTATTATCTTCATCGGGACGGCGCTGTTAATGCTGCCGATTTCCACAAGTACAGGTGAACCGCTTGAATTTATCGATGCCTTGTTCACTTCGACATCGGCAACATGTGTAACGGGTCTGGTTGTGGTGGATACAGGAACGACATTCAGTTCCTTCGGCCAAGTCGTGATTATGCTGCTGATTCAGATCGGCGGGCTCGGATTCATGACGATGGCTACTTTATTTGCCTTGGCTCTGAAAAGACGCATATCGCTCAAGGATCGTCTCATTCTGCAAGAAGCGATGAATCAGTCCTCGATGGAAGGAATCGTAAGGCTGATTCGCAGAGTGTTGTTGTACTCCCTCATCATCGAGGCCTGTGGTGCCATCATTCTATCGATCCGCTGGGCGTTTGATATGCCGATCGGCCAGGCGATTTATTATGGCGTTTTTCATGCAGTCACGATGTTTAACAACGCCGGTTTTGATTTGTTTGGTGATTTTCGGAGTTTGACTGGGTATGTCTACGATCCTGTAGTCAACATAGTCGTGATGTTTTTGATTGTCTCAGGTGGGATTGGTTTTATCGTATTATCCGATCTGATTGATTTCCGAAAACAGCGGAGACTTTCCTTGCACTCCAAAGTGGTGCTCACCATGACGGCTACCTTGCTGCTGGTTGGATTTATCGTCATTCTTATATTTGAATTCACCAATCCGAGGACGCTCGGCTCTCTGAATTGGGGCGGAAAATTCTTCGGTGCGTTATTCCAGTCCGTAACGCCGCGTACAGCTGGCGCGAATACTATAGATATTACGGGGCTTCGACAGGCCACGCAATTTTTTATCGTGATTCTGATGTTTATCGGAGCATCCCCAGGGTCAACCGGTGGCGGTATCAAAACAACAACCTTCACCATTATGGTGGGGGCGGTTATCGCCATGATGCGCGGGCGTGAAGACATCGTCATGTTCCGTTATCGCCTGGCCCAGGAGCGGGTGCTGAAGGCACTGACCATTGCATTACTGGCACTGCTGCTCGTTCTAATCGTATCGATGATTCTGTCAACGACAGAGGAAGGGAGCTTCCTGGAGATCCTATTCGAAACGACATCCGCCTTCGGTACGGTGGGTCTCTCCATGGGTTTAACGCCTGAACTGACGGGATTCGGGAAGATTTTGATCAGTATTACGATGTTTGCAGGGCGATTGGGGCCTTTGACGCTTGCTTATGCACTGGGGCCAAAAAAGGGTAAAGAATTATATCGTCATCCGGAAGGCAAAATGATTATTGGATAAGGAGTACAGGAGAGACATGAAACCAAAGCAATTTGCAATCATCGGTTTGGGACGATTTGGCGCCAGCCTGGCGCTTGAACTGATGGAACAGGGATATGAGGTGCTCGGCATCGACCGCAGTGAAGAGGTTGTCGAGGATATGAGCGAGCTGCTGACGCACACGGTGGTGGCGGATGCTACGGACGAAGAGGTGCTTAAATCGCTCGGTATCCGTAACTTCGACTGCGGGATTGTGGCGATCGGGAACGATATTCAGATGAGCATCTTATCCGCCATCTTGTTAAAAGAGCTTGGTGTCGCCATGGTCGTTGCCAAGGCGATTTCGGTGCTGCACGGCCGGGCGCTGGAGAAGCTGGGCGTGGACCGGGTGATCTTTCCGGAAAGGGATATGGGGATCCGGGTAGCTCACCAGCTTGTCACGCCCAACCTGCTCGACTATATCGAATTATCCAAGGACTATCTGATTGTGGAGATGACGGTCACGGACTGCATGGACGGAAAAACGCTTAGCGAGCTCAATACGAGGGTTCGCTACGGTGTCAGCGTGGTGGCCCTGAATAAACAATCCGGCATCATCGTAGCGCCAACAGCCATGGATGTGGTGAACTCCGGCGACATTATGGTCGTTATCGGCTCCAATGATAATGTGGATCTCTTTGAGTCTGAGGTCGTGAATATGCTCGAAAAATAAATAAAGAAGAAAAAAACCTGACGACCCTATATACCGTCAGGTTTTCTTCGTTTTATCCTCCTCCAGCTTACGGAACAGGATTTCCGTTTCGTCAATCCAGCGGCTGGCTGCCTTGCTCAGCTCCGAGGCTTGGCCGTAGATCAGCGAAGTTGTTCGCCGGGTTTCAATGAGTGCCGGAATATGAATGTCGACAAGCCCGTTATCGGACAACAGCTGCGGTCTCAGATAGGATTTGGGCAGAAGCGCGGCTGCCTTGCAGGTCGGGATGAGCCTGACGATCGCTTCGAAGGAATCGATCTCCATCCGAATATCCGGCATAATGCCCCAGCGGTGGAACAGGTCATCCGTCAACTTGCGGTACCAAGTGCCGGTTGAGAAAATGATCATCGGCAAGCCTTGAAGCTGCTCGATGCCGACATCCTCGATCTCCGCCAGCGGGTGTGAAGACGGGATGACAAGCTCCAGATGGTCATCAAACAGCGGAATACAGTTTAAGCCGGGCTGGTTGATGGAGGAGGCGACAATGCCGACATCGACCCGTTTATCTCTTACATAAGAAACGATTTCATGGGTCTTGCCGGTGATCAGCTTGATTTCGGCCGCGGGATGACGCTCCATGAATGCGTTAACGAGCGGGGGCAAGGTGGTCTGCAGTGTGGTTAGGCTGGCCCCCAGGTTGATCGAGATCTGATCCCCCTCCCGGTAATGGGCCAACGTCTGCATGAATTTGATCTGCTGCTGGCGCTGCTCCAGGGCAAAGGTGTACACAATCTGTCCGATGGAGGTAAGCTCCAGCCGTTTGCCGCGGCGGTTAAACAGCTGCAGCCCGAGCTGGTCCTCCAGCTTGGCTATTTTCCTGGACAGGGCTGGCTGTGACAAGTTAAGCAGCTTGGAGGCTTGGTTTATGCTGGATTGCTCTACAACGACGGCGAACATGTCCAGTTCTTCAAACATGGAATTCCTCCTATATAAAATAGACATATGTGCAAAACATTGCTTATGCGTATAGATTATAACGATTAATAATTATATTGCAATTCCATTATAAGAAAAAAAGGAGTAACATGAAACATGACACAAGTTGTTCACACGATTGCCGAAATAGGCAGCTTTTTGTCGTTGCAACGGTTTTAGGACAGGGTAAGTGTAATTGTTCTGGAAATAGGAAAGATTGAAAATGAAAACGCTGCACATTGGAAAGGGGAACGTCGACTGATGAAAGGGTATTATTCCAGAAAGCTGCATTCTTTGCTCGGTGTCATACCGCTTGGAGCATTTTTGCTCAGCCATATGATTTCCAACTATAAGGCTTTCGAGGGTGGAAAGGAAGGCTTTGCAAGCGCGGTCCATTTTTTGAACAGCATGCCGCTGATATTTTTCCTCGAGCTGTTCCTGATCTGGCTGCCACTGCTATATCACGGTGTCTACGGGTTATACATTGCTTACCAGGCAAATAACAACGTGGGCAATTTCAACTATGAACGGAACATCCGTTTCACCGTCCAACGGATCACCGGCGTTATTACGTTCGTTTTTGTTATCTGGCATATGTACGATACGCGTTTCCAAATCATGATCGGCAAAATCACGCATGACGATTTGGGCGCGACCATGCATGGCATCATGAACAATCCGATTCTGTTTACTCTGTACGTCATCGGCGTTGTGTCGGCAGTCTTCCACTTCACAAACGGCCTGTGGGCGTTCCTCGTTAGCTGGGGCATCACCGTCGGTCCGCGCGCGCAGAAGGTATCCACATACATCTGCATGGGCTTGTTCGTATTGATGAGCGTGTTGTTCGTTCTGGCTATGACAGCATTCCGCAGTTCCGAATTCGAGGCGGCGACAGCAATGATCGATGTAGTTAAGACAGTCTTAAGTTAAGGGGAGTGAACGAAAAATGGCATCTAATATTATTGTAGTGGGTGGCGGCCTCGCCGGGCTGATGGCAACCATCAAAGCGGCAGAAGCAGGAGCTCACGTTCATCTATTCTCACTTGTACCTGTTAAACGCTCTCACTCCGTGTGCGCGCAAGGCGGCATCAATGGAGCCGTGAATACGAAAGGTGAGGGTGACTCTCCTTGGGAGCACTTTGACGATACGGTATACGGCGGCGACTTCCTTGCGAATCAGCCTCCGGTCAAAGCGATGTGTGAAGCGGCTCCGGGCATTATCCACTTGATGGACCGCATGGGCGTTATGTTTAACCGTACGCCGGAAGGTCTGCTCGATTTCCGCCGTTTCGGCGGAACGAAGCGTCACCGGACGGCATTCGCCGGCGCAACGACCGGACAGCAACTGCTCTATGCGCTTGACGAGCAGGTTCGCCGCTGGGAAACTGCGGGTCTTGTGACCAAGTACGAGAACTGGGAGTTCCTGAATGCGATCATCGACGACGAAGGCGTATGCCGCGGTATCGCTGCCCAGGATCTGCGCTCGATGGAGATTAAGGCGTTCAAAGCTGAAGCCGTTATACTCGCAAGCGGTGGTCCTGGTATTATTTTCGGAAAAACGACCAACTCGGTGATCAACACGGGAACAGCGGCCAGTGCCGTTTATCAGCAAGGCGTGCATTATGCGAACGGCGAGTTTATCCAGATTCACCCGACAGCCATTCCAGGCGATGACAAGCTCCGCTTGATGTCGGAATCGGCACGTGGTGAAGGCGGACGGATCTGGACCTATAAAGACGGCAAGCCGTGGTATTTCCTCGAAGAGAAATACCCTGCTTACGGAAACCTGGTGCCGCGTGACATTGCTACGCGTGAAATCTTCTCCGTCTGCGTCGATATGGGACTTGGCATCAATGGCGAGAACATGGTCTACCTGGACCTCTCCCATAAAGATCCGAAAGAGCTGGACGTAAAGCTTGGCGGTATCATCGAGATCTATGAGAAATTCATGGGCGACGATCCGCGTAAAATCCCGATGAAGATCTTCCCGGCAGTCCATTATTCCATGGGCGGCATGTGGGTCGATTACAACCAAATGACGAACATTCCCGGGCTGTTTGCAGCCGGAGAATGCGAGTATCAATATCACGGTGCGAACCGTTTGGGAGCGAACTCCCTGGTCTCCGCCATTTACGGCGGTATGGTGGCCGGACCGAAAGCGATTGAATATGTCAAAGGCTTGAAGAAGTCCGCTGAGGATGTTTCCTCCACCGTATTTGACCGCGTAGCGAAAGAGCAAACGACCAAGTATGAAGGCCTGCTCAAGATGGAAGGAACCGAGAATGCTTATGTGATCCATAAAGAGCTCGGCGAATGGATGACCAACAACATGACGGTGGTTCGCTACAACGACAAGCTTGAAGCTACCATCGGCAAAATCAAGGAATTGAAGCAACGTTACCGCAATATCAATATGACGGATACCTCCCGCTGGAACAACCAGGGCGTGGCGTTCACACGCCAGCTGTGGAACATGCTGGAGTTGTCCGAGGCCATGACGCTGGGTGCGCTTCTCCGTAACGAAAGCCGGGGCGCTCACTACAAGCCGGATTTCCCTGATCGTAACGATGAAGAGTTCCTCAAGACAACCAAAGCAACCTGGACGCCTGATGGACCACAGATTTCATACGAAGAAGTGGATGTTTCCTTAATCCCACCGCGTATTCGCGACTATTCGAAAGACAAGTAAGAAGGAAGGGGGATTTACGATGTCTCAAACGGCAGCCGCCTCAAAGAGCGTTAAGTTTATCATTACACGTCAGGACAATCCGGAGACGAAATCCTATACTGAGGAATTCGAAATTCCGTACCGTCCCGGCATGAACGTCATTAGTGCGCTGATGGAAATTCAGCGCAATCCCAAAAATGCACAGGGCCAAACCACCGCACCAGTATGCTGGGACTCCAACTGCCTTGAAGAAGTGTGCGGAGCTTGCTCCATGGTCATCAACGGCAAGCCGCGCCAAGCGTGTGCGGCATTGATCGATAAGCTGGAACAGCCGATCCGGATTCAGCCGATGAAGACGTTCCCGGTTGTAAGAGACTTGGTTATCGACCGCAGTCGTATGTTCACGGCCCTCAAGCGCGTGAAGGCGTGGATTCCGATCGATGGTACCTACGACCTTGGCCCCGGACCTAAAATGGCGGAGAAGAAGCGTCAGTGGGCTTACGAGCTGTCCAAATGTATGACATGCGGTGTATGTCTTGAGGCTTGCCCGAACGTCAACGAAAAAACAGACTTTATCGGACCCGCCGCCATTTCCCAAGTTCGCTTGTTCAATGCTCACCCGACAGGTGAGATGAACAAGGAAGAGCGTCTGGAAGCGCTGATGCAGGACGGAGGCATCGAGGGCTGCGGCAACTCGCAGAACTGCGTGCGTTCTTGTCCGAAGGGCATTCCGCTGACTACGTCGATTGCGGAAATGAACAAGGACACAACCAAACATCTGTTTAAGCGCTGGCTTGGCGTTTAATCGGTTTAGCTTCAACACCAAGGCGTCTGACCGGGGCATGGCTTCGGGCAGGCGCTTTTTTTTGTTGTATGATATAAAACATGTGTTTATTAGGAGATTGAAATGAAGATGAGTCACTTGATCATCGAAAAACCGATTACGATAAAGGATATAAGCGATGACCTGCTCGCTCTTGGCGTACGGAAGGGAATGACCCTGCTCGTCCATTCCTCGCTCAAAAGCGTAGGCGGATGGATTGTTGGTGGTCCGGAGGCGGTTATACTGGCCCTGGAAGACGTACTGGGCGATGAAGGGACACTGGTGATGCCAACGCAGTCTGCGAACTTAACCGATCCGAAGACATGGGGAAACCCTCCGGCCGACTCAAAATGGTGGGATTTGATCCGCGAGAGCATGCCTCCCTATGACCCAGATCTGACCGTTACATCAGGGATGGGGATCATTCCGGAAGTGTTCCGTAAACAAGAAGGGGTCATCCGAAGCCGTCATCCGCATGTTTCGTTTGCTGCACGCGGCAGGGAAGCAAAGGCACTTATGCAATCCCATCCGCTCGATCATAGCTTGGGCGAAGCCTCGCCGCTGGCACGCTTATATGAAGCGGGTGCTTACGTGCTTATGCTGGGTAGTGGCTATGGCAATAATACTTCCTTCCACCTTAGCGAATACCGCACGGATTGGGCAGGCAAGAAGGTGGTAACCGCCCACGCGCCAG
The DNA here is from genome assembly GCF_052115765.1 of Paenibacillus sp. 2KB_20. NCBI lineage: Bacteria > Bacillati > Bacillota > Bacilli > Caryophanales > Paenibacillaceae > Paenibacillus > Paenibacillus sp. 2KB_20. The sequence continues at coordinate 1,114,447 of NZ_JBFRHH010000001.1, read as the reverse complement.
TACGCAGGATGCAGGGAATAACAAAGTGGGAGGCATTCCAGGATATCAACTATCATTCCGACGATTTTGAAGCGATTGGAGCCTCGTTTGAAGCGCAATGTCCCGATGCATATAAGCATGGTCGTGTAGGAAAGGCAGACTGTGTGTTGGCAGAACAGCGGGCGATGGTGGATCATGCTGCGCAGTGGTTGGAGAAGAACCGTTAGATCTAAAGCAGTTGGACGACTTTCGTTCGACTCGCTGTACGTGTTTTGTCGCTATTTTTAACAAAAGATCAGGTGGAGATGAATGTAGTTTTAAGCGAGCAGGGGCCGACTACCAGCGACCTTCAGGTGCATAAATACCGTTACGAGGGTAATAAAGACGTAATGGTACGGGCTGCCGTTTGAGGGCCACAAGCCAAAGGAGGGACTTGAAGATGTCATGGTGGATGTGGCTGCTCAATTTGACGGGCTTCCTGCTGTTAATTTATTTGTTCTACAGTATGGACAAGAAGTGGTCCAGCAGGCCTTTGCTGCTTGCTCCACTGCTCATTTATGTCCTGGTATCGGTTGAAGATTTGCTGGGGTGGATCGATCTGATGAACGTGGTGCCCGGTGAAGGCGGCATGCGCGCTCTGATCCTGCTGTTTGCATTATGCTCCGTTATTTTTTATGTGCTGTATATATTCGATAGAATTGCAGACTCCGTCAATCAGCATGTTGATATGAAAACAACCTTGGTTCGGATTAGCATGGCGGCGGGGATGTGCATTTTGTTTTTCACGATGGTGTATATGTCGATCTATAAGCTGTTCGGAGGCATTTCCTTCGAAGGCGAGAATATCGGCCAGGATTTGCTAAGCCAGTTCATTAGCTTCCTGTATTTCAGTATGGCGACGTTTGTCACGGTCGGATATGGCGATATAGCCCCAGTCGATAATACGTCCCGGCTTGTCGTGGTGATGGAGATCGCCTTCAGTTTCATTACCGTTGCGTATGCGCTGTCCATGCTGGGGACGCTGCGCCGGATCTTTAAGCCCGGCGATGACGGCTTGGAGGTGGATGACAGTGAAGAGAAGTCGAAGGCCAATAAACCGCATCGGAGAAAGCATTCATCCATGTAAAAAAGGCGCACCATTATCGGTGCGTCTTTTTATGTGCGACGGGCAGTCGTAACTTTAGCGAGTTAATCGCTACAAATAATCTGTTAAAATATGTTCCATCGGAACGGAATCGATAGGGAGCATTACATAAACTTTTGAAAGCGATTAAAAAACACTGCGGAAAATTGCAACTATGAACCTAAAATTACAAATACATTCCAGTCGTTTCCTTGTAAAATACTCTTTACAGGAAGGGGGGAATGGATGTAGCCAAAGGATGAGCGTCATGTTACTGCCATTGCACGTCAAATCAAGAATCAGGAAAGGAAGCTGAAACATATGAGAAGACGTACTGTTTCACTTATGATGACCTTGATCATGATCTTGCAGGTTTTCGGCGTGTCCACGGTTTTTGCAGGGGAAGGTCAACCAAGCGATAGTTCGGAAAGCCAAGGTTTAAAAGCGGAGTATTACACCAGCTCAGGAAGAGGACAATTTGATTTCAAAGAGCTGAAGATGACAACGGTCGATGCCAATATTGATTTTGATGATATCACACCGGTCTTAAAAGCGCTTACAGGACAGGATGAATATAATACGGTCCGTTGGACAGGGCAACTGGCGGCACCGATGACGGATGATTATAAGTTCTATATTAAGGGAGACAACGGATTCCGCTTATGGGTGGATGATAAGCTGGCCATCGACCATTGGGTGAATGATTGGGACAACGAGCAGACGAGTGCCTCCATTCATTTGGAAGCCGGCAAGAAGGTTAGCTTTAAATTAGAGTATTTTCAGGACTATGGCGGGGCATACATTCAATTGAAATGGTCCAACTCCACATTACAGAAGCAAGCGGTACCTGAAGAGGTATTTGCATTGCCAGCGGGGTATGTGAACCACAGTCCGAAACAAAGTATAATTCTGCAAGACGGCCTGCAAGCTGAGCTGCAGTTCAACAGTAAGTTGCAGGCGGTTCCTAAGGCGGCAGCGAAGCACTTCACGATAATCGCAGGTCGTCGCAGTCATATTCCGACGAGTGCCACCTTGAAATCAGATGACCCGTCTGTTCTTCAATTGAAGTGGGATGTTCCCATTTATAAGCCGGATAAATCCATCATCGTGACTTATGACGGGCAAGGCAAAATTAAGAAAGCGGACGGTCAGCCTTTATCCGCGTTCGTCGGGACGAAGGTAACGAATCACTCTGAATTTTTAATTAAATCCCCTTGGGCAGATGAAGTGGACAAAAACAATGTATTGCCTGAATATCCGCGTCCGCAGTTGGTTCGTGACCAGTGGCTTAATCTGAACGGTGAATGGGAGTTTGAGAGCGGCAGCAAGCAAACGGCGCTTCCAACGGGTAAGACGTTAAGTGAAAAAATCCTTGTGCCATTCGCCGTCGAGTCTCAGCTGTCGGGACTTGAGCGACAGGAAGACAAGATGTGGTACAAACGTCAATTTACGCTGCCATCCGATTGGGATGGCAAGCAGGTCCAGCTCCACTTCGGTGCGGTTGACTTTGAAGCAACTGTATATGTTAATGGACACGAAGTTGGAAAACACCGCGGTGGATACACAGGGTTTAGCTTCGATATTACGGAGCAACTCGTGGCCGGCGAGAATGAATTAATCGTATATGTCAGTGATCCGACGGATGAAGGCGGATACACGATTGGCAAACAACGAAACAATCCAAGCGGCATCTGGTACACCTCAGTGTCCGGAATTTGGCAAACGGTATGGTTGGAACCAGTGGCTCCTGCGTCCGTTGATAAATTGGATATGACGCCAGATCTTGTGAGCAATTCCCTGAAATTGAAGGTAACCGGAAGTGAAGGGGTTACAGATGAAGCGGTTGAAGCTATTGTTTTGGAGGACGGGAAGGAAGTAGCCCGTGCGACCGGAGCTGTCGGTGAGGAATTTTCCATTCCGATCCCGAATCCGAAACTGTGGTGGCCGGATGATCCGTTCTTGTATGATCTGAAGGTGAACTTGGTGAAAGGGACTACGAAAGTTGACGAAGTATCCAGCTATTTCGGTATGCGGGAAGTGAAGCTGGGCAAAGTTGACGGCATCACGCGTCCGCTGATTAATGGCAAGTTTATTTTCCAAATAGGGCCGCTGGATCAAGGCTATTGGCCAGATGGGTTATACACAGCGCCAACCGATGAGGCCATGAAGTTCGATATTGAAGCCGTGAAACGGCTGGGCATGAATATGATCCGGAAGCATATGAAGGTGGAGTCGGATCGCTGGTATTATTGGGCCGATAAGCTGGGTGTTGTCGTATGGCAGGACCAGGTGAGCAAATTTGGCGACTCGGAAGACAACCGCGCCCACTTAGAGAAGGAATTCCAAGAAATGATTGACCAGTTCCGCAATCATCCTTCGATCGTCGTCTGGACGGTGTTCAATGAGGGTTGGGGGCAGTATGATACGGAGCGATTAACCAATTGGGCGATGAATTACGATCCGACACGTCTCATTAATAATGCGAGCGGTTGGACGGATAAGAACGTGGGCCATTTCATCGATGCGCATAATTATCCGGCACCGACGATGCCGCAGCCAACAGATACACGGGCAGCCGTGCTTGGAGAATATGGGGGACTGGGTCTGAAAGTGCCTGGACATGAATGGAATTCCAATGTATTCAATTATGAGGAGCAGGAGAGTGTAGCGAAACTGACCAATCGCTATATCAGCTTCATTAAGCAGCTGGAAGAACTGAAGCGATCGGGTCTTAGCGCTGCGGTGTATACCCAAATCACCGACGTTGAAATGGAGATCAACGGCTTGCTCTCTTATGACCGTAAGGTGGAGAAAGCGGATTTCAAACGTCTTGCGCAATCTCATAAAAAATTAATCGGTACGCAGAAGGTACAAAATCCATAATGCTGTGCGATGGAATCATGGCTATTCATGCATGATTCCATCTTTTTGGTCAATTTGGGGCTGATTGCAGAAATAAGGGATCTCATGTCAGCCACTGGAAAGAATCCCCGTACGCTGTTTTAGGGTCGCCGCAAAGTATTTAGAATAAGCATCGAAGCGTAGGCTCCACTTTGTGGGGTTATTTTGCATGCAATGAAAGAATACGAAAGACCGAAATGCTTAAAAAAAGACTCATTATTCTAAATACAATCCGACCTTCGACTTTCTAAAATTAGGTAGTGAAGGAAAGAAAGAGGGTGAGCATATGGGTTCTGATATTCTTTTAGGAATGGAAGGAATCAAGAAGGAATTTCCCGGTGTGGCGGCTTTATCGGAAATAGACTTTTGCTTGCGGAAAGGGGAGATTCACGCGCTGATGGGAGAGAACGGAGCGGGTAAATCCACCTTAATCAAAGTGCTGACCGGGGTTTATAAAAGGGACGCCGGGACGATCAAACTTCGGGAACGGGAGATTCATCCCAAATCCCCACAGGAAGCTCAACAACTCGGAATCAGTACGGTTTATCAAGAGGTTAATCTTTGCCCGAACTTGTCCGTTGCGGAAAATATCTTTGTCGGAAGGCAGCCCCGCAAATGGGGCATGATTGACTGGAATACGATGCACCGTCTTAGCGAAGAACTGCTCGCAAGGCTTGATTTGCATATTGATGTAAGACAGCAATTGTCCATGTATTCGGTTGCCGTTCAGCAGATGGTGGCCATTGCCCGGGCAGTGGATATTTCCAGCGGCATTTTGATTTTAGACGAACCGACCTCAAGCTTGGATGCGAACGAAGTCAAGCAATTGTTCTCCGCTATGCGCAGGTTGAAAGAGGAAGGTATGGGTATCCTGTTCGTTACCCACTTCCTTGACCAGGTGTACGAAGTAACGGATCGCATCACGGTACTCAGAAACGGAACGCTGGTCGGTGAATTTAAGACGGAGGCGTTGCCAAGAACAGAGCTCGTTTCCCATATGATCGGCCGGGTATGGGATCCCGATGAGCAGTCAGAAGAAAAAGCCGATACACCAAATCAGACCAAGGTATTCCTTCAGGCGGAGGGACTTAGCAAAAAAGGCTCTATCCAGCCGTTTGACCTGACTATTCATAAAGGAGAGGTACTTGGTCTCGCCGGACTGCTTGGATCAGGCCGGACGGAGGTAGCGCGTTTGATATTCGGGATCGACAAGAGCGATACCGGGGTGCTGGAGCTCGAAGGAGAGAAGATCACCGCGATGTATCCACAGAAAGCGATTAAGCGCGGACTCGGATTCTGTCCGGAGGACCGCAAGGTAGAAGGGATCGTCGGCGAACTCACCATTCGTGAGAATATCGCCTTGGCCATGCAAGCGAAAAAAGGATGGTTCCCTTTCATTCCGGTCAAAAAGCAAAGAGATATGGCTCAGGAGTACATCGATATGCTCAACATCAAAACGCCTGGCACAGAGCAAAGGATCGATAACTTGAGCGGCGGCAATCAGCAAAAGGTGGTTCTGGCAAGATGGCTGGCGACTGAGCCCAAGCTGCTTATTCTCGATGAGCCAACCCGGGGCATCGATGTGGGTACGAAAACGGAAATTCGCAAACTGATCTTCCGGCTGGCCGTTTCCGGCATTTCTATCTTGATTATTTCCGCTGAACTGGAGGAATTGGTCAATTGCTGCAACAGGGTTATTGTCCTGCGCGACCGCATTCAAATCGGCGAAGTGACCGGTGCAGAGATGAAGGAGAACCGGATTATGCAGATGATTGCGGAAGGAGCTGAAGTATTTGCGAAATCTGGCAGCGTCGGTTCGTAAGGCGGCCCGTCACAAAATAGTGTGGCCGCTTCTAGCTCTTGTTATTTTGTACTTGATCAATTTGATCGTTGTGCCAGGCTTTTTCAAAGTCGAGATCATCGATGGCCACCTGTATGGCAATCTCGTGGATGTACTTAACCGCGGTACGCCGCTCATTATTATGGCTATCGGAATGACGCTCGTGATTGCAACAGAGGGGATCGATATCTCCGTCGGTTCCGTGCTGGCCATCGCCGGCTCAATGGCCATCTTCATATTGGAAGGCAGTCCCCTATGGGTGGCGATACTGACTGCGCTGGGGATTGGATTGCTCTGCGGTTTATGGAACGGGATGCTGGTATCGATTCTGGGTATCCAGCCGATGGTGGCAACCCTCATTCTGCTTACAGTCGGCCGGGGGATCGCGCAACTGATTACCAATGGACAAATTCTAACGACGACGAATGATCGTTATGAATATATCGGCAAAGGGTATCTGCTTGGGATTCCCTTTGCGGTTTACATCGTTGCCGCCGTATTCATTCTGGTGTATCTGCTGAAGACAAAAACAGCGTTCGGATTATTTCTGGAATCCACCGGGGCCAACCGGAGATCCAGCGAGTTCGCCGGTGTTAAGCCGCGAGTGATCTTTATGACGGCTTACGCGATTTGCGGATTGCTGGCGGCAGCCGCCGGTATCATCTACAGCTCCAACCTGAGCAGTGCAGATGCGAATAACGCCGGCTTATGGTACGAGCTTGACGCAATCCTGGCGGTTGTAATTGGCGGCACTTCCATGCGCGGCGGGCGATTTTTCCTCGGCGGCACCGTAGTCGGCGCGATTTTCATCCAAAGCCTGATCACGACGATCTATTCTCTTGGCGTTCCACCGGAATCGATCCTGCTTGTCAAGGCAATCGTCGTCATTCTTGTATGCTTGATCCAATCTGATGTGTTCAGACAAAAGCTAATTTCGATCAAAAGGAAGGTGACTGCGTCGTGAAATCGCTCCGGTTTCGAATTAGCAGCAACAATATCATTATATTGGCGACGCTGCTCCTTCTAGTCATGCTGTATGGAACAGGATCGGCGATGTACAATGGGTTCTTCTCCTTGCAAGTATTTCTAAACTTGTTTATTGATAATGCGTACTTAATCATCGTAGCAACAGGCATGGCTTTCGTCATTATTACCGGCGGCATCGATTTATCGGTAGCCTCCGTAGTCGCGCTGGTCAGCATGATGTCCGCTACGCTGCTTAATCAAGGCATGAACGCATATCTGGTCATGGCCATTTCGCTGTTGATCGGGATAACGTTCGGCGCCGGCCAGGGGTATCTCATCAACAAATTCGGGCTCCATCCGTGGATCGTTACGCTCGCCGGGATGTTTCTGGGCCGGGGGATCGCTTATTTGATCGGAACGGAGAGCATCGTCATTTCCGACGCAATCTATACGCAAATTTCCAGTTATAAAATTCGCTTGTCCGGGGACAGTTTTATTTCGATCAGTGTCGTGATCGCCCTGTTATTCGTTCTCACAGCGATATTCGTCGGCCGTTACAGCGGTTTTGGCCGGGCCGTTTACGCACTCGGCGGCAGTGAACGCTCGGCTGTACTGATGGGCCTTCCGGTAGCCGGTACCACGATTGCTGTCTACACGTTAAGCGGTTTTTGCTCCGCGCTTGGAGGCATCGTATTTACTTTTTATATGCTGTCAGGCAACTCCCTGCATTTGATGGGGATGGAGATGGATGCCATAGCAGCCTGCGTCATCGGTGGGATATTGCTGACCGGCGGGTTCGGTTATTTGGTCGGTCCGATGCTGGGCGTGCTCTGTACTGGAATGATTCAGACGATGATTATCTTTCAGGGAACGCTCAGCTCGTGGTGGACGAAAATTGCCGTCGGATTCCTCCTGTTTCTCTTCATGGCCTTGCAAAGACTGATTGTGATGAAGAAGGAAAAGGCGGCCGGAGGCAAGATCAAGATAGTTCGGAAAATAGCAAGGAATGACGTAAAAATGTAAATACATCCAAAATTCAAATCGTTATAGTGAAGTTGCATCAGAACTTAATCTTATAGGGGAGGAACAAGGAACATGAGAACAAACAGAAGAAGTCTTCTGCTCACCTTGCTTATGATGGTGATGGTTGTTTCCATCTTTGCGGGCTGCAGCAATAACAATCCGGGGAAAGACGCAAACGGGGGAAACAGCGCTCCTGCGAATGCAGCGCCGACGGATAAACCTGCAACAAAGAAAATTGTCCTGGGCTTCGCGCAAATCGGCGCGGAGAGCGGCTGGCGTGATGCCGAGACTGCATCTATTAAGGAAACGTTTGAAAATGACTCGAACTTTGAATTGAAATTCTCCGATGCGCAGCAAAAACAAGAGAATCAAATCAAGGCGATCCGCTCTTTCATCGCTCAAAAAGTAGATGCCATCGGACTCGCTCCGGTTGTTGAATCCGGCTGGGAAACGGTGTTAAAGGAAGCTAAAGACGCCGGCATTCCGGTATTCCTGCTTGACCGCAGCATCACGGCAGGCAATGAAGATCTGTACACCTCCTTTATAGGCTCCGACTTTGTACTTGAAGGCCAAAACGCGGCCAAATGGATGCTTGACGAGTTAGGCGCAGACGCGCAAGTAAATATCGTACAGCTTGAAGGCACCGTCGGCGCGAGTGCGGCGAATGATCGTAAGAAAGGCTTTGAAGAGGCGATTGCAGGCCATGCGGGGTACAGAATCGTTTACTCTCAAACCGGCGATTTTACTAGGGCCAAAGGCAAGGAAGTTATGGAAGCTTATCTGAAAAAAGATAAGAACATTCAAGTCGTATATGCTCACAACGACGACATGGCGCTTGGCGCAGTTCAAGCCATCGAAGAAGCAGGCCTGAAGCCGGGTACCGACATCAAAATCATCGGCGTCGATGGCATTAAAGGAGCCTTTGAAGCGATCGCTCAGGGAAAAATGAACGTTACGATAGAATGCAATCCGCTGCTTGGACCACAATTGAAGCAAGCGATACTGGATTTTAAAGAAGGCAAAGAACTTCCGCGATGGATTAAGTCTGAAGAAGACGTATATTTCGGACAAAAAGCGATCGATGCACTTCCAAACCGTAAATACTAGCGTTCTTTACATTATTGTTAACGAATATCAATGTGAAGCTGCGAAAGAGTGAGTGGCTCTTTTGCATTTTCACATTTTGCTTTATGATAAGGATCAAACCTTTTGACATATTTTGATAGAATGGGCTGATGCTTTTGCGTATTGGTTTCATTGCCAATCGAAGCATACGATTCAAACTGCTCCTATATTTCATCTTTATAATTTCGCTGTCTATCTTAACCTTAGGCTTTTTGGGGAGTTATCTCTATAAGAAATCGATTGAAGAAGAGATGAATTCCCATACGATCCAGATGATGAGTCAAGTCAAAAATCATATCGAGGCCTATTTGAAAGAGATGGATAACATCGTCGATTATTTGGCAGGTGAAGAAGCAGTTATTGAGTTTATGCGGGCAGGCGAACAAGATCGGGCAAAATTGGCTGAAACCGGAGCCGAGGTGCAGCGGAGGGAAGCGATCTTCGAAAGGCAGCGTTCCGAGATTGCGGGTATCCTGACCGTCAGCCGGAATAATGCCTCTGCTAGCAATACGATGGAGCGAATTCAGCGCGACCCGCTGACGGAAGAGCATTGGTATCAGGCCGCGGTTAGCAATCCGGATACCCTCCACTTATTCAGCCATCCGATCGGACGGAATATCAAACTCATGCAAAACATAAGCGCAGATCAGGTACTGTCCGCTGTGAAGGCGGTGAAAGACCCGGTAACGGACGAAATCATCGGAGTCGTGATGATCGATATGAAGCTTGATTTCATCCGGAGCATCGTCGAATCGGTGTCTCTTGGCAAGAGCGGATTTATATTTATTATGGATGAAATGAACGGGGTCGTATATTCACCGGTAAATCGAATCGTCTATCGAATTACAGGCGAGTGGCTGGGTGGTACGACAGGCAGTCTGGTTAAGCCGATCTTTGGTCGTAATTACCAAATCATCTATAACACATTCCCGGATATCGGTTGGAGAATCGTCGGGGTCATTCCACTCAGCGAATCACTTAAAGTCGTGTCTGATTTACAAACCGTTACCGTGATCATTGCGATGGTGACCTTGTTTTTTGCTTTTATCGCTTCATGGTTTTTTACCAATTCGATTGTACGGCCTGTCGGTAAGCTGCGCAGCTTGATGAGAAAAGTTGAAGAAGGGGAATTGAATTTAAGGTTTCCTGGCAGGACGAATGATGAAATCGGACAGCTCGGCAACAGTTTCAATAAAATGGTAGAAGAAATCGAAAATTTGATCAACATGGTTTATATGGAACAGAAAGAAAAACGTGAAGCAGAATTGAAAGCGCTTCAAGCTCAAATCAAACCACACTTTCTCTACAATACACTGGACACCATTCAATGGATGGCGCAGGATCGAGATGCCCAGGATATCGTCGAATTGATCGTTGCGTTGACGAATCTTTTTCGGATCGGTCTTAGCAAAGGAAATGAGATTATTCCGCTAACGGATGAGCTGCAGCATGTCGAAAGCTATTTGGTGATCCAGATGGCGAGATATGAAGATAAACTGGATTATGAGATCCTGATTTCCGATGAAATCAAGCGATACCGTGTTTTGAAAATTATTTTGCAGCCGCTCGTGGAAAATGCGATATACCACGGGATCAAGACCAAATCAGGCAGGGGGAAAATCGTGATCCGCGGCTTTAAGGATGACAATGGCTTGCGATTGATTGTTGAGGATGACGGGGTAGGCTTGCCGGAAGATAAGCTGATCCAGTTGAGGGAAGATATGCGATTTACGCGGCAAACCGGCAGGGAACGTGGCTATGGGCTATTTAATGTGAACGAAAGAATCAAATTGTCCCATGGTCCCGAGTACGGAATATCCATAAACAGCGTTCCTGGACAAGGAACTGTCGTTGAAGTAAGGCTACCATTAGTGAATACTTAAATGGGGGATATGGTCGTGTGGAAGCTGTTAATCGCCGATGATGAACCGAAAATTCGCAGAGGGTTAAAGAAAGTTCTGCCCTGGGAGGAACTGAACATCCAGGTAGTTGGGGAAGCCGAGGACGGCCGGCAAGCACTTGATTTGATCAATCATTTGAAACCGGATATTTTGTTTGTCGATATCAATATGCCCTTTTTTAACGGACTCGATTTGTTAGAGAAAATGAAGCAAGCGCTGGAGCGCTGCGTAGTGATCGTGATTACCGGCCATGACGAGTTTGCCTATGCCCAGCAGGCTTTAAAGTTGAAAGTTTTCGATTATATTTTGAAGCCGGTGGTAAGGAACAAGCTCGAATCGGTAGTAGCCAGGGCCATTGAAACATTAGAGAATACCAGGCAATATGAGGAGCATCACAAATGGGTGGATTACCAGCTTAAATCCAATTCAATCCTTATTCGCGATAAGTTTCTGGTGAAATGGATCGATCATTTGATGGGTGAGGATGAGGTGCGGAAGAACCTTGATTTTTTTGGGCTGCAGCTCGGACCAACGCTCGGCATCGTGCTGCTGAAGGTGATGAGCCATCTGGATACTGGCGGCACACACCGCGCTTGGGACCGGGAACTGCTGGAATTCGCCGCAAGAAACGTGACCGAGGACGTTGTCCGATCTGAATCCGCAGTTGTCTTGAACGATGCGAAAGGTCAAATCATCGTACTCGTTACGATAACTGAAGCAATGGATTGGCTGGCGCTGGGCGATAAAATTCAACAAAGGCTCGAAACGATTCTCGAAAAGGTGGTTTTGCTTGATCAAAGTGCAGTAGACGATGGAATTGCCGGAGTTCCGGCGGCATACCGGAGATTGGGAGATGAGCTGACAACGAAAGGAAGTTTATCCCCGGTCGTTGTGCTGGCCAAAAGGTTCATCGACCGCAATTATCACCAGCCGGAGCTGTCCTTAAGCGAAGTGGCGGACGGGGTGCAGGTGAGTCCTGCGTATTTAAGCAAACAATTGAAGCGGGAATTGGGATTGTCCTTTATCGATTATTTGACCAAAGTCCGGATTGAAAAGGCCATTCAGTTGATGAACGATCCTGCAGCAAAAGTATACGAGATCGCCGAAATGGTCGGTTATAGCAGTCAGCATTATTTCAGCAACACCTTTAAAAGAATTACCGGCACCGCCCCGTTGATATACCGGAAAGGTCAACGATGATGAGACGTTCATTGTGGAGCTGGGGCAGATTGTTTGTGATCGCTCTGTTGTGTATTTTAATTTGGCACTACATACAGGGTAGCGGCAGGGAAGCCGGTAACGACGTTCGATACTTGATCGGCGTTTCCCAACCGAATCTGTCGGAGCCCTGGCGGGTGGTTATGAATGATGAAATCCGCAAGGAGGTGGAGCGCCGAGGGGATGTGCGCGTGATCTTTACAGATGCCGCCCAGAGCAGCAGTCAGCAGGCGGATGATGTGAAGAATCTGCTTGAGTACGGTATCGATCTGCTCATCGTTTCGCTTGACGATCCGGTGGCATTAACGCCGACGATTAGTGAGGCTTACCGCAAAATTCCCGTCATTGTCATGGGTCGGGGCGTAACCGGTTACGATTATACGCTTTATATCGGAACAGATAACGAGATGATCGGCAAGAAAGCGGGCGAATTTGCCCTTGAAACATTGGGCCCGGCCGGCGGGAGCATGATCGAGGTGCAGGGGCTAAAAGGATCGCCCAGCGTTGAAGAGCGCAGCAAAGGGTTTCGCGAAGCGTTGGCGGAAAGCTCGAACATCGAAATCACTGCAACGTTCAATGCGGATTGGCAACGCGACAAAGCCGAGGATCTGCTGTCAGAGTGGTTCGCTGCAAATCGCGGGGTCGATTTGGTGTTCGCGCATAATGAAGCGATGGCGCTCGGCGCTTATCGCGCCGCACATCATGCAGGCTTGGAAAATATCGATATCATAGGTATTGACGGGGTTAATTCGGAAAACGGAAGCTTCAAGTTAATCTCGGAAAACCGGTTGACGGGCACATTCACAAGCCCTACCGGCGGCAAAGAAGCAGTCAATTATGCCATTGACATTTTGAACAAAGAGAAAGGCATTCCGAAGAAAGTGATTTTGCGGAGTCAAAAAATTACTGCCCAGACGGAACTTTCGGTAAAAAATTCAAATCCGGCTAAAGATCGAAGCGATCTGGAGAAGCGTGAAACGAAGAAACAGGATGAGGGGAAGTCTATTGTGCTTGGCTTTGCCCAGGTCGGTACCGAAAGCAGCTGGAGGCTGGCGAATACGAAATCGGTTATCGCCGCCGCCAAGGAGGCGGGTATCGAACTTCTTTACGATAATGCGGAGCAATCGCAAGAGAAGCAGATCGATATTATCCGCCGGTTCATTAAACAAAAAGTAGATGTCATCGCCTTCTCGCCGAAGACCGAGACCGGCTGGGAGGACGTGCTGCAGGAAGCGAAGGAGGCCGGTATTCCGGTCATACTGTCCGACAGGGAAGTGAATGTAAGCGACGATACGCTCTGGACGGCTTATATCGGCTCGGACATGATCGATGAGGGACGAAGAGCGGCACGCTGGCTCGCCGGTGAACTGACTGGGCAGAAACGTTATCACATCGTTGAACTACAAGGCACAGAGAAATCTGCACCCGCGGTAGGCCGTAAGAAAGGCTTCGAGGAAGTGATCCGTCAGCACGACAATTTCGAAATACTGGAATCGTATAGTGGAGATTACACCTTCGAGGACGGCAAGGAGATGATGAAGAGCGCACTGCAGAAGCATGGAAGTCTTTTTGATGTCGTATACTCGCACAATGACGACATGGCGCTTGGTGCCATTCAAGCAATAGAAGAATACGGACTTCATCCGGGGAAGGATATGGTCATCATTTCAATCGATGCGACGCGCCCGGCGTTCCAAGCGATGGTTACGGGCAAATTGAATATGGCCGTCGAATGCAACCCGCTGCTCGGACCCCAGCTCATGAAAGCGGTGCGGGATTTAATGGAGGGCAAGGAACTGCCGATGAAGATCATCACCTCAGAAGGCGTGTTTTCCCAGGAAACAGCAAAGCGGGAGCTGCAAAATCGGGAATTTTAACAAGCAGAAAACGACACAAGCCCAAAGAAATAGGGCACGTGCGGTTCGATAAGGGGGAGCCATGAGAGTGGCTCCCCTACTTTATATTAGCAAATGGAAAGTGAGCAAAGTCTTAGTTAAGACTAAGGTTTCATCAGCTTTTTCAGAATGCCGAGCCCGTTCTTGGAAGGGTAGCGGAATTTAAAATCGAACCGGTTGGTTTGCTTCAGCACGCTCTTCTTATGAGAGAAGGTATGGAAGCTGTATTCCCCGTGGTAGGCGCCCATTCCGCTCTCACCGACACCTCCGAATGGAAGGAAGGGAGTGGCCAGATGCATCAGCGTATCGTTAACACATCCCCCGCCAAAAGAAACCGAGGAGAGTACGTAATCCTGAACGTCTTCATTCTCCGTGAACAAGTAAAGGGCGAGCGGTTTAGGGCGGTGATTAATCGCCTGGACAGCTTCGTGTACATTCTCGTAAGTCAGGATTGGGCACAGGGGGCCAAAAATCTCTTCTTCCATGACTGGCATATCCCAAGTGATATCGTCCAGCACGGTAGGCTCGATGAGCAATTTTTCCTTTGAACTGTTCCCGCCATGGCGCAGGGATCCGTTGTCCAGAAAGCCGGACAGCCGGTCAAAATGCTTCTCCGAAACAATGCGCCCATAGTCGGGATTGGTTAGCGGGTTCTCGCCGTAGAACGAAGTGATGGCGTCTTTCAGGTGCGCGATGAACTTCTCCTTCACCTTGCTGTGTACGAGAACATAATCCGGCGCGACGCAGGTTTGGCCGGCATTTGTATATTTGCCGAATGCGATACGTGAAGCCGCCAGGGCCAGGGGGGCATCCTCGTGAACGATACATGGGCTTTTGCCTCCAAGCTCTAGCGTCACCGGGATCAACTGTTTGGCGGCGGCTTCCATGACAATTTTGCCGACATGGGTACTGCCGGTAAAGAAGATATAATCCATCGGCTGCTCCAGCAAGCTCGTGCTTACCTCGGGTCCTCCCTCCACCGAAGCTACATATTGCGGCTCAAACGTCTCCGTGATGATGGACGTAATGAGTCCGGATACGTTAGGTGTCAGCTCGGAGGGCTTTACAATTGCGGTGTTTCCGGCGGCCAAAGCTCCGATCAGTGGAGAGATGGCCAATTGCCAAGGATAATTCCAGGGAGCAATAATCAGTGCCGTCCCGTAGGGCTCAGCGTAGACCATTCCCTTGCTGCCTACATGCGTCAGTGCGGTTTTGACACGCTGCGGCTTGGCCCAGCGCTTCAGATTCTTTATGACAAAGGAAAGCTCCTTATAGACAATCCCGATCTCAGTCGTGAAGGCCTCCTGCTTGCTTTTGTTCAAGTCTTTACGAAGGGCCTCCATGATATCGTTTTCCCTGGCAATCAGTACTTGGCGGAGCTTGGTCAACTGCTGCAGTCGGAAATCCACTTCCTTGGTGATGTCTTTATGAAAAAAACGCCGCTGATCTGAAACTAATGCTTTGATTGAATCGTTATCAGTCATACGTAAACCCCTTTCTCTTGCTATTCCATATATATGAATAACCGTAAGGCCGTTAAAACTTGTACTCTTTTATTATTATATAGGAGGAAGTCCACCTATGAGAAATCCATCCTCGTCTACTCCCCATGGCACAGTCCAGGACGGGGCAAAGCGAGACGTCATGCAGACGAAGATGACGCGCCGCCAATTTCTGAAGATCGGTGTTTCCGCCGTGGTCGGTGTTGGCGCTGCAGGCGGAGCTTACGCGTCTTTATGGGAGCCTCATCAATTGGACATTACGAGACGGACATTGGCGCTTCCTTCACTGCCTAAGGCTTTTGATGGGATGAAGGTCGTTCAGTTTAGCGATTTGCATCTGGGCTTTCACACCGGGGCAAAAGACGTGGCACGTGTGGTACAAGCGATTCAAAATGAGAAACCGGACATGATCTGTTTCACAGGGGATATGGTGGACGGTAACACAGAGGATATGAGGGCCGCCATTCAACCGTTCACCGAGCTGAAGGCCCCTCTCGGCTTATTTTCTATATTGGGTAACCATGATTACAAAGATGTGGAGACACTGATATCTATGGAGGAAGAGGCCGGATTTCAGGTGCTGCGGAACACCGCCGTGAAGCTAAGGCGGGATGGTGCTGTCATTGCAGTGGCAGGTTTGGACGATGCATTCTGGGGCCAGCCGGATCCGGCAGCAGTCATTCAAGATTTACCAGACGGAATGTTCAAGCTGCTGCTGATGCACGAGCCGGATTATGCTGACACAACTGCAGCCCATTCATTCCATCTCCAGCTGTCGGGACACAGCCATGGGGGCCAGATCCGCTTGCCCTGGATGGGAGAGGTGATCACGCCGCCCGGGGCAAAGCGTTATGTGCAAGGCCTATATACCATCGGTTCACGTGGAATGCTGCTCTATGTAAATAGGGGAATCGGCACGACGCAGCTGCCTTTTCGTTTCTTATGCAAACCGGAGCTTACCGTGCTCACCTTGCGCTCAATGGCATGAAGGGAATGAAATCTGTGATCTGAACATGTCAAGATGAAAGGCTCACTTGGAATTTGTTACACAAATGAAATATACCTGTTATCAAACTCTAACAGCCGCGGGTTAAACTTATCACATGACCCCCTTTTGAGAATATATATTATGTTTTGGACCCGGTAACGGGTCCACTTTTTTTTGCCTATTTTGCTGTGCTTCCTATGTAAATGCAAAAAAACAGAAGGAGGGTGTACCCCCTTTAAAGAGGTACGGTCACCTTCTGTTTTTGTTCGAAATATACCCATTCCGTGTATCCGATTTCTTTGAGCACTTTGGCCACTTCGTCAAATTCATCTCCGACCCGTGACGGTTTGTGGGCGTCGGAGCCGAAGGTGACGTCAACGCCGTGATGGTGCGCGACCTCCAAGATGGCGCTCGATGGATACCAGCCGCCGCACAGCTTGGTTTTGCCGGAAGTGTTGATCTCGATCGCCAGGCCTGATTCCGCGATGACTTTCAACGTTTCCTCGATCGCTTCGTCGGCCTTGATTTCGGAGAACAGCGGATAATTGCCCTTCATGGCATCCATATGGGCGATGATCTGGAACATTCCGCTTCGCGCGGATTGGCGGATCAGATTGAAGTATTCCTCTTTATCGGCAACCTGCTGCTGCTGCGTCAGGTTCTTCCAGCGGTTTTTATTGAAGATGCTGATATCCCTAACGTGATGGATGGAGCCGATGATGTAGTCAAAAGGGTAAGCATTTAATGCCTGCTGATAAACCTGGGCATGATTCGGAAAATAATCGGATTCAATGCCCAGCAGGACTTTGATTTTACCTTCATATTCCCGCTTTAAGTCCAGAACTTCTTGTACGTACTCCGCAAAGTCCCTTTTTGCCATGGAGATGGCTGGAAAGGGCTGCTCTTCCGGGCTCCCGAAGTATGGAGTGTGGTCCGAGATTCCAATCACCTGTAAATCTGCCGCAATCGCAGCCTCAATATAATCTCGAATGTTGCCGTCTGCGTGGCCGCAGCGGAAATGATGGGTGTGCAGATCAAATTTCATGTTGACCTCCTTCATATCGCTTGATTGGTTATTATTCTAGGTTTGATGTGGCGTTATTCGCTGCTGATGAACTGTGTCTCGGGCATGCCCTTCAGATCACTGAGGAATTGACGCATAGCGGAGCTGACGTATCGTCCGCTCTTATAGATTACGCCGACAGGGTGGCTAACTTCAAGCTCGCTCAGGGGAACAATCTGCAGGGTGCCGTTGCGCAGCTCCGTCGCGACGGACTGCTTCGATATAATGGCTGCGCCCAAATTGATCTCGACCATCCGTTTAATTTCTTCACTGCTTGACAGTTCCATGACAACCTGCGGCTCAATGCCGTGCTTCTTCATTACGTCATCTGCGAAGCGGCGGCCGACGGTGTCACGTGTTAGCAGAATAAGGGGGGTTCCACCCAGCACATCCATGCTTGCCGTGGAGAGTTTGGCTAGCGGATGCTGAGGGGATACGACAAGCTCAAAGGTATCGTAGTACAGAATGGATGTGCTCAAGTTGGGATTGCGCTCGATCAGATAACCGATCCCGATGTCGATGAGCCCGTTCTCTACGCTGTGATAGATTTGTGATGAGGCCATGGATTGAATGGTTGTTTTAATATGAGGGAATTGATCCTGGAAGTAGGAAAGTACCCGTGGCAGGATCTGAATCGCTATGGAAGTGGTTGTACCCAGCTGAATATGACCCTGGGGAGTTTGATCAAGGTCGGATAGCCGCTGCTTCAGCTCATCCACGATCCCGAGGATCTGTTCGGCATGGTCCACGAAGACCTGCCCCCGGTCGGTTAACGTCACGGGCTGACTCCGGTCCACCAGCACCGTTTTAAATTCTTCTTCCAGGCTCTTGATCTGGGCGGATACCGCCGGTTGTGTCAGATTAAGAAGCTCTCCCGCTTTGCGAAAGCTCATCGTTTTGGAGATGGTAATAAGCGTTTCCAATTGGCTGATGTTCATAGCCTTCCTCCTTACTTGATATATTCTTCCGCTCATCTATCGCGTGCAATCTGTATTATTTAAATTATAGGTTATTCTTCCCGGTGGAGCAATGAAGGGAGCAAACCTGGTGGTTTTCGGCCGAAAAAATGAAAAACATTTTAATTTCCATTTAATTATTATTAAAAGATGGGGAAACCTTCCGATAATAGTAAAGTAGACATAGAACAAAGGTGAGACCAAAGGCCCGTTTAAGCGAAAGGAATATCTTCGTACTAAAGCGTTTCAAGCGATAGCTGACATGGCAAGACAGTTGTTGGAATGAGGACTGTCGCTATTTTGTGATGATTTATTACAAGGTATCCATTATAATGTTTAAATATATAGGTGGGACTTTGGGACCCTGACCAACAACCCAGTGAAAGGGGCGTAATGAGGAATGAAAGCGGAAGTCATCAATCCTTTTTTAGAGTCCGCACGACACGTGATCGAACAAGTCATACAGGTTTCACCTTCCACGGGGAATCTTGGGGTCAAAGAGATCGGATATTTGGAGAATCATATCTGGATCCAAATCGGCATGACAGGCCAAATGAACGGTGACATTGTATTTGGGATTCAGGAGCAGGTAGCCCTGCAGATGGTATCGGTGATGATGGGCGGCTATGTCATTACCGAGATGGATGAGATGGGACAAAGCGCGATTTCAGAACTCGGCAACATGATCAGCGGCAATGCCAGCACCATTTTATCGAACCAGGGCGTCAGCGTGGATATTACGCCTCCCAAAGTAATGAGGTCGGATAGCACATCCACTCTTATTCAGAAGAAGGCACTTTGTATTCCGCTGAGAATGGAAGGAATCGGAGAGCTGGATATTCAAGTCATGATTTCATAAAATAGGAGTAACGAACCCAATGGCCGTGTATGTAAGGCTCTTTAATGATAAGGAATCAAGAGCTGTGTCGGCGAAGAAAGGGATATGAAATCATGCTGAAAAATAAAGTTATCGTCGTTACGGGAGCATCCAGCGGAATCGGCGCCTTGATCGCGGAGAAGCTTTCTGCGGAAGGAGCATACGTGGTTCTGTGCGCCCGTTCGGCAGAACGTCTGCAGGAGGTGGGTGCGCGAATACCAGGCCCCCATGAGCTTGCAACCATGGATGTTCAGAGCCCCGAGCAGGTGCAGTCTGTCATGGAAGGTCTTCTTAGCCGCCATGGCAGAATCGACGTGCTGATTAACAATGCCGGCTACGGCAAGTTCGAAGCTGTTATGGACATGCGTCAAGAAGAGTTTCAGGACATGATGGACGTCAATTATATGGGCATCGTGCGCTGTACGCAAGCCGTGCTGCCAGGGATGCTGAAGCGGGCTGACGGCCAAATCGTCAACATTGCGTCCATGGCCGGAAAAATCGGAACGGCCAAATCCACCGCCTATTCGGCCACCAAGCATGCCGTGCTTGGGTTTAGCAATTCACTCCGGCAGGAGCTGCGGAACACGGGCATAACCGTATCTACTGTAAACCCTGGCCCCATTGATACCCCGTTCTTTTCCTTGGCAGATCCGACAGGCGGTTATGTCAATAATGTGAGCTGGTTCATGATGAAGGCCGAGTATGTTGCGGAACAGGTCGTGAAGCTGGTGAAAAAGCGCAAGGAAGAACTCAATCTTCCGAGGCTGGCCTCACTGGGCATAAGGCTGTACCAGCTGTTTCCAAGGTTTGCAGACCGCGTGTCTTACAAATGGATGAATAAGAAATAACGGCTGCGGCGCTACAACGCTTCGGTTTCGGCAACAAGCTCCTGAAGCAGCGCAGTGGCTTGTTTTGTTTTTTCTGTATCTGAGGAGAGCAGTGTGATTACCTGATCCAAGCGTTGCTTGTAATTGGCCGGCTTGATGGGAAAGGTTTCGATCATGGCTACTGCACGCTTCTCATTGATGCAGTACAACTCATTTTTGGCAAACAGCACTTGATTCAAGCACGAAATGCAGCGGAAGCAGTGACCGGTAACATAAGTGATATCATCGCTGGCAGCTGTTTTATCCGCAAACATCAAGGAGAAGGAGGCTTCGAAGGTAAAGAAGCCGACCATCGCATCCTTTAATGTTTTTGGATAAGGAACCGTTTTGGCTTTCAAGGTCTGTATTCGGTTATCCGAATCCGACAGCATACGACAAATCGCAAGTTCCCCCATATACATCACATTCAGATAGGCATGTGGATGTCCGGTTTGGTAATGGGCTGACACCAAGCCTGCGGAACAGTCGTCGATGATGCTGGACACGCGGTGTACATCACGGAATAAGAAATCCACATGATAACCCTCGATCACTAACCATCCGCCCCCGTTAACCCAGGCACCCCATTCGCCTAATGAAGTGATAATCCCATCCCGATGCTCGTCATCTAATTTCTGCGCCACCCTAGCGATGTTCTCCACCTTAAATCCTTGTGATTCATCGTAATAAATGCCGATATCGATATCGGAATCCGGTTTGGCGGTTCCTTTGGCTCTGGATCCCCCAAGTACGACCCCTATAACGCCGGGTACCTCCCGAAGTTCTTCTGTTATCCGCTGGATTAAACGATCAACTTGTGAAGTCATGACCTTCTCCTCCTTTATATGTTTTATGCGGAATCGATTTTACCCGTATACCTTAGCCTCATGGCTTCAATTTTCTCCCGGGTCCATTGAACCGCTTCAGCAGGCGAGATGATGGTTGCTTCCTCTCCGAGACGCCACACATAGTCCGAATAGAAGCTGACGTCGGTCGCTGGTATTTCAAGCTGAACGACTCCGCTGCCATCTTTGTTCTTATCGATGTGGGGACCGAGGCGAGTATCCGTTTCAAGCAGCCAAACCCCTTTAGTAGTTAATTGTACCTCAAACGGCTTCATTTCCCCATTCCCGGTTTCCGGTATGTCACGCAGCGTTTGGTTAGCGATATCTTCACGGATCGCGATGGACGCATTGGGAGTGGCCGCAATGATCCGGTCGACTCTGAACTGTCTGATATCCTCTTGAGTGAAACAGTAGGCCGGACAATACCAGTAGCCCGAGCTTGCATACAAACCGATAGGCTGAATATGCCGCTGGCTGCTTCCGGCGGATGAACGATAGGAGATGGTGACCGCTTGCCGAACCATGACGGCTTCCATTAGCGTTTGTAAAATCTCGGTGGACATCGCACGGAATGGACTGTGAATCATAACGCGATCCTTAAGACGGTCGATCTGCTCTTTGATATCTGTCGGCAAATAATGATAGAACTTATGGAGTGCCGTGGCGGCTCCGTCACCGAATGGCAGGGTGCTGAAATAGCTTAAGGATTGGCAGGCAAAAAAGATGGCGATCGCTTCGCTTTCCGTGAAACTGATCGGCGGCAGCATCCGCTCCTGCAGCAGTCTGTAGCCGCCGCCTCGACCTTGCACAGAGTAGATGGGAACGCCGAGCCCGCTCAGCTCATCCAAATCTCTTGAAAGGGTCCTGACGGAGAGACCGAATTCATCGGCCAGTTCTCTTACGGTAAACGATTTTTTTGCATTGATCATCATCATTAATTGAATCAGGCGCTGGGATTTCTGCATAGAACTACCTCCGTCTCATATCATTCATTTTATCTGATTCTCTAAATAAGACAATATTTGTCTTATTTAAGGGATATGATGTTCTCAAGCAGCAAGGGTTCACGATGAATCCTTGGGACAGGGTCCATCATGGGAGGAGAATATAGGATGAAACAAGACAAGTTTAAAGAAGAGCTGGGATTTGTTTTTATTCATGGAGCAGGATTGAACGGAGGAGTATGGGATTTCGTTGTGGAAGGGCTGGGTCATCCGTGTTTGAAAGTGAATTATCCATTGCGGGATGGGGCAGAGATATCCGGACATCATTTGGCGCTGGAGGATTACGTAAACCATATGGCGGAGCAGGTGAGAACGTGGGGGACGAACAAGTTTGTCATTGTTGCGCATTCCTTGGGCGGGGTTTTGGCTATCGAACTGGCATCCCGGTTCACAGGCCGTGTTGCCGGGTTTGTTGCCATCGGTGCGGCCATTCCTAAGCGCGGCGGTTCGTTTGTTTCGGCGCTTCCGTTTCCCCTCAGGGTCATCATGCCGATCATCTTAAAAACGGCTGGCACGAATCCGCCCGAATCCGCAATCCGTACTGGGCTGTGCAGTGACCTGCCGGAGGAAGTGGCCTCCCGAATCGTAGCGGAGTTTGTTCCGGAAGCTCGCAGAGTCTATACGGATCGCGTTCAAGCGTCTATTCCCGATGTGCCAAAGCTTTATGTGAAACTCACCCAAGACAAAGAGTTCGGATTATCCATGCAGGAAAGCATGATAGCCAATCTGTCTGCGGATGGAGTGGAAAGCCTCAGCACCGGCCATTTGCCAATGCTGAGCGATCCCCGTGGAGTCCGGCGGGTTCTGGAAGGATTCGTAAATCAAGTGAAAGCAAGCCGTCACCCGGTTATCTCATCATAATCTGATCCCGTCTCGGGCCGACGGAGATCGTCTTGATGGGAACGCCAATGGATGATTCAATGAACTGAACATATTGCTGAGCGGCTTCCGGGAGCTCGTCATAGGATCGGATATGCGACAGGTCGCATTTCCAGCCCTTCAGCGTTCTCAGAACAGGCTTCGCAGACTGCAAATCGGCCGTAACCGGAAAATGGTCAATGATGCTTCCATCCTCTAACTCGTAACCAACGCATACGGGGATGTCATCCAGATACCCCAGGACATCAAGGTTGGTGAGAACGGCTTCGGTAGCTCCCTGCACCATACAGCCGTATCGAGTGGCTACCGTATCAAACCATCCCATTCGTCTTGGCCGGCCGGTCGTTGCACCGTATTCTCCTGCATCGCCTCCGCGGCGACGGAGTTCATCCGCTTCATTCCCATGCAGTTCGGTCACGAAGGGACCAGCACCAACACAGCTTGAATAAGCCTTAACAACGGCAATGACTTGGCTGATGGCGTACGGCGGCAGTCCTGCCCCGACCGGTGCATAGCCTGCCAGCGTGGAGGAGGAGGTCGAGAACGGGTAGATCCCGTGATCCGGGTCGCGCAGTGCTCCTAGTTGGCCTTCCACGAGGATGGGGTCGCCTTTCATATACGCTTGCTGCAGCAGCGTGGTCGTATCCTCGATATACGAAGACAGGAACTGGAATGACTCCAGCAGTTGCGTGACCATCTCATCAACGCTTAGCGGATCTCTCCCGTACAGATGCTGCAGCTGCACGTTCTTAATGGCGAGCATTTGCTCGAGCCGCTCACGAAGTCGCTCGGGGTGGAACAGATCAGCGACCTGGATGCCAAGCTTGGCATATTTATCCGCATAGAATGGCGCGATCCCGCGTTTCGTAGAACCGAATCCCCGGGCACCTAGCCGCTCTTCTTCCAGTTCATCCAGCAGCCGATGAATAGGAAGCACGACTTGGGCGCGCTCCGATATAAACAGCTTGGGGGCGGGAACGTTCCTTGCTTCCAGCTCCTGCAGCTCTTTGATCAATACCTCCATATCCAAAGCCGTTCCCGGACCGATGATATTCGTTACGTTGGGATAGAATACACCCGACGGCAGCATATGCAGTGAAAACTTCCCATAATCGTTAATAATGGTGTGCCCTGCATTGCTCCCTCCCTGAAATCGAACGACATACGACGATTGCGCCGCAAGAACATCCGTCATTTTTCCTTTGCCTTCATCTCCCCAATTGGCTCCTACAATGGCTGTGACTGTCAAAACGTGTTCGCCTCCTACGGTCTTTTTCTTTTACAGGGCTCATTATATGAGTTGTAGCATTATAAATAAAATTGATATTAGTAATAGTAGACATTAGATTAATTTATGTTATACGATTCTGTAGAGAAGAATACGGGTAACGGATGAATTTTTTAGCTATATCTTTCAATACAGGTTCCCGTTATCATTTGATAAAATCGAGGTTATCATGATGGAAATTAATATGGAGTGGTATCGTGTCTTTTATTGGACTGCCCGGCTCGGTAGTTTATCGAAGGCAGCGGAGCATCTGCATATCACCCAGCCGGCCGTCAGCCATACCATTAAGCATTTGGAGGGAACGATCGGAGGGCCGCTGTTCTTCCGGACAACCAGGGGGGTTAAACTCACGTCGGAGGGTGATGTGCTGTTTCGCTATATCGAGCAGGCCTTCAGCTTTATCGAGATCGGCGAGAAGGCGATTGCGGACATGCATAATTTGCATAGCGGCGAAATCAATATCGGAGCAAGCGATACGCTGTGCAAGTATTACCTGCTGCCGCATTTGGAGTATTTCCACGCCGCCTATCCGGATATTCGCATCCGCATTACTAACCGCACAACCCCGGAAACGTTGTCCCTACTCAAGGAAGGGAAGATTGATTTTGGCATCGTTCATTTACCGGCCTCCGATAAACAAATCGATTTTCGCGCGAGTTCCCCGATCCATGATTGTTTAGTTGCCGGTAAATCATTTGCGGAGCGGGCCAAATTACAACACCCGTTGTCCCTTCGCGATATCGGGAGCTACCCGCTGCTTATGCTGGAGAGGGGCGGGAGCACAAGAATGTATGTCGATCAGTATGCTGAGCTGCAGGGTGTCACGCTAAAACCCGAGTTTGAGCTTGGCAGCATTGAGCTGCTGGTACAGTTTGCCCGGAGCGGCTTTGGCTTGGCTTTTGTCATTCGAGACTATGCTAACGAGGAATTGCAAGCAGGTCAGCTGATCGAGGTGCCGCTCCATCCGCCAATTCCCGAGCGCAGCATAGGAATTGCAACGCTTCGAGGTGTTCCGCTATCTGCTGCCGCGAAGTCGTTTCTTTCTCTTTTGCCTTAAACAGAAGGGTGATCAAGCCTATTCGTATGAACATGTATGATGTGCTGTTCACGCCGTTTAGGATGTTTGATTTGGTGAGGACTCCTGTTTTGGCATATAATGAAAAAGAGCGAATAACACTTATTAGGAAACACGCCTGCTTCCACCACTATTAAAGTAAACAAACCACATGTATCGGAAGGTTTTTCTAGCGATATCAGGCAGACGCGCTTTGGAATGATAGACTTCTGATATCTAAAAAAAGGATGGACTAACATATGACTGCAACTACATTTCATACATTAGGAATAGCCGAGGATTTGTCCTCCAGATTAACGGAGTTTGGCATTGTCACGCCTTCTCCCGTTCAGACTGAGGCTATACCGCGCATACTCGAAGGCAAGGACGTGCTCGCGACTTCACAGACAGGCACAGGAAAGACGCTTGCTTATTTGCTGCCTGTGCTTCAGGCCATCGATCCGGAAATCAAGGGTGCCCAGAAATTGATTCTTGCTCCGACCCAAGAGCTTGCTGTTCAGATTGTGAGAGAGAGCGAGCGTTACGGGGAAGCCCGCGGAATCGGTGTGCTTGGTCTTATCGGCGGTGCCGCAGCCAAGCGTCAGATTGAGAAGCTTAAGCTGCATCCGCAGCTGATCGTAGGGACACCGGGACGTGTGCGGGAACTGATCGAAATCCGGAAACTGAAAATGCACCAAGTGACTACGATCGTAGTGGACGAGGTGGATCAGGTGTTTAATCTGGGCGGCGCCGGCGATGTGGATCGCATTCTGCGCAGTGCATTACGTGACCGTCAATTGGTGTTCTTATCTGCCACGGTAAGTCCGGAAACGGCAGAGCTCGTTAAGAAGGAGATGGATCAGCCGGTCGAAATCGGGATTGATCCGGAGCAGCGGACGCCGTCCGCGCTGGAGCATTATTATTTTGTGACGGAAGAGCGTGACAAGTTGGACATGCTGCGCCGCGTGGTCCGGCATTACAATCCAGACCGTGCGATTGTCTTCGTCAATGCCACCGAGAATTTGGCAGAGGTTGAGGCGAAGTTGAACTACCTCGGCTTAAATGCGGCTGCCATCTATGGTGATGCCGACAAGATGACTAGAAGCCGGGTTCTGAATTCGTTTAGAGAAGGGCGTACCAAGCTCTTGGTCGCTAGCGATGTCGCTGCCCGCGGACTTGACATCGAAGGACTCGGCATGGTGATCAATTACGATCCTCCTATTGATGCCGAGCATTACACACACCGCGCAGGACGCACTGGACGCATGGGGCGGAGCGGCATGGCGATAACGCTCGTAACGGACCGTCAGACGTTTATCATGCGCAAGTTCAATCGCGAGCTGGGCATATCGATCGAAGAACGCGCCCTTTATGGCGGCAAGGTAAGAGCCCCGCGTTCAACACCAACCGATCGAGGACATGGTCCACGTGGGTCAGCCGGGGATGCTGCCCGTAAAGAGAAACCAGCCCGAAAGCCTGCTTCCACCAGCGCCAATGGAAAAGCGGGAAGCGGAAAGGCATCGGGTCAGCGTCAGAGTGAAAGGGAGCGGGACCGCAAGAACAAGGGCGCTCCGAAATGGTTGAAGAACAAGCCTCCACGGAGCTAATACTCCATAAACGCGAAGCTTGTAACCGGTATGTTGTTTTCGGGTCCGATTCAGCGGATGTGGTCGAAATCCATAAGGACCGGACTTTTCAGAATAAGAGGTGATCAATAATGAGTGAACAGCCGGTATTGTCTGTTCAAGGATTAAGCGGCGGGTATAGCATGAACCGACCGGTTCTGCATGACGTAACCTTTCAGGTTGAACCGGGTGAGATGGTAGGTTTGATCGGCCTGAACGGCGCGGGCAAGAGTACCACGATGAAGCATATTCTCGGGCTGATGAATCCGCAAAAAGGGAGTATTCAGGTTCAAGGGAAGAGCCGCACAGAGCATTCGGAAGCTTATCACGGCGCCCTAGCGTTTGTTCCTGAATCCCCGCTGTTGTATGAGGAGATGACGGTACGCGAGCATCTGGAATTTACGGCACGTTCCTATGGCGTATCCCATGAAGATTATGAGGCGCGTTCGGAGCAGTTGGCGAAGATGTTCCGTATGGAAGAGAAGATGGACAGCCTGTCCACGCATTTATCCAAGGGTATGCGCCAAAAAGTGATGATCATGTGCGCGTTCGTAGCCAGACCGTCGCTGTACATTATTGATGAGCCCTTCCTTGGGCTTGATCCGCTCGGGATACGTTCGCTGCTTGACTTCATGCTGGAGCTGAAGGCGTCCGGCGCTTCGGTCTTGCTGAGCTCTCATATTCTCTCCACGATTGAGAATTATTGCGACCGGTTCATCGTGCTGCACCGCGGCAGCATCATTGCTCAGGGGACGCTGAAGGAAATTCAGGATCAAGCCGGAAGACCCGGCATGTCGTTGGAGGAGCTGTTTAATGTGCTGATTCAGGACGGTAACGGCGAATGAATCTGCGTGAGCTGTATGTCAAACGACGCGGACAGTTCTGGGGTGAAATTTTCCCCTATCTGGGCTATGTCATACAGAGCGGGGTAGCCGTCGTATTTCTGTTCGTTCTGATTGCGTTCGCTGCCTGGTACACCGCACTACTGCAGAATATTCCACCAGATCTGCCGATTCGCTGGATCGTGATGATTATCCTTGTGCCTCTCATGATCAACAGCAGTATCCGCACGTATCTGCGTTCGGCGGATACGGTGTTCCTTATTCCGCAGGAATCACGGATGAAGGAATATTTCCGTAAAGCGTGGTTCAGCGGCGTCATTTATAAAATCATCGGTTTAGGACTGGTGATGTTAATTCTATGGCCTCTATACATACGCAGCGATGTTTCGCCAAAACCGCTGCTCGCTACGTTTGTTGTTCTGACGCTGTTTAAACTGCTATCCAGCTATGGGAGCTGGAAGGAGCAGCTTATGGTGTCAAGGAACGCGGCAGCAGCCTACCGGGCACTCCGCTGGATCGTTCCGGCGCTGAGCTTAGCCGCCTGGTTATGGCATCCATCGGGCCGCGCTCTCCTATTTATGGCTCTGCTCGGCCTCACGTATGTTGCCGCCTTGTCAGTCCCCGTCAAGCATTTGGTCGCTTGGGAGCGATTAATCGCCGTCGATGAGAGACAGGCGAGCCGGGTGATGATGGTGCTGAGCTGGTTCGTGAATGTGCCTCAGCGCGGGCAGCGTGTCCATGCGCGGAAATGGCTGTCCGGATGGGGCAAGGGATTGGCGTGGAAGAAGGAAAGCGCCTATCGATTTCTTCTTATTAAGAGCCTGACGCGCAGTGATATTCTGGGTATACTGATTCGGGTCGGACTGCTGGGTGCCTTTCTTGTGTGGGCAACCCGGGAGAGTCTGGTATCGGCGATTGTGTATTTGATCAGCCTGATGATCATCGGACTCCAGCTGTCTGCACTGCGAAAGCTTCATCCGGAATCGTTCTGGCTGCATGTCTACCCGCTTCCGGAAGGAACGCGCCGCGACAATGAAGGGAAGCTCATCTTCCAGGTGCAGCTGTTCTGGGCTGTCCTGCTGTGGCTCCCGCTCATTCCGGGCATTCTTAGTGCCCCCGGGCGTATATTGGGTACGCTGGTTGCAGGTATCGTGCTTGTATTTCTGTTCCGAAGCGCTGCTGCTCGGAAGAGCCGGCGTGAAGACGATGACGACGAATAAATGGGAAGAGGCCGGGACGTTAGCGTCCCGGCCTTCTATTGTCATTATAGTATGGGTTATTCCGTTTGCAGAAATCGCAGTGCGTGGTGTGGCGACCTGCGATTTCTGTTCGGCTGTTATCTAGTTGTCATTACACCCAGAAAGAACGAGTGATGATAACGAGCAGGATAAAGAGAACCAGGATTGCTCCAACTCCGTATCCACCGCCGTATCCGCCGTATCCACCGTGTCTTACTTCTTCAACTGCACCCATGTTCATTCCCCTTTCAGTTCGTTGATTTGTAGTACACGGTATTGTATGTGGCTAATCGTCTATGTGTATGGGCGAGCGTATAGATATGGCAGAAGAAAAAATAAAGACCAGGAATCATTCTCCCCGGTCTTTATTATTACGCTCAGCATGGGCGTCATCGTTAAGGTGAAAGTTCCGTACGGGGGCCTTTCACTTATGTTAGGATGTTAAATAATCATGAAAATTGGAGGGAGAAATGGAAATATATCATAAGTTGAATCAGATTAGAGTGCAGAACAAATCAAATACAAAACAAAAAGTCTTTTCAATAGTAAGTGCAATGATAATCGGAGCTATTTTGGGTTTAGCAGCAAAACTTGTGGATGCACCGGGTATTAACCCCATATTTGACAATATCGGTGGACGTTTTGGCATATGGGTATTTGTTGCCGCGCTTTTATCGGTGTTCAGCTATTCGCCCAAAATAGCAGCTGTAAAAGTATTCGTCTTCTTTGGATCCATGCTTACCGTTTATTATGCTTACACCGTGCTTTTTCTACACTTTTTCCCAGAGAGAGCCATTGTTTTTTGGGGTATATGCGCGGTGATATCTCCTGTTTGCGCTTATATTATGTGGTATGCGCGTGGAAATGGATTGTTTTCTCATATGGTTTCGGCGCTTCCCATCACAGCTTTGCTGTCAGAAGGGTTTGAATTACGTCATGCTTACTTACCCATTCACACTCATTACTATTTAATCCCATGGCTTATGGGAGTATATCTAATGATGATCTTAGTTTTATTACTTATCATTCCTAAAAATAAAATGCAATTTGTAGTCGTTTTACCTATAGCCCTTATATTGTCTTTTATCATGATCTATTTTAATGTTTTAGGTCGGATATTTGGCGGCATAAACGGTGTATTTTAGGAATGTCGCAGAACATAAATAATGCCCTCCCGACTTCCTGTAGGGAAGTGAGAGGGCTGAAGAGTTTAATGTTCTCGTTATTTGGAGCTTATACCTTCTTCATATACAGCCGATCATTAAGCCTTCTGCAGGTCCTGAATTCCTTTGTAGACCAGGTCGAACAGATCCTCCAAATACTCCTCGTCAATACAAGAGAAGGCGATCCGGAGATCATGCTCGCCAAGGGCGATGGTTCCTACGCCATACTCATGGATGAGATGGGAACGGAGCTCTTCGGCGTTTACCGTGTTCAGCTTCAGGCACATGAAGTAGCCGGAGTTAAACGGATAATATTCCCATGCATCGCCGTATTTGCCGCTGTCGAGAACGGATTTCACTTTGTTCGCGCGGCCTTTCATGATGACGAATTTCTCTTCCTTCTGTTCGTGGAATTCCGGCGCCTTCAGCGCCTCCAGAACAAAGGTTTGCGAAGGGTGGGAGGCGCTGGATATCGTTGCCCGGATAATGCCGAGCGTTTTCTGCTCCAGTGCGTCCAGCACGTCTTTATTTTCTGCCGCATACGTGATAAAGCCGACACGGAATCCCCATACGAATTCTTCCTTGGTCGCACCGTCGACCTTCACAGGAAGCACGCGAGGGTGAAGGCCTGCCAGACGTCCGAAGAGCGATTCCTTCAGTGAATCTTCAAAGAACAATCCAAAATACGCATCATCCGTAACGACGACAATATTCATGCCGGCTTCGGCGGCTTCCTGGATCGCGGACACGATGGCAGCTCCTTCCTGAGCACCAGGCGTATAGCCCGTCGGGTTGTTCGGGAAGTTCAGCAGAACAACCGCTTTGCCTTTATCCTTCTGGCTGAGCAGAGCTTGACGAAGTCCTTCGGCGTTAAATTTCATATCGTCCGTAAAGAGAGGATAGGTTACATGAATGCCATGGCGGCGAATGCCGAATGTCAGCTCGTAATTCTCCCAGTTCTTATCGGGATAAATCACGGCGTCCCCTTCATCCACGAACAAATCGGCTACGATGCTAAGACCATGCGTCAGCGCATTCGTGACGATGGGATTGCTGAAGCTCTTGCCTTCAAGCGAAGGGTTCTCTTGAAGCATCTTGTTTCGCCAAACGGAGCGCAGCTCCGGTTTGCCTGCTGGAGGGGCATACGGGTACAGATCCTTCGGCTGGTAAGCCGAAAGTTTGTCCTGGATGACGCCCAGATGCATCGGGACTCCGCCTTCGGTTGCAATACCGATCGTAGCGTTATATTTTTTCGCATGGCTCGTCGCTTCCGCAGATTGGCTCAGGATGCCTTCTTTCGGGAAGTAGATTTCTTTGCCGAGTGTGGAGAGCATGTCATACACATGCGGATTGCCGGCTTGCATTTTTCCATTCAATTGACCAACCAATGGGTTCATGAACTGATTCCTTCCTTCCGAATACTTTTGGTTAAGGTAAGTGTAGGTGACAAGTTGCCTTTACGTTTTCATTGCCTAATATTATACCACCTACCCCAGGAACCGTCACGGATAATTTTAATGCTTTAACGCGGTCCAGGATGATACTTGCATATCAGTCTGGCGGTTTCTTTATCCCGCTCTTTGCCCCGGCATTCAAGCCCTTCGACTACGGTCTGAAGCGAATCCGGCTTCAGGTTCTGGCCGAACTTGAACTTGGCGCTCATTCGCTGCGGAGCGAGTTTGATGACCGCTACCCCTTTCAGTCTGGGGATATAAGCACGGTCATTCGCGTCAATGGCGCGGTATCCGCCTTCAGGCTGCAGTTTTGTCATCAGTGCCTCCATCGCAAGAGCCTTTTCCTCCAGATCATCCACGATCACCACCTCGCCGATCGCCGTTACGCTTTTGAAGTAGGCCGTAGCCGGGCAGGCCATCTCCGGATCGGAGAAATAGGAAGGGATCAGTGCATACTCATCAGCTATGGTAAAGCACACGGCGGGCGTCCGGCGCAGATGATCCATTTTTTCACCCATCCGGCTGCCGTGAAAATAGAACGCTCCGTTCACATAAGCAAAGTTCAATGGCGTTACACGCGGAATCCCCTCTTCATCGGCTGTTCCAAGGAAACCAAAGCTCATGCCGCTGAGGAAATCCTCGATCTCTTGTTGATCCTCCATCGCAAACTCGTCTCTTCTCATGGTTAAACGCTCCCCCTATCATTTTGAATAACAGTTTATGATGAATATTGACAAGGAAAAAGCGCCAATTTAGAGTAATTTATATAGTCCAATTTTATATCAAGAATGATAGGAGTCGTCATGATGGAGCTGGGATTGCCGTTTGAGACATATGTGGAACAATATCGATATAAATATTTGGCTCTATACCACTCGATTCGCGCTGCCATTCATAGCGGCAAGCTGCCGGAAGGAACCCGCCTTCCCGCCACACGCGAGCTGGCCAAGCTGTATGGTGTGTCCAGAGGATCGGCCGCGCAGAGCTATGACATGCTGATGGCCGAAGGTTATGTTGTGTCCAGGCAGGGCAGCGGAACTTACGTAGCAGAGGGGATTGCCATGGTAGACCAGCCGCCGCTGGCCGAGGGAGCGCCGGTGCTCTCTACTTGGGGGCAACGACTGGTGAGCCAAAGCGGGGATTATACCTTGGCACAGATGCTGCTGAGAGAACCTCCCCCAGGTACAATCTCATTCGCGAATGCACGGATGCCCATGGAGGATTTTCCGTATTCGGAGTGGCGGAGCGCGTTATCCTATGCAGGTGGAAGCGGGGGAGTCGAGCTGCAGAACGGAGCGCCGCCGGAGGGAGACCTCGAACTGCGCCAGGCGATAGCCGGACACCTGCGTTTTACGCGGGGAATCCAGGCCGACCCCGAGCAGATCGTGATCTTCAGCGGATCCATGCAGGGGCTAGTCCTCATGTTTCAGCTGCTGGTTGATCCTGGCGATCAGGTGGTCATGGAGGATCCCGGCTATCAAGGAATCCATCGGGGCATCAGCCTGAGTGGCGGGATTCCGCTGCCATCCCCGGTAGACGATACCGGATTGATACCGCGTGACTGGGACGCAAGTCTGCTTGTCGTAAGCCCCAGCCGTCAATACCCGACGGGAGCGGTGCTGCCGCTGGAGCGAAGACGGGCGCTGCTGAATTGGGCGCGAAGCCGTCAGGCCTTTATTATCGAGGATGATTACGACAGCGAGTTCCGCTGGGGCGGCAAGCCAATTGAGCCCTTGCGAATGCTGGATAACGAGGGACGTGTCATCTTCGTCGGTTCGTTCTCCAAAACGATGTTCACCGGGCTCCGCATCGGGTATGCTGTGCTGCCCCCAAGCCTGGTTGAGGCGGTTGTGCAGGCTAAGGCTCTGTACGAGCCGATCTCACCAGCCGTATTGGAGCAGCGCGCGCTGGCGCGCTTTATTGTGCGAGGGGGTTACGGTCGGCATCTTAGAAGAATGACTCGGCTGTATGGTGCACGGTATGAGGCGCTTCGCCAGGCGATGGATACGCATGCCTCCGAACTGTTTCGTCTTCATCCCGGCGATGCCGGCCTGCACGTTTATGCGAACTGGCTGCGCTCCGAGGAAGAGTATGCCCAGTTCCAAGAAGCTGCCCGCAAACGCGGTGTCATGTTTCGGGATGCATCGGTATATCATCGTATACCCGGATTGCCTGCAGCATGCTTTGGCTTCTCGCATCTGGACATAGCCAGCATTGAAGAAGGGGTTACCCGGATTGCGCAGGCATGGCTGGACATGCAAAAAACATAAAAAACGGGTATGATGGAAAAGAGGTCAATTTTTGAATGAGATGAGGGGGTTATGACGTGATGCTAAATGCATCGCCGTCTTCTTTTATAATCATGTCTGCGCTTGCCAAAATCGTATGTGAGCCAGGCTGGAAATGGCAAAAACGCGAAAGACCCATGCAGAATTATGATTTGTTCTATGTATGGAGCGGTGAAGGCACGGTCGAGCTCAATGACGAGCCCTTTGCTGTGGGAAAAGGAAGCTGCTTCCTGTTCCGACCAGGAGATCATACGAGTGCGACGCACAATCCGCAGAAACCGCTCGTATTGACATATATCCATTTTGATGTGGCCGACCCGGTGCAGCATATCCCTGCATCCTATCGCAAGCTGACGGAAACGATGGATTTTGAATATTTGCTCGCGCGCTACGTGCGTTTGTATCTGGACAAGCCCTATGGATCATTGGAGGAGGGGCAGCTTATTCTGAAACAGCTGATGATTCATCTGCTGCGTTCAGATCTTGCTGAGCCGGTGGTCAAAAAAGCAAGCAATCAGCTGTCAGAGGCTATCCATGAAATCGCGAATTATGTCCGTCAGCACCCGGGGGTTCCCCATCGGGTAGAGGATTTGGCCGCTAGAGCGGGGTTGTCCCCCCGTTACTTCTCGATCAAGTTCAAGGAACTGATCGGCACGCCGGTGCAATCATACATCATTCAGATGCGGATCGAGCGAGCGCAGCATCTGCTGCTGCACCAAGGCATGAACGTAACGGAGGTAGCTGACGCGCTGGGTTACCGGGATATTTTCTTTTTTAGCCGGCAATTTAAGCAGTATACGGGCAAGAGCCCATCCGAAATTCGGTGATTCCCTCGCCCTTCCATAACTTACCTGATTGGTAGGAGGGGTTAATGGTTTCATAGCAAGCGATTTAGGGTAAAAAACGAGATACAGTTTTATTTTATGAAGGGGGGAGAGAGGAATGAGCCCAAGAAGACGGGTGCGTGGACGTTTCTTCAGTCGTGGTGGCTGCGCTATTTTCAGAAATCGCTTGCGCCGTATGAAGACAACGACTCAAGATCATCAGGATGTATGGTTTTAAATGAGACCTGGCCTACATACGGGTGACGTTGAATCCCGTTATCATATACGCTTTTCTCTGGATGAACGCAAAAGGGAGCTAAATGGCTCCCTTTTTTCGATATGTTTTTAGGGTCCGCGCAAAGTATTTGGAATAATAAAGCGTTGAAGGCAGGGTTTAAGAAAAATGGCCCGGGCAGGCATTTCGAATAACGGAAGGGTGATGGGTGTGATGGAGAGAGTGGCATTGGCCGAGCAAGCGGTGATCCGGTGGTAACGGCGGGAGCAGGAAAGGTTGCGCTGATCACGGGCGCGTCGAGCGGGTTCGGACTGCACATCAGCTTGGAGCTGGCAAAAGCAGGTTATGACGTGGCAGCGGGTCTGCGCAGGCCGGAGACGGCTGCAGAACTGTTGGCCCGAGCCGAACAAGCCGATGTTGCCAAGCGTATTCACGTATTCCAGCTGGATATCTGCATCGAGGAACAAGTCAAGGCCGCTGCCTTGGAGTTGGAGCAGAGGTATGGCCGGTTGGACGTGCTGGTTAACAATGCCGGGGAAGCGGTAGGCGGCATGGTGGAGGAAGTGCCGCTCAGCGGCTGGCGAAAGCAGATGGAGACGAATTTTTTCGGGACCGTATCGGTGACACAGCATATGCTGCCGCTGCTCCGGCGAACCGGAAAATCCAAAATCATTCTCATGAGCAGCGTGGTCGGATTTCCGGGTTATGGACCCTATGCGTCCTCCAAATTTGCGCTGGAAGGGTTTGGCGAAAGCCTGTCCATGGAAGTGATGCCCTTTGGCATTGATGTCGTGCTGATCCAGCCTGGTGCCTATGGTACGCCGATCTGGAACAAAAGCTTTGGGGAGCTTACGGTGAAGGAAGGATCACCCTACAGCGGTCTGCTGAAGGGCGTGCTGGACTATTCCGAGCGGACAGCCAGGGGAAGCGGGGATCCGCAGGAGGTAGCCAGGCTTGTGGCAAAAATTGCGTCCATGGCTAAGCCCAGGTTCCGCTATATGCTGCCCCGAGGCACGCGGGCGACCGCATGGATCAAGGGCGTACTGCCGGATCGGCTGTTTCAGCGGATCATTTATCGGATGCTGGGTCGGCGTTAATCATTCATGCAGCCAATGATTTATGGCCTTAACTTGTCATGCGATGTTTGGTAAGGTAGATGGAATCACCCTTTTCTGGCTGGGGACGGGTGAAGCAAACCGAGCAGTTCTCCCATCTTCACCTTGGAGCCGGGTTCTAGGTCACCTCGAGGGGTAAACGTGCCGTTCTCCGTCAAAAGTACAACTGTAGAGCCGAATTCAAAGTACGCGAGTTCATCGCCGATTTCGTATTTCTTCACGTTCTCGTCAGCATAACGGATGCTGCTTACGTTCATGGCTCCGACCTTCACGACGGCAACTTCGCCGAACTCATGCGCAATATAGGTAATGAGGCGCTCATTGCGGCTGAGCACATTCCGGATATGGGTCATCGCAAAATCGTTCACGGGGTAAACGCGTCCCTTCAAATGCTCGCTTTCCGCCTGAACACCGGTTACCGGGGAATGAATGCGATGATAGTCGGTCGGGCTTAAATACAATACAAATGCATAACCGTGGATGTAGTTTTCCATTCTCGGTGATTTCGCGAGCAGCTCGCTCAAGGTATAATCCTGTCCCTTAACGCTCAGAATGGTACCGGCGTTGACGACGCCCATTGCCGAAATTGTGGCATCGACTGGGCTTACCATGGCGTCGGCGGTGTCATCTATGGCGCGGAGGCCTATTTTTAACCGGCGGGAAAAGAACTCGTTCAGTGAGCGGTATTCGTTGATTTCTTTCTCCGCTTCGTGCGCCGGAATTTGATAAATTCGTATGAATGCAGGTATTAGATGACGGCTCAGCCGGCTGTGGGAACAATGCCCCATGATTCGGGACAGCCACTTGCGGGAAGACAGCTCAGTCATCAGACGCAGCAATTGTTTAGCCATGTCATTCTCCTTTGTGCATAGGTGTCAGCAATAAACGTTGGTGGAAAAGCCAATCACTCTGATATTGACATAGAATGAGATGGAAATCAATAAATAGCCATTTTTGAAAAAAGGTTCTTGCTTATTCCGGAGTGAATGTGTATTTTAAAGTTAACATAAAACCGAATAGGAATACGGGGGCTTGAGTGAATCAGGCTGAGATTGCAGCTGCTATCCGCTGTTGACCGTTAATCTGAACTGGGTAATGCCAGCGTAGAGAATATCCGACCCTGCCTACATAGGGCCTATTTTTCCGTCTGCGCGTTTTTCCAGACGGTTTTTTGTTGTGTTTACACAAAAATAGAGGTGGAGAGGGGAATGTGTTATTATGGGAACGTCTGTGCAAGAGAAGTTGGGGGTTCAGCCCCGAAAAGGACTGCGGTTAAGCGATATTTTGGTTACGGTACTGGTATCACTGGTGCTTGGCGTCATTTATCACTTCTGGGGTTCGGTTTACAATCTATTAAAACCGCTGTTCTTTGAAGCGGATGAGTTGTTATACGGCATGTGGTTCGCTGCAGCCACGCTTGCTTACTTGTTGATCCGGAAGCCGGGAGTGGCCATTATCGCGGAAGTGGCGGCGGCCCACGTAGAAGTGCTGTTTGGGAGCGGCTGGGGATTGACCCTACTGTTGTATGGCGTCATTCAAGGACTGGGGGCTGAATTGGTATTCGCGGCGTTCCGTTATCGGAGCACCTCAGCGTGGACGCTGGCGATTGCCGGTGCCGGCGCAGCCATCGGCTCGATGATCATGGACTTCTATTACAGCTATACGGATGACCTGCAGACGTGGATGTTCCTCGCTAAATACGGTATGCGGGTACTTAGCGGCGCCGTCATTGCAGGCCTTCTTATGCTCCTGCTGGCTAAAGCGCTTGACCGTACGGGCGTGACATCACTGCTCCGTCCTGCGTCGAAGAAGGATTACGAAGCACTGGATGATCCGCGCCATGTCTAATGCCACGGTTAGCCCGGTTCCGGCTCAGTCTGTTGAGATGCTTCCGGAACCGGCCGTGTATGTGGAGGGATTGCGCCTGAAGTATCCGGGCGAGGAGCAATTGATGTTCAAAGACCTCTCCTTCTCGGCTGTCCGCGGGGAGAAGGTGCTGCTGCTCGGTCCGAGCGGCTGTGGCAAATCTACGCTGCTGCAGGTGCTTAGCGGGATGATTCCCCGCGCGACGGAGGTGCCGATGAAATGCGGGGCCCAGCTGATTCCACGCTCTTGGGGTTATGTATTTCAAGATCCGGATACCCAGTTCTGTATGCCGTACGTGGATGAAGAGCTGGCTTTCGTACTGGAAAATCTAAGTGTCCCCCACGACAAGATGAAGGAGCGGATGCAGGCGGCCCTGCGCGAGGTGGGGCTTGATCTTGAGGAGCTCCATATGCCGATCGGGCATCTGTCTCAAGGCATGAAGCAGCGACTTGCGCTGGCATCGGCTCTGCTGCTGGAGCCGGAAGTGCTGTTCCTTGACGAGCCGTCTGCGCTGCTCGACCCGGAAGGCAGGGAGCAAATCTGGTCCGCGGTGAAGGCCGTTTCGGAAGGGCGTACGCTGATCATCGTGGAGCACCGGATTGAAGAAATGGCCCAATATGTGGATCGTGTCGTGCTGTTCAGCCCGGATGGGGTAATTCTGGGCGAAGGTCCCCCAGCAGCGATATTCGCTGAATACGAGAAGGAACTCCAAGCCTATGGAATCTGGTATCCCGGCGTATGGGAGGATTATGCGCAGACCCGGGCGGGCAGAGAGTTGTTTGCTCTGGTCGACGTGTTTGGCGATGAGTCGGGTAATCTTGTACATGAGGCTGCTCCGACGTACGCTCAGCGTGGGGAGCCTGTTATTCAACTGGCGGATTTCAGAGGGCTCCGATGGGATAAACCCGTTATCGCTCTCCCTTCTGCGGAGGTGGTTCCGGGACAATTCATTTCGGTGGTAGGGCCGAACGGAGCAGGCAAAAGCTCGCTGCTGTTAAGTTTGATGGGGCTGCTGCGCTCCGAAGGGACCTATGTGCTTTGCGGGGAAGAGGTCATTCAGGGCAAGCGCCGAAAGGTGCGAAAGAAGAGAGAGCAGCAGCTGCGCCAAATCGGATTCGTGTTTCAGAATCCGGAGCTTCAATTCCTGACGGAGCGCATCGGTGATGAGGTGGTTTACTCGCTGCTGGTGGATCATGTGCCGCCGGAGGAAGCGAAGGTGCAGGCCGACCGCTGTCTTGAACGCTTTGGACTGAAGGGCATGGAGGCTAGGCATCCGTACCAGCTGTCGACAGGCCAAAAGCGCCGCTTGAGCGTGGCTACGGCCATGGCAAGACAGCCATCCGTCCTTCTCCTGGATGAGCCAACCTTCGGACAGGATGCGCGGAATACGTTCGCGATTCTGGAGATGTGCGAGCAGCTGCGCCGCGCGGGAACCGCCATTCTCATGGTGACGCATGAAATGGAGATCGCGCAGCGGGTTGCCACGCATATATGGGAAATCCGGGAGGGACAGCTGACTTCGAGCATGCCTTCCCCGCGCTGGTCTGGCAGGATTGCATCCGAGCAGGCGGCTAAGAGAGTAAACGGCGCTGCCGATCCTCGGGGCACCTTAGCCGCGGCCGATCATCGCCTCACGGGGGTGAACGCATGAATATATGGAACCCCGTGCGGATCACTTGGCTGCACCGGGCGAATCCGGTGGTGAAGCTGGGACTGATCTGTGTGCTGTTTTTCATGACGGTGTTAACCCATGATCTTGATTTTGTTTTGTATCAGGCGCTTATCTTTATGGTCTGTCTGGTGGTGCTCAGCGGGGTGAAGCCGTGGAAAATGCTGTTGTTCTTTATTCCGTTTCTGCTTGCCTTCATATCGTCCGCCTCTTCCATGATGCTGTTCGGTAAGGGGGAGACGATCTGGTGGGAGTGGGGATTGTTCCGGGTATCGGAAGAAAGCTTCTACCGGGGGCTGCATTTGGGCTTTAAAGGAATTGCCTTTGCTTCGGAGGGGCTGCTGCTCGTTACGACAACGTCCTCGGTGGATTTATTCTACAGCCTGATGCAGAAGCTGAGGCTGGCGCCCAAATATGCCTACAGCTTCATGGCTTCGATCCGGCTGCTGCCCATGGTGTGGGAGGAATATGTAATCCGCCGCCAAGCCTTGAAAGTGCGAGGAGTTCGCCCGATTCGCGGGATTCGCGGCATGGTGAATCGCGCAGGACTGTATGTGGTGCCGCTGCTGGCGCAGAGCATCCGCCGGGCCCATCGGGTAGCCGCTGCGATGGAGGCCAAGCAATTTGACGGAGACCGGGCGAAGGCCCGAACGTATTATTACCCATCTCGTTATTCCCGCTACGATCTTCTGGTCGTCGGATTACTGACAGCTGCCGCTTTCTGCGCCTATGCTGCAGCCGGAAATTTTCCTTGGTTCGGCATTGGCGACGTGCGGTTTGATTAAAGGGTTGTTTTCTGGATAAGAGCCTGCTTACGGTATGTAAGCAGGCTCTTTTTTTTATGAGATCAGATTAACTCCAGAGGGTCTAGCCTGTTTATCTCGCAAGAAAAACTTTCTATTATAAGCGGCGGTCCGGCTCTTGAGAAAGTGCACGGTCGCATTTTTCTTCACACGTATATTTTATAGAAATCATGTCTGGATTTCATGCCGATGGAGGCGTTATAATACTAATGGTACCGATAAAGTATTTACAGTACCAGAAGGGGAGTTTGTTCACTTGCGCGAGCGAATATTGAATGAAACGATCCGCTTAATTCAGCGGCAGGGGTTTACTTTTACGGTTAGTGATCTGGCCCGCGGCCTTGCAATTAGTAAACGGACGATCTATGAGCACTTTTCATCCAAGGAAGAGATTGTCGAACATATCATCGACGGAATGATCCGGCATATTCAGCAGCGCGAACATGAAATTGCGGGGGATGAGGAGCTTACCGTTCTGGAGAAGATTCATCAGATTCTAATCTGTCTGCCGCAGGAGATGGAGAAGATGGATTTGGGAATGTTGCCGGATCTGAAGCGCTCGCATTATGCGCAATGGGAGAAGCTGGACACCTTTTTCAGAGAGGAATGGGGCATTGTTACTGAGCTGATGGAGCAGGGGATGGCCGAGGGAAGTATCAAACGAATTCATATGCCGCTATTCATTGATCTGTATCTCGGCTCGCTCCATCAGATTTATGATTCGAGGGCAACGGTGAAGCATCAATTGCCGCTAGGGGAG
Source organism: Paenibacillus sp. 2KB_20 (assembly GCF_052115765.1). Lineage (NCBI taxonomy): Bacteria > Bacillati > Bacillota > Bacilli > Caryophanales > Paenibacillaceae > Paenibacillus > Paenibacillus sp. 2KB_20. The sequence goes on along the minus strand of NZ_JBFRHH010000001.1, from coordinate 1,073,272 downwards.
CTGCTGCAGTCCGTCATGGACATCTTATTGTTCGGCATTGCCGCAGAGAAACGGGAGGAGTCTTGAGATTATGCATTGGTTGTATTTAAGTTTGGCTATTCTATTTGAAGTGGCTGGGACACTGAACATGAAGCTGTCGGAGGGGTTCAGCAAACCGCTGCCCAGCGTTCTGCTGGTGGTGTTCTATATTTGCAGCTTGAGCTTCTTGACGCTGAGCTTGAAGCAGATTGAAATATCCGTAGCTTACGCGATCTGGTCGGGACTTGGCATCATGATCATTACCGTCATCGGTTATATGTTCTTTGCGGAGCAGATTAATGGTCTGAAAATATTCTCGATCCTGCTGATCATCGCGGGGGTCGTTCTGCTGAATCTATCCGGCAGCGCACATGCGCAGGAACAACCAAAGACGCACCAGTCCGGTCACTAAGGGCGATAGAATGAACCGGAATCTGCGGAAGAGCCGTACTCATGCGTAGAATGGAAGAGGGACCGTGCGCGAACACGATCCCCGAGTACAACGTACCGCCATAAGAGCGGCCTTACTATAGGAATTCGATCAGAAATAGACCGTGATCCTGACCAAGGGCGGTCTATTTCTTTTTATGGAACGAAAGTATTAACACAAAGTCATTAGAAACTAATTAGGCTTTAGCCGGATGGAAGGAATCAGTCGAATGGAATATGTTACACGAAACCAGCATGGGCCATTTTGTTTTAGGTGTCGCACTTCATATTACAATCCGTCTTCCCTTATCGTTTGACGATCCATACGTTTGCCCTTAGGAATGCGAGAACTTTTCTTTTTGCAGCACTCTCATGGTTGCCTGGACATCCCCCCGCCCAAGAGCTGGCAGGAGTTGATGAACGTCCAGACCGCAACAACGTTCTAAAATAGCGTCCATTGTGCATCCCTCACATTTAAAAGATGCGGGTCATGCAGCCTTCGATTTGTATTTTTGTACACGTGCTTCATGCGACACTCGGCGGTACGCAAGGCTGCAACAGATCGGTTTGTGGGGTTATTTTAGTTTGAGCGGTTATTTGAAGATGAATCTGAATATACCTCGGAGCCGTTGTTTCCAGTATATTAGAGTTATGGACGTAAAAAGAAAGGCGTGAATGACGTGGCTTCGAACATACTTCTTGTAGAGGATGACAGCTCGATTGGCGAAATGGTAGAGAGCTATTTGACGATGGAAGGTTTTCAGGTGGTGCTTGCCAAAGACGGAGAGGAGGCGCTCGAGCGGTTTGCCGAACGAGATTATGACCTCGTACTGCTGGATATGATGCTGCCCAAGATCAGCGGTATGGATTTTCTTAAAAAAGTCAGGGAGAAAAGCCATGTGCCGGTACTGATCGTATCCGCAAAGGATGGGGAAGTGGACAAGGCGCTCGGCCTTGGTTTTGGCGCGGATGACTATATTACGAAACCTTTTTCGATGATTGAGCTGACGGCTAGAGTGAAGGCCGCTATCCGCCGCGTGACGGCTTATGCAATAGCACCCCCAACTGAGCAAAATAAAATCATCCGGGTCCATGAACTAGAGATGGATCTGGATCATTTGACCGTGACCAAAAACGGCCAGGAGATCAAGCTGACGGCCAAAGAACTGCAAATTTTAAAGCTGTTTATGACGAATCCGAAAAAGGTATTCACCAAGCAGCACATTTTCACATCCGTCTGGAATGACGACTATTTCGGCGATGAAAATGTCATTAATGTGCATATGAGCCGTTTGCGCGACAAAATTGAAGATCAGCCCTCCGATCCGCAGTACATCAAAACGCTGTGGGGCATCGGCTACCGTTTGGGGGAATTTTAGTGGTTGCCGTTCTGCTGATTGTTGTGATCATGTTGGCGTTGCTGAATGTGATGCAGTGGATGGGTCGGAAAAAAAGAGCTAAGCAGCTCGGCTACATCATCGATAAACTGAATACGATTGAGGATTCGTCCTCGCAGGAGCAACTGCTGCTTTTTACGGAGGATCCAGGATATCGTAGACTGTTGATTGCTATCAATCACTTGCTTTTGCAAACCAGGCAGTCCGAGACAGGATTTATGCGTACAGAAATCGCGATGCGCCGGATGTTGGCAAACATATCGCATGATTTGAAGACGCCGCTTACCGTGGTGCTCGGTTATATCGAAACGTTGAACCAGAAGGCCGACTTGCCAATGGAGGAAAGGGAGCGGCTACTGGATAAGGTGCATACGAAGACTGTAGAGATCGTAGAGTTGATCAACCGTTTTTTTGACCTGGCCAAGCTGGAATCGGGGGATAAGGAGATGCCCCTGACCCGCATACATATCAATGAAATTTCCAGAAACAGCATGCTGATGTTTTATGATCTGATCGAATCCGAAGGGTTGCAGGCTGACATCGATATTCCGGAAACACCGCTTTATGCATGGGGCAATGAAGAAGGACTAAACCGCGCATTAAACAATGTGCTGAGCAATGCGATCCGTTATGGTTCACAGGGCAAGGTGATCGGCATGAAGCTGCGGGATGAGCAGGGCCGGGTGCTTATCGACATTTGGGATAAAGGCAAAGGTATTCATGAACGGGATCAGGAGCTTATTTTCGAGCGGATGTATACGCTGGAGGATTCAAGGAATAAAAGATTCCAGGGCAGCGGTTTGGGTCTGACGATTACGAAAAGACTGATTGAGCTGATGGGCGGGGAAATCCGGGTGGCGAGCAAGCCGTATGAACGGACCGTTTTTACGATCTCGTTAAAAAAGCTGTCTTAGCGGGCTCAACAGCATATTAGTGCTAGACAAAAACCGGAGCGGCCACCTCGCACACTTAAGAGATTCGTAAGAATTGCGCAAGAAATATGAAAATGTTGGCGGTTATACTATGATCAAGAGATAAGTGAGAGGGGCAAATATAAATGAGTTATGTCATCAGTACCCGCCATGTCAGCAAAACCTATAAAGGCAAAGATGTTGTCTCTGACGTCAGTATGAATATCAAGCAGGGGCAGATTTACGGACTGCTCGGTCCAAACGGAGCCGGTAAAACAACGCTAATGAAAATGATGCTGAATCTGGTCAAACCAACCAGCGGCGAAATTGAAATATTTGGAGAGAAGCTTACGCCTTCATCGGTTGAAATGTTTAAACGCATAGGCAGCATTATCGAGTATCCGATTTTTTACGATAAAATGACGGCGATTGAAAATCTGGAGATGCATGCGGAATATATGGGTTATTATAACAAATATGCAATTAACGAAGCGCTTGAGATGGTCAATCTGACTTCGATCCAAGGCAAATCGGTATCCGAATTTTCGCTTGGCATGAAGCAGCGTCTGGGCATGGCCCGCGCGATTATAACCAAACCGGAGCTGCTCATTCTGGATGAACCGATCAACGGACTCGATCCGGTCGGAATCAGGGAGTTCCGTGATCTGCTTCGTATGCTGAGCAAGGAATACCGGATGACGCTGCTGGTTTCCAGCCATTTGCTGAGCGAGATCGAACAGGTTGCAGATACGATCGGCATTCTTCAGGGCGGCAAATTTATCCGCGAAGTGTCTATGGATGAGATGCGCAGCGAAAACACAGATTATATCGAAATTGTGACCCCACAATGCAAACAAGCTGTATTTGTACTGGAAAATCAGCTGAAAGTCAGCAATTTCAAAATCGTCGGTGATTCAGTCATACGCATTTACGAGTCCAAATTTACGCAGCAGGAATTGACCAAGGCGCTGGTACTGAATGATGTGGCGATTGAATCGATAAACCATAAGCATACTTCGCTCGAGGAGTATTTTATGCATCAGATTAGCGGAGGTGAGCAGTTTGCTTAAGCTGATCCGGATGGAGATGAAAAAGCAGAAGTTAGCCTGGTTTTTTAGAGGGGCGGTTATTGCAACGATCCTATGCGCCGGTTTCATGTTTCTTATAGCCTACACGGAGGGGAGCAGAGATCCTGCATTCGGGAGTTTCGCCGATGCGTTATCGATAGCGGGGCTACTTTGCCGTGCGGTATTTATCGTGTTTGCTTCAGTCTTGCTAAGCAGATTTATTATTGAGGAATACAAAAATAAAACGATCAGCTTATTGTTTACGTACCCGGTCGAGCGTAAAAAACTGATCATTGCGAAAATGCTGCTGGCTCTGGCTCTTACGTTTGGAGCGATGCTCATCTCGACTTTGATCACCTGTATATCCATTCTGGCTCTGAACAGCCATTTTCAGTATATTCCGGGAAAATTGGAGGCCGGCGTACTACTGCATACGGGGATCCAATTGTTGATCCAAACACTGTCAGCAGCGTGCCTCAGCCTCATTCCTTTATTCTTCGGGATGCGAAAAAAATCCGTACCGACAACGATCGTGTCCTCGATCATTATCGTGGTCTTAGTCAGCAACAACAGCCAGGGCTTTTCGCTTAGCACAAATATAACGATACCGTTGATCTTGGGAGTTATCGGTCTCCTGATTGCTTATCTCTCGTTCCGTAACGTAGATAAGACGGACGTAGCTTAACTAAAAAAGCACTCTTCTTAACGGCAGCTTCGCCTGAAAGAAGGGTGCTTTTTTACGGAGATACCTACATGAATTTGGTGTTCATCTCCGGGGAATTCGGCCCGGCTTAGCTCCGGCAATTTTGCAGTGCATATCCATCTCGGATAAAAAAGCGATAATGTCATCGAGTAGCACATCTTTAAACATGCGGTCATGAGTGAATGAAATACCGGCTTCATAGAGGGCGATTTTGGTTTTGGCTTTTTTTAATTCCCCCAAGGGGATATCGCGGATGTTCATAAAAGATATGCTCTATTCGTTAACTTATGTTAATAAATTAATTCGAGTTGATTTATTTTGTCAACGAGCTCGATCGTGACGAAATCATCAATTTGTTTGGAGCTCATAGGGTCGAAAAAGCTTGCACTTTCGCAGGTTTTTCCTAAAAGAGCGCGATTTAGTCCGGGGAAAAGTGCACTTTTGCATCAATATTCCAATAACCTCTTTTTTTGTAGAGAGGTAGGAGGGGCAATCACTAAATCGGAGCACTGGTACTGCCACCACGTAAAACGGACCGCTGGACTATCATTAGGTAAAGATCAAACACGCGCTGATAGGAGTAACATTACTCTTTTCGATCACTCGATGTCTCTTGTTTTTGGTAATTCCAGCCCGGATTATCGGTACCATCTATTCCGCCGTACAAAGTGCGCATATCCCCAGTATTAAGACTTAAGAAAACATTAAGAAACAAGAAAGGGAAAAGATAGAATCATTTTTTAAAATAATGGCATGGGTTTCCGGTTATCCGCCGTCTAACTAAACAAATGCCTTTCCTGCAGGGAATAAAGGCGAGGTCTAACTGCAGAAGACCGATTCAAAAATGGAAAAGAAAGATGTGACCAATAATGAACATGTTAGCTACCATTACGAAGGCAAGCGCTCAGTCGGTATGGATGGCTTGGGAAGCGGTTTTTGATCAAATCACGAAACTGCGCAGCGCCGGAATAAAAAGATACGGGATTTGCAAGCTGGTCATCCGCCGGCATCATGGAAAAAACCTGAAGTGCCAGGACGGAGAGTGGATTTACTCGGGGGATTGGGTCGGTGAACTCCATTTGGACAACCGGCAGGTATTGGAGCTTTCCAGAGAGCTGGGGGCTGACCGGGCCGCGCTTTTGACCGCAAGAATGCTGCGGAGATCGATCAAGCAAATTAGCGAGGCGATGGAGACGGAACCCGAGCTTGCGCAGGTCAAAGCTTTGACTGGAATAACGCTGCTGCACCGCGGTATTATTCACGGGCTCGGTTTTGAGCTGCATCCGCTGGAATCCAAGGGGTTTCGCGTGTTCTCTACTTATTATTTGCGGCTTTTACTCAAGGTGCTGCATCCGGTGGGCCGGGAACGCATGAAGAAAAATGCTCCCAAGCTTGTGCCCAAAATGCTGATGCTGACCAGAAAATCATTGCTTTTGCGTTATTCTAAGGAAACAGCATGAGTATGGTGATGCTGAATCTGCTGCTGATGTTTGTCTTTATCTATATGATCATTCCATATGTGATCACACGGATCTGGGGATTTGGGGTAACCCTGCGCGGCCGGCGTGGACGGCAGATCGCTTTTACCTTTGATGATGGCCCTGACCCGCTGCATACCCCTAAACTGCTGGATCTTCTCAAGAAAAAAAGGATCAAGGCGACCTTTTTTGTACTGGGCAGCAAAGCGGAGCGATACCCGGAGCTTATGAAACGCATCCACATGGAAGGGCATCAAATCGGGATTCACAACTATTCCCATCTTCCCAATTGGCTAATGAGTCCGCGCCATATACGGAACAAGCATGTACACAAGTCTGCCGATATCATCGAACGAATCACGGGCGAGCGCCCGGCATTTTACCGTCCTCCATGGGGAATTTTGAATTTAGGCGATTTATTTGCTTTGCGAAAATACCGGATCGTGCTGTGGTCGATCATGGGATGGGATTGGGGCAAGGGGAGCAAGAACAAACCGCTCAAAGAACGGATCTTGGATCAGCTTGAGCCAGGCTCGATTATTCTGCTGCATGACAGCGGAGATACTTGGGGAGCGGAGCCTGATGCGCCGAGCCGAATGATCGCAAGCCTTGAGGAAGTGATTGACACGGTCCATATTAAGGGGTATGAATGCGTGCGCGCCGATGAACTGCTGCATAAGCCGCATGATTCGCGCAGCGAACTTTCAAAAGGCTTCCGGGTTGGATGATGCGTGTAATATTAACAAAGAATGATCATGGCCCCAGATACTTTTAATAAAGCCGTGTTGGAACATAAAGGTACAGCCTTATGGATTTTGAGGTTGTGCTTTTTTATTTTGCATGTTTACAAATGGAAAAGTGTGGATTATTATGGTTTTAAATCGATCTATAAAATTAGAATAAATAAATTATATAGAATGAACTACAAATTAGATCGGTGAGATATATGAATGAAAAACGAACAATCACAATCCGTCGAGATTTCCGTGGAGCAGGCCAAACTACTGGGCAGCGCCCAGAGAATTAAAATTATTGGAGCACTGGATCGGAGCTCTTTTGTTTACCCAACTGAGAATCAAAATACCAATCAGTAATTCTTATAACAACGTTATTTCAATATTGGATGACGAGACGAATCGATCGAAAACACGCCGGGATCATTTGATATATCGGATATGAAAGAAAGACAGTATTCTCGATCCTGCTGATCATCGCGGGGGTCGTTCTGCTGAATCTATCCGGCAGCGCACATGCGCAGGAACAACCAAAGACTCACCAGTCCGGTCACTAAGGGCGATAGAATGAACCGGAATCTGCGGAAGAGTCGTGCTCGTTTCGGCTCTTGTTCCGCTGCAATAATGTACTATGCCCCGCTTCGCTTCCGGCTCTATAATGGCAAAGGAAATTCCTTTGTTAGGAGCTATCATCATGAACCTATCTTCGTTTTTTATTTACTGTTTTATCGTGGCATTCTCGCCGGGGCCATCCAATATCGTCATATTGTCTTCAGTCCAAAATTCCGGCATGAAGAAGACCTTGCGCTACATCGCCGGGGCCTCCATCGCTTTTTTCTTATTAATCGCCGCTTCGGTCGTATTAGGCCAGCTGCTGTCTACCAGCATGCCGATCATACTGCCGATCCTGCGGATCGTCGGCTGTCTGTTCATGCTGTATCTCACGTATCAAGTATATACCATGGACGTATCCCGGTCCGGCAATAATCAAACGGCGTCTTTCACGTCCGGCTTTCTGATGCAGTTTCTCAATCCGAAGGTGGTATTGTTCACGCTGACGGTCATTCCCAGCTACGTCATGCCGTATTATACGGCAGGCCCTGTCATCTCGGTGTTTGTTGTCGCGGTATCGTTTATCGGGCTATCCGCGTATATGACCTGGGCCGTGTGTGGTAGCCTTTTTCAAGGAATTATGCAAAAATATCGGAGAACGACCAACACAATCCTGGCTTTGTTTCTGCTGTACTCGGCAATCGTCGTATCCGGCATACCGGAGCTCATAAAGGGGTGATGGAAGATGGAGCAGTTTATTTATAAAAAAGCGGTGGGCATTACGGCGCTGTCCGCGAGCCTGACGGATTTTAAATATAAAAAGCATTATCACGAGGAGTATGCCCTCGGCGTCACGCTGCGCGGCATTCAGAAGTACTCGCTGGACGGCAGTCAGCAGGCTTCTTACCAAAGCGGGGTTATGCTGTTCCATCCAGAGCAGAAACATGATGGCTGGTCCCAGGAACGAACGGGCATCGATTATGTGATGATATACATTCATCCAGAGCTATTCCTGGAATTGATTCAGAAAAAGGATATCGTCCGGTTCCAATCCCCGATTGTCTATCATGCCGGGCTGCGGAAGAGCATCCTGGATGTGACGAGGTCCATCTTCACCGGTGAGCCGGAGGCTAGAAGCAGCGAGCTGCTTCTGGGTTTGGCGGGGCATTTTAATGAGGATATTCTGAATCCTGATAGCCGGAAGGACAGTATGTTTACGCGGAAGGCGAAAAATATGATGCAGGATCATCTGGAGCATGTTCTCCGTTTGGACGAATTAAGCGGGGAGTTCGGGATGTCGAAGTATCAGTTCATCCGTACCTTTAAAGCGAATACGGGTCTGTCTCCGTATCAGTATTATCTGAATTGCAAAGTGGAGCACGCCAAACAGTTGATCGAGGACAGCCGGGATGTATATCAGGCCGTTACCCAGTGCGGCTTCACGGATCTTGCCCATTTGAATCGACATTTCAAGAATGTGTACGGCACGACGGCGTTTGATTATATGTCCCATCTGGATAAGTAAAAGCGGGCAGCAGGGCAGATATACCATGCGGATTTTGATATATGGCCTAGGGATGTTAATCTGTATTTGGATTATTTGATATTACTCAGGCGTTAGCCGGATGGAAGGAATCGTTCGAATGGAATATATCTATGAATCAGCCCAGCGCAGCTATGAGGATTTCGCCAGCGGCCGGGTTCTGTATAATGCGCAGGGAACGACTTCGTTTCCTGTCAGACTAGCCAGTGAGATTGCCCAGCGGTGCTTTCAACTATTGGAGAAAAAAGGGGTACACGGGCCGTATACCTTGTTCGATCCCTGCTGCGGCGGCGCGTATCTGTTAACGGTGGTTGGGCTGCTGCACGGGCAGCGCATTCATCGCGTGATCGGCTCCGACATTAACGCGGAGGTGCTTGGAATAGCCCGGAAGAACCTGTCGCTGCTCCGTGAAGAGGGGCTGGAACAACGCACGGAACAATTGAAAGAATTGTTGGCGTTGTATCATAAGCCGTCCCACCAGGATGCACTGCAAAGCGCTGGCCGATTGAAGGAGCTGCTTAGGTCGTCCTGTGTGGAAGAGACGGTTTGTTTTCAAGCTGATATAACTCAATCGGAGGAGAGTCTGGCATCCTGCGAGGGAATCCATATCGTCATGACCGATCTCCCTTATGGTGACCTGGTTAGCTGGGATGGCGAAAGCAATGAGCCGGTGGAGGATTTCTTTAACGGCATTCATTCCATCCTGGACCCTGCCCGTTCCGTGGTTGCGGTCATATCCGATAAAGGGCAAAAATTAAAGCATGACCGGTTTCAACGGATTCAGCATGTGAAGGTGGGCAAACGACAGGTAGCCATCTTTGAACCGCTTTGAACGGAGGATAGTGGACCTAACAATAGAACAGCCGTCTGCCCCTGCTGCTAACCTCTTGGATGAACTCTTCTCTAAAAGAGGATTGCATAGAAACCCGCTTTTGACGTCATGTCAAGAGCGGGTTGTTTTTTTGCTCGTAGGTGGGAGCTAGCCATCTGGAAGCCTTTACTACAAATCAAGAATATATGTTCGTTTAAAATCTAAAAAAATATAGCATTTCTTGTGGAATGCCAGCTCGTAGATAGAACTCGTGTAAGGACTCACCCGGTCCGGGAGCCAGACCCGCCGTCAATAGGGCAATGGCAAAGCGGTTCGCTTGCCGCTCCAGTTTGCCCGGACTGAAATAGGAATGCTCCTCCAGAAAAAAGCGGCTGATTCCCTTATGGAGACGGTCATGCCCGAGCTCATGCGCGCATACGAAACGCTGCCATGGCGGTGGCAGCTGATTGTGGATGACGATGAATCTCCGCCTTAGCTTACGGAAATACAGCCCTTTGGTCGTTTGGCCTAAATCTGCAAATCTAATATGTATGCCCAAGGAAGTCGCAATTTCAAAAGGGCAGTTGGTATGATGTTTTTTGATCAGCTGACGGATTAAGGGTTGTAAATGATCATCCATGCCGGTTCACCTGCAATATTGGTTTTGGTTGAATCGTTGTAATCGGTATGTAGCTCCTTATCATATAGAATTATTTCTTGCGTTTGTTCATCTGCTTGGCTTCCCAGAACAGTCCGGTCAAGACATCCTTGATGCGCTGCTTGTCTTCCTCGTTCAGAGGGACGCCGTCAAACATGAGCTCACCGTCATCCTCAAGCATTTTCTTGAAATCCCGTTTATCCCTGGAGGTTGCCCAAGCGGGAGCCGAGATGTCTTCATGCTTGGCAGCATCCTGCTGCAGATAACCTGCTTTATTCATCAGCTCTTCATAGGGAACCTCGAGTGCCTCCGCCATTTTGCGAAGCGTTTGCGGCTTGGGTATGCCCCGCAGCCCATTCTCGATCCGGGAGATTTGTGATCCGCTGATGTCGGCGGCCTGGGCCAGCTGATTGATGCTCCAGCCTTTATTCTCCCTCATCTCTTTCAAGTATGATCCAAATATGTGATCCACGTTCCGGCCACTCCTCACCATAGTCCATCTAAAACATCTACATATAGTATAAACATATCCCTCTCCTTTGCCAACAGGTAAAATAAAAGAAAGAATTATTGCCAAAAGGCAAGAATATGAAAGGTATGATCCATATTCCCATGAATAGTTCGCCTATTTGAAGGTTTACGCCGGTCTCCAAATAGTGGTATATTAATGAAAAAATACGAACAAGATACGAACACTTGAAATGAGACAACCTTCTGCCAAATGGCAAATTAAACCTCGACAATGACAATCCAAAGGGGAGTGTTTCCTAATGAATCCATTTTTACCGGAATTGGATCGCAGAAAGACCCAAAATGCTGTTGAAGCGATATTCGAGAAATATCGTATCTATAAAACCATTACATTTGAAGTCAGGGAGACGAGCGTGACCGCATCCTACACGGAACGATTTCACGGACCGACCAACGTTACCTCGGATCAAACGGCAGCGGTTGCCATATATAATGTAGATATGCCTGCGGCCAGGAAGCAGTATTGCGAGATCATCGAGTCGATCGTGGAACGGCTTGGCGACCGGGAACAAACTCTCATTCGGGAACGGTATATGAAACAAGACGACGTATTTGATTACAAGGTGTACAACCATATCCTCGAACCGCCGGTCAGCAAGGATACGTATACCAAGATCCGCACCCGAGCCTTCTATAAACTGGCACTGGCTTTAGCTGACAGGGGGCTGCTGAAGCTGCAGGAATTGGAGAAAGTCGCAAAGAGCAAAATGAGCTGATAAGCGCCGAGCGTGAATAATCAAAACGAGCCAAAACCGGAGGACCTCAGAATGGAGGCCCTCCGGTTTTTTTTCTGTTTCAAGTCGAGGGCGATGTTGCCTGAGATAGAGACCAAGAGGACTTATAAAATACGAACATGAGTTCGTACTATTTTCCGCCGACATTCCACTTAAAGTTCCGCATTATCCGTCCTATAAGACGTCAGCGCATCCGATTTAGGGGTGTAAGATTGTATTATCGGAAATGAAGTTAAACAGAGCATACCGAACACACACAGTGTAGATGTGAGCCGGCCTCAAGAAGGACCGGTTTTTTGCTGCGGCTTTAGGCTTTGATTTCTTCATTTCCGATCCCTATATGAATTAGAAAGGAGGGGGCCGTGTTGCGCAAGCATGTGACCGTCGTAAGAAGCTGGCTAACCTATATACGACCGGAAGCCACTCGGCTATCTGCGGAATGAGAGGGGCGATTAAGCAGGCCGCTCTAGATATCGTTCCGGAGCTTGAAGACCAAATATATGACGTACATCCGCCGGATGGGGTAAGCGAGCCTTTTTATGCTGTGATCACGCTCGGCGAGGACGTCTGGAAATCTTCATGGGCAGGGTACCGGCAGGTGGTGCGGTTGAAGCTGTATGCGGATCGTTCCGAATTGCTTCAGTTGGATCGCTTGGTGGAACTTCTAATCCCGGGACTTCATCGCAAGCGGGTTATCGGAGCTGATGGGAAAGCATTCAAGCTGCATTATTTGGGTGTGCCGGAAGCCGACAAGTTCGATTCTGTTTCAGGCAAAATGATCCGGATCATGCGATTCGGCGTCTATATGCCGCAGGCATCCGGGGCCGGTTCCACCGGACAACCCGACGAATGGCTGCATACGCTGACAGCCTGGACAGAAGATGTGCTGGGTGATCCTTGGCGCATCTATCATACGGCATGGCCGGCGGGACGGGAAGATCACGCCGTACTATGGCGGATGACGGGCTGCGAGACCAAGATGGCGGGCGCTTCGATGTTCGAGGTTCGCAAAACCTTTACCGGGCATATTGCCGCTCTTGATTCCGCGGACGAGCAGCTCACGGCTGCAAGGCTGGTGGAGGAGCTTGGCACCCAGGTCCAACTGATGCTGGATTCGCAGAATCGCCGCTATTTATCCGTTGCGGAGATTTCCTCCGATATGCAGGCCGATCCCATTCTGGACGGGCAGCTGAAGCTAACCTTAGCGCAGCGGAAGATGAGTTCACCGGAGGAAGCCGCCTTGATCAGGCGCATTAACGTTCATCCAATTTTAAAGTGAGGTGGTCACAATGGCTGTGAAAAAAACAATCAAGACAGAAGCTCGCAGTATCAACGCTCCGCGATATGCGCTAGATGAACTCGAAACACACGCCAAGGAACTGTTCGAGGTTCGGGCGGAAGTTCTCGCAGGTGCCATGTATGGGACAGACGGAGAGCTGTTCACGGTAACCGAAGTCAAAGAAAGAATCCAACAATTTATGAAAGCGAAGGTGGTCTAATCATGGCAGGTGGAACATGGGAAAGCACAAATAAACCGGTACTTCCGGGTTTGTATATGAATTTCAAGGCGGCAGCCGCGTCGGCTATTCAGGGCGGATCCCGCGGAACGGTCGTCGTGCCCGTTAAAGCCAATTGGGGCCCGGTGCGCGAGTTCGTGGAGATCGGCAGCGAGTTCGCGATTTCCGAGGTGTATTCTGCGGATAGCCAGGATGGGGCAACGGCTTACGAAACGCTCTATCTGGCTTTGCTTGGCGGTCCGAAGAAGCTGCTGGCTTATCGCCTGGCAGATAGCACGGCGGCAGCGGCTAGCGTAACGCTGCAAAATGCGGAAGCCACGCCTTCCGACGTGCTGAAGCTGCAGGCGAAATATCCGGGCAGTCGAGGCAACGGCTTCTCCGTAACCGTGCAGCCGTCGCTGATCGACCCGTCAGCACGGGAGCTTCGCCTCTATGAAGGCGCCAAGCTGCTTGGTACTTATACAAGCTTGGACGGGACAGCAGCGTCGATTGCGGCGCAGATCAATGAAGACGATGAGAACCTCTGGGTAACGGCTACCGCACTGGAGGCGGCCGGTGTTCCTGCTGATGTGAACGGAGCTGTGCTGTCCGGAGGCAAAAGCGGCAACGGCGGCCTGACGAATGCAGATTATATCGAGATGCAGGATGCGGTCGAAGGCCAGGAATTCAACGTACTTGCGCTGGATTATGCTGCGGATATGGCTCTGCTGCAGAGCTTTGCGGCCTGGGTGAAGCGTCTTCGTCAAGAAGGACGCGGCGTGATGGCCGTATTCGGCGGCAGCGCTGCGGACGATACCTCCAAGGATGCAGCCAAACTGGCGGCAGCCAGGTCGCTTGCATTGAACCATGAAGGGATTATCAATGTAGGTACGGGGGTTCGCCTGTCCGGCGTGAACTATAGTTCTGCCCAGACGGCTGCTTATGTGGCCGGGCTTATTGCCGGTCAACGTTTGAACCAGTCCGCTACATATGCGGTAACGCCATTCGAAGATGTGACTCGCCGCTGGACGCGCTCCGAGCAAGAGCAGGCTGTACGCAACGGCGTGTTCGTGCTTTTCTATGACGGACGTCAGGTGAAGGTGCTGCGCGGCATCAACACGTTGGTGAATCCGGCGGAAGGCCAAAACAATGCCTGGAAAAAAATCCGTTCCATCCGCGTAATGGATGCGATTCATGCGGATTTGCAGCTGGCCGCGGAACAGACTTACATCGGCAAGGTGAACAACACGGAGGAAGGCCGTCTGGCGCTGATCGGCGCCGTGAAGGAATACCTCGCTTCGTTGTCGCTGAGCAATGTCATCGAGCCGGACGGTTACGACGTCATTCTCGATCCGGCGTACTATGGCGATTCCGCCGTGAACACGCCGGAGCCGGATCAGGTCTTCCTGCAGTGGAATGTGAAGCTGACCGACGTGATGGAGCAGCTGTTCGGTACATTTTACGTGCAATAACTAGAACGCTGATCAACATTTTTCTTATAAAAACTTAAAGAAATCGAGGAGGAACTTAACATGTTGGATGCTTCAAGAGTCATTATGGGGACATACGGCCAGGCGTATATTGACGGGGTTTGGCAGACGCATATTAACAAGCTGGAAGCCAGCGTGGAATTGGAGAAGCGCGAGCTGAAGCTGGTCGGCAATGACTGGACGGTGCACAAAAACGGCAGCAAAAAAGGAACCGGCACGATGAGCGGTTACAAGGTCACTTCCGATATGATCGCCCGTGGCTTCACCAAATTCGATATCATCTCCAAGCTGGATGATCCCGAGTCCTACGGTCATGAGCGTGTTCGCCTGATCCGCTGCATGCCGGACAAAATCCAGCTGGCTAACTGGACAGCCGGTGAAGAAGTGCAGGAGGAAACTTCTTTTACCTTTGAGGGGTACGAACTGTTGGACCCGATTCAGGGGGATTAAGAGGTTTCTGCTTAAGCGGTGCTTGAGTATGTCAAAAAGCGGGGGTTCGCCCGGGATGGTGTACCTCATACGGGCGAGCATCGCCCGCTGCAATAGGAAATGGAATCTATTATTTAATGAGCAAAGGGGATATACGCATGAGCTTACATGAGAACATGAGCGAAGAGCAAATTTTGGACAGCCTGTTTGAGGCAGCCGAGAAGCTGCCGGAGGAAACGGTTCGCATTAAGCGCTTGGATATGAAGATGGTGCTGCAGGGTTTGACTTCGAGCAAGGTTGACAGCATCCGCGAGCGCTGCACCGTTCGCCGTACGGTAAAAGGTGCGGTGGATGAGAAGGTGGATACGGAAACGTTTAATGCATTGCTGATTTCCGAGGCCACGAGCAGTCTGTCGGTGAAGGGTTTGACGCTTAGCGGCTGGGGCGATCCGCGGATTACAAGCCGCTTGAAGCTGTCGGGCGGAGAGCAGGCGGTTCGCCGCATGCTGCTGGCCGGAGAGCTGGATGCCGTAGGCGATAAAGTGCTGGAGCTGTCCGGCTTCGGAGTCGAGATTGCTGACCTAAAAAACTGATTGGCTCCGGGGGAATGACGACGATGCTGTATCATCTGTGGGTCCGGCATCACCTTCGTCCCGGAGATTTTTGGCGGCTCCCGCGAGGCGAGCGCCTGTTGCTGCTCGCTTTCTCCCAGGAGGAGATCGAGGGCATGGCCGGTCAGAGTTTGAAGTGAACAGGAGGTGAAATGAAATGGCTGAAGCCATGAACTACCGCATGAATCTGGTCATCGATCCGAAAAACGTGATCAAGGCCAACCGCGAGCTGCGGGCGATGGAGCGTTATTTTGAGCGGATCCAGGGACGCGTCATGCGAATCGGGCGTACCCGCATGGCGCCTGAAATTGTGCTGAAGGACAGCGCCTCGAAAGGTCTGGACAACCTGTTGGCCAAAATGCAGCGGGTGAGGTCGCAAGTCATCCAGGCCTCGGCAAATGTGAAGCTGAACGTGCAGAAGCAGATTGATACGAATCTGAATGTAAGCGTGCAGAAGCAAATCGAAGCGAGCGTTCAGGTGGATTTGCGGGCGGCAGGACTTGATTTTTCTCCGTTAATACAGGCGCTGGAGACGAATACCGGGGCGTTGAATCAGCTTACGAGTACGCTTGGATCGCTTGATTTTGGAGGTGGCGGTGGTGGAGAAAAATCTGGATGGGATACTGCTCTGAATTTTTTTGTCAAAGCAGCCATGTGGGGGGGAGCTGTGCGAGGCGGAGCTCAGTTGAAAGGTAAATACAAAGACATGCGGGGAGCTTTTGGGAGTAAAACTGCTGAAAATAAGCCCGCTGGAACTAAAGGCACTGGAAAACCCACTGGAACTAAAGCCACTGAAAATAAACCCGCCGAGAAAAAAACTGTTATAGCTAATAAAGATAAAAAGGATGGCCAAAATAAGGGACTTCCACCCCGACAAAACACAGCTTCTCCCGAAGCTAAACAGGTAAGTAAGCCTCTATCGAGGTGGGGAAGGATTCGTAATATAGCCGAAAAATCAGGTGACTTTGTAGAAACTGCTGGCATGTTAGGACAAGGGGCAGTGAATGGGCTTAAATTGGTCTGGGATGGAGCCAAAAATATGTTTGGAGGTGGCGGAGGCAGCGGCATCGTTTCCGGAGGCATGACGAGTGCTGCCAAGACCGCTGCAGGGTCAGATGCAATAAAACAGGCAGCTGACGGTAGCCCTGGAGCAAGTACAGTAAAAAATGCAGGCAAAAAGGGCCTAGGTTCCGGCTTGATGAAGGGTCTTGGTAAACGTGCACTCGGCCCGTTAAGTTTTATAGCCGATGCGACCGCAATCGCCTCTGCCGAACCCGGAAAAGAACGTAATCAAGCCATAGGCTCTGCCGTTGGTGGAGGTATAGGAAGTACGATCGGGGGGATCATCGGATCCGTGATCCCGGTTGCTGGTACGATGATCGGTTCAACGCTCGGCGGCACCGTAGGAAGCTTTATTGGTGAGAAGGTGGGCGGCGCCTTTACCGGCATTGGTGACAAGTTGAAAGAAGGTAAGGAGAAGGTATCCAAGTGGTTCTCCAACGCGTTTTCCTTCGGAAAAAAAGATAAGGAAGCTGCTCAACCGAAGGATGTTCCGAAGACACCACCTTCTAATTCAACGGCAGTCGCTGTTCAAGGACCAATAATTCCAAATGCTGCTCCCACTTATGTCAGTACACCGCTTTTACCTGATCGATCATCGATTTCGACATACGGCTCATACGTGCCGCCTAGCCATTCTTCAAGCAGTGGAACTTTTGGCCCCCCTGCAAGTGCTGCACAAAACCAAGCTTTTACAGGGAAGACGATGTCGCCTCAGATCGTTCAGATCAGTCCGGAGCAGATGAGTTCGATATCCGGCTTGCTGACGGACTTCAAAACGGAGACATCCGTGAACTACAATCTACCTCCAGGAGCGGTGCAGGTTACGGTGCATGAGGAGCATCCGATCGATGTGGAAGGATTAATCCTTCAGATCGGGCAGCGGCTGAGAGCCGAATTCAGCAAAGCGGCGCAGAACCGGAAGCCGACTCCGATGGCCTATTGAAGCTGATGGTTAACAGCAGGCATGAAGTCGGTCCGAAGGCATCCATACAGAAAGGAGGGGGCCAAGGTGGAGTTTCTTTTGAAGAACGGAAAAGGCATGACGTTCCTATTTCCGGTCAATCCCGAAGAGGTGACCATTTCACGCCAAAAAGGCCTGGAAACGGCTACGATTCTCAACTATGGGGAGTTTGATTTTCCGCAAGGCAATCGGATTAAAGAGATATCATTCTCTTCATTTTTTCCACAAGAGTATGATGCAGCTTATTGCAAAGGTGAGAAGAAGAATCATATTAAACCGCAAACCGCGATGAATAAACTTAACGAGTTTCTGGCATATAAAACGCCGTTGCAATTCGTCATTACCAAGACGGCGGTGAACGTGCCGGTGTACATCGCCTCCCATCAGTCCACGTTCCGTGGCGGGGAGGTCGGGGATGTGTATTTTGACATCACGCTCCGGACATGGAGCGAAATGAAGGTAGCCAAAACGGCTGGCAGCAGCGGGGCATCTGGAACGAATAAAAAGCCCCGGGCGGACATGAAGGAACAGAACAAGACGTACACCGTGAAGGCAGGGGATTCGCTTTCCAAAATCGCCAAGCTGGAGCTCGGGGACAGCTCGAAATGGAACCAGATCTACAAGCTGAATCAGAAGATGATCGGTAAAGATCCGAACGCCATCAAGCCTGGCCAGAAGCTGGTGCTGTCATGAGTTATAAGGTGATTTTGCAGGATCAATACGATTTATCCCCCCTGGTGGAAGCTATCAGTCTACGGGATTCGCTTGAACAAGTCGCTTATCAGGGAACCGTCAATCTGGTCGTAACGCCGGATATACCGCCAATCTCGCCTGGAATGGCGATCCGGATCAGCGGAATTCCTTACGGCAAGAAGGATTATGTCCCCCTGCTGCACCCGGCTGTCGTGTGGGAAGTAGAAACCTCGAATAACGGGGTGAAGCGGATGACCCTCACGCTGTACGATCGGACGGTATATCTGGACAAATCGGAGGATGAATATCTGTTTCCGGCGAAGCAGACCGCTACCCAGCGGTTCAAAAAGTACGCAGCGGACTGGAACCTGAAAATTGCGGTTTTGCCGGATACCGAGAAGCAACTGGGGCGTTCCGTTTACCGGACGCAGTCGATTTATGCGAGCATGTTCGCTGATCTGCGGGAGACGGCCAAAGCCGGCGGCAAGCTGTATCATCCGCGAATGATCTCTTCAGGGCTTGAGCTGTATGAGTTAGGAACGAATAAAGAGGTGTACATTCTGGAGGCCATCACGGATACTACGCAATCGCGGACGCTGGAGGGCGCGGCGACCAAGGTCAAGGTGCTGGCGACAGCCGCAAGCGAGACCGGGAAAGAGGTTCCTTCCAAGGTCATGGCCATTGAGGAGAAGGATATCGCAAAATATGGCCAACTCCAGGCTATTATTCAGGATGATGAAGTGAAGTCGCCTGCGGCTGCCCGCCAGCTGGCCCGAAGCAAACTGAGAGGGATCCGGGAGACGATCTCCCTGAATGCACCCGATATCAATACGATTCGCGCCGGAGATGCTGTCATGCTGGGCTCGATGAAATTGCTCGTGATTTCTGTCAGCCGGGAGCTGGGGAATCCCGGGAGCATGATGCTGGAGCTGGGGAGTTATGACGATGTAAAAAGGAGGTTTTACCTTGAATAAAGACCCCTATGGACAATTGGCGTCCTCCTTATACGCCTCAATGAATAAGCAAACCCGTCAAGCCATGGGCGGCGTAGGGGCCGTGCTCGGCACGATTACCTCGACCGGACTCAAGCTGGATGATTTCAAGCATGAGCTGCAGGACTATATGGTAGCGGAGCTGCCGGGAATGCTGTCCTTGCCCCGTTATACGGCAAAGGGCACCGTGACTTTGGGGGGGCAGCAGCAGGACATGACGTTTGATGCCGAAGAGAACGAGGTTGAAGATACCCTTTTTGAATTGGGAAAAGGCCTGAAACCGGGAGACCGCGTGCTCGCCGTTCGGGTCAACAGCGGTAACGACGTGGTGGTCGTATGCAAGGTGGTGAGCAGTGGTGGCTAATTTATTCCCGGAAGGCGATGACATGATCTGGACGGATGCGACCGATCCGGAGGTACTGGAAGGAGACGGGGCTGTTTTTGGACGGAGCTGGCGGTATGATTTTGAAGCTGGCGAGTTCGTGATGTCCCCGACCCGGAAGATTCCGGTTGCGGACGAGAAGGAGGGCTGGGTCATCTGGTGCGAAAAAGCGATTCGCACGCCGCGTTACCGTCATTTGATCTATACGCGCGATTATGGCAGCGAGTTGGAGGAACTGGTCGGCAAAGGCTATGACCGATCTCTGCAAGAGAGCGAAATTCAGCGCATGGTGACCGAGACGCTGCTGGCAGACGCGCGGACGGAGAGCGTGGATCAGTTCCTTTTTGAATGGGCAGGAGAAGCTTGCCGTTTCAGCTGCCGCATTACGAGCGTTCGGGATGAGACGGAAATTATAGAAAGCGTGGTGATCTGATGGCAGATTTGCCGTTATATTTGTTGGATCAGACGGAAGAGAACATTATGAACCGCATGTTGAACAAAGTGCCTTCGGACATCGACAAGTCGGAAGGCTCTTTTATTTGGGATGCGCAGGCGCCGGTGGCATTTATGCTGTCTGAGGCAGCCTTGTGGGCACAGGAGCTGCTGCGTCGAGGCTTTGCAAGCACGGTGGCAAGCGATCGTCCAGATATTCGGTCCGCTGAACTCGATCTGAGGACGGCAGAGCATGGGATTACTAGGCGGGAAGCGGTCGCTTCGTCCGGCAGCGTTCTGTTTACGGGGAAGCCAGGGACAACCGTGCCTGCCGGAACCTATGTCGCTACGCCAGCCGATGAGGGCTCCGGCGAATCCTCCGTGGAGTATGTGACCACATCAGGCGTTACGCTGAGTGACTTGGGTACAGGTGCGGCGCCGATCCGAGCTGTCACGCCGGGCAGTAATGGCAATGTTCCCGCAGGCGTCATCCAGCTCATGATGACGTCAGTCAGCGGTGTGACATCGGTTACGAACCCGGAACCCACGCGGAGCGGGACGGATACCGAAAGTGATCAGTCGCTCCTGGAGCGTTTTTACGCAAAGGTCAGAAGTCAGGGAACCAGCGGCAATAAGGCGCAGTACAGGCAGTGGGCCAGTGAAATTGCCGGAGTTGGCGGCGTGGAAGTGGCACCGTTATGGAAAGGGCCCGGTACCGTCGGGCTGTATCTCATAGATACGGACAAGCGTGCGGCAAGCCAGGATATCGTGGATGCCGTTCAGCAGTACATTGACCCGTCCCAGGATGGACAGGGCGAAGGCGTTGCCCCAGCGGGTCCGGTTATCACCGTGATGCCTGCGGCGGAAGTGGCGATTGATATCTCCGTAAAAGTGCAGCGCACGCTGGAGCAGCCTTCGACGATGGAAGAAATCCGGAAGCTGATCGAGGACGGCGTTCGCACGTATTTACAGCAGATCGCTTTTAATAGGAAAGATCCGTTGGTAAGATACACTCGTATTGCCGCCGTACTGTTGGACATTCCGATTATCGTCGACTACTCGGATTTGACGATTAACGGCCACACCGAGCAGCAAAATATCGAAATTGGCTCCGGTCAGGTAGCGGTGCTCGGGACGGTGAGCGTAAGTGAATAATGCCCGAATGAACAGCTTGCGGGGTCGCGAGCTGTTTTCTTATCTTCCGGCTTATTACGAGACCTCTCGCGTCATGCAAGCCGATATGGATGCCAAGGGCAGCGAACTGGACGCGCTTTACCAAGCGCTGAACTCAGCCGCAGATCAGTTCTTTGTCCGTACAGCGACCTGGGGCCTGGAGCGCTGGGAAATG
Source organism: Paenibacillus sp. 2KB_20 (assembly GCF_052115765.1). Classification (NCBI taxonomy): domain Bacteria; kingdom Bacillati; phylum Bacillota; class Bacilli; order Caryophanales; family Paenibacillaceae; genus Paenibacillus; species Paenibacillus sp. 2KB_20. Next base: position 1,051,810 of record NZ_JBFRHH010000001.1, on the reverse strand, counting down.
GAACTTGGCATTCCAACCGACCGGAACAAGCCGATTGAGCAGCGGCGGGCGGTGCTGGAGTCCAAGCTGCGTGGAGCGGGAACCTTCTCCGGTGCGCTCGTGAAAAATGTGGCGGAAGCTTACGATGGCGGCACGGTTGAGGTATCTTTTCAGCCCGAGGAATGGGGCTTCACGGTTAAATTCGTGGATACGCTCGGCATCCCGCCGAATCTGGAGGATCTGAAGGCTGCGATCGAGGAGATCAAGCCGGCGCATCTGGCGGTGGCGTATGCGTTCAACTACTTGCTGATACGCGATATTCATGACGTGATGACCCTGTTGGACATGGGCCAAACGCCATTAAACAAATTTGCAGGAGGTGTTTGAGTTGTCCAGTAACACACCGAATTTAGGATTGTTGAAGAAAGACCCGATGGTGGATGGCAATGAGACCTTTAACATCGAGACGATGCTGAATGAGAACTGGGATAAGGTTGATGAGGCTGTGGGGAGAACAGGAGGATACGGGGTAACGACTCAGTCTAAAGCGAACGAATATGAGGTTAATCTAAAGCCTGCCCCGGCGAGCCTTACAGCTGGGATTCGAGTTACAGTAAAGATCAACGTTGCAAGCACCGGAGCCCCAATGCTCAACGTTAATGGTTTGGGGGCCAAACCAGTGCTTAAAACAAGCGGCAGTTCTGCCAGTTTTAAGCAGGATGGCGTCTACACATTGGTATATGATGGTCAGGCTTTTATTTTACAGGGTGAAGGGGGTGAGGTAGGAACAGCAGCACCGGGGGATGTGTTAGAGGGTAAAACGTTTCCGGGGGAAGACGGTTTAATGACGGGCACTATGCCCAAGAGAGGAAATCAGTTTAAACCCGGATTATGGTCGAATCCAGACGGGGACGCCTACGTTGACACATACGTTGATATAGACAGTGGTTATTACCCGCCTGGTTCACAGGTAACTATCCAAGCGTATGACCCTGATCTTACATCGGGTAATATTCGATCAGGTGTCAATATTTTCGGTGTGGCGGGAAAATCTACGGTAGTTGATACAGCAGACGCAGTGCTCGATCCGAACATGCTTGTCGCGGGATACTCAGGGTACGACGATGGTGTTAAAAAACCGGGTCAGATGCCGAACCGAAGCGCTGAAAACAATCATATGCCAGGACTTGAATCAACTGTTTGGGCTGGGGATCGGGTCTTTATCCGCCCTCCACACGGATTTTATAATGGAGAAACGTGGGTAACTGCCCCGGCACCAACCCTAAAGCCTGAAAACATACCTAAAGATACAGCTATCCTTGGCATTCAAGGCACTTTGGAACGTATGACCACAGTCGAAAAGCAAGTCATAGCCAATGAGATTACCGCTAAAGGTGTATTGGCTACGGCGAATGATTCGAATGCCGTCCTTGCCCAAAAAATCTGGATGATTAAGGTTTCCAAGTATGCGGGGGGCAGTCTTTATGCTTCGGAGGGGCAAGTGTACGTCAGTGGGTTGGCCTTTCGACCCAAAATGGTCAAACTGTACGGTCAATATTCTAACGACGAGGGCAGATTTACTGCTTGTTTTCTCTTCGACGAACCAATCCGTCGCGTCTATGGTTTTATTACCCCGGATACAACTAATGACGGATGGGGGATGTCAGGGTTTGGGAGTGCCCTTACAGATAATCTCATCAGAAATAACGGATTTGAGGTTAAAAATTACAATTGGCGAAATAATCAGATTTACTGGGAGGCTTGGGCACATTGAATAACGCAATAGGTAGACGCCTATATTATCTGAAAGCGACAGGTGAAGTGATTCAAGATACAGGAGAGCGAACCGGGTGGGTAGTGGAAACCACGTTGGAGCAGGATTTTGAGACGTACCGCTCCTTGCATGAACGAGTACCGGAGACAGTGGGGATGATACAGTTAGAGTATGGGGCGTATGCTGAAGATTATGCACAAGGTGGAGTAATAACACGGATTGACTTGGGAACACTTAAGCCTTTGTTTAATTATCCTGATCCGACCGATCCAGAGACGCCTCAAGAGCCACAACCGCCGCTTACGGAGCAGTTGACCTCCCTGAAAACAGAAAACGAAACATTGAAAAATAGGGTTTCGGACGTCGAAATGACGCTTACCGAGATCCTATTTTCATGAGGGAGAGGGAAGGTGATTGCTGATGCTTAAAGATTTTCAGGTGCGAGTCGTAGCTAATGCCTGCATTACTCGGGTAAATGAGGGCGAGGGCACTATTGATCAAGTCGTCTCAACTTACCTGATGCAGCCAGATGATCACGAAAAGGTTCTGGGTTATGCATATGTTATCTGTCCGGATCTTGTACCGACAAAATAATATTAACTCATGCCTTAGAGTGGTCCCGCTTTTTTTCTGTATCAAATTGAATAAAGGACAGGCAGACATTCATTTAAGAGAGGAACAATAGATATGATTGTTCAGCAAATGCAAACTTCTCTGAAAAGCGTCTTACAAATGAAATTTATAGACATCTCCCTCATCTCTAAAGAGGATGCGGCATCATTACCACCAGCCCCATACTTCCTAACTGAACTAACCCTAGCCGAGTTCGAGCCGATATCGACAAGTCGATATGCGGCTCGTTTTCGTTTCCACATCTCTTACGGACCAATGGAAGGGAAGCCAGTGGCAACGATCATGGACGAAATGCTAGAAGCGTTGACTTCACTAGATGTTGGCGGTCGACCATGTCGTGCTTCCTCAGTGGCGTGGGAGCGGCCAACTGGGAAGGATGGGGCAACGGGAGAAGGATATTTTCGCGCAGAGTATGTCATTCAGATGACAACGGATCAGGAAGAGACCGACATGAAGATGCAAACATTGAAACAGGGAGGCGGATTGAAATGAGTAAAAAAGAAACAGCACCAGCGTTCAACAAGCAACAGTTGGCACAATCCAATCAATTCAGTAATCGCGAGAAGGATGTGCTGAACGCCATTCTCGAAGAGGGCAAGACGTACACCGTACAGCAAGCGAAGGACCAATTAACCACATTTTTGAAAAAGGAGGTCATCTAAATGGCCGGAGGAACATGGACAACACCTAACAAAGTAAGACCAGGCGTATACACCCAAATCTCATCGCAGGAGCAGCCGATTGGGCGCGTAGGTGAAAGGGGGATTGCGGCGTTGGGCTTGACCCTTCCATGGGGAGAGCCCCATAAAATCCTGACGATCAAACCAGGTACCAATCTGGTTGAGGTGCTGGGTTATGATATCACATCACCACAGTTGCTCTCGGTAAAAGAAGTACTTAAGCGTGCTGGCACGCTTCTGTTGTACCGCTTAAATAGCGGCACTCAAGCTGCAGGTTCTGTTGCCGGACTGAAAGCAACTGCTCTTTACGGCGGCGAACGTGGGAATGACATCCAGATCGTTGTTGAGAACGCCGTGGATGATCCTGGCAAGTTTGTGGTCAGTACTCTGCTCAGCGGCAAAGTCGTAGAAAAACAGCTTGTAGCCAGTGCGGCCGAGCTGGAACCTAACTTGTACGTGTCTTTCGCACCGGATACTGGTGATCTAACTGCAACGGCTGGGTTTGCTCTCACAGGAGGCGCGAACGGCACCGTAACGAACCAAGAGCATGTGGATTTCCTTGCCGCGCTTGAGGTCCAAGACTTCCAGACTGTAGGTCTGTTGTCGGGTGACCCAACGCTCAAGTCTCTGTATACCGCATTCGTTAAGCGTCTTCGTGAGCAGGAAGGCAAGAAGGTTCAAACTGTGCTGTCTGATTATTCGGCTGCAGATTATGAAGGTATTATCAGCGTAAAAAACGGCGTTGTTCTCACCGACGGCACTGTCGTGGACAAGGTGAAGGCAGTTGCCTGGGTCACTGGCGCCACGGCAGCGGCAGCAGTCAATGAATCTTTGACGTACGCGGCTTACGATGAAGCGGTGGATACCGATGTTCGCTTGAGCCATACGGAGATTGAAACGGCGCTCACGAAGGGCGAGTTTCTGTTCAACTACAGCGGCGGCAAGGCCGTGGTGGAGCAGGATATTAATAGCTTTACCTCGATTGAGCCGGCCAAAGCGCGGCATTTTTCTAAAAATCGGGTGGTCCGCGTGCTGGATGGCATTGCGAATGACTTAAAGCTCATTTTTGAGAAGTCTTATATCGGTAAGGTAGACAACAATGTAGATGGCCGGACGCTGTTCTGGGCGGAATGTGCGGCGTATTTTGCATCTCTGCAGAATATCGGGGCCATCCAGAATTTCGATGCGAACGAGGATATTGTGGTGACGCCGGGCACAGAAGGCGATGTGCTGTTTGTGGACATTAAGGTACAGCCAGTGGATGCGATTGAAAAAGTATACATGAAAGTGAAGGTGGTCTAAGATGGCATTTTTGCGGGCAAACGACACGATTTCCGGGCAAGAGGGCAAGGCATTCGTCAAAATTGGCGACCGTATGGAGGAAATGTTCTACATTAAAACACTGGAAGCTACGGTGGAGAAGGAAAAAGCCGAGCTGAAAACGATGGGCCAGCGCGCCGTACAGCATAAAGCCATTGGCTGGAAGGGCAGCGGCACGATGACCATTTATTATGTGACCTCACTGTTCCGCGAGCTGATGATGGAATATATCCAGACAGGCAAAGACGTTTACTTCATGATCGAAGTGCGTAACGAGGATCCGGGCTCGTCGACGGGGCGTCAGACGGTGATTCTGGAAGGGGTCAACCTCGACAGCGTGATTATGGCTTCTCTCGACACCGAAGCGGAGGCGCTGGAGGAAGAAGTAGCTTTCACGTTTGAGAATGTGCGGATTGAGACGCCGTTTAATCCATTGGCCTAATACTTAACATTGAATGAGGAGGAAGGAATATGAGTGATTTTAGTATGTTTTTTGCTGGGCAGTCGTCTGCGGAGATCACAGAGGAATTCGTGGTCTCTGTTCGTTTTAAGAATGCTGAAGGGAGTCCTGTGCCTTGGAAGCTGCGCAGCATCACGGAGGAAGAGAATCAGGAGTGCCGCAAAGCGGCTACCCGTAAGGTCAAAGGCAAGAACGGTGTATTTACGCCAGAAATTGACCCCAATGACTATATGACGAAATTGATGGCATCCAGCGTTATTTACCCGGATTTGAAAAACAGCGAGCTGCAAAAATCATACGGCGTGCTCGGTGCAGAATCCCTGCTCCGCAAAATGCTGCTGCCCGGCGAATTTGCCGCGCTTGGCGAGCGGGTACAAGCCCTAAACGGTTTTGACCGGGATATGAACGAACTGGTGGATGACGTAAAAAACTAATTAAAGAGGGCGACGGTGATGCGAACTATGCGTACTACGCCCTCCATGAACTGCACATCCTTCCTCACCAGCTCATGGCGATGACGGTCCGGGAACGGGCCGCCATCTATGCCATGATCTCGATGCGGGTGGAGAAGGAGAAGCGTGAGCGAGTCCGGAAGCGGAGATAGGTTGTAGAAAAGGGGGTGAGGGAATGGCGAGTGTAAAGGATGCACTCATGCGCTTAAATAATTTGGCTAATGAAATGATCGTCAATCAGCTGTTACAGCTTGAAAACAGCTTTCAACAAACTGTTGATCAAATTGCTGAGGCAGCAGCAGAACAAGAGCAGCTTAATGAACGGATTGAGCAAGGGGAAAAGAAAGCCAGTAAGCTTGGGAATGCTTTTAAATTGTTAAAATCCGCATATAAAGCGGCCGATTTTGTTGCGAAAATGACGATTATTCCAGCAGCAAAAGAACAAGTAACGGAAGACTTCTTTAAAGTTAAGACTGGTGATGCTGAGGTAGGTTCAGCTATATTCGAAAACATTAAACAGAATGCATTAAAAACCGGGTTGGATGTTAATGATTCGTTAAATAATGCTTTAACATTCATGTCAATGACTAAAAACTCAGATCAAATTGCGCAATTAAATGGCTTCGCTGATCGAATGAGCACACTATCAACAGACGGCAAGAGTTCAAAAGATGCAACAGGGGCGATTATGAGTGCGATGCGTGGCGATACCAGCTCTCTAGCTAAAGATTTTAATATTCCTGATTCCCAGATTAAAAGCTTTAATGCAGAAATCATATCATCTAAAGGCAATTTTACTGCATTTCTTTCATCCATGGACAAACTTCTGCAAAAATCAGGCATGACACAGGAAGCTATGGATGCCATGCTGGATTCGCCTGTTAATAAGTGGCAGCAACTAATGGGATCCGTCAACAATTCTTTTGTTCAGATGGGGGGTGGCGCATTAGCTGCAATCATGCCAATTCTGGATATGTTGAATGCAGCTTTTGAAAACGGGACTTTCCAGCCTTTTATTGATGCTATATCCATAGGATTAACCGTAATTGCTGAGGGGTTTTTGTGGGTAGCGCAAATGATCCCTCCAGCCTGGGAATTCATTAAAGCTACGATTGCTGGTGTCGGTAACACTATATGGAATCTGGTTACTATATTTATGGGGTTGCTTCCTGTTATCGTTTTAGTGGGTGTTTTTTTTGCAATGTTAAATGCAGGGATGATTATGGGAAGAATATCAGCTTACGCGTTTACTGCGGCACAAACTGTGATGGCTACGGTTACGAATATAGCGGCAGGTGCAATGAGATTATTTAATATGGTGGTTAAGGCTAATCCTCTTATGCTGTTCATTTCTTTAGTTATCGCTGCGATGGCCGCATTCGGGGCTTGGCAAGTGGTGACTATGGGCCTTAAGCAGATATTTAGCAACGTATTTGGTTTCATTGTCGATCTGGCGCAAAACACGGTTAACACGGTCATTTCAGTTATTAACGGGATCATTAAAGGTGTTAACGCGGTAGCGGGCTTTTTTGGCAAGGTTCTTGGCGTTGATACCAAGCAAATTGCGGAGATTGAATATAAGGCGGATTTTACGAAATTCAAGGATAAAGGGCAAGACTATATTGAAGATTTCTCTATAGATAAGTTCAAAAATCAATTCATGCCAGCTAAGGACACGGGCAAGAGCAACGAGGAATTATTGGAACAGTACAATATGGGGAAAACCGGATACGATGTTCCCGTTCCAAAAACAGCCCCAACTCCGTCCATGCCCGCCATGGCAACGGCCCCAATCCCGGTAGCCCCTGCGGGTGGAAGCATTGATTCCATTGGTAAAGTGGATAACTCGGTGGACGTGGCGAGCGAGGATCTGAAAATCATGCGTGATCTGGCAGAAGTGAATGCGATCAGCAATATGATTACCCTGACGCCTACCGTGCAGATGACAACAGGAGATATTAACTCCGGGGCCGATCTGGATACGATCATGTCGAGAATTAACCGGACGCTGGAAGAGCAGTTTGTGTCCAGTGCCGAGGGGGTGTATCTGTAGCATGAGCGATTATGGATTTTTTCTGAGCTTCAATAACCAGGAGGAGGTTTTCCGATTTCCGGTGAACCCTGAGCGGATTGACGTGAAGGATAGCGGAGAAGGCAAATCCTATACGGTAGCGGGGCTTGGCGAAGTGAATGCGATTCTGCATCCGAAGCTGACGGAAATCTCGTTTGAAAGCTTTTTTCCAGGGAGGGTGTATCCTTTTGTCCATCTGGGGTCTGACCAGGAGCTGAAGCTGCCGATCGATTACGTAAATACCATTAAGGGCTGGATGGAGAGCCGGAGACCTGTGCGTTTTGTCATGACGGGGCTCGTTCCCGATCCGCTGAGCGGTACGGACGGTAAGAATGTGGTGCGGGCCATGAAGTCTTTTGGCATCAACATGGCGGCCTCCATCGAAAGTTTCAACTGGAATACGATGTCCGGATCGCCGGAAGATATCGAGTTCTCGATTTCGCTCAAACGCTATGTGTTTTATGGGGCTCGGAAGGTGGTACCGATAAAAGACAAAAAAGCGGCAGCCGTGAAGAAGAAAGACCGGCCGGATGACCGCAAAAAACCAACCTCCTATACGGTTGCCAAAGGTGACACCCTGTGGAGCATTGCCCAAAAGCTGCTCGGCAGCGGTTCCCGTCATGCGGACATCCAAAAACTGAACGGAATCAAGGACCATGAAGTCCGGAAGCTGGCTATAGGCCGGGTTCTCAAGATTCCCTAAAGAGGTGGCGCCATGATTGAACTGATGATTGACCGCAAGAACGGAAGCGTGTGGGATTTGGGGCAGATCGTAACCGACATCACTTGGAAAACAAGCCGTCAGGCGAAGCCAGCGAGTCTGGATATTAACTATGTGAACGATGGTCTTGCACAGAGCAAGGAATTCGAAGTGGAAAACGGCGACATTGTGCGCTTTCGGAAGGATAATAAGGATCTGTTTTATGGCTATGTTTTTTCCAAGGAGTGGGGTATGGATGCTGAGGTCAAGGTGATGGCGTATGACCAGCTGCGTTACCTGTCCAGCAACGACACCTACCGGTTCACGAATGCCAAGGTGGAGGATATCATTCGGAAGATTGCCAAGGATTTCAATCTGAAGACAGGCACGCTTGCCGATACCGGCCATACGATCCCTGCTATGCTGGAAGCGGACAAAAAACTGATCGATATGATCTGCAAGGCTCTGGAGGCCACGTTGATCGCGACCAAGCAGTACTATATGTTTTACGATCAGTACGGTGAACTGACGTTGACCAACATTAACGACATGCTGCTTATGCTCGCGGTGGGAGAAGACAGCCTCATGACGGATTTTTCATATAAAAAAAGCATCGACAACGAGACGTACAACCGCATCAAAGTCGTGCGGGACAACAAGGAAACGGGGAAGAGGGACGTGTATGTTTACCAGCATGGGCAGAACATCGCCCAGTGGGGGCTGCTCCAGCTGTATGAGGTTGCTGACGAGAACATGAACCCCGCTCAATTGAAGCAGTTAGCACAGAACTTGCTGGAGCTGAAGAACAGGGAGCAGCAGACGTTGTCGATCGAGGCTATTGGAGATTTGCGGGTTCGTGCCGGAAACACGATCTATGTGAATCTTCCAGAAGAAGGCTTGAAGCCTTATCTCATCGATGAGTGTACGCATAAATTTTCGGACGGTACGCACACGATGTCGCTGAATATGAAGGTGGTGTAAGTAGTGATGCTGGATATTATCAAAAAAGCCAGTCTCAGCGCCGTGGGAAGCACAAACCCGATGGCGGTGCTGTATGGCACAGTCACATCAACACATCCTCTCGAGGTGAACGTGGATCAGCGTTTCAGCCTAACGGAGGATTTTTTAGTTATCGGAGAATCAATGACCGAGTACAAGTTGAACATTGGCGGCGCGGAGTATGTAATTCGAAAAGGGCTGGAGATCGGTGATACGGTGCTGCTCATTCGTTACCAGGGCGGGCAAACGTATCTCGTGCTGGATCGGTTGGTGAAGCCGTCATGATTCCGCAGGGAGGAACGCTGCAACCGGGTAGCGAGATCGTGGAAACACTGGAGCAGCCTAGTCTGACGTATGACTTAAATCTGGAGGAAGGTACGATATCCGGTCACATTGACGGTCTTGAGGCCGTTAAACAGGCTGTCGTAAAAATCCTTCAGACACGCCGTTTTGAACATCTGATCTACAGCAGTAACTATGGGCAGGAGCTGGACTCCGTCATTGGCCGCGACCCACTGTGGGCCTATGCTGAAATCGAACGGCACATCAAGGAAGCGCTGCTGCAGGATGACCGCATTTTGTCGGTAGATGATATGAATATTACCTTTGTGGGCGATCAGGCCGTGGCGGAATTTACGGTCCGAAGCGTGTATGGGGCTTTCAATATGACCAAGGAGGTGAGAGAGGATGGTTGAGGAACAGACGTACGAAGCAATTCTGGAGCGGATGATGGACCGTATTCCGGATGGAATGGATAAAAGGGAAGGCAGCATCATCTACGATGCGTTGGCACCTTCTGCAGCTGAGCTTGCCCAGATGTATGTGGAATTGGGGTACTCCATGAACTTGAAATTTGCCGCTACGGCCTCGGGCGAATTTTTGGATCGGAGTATTGCATGGTCGGGTCTGACCCGGAAGCAGGCTACAAAAGCACAGCTGCTGGGACACTTCTCAGGCAATAACGGTACCGCGGTAGATGTGCCTCTAGGGAGTCGTTTTTCATTGGATCCGCTGAATTACAAAGTCATCACTCGTCTGGATGCAGGGCAATATGTTCTCGAATGCGAGACAAGCGGGAAGGAAGGCAACCGCCGATTCGGCGCGCTGCTTCCGCTGGAATACGTCGAAGGCTTGGTGAAGGCAGAGCTAATGGAGCTCTGGGTGCCAGGCGAAGATACCGAGTCGGACGAAGCGTTATATGACCGATACCGCGAAAAAATCTCCCGGCCCGTGACCAGTGCAAACCGGAATCAGTATGAACTGTGGGCGAGGGAGAAAGCCGGGGTTGGCAAGGCCAAGGCTTTTCCGTTATGGAATGGTCCGGGCACCGTCAAGGTGGTGCTGCTGGATAACGAGATGCGATCGCCTACGCCTTCCGTTGTGGAATCGGTGCAGCAGTATATCGATCCGACCATGGATGGCATGGGGGAAGGCGCAGCTCCTGTCGGTTCGGTTGTCACCGTTGTTGGGGCGGCTGAAGTGCCTGTCAATATTGAAGTACAGGTTACGCTGCTCGATGGAGCCGGCATGGATGGCGTGCAGGAAGCGATTGAGCAGGGGGTGCGCCAGTATCTGAAAGACCTGGCTATGTCCGACCCGTTGGTCCGGTATAACCGGATTGCCAACGTGATTTTGGACATACCAGCAGTCATCGACTACGAGGTATTGACCGTAAACGGAGGTACGGAAAGCCTTCCGATTGAACCGGAAGCGGTAGCTGTCTTAGGGACGGTGACAGTCCGATGAGTAAAGCCGAAGCCTGGCTGGGTTACCTGCCGTCCTTTTATCACGATGTTCGAGAAATGAAAGCCATTGCCGGAGTCGAAGGGGCTGAGTTGGACAAGTTGGTGCAGGAACTGGAGGATCAGTTGGACCAGTATTATCCCGAAACCGCTACGTGGGCGCTATCCCGGTTCGAGCAGGACTTGAACATTCCGGTGAACCTCTCCAAGCCGATCGAGCAGCGTCGTTCGGTCATCATTTCGAAGATGCGGGGGAGCGGCAAGGTGTCTGCCAGCATGCTCAAAAATGTGGCGCAAGCCTATGAGCGGGGCAGCATCGAGGTATCCGTCCAGCCAGCGGAGTATAAAGTGACGATTCATTTTCAAGATACGCTGGGCATCCCGCCGAATTTAAGTGATTTGAAATCGGCCATCGAGGAGATCAAACCAGCGCATATTGCGGTCGATTACGCACTACGTTATCTCACCATAGCTGAAGTGGAGGGCATGACCTTTGAGGAAATATCAGCAACGACACAAGACAGATTGTTGGGAGGAGGAGCCTAAATGACGAATCCGGTTACGCCGAATATCAGGTTGAACAAAATCGATCGAACCTCGCCGTCCACGACGTATTTCGATCTGGAGAAGTATATTGATCAGAACGCGGATACCGTAGATCGGTTCGCGGGTGAAAGCAGCGAGGCCATCGGCGCATTGGAAAAGCGTCTGGACACGGAAGAGCGCAGGGAAGTCATACTGCAGCCGGGGCTTCAGAACGTGAACGCGGAGCGGAGCGCGCCTTTTAAGTTGAGCGGGATTAAAGGTCGGACGTTGGTGAATTTGTTGGGGCGGGATGGGAATTTTGAAACTCTTCAAAGTCCTAATGGAAATGGTGCTACACTTACACTAGATAAAACTAACTTCACTTCTGGAAATTCATCAGTAAAGGTTACAAGCAACGGAAATTACTCTAACTTTGCGTCAATAGGAATATTAATTAGTCCTCTGATAGATAAAACTAAATATTATTTAATGGCACTAGATGTGAAGAATGGTGATTCTGAGGAAGGAAAGCTTTACTTAGAGTTGCAACCCAACCAAGCCAGCTTGGAAGGTAATTCAGTAACATCCGCTCATAAATTCGAGACGTCCTTTATCAGAGTAAGCCCTGACGAAATGAATGGAGTTACAACCATGTATTTGCATGGATATTTAGTAGGAACAGGCGGTAAATTTGCATATTTTGATAGTTTTAGAATATATGAGATATCTGCCGAGGAGTACACCGCACTTGGCAGTATGACACCAGAACAAGTCGACGCTGAGTATCCGTACGTCGATAGTGTTAAGCCTGTACGAAATCCGTATGCGATCCGGTACGGGGAGAATCTGTTGCCGCCGTTTTATGAATGGACTCCTATAGGAATCACAGAAGGTTCAATAACTGAACCTTATGCAGCTTACTTTAAAGTTACTAATTCCCAAAACGCTTTTTATTATATTGACATGAAATTGCCAGCCAATACAAAGTACACATTTAGCGCAGAGCATAACGGTTATTTATCAGTGACAGATCTCATCAGAGAAACAACTATACTAGATAATACGTCTGCGCAATCGGCAACTTTTACCAATATAAATGAAACGACTGTCCGAATATATGCTTCTAATGTCTATAGCGCACCAATAAACGGAGCTTATCACTTCAAAAATCCGATGCTTACACTAGGCTCCACGCCTAAACCGTTCAAACCACGCGAAGACTCAATGCTCGCACTGCAAACGGACTTATACGCCAATCCGGTGATAGGCGCGAATGCCGACGAAGTGTTCGAGAAGGACGGTCAGTATTTCAAGCTGGCGAAGTGGAAAAAGCTTATTTTAGATGGATCCTTTCCGTGGATACGAGGTAGTCAAAAAGAAGCAGGATACCAAAGTGTTTACTTTGAATCTGATGATCTTAATTATGTCACGGGTATAGGAACTGCAACAAAGTTTGATGGTAAAATTATACCTATAAAAGATTGGCATTCCAAAACAGTGGTAGATGAGGCTGCAATCTATCCTCAAGCTGGTAAACGAATAGTTTATCTAAAAATACGAAGCTCAGACAGCGGATGGGGCGACAACTACACGCCGACGCCTGACGAGATTAAGGCGTATTTTATGGGCTGGGTCATGTATGACGGCTCACTTGCAAATGGGAACGCTGGGCCGGATAGTCCGCCAGGAAATGTATATGACGGTACTGGCTCGAAAGCTTGGTGTTATCGCTCTGATGGAGTGTCCCGAACCTTCACAGGACCAACAGCAACGTTACCAACAACCCAAGCTCCAAACTGGAGGCCTTACCAACTCGTATACCAACTCGCCACGCCAACGATCGAGCCTATCGTTTCCGAAGGTATGCTGACGTTTAATGAAGGCGACAACCAGATCGAGGTTGGAACGGGTCTTGTGCTGAGGGAGAATGTTAAGCCTTCATCTGGTTTAGACACATACGCACGGATAAATGATTACTACGCATCATCTGGCTCATCGTCAATTCTGTCAAATAAAACCGAGCTTATTACGGCTGTATTCGTCAATGGGAGTAAAGATCCTCGGTGGTTGATTGGAAAAGCAGAGGCAGGAACAACAGTTAACGGAAAAAGTTATGCTTATACTACTGTAGATAAATATAATCCTTCCGCAACCTATTCCGTCACGTACCTGATGCTGGACAAGTCGCCAATCGTCCCATTCACCGGATCATACGCAGCTAACGAAAAGTCTGTACTTCAAGAGCTGACCGATTCAGTGCATCAGAATACGTCCGCTGTATCCGTGCTGATGAATAAGAAGGTGGACAAGGATCAACCGGGATGGATTACTCCGACGTTGTTGAATGGGTGGGAGCCTTATTCAGATGGTGCGGAATACCTCGGATATCCGACGATACAGTACAGAAAAGACTCCCAGGGTTTCGTACATCTTAGGGGATTAGTAAAAAAGGGGGCGAGTTCTCCCAGTAACCTATTTTACCTTCCAGAAGGATATCGACCAAATCAAAATGTTACATTTGTAACGATTTGTTATAGCGGAACGTTCCCCGAGCAAGTAACTAGAATTAGAATTGGAACCGATGGGGCAGTTACGTATATGTACGGACCAACACTATCAGAGCCAGCGTCTTGGTTGTCCTTAAATATACCGCCCTTCACTTTAGAATAAGGAGGTATCACATGAAAGCCGTACCCAAAGTAAATACAGACGGCCTCTATTTAGAGGATACGCTCGTGGACGATGCCTTTTCCGGTGCCGTCCCTTTTTATGCGCCGGTTATTCCGACGCTGCCCACTGATCCGGGCGAAGTTGAACTAGAGACAGCACCAGAAGACGAGCAGCCGGAGGATACGCCGGAACTGGAAATCGCCGGATTTATCGTAGGTATCCCGGTTATTCCTGGCTTGTACCGTCCGCGCTTCGACTTGGCGGCGTGGGAGGCGTACCAGGATACGGAAAGCTCCGTTAAAGACGCGTTTAAGTCAGAATATGATCAGTGGTCAGCATTACCCGAGGAAGAACGAGGGGAGCCGCCAATCTATCAAGCACCGATGCAACCGACGTTATGGATCGAAGGTCTAACCCCGGAAGAAATCGAGGAGCTAACTAGACCTCAACCACAGGAACTTAATGAAGTGGATCGCTTAGGTTCTGAGATGGTTGCGCGGGAGCTCGAGGCCATGGAGCTACGTCAGCAAAATGAGGCGCAGGGCGCTCAAATTGTGGGGCTTGAATTACGGTTGTTATCACTTGAGAATAGCTGATCGAAAGGAGCGGAAGACGATGTTTGAGAACGATTTTGAGCGCTTGAAGTACTACTATGAAAAGAAGTGGGCGCAGAAGCCTCAATTGAGACAATATGTTGCGTTTGGCGTGATCACTCCCGAAAAATATGAAGTCATCACTGGCGAGGCTTACTAAACGCTGCTTTGAATTACTCTACAGAAGACTTCAACGAAGAAGGCGGAATCATGCTGTAGAAGCGGAGCGGTCGCCTTTGTCCACGGATTTTAACCCTATCCATAAATTTTCAGGAAAATCTGTGGGCAACAGCGATCGGAAGCATGATCCGCAGGCGAAGTGGTGTACTGCCCAAAAGGTTTATCTCTGTTATAGCAGCTATGAATAACTTCACTCCAAGCCCTCGGCTCCTCCGAGGGCTTTTTCACAACTTCAAAACCATATAAAGGAGGAACAATTATGTATGAGCACATCGGTCAACTGTTTAAGATGCTGGTGGCGGGGACGGGGGCCGTGACAGGTTACGTCTGGGGCGGATGGTCGCTGCCGATGCATCTGTTGTTGTGGTTCGTGGTGATCGATTGGTTGACCGGATGGGGCGCGGCCTGGATGAACGGCGAGCTGCGCAGCCGTATTGGTTATACTGGGATTGCACGCAAAATGACCATATTTCTCATCATTGCCCTGATGCATCTGGTGGACCAGGTGCTGGGGGAGATGAATTATTTTCAGAATACCGTGATCTTCTTCTATCTCGCGAATGAGCTGCTGTCTATTATTGAGAACGTTGGGAGAATGGGGATACCGATCCCCCAGTCCCTGCGTAATGTGGTACAGGTATTCCAGATCAAATCCGAAGAAGGAGATAAGCCAACCGCACGAAAGGAGGAGAAAAAGGATGAAACCCTCTGAATTTATAGCCAAGCTGGCACCTATAGCCAATCAGGACATGCGTCAGTACGGGGTGCCTGCTTCGCTTACGCTTGCTCAGGCAATCCTGGAATCCAATTGGGGATTGAGCGGTCTAACGCAAAAAGCGAACAATCTGTTTGGCATCAAAGGAACGGGGCCGGCGGGAAGCGTCACCATGCAGACAACCGAATACCGGGGGCAGACGCCCTATACGACCAATGCCCAGTTTCGTAAGTACAACAGCTGGAATGAATCGGTTGCCGATCATACCCGGCTGATCTTGAACGGCACACGTGACAAGCCGCAGCGCTACCATGGCGTATTGTGGGCGGATTATAAAACGGCTGCGACCGAGATTTGGAGAGGGGGCTATGCCACAGACCCCAATTATCCGAAAAAGCTCATTTCCATTATGGAGCAGAACTCGCTCTATCAATATGATGTGCCTAGTCCAGAGGAGGAACGTATGAAAATCGAACAATTAACGGCCGAGCTGCAAAAAACACAAGAGCAGATTCAGCAGCTTAATAAGCAATATGCTTCTGCGATGAAACTGCTAACGGAGCAAAGCAATACCATTCAGCAGATGAACGTAAGGCTCAAGGCAGTTGAGACAGAGAAACCGGCGAAAGTTCCATCTTGGGCAGAACCGGCAGTACAAGCTGCACAGCAAGCAGAAGTATTGCATGATCCTAAGGGTAGCTACGATTTTTACCGAATCATGACCGTGCTGCATCGTTTGGGGATTTTCGATAGTCCGAGCAAGTGATACAAAAATTAACATGGCAGCTGCTCTCGCAAGTTCCATCTATATAATGAGGCGTTTTTTGAGCTGTGTTGAACAATAAAGCTGCCCAACCGTTTAGGACGGTATGGGCAGCTTTTGTTGTTTATATCAGTTAGTGTTTTGCTAGCATCTTCATGCTCGATTATTCATTTCCGGAATGTGCTTTTATAGTGTGTTTGAGCCGTCTTTACTTTCTCGGCGCAATTCACGTTCGCTTATTCCATAAACCCTGTGTCTGTGCATACATATTCATATTAAAAATTCACTACCTAAGTAAGCTCACTTCACCCTCACCGTCCCCACCGCCTGCGCTTGGTTCCCCGCATGGTCCGTAACGGTATAAGTCACCGTGTAGATTCGGCTCCGTCCGCGCTCCGATTTCTCAGCTCGCAGCCGGAAATGGGTATCATAGGTACCGAACTCGGCATCTTGAATATTCGGTCCCCGGTCGCCTTCCTTATCCTTGCCTTTACTGTTGTTGTTACCCGTGTCCTTATCTTTACCGTTCACAATCTCCGATGTATCTCCGCCATGCCCCTTGCCGCCCGCACTCTCCACGGTAATGGAGGTTAGAGTGATTGATGCAACGCCAGAGCCTTCATCGCTAGATTCGAGGTCAGCGTAAATATCGACCATTTTGCGGTTTGGCGCCTTCAATACGGAAGGCGAGAGTGTAACCTTCAGCACCGGGGCGATTTTATCGATGTTCGATACGGTGGCCGTCATCGTACCTTCGTTACCGTTCTCATCTGCATACTCAAATGTAAATGAACCGTTCTCGGTAAATTTGTATGTTGGAGATCCGCTGTTATTGGTAACGGTAAACGGACGATTCGACACCAAGACTGCAACAACGTCTCGATTCGTCGGGGCCGTCGTGCTGTACTCCAGGCCCACGGTGAGATCGGTATACGTGACGCCAGGGGCTACCGTAAAGTTCTCGCCGATGTTGTCCAGCGTATTGCTGCTTAGCTTGATATTCTGGCCAGCCTGGAGCTGAATCCCGTTGCTGTTCCCGGTAATGGTATTGTTCAAAATCTGCACATTCTCCGGGTCTCCGGCTCCAATACCGCCCGCGTTGGTGTCCCCGTTGTCATGCTCGAGCAGGATGCCCCAATAATGCTCGGCCGTGTTCTGACGGATCGTGTTGCCCTTGATGATCGTGCCCGGTCCGTTCAAAATATGGATGCCGGCAGCATCCGGAATATCGACGGTATTTTCGATTCGGTTGTTCTCAATGATGGTATCCGGTGAGCCCATGGATACGACGATGCCTTGCCGCGCGTTGCGGATCGTGTTGTCGTGAATATAGTTTTGCGGGCCGGATTTACTATGATTGGTCGGAGCGGTCCCCCCGGTATTCCCGATGCCGATGCCGCCGCCATACGGCATGTCGGTGATCAGGTTATCGTGGATCTCGTTAAAATACTCCAGCTCCCCATGCAGATCAATCGCATCCAGCCGGACCTGGTGGAATTCATTGTGCCGGACCACATTGTTATGGGCTACATATTGAATAAGTGCCCCGTGACGAAGATAAGGCCCCTCGAAGGAAGAGTCCTCGACCAGATTCCACCTGGTATCATTGGCAAAACCGTTTCGGTCGACCTTCGGTACGCCTTGAATGGATACGCCGTATCCGGCACCGCCAGGTCCAAGATCCGTGGCATTTCGGAACGTGGTGTAACGGACGACGATATCATGGCTGTTCTCGATGCGGACGCCCATGCGGCTGAATTTCTCGATCGTCACGCTGTCGATCGTGATGTTGTACGAAGGCGACTCGCCATAATTGGCGGCAATGATCATCATGTCAGGACCGCCTGCATCCGGATTGTTGATTCTGTGATCCGTCGTATATTGACCCTCCCAAGCAGATGTCAGCGTCAGGTTGGAGATGGTTAGATCATGCTGCTTGGCGGATCTCAGCATCGTACTGTTCCGAACCTTGTTCAGCGAGGTTTTCAGGATCGCGCCGTTCTGGCTCTCGCCCCGTAAATTAACCTCGGATTTCAGCATCAGATTGGTCAGTCCATCGGGTGCACTTTTTAAGTTGTATACCCCATTCGGGAAAAATACCTCGTCTCCCGGGAGCGCTTCATCCATCGCTCGTTGAATCGCCGGTCGATCGTCCGCAGCATTGTCTGCAGGATCAGCCCCGTAATCGACCACGTTCAGTGTCCTTCCGGTTGCAGCAAAAGCCTGATGCACAGGATGGTCGCTGCCGTCCGCATTTTTCATGCCGGGAGCGGTAAAAGGAACCGTACCCTCCGGCGGCTGCGGTACAAAATCCGGTATTATCGCCACAGGCGTATCCCCGTTAGCAAAAGGCGGATAGATATGGACTTCCGTCAGACTCGTGTAGGCACTGCCGTCCGAATTTCCGCGCCCGATCAGCTTCACGTAACGCGCGCTCGTATTCGGAACGTCAAAAGGCTGCATCGCGGTGGTGGTACCGCTGCTCGAACCGTTGAAGAGGGGAGACCAGGTTACTCCGTCATCGGAGGTTTCGATATCGATCTCCGTCGCCCGAGCGTCCCCTTTATAGAAGGCGATGCCAAGATAGCCGATGTCCCGGGCCTCGCCCAGATCAAACATGATCCACGGACCGTCGCCGGCCGCTGACCAGCGGGTGTACAGATTTTGGTCCAAGGTATTATCCTCGATGTTGCCGTCGCTGCCGCTTGCCGTGACTGAGGCCACAGGCCAAGGCGCTAAGGGAGCACTAAGCGTCGTAACTGATAACGTCAGCGGAACCGGACTGACGTTTCCGGCGGCATCGACGGCCTCGACCTTATAGCTGTACTCCGTGTGCGGAGACAGTCCTTCCATTTCATAGCGGGTGATGTCGGAGCCCAGTTCCGTTACTTTGACATCGTTTTGATAAACGTTATACTTCGCAACCAACTTGTTGTCTTCTGCCGTCGGCCATGCCAAGTGCACATAATCTTCGCCAATGCTACTGATGGACAGACGGCTTCCGTCCGGCCAGGCCGGTGGCGTATTATCCTGACTGGAATCCACCAACTCGCTTACGACCAGCGCAGGTCTTGGATTGCTGGAGCCGTTGGCTTCCTTGGTATAGATATTGACGCTGACACCGGTATGGTTCGCATCTGCAAGGAGAAACGATACGCTGCCATTCGCAAGACGGCTGCGGACATAGTCCGTCACATCGACGCTGTACACCTCCGGGCGCCCGCTATTCTCGGCCTTTACCGTAAACGATCCCACATAAGCGGCCGGATCGAGGCTCTTCGTGGGCGCATTATTCCAGGTCAGCTCGCTTTCGTTCCAGGCTATATTCTCGATCCCGTAGAGGGAGAGCTCCAGGTCCGTGTTGCTGGTGCCTTTTTTCGCGGCGACCTGGAATTCGTAGCGGTAGTCCGGATCGCTCAGGGTGGAAGCATCGAATTTGAAATAGACAACCTTTTTGTTGGTTGTACCGGACGATACGCTAAAAAGGCCAAGGCTTGTGCCTGTAGCGGAATTGATATTGGTGTCGGGTTTGGAACTGTCGATCAGGGCATCGTCCGAGGGCACCAAACGGCCAACCTCAACGGGGATGCCCGTAGAGGGATCGATTGGGTCGGTGGGGTCCGTCGGATCAGGGGGCGTGTAGCCGTCTTTGTAGAGGATCGGCGTTGTTACTTCCAGGTTCTTCACGTGCTGATCCATGAAAGCCCAAGCTTCCGCATCTGCGGTTGACTTGGCTTCTCCGGTAAAACCATGACCCTGGCCGGGCACGATCTCAAAATCCACGACCGGAACACCGGCGCTTGTCAATTGATCCGCGAATGTCACGCTGTCGGTGTAAGGGATGGTGGCGTCCGCGTCACCATGCCGGATCCAGAACGGCGGATCATCGGGAGTGGCATATGTCCCCGGCATGGCAAGCCGAGCCTCAATCGGGACGGACAGGGCGTTATGCCCACCGAGCAGCTTTGTGACCGAGCTGTAGCGGTCGGCAAAATCGGTCGTGAAGTCTGCCGGTCCGTACCAGTCCACCACCGCCTGAACCTTGGTGGAGTATTCCGGCCAGCCTCCTGCGCCTTCGATATCGGGAAGATGAACGGTATCCCCAGTATCCAGCGTGACCGTATCCTCGATGGTCAGGTCTCCGGTCGTTCCGAGCAGGGATGCGAGATGCCCGCCTGCCGAAGTTCCCCAGACGCCGATCCGGCTCGGATCAATGTGGTATTGCTCGGCATGTGCTCGCAAATAACGGATGGCCAGCTTCACGTCTTGAATCTGGGCCGGGTAAGGCGCTTCGGGAGTTAGCCGGTAGCTTAAGGAAACGCCGATGTACCCGCGTTTAAGGACATAGTTGCAGATGCTGCCGAGAGCGTTTTTGCGGTCGCCTTTATTCCAGCCTCCGCCGTGAATGTAGATCATGACCGGCATAGGCTCGGCTGGCGGAGTGCTCGGAACGGCAATGGACGTGAAGAGATCCCGATCGCCGGCTTTACCGATCAAAACGTCCTCATAGAGGGTTACGCCTTCCGGCGCAGGGTATGGGCCCGTTTCGGTCGGCGGGGGTTCAGGCACGGGATCGATCGCAGGCGGAATGCCCGGTATGGCCTGACCGGACAGCGAGACGCTGTCGATATACATATTGGCGTTCATCGGATCACCTACCCGGAACTGGATTCGCACGTTCGGATTGCTGCTGGCTTCCGGCGGCAGCGTCCAGGTTTTCATCGTGTTGGATTCGCTGCGAGGCGCTTCGGGCGTTCCCGGGGCCAGCTTGAAATCCTCCAGTATGCTCCAGGTCGCTCCGTCGTCGCCTGACCACTCGGCAACAATGCTTCCGCTGACATAGGATGAGGCTCTCGTATAATAACTCAGCTTAATGTTGCCATAACCCGTCGTATTGACGGGCAGATAGACCGAATCGGTCACGTCGATTTTCATGAGGTTCGGCGTGGACGGCGCGCTGCCGGATACGGAGGTTTTGGCTTTACTCCCGCCATCCCCGGTCTGAACCCAAGGCAGCGGGATGACGACGCCGCCCGTGGTTCCGTAGCGGTCCGAATCAAAGTTATCGGAGAAGAAGCGAATATCTGGCCCTTCTGGTTCCGGCAGGGGATCGGAATCCGAGGCAACAGATTCATCTGTAAGATCGAATTCTGAAACCGATTGTGCAGATACAACAGGAAGCTGCCCTGGGGATGCCATGATGCTTATGGTGATCAGCAGGCAGAGGATTAGGCATGAGATTCGGTTAAGTGTCTTCTTCAACGTTCCATCCCTCGCTTTTCAATTTGTGATTGAAGCGTGTTTAAGAAAACCCGAGGAGTAGGCGCTTGACTGCCCCCCGGGCATAAGAAGCCCAATGAATGTTAGAGGTGCATGTGGGTATAGGAGAAGAAGGTGGCTTTGACATGGTCGGACTGATTCGGGGTGGTATCGGATTTGCTTTATGACTCTTATGGAATATCATTTCCCTCCTTTCCGTGGCGCGCTTCAAGAAGCGAATGACAGCGCTTACCTAACAACGTATCAAGAATGCAAGCATAGGTCTTGTGTTAATCCTATAAGCGCTTGGCGTTTTTGCATAATGGAAGATTCATTGACGTTTATACCCTCCCGAGGGTGTAAAAATAGGGCCGTGGAGACTGGAGTCCATCTTTGTATAATTTGCTCCACCCATCGCCTTGACGGGAATATCGTGCTTAGCAGATAGTGTCTGACACAATTCGGGTATACAAGGAGGAACGGGTTTTACTTAGGAATCATATTTTTCTTCAGCTGCCGGATGGCATATAATCTAAAGAACGAATGGTTCCGAATCGACCCTATACAGATAAAACAGGAGTGGGATAAATGACACTGAATGAGCTTAGAGAGCATCGCCAATACCCGGAGCAAACGAAGTCGGATGCTTCACGCGCGGTATACGAGCGGGATTATTCGCGCCTGATCCATTCGCCGACGTTCCGCCGGCTGCAAGGAAAATCACAGGTATTCGGTGCTGGCACCGGCGATTACTATCGGACGCGCTTAACGCATTCGCTCGAGGTGGCGCAGATTGCGCGCGAAGCGGCACGGAGTTTGAGCCGCCATTATCCCGAAGTGATGCCGGATCAGGCGGAGAACGCTGGGCTGATGATTGATCCCGAGGTGGTGGAATGCGCGGCGATCGCCCATGATTTTGGGCATCCTCCATTCGGCCATAAGGGCGAAGAGGTGCTGCAGGGCATTCTGGATAAGCTAATTGACCGCAGAACCGAGAAGGAGCTGACGCGTCAGCCGGGTACGCCGACGCCGGAGCGGGCTGCCGAGGTACAGCAGGCGATGCGACGTAAATATGAGCATTTTGAAGGGAATGCGCACAATTTTCGGCTGATCATGTTTTTGGAGAAAAGAGAGAATGTCAACGGACTCAATCTGTCCGATGCGGTGCTGCTTGGCATCAATAAATATCCGTTCTCCGGGTTGGATAATCATAAAGGGATGTACCGGCATGAATGGGATTACATCTCCCAGATTCGGAAGGAGTGGCAAATTCCCGGCACGCATCGAACGCTCGAAGCGCAGCTGATGGATCTTTGCGATGACATCGCCTATTCCGCGCATGATCTGGAGGATGGCATCAAAGCCGGGAAGATCGAGGTGCACGAACACTTTTTGCGGGACAGTCACCTGAACAAACTGATCGTGGAGAAGATCATGACGCTGGAAGACGAGGTATGGAAGGGATGGACCAAGGAGCAGATTCATCCGAAGGTGGATACGGTGCTGGACGAGTTTCTGAAAATCTGGAACGAGAAAATGCCGACCTGCGAGAATGACTATTCCCGTACCCGGCGGGAGGTCAAGGCCTACTGGGTCAGCCTGTTTGTAGGCAGCTTGGGCGTAATTACGAACGGGGATTGGAAAAAGGTGACGTTTGTCAAAGACGGTGTGGAAGATGAGGATATGCTGCGTACGGTCAGCGTCCTGAAGAGTTTCGCTTGGGTGACTATGATTCGCGACCTGCGGGTTCAGCGCCTGCAGAAGCGCAGCGAATGGATCATCAAGCGCTTGTGGGATGCTTTTCTGGATCCTGTTGCGTCAACGGCGATTATTCCGTCCGACTGGCTTCAGCGTTATGAGGCGGATCAGAAGCGGACCCAGCCGATCTGGACGTGGGAGCATATGGTGATTGATTATATCGCAGGGATGACGGACGCTTTTGCCGAGAAAATCTATAACGAGTTATATGGACTCAAGGTAGGTTCGATCTATGATTTGGATTAGGATCGGCGGAAAAAGGGGGATGGCATGAATAGCCAATTGAAACTGAGCGTGCTTGACCTGGTTCCGCGTTTGGGAGAGAGCTCGTTCGAAGAAGCGTTGCAGCAAGCGGTGATACTGGCACAAAAAGTGGAAGCATGGGACTACGGGCGCTACTGGGCGGCAGAGCACCATGATCTGGAGCATCTGTCCTGTGCATCGCCTGAGATTTTGCTGTCCCATATCGGTGCCAGGACAACGCGCATCCGGCTCGGCTCCGGGGCCGTGCTGCTGCCCCACTACAGCCCGCTAAAGGTGGCGGAGAATTTCCGCATGCTGGCTACGTTGTATCCAGGGCGAATTGACCTTGGTGTCGGCCGTGCACCCGGCGGCTCAGCACATACATCGATGGCGCTGAGTGGCAATTTTCTAGCTAACGTTGCAGATATGCCGAATCGCGTACAAGCCCTCAAGGCACTGTTGAGCGATTCCTACGCCTATGAAGATGTGCCGGTTACAGCGAAGCCGGTTCCCCGCATACCTCCTGAGCTTTGGATGCTCGGTACAAATGTGAAGAGCGCAGCCATGGCCGCAGAATTCGGAACAGGTTATGTGTTCGGGCAGTTCATGAGCGACAAGAATGGGGCGGAAGTTCTGAGGACCTACCGGGAAGTATTCCAACCGTCATCACTTCTGGATCGACCAAGAAGTATCATGGCCGTCGGGGTGATCTGCGCTAAGACCGAGGAAGAAGCGGTAAGGCTAACCGAAAAAGCTTCGATGCCCGGTCCGGGGCTCCCAGAAGGTCAGACAGAGAACGATAGCTATAGTCGTCTTTTAACTGGCACACCTGAACAAATTCGGGCTAAGCTACTAAATATGTCGGTACAAGCTCAATGTAATGAATTTCTGGTGTTTACGCCAATGGATAGGTATGAAGAGCGATTGGAATCGTTCCGACTTCTAGCGGGGGCCATGTTAGATGAAATCAATGAATGAAAGAATGATGACAGGTATGATGAAACATGAAAACTTGAAGAACCTGATTCTTGACATGGATGAGCAGAAATATATTTATACCTATGCCTGCCATGAGTCGGAACAAGAGCTATGTAGTATGGAACTGCGAGAACTTCTGGGTCATGAACCTGAAACAGGAATCTCCTGGGTTCAGAGTGAGCGGAAGATCAATCCGGACAGAAGCCCATTTATATCCGCAAGAATGGATGTTATTTTCACTGAGGACACCATTCAAGAGATGGCTGAACAAGCTGCTTCCATTCAACTTACCGATTCAACCTTCAAAGTGGTTTATATGAAGGCAGGGGACAAGCTCAGTTATGAAGAGCAGCGTACAATGGAGCGGATGGTAGGAGGTCGAATTACTGGTAAGGCTGCTATGAAGTCACTGGATGTAACCTTGGGACTTCTGTTCCATAAAGGCAGTTGGATGCTGGGGATATGTCATTATCCCGAGCGCACTTGGTTATCCCACAAGCAAAAACCACAAAATTTTTCGACAGGGCTTAGCTCACGAGTTGCACGCGCGCTAGTAAATATAGCCGCACCTGACACTGAGGGTGTACGGATGCTGGATCCTTGCTGTGGTATGGGAAATGTATTGATTGTGGCTTTATCTATGGGGCTGAGTATAGAAGGCTGTGATATCAATCCACTCGCTGTCCGGGGGGCAAGAGTGAATTTGCAGCATTATGGGTATTCCGATCAACATGTTTCGCTTCGGGATATGAACGATTTGGTCGGTCATTTCAATGCTGCCATATTGGATTTGCCCTACAACGTCTGCTCGGTGCTTCCGCATGAAGACCAGCTGCGGATGTTAACCAGTTTGCGAAGATTGGCTGATCGGGCGGTTATTGTGAGTACGGAGTCGCTTGAAGGTCCGCTTAACGAAACAGGCTGGCAAGTGTTAGGACATATCCAAGTATCAAAAGGTACATTCGTACGTGATATATGGCTGTGCTCATAGGCCGATAAGCATATGTGAAACAATTATGTAAATGAATCAAATTTCATAATTTCAGTATTTTATAAAATTCGATTCTGATTGAAGCAGTAAAGAGATTATGAAATTAATACAAATATATACTTATTCTACAAATAACGACAAAATAACACCGTTTACAAATATGTAAATATAGGAATATAATTGGAGTCGTCGGATAAACATTACCTATTATGGTAAATATTATCCACTACTCTGGACTTAGTAGTCAGGTAAAGAAAATTTAATAGACCAGGAGGTGATACTAATGAACGAAATCAAAAACTTGCTGGAAGACATCGAGCTTGAGGTTATTGAGCTTG
Source organism: Paenibacillus sp. 2KB_20 (assembly GCF_052115765.1). Taxonomy (NCBI): domain Bacteria; kingdom Bacillati; phylum Bacillota; class Bacilli; order Caryophanales; family Paenibacillaceae; genus Paenibacillus; species Paenibacillus sp. 2KB_20. The sequence continues at coordinate 1,025,987 of NZ_JBFRHH010000001.1, read as the reverse complement.
ATCATGTAGAGGCTGTTCCTTCGACTGCAGCAACTTCTGGTGGAAATTGGGGTTGCTCTACTTGTGGTTCCTCTTCTTGCTCTTCTACATCTTCATCTTGCGCTTAACCTACTTCATTGAACGCATAGGGGAGTCATTGCGTACTCCCCTATGCGGTATGATCTAAAACGCCTGGAGGTAACGATATGAATATGCTGTTAGCTTTGCGGCGAAATCATATTTCTGTCAGGGAGATTTGCAAGGTTAAGGGAGACTATTATCCAGCATATCTTGACTACAATAGGATGCTGAAACAATGCCAGGATAGACGACAGCAGCTTCATAAGCAGTTATCCACTTTGATTGACTGTGATGCTTCACATCGTATTGCTTATATCTACCTTCAGAGGATGATCAGTGAGGAAAAAGATGATTACCATCGTATTCCTAAGATCGACCAACTTCCTGAGAGCTTCTTGAATGAATTACAGCAATATCTTCAATTTCAGAAAAGTGTAAAAAAGTATTATTCTAAGCTAGATACACTTTTTGGTATAGAAGTAGACAAGGGTGATCAAGCGTTAGGTGAATTGTATCAACGAAATTGGTATGTTCAGAACGCTCTACTGACGACTAATAGGAAGATGTTTGATGCGCTTAAAAACACAGTATCAAGAAAAAAGAAATCTAAGTTATGGAAAATAATGATGAGGGCGTTCGCTAAGACCGCACCTTTTTCAACTTATACATCAATAACTTTGTTTGATGAGAGAAGCGGAAAATTACTCGTTGAAGTTAATCAAAGTATCCTTATGAAACTGTGGGATATGTTTCTACTTATTCCTGAAGTGGTTATGAACAGTAACTTTCTGATTGATTACAAGTTAGTAGATGGAAAGCCAAGAACGAACAGCCGTTATAGGAAAGTGCATGAATCACACCAATTCTATGGGAATGAAAGTTTCGTTTATATTGTTCCGAAAAAGTTAAGCGATCTATTTCGTAGTGGTGACTTGCTATCGAGTGATCAACTTATAGCTATTGGTAAAGGGGAAGTGACGACGGAACTGCTTCAGAAACTTCAAGTTCTTGGATTTATCAAAAATACGTTGCAAATTGAGTATCCAGAGCCGACTCTAGAGCAACTTCTAGCTCTTGTTGCGACTTACGCCGGACAATCTCAGAGAGTAGAGGAGATTCGAGGTCATTTAGAAGCAGCTTATGCGATCAGTAAGCATCTTGAAGCATGTTTTGACATTCAGCATAAGGAGCGAGATTTAGATGCTATTTCCAGTCATTTATCCTATTGTGCCGCTCTTAGTGATGAAAATTACTGTTCACAATTTCTAGATCCGATTGTCGAGAACAGTTATTTTAATACCGAAGGAACACAAAACGTTATCCCCGAGGAATTCGAACGACACTTAAAAGTGCTTGATGCTTTAATGCCTGTATTTGATAATCGTATCATCTTTCAGCACTACCTAAAACAAATAATAGATGAAAAAGGGGATATCCCCTTTACTGAATTGCAAGCTACATTACATGAACTCGTCAATAAGTATCAACAACTCTCTGTTGATCAGTCTATACATACAAGCTTTTTTAGTTCAGGAGAGGTTGCTCATGAATTGTTAAAGCTACGAAATACATATCAGCAATTTATTATGGGTTCCTTGAACGGAGAAGATGTTTATTTAACCGACGCTCTGATGAACTCTATCATTCAGCAATTTCATTCCCTTCCTATCCATTCAACAGCTTTTACTAAATTTCTGATTCAACATGATACAAGCAAGCGTTTCATTGTCAATGATATTCAATTTAGTTACTTGAACTTTTTTATTCGTCATGGGCTGTCTAGTCAGTATGATGATCTCTTTGAATTGCTAGAACGAAGAATGCAGTCTGATGATTCTGCTGCAAGATTGATTACATATTCTCCGTCTTATGGCTACCACCCGAATTTAAGTGCGGCCTACAGTAAAGCATGCAGCAAGTTCAATTATTCTAAGACGAGTAATTTCCAACATCCTTCTTTTTTCGATCAATGTACGCTTTGTTGGGATGAACAATATCATCGATTTTACTTGAAATATTCAGATGGAAATAGGATTCCACTTTATACCGGGCAGTTGGCACCAACTCATCTGTCAGAGCAGATGAAAGTACTCCCCTATATTTTCCAGAATGGATTTATTCAAGGAATGAAGGTTCATTATTTATCGATAACACTTCAAGAGTATACGGAGATTGGACGTATCGTTTATGGATCCTTGGTGTTACAAAGAAGACGACAAATTGTACATAGCCGGCTTATTAGTGGAATAAAGTCAGACTTTCAAGGATATTCGAAATTTCATGAATTGTTAGTTAAGTACGGCATTCCAACTCAAACATTCGTCCGTCTATTTCCTGTTGAGAATAGTAGATTACAAATCCGCTATGGTGATGTTGGTTTGCATAAACCAATATTCTTTGATGCAGAGGAGCCTGTGTATTATTCACATATGCTAAGGCATATTCAGGTTAATGTTAAGAAATACAGTGAACTAGCTATTGTATTTGAAGAAGCACTGCCTAATCCATATGAGAATCATAATACAGTAGAAGAGTATTTATATGAGATCGTAGGTGATTGAATTGAGTGAACAGTCTATCAAGGTTGTTAGAAATGGTGATGGTGTAACTGTCACTGGGCATGGACGAGTTGTCCAGATCAACCATATCGATGTCAATGTGGTTACACGTCTGTTAACGAGTGACGATCTTACACTTGAGGAGAAGAACCTTTTAAATAGAATCATGAAGGAGTTATTCCCTTCAAAGGTATGGAATGAGTACAAAAGATCCCCTTATGAATTGGGGGATAAAGTATTACTGGTTTCGAATGTTTGTAATCAGTGCCTGGCCCTGCATAATCCTGTGTGTAACCTTCCGAGATATCCGGTTCCTAATTGGATAATGCAGCGGGACTATAATAACAACATGGTATTGACGCTTGATAGCTACGGTCTCAATTCACTATCGGTTTTGTCGACTATTTCCCACGTTAAGTGCTGTCCAACGGAAGTCGTTCCGTTTACGGATTGGTATGGGGAACGCACAATTGATGAAACTTTAATGGATTTAGACCTAATTACTCGTATGTTGCACAAGTATCATTTTTATTTTGATGTCCTATGGACGATCGAGGCTTATTTTTTGCATGGAACAAAACGTTTCTATGGAATAAGTAAGAGTGATGTGATTGAGAAATTTTTAATTTACGTCCTTACACAATTCTATAATTATGATGGTTTTTTTCTTGGTCTTTCAAGGAAGACAGCCTACTTGCAATATCTTAATGCTAGCGATCTTGTAATGGAGCAAGGACCGCTTCCACAAATGATAGATTGTTCTAGCTATCCACTTGTCATTGCTTTAGGTATGGATGATAAGCTCCAAAGTGCTACATTTGAAGAGCTGCCATCCTCATTGATTCATGTCCGTCTGACTATAAATAACCAGTACTATCACTCTATTTCCGACAGTATTTCACAGGGGATTGTCGATATATACCATAAATGTGGAGAAGATGACAGACAAGAGAAAAAACGGATTGGTACGCTAGACAAGCTATGGCAGTATCATGATGGTTTCACAAGAAAATATAACTTTTGTATTATTCGGGGTGAATAAGCCATGCCTATATCTCGCATAACAACTAATCAACGTGATTATAAGATCCCGCTCTCGGATACAGAATCATTATTATGCCTTGTGGATTATGCAGACTCTGTTTGGGATCAAGCTTTAACTCCTAAGGGAGTTGATCAATATCTATACCTTTATTTGGACCATGACGAGGCAATCATTGGGCCGCTGTTTGCTGTCTCTGCTATGGGGTGCCCAGCATGTTTGCGATTAAGAAGAAAATGGAATGCAAGAGAAAATGAGTTTCTGAAGGAGCATTCTAATATAGTTTATCTTTCTCCTTTTCAGTTAGAACAGGATCTTTTACAGGAACTTGCAAAGGAGCTGCTGTGCAGTCAACAAGATTGCTCAGCTGGCTATCCTTATTATCGTGTTGATTATCGTGGTCATATCGAACGCTTCCATTTCTGGCCCATGTACAGATGTCCGAATTGTACTGGAGAACACAGGCACGATGATATCAAGTGGATTGAGCTTGGATTGAATGATGAATTCATCGTCGAGCGCTCAGCTGCTTATCGTTATAGAAGGGATCATACCTTAATTGACACGATGTTCTCTCCATACAATTATGATTCCAATTTCATTATATACCAGGATATGAATATCCAATCTGTGTTTTCCATAGGTTCTACAATTCGAATTGCACACGAAGATCGATATATTGTTTCTACAGGAACTGGTTTTCAATTCGAGAACACCAGACGGAAGTCATACTATGAAGCTATGGAACGGTTAGCTGGAACCCATCCGCGAGGACGTGAACAGGAAAACATATGGGGGGATTACGCCAGCTTGCAGAAGACGGTGAATGTATGGGACCCGAGGAGTTTCTTGGATAATATCATCGGTATGAATCAAAGGATTATCCCGTTTAGCACAGATCAAAAAACATACTGGATCGAGGCGTATTCATGGAAGTCAAAGACAGGTGTATTCATTCCAGAAAGTCTGGCTTATTACAAATATGATCAGGATTATTTGGGAAATGCCTGTATGCTGGCGAAGGGAAATTCTAATGGTAACGCACTTGGTGGAGGCATTCTGGACAGTGTGTACTACGCCTGCCTTGAAATTATCGAACGAGATGCATTCTTAAATCATTGGTATTTGCGAAGGACGCCGACCAGGTTGGATATTGATAGTGTTGAAAGCTGGAAAGCTCACTATGCACTTGATCGATTGAGTCAGCTGGGTTATGAAGTGACCTTATTTGATATCACAATGGAAACTAAAATTCCAACCATTTGGGCGTTTGCAATGGGACAAACAGAGCTGAAATTTGCGACTTACTCCACATGTGCTGCTAATCATCATCCAGAGGAGGCTATATTGTCAGCGCTTCAAGAGATGTTGCTTGCCTTAGAGTTTCACGATCAACAATTGGATAAAATGCGACAGAAAGCTCAAGATGTCAAGCAAAATGGAGTACGCGAGTTAGACGATCACCCTTTACTGTATACGTTGCCCTCGGAACGATCCTGCTTCGACTTTTTGAACCAAGGTGTCCCTGTTTGTACGGTTCAGCAAGCGTTTACGAACTTTTATAAGAAGCAGCACAGTCAAATTCACTTGAAACAGGTTGTGCATAATTTGTTGGATATGATGTATGAGTTATACGGAGATATTCTGATTGTTCGTCAGACCCCAGAGGGCTTTCTGCCACTTCAACTGGAATGTGTAAAAGTGATTGTTCCTGGTATGCAGCAGCTTTGGTTTGGTGAACAAAACCGGCATATTAATCGAACTCGAATCCAACAGGTAGGAGAATATTTAGGAATCAATGAATGGAAGATTAATGAAGCGCCGCATCCGTTTCCGTAACCGTGTAAGGTTCGAATTCAACTTGTTTGTAATTGAGATAAAGGAGAATATCCGATGAAACTCTCACCTCTATATATCTATCGGGAGACTAATTTTCCTGCTGCTTATATACACCCTTTACTAGGGGAACTGAGTATGTCGTATAAGCGATTATTGGATCAGAAATCTCTTTTGGTTGAAGAGATTTCTGATCTTACTTCACAGATGGAAGCTGAGATTAAATTGATTCAGGATGATCAAATCCGAAGACTTGCTATCAACTTTAAGCGTGATTTGTTTAATATGCGGCCCAGTGCGCGGGCTAAGTTTCAATCTATACAAGAAATGTTTTCGTCTAAGCTTAAGGTATTAATTCATGAGGTCTTCCTGAAACAAGAGCGTCTTTCACAACAGCGAAGTGAGATTCAGAACAGTTATGAACAAGCATACGGGCAAGAGCGAGAATGGATTCAGAAGGTTTATCAGAATGATATTGAATTACGTAATTCATTAGTTCTGTTAAATACGTCGATCTTCAAAAATCTTGAAACATACCTTTCAACTGAAGCAAGTAAGCATAATCGTCAGGTGCGTAAGCTAGACTATGTGTTATCACGTTTTCTAACTAGATCTGTCATGAAGACGAGCCCATTTGCCAATTTGACCTATTCTGGTATTGGAGTTTTTAATCAAGTGAAGCTAACAGGAAGAAAACGACTTTATCCAAGAGTGAATGATGCGATATTACTTCGTATTTTTGATCAAATATGCCTTTATCCAGAAATAATGAAGCAGTTAAGCTATCAACTTAATGACACGCTGATTGAAAAAGAAGGTAAGTATTATATAACGGTGTTGAAGGACGGGGACAAGAAAAAGAAATTGTATAAGGCAAGTCAGCAATTATGCATGCTCCCATCAAATTCGTCATTAGTTGTATTATTTGATGAATTGAATAAGGCGAGACGATTGTCTTATAAGCAGATGCTTGAACGCTTACAGAAATGCGGGATGGAGGAGGAAGTAACCACTCAGCTTATTTACTACCTTATTGAAAATGGTGTTCTTGAACGCTCAGTATACTTGAATGGTCAAGCTGAAGATATGGTGGAAGAGCTGCTTGAAACGCTTCGATTGCTTGAATTTAATCATCCTTCGATAGCCCAATTGCATCATCTTCAACGAATGTTGACTGATCTAGAGGATGGAATGAATAATTTCAATACGCTGGAAGAGGTCTATCAGATGATTGAAGAGATCATGAAGCACTTTGATCTACAGTGTGAACGACGTGAAATGCTTTATATCGATGGGATTGACGAAAAACGAGAAGCTCAAGCGCTATCGGATGACTGGTACTGGAAGAATGCACTAGCTGACTATCAATGGTTGACGATGGCATTTGATGTTTCAATTAAGATGAGATACTACGCTAGTCAGCATTTTAAACAATGTTACGGGATGACTTGGGAACCAGGCAGCGTTCAAGAAATATCCAGTATGATGCGGGATTTGGCACAGGCATTGTTCTTTGATAAAGACCTTTATGACACAGGAAGAGGCAGGTTTAAGGAAGAGAGCAAATATAGCCATGATAAGGTAAACCAGCTTCATTCTGTTGCTAGAATGCTGATTAATCATATGAAATCCAAGATCAATGATAAGGAAATAAACCTTGATCATGACATTATCAAATCGGCCGTGAACCAGCTTCAATGCATTATTGGAAATGAATTGATCTCACATTCTTTTTTTGTACAGCATACCAATGAAAAAATAGTTTTGAATCATACCTACAAAGGCTACGGGATGTTTTTTGCAAGGTTTTTGAAATATCTTAGCCATTCGGATCGGGAGTATGATGCTTATGTGCGAGATTGCTTTGAGAAGAACGGAATTGCAGATATACATAATACATTCGGATTCAATGCGAACTTGCGGGGATCGGTAGTCAAGCAAGTATTCCAGCTTCCTATTATGACTGAGAATGGCACGAAGGATGCATTGACCTGGAGGGATGTGGGTTTAAGCTACAATTCGAATACTAGCTTGCTTGAATTCTATGAAATAAAGAGCCGAAAGAGAGTGCGCCCACAGTTTTTGGGAACGCTGACATTGTTAGCGACCCCTCCTATATTAAATGTATTTGATACACTATCTTCTCATGGAACATTGTATTTTGATTTTGGTGAAGTGCTCATTCAGGAGTATGTTCAAACGGGTACAATTCCACCTGTTATGAGAATTCCTAGAGTTGCGATGTCTAGTGGTAAGCTAGTACTGTCGAGAGCAAAATGGTTGGTTCGTACCGAGGACTTAATTAAGGCAAGCGGAAACGACAAAGGCTTTGAAACATGGGGCAAAATACTTACATATTACATGCAGCATGATATTCCTCTGCGATTCTATCTTCGTCCGTACGCTATCGATCCTTCCAAAACGGAGGGACTGTCAGATCGAAAGCCACAATTTATTAATCTTTCCTCTCCGTTGTTGTTCCATCTGTTTATGCAAATTATAGATAAGAATGAGTATGTACTCGTAGAAGAAGAACTACCAATTATGCACAACGATAGTAGCTCTGTGACAGAATATATATACGAAATGACTCATAATGGGGGGATTGAGAATGAACAGGGAGTTAAAAACCTTGCAATGCTTTCTTTATGATAATGATGTCACAGACTCAATAATGGGTAAAATTATTACATTTTTGAATGAGATGGATATGCGAAATGTAGTGATTCAAAAAGATTGGGTGCAGGGGTTTCACCTAAATCTTACGTGGGAAGCAGAGGAATATTCTGCTGCAATTGAGCAGTTCATTTCGACTTTGATGGCTAATCACCAATCCAACTATGTAGAACAGGATTACCGCAGATTTACTGTCATGGTTGAAACACTAAAGAAGATGGAGGATTACCCTGGTGAGGTATTGCCTCTGATTAAGGATGGAGAGGTCCGGTCGATTACTTCTGCTAATTTGCTTAAAAATAATCCACTATGCGGTGTAGAGGCTAACTACCAGGTTGAGCAACTGAAAACAGAAGTATTACGACGTCTTTATTTTCATTGGATGAATTATAGTGTGGATCAGCAGAATATTGAAATTATGAAGACATTCTTTATATCGTCTCAATTGAGTCCAGGTGGTATTCGTTACGGTTACTTATCTCTTAGATCGAACTTTGAATATTTTAAACAGCAGCTGACTGAATTGAAAAATAAAGATCGTGCCGATGCCTTACATTCTGTCATTCATACTCACAGCGACATGGAAAAGTCATTCGTACAGAATGGCGTGGAACAATTCTTGGAGGGGGGCTTTGATAAGGAGCCGATAGTCCAGAATATGAGATATTTAATTGAGAGGTTACAGCAAATCTATTCTGAAGCCTTTGATGCAGGAGAAATCTATACACAAAATATGCACTTTGGCGATGATTTTTTGGAGAGGCATTCCAATGTAAGTGAATTCCATGAGTCCTTCTTCACAAATGCAGAGTTTTTGGAGCAATATCGATCTAAGGAATTTATTGTTTATCGATTTATCGCAAGTAATATTTACTCCCTATTGCCTCTACTCAATATATCCCCAGTACGAAAACAAAAAATAACGGGTATGGTCGCTGACGCTGTTGAATCCCATTTCTCTACTGATTGGCGAACGGTATACAAAGACATGGCTCGCAAGTTGGAGGCGTAATCTATGACCAATTATTTAGTGAACAATCGCAGCAAGTTTTATATTTATAGTAGTAAGGGTCTGTTTCAGCTTGCTCTGAAACCGGAACTACACGATAAGGTGAAGGCCATGATGGGCTCATTGGATTCAGCGATCATCGAGGTAAGTGATACGATTGTCGATAAGCTTACCAGGAATATCAATGTAGCCTCAAATCAGGTTTCGATGGAAACTGCTGCAGCAGCACTGAGAATGGACCAAGAAGAAGCACTGCAATTTATTTGTCTGGGGACAGGTAAAGGGTTAATCGCTAACCATCTGTCTCCTTTGAATCAAAAGGAGCTTAAAGCGAATCTATTAGCAGAGCAAGCCGATCCTATATTAGAACTTTACGTTCATCATTTGATGATCAGGAATGAAGATAAACTCCAGAGCTTTACTCCAAAGCGCATTTTCGTTGATCTTCAACGCTCCCATATTACACGTGAAATAAAGCTGTTATCAGATTTCCCTCTTTGGGAGACCGATCTTTCAGAAATCAAGATAAGTGATCAGCAAGATCCATTGCAACAATTGACCAGACTTGAGCAATTGGAAAACAATCTTCTGCATGAATTTATTGTTCGAGACCAAATTTGGGACCAGATCCCATATAAAGTTTCCGTTTCCCAGGATGGAACATATTTTGTGGGCAGGAGTCAAATTGAGCAAATAATTCACTGTAGTTATGCAAATTTGGAACATATTATGGCAGGACTATATTCAGATGGATCTTGGGTCGTTGCTGAGGACATGCGACAACTGGTAAATAAATGTACGCGATTACTCTTTGAACCTGCATTTGATCCAAAGATTAAACGTTACTCTCTTTCGTATTGCAAGATTAGACCAGCAGCAAGTACATCTGTCACGAAGATGATAGATCAGTTTGTCCCGGAGAGGGAGCGGCAGCAATTGAGGGTCGAGATTCAACAGAATACCGAACTTCATGTTTATGCTGTGACAGCCTTTCAATCGGATCGTCCTTGTACACAGACGATTTATGGGGGGGATGTGGAAGTTCTGGTTCATGATGTACTGCAACACTATTTTGCCATTAACTATCAAAATAAAATAAAAATAAGTGGGCATATAGCAGATGATGATGTTGTTCCATTGCCTGAGGTCTTTATAGATCTCCCGAAAGCGCAGGCTGAGCTTGTTTTACAGGCGATACAAACTCGTTTTCAAGTGTATGAAATGAGTGCAGAGACTCTCGCTAACCTACATGTACTCTATTTAAAAAAGAGAGAGGTGTAGTAGTGGAGAAGATTGCGTTATACAACAATAATAGTGAGTTATTAAGAAAAGTGGTATTGCGTTTGCATGAGGAAGGTATCGCATATCAGATGGTAGATGCTTGTGATGCTACCCTGCATTCACTTTATATACTAGAGGATAATCTGCAATATGAGAAACTTAAGGAAATATATGTAGAACGATCCAACGTTTTTTCATTTCAAGCTGTTATAGACACACTGGTGGTCGGACCGTTTCGTAAATCTTCTGTGGATAGTTGTCCAGCTTGTCTGGAGGCACGAATGCATGAGCCTTTCTATGAATCTATTCTTAGTGTGACGACAGGTATGACATTGCCAAGTCTATTGAATGATGCGCATGTTTCGTTAATTGTAGATTTAATCGGATTGCTTCAGCAGAACCCATCGCTTCAGGATAGGTATGTAAATCGTATGGAACACGTTAATCTCGCAACAGATCGAATCACCAGTTATCGTGTCGTGAAGGATGAACGATGTCCAGCATGTGGAGAGTATATGAAAGATGAAGTCAGCTTTGAGGGGAGGCTGCAAAGTGTTCCTAAAAAGCATGTAAACGAGTATCGAGTTAATCCTGCCATTGATATTTCCATACTGCAGGAACAATTTCTCGATCCTAATACAGGAATCTTCCGTAGACAGTTCCGTGAGCTTCGTTCCGCATATGTTGAATCAAGTGGTGTGGAAATGAAAGTAACGAAAGATTATACCGAATCTGGATATGGCAGGAGTTATTCGCGAACAGCCGCCGCCAAGTTAGGGTTCCTTGAAGGGTTGGAGCGATATTGCGGTATCTTTGATCGGCGTGCGCAGTCTACGATTTATGAGCCATATGAAGAGCTTATTGGACAAGCAATCAATCCTGTTGCTTTTGGACTCCACAGTGAGGAAGAGATAAACCACCCCAAATATGATTTGAAAGTTTATAACGATAATTTACCTATCTATTGGAAATATGCATATTCTTGTAAAGAAGATCGAAAGCTTCTAGTTCCGGAACAGTTAGTGTTTTTCGGAGATGCCTTTTATCGCTCCAATGGCAATCGTTTTGCATACGACAGCTCTAACGGTATGGCGCTTGGCAGTACGTATGAAGAAGCCGTTCTTTACGGACTCTTAGAACTCATAGAGCGTGATAATTTTCTGTGCGCCTGGTATAATCAGCTCCCATTACAGGAGATAGATATACATGGTATTCAATCGCCACAATTGGAGCGGTTGTTGTTTTATGCTCGTCAGGACGGGATCGAAGTCCACTTTTTCGACATATCGATGGAACTTGGTATTCCAAGTATATGGGCGCTTGCCAACAATACCAGCGCGAATGGACGTATGAAGTCTTATAATGCCGCCGCAGCGCACTTAATTCCAGAAAAGGCTATTGAGGGTGCAGCTTTGGAAGTTCTAACGTCGCTACCGATCTATGAACACTTACTTGCGAAAGATGATAGAGTGCGTGAGCGTGTGGCATGGCTGGAAGGAAACCCAGAAGGAGTAACGGAGTTTGAAGATCATGTGCTGTTTTATGCTACGGAATCTAACGCTCAAAGATTGAATTTTATTCAATGTGATCGTAATCCTGTACCAATTCGGGATCTCTACGCACACAATGGCTTAAGAGATAAGTTTAATCATCTCGATCTAAAGAGAGACTTGGAAAATCTGATACAGCTTGTCTTGCAATATTACTCGGACGTGCTAATTGTAAATGTTACCCCACAACATATCGAGGAAGCTGGTTTATGTGCAGTTAAGGTCATTGTCCCAGGGATGTTGCCAATGACTTTTGGCAATCAGCATAAACGAGTGATTCACAACCGGTTGTTAATGGAACGACAACGAAGGGGATTATCTGAACGTTTTATTGTCAATCAGGACCCGCATCCATTCCCTTAATCACTTTAAGGCAGAGAAAGAAATTATGTCTAGGAGGGATCTGAATGAAGTGGGAAGCTCGCTATGTTTTTGTTCATGATTATACAGTTCATGATGAATTAATCTTACTTTTAGGGGCTTATTTACAAGGACATGTTCGTGAAGGGAAATTGCAAAAGTGGTTTTATATAAGGTATTGGGAAGGTGGCCCTCATATTCGGCTAAGATGGATGCCACCAAGTGAGTATGATCTAAGTGAGCAGTTTTGTGAAGCAATACGTCAGTTTTTTGTCGATCGTAGTACAATCCCGCAGTTATCGAAAGAAAAGTATTATCAGAATCATAAGTTCGATGGAGTGCCACGGACACTGGACTCACTTCCATGGCATGCACATGGTGAGATCCTTGCTGCGGATTATGAGCCGGAATATGATCGCTACGGTGGCCAGGAGCTTATGCCTCTTACAGAGCACTTATTTATGATTTCAAGTAAGTATGCGACAGCGGTTATTGAAGCTACAAGAGGCAATTCTCTAAGCACAAGATTTATTTATGCATTAGCTATTGTGAATCGGCTAACCCATAAGATATGGGAGCAGTTAATGCCAAAGATAGCGCTGGAAGAATTCTATCAGAATTGTATGCAAAGCTGGGTACAGCTTTACTCGATAACGGATTTACAGTATGCGGAAACATTATTGAATCATTGTCGTCGGCAAGTTGCTGCAATTCAGAAGATTGTGGCGAGATTGGCAGTGGATGCAACCTATCTGGAATTCCAAGATGGATTATTGGAGGGCTTAACCCAGATTGCAGATGCTATAAAGGACGATAAGCGGTTTCGTTCCATTTTATATTCACATTTACATATGTTTTTTAATCGAATAGGTATTGTTCCTGAGTATGAATGTGCTGTGTATTATCTGTTAAAGGAGCTTGGAGGGGAACTGCGTGTCGAAGGAAGTTTTTTTGAGCAAACTGGAGCAATTTGATTATGATGACTTGTTTACAGATTTGATGAAATCGGAACAGCGATCGGTTGCGTGGCGTTCTTATCATGCTCCACGTTCAAATTATTCTTTACCTAATCCTTCGGATAAGGTGCAGTCTCAATGGTTGAAAGTTTCATTGCCAGATATACCGTTACAAGAAACAATGAACGATGCCAAGCTTATGGATTGTTTGCGTGCTAGAAAATCCTATGTATTAAGCCAGATGGATCAGTCTTGGCATTTGCATGATCTTGCTGTATTACTTTCCCTGGCAGCGGGAGTACGGACAGAAACGAAGGTAATTGGAAATTTAGGGGAAACGGAAATGGGAGAGAACTCCTTACGAACTTACCCTTCAGGAGGCGCGCTCTATCCAGTTGAACTTTATATTTATGCTCGCGCAGTAAGTGAGCTTGCACCAGGTTTTTATAAGTATGTTGCGGAGGAGAATGCTCTATTCCAAATAGAAAGGGAATATTCAGAACGTGAGCTTGCAGGTCTGTTTCCCATGACAACTTATCAAATGGATGATAATCGTTCTTTAGCCAATACAGCGTTTATAGCTGTATTAGTAGCAAATTTAGAATATAGCTTTTCTAAGTATGGTCGTCTTGCTCATCAGCTCGCTCTACTTGAAGCCGGCCATATTGGACAGAATATGCAGCTTGTCTCAACCTCTATGGAGAAGCGTTCCTTGCCTTCCTGTGGGTATTTTTCGGATAAGATCGCTGAAGCTCTAGGCATCAGCAAAAATAAGTACAAACATATTGTTTATTGTCTGTTTTTTGGATAAACAGGAGGCTTGTATATGCTAAATCCGTTTTATCGAATAGAAAGCGTAGAGAATGATCTAGTAGTTTGGAATATTTATAGAGACAATCCTATATTGAAGCTGAAGGGTACAAACGCAAATACGATTCTGAAGTATCACCTGGATGGAAGTTCGCTCGATATGAATAATGAACTATTATATAAGCTCTCTCAGCGAGGGATCTTATTAGATGAGAGACAGATGGCGGTTTATAGTAAACTGCTCGCGTGGACAGAACAGTTTGAAGCTGCAATTGATCGTTATAGGAGTTCAGAAGTGATAATTCAATGTCTACAGAAGACAGATATTCGGGTGATAATGAATGAGGCTCATCAGTTTAAGCTAACTGGATTATCCGTGTTTTCAGGCAACGCCAATGCGCAATATTTTCATTACCTATTTATCTATGAAACGATTAGTGAATTACAACAGCTTGTGAGTCAGATTAACCGAGATTATTGCTCCACGGTGTTCTTATGTAAGGTGAAAAATAATACAGTGTTGGAGATTGGACCGTGCTATCAGGTTACGGAATTTTTTTGTTTTGATTGTATGGTTCATAATTTGGATAACTTTCAACTTATCTATACATTCCATCATGATTGTTCCCCGACAGAGATGTTAGAAGATGAGTACCTAAAGGCTCTAATTGATTATTACACATTATATATGACCACTCTAGCAAAGACGCATGAACGAAAAGTGATGGCTCGGGATTACGATTATTCATGTTCTACAGTTATTCCACCGCACAATCCGCGTTGCTCTTGCTATCATGAGGTCCAATAGACGGCTTGGTTCATGTATTTCAAGCAGAAGGAGAGGATTATGGAAGAATCATTAATCAGAGAATATAATGAGTTCTTTAATTATAAAGATTTTTTCCAGTTTATCGAAAAATATAAGCAAAGGTCAATCGCCTGGCGTACACACTTTGAACCACGTGACATCAAGAGTGATGATAGTTTACCAACATACATCTATGAGGAGGCTATCCCACTCTTTCAGGATTGCGGAGAATATGATTTAGTCCAAAAGCGACTACTCGAAGTACTGCACAGCAGGCGTTCCAGTTCCTTTGATGAGTTCGAGTATACATGGACGATTGAACAATTATCAATCCTGCTTGCTTATTCTGCAGGAAACAGACCTGGGGATGGATTAGATTTAGATATGGATGTCCCCGTTCGATTCCGAACCTATCCATCAGGGGGAGCCATGTATTCTGTTCTTCTGTTCTTTATTGCTAAAGGGGTTGAAGGGTTGCCGGATGGATTATATCGCTATGGTGCCGAGGAGCATATTCTTTATCGGCTTCGCGGTAAAGTAGATCATAAGGAAATAGAGCGATTGTTTCCTGCTTCTCAATTTCAGTCGCCTGTGTCAGGAAACTCGTTGACCAATGCATCCATATTTATTTTTTTTATTTCTAATTATCGTTATTTATTTCAGAAGTACGGCTTTGCTTCTTATCCATTAAGTTTGATTGAGTCTGGGCATATATGTCAAAACATTCAATTGTTATCCGCAGCACTTGGCCAAACTTCCCGACCTATCGCTGGAATGTTTATAGATCGCATTGAAGAGCTATTAAACATCCGCCGTAATAAATATTTACATTGTATATATAGCGTGATACTTTGACGGGGTGATCGGCACATTATGCGAAATCCATTTTATACGATTGAAAAATATGCGGATGGTTGGGGCATTTTTAATGTGTTTCGGCGATCCAAGCCAGTAGCTACACTAAAGAACATAACAGATGGTTCTCGTTTGTTAGAGCTTATGGAGCAAGAGGAAGTAATGTTGGATTATGAATTAGCCCGTCAGTTGTATGCTCGTGGCATTTTTATTAACGAACAGGATGTAGAATTATACGCCATAATGAAAAGGGTTATAGAACAAGCTGAAGGATGCGACCCTTCCATTTTGTCGGAGCAGGCCATCGCTCAAATGCGTCAAGCATCCTTTCAATTTATTGGAACTCCTTGTGCAGTATGGGATGCTTTGTCTGATCGAACGGAACGTGATCAAGAAGGTGAGGTTGTCGTACATGGTATTGTAACGTATGAGAACAGCACTGAATTGTACGATTTATTAAAAAATCTGAATAGAGATCGGGTTAGGAGTCTATTATTGTGTAAGGTAAGAAATGGAAATTACATCGAAATTGGCCCCTTCTATCAGGTAGAACAGGAATCATGCATGTTATGTTTGATTGAAACACAAGAAAATTATACAATAATAGGAAATAAGGGTTATTCTAGTTTATCCAGACACTATTATCTAACGGAGTATGTAAAAGTGCTGGTTGATATGTTTGCTTCTTATTCTATCCGCTTGGGACAACTTCATGAACGTAAATTGCTCATCACAGATCATCGCATAAGCTTGACTTCCGTCATTAACCCAATTTTCTTTGATTGTAGCTGTATGAATCATACAAGATGAGGTGAGTAATGTGGAGATTTTGCAATTTTCCGAGGTTTCTAAACGATTTGGCAAGAAAATTGTTCTTGAAAATGTTTCCTTTACACTTAAAGGTAGTGAATGTGTTGCGTTGATTGGTCCCAATGGTAGTGGTAAGTCAACGATTATTAATCTGATGTTGGATTTATTAACTCCAGATGGTGGCAGCATTTATCGCCAATTTCGTCCGACGCATGATGTAGGGGTCATGTTTCAAAATGACTATTTTCCTGAAAATCTCAGAGTTCGTGAAGTATTGGATTTACATCAGAGTTACTATGGTGTGAAAAATTTGGTTGATGACGTTCTGCAGTCAACAGAATTATCGAGTGTTGCCAAGAATCAGGTTGATAGCTTGTCTGGTGGACAAAAGCGAAGGCTGTCCCTTGCGATCGCATTATTGGTAGCCCCTAAATTACTGTTTTTAGATGAGCCTACAAATGGGATGGATGTTCAGTCGAGGGGACTATTCTGGAAGCAGATTCTTCAGCTAAAGAAGTTACAAAGAACGATCTTCGTCACTTCTCATAATTTAGACGAGTTAAATGATTATTGTGATCGCTTCATCTTCTTAAAGGATGGTGTGGTCGTAAAAGATATTTCCAAGGTTGAAATGCAAAATGAACGTATACTTGTTATTGCAAATGCGGCTGTTGAAACGATATCAACCGTCTGTCGCGACTATGGTGGACGAATAGTTGATGATATCTTGTACGTTCCAGGATCGGTTGTGAATGATCAGTTGCTCTTCTATTTAAATGAACAGCATGTGAATTATGCCGAACGGTTTAAAGATGTGAAAGATGTATATAGGGACATTTATATGCAGGGTGTAAGTGATGAGGAGGGCAGATATGCTTAATATTCTTAAATATGAGATTGTTAAGGTGCTTCGGAATAAGCGTTTTATTTTCTTTACAATGTTAGTTCCGTTAGGCTTCTGGGTATTTCTAGCTCAAACCATGCAACCGGAAAGCTCAGCTGACTATAATCAATTCCTTAGCTGGTTAGCAGTGTTGGCGACTACATTTGCAACAGTTGGTTCAGGGATCAATACTTTAAGCACACGCGTTGCACGATCTCAAACCTATATTCGTAAAGTATTGGTTATCACCCCGTATTCTCCAGCTAAATTTATAGTTGTAACCGCATTTGTACAAACCCTCTTAAATCTAATTATCATCTGTGTAATTATAGTGTTTGGTGTTGTCTTTTACGGCTTGCAATTTGATGGGCAATTGTTGGCTACCGAATTAATTTTGCTATACTCCAGTGTGTTTTACGTATTGGCTGGTATTTGTCTCGGATTTATATTTGACATCGTCACGCTGCAAACCGTATCCTTTCCACTTTACGCTTTAGTGATGTCAACGACAATTACTTCGGTCGGATTTTTCCAGGTCCCTCAATTTATGGTCTATGTGCAGCGTATCTTCCCCGGTTATTATACGAATCAAGCTATTGCCTCATTGACTGATCCTGGATCTTTAGCTTTGAATTTATTGATTATTTTTGGCTATCTTGTGCTGATCGCGTTGGTTGCCTATTTCGCCTATTATTACAAAGCTTATTACAAAACGAAAGAATCTGTTCGTGAAACCGCATGACCAGCATTTGGAGTCTAGAAGAGCTGAAGCAAACGAGGAGACAATTGCACTCTTATCCAGAGATTGCGGGTAAGGAAGTAAAGACTAGAGAATTCATCAGGCAGTTTATTGAGAGTCGAACAACTAACATGATCATTGTTCACGATTCTGAGAAAGGCTTGATTGTGAGGTACAGTACGTCTCCTGACAATACATTAACGGTAGCATTTCGAGCTGAACTTGACGGATTACCTCTGATCGATCAAAAGCAAGTGGAGTATCGTAGTCAAAATGAGGGAATGCATCACGCATGTGGTCATGATGCCCATATGACAATATTGCTGCATTTCCTGCTCTACGTTGATTCATTGGACAAGTGCAATGTAAATGTGGTGTTTGTGTTCCAAGCTGCAGAAGAAGTATTTGCTGGGGCTCGTAAGTTACTGCCGTTTCTACAAACTCTTCATATTGATTATATGTATGCGCTGCATGTCACACCTAATTTATATGCAAGTTACTTCTCGTTACGTCCTGCGAATATAATGGCAGCCAGTTTAACGATAGAGCTTACTATTAATCTTTATTACGGTCATGCGGCTGAAGGTACCAGTATGACAAGTCTGCTTGCTGAAATAGAGCACTTTTGTAAGGAATATAATCATGATGAGAGGAAATGTTTGATTACGCATATTAGTACTAATGGTTACTACAATATTACTGCAAGTCAATTGACAATGTATGTTAACTTTCGATCTCAAGATTCCGAGTGTAACCATAGCGGCTTGCAACTCCTGCAATCTTGCATTACCCAGCATCCGTCAGTTCAGAACATACATGCAGTTAAAGAAGTGTCAGTGTATCCTCCACTGTATAACGATGAGCAATTAACGGATTTGACGAAGAAGGTCTTTCAGAAATGTTTTGGGGAGAAGTTAGTAGTCGAGTGTCCATTTTTATTTTCAAGTGATGACTTTTCGTTCTATAGGGATTTGCCTGGATTAAAGACGTGCTATTATTTTATCGGGTCTTACTTAGGAGATGAGATCAAGGTACATACTGAATACTTTGATATTGATGAAACTTGTTTGCTATATGGTGTGGAAAGTTTTAAAGCAATTCTTCAAGTTATGCAATATTTAGCAAGCCATAAGGAATAGTCGATTCTCCTTATTACATTAGGTTTACAGGTTAGCTACATTTCGGTTTGCTTTAGGTATTGCCCCCTTATCTTACTGATTCATAATTATTGGACATGTCATATGTCTATATTTAATCGAATACAGTAAATATATCCATTTGGCAATCTTATCGCATAGATTATGATTGCGATAGACTGTGAGATATAGGGGGGAATGATCTTGGGAGTTATGAGAGAAGAACTGTTTCTCAATAAACGCATCTGTGGACTTTGGTTAATATGGGTGGCAATTGTCATACTGGCTAGTGCAGCCATGGGAGGCCCACAACTAATGCTGCCAGCGATATTTTATCCAGGGTATGTTCTGGGAGTCGTATTGATATTAAACAATAAATTCCTATATCGTATACTCTCATTTGGGCGCCCGACAAGACCTCAAAAGCGCATGACTTTTATCTCGATTATATTCATGTTTCTGCTATTAGTGCTGTTTTCAGGGAAATATTATACGCAACAAGATTATAGAATGGTTTGGTTAGGAGCGTTTTTAGCTATTGCCTTACATTTTATTCCCTTTTCAAGGGTGCATGGTAAGGCGATGATTTATCTATCAATTCCATTATTTGCGAATGCTTTTATCGGTATCTACTCACCGCATATTCCGTTTCGTTATTTTGCTTATATGGATGCATTCGTTAAATTAATTTTTGGAATCGCTCTATTCTGTTCTAAGAGTCCACTTCAGGAAACGGGCTCTAATACTCGTCAATGATAGATTAAGAGATAGCAACAGGAGGCCTTAATATGGGACGTATGCTGCATGTGCTTGCTGTAGGGAAGTTTGGGCAAGATTTTGCAAGCCAATTAGGTTTAAGGATTCCTTCGCTAAAAGTGACATCATTACCCATACAAACCACTCAAATTGATCCTCAGATGATCCCCATTGTTGATTTGAACATACTCGCTTTATGGCACCATGCTTCAGGATTGCTTCAACAACTTAACGAATTCGCATATCTACATAATAGATCATGGCTTCCAGTTGTTTATGATCACCCTTACATCGAAATTGGCCCCGTGATCGTACCTGAAGTTGGCCCCTGTTATTCATGCTTTAAGGAATTGGAGTTGCAGGGCTCTCCTATTTCTGCTTATACCAGAGAAATCTATGACTACTATGACCGTAATCTAGAAGCGGGTCCTCGTGGTTCTTTACCTGCATTTGCCGGTTGGGCTGCTGCCATTGCCGCGGGTCTTCAATCGTATAAGGCTCATCCTGCTTTGCCTTGCGGTTATGTTTGGAAGATGCATGTGATTAGTAGAAGGATATATCAATTTCAAGCTCTGTCTGATGTGAGGTGTAAATGCTGCTTAGCCAAGGTCCATGAAGGGAGGCATCGTAAACATGGTTTCTCCTATTACAGCTAGACGAATGGGGAAAGTTGTACAATCTGATCTGCAATTTCATTTGCCTCAAATGCCAAGATTCTCACCTGCATTTGAAGTTATACCTGCTGAGGATCATTTTGTGATTCATGGAGCAGAGGAACTCGTTATTATTCGTGGCAAAACATCTGCTATATTGCTTAAGATATTACCGATGTTGGATGGAAGTCGCGATCTAGATCAATTATGTGATCATTTTCGAGAATTATCCAGGGAAGCCATGCTCGATTGCCTTGCATTATTGTACTCTAGGGGATTGTTAGAAGATGCTGTGGTTGAATGTACACTGGATACATCTGAATTTGATCCAGAAATTCTGGCTTACTTTCAAAGACAACAGGATACAACTCGGAACCATGTAAGTGCTAGCCAAGGAATGAAGAAACTGGCTGATTTACATATGGGAATATACACAAACTATGAAGATGTAGGGTTGCTTCAGGAAGGGCTGCTTCAAGCGGGTATTGGTAAAGTAACTCTTTTGGACTATGGTTCAGATATTAGGATTACAAATGAAAAGTTTATATTAGCAATGGTAACTGGTAAATTGACGGATCTCAGATTAGAGGAGCTTGCCGAAGCTTGTACGCAGCAGAGGATTCCTTGGTTACTTAGCTTAACATGTGGGCATACCGGCTTACTCGGGCCTTATTTTGATAGTGTTGAAACTGCTTGTTACGCATGTTTAGAGGAACTGCAGAGAGATACTGTAGAGTTTCGTGATAACACAGGAAGTTTTGTTCATGAAATGGATATGTGGACACAATATACTATTCTTGAAGTATGTAATTTCATCTCTGGATTGGGTCCATCCATTACAGGTATGGATTATATGGTATTGAACTTGTCTAATTGGCATGGTTTTAAGCGTAGAGTGCCACGACGACCAGGGTGTAAGAACTGTTTACCTATCGAAGGTGTTACACCAAGTCTGCCCCCTCTGCCTATGCAGTATGAGTATGAGGTTCAATTTCCTTCCAAACTGTTCAATACACCGAAGGCACATCAGGCTCATTATAAAACGAGTAATATAGTATTGTCACAAGAAACCAAGCAATATGATAATTATCCCGTTGTCCCGCTAGGTAAGCTTTCTATTGAAGACTGCCACAATGTCAGTCGCTTGTTATATCATGACTTGAAGGCAGAAGACAATACCGAATTATCATTAGATATTCTATCTTCTATATTATTGTGTGGTGCGGGAATCCGGGATATACATCAGCAAGTTGGTTTTAATGAACAGAAGGTTCAACGTTATCTACCGACTGGAGGTAACTTGGGATCAGTACAGATTTATATATTGTTATCGGGTGTGAAGGATATGGAAGATGGTATTTACTATTACCAACCACAATTACACGCGTTGCACTATATTGCTCCTCTACGGGAGCCAACGAATTTAATACAAGCATTGATAGGCACTGATATTGGCTCTTTCGAATCTCTCATCGTAACAACGGGAGCACTGGATCGTGTACAAAAAAAATACTCAGCGTTTGCTTATCGTGTCATTCATCTGGATACGGGAGTTTCATATGCCCAGATGCAAATAGCAGCAGCATCGTTTGGGATCTTATTTAGCCCTCTTTCACAATGGAATGAAGCAAAATGGTGCGAACTGCTGCAAATTGATCCTATGAAAGAACCGATTACTGGAGTATATACGTTAGGAGGTAAGGCTCGCGATGGTGGATGCCTATGGAATGATCCAAGCCATGATCAATGAGAATTTACTGTTAACGACTGAGAAGGACCGTGCAAAGACTGCTATGGATTGCCTTGGTGCAGATAATTACACTTTAGGGATAGTTGATCGTGTGAAAGTGGCATTACCAGAGTCTAAAAACAGGGAGAAACAACTAATAGAGATTCTTTATACTCGGGTTTCTGTTCGACAATATGCTGAAGCGAGCGTTCAATTAGAGGATTTAGGGATGATGTTGCGTGCGGCTGAATACAGAGATCATTCGGATTGGTCTTGTCAGCATGAATTAGGTATAAAACTAAACTATTATGTCATTGCACGAAGAGTGGAATCTCTCTTGTCGGGGCAGATTTGCCGTTATGATTCGACTTCTCATTCATTAGAACTAATGCAATGCCTTGATTTAAAGTCAGTGTCGTATACCCTTCAGGAGGAATTTGCACATGCACCTGCAATTATTATCGTTAGCGGCTCTATGTCACGATCTGTAGATATGCTTGGTGCACACGGATATAGACAAATATTAGTTCGAGGAGGAGCTGCTGTTCAGAGGATATCACAAGTCGCCATGTCATTGAATTATGTGGGATGCATCTTTGCTGGGTTGTATCAACGACCGCTGAAGGAGTACGTCGAAATTGACGGTTATCAGGAAGTACAGCTGTTGGCATATGCATTGGGTAGAGAAAAATAAGCAGCCCTACAACATTTGCGGGCTGCCAGGCTTTCAAATTTTCGATAAAAATATCGAGTACACGATCGGAATAGTGTACGGTATCACCCGCTGTATGCGGCGTCATAATGACATTCTTCATCTCCCACAGCGGATGGTCGCTTGGCAGAGGCTCCTGTTAATACATATCGAGGCCTGCTCCAAAGAGTTTCCCCGATCTCAAAGCCGCTAACAACGCATCTGTATCGACACTCGGACCTCTTCCTACGTTCACGAAGAACGTCCCATCGTTCATCGCCTCGAAACGCCCAGCATTATAGAGTCCCTTAGTTTCATCAGTCAGTGGTAAAATGTTAATAATAAAATCGCCTTCAGCTAAAGCTTGGTCCAGCTCATCGACTTTATACATGACTTCGACATGAGGATCCGATTTACCGGAATGGCGGAGGCCGACGGATCGCATGCTGAATGCCTGGGCGACCTTGGCAGCATGACTGCAGATCTGACCAACGCCGACAATATCGTTTTTCCTGCTAGTTCCTTGAAGGTGCCGGAAGTATCCCATTTGTTATTCGATTGCTGGCGAATGGCGAGATGCAGGTTGCGTGTGAAGGCCAGAATCATCGCAAAAATATGCTCCGTAATCGGAATGCTATGTACGCCGCTGGCGTTGGTAAGCTGGATTCCCTTGTTCTCAAGCTCGCTCAGCGGCATTTTATCCACACCGGCAGACCATGCTTGAATCCCATTTTAATTGACTGTCAGTGGACAAGACGTCCTCCTGTAAGGAACGTGACCAGCCGATTAGAATTTCGGCTTCTCGAATGGATGGGGGGGATTAAGCTCTTTGGCTTTTGAAACCAACAGCTCGTAGTCAGGGGCGATTTCCTTGATTTTTTGCTGTTGTTCGGTAGTTAATTCGTGGATCGCAACGATTTTCGGCATGGTGCTACCTCCTAAGAAATATGATCATCAGCCATAGAAAAACGTTATTCTTCTTGAAACATATTCAAAACTTTGCGCACAGGTGACATATTGAATTGGTGAAATTATACATGTACTTTTATCTGATTTATGGTAGTAAATTGGAGCTTCATCATATTTTTAGGCGAACAGATGCACCCTGAATAGTAAATTCAGGTGCCGCAGCGGATCAGGTCTTTGACCGAGCTGCTGGAAGACCGGTATCGATACGAAGATGTGCCGGTCGCTGCGAAGCCGGTTCCCGCAGCTCAACCGGTAATGTGGATGCTGGGCACAAATACGAAAGGTGCAGGCTACGCCTCTGAATTCGGCATGGGTTATGTATAAGGCCAGTTCATGAGCGATGCGGACGGTGCGGAGATTCTTCGGGCATACAGGGAAGGCTTCCAGCCAAGCGCTCATCTGCAAGAACCACGAGCGATGGTAGCAGTAAGCGTGGTTTGTGCCAAGAAACAGGAAGAGGCAGAGAAGTTGGCGGCTGACAATCCCCAGCCGGGGCAGCGAAACGTGGCCGCGGACCCTAAGCAAGGTCTCTGCGAAGCCGATGCCCGTTACACACCCTGTAATAAGACAACGCAGGGTCAAGAGCATAGCCTTGACTCAGTTTCCGGGAAACCAGCACCAATCCATGAAACAGATGTTTCCCGTGCTATCGGAAGAAGAGACACCACTCCTGCTGGGGACGGATACGCTCAAGGAAAGCCTAGTGAAGAAACTAGGGGTTCTCAGGTGGCTTCCGATGGTTCCACTTCTGCAGGCCCGCCTAAGCGGCTCATCGTCGGTCCCCCTGCAAGTGTGCGAGGCAGATTGCAGGAGATGGCAGAGCAATATGGCTGCGATGAGTTCCTCATCGTCAGGCCCGCGAGCGATTATCGCGCTTGCCTGGAATCCTATCGGCTGTTGATGGAACAACAGTAAATAACGGGGTTTCAACTGCGCACATATATAATAGAAGAGAGAAGAAATAAATGATGAGTTTACACGAATATGATATTGCTTTTGGAGAGCAATTTGTAAGTAATAAGCCATCTTATCTGTACACATACGCCTGTCATGAAACGGAGCAGGAGCTCTGCTGCATGGAGCTGACGGAGCTGTTTGGTCATGAGCCTGAAGGAGAGAATTGGCTTCAGAGCGAGCGTTGGATTGATCCTGATCGAAGTCCATTTTTAACAGCTTGCCTTGATGTCAGGCTAACAGGAGAATCTGTAGAGCGAATGGCAGAGAAGGCAGGTTCTATTCATCTTAAGAACAGAACCTTCAAAGTCGTCTGTCTCAAGGCGGGAGATCGGTTCAGTTATGAGCAATCACGCGGGTATGAACGGATGGTTGGCCGCCGAATGACAGGAGTCGCACAGATGAAAGATCCGGATGTCACGTTCGGGATGGTGTCCACAGGCGGCATCTGGAGATTGGGAATCCTTCATGAGCCTGAACGCGCATGGCTGGATCATAAACAGAAACCGCAAAATTACTCTACAGGCCTCAGCTCGCGGATCGCGAGGGCATTGGTCAACCTGGCAGTTCCTCAAATAAGCGAAGTGATGCTCCTGGATCCCTGCTGTGGTATGGGGAATGTATTGATTGAGGCGTTGTCGATAGGGATCACGGCCGAAGGTCGGGATATTAACCCGCTCGCCATTCGGGGAGCAAGAGTGAATCTCAGGCATTACGGTTACGATGAAAATCTGGTTGCGATCCAGGATATGAATTCATTGCAGGGGCATTATGATGCCTCGGTCCTGGATCTGCCGTATAATCTGTGTTCGGTTTTCCCAGAGGAGGAAAAATTACAGATGCTCCGTAGCTTACGCCGTTTGTCAGATCGCGCTGTCATTGTCAGTACAGAGCCATTAAAGGAGCGGCTCGTGAATACAGGCTGGAAGCTGCTTCGTCATGGAACGACGCGCAAGGGAAGCTTTGTGAGGGAGATATGGCTGTGCGAGTAAATGGATATGCGAGGAATGGCTGTGTGAGTAAATGACTATGCGAGTAAATGGTGATATGAGTAAATGGCCTGCATAAATTAATCGCTGTATGAACCGATGGCTACGCTAACAATCCGCTATCCGATTCTATTCAGGAGGATGATAACGATATTTCTCCAAATCGATTTTGCCTTTATGATTGATGATAACGCCTTCGTCCTGAAGGTATAGCTCCTGCATGAGTCGGGATTCATCATCCTTGATGGCAATTTCTCCTTTGGCGTTAACGACTCGATGCCAGGGCAGCTTGTGAATATGACTGAGGGTGTGAAGTATTCTAACCACCTGACGGGCACCTCGGGGACTGCCAGCAAGTCCGGCTACCTGTCCATACGTCATTACATAGCCTTCCGGGATGCTCTGGATCACTTCAATGACTCGTCTCGTATATGGCTGCATCGCTCTCTGAACCTCCTCAATATTAATAAAGAAATCGGAACGTCCAAGATGGCAGGAAGCCTCGGGACGTTCCTTTTTCAAAAGAGCATATAAACATCTAAGTATAGGTTTCCTTGATTTCGATAATCGGAGAATGACAGCGACAACCACCTAACTGCCGTCTGTTTTCATTTAAGGTGTGTCGGTGCAATCGACATGTAAAAACTGCTAGGACTGCTAAAAACTATGTTTGCAAAAACTGCTCCTGGAGCAGGGGTATTAACACCTAGTTATAGCACCTAGTTATAGCACCAGGTACCAATCACATGATCAATAGGATTTGCTATAGTCGATTACATTTCGGGACAGCGGCTTACCGCTTACATAGCTCTGTAAATTCTCAAGGAAAATATCTACGGCACGCTCGCCGTAGCGATCCGTATCGCCAGCCATATGAGGAGTCATGATGACGTTGTCCAAGTTCCACAGCGGATGGTCTGACGGAAGCGGTTCTTCCTCGAACACATCCAGTCCCGCACCCGCCAATGACCCGGATTGAAGTGCCTGAATCATGTCTTCGGTTACTACGGTTTGACCCCGGCCTACGTTAACGAAGAAGGCGGAGTCCTTCATCGCCGAGAATCTTGCTTTATTGAACAGTCCACGGGTATCATCGGTAAGGGGAAGGATGTTCACGATATAATCGCCTTCCGCCAGCGCTTCATCAAGCTGATCGACCTTATACATCGCTTCCACATAAGGATCGGACTTGCCGGAATGACGGACCCCGACGGTCCGCATACCGAACGCTTGGGCCACGCGTGCCGTATGACTGCCGATCTGGCCGACGCCGACGATGACGATGGTTTTGCCTGCCAATTCCGTGAACGTGCCGGACGTATCCCATTTGTTGTTCGATTGCTGTCGAATAGCGAGATGAAGGTTGCGCGTGAAGGCAAGCATCATCGCAAAAACATGCTCCGTGATTGGAACGCTATGTACGCCGCTGGCATTGGTAAGCTGAATGCCCCTTTTTTCGAGCTCTTTGAGCGGCATTTTATCCACACCGGCTGACCATGCTTGAATCCATTTCAGTTTGCTGTTGGCAGACAATATATCCTCCTGTATGGAGCGTGACCAGCCGATCATGATTTCGGTATCCTGAACGATGCTTGGCGTAAGCTCTTTCGCTTTTGTGACCAGCAGCTCGTAGTCAGGGGCGATATCCTTGATTTTTTGCTGTTGTTCGGTGGTTAAGTCGTGTATGGCAACGATTTTCGGCATGGTGCTACCTCCTAAGGAATGTGATATAAACCAGAATAAAAGCGTAACGCTCTTTGGGAACATATTATCAGAAATCATAACTTTGCGCATGGACGAACTATCGAGATTGGTAAATTTGTACATGAATTATTGTCCGTTTTGTGGTAAATTGAAGCTTCATCATATTTTTAGGCGAATTTGATGTACCCTCATACTATTTTCAGGTAATATTGCTCAAACTATAAACGAACCGTGAAAACATGGTGCTTATAGCAGCCGGTGGCTGCTTAGGATAAAAGAGGATTGGAAGGAAGTGTCTTAGTTGAGCCATTCGGCTGAGGGAGCTATGGATCGTTTATTTGTTGCCGTACATCTGCCTTCCGAGGTGTCTTCCCGGATTCAGGATTGGACGGAAACATTGAGGGAGCAAGTGAATTTCAAAAAATGGGTTCATCCGCAGGATTACCACATTACCTTACAGTTTCTAGGCGATACGCCGTCAAATCGCATAGCGGAGCTTACAGCGGCGCTGCAGGAAGTCGCCAAGGAGCATAAGCCCTTCAGGCTTGGCCTTTATGATGCCGGCGTGTTCGGGGCAAGCGCCTCGCCAAGAATTTTATGGGCGGGAGTCGGCGGGGATTTGAATGCTCTGTCTCAGCTTCAGCAATCGGTGGTATCGAGGATGGAGGCTTTCGGATTTGTGCCGGAGGAGCGACCGTTTCGTCCGCATATTACGATTGGCCGAAAATTTCAAGGGAATCAAAAATTTTCATTGGATGTTATCGGAACAGGACCCAAACCCATCCAGTGGGAAGTGCAGCAACTCGTTCTTTTTCGAACCAATTTGCATGCAAGTCCGATGTACGAAACAGTAGGTGTGGCGCGGCTTTCGACATTTTTTTGTAATTGAAAATAGAATGTTCATAAAATTACCATGTTTTCAACGCCTAAAAATGTGGTTACATAGTGTAGGAATGTGCCGACATCATAGGAGGAAAAGTATGGTTATGAAAGTGCTACGGCAAAATCGCTGGGTTGCGCTGCTCATCGGAGCGCTCTTTGTGAGTTTGTCTCTTATAAGTTTACTTGGAATGCAGACCGAAGCAACGGAAGGGGAAGAACAGCAGCTGGATATGCCGAAGTTTGTGACGGCTGCCCCGGCTCCTGTCAACGACCCTGATCTCTTCGTAAAAGACGCGAGTACCAGGCAGGATAGGGAACCTGTCAATATTTTGTCTTCAATTGTTTTCCAAGAGTGGAATAAGCCGGGGAGCAAGAGTCATGCTTTTTCAAGCGCAAAAGGCATAGTTTTGGCTGAAAACGGATATTGGAACTCGCAACAAGTATTGAAGACTGCAGATGAGAAAAAGAAACCATCGAAATCTCAGACTGCGGACGGGAAACCGGCAAAACAAAAGGGGACGCATGTCGTCAAATCTCAGACTGAAAGCTTATCACCCCCCACAACTTTATTCTTCACAAGAACAAATACGTTAACCCAGGATCAGAAAGCCAAAGCGACCTGGACCTATGATTTGTCAGCTGAAGAACTGCTTCTGCTCCAGAAGATTGTCATGGCAGAGGCGGAAGGCGAACCGTACGAAGGCAAAGTAGCAGTTGCTAACGTTGTCTTAAACCGGCTGCGGTCAGCTAATTTTCCCGATACCATTACCGATGTCATCTATCAAAAGCACCAATTTAGTCCTGTAGCGAACGGGCGTCTTAAACGTGTCAAGCCGAACAAAGAGACGATTAAATCCGTGAATGCGGCACTTCATGGCCAAAAAGAGGTAAAGGACGATACGTACTTTTTCCTGTCTTTGAAGCTGGCTCAGGATCTGACGGTACACCATTCAAGAACGTTCGTTAAAAAAATAGGGAATCACTCTTTTTACAAGTAGTGCCCGTATGGGTAAACTAGTATGTAGGAGGTGTGTTTAAGCATGAATATTACGTATTACGGCCATTCTAGCATTTTGGTGGAAGAAGGCGGAGTTCGTGTGATCATCGACCCGCTGCTATCAGGGAATCCAGGCTCCGGGATCGAGCCCAAAGACGTAAAGGTGGATGCGGTTGTCCTGACGCATGGGCACTCCGATCATTTTGGAGATTGCATCGAGATTGCGAAGCAGAATGATTGCCCGATTATCGCAGTCTATGAACTCGCCGTGTATTGCGGCAGCCTGGGTGCCAAATCCCATGGGATGAACATCGGCGGAAGCGCGCAATTCGATGGCTTTAAGGTGAAGTTTACCCCAGCCTTTCATTCTTCATCCATTTCGGTAGGGGACACCTGGATCTATGCAGGGCAGCCTGGTGGCGTCATTCTGACGATGGGCGGCAAAACATTCTATCATGCAGGCGATACGAGTTTGTTTGGCGATATGCGCTTAATCGGAGAGATGAACCAAATTGATGCAGCTGCGCTGCCGATTGGGGATTTATTGACGATGGGGCCACAGGACGCCCTGTTGGCCGCACAGTGGATTCGTGCGAAGCATGTCATCCCAGTCCATTATGACACGTTCCCGGGCATTAAACAGGACGCTGGGGCCTTTTGCGGCGAACTAGCCAAAACAGGCATTCAGGGTCATCCATTGAAGGCTGGAGAAACGTTGGAAATATAGATGGATTGTTCATGGAAAAAGCTTCCCTGTCGCGAAGACAGGGAAGCTTTTTTGGGGTAAAAGTTCAAAAGCGGGAATCATAGAATCATGCTATAGATATTAGGGCTGGTCCGCAAACAGTTTGACGGGATCTTCCCGATTACCGGGCATATGTCCTTCGGTCAGCAATCCCATCACCTGGCTGGCACAGTGGTCGGGCTCCAGATGCGGTATGCGACGCCGGCCTGCTCCGCTACGTTTCTTACTTACCTGATCATAATGATCGGACAGCAGGTTCAGCCATTTGTCGATCACGGCAGGAGAGTCCAGAATTTCCGCATAGCCTTCGCTGACAAAGAAATGGGAATTCACTTCTTCCTGTCCCGGAATAGGCTCATAGAACAGCATAGGAATTCCCTTGGCAGCTCCCTCTGTACACGTCATCCCGCCTGGCTTCGTAATGAGCAAATCGGATACTTCCATAAGTTTATGTATATCGTCACGATAACCGAGAACATGAATGTTGGGATGCTGAAAGATCGGGTCTTCGCGCATGCTGGCAACCAGCTTCTCGTTCTGTCCCATACAGAAGACCAGCTGGATATCGTCGGCCCTGCTGGCCAGCTTGCTGAGCAGCTCCTTGTTGAATACGAGACCCCAACCGCCCCCCATAATCAGCACGGTTGGCATGTTCTTCAGTTGAAGCTCGGCTTGAAGCGCTTCTCGATTACCCCTTTCCCAGAACTTGGGATGCACCGGAATACCGGTCACATGAATGTATTCGGGCTGAATGTCCCGCAGCAGCAGCAGCTGTTTCACATGAGGTGTTGATACGAGATATTCATCCACTTCCGGATTGACCCAGGTGCCATGGGCATCATAGTCGGTAATCAGCGTATAGAGCGGAACCTCAAGCCCCTGACGCTTCAGGCGGGAGACCACAGCGTTAGGAAAGGGGTGGGTACATATGATGAGATCCGGTTTCAGCTGCTCGATCACCTGCTGGGCCTGCGCATAGAATATCCGATGCAGCGCGAGCCGCGTCAATCGGTTTAACGATTTCTTATATTGCGAACGGTACAGCATGCCGACAAGGCGCGGGCGGGTGCTGACGGTTTTTCGATAAGCGGATAAAATTAACGGCCCCACGGTTGGATTTAAAAAATTGCCGAGCTCAATGACACGGCAGTGGATGCCGGGGTTCATCCGTTGTATACCTTCAGCCAGCGCATACGCTGCTTGCGTATGTCCTGTGCCGAAACCCTCGGAAAAGAGGAGCACTCTTGTATATCGCATGGTTTCACCTACTTCTTTCTCCCTCTATCTTACAAAACAGGAATCATTTTTTGAAGAGCGGCGCGAAAAAAAAGAGTATGCATCATAAGTATACGCGCGAAAGGGAAAAGCATTTCAATTATTTTACGGCTAGGAGTCAGAGTGTACCCTTACCTTAGACGTCATGATCAGATTTGAACCCTGCATATAAAATATTAAAAAATTTAACGAAAAGATATTGCAATGAATCCGATTATCTGGTAAAGTGATTTTTGACCGAATGACCGAAAAAGTATTTTGGTCAGTTTTGGAATGAAGGCCAAATTTAAAAGATCAAGAAGGAGGGGTAAGCATGTCAGCTGTGGACCGTCGGAAGCAGGTGCTAGATGCTGCCTCCAAGTCGTTTGCTTTGTTCGGATATAAAGCGACGACGATGGAACAGGTGGCGAAGATTGCGAATGTAGGGAAAGGTACGATTTACACGTTTTTCACGAATAAGGATGAACTGTTTGACGAGATTTTGCTGTCGGCCATTATGGAGATGAAACGTATTGCCGAGCGCGAGATCCAGAAGGACAGAGATTTCTTCGACAATCTGTATCGGGTGCTGGATGCGCTGCTTGAATTCCGAAGCGAGCATGAGCTGTTCATTAAGCTATCGCAAGAAGTCCGGGATATCGGCACGCCGAAGGCACATGAAGGGTTGACGAAGGTGGAGAACGGAATCGTCGGGTATCTCGAGGGGATTGTGGAGCAGGCCATCTCAATCGGTGAGCTCAAGCCCCTGGATGCTCAAGTGGTATCCTTCGTGATGCTGAAGCTGTATGTTGCGCTCACGACGGACTTTAATCAGCTTCACAAGCCGCTGAGCAAGGAACAGATCAAGGAATATATGATGGTGTTCCTGGCTAACGGGTTGAAGGCCACTTCATAAGAAGGATGCAAGAACCTCCTTCGTGATGAGGAAGGCGGACTCTCTAGGCTTGAGGGATCGTCTTCCTTGCCAGGGATCGTTTTTTTTGGCCCGAATTGACTGGATGAGGATATTGGTCATTATGTACTGGAATGTGATCTGCGAGAATGCAGATTCATGTCGGCTGGTTATCTAGAGAAAAAAAGGAGAGAGACTGGATGAAGTCATTATCTGTATTTGGAAAAGATCTTGGCGCTGCCGTTCGGAATAAAAAAATACTGATTCCGATCATCGCGGTGCTGTTCATACCGGTCATGTATAGCGGTATGTTTCTCGGGGCCTTTTGGGACCCGTACGGAAAGATGGAGGATTTGCCCGTTGCGGTCGTCAATAATGACCAGGGCGCTGTTTTTGAAGAAAAGACGCTTCACGCTGGCGAGGATTTGGTTGCCGAGCTGAAGAAGGGAAAAGATTTTAATTGGCAATTCGTTGATCGGCAAGAAGCTGAGCAGGGCATGAAGGATAACAAATACTACATGACCATCAGCATTCCCGAGAATTTCTCACAGCAGGCGACAACTTTAATGGATGAACATCCGCAGCCTGCGCAAATCGTGTTTGAGCCGAATGAAGGGTACAACTTCCTGGCAGCTCAGATCGGTGGATCTGCGGTGAAGCAGATTCAGGCCAAGGTGTCCGCGAAAGTGACGGAAGCCTATACGGAAACCCTGTTCGATCAAGTAGCCAAAGTATCCGATGGCTTGAGCGAAGCGGGAGACGGCGCGAACAAGATATCCGAAGGTGCCGTGAAACTCGATGATGGCGCCGTGAAGCTGAAGGAAAACCTGGCTAAACTTGTCAGTGGCACACAGGAGCTTCAGGATGGAATCGCACCTTTGACCAAAGGCGTGCAGGAACTGAATAACGGTGCAGGCAAGTTGAATACAGGAGCGGGCACCCTCGCTTCCGGCTTAGATCAGCTCAAAGCGGGTCACAACAAGCTGCAAGCGGGAGCTGAGGAAGCGAGCAAGGGTGGTGCGAAGCTTCAAGCGGGAATTGAATCTGCCGCAGCGGGCAGTACCACTCTGAATAACGGCTTGCAAGCCAACCAGGCAGGGGCTTCCCAGCTTGCAGCAGGCGCGAAAAGCGCTCATGATGGCAGCAGCAGTCTGAAAGCCGGACTGAATCAATCGCTGGAGGCTACGGCTTCCTTGGAGCAAGGTGCTAAAGCTGTTGCAGACGGATTGAAGAAGCTGGCTGAGAGCAATCCGGAGCTGGCGCAAAGTCCGGAGGTTCAGCAGCTGCTGGCTGTGAGCCAATCTGTTGCCACTGGCACAAGCGGGTTGAATGCCGGCCAGAAACAGTTGGCACAAGGCGCAGCCGAGTTGAATCAAGGCACGCTGCAGCTGCAGGAAGGCGCTGGCAAGCTGAGCGCAGGAGCGAACCAGCTGGCTGAAGGCGGCAAACAGCTCGCAGCTGGCGGTCAAGAGCTGCTGGCTGGTGCCAAACAGCTGAACGCTGGCCAAAAGCAATTGGCTGACGGCATGAAGCTGTTCGGCACGAAGCTGAGCGAAGCGGCAGCTGGCGGTAAACAGCTCGCAAGCGGCGCAGCGACCCTTTCGCAAGGGACGCAGCAGCTAGCTGGAGGAGCAGGCAAGCTCGGAAGTGGTGTTACAACGCTTGCCGACGGCTCGAAGAAGCTGGATTCCGGAGCTGGTGAGCTGGTAAACGGAATGAATGAATTGAAGGAAGGCAGCGGAGAGCTTGCAGGCAAGCTGAACGAGGCTGCCGACAAGACAGGCGATATCAAAACAACCGATGAAACGGTCACCATGTTTGCCGGTCCGGTACAGGTTGAAGAGCACAAAGTGAACGAAGTGCCGAACTACGGTACGGGATTCGCACCATACTTCCTGTCGCTCGGTTTGTTTGTCGGAGCCCTGCTCTGTACAATTATTATGCCAATCCGCAGTGCATCGGTACCGAATGCATCGGGCTGGAACCGGTTTGTCAGCCGTACGCTCTCCTTTGCCGGTATGGGATTGATTCAAGCGCTGCTGGCAGCGGTCGTCATGCTGTACGGATTGAAGCTTGAGGTACAGAGCGTTCCGCTCTTCTATCTCTTCTCCATCATTACAAGCTTATCGTTCATGTTCCTGGTGCAAATGTTCGTAACATGGCTGGATCAGCCTGGACGCTTCGTCGTCATCGTTATCCTGATCCTCCAATTGACAACAAGCGCAGGCACGTTCCCGGTAGAGCTGATTCCGAACTGGATGAAAGCATTGAATCCGCTTCTGCCGATGACTTACAGCGTAAAAGGATACAAGGACGTCATTTCCACAGGAAGCTTCGACGGCATGTGGGCCAATGTGGGTGTACTGGCCGGATTCGGTCTCGTATTCCTGGCACTGACCGCTGTGTACTTCCTGGCTACTCGAAACAGCAAGAAAGCAGCAGACACCGATACAGCGTTGACTGCATAAGTAAGATAGCTATTATATGAAGGAAGAGGACTTCCCCGAAGATCGATCAGATCTCGGGGAAGTCTTTTTTTTTGAAGAGATGTTGGGAGCGGGAGGGTGTTTTAAAAGAAGAAAAGGCCCCTTTCGAATATGAAGGTGAAGTGTAAATCTGAGCGGATGGTTGTGTGGAAATGAGAGAAGGTGAACAAAACCGCCTGTTCGGAATGTTTTATTTGCATGTTTTTTTGCACTATTCTACATAAGTTTTAACAGTGTATTGTGATAACTCTCATAAAAACAATTCTTATCAAATTCATAAAAACTTTGAATTGCCTGCACTGTATGACGGTGCTAAAATATATAGAACTAATAAATCTTACGTGTTAGGTAAATGTTACCCCTTGCCGCTTTTGCACAATACTGCATCGCCTCGTGACAGTGTGTTCACTGCAGGAGAGGATTGATGTCCAACCTTTAAGAGGTTGCTCAAAAAGTCCGCTTTTGATCACGAAGTGAATCAGGAAGCCACTCGGCATCGAATCTTGAATTCAGCCGGGCCTTCCGGTGCTCACGTACCAAAAACGTACGCTCCACTCCTCACGTCCCTAGCTTCATCCAATCTTCTCGGTGCTGAAAACCGACCTTTTTGAACACGCACTTTATGTTTTCTGTTATTGATCAGCAGCATTTTATTCTATACAAAGAAAGGTTGCATCTTATGAAACATACTGATTTTCCCCAGAAACAGGGCCTCTATGATCCGCAGTTTGAAAAAGATGCTTGCGGTATGGGTTTTGTTGCCCATATCAAGGGTAAGCCATCCCATGAAATCGTTAGCAGCGCGCTTACCATGCTTGCTAATATGGAGCATCGCGGCGGTCAGGGCAGCGAGCCGAACTCCGGTGACGGTGCTGGGATTATGCTGCAAATTCCTCACTCTTTCTTCTCTTCCGAAGCTGCGAAACTGGGCTTTGAGCTTCCGGAAGCCGGGCATTATGGTGCCGGCATGCTGTTCCTATCCCATGATCCTGCTGTCCGTTTGGCCCATGAAGACCAGTTGGCTTCGATTATTGCTGAAGAAGGTCAGACCCTGCTTGGATTCCGTGATGTCCCAACCCATGATGAAATGCTGGGTAAATCAGCAAAAGCGGCAAAGCCGTATGTTCGCCAAGTGTTCATAGGACGAAGCGCCGACATTCAGGATGATCTCTCGTTCGAGCGCAAGCTGTATGTCATCCGCCGTCGGGCCGAGCTGGCTATCCGTTATAGCGGCAAGCCCGAAGGCGATAGCTTCTATGTGTCCAGCCTTTCCTGTCGGAAAATCGTATACAAAGGCATGTTAACGACGGAGCAGGTGGGGGAATTTTACTTGGACCTGCAGGAAGAAGGATTGGAATCCGCTATCGCGCTGATTCACTCCCGCTTCAGTACGAACACTTTCCCAAGCTGGGAACGTGCGCATCCGTACCGCTTCATGATTCACAACGGCGAGATCAACACGCTGCGCGGGAATGTCAACTGGATGCACGCCCGTCAATCACTGTTTGAGCATGAACTGTTCGGAAGCGATCTGGAGAAGGTTAAACCTGTCATCAATCCGGACGGATCCGATACCGGTATGTTCGATAATACATTTGAATTCCTGTATCTCAGCGGTCGTTCCCTGCCGCATGTGGCCATGATGATGGTCCCTGAGCCGTGGAGCAACCATGAGAGTATGGATAAGACCAAAAAAGCATTCTACGAATACCACAGCACCCTGATGGAGCCATGGGACGGCCCGGCCGCAATGGCGTTCACGGACGGTGTGCAGATCGGGGCTACCCTGGACCGGAACGGACTGCGTCCATCCCGTTATTATGTAACGAAGGATGATCTGATCATTCTGTCCTCCGAAGCGGGCGTACTGGATATTCCGCCGGAAAATGTGCTGTATAAGGACCGCTTGCGTCCTGGCCGGATGCTGCTCGTTGACACGCAGGAAGGCCGGATCATCTCCGATGAAGAAGTCAAAGCGAGTATCGCCGCTGAACTTCCGTACTCTGAATGGCTGGATGAGCATCTGGTAGAGCTTCATGATCTTCCTGAACCACCGGAACTGCCGGATCCAAAGCATGAAAATGTACGTCAGCTGCAACAAGCCTTCGGTTATACGTATGAGGAGCTGCGCAAAGTAATCGAGCCGATGGCGATCACGGGTGCGGAAGCTGTTGCATCCATGGGATATGATGCACCGCTCGCGGTGTTGTCCGATCGTCCGCAACGGCTGTTCAACTACTTCAAGCAGATGTTCGCCCAGGTGACGAACCCGCCGATTGATGCGATTCGTGAAGAACTGGTCACTTCAACCGCAACAACGATCGGTCCGGAGCGTAACCTGCTGAAGCCTGAGCCCGAAAGCTGCCGTCACATCCGTCTGGATTCGCCGGTGCTTTCGAACGAAGATTTTGCCAAGCTGCGCCACATTCGTCGTCCCGGCTTCAAATCCATGACCATTCCGATTTTCTTCCCGGCAGCGGAAGGTGCAGATGGGCTTCGTCAAGCAATCGAAACCCTTTGCGAGGCAGCGGACCGGGTCATTGCCAAGGGCCATAACATCTTGATCTTGTCGGACCGCGGCGTGGATAAAGACAATGCTGCAATTCCATCGCTGCTTGCCGTTTCATCTCTCCATCATCACCTGATCCGTCAGGGAACCCGGACCAAGGTGGCGATCCTGCTTGAATCCGGTGAGCCTCGTGAAGTGCATCATTATGCCCTGCTGCTGGGTTACGGCGTGAGTGCGGTCAATCCGTATCTGGCGTTCGAAACACTGGATGACATGATTGCGGAAGGCATGCTTCGCGGGATCTCGCATGAGAAAGCCGTGAAGAATTACATTAAAGCGGCAAACAAGAGCGTTGTCAAAGTGTTGTCGAAAATGGGGATCTCCACGATCCAATCTTATCGCGGGGCCCAAATCTTTGAGGCTGTCGGCCTCAAAGAAGATTTCGTAGAAAGCTATTTCACGCGGACGCCATCCCGTATCGGGGGCATTGGGCTGGAAGAAGTGGCCAAGGAAACTTTGGCCCATCACGAGCGTGCCTTTACCGATAAGGATGGGAACGATAAAGCGCTGGATTCAGCCGGCGAATATCAATGGAGAGCTGACGGGGAAGAGCATTTGTTCAACCCGAGAACCATCCATTTGCTGCAGCAGGCTGTCCGAACCAATGACTATGCAACTTATAAAAAATATGCAGAGCTTGTGAAAGGGGAGAATGAGCAGCATCTTACGCTGCGCTCACTGCTCGAAATCAAGCCAGCCGGCGAACCAGTACCACTGGATGAGGTTGAATCCGTAGAATCCATTATGCGCCGATTCAAAACGGGCGCGATGTCATTCGGCTCGATCAGCAAGGAAGCGCATGAGAGTATTGCGATCGGGATGAACCGCATCGGCGGCAAGAGCAACACGGGTGAAGGCGGAGAGGATCCGGCACGTTTCATCCCGGAGGCCAATGGCGACTCCCGCCGCAGCGCCATCAAGCAGGTGGCCTCGGGACGTTTCGGCGTAACCTCCAACTACCTGGTGAATGCGGACGAAATCCAGATTAAGATGGCGCAGGGCGCGAAGCCGGGTGAAGGTGGACAGTTGCCGGGCCGTAAAGTATATCCTTGGGTAGCCGAGGTTCGTGGTTCGACGCCAGGTGTTGGCCTGATTTCGCCGCCGCCGCATCATGATATCTACTCCATTGAAGATTTGGCGGAGCTTATTTACGACCTGAAGAACTCCAACCCGCGTGCGGATATCAACGTGAAGCTTGTATCCGAGGTAGGTGTGGGGACGATCGCTGCAGGTGTTGCGAAGGGCCGCGCGGACATTATTCTGGTCAGTGGTTACGATGGTGGAACGGGGGCTTCGCCGCAAGGCTCGATCCGACATGCGGGTATGCCTTGGGAGCTTGGCCTTGCCGAGACCCATCAGACACTCATCATGAACAATCTGCGTGACCGCGTTGTGCTTGAGACGGATGGCAAAATGCTGAACGGACGCGACTTGGTGGTAGCGGCTCTGCTTGGGGCCGAAGAGTATGGCTTCTCTACGGCACCATTGGTTGCCGTCGGATGTATCATGATGCGTGTCTGCCAAATGGATACCTGTCCGGTTGGCGTAGCCACGCAGAATCCAGAGCTGCGTAAGAACTTTACAGGAGATCCGGAGCATGTTGCCAACTTCATGCGCTTTGTCGCTCAAGACATGCGCGAGTTGATGGCAGAGCTTGGTTTCCGCACCATTAATGAGATGATTGGACGTACCGATTGCCTGGATGCCGTCAAAGCGGATCATCACTGGAAGAAGAAAGGCGTGGATATCTCCGCATTGCTGTATACGCCGGAGCTTCCGGCAGGCAGCACTCGCTATCGCAGTCAAAGACAGAATCATGGCCTGGAAGAAACGCTGGATATGCGTTCACTGCTCAGCAGCGCTGCGCCTACATTGGAATCGGGTGCAGCGGTGGAAGGAACGTTCCCAATCACAAACGTGGATCGTGCAGTGGGTACCATACTGGGCAGTGAAGTCACGCGCAAATACGGCGCTGCCGGACTGCCTGAAGACACGATTCAATTTAACTTCGTGGGTTCCGCAGGCCAGAGCTTTGGTGCCTTTGTGCCGAAAGGGATGACGCTGACGGTGGAAGGGGATGCGAATGACTATATCGGTAAAGGCCTTTCCGGCGGCAAGCTGATCGTGAAGCCTTCGCCAAAAGCAACCTTCAAAGCCGAGGAGAACATTATTGCCGGTAATACCGCGTTCTATGGTGCTACAGGCGGTGAAGCCTACGTAAGAGGCATTGCCGGTGAGCGCTTTGCCGTTCGCAACTCGGGTGCGAACATTGTGGTTGAAGGCGTTGGCGATCATGGCTGTGAATACATGACCGGCGGCCGGGTAGTCGTGCTCGGCGAAACCGGACGCAACTTCGCGGCCGGGATGTCTGGCGGTGTAGCCTACGTCTATGATCCTGAAGGAACTTTTGTGGATCGCTGCAATCTGGAGATGGTACTCCTTGAGCGTGTGGAGGAAACAGTAGAAGCGGAAGCACTCCATCATCTTATCCAGCAGCATGAGCAGTACACCGGCAGTGTGCCGGCACAGCAAATTCTAGGAGATTGGGATCAGGCGCTCAGCCGCTTTGTCCGTATTATTCCGAAAGATTACAAGCGCATGCTGCTGCATATCGAGAAGGCTCAAGACCAAGGCCTGGCGGGTGAAGCTGCACTCCTCGCCGCTTTTGAGGCGAATATGAAAGAATTGGCTCGTACAGGGAACTAACATCTGATGTTATGATATTAGAAACCATATTGTGTTCTTTAATGAATGCAATGTGGTTTTTTTTCATATATAAATAAGTTACGATGAGTCTTATTAAGAAATTTGTATTTTCAACAAAATATTTCAAAAGAAAATTCGACAAAATTAGAACCGGAAGCATAGGACAAAGGCTCCATAAGACGACAGCATCATGTGGATTCGTTGGTTATAATATTGGTAAGTAAGTTGTTTAATAGGTTGTTGCTGTATACATGTAATTTCAACAAGTATGAGCAGCTGGGATGGAGAGGAAATTATAGATAAGCGAGGTAGTTGTGGAAATGAGTGTGGACAAGGAGAGAGGCTCCGGAAGCACCGAGCAGCGGCTTGACCAACAGAAAACGAACATCGACATCAATAAGCTCATGACTCAATTGGGAATCCATCCTGATAAATGGCTGCAAATGGAGGAATTACGAAAAGATTAGATAGGGTCTCATGGTGACGAGAAAATCCCCGACATGTTGTGATAGTAGTATCCTACACGTCGGGGATTTGTAGTTCTTGGGCGTAAAGCCGTTATTTCATGGCCCGTTCCATGCGAACAAATGCAATAAATCGCTTGGCTTCATCTTCAGTGAGCTTGCGGCCGTCCACTGTAAGGTTAAAGCGTTCCAATAAATCCTCATCGGATAGTTCAAGTCCGTCCACAAACGATCGAACCTCCGCATCAAGCACCGTCTTTTCCTGTGTCGTTCTCCCGATCAGATAATCTATGGATACGTCAAACAGATCTGCCAGGCGGGTCAATGTTTCGAAATCGGGCTTGCGCCGATTTTTTTCATAATGGGATAGTGCAGCACGTGTAATACCGACAGAGGTAGCGAGCTCTTCCTGAGTCCACCCATGCTGTTCACGTAATTCAGATATTCGTTCTCCGTAGTTCACGCATTGATCCCCCTTTCGAATGGCTTGTATCTATAGAAGTTAATTGAATAGATCTATAAGTTGAAATTGCCGGTTTATTATATACATAAAAAGACTACTTTTTATTGACTAGATACAATATGTATCGTATTATAAACATTAATAAGATACATATTGTATCTGCAATGTAAAGGTTTGGGTACAGTTAGTATCATTTTATCCAGTGCAGAAATGTCCCATACCAAAAAATTATAATAAGGAGCGGATGAGTTACCTCCAATGTTACGAGAACGGCAACACCAAATTACAGTAAGGATTAGAGTCATGCAGATCGGGGAATTAACCATTCATGGGAAAAGTCATTCCGTTACACCGCTTGAGTTGCTGCCAAGTGGTCTTGTATTCCTATGCCCTTGGGAAATACCGATTCATTCTAATGTTATATTGGGTTACGAAATTGATGATAATGTGGATCATATTCTGCTTTCAGGCCACATTGAATCAAGGGGACTCTTTTATGGACGCCAATTGTATCATACGGAATTCTATACAGATGGCGATAAAAAGACCCGTATCGTGGGTATGTTGAACCGAATGATGTTCGGTCACAGCGAGTCGAATAAAATGAGTCTCTATAACTGAAACGTAATTCATGGATAGCCTGCAGCGAACAGGTATTCACGATGAATCATTATCATGGTTTATTGATATTCTACTATATTTATGTTGCTTGGTCATTAGTTCTTTTACCTTAAATCCTTGTGCATGATGTGGGATGGGTTTAGAATATCGTTGTTTTTCTCCTACTATAAATGAACATGTTTATATGATTTCATATGTAGATTTATATTCAATCTTGAATTGGAGTTGTATATCTAGTTCATTGTAATCATGAAACCTCCTCGATACATATTTCTGCGAGTTCTTTATCCCCTGACCCTTGTTCACTATGAATTCAACGTATTTAATGATTCAACATTGACCTTTAACGGAACAGGATAAGGTCAATGCAATGGAGGGCATCACTGGATGAAAATGAGAAGGAAATGGGTCCTGTGGCTTCTAGCTATTCTTATACTGCTGCCTTCTGCGTATCTTCTGTATACGTATCAATCCATTAAATCGACAGCTAATCGGATTTACGAAGAACGGGAGCCTTCGCCTGTAGTCCCAACCTTCGTACAGGATCGGACGACAATTCAGGTCGGTGATAAAAATATGAGGGACGCTGATCCATTTACTGTTCTGGTTTTGGGCGTAGACCAAAGGCCCTATGATCGTGGGCGATCCGACGTCATGATATTAATGGCAGTAAACCCTGCAAAGGGGTCAGTACTGATTTTTAATATCCCACGTGATACGAGGACTGATATTGTAGGACATGGAACGGTGGATAAAATCAATCATGCCTATGCCTTTGGAGGCGTTGAGATGTCGGTCAGCAGCGTCGAGAATTTTTTGCAATACCCTATCGATTACTACATTAAAGTAGACATGGAGGGCTTCTCCAGCATTGTAGATTCATTGGGTGGAGTCACCGTAAATAACAATATGGGGTTCGCATATGCTGGCTATGAGTTTGATGAGGGGAAGTTGAACTTAAACGGTGATGAAGCACTGGCATTCTCGCGTATGCGCTTTGAAGATCCTAAGGGAGACTTAGGTAGAAATACAAGGCAACGGGAAGTTCTGAAAGGGATCTTAAATAAGTTAATAAGGATTTCGACTGTGTTTAAATTGGAATCACTTCTGGATAACATTGGGAGCAGTGTCAAAACGGATATTTCGTTTGAAGAGATGAAGATGTTTGTAACAGAGTACCGTCAAAAACTGAAAAAGGTTGAACAGGTTGAAATTGCTGGCCATGGTCAAAAAATGAATGGAATTTGGTATTATATCGTCGGTGATCAAGAAAGAGACAAGATAACGTCTACTTTAAGAGCGTATATGGAATGACTCGTAACACAAAACCCCCTTTTTGAGTAGAGGGGGTTTTGTGTGTGAAGGAGAATAACGAAGTTTTAGGTTATTTTGATTGTTTTTTGAGTAGGGGGATTGAACAGACTATCTTCCAATGATTTGATCAATCGTGGTTTGAAATACGTCCGCTAATCTTGTTAGCGTTTCCAGATTTGGTTCTCGGCGATCCTTTTCATAATGTGATAAAGAAGCCCGACTGATTCCAATACGTTCGGATAGCTCTTCTTGGGTCCAACCATTTTGCTCCCGCAATTTTGCAATGCGAGATCCATATGACATTTATACTCACCTCTCTACAAGTTCCATTAATTTAGAGCAAACATACATTCATATAAAAACATCTAATATGATACAAAATGTATCTTAATTTCGGTCTATCGTCAATACATATTGTAGCAATTATTTAAAATTTAGAAAAAAATGTATCTTTAACCTTCTAATATAATAGACATTTCAGGTCCTATAGTCTTAACATGATTTGATTTATTTACGTTTGACAAAGAGTAACAATTTATATAGAATTTTTATTGTGGATACATTATGTATCATTCTGTGCATAGAATAGATGCATCAATCCCGAAAGAGGAGATG
Organism: Paenibacillus sp. 2KB_20; assembly: GCF_052115765.1. Lineage (NCBI taxonomy): Bacteria > Bacillati > Bacillota > Bacilli > Caryophanales > Paenibacillaceae > Paenibacillus > Paenibacillus sp. 2KB_20. The sequence continues at coordinate 982,144 of NZ_JBFRHH010000001.1, read as the reverse complement.
ACGGGATGAAAGAAGTGATGATGTATTGCGTCAGTTGCTGTCGGATGCTTCCCATCACCCAATGCCACAACTTGTATAAAACCGGCTTCTATAAGCATAATGTTCCGGCGGGAGTCTGCAAGGAGTGTCAATCGGCTTTGTTGGTGCATTACAAGTAGACGGCTCCATTCCTATGCAGTGTAGGGGTCATGCATTTCAACAATTTTGTCCTTTGCCCTAGTATTGTATAATTGTGGAGATTGACATGATACAAGGGCAAAGGAGAATAGATTACATGAAACAGGAACCGCTGGTAAGACTGCTCGGGGTTACGAAGAAAATCTCGTCCAAGGTTTTGGTAGATCATGTGACTTTAGATATCCCCCCTGGACAAATCTTCGGATTTCTTGGGCCGAACGGAGCAGGCAAGACAACGACCATTCGCATGATGGTCGGGCTGATGTCCATTACCCAAGGGGATATTACCATCGGGGGTTACAGCATACGGAAGAATTATGAACAGGCAGCCGCTCAGATTGGGGCGATTGTCGAGAACCCTGAGATGTATAAATTTTTGTCTGGTTATAACAATCTGAAGCATTTTGCGCGTATGATGCAGGGCATTACCAAAGAACGTATCGATGAGGTCGTGGAACTTGTCGGTCTCGGGAATCGGATTCATGAGAAAGTGCAGACCTATTCGCTGGGGATGCGCCAACGGCTTGGCGTGGCACAGGCACTGCTGCACCGGCCGAAGCTTCTGATCCTGGACGAGCCTACGAATGGCTTGGACCCGCAGGGCATTCGGGAGCTGCGTGATTATTTGCGCAGATTGACGCAGGAGGAAGGGACGACCGTATTCGTCTCCAGTCATTTGCTGTCTGAAATGGAACTGATGTGTGATACCGTTGGCATTATACGTCACGGTAAGCTGATTGATATCCGTCAGCTGCGGACGGCTGAGGGAGAGCGGGTGTTTGAAGAGACCGCATTTACCGTCAATGATGCGGATGCAGCGGCAGCGCTGCTCCAGGAATATCAAGCGTCAGCCCGCGATCACCGAATCATTGTTCGCGGCGACGAGAATATGATTGCGGATATCAACGCGGCATTGGTTGGGGCAGGCATACGCGTATATGCCATTCAGCCGGTGACCCGTTCGCTAGAGGATCAATTTTTGGAAATGACGGGAGGGGGATCCGTTGTTGAATAACTTTACCCGTCTTGTTGCCAATGAGAATATGAAAATTTACTATCGCGTAAGGACATGGGTCATGCTGGCGATTCTCCTCTTGTTTAATGCGGCCATGCCTATCATGCTGTACTATACGAATGCTCCGATGGATGTCTGGACCGTATTTACATGGACGGAGAGTTTCACCATCTACCTAAGTACGATATTTACGGTAATTATCGCTGCGGATATCGTGGCCGGGGAGTTTGCCGGAGGCACCATCAAATTGCTGCTGATCCGGCCGTGGAGCCGAGGGAAGATTCTGTTGTCCAAATTCACATCCCTGATTCTATTCGGTCTGCTCTGTGCGGGAATTACGGCCGTGGCAGGGATCGCTATGTCGCTGCTGTTGTTTTCCGGCAACACCGGATTATCGGACGGATTCGCGGGATCATCGATGAACAACTCGCTGCTTCTCCTGTTGACCGATACGATCCAGGCGCTGGTCATCTCGTTAATTGCGTTTATGCTCTCTACGGTGTTTCGTTCTGGCGGTCTGGCGATTGGATTATCGCTGATGCTCTTGTTCACCAAGGATATTTTCGGTTTTATCTTTAATCCGGAGCGGTTTGAATGGGCGAAGTATTTACTCTTTCTCCACATCGACCTAAGCGGCTATATCCAATCGCCTGTCGGACCGGGAGGAGCGGGGCTGGGTTTCTCCATCACGATTCTGGTTGTTTATTGCTTGTTGTTCATGCTTATCTCTTGGTTGGCCTTTACGAAGAGAGACGTTGCAGCTTAATTTATGGTTAAGAAAAGAGCTCCTTCTACCCCTGTGAATCACATGGATGGAAAGGGGCTCTTTGATTATGTCGGCTGAAAGACCGGGCCGAGCGATATAAAACTGCCGGGTTCGGGTGGTCGTCCATACGCCAGGTTAACCTGCTTCCGAGCGCTGAAGCGGCAGTGTGGTGTCCGTTGACTCCGCAGCTTCTTGAGTCGAGGTTTGATGCTCCATTCGGCTTGCTCCATTGAGGAGTCCGCCTTCCATAACGATCAGGGAAGCGGCATAAACATCCCCGTACATCTGTCCCGTAGGTGTGATGGTCAGTTTGTTTTCCGCCGTCACATCGCCATACACCTTGCCGGCCACGATAACTTCCCGAGCGGAGATATTGGAGCGGGCAATCGCTTCTTCGCCGATAGTTACACAGCCTTGGCTTTCGATGGAACCGTTGAAGCGGCCGTCAATCCGCAGGTTATCCTCGCATTGCAGCGCGCCCTCAACTTCACTGCCTGGTCCAATCAGCGTATCTGTTCGCTGGGCAGCCCGCTTGTTCTTGTTTTTCTTTTTCATATTACATTCCTCCTCATCATGAATGGATGGTGCTTACTGCAGATAAGGCAAAGGGTTAATCGTCTGGTTGTTTTTGACGACCTGAAAATGAAGATGGGGGCCTGTGCTTCGCCCGGAGGATCCCAGCTTGCCAATGGTTTCACCTTGATCGACGTGATCGCCTACCGATACGGCAAGACTGTCCAGATGCATGTACCAGGTCTCCAGACCATTCGGATGTTTGACCACGATATAAAGCCCCCGGGCTCCGCCGCGTTCCGCTGCCGTTACCTCACCGGCACCGGCGGCATAGATCGGATCACCGGTTTTACCGGCAATATCGATGCCGGCATGATAGGCCGAACGCCCGGTAAAAGGGTCGCCCCGATAACCGAAATTTGATGTCAGCCGTTTAGATGTGGTCGGCCATAGAGAGGGTGTGCCTTCACGTTTCTCTTGGGTTTCCTGGGCTTGATCCAGCGTACGCGGAATATGTTGCTCCATGCTAGAAATCAACTGCTGAATCTCCTCAAAATCATCATGGGTCTCCCTTGCCAGACTTAACATTTCATTCTCATGAACGGCAATGAATTCCCCTCCGACATGCTGCTTATCCTCAGCTGTGATGGAGGAGGTCTGTCCTGACAAGCTGCCGTGCTTCTGAATAAACTGCTGAAGCTCCTGCTCCAGCTGCTGAACGCGCTCCATCTGGACCTTCGTTTGCTCTGCTTCACCCGACAGCTGAATGATGGCTTTGTTTAAGCGTTCTATGGCTTCCTCCTTGTCGGTGACCGTCACTTCCATCTTTAAGGCCTCAAGGCTTCTGAGCATCAGCTGCTGTTCCAGCCCTGAGATCGTTTGGGCCGACTGGATCTGCAGGGAAACGATCAGTCCGGCGATGGACAAAATAGCGGCCGCGGGCACCGCTATCATTAGAGGCTTGGACAGATGGATCTGTTTGACTGAATGCTGGGCATCCCGAAGCACCAGCAGGGTTAAGCGTTGTTTACGGTGTGTGGTTTTCATGGCATCTCCCTTCCATACATCATTTATGAATTATGGTACCCGCTAGACTTGGCCAGCTCCTTATCTAGTATGTATTCTATTCTCTCGAAGAACATGTCAACAATTATTAGATAAGAGAACTTATTCAGTATGGTGCGTCATTGGGTAATTGAATAAATACGTATGGAATTGGTCAATGATGTAGTGTAGTTATTCGGTTCTAAATACGACTATTATTCATGCTGAGGAGGCTGTCGATATGGTATGGCTTCTGGTTGCACTTATTACTTTTATTTTGCAGATGGTTGCAGTGCTGTTGCTGGAGTTTCGGAATCCGTCCAAGGCCGTGGCCTGGCTGTTTATTTTATTTTGCCTCCCATTGATCGGGTTTGTACTCTATTTCTTTGTGGCGAGGGACTATCAGAAGCGGTTGAAGATTCGCAAGCGGGGCTCCAGACTGTTTCAGGAACTCAGGGGGCACCTATGGGATCGGGCCGCCGTTGTTCGGCACAAGGAAGATATGAACAATGCCGGATTTCATCACAATGATCGTTTGTTCAATCTGCTTAATCACTTGTCGGAGAGTCCGATTACAGGGTGTAATCAGAGCCGAGTGTTGACGGATGGGAAAGAGACTTACGCTGCCATGCTGAGCGCGATGGAGCAGGCCAAAGATCATATTCATGTGGAGTTCTATATCTTTCGTCATGACCGGATCGGCACGAAGTTTCAGGATGTCATGATTCGAAAGGCGCAGGAAGGCGTCAAGGTACGTCTGGTTTGTGACGGGCTTGGCAGTTACAAACTCAAGAAAACGTTCATTCAGCGGTTTAAGGAATCGGGAGTGGAGTTCTATTTCTTCCTGCCCGCCATGGTTTCGATGTTCAGCCGCAGAATCAATTACCGGAATCACCGTAAAATCGTTGTAGTGGATGGCACGATCGGTTTTCTTGGCGGGATTAACGTCGGGGACGACTATCTGGGCGAATATCCGAAAATGGGCTACTGGCGCGATACGCATCTGGAAGTAAAAGGGGATGCAGTCTATTTCCTGCAAAATGTGTTTCTGCATGACTGGAAGCTTGCTTCCGGGGAGCGTATTGCGGATTTCGGGCTGTTCCCGGAGCATCAATGCACCGGGGATGAGCAAATACAAATTTTGAGCAGCGGACCGGATCTGAGCTGGAATGCCATTCAGGAGATGTGCTTCGGGGCGATTTCCGTAGCCAAGGAACGGATATGGATCACAACGCCGTATTTCATTCCCGATGACGGGATATATGAGGCGCTGAAGACGGCAGCGGTGAGCGGTGTGGATGTACGGATCATTATTCCGGATCGTGCCGATTCCCGTTTTGTGAAGATGGCAAGCTTGTCCTACGTAGAAGAGTTACTGGCAGCTGGAGTTACCTTCTACGAGTATGAAAAAGGATTCATCCATGCCAAGGTGCTCATTGTGGACGAACTTCTCGGTTCGGTCGGTACGGCGAATATGGATATGCGGAGTTTCTTCTGTAATTTTGAGCTGACAGCCGTACTGTTTGATCAACTGCCGATAGAACAGTTGGTTGCGGATTTTAAGGAGGATCTCAAACAGAGCAGGCAGATTGATGCGGAGAGGTTTCGTCAGCGCGGAAGATGGCAGAAATCAGCCGAAATATTATGCAGGATGCTGTCACCCTTACTATAAGTGTGTAACATCTTACATCAGATGTAAGAGTGTTGAAAGGGCAAGTGAAATTCAGGAAGAAACCTGAAAGTTCTATGTCCAGCATTTATTATATGATAGAATATTTATAAGGGTTTCACTTATAAATATAAATTAGCTTATTTTTCATAAGTTGAACGGGGGAGATTTATGTCAAGTGATGTGAAGATTCTTGCGCAAGTGAAAGCGGAGCAGCAGAAGCCGGAGAATCCCAAGGCAGGCTCAACCACCTTGAAGCTTCTCCGTCGTCTGGTGTTCTTAACTTTCGGTGCGGTATTGATGGCAGTAGGGCTGGAGATCTTTCTGGTACCCAACAGAATTATTGACGGAGGCATTACCGGTGTATCCATTATGGTTTCCCATATCACCAATGTTCCGCTAGGTGTATTCCTGACCTTGTTCAACCTTCCATTTTTATTTATGGGATATAAACAAATCGGGAAAACCTTTGCATTATCCACGCTGTTCGCCGTCGTGATCATGTCCATTGGAACTTATTTTCTACATCCCGTGGATCCGATCACCATTGATCCGCTGCTTGCGGCCGTGTTCGGCGGCGTTCTACTCGGAATCGGGGTTGGTCTTGTTATCCGGTCCGGCGGCTCCTTGGACGGAACGGAAATCGTGGCTATTCTGATCAACAAAAAGACGCCGTTTTCTGTCGGTGAAATCGTGATGTTCATTAACGTATTTATTCTTGGCAGCGCAGGATTTATTTTCGGTTGGGATCATGCCATGTACTCGCTGATTGCTTATTACCTGGCGTTTAAACTGATTGATATTACAATTGAAGGCATTGATCAATCCAAATCGGTTTGGATTATCAGTGATAAGCATAAGGAGATCGGTGATGCGCTGACCCAACGTCTTGGGCGCGGTGTAACCTATCTGGAGGGAGAGGGCGCTTATTCCGGCGACAGCAAGAAAGTTATCTTTGTTGTCATTACTCGTCTGGAAGAAGCGAAGCTCAAATCCATCGTAGAAGATTGGGATTCCCAGGCTTTTGTTGCCATTGGGAATATCCATGACGTGAAGGGCGGCCGCTTTAAGAAGAAGGCCATTCATTAATGCACCAATATTCCGATGTTCCACCCATGTTGAGAGTTAACACGGGTGGAACATTTTTTTGTTTAAGGGACATCTGCGTGCAAGCGAAGTTCCTTTTTTTTCCGTCCATATTGACGAATGATTCTTGCCATCGCCTGCACAGCCGCAGATTGACCGATAGCCTGGTTAACGGTTCCGGTGAAATAAAGTCCTGATTCAGGGTGATGGAAGGCAAAGGCGCCGGATTGACCCCAGTGACCGATGAGTCCTCGTCTCAAGCCAAATGGAGAAAGCGGCTGTCTTGAAATGCCGGTGCCATAGAAAAAGGGACCAGGTGCCCAGAGAAAGTTCCATTCCCTTTGGAGTTCCTCCAAATCACCTATCGGAAACAACTCCCCGTTAAAAAAGGCCCGCAGGAAAATCATCGTTTCCCTTGCCGTTGAGACGATGCCGCCTTCCGCTCCGATTGACGCCATGTACTGCGGAAGGTCCAAACGCTTCTTCTTATAATAGAATGGAACGGGAGTCGTATCCTCCGGGTTATGATAGAAATACGTCTGTGTCAGATTCAGCTTGTCGAAGATGTATTCCTTGAATACGCTCTGAATGGAGTCACCCTTGATATTCTCGATGATCAGCCCAAGCAGCCGATAGTTGGTGTCGGAATATTGGGCTTTTTTCTGCTGTCCCGGTATGAATTTAGGCTTTCGCCGTCTCGCTGCATTCAATGTTTTGTCCAGACTCCAAGCCTGATCATGCCCGGCGATGAGCTCCGAGAAGACGTCTCCGGAAAAATAGTCCGGGATGCCTGACGTATTGGACATTAACTGTTTGACGGTAATTTCTTCGGTGTACTCCCTGTTCTCCATCATATGGAGTCCCGCGATGATCTCTTTTGAAAGGTACTCGCTGATGGGATCATCGAGTTGAAGCCGCTGCTCTGCTCGTAACTTCAAGATTACGGCTGTCACATACAATTTAGTCACGCTGGCAATGAAATAGCGGTCCCCAGTCTGCATCTCCCCGCCGCTGCTGACAAGGGAGAGTGATTGCTTCTGGTCCTCGACGCACAAAACCGTGCTAAACACATTTCTTTTATTGGCGATCTGAGCCAACCATTTATCCAGAAGCGACTGCTCCAGGGCTCTTCCCATTCTCCATATACCTCCCATGGATCCTAATTTATCGATACCTTATGCAGATTCATGTCTCTTGCTGTTTCCGCAAACGAGCGGCACGAATGAAATCCTCAGCGGCTTCGTCCATCATATGGATCATCCTGTCGTCATCCACGCTCTCGGTGAACAAATCATTGGCTAGCATGACACAGAGACCTGTCTGAAAGGTTTGCATTTTCAAAAAAATCGATTGCAGTTCCTGATCAGAAAATCCCGCAAGCTCCGGGTCCAACTTCATTAACCCGATAACCTCACGAATTTGTTCCGGGGTATTCTTCATATGGGGATTGTTCTTCATGATCAAATCCCGGTAGAGCACAGGGTATTCCTTCGCGAATCGCAGACTTGCCATGCCGATATCCCGGAACGGCTGACCGGATTGCTGATCTTCAATCAATCCTCTGGCCACCTGAAAGGCCTTTTCGACGACCTGTTGAACCAGTTCCTCAGCATCGTTGAAATTGACATAGATTGGCGCGATGGAGCTGCCCAGACGTTCGGCTACTTTTCGAATCGTAATGGACTCGATTCCATCCGTCTGAGCAATGTCAAATGCGGCTAGCACGATATCTTGTTTGGTGAACTTCGTTTTTGGTGCCATTGCTGTCTGCAACTCCTTAGATTATTTATATGTGAAACAGTCGATACATATCACATGATATATATTAATTATAAATAGCAATTGGACCGGGTTCAACCTTTTCGTATAAGGGGTTGCTGGAGGTTTATTTGTAAATCCAGTAAAATCCACTTATAATAAGAACATATGTTTGTTAAGATATGAAATAGTTCAACATACAGCAGTAAAGGATCAGAGGGGAGGAAGCGGAGTGGCTCGCACGTTATATGAACGGATAACTACCAAACAGACTTTAAACAGAGTAAAGGAAGAGAGGATGCCCTTCGATTGGTCCATCAATCCGTACCGCGGATGCGGGCATGGCTGCAGCTTTTGTTATGCCCGTGCGTTCCAATCCTTTATCGGCATGGGGGCGGAAGATGAGTTTCAGCATCATATCTTTATGAAGTCGAATGCAGCCGAAGCGCTGGAGAAGCAGTTATCGAGTGCAGCGAGGAAGTTTGATCATGATATTGAAGCGATGCGCAGATATATTGGACAGGTTACGATCGGTACGGCAACCGATCCGTACCAGCCGATCGAGAGCAAGGAGGGCATTACGCGGGAGTGTTTGAAGCTGCTTGCTAAATACCGCATCTCCACAAGCATTACAACGCGCTCTCCGCTCGTGCTCAGAGATATGGACATATTGACCCGAATGGAGAATGTGTCCGTTAACATAAGTCTCAACACGCTGAATGGGGACATCATCCGGAAGCTGGAGCCGGCATCGCCTCATCCGGAGGGCAGGCTCGATACGATTCACCGATTATCGGCTGCAGGCATAAGAACGGGCTTGTTTGTGGCGCCTGTGCTGCCCTTTTTGACGGATAAGGAGTCGGAACTGAAGGATCTCCTGTCGCAGGCGAAGGTAAGGGGCGTTTCCTTTGCCATGATCTCGTTACTGAGACTCTCGCGCGACGTGAAGAAATGGTACATCGAAACACTTAAACACCAGTTTCCCAAAGTGGTTCAGCCTTACCGCGAGTTATATGGACAGGGCGCATATGCCGAAGAGCACTACGTACGTTCCTTCAAATCGATGGCAGCCAGGCTGCTGAATGAATATGAGCTGAATGGACTGACCACGGGGGCATCTGCTGCTGTAGTGAGCGAATCCGGGACGATCGTAAGCGGGACTTCTCAAGAGAACAGGACGCAGGTTCAAGGCGCTCGCGAGCATCTACTTTCAGTGGGGGACTTGGTTGCTCCTGCACAGCCAAGGAAGCTGCCACAACCGGCAGTGCCGGTCTCCGGGGAGGAGCTAATGCCGGATATTGAACAGCTATCCTTTCCTTTTTGAGGCTCCCTTACCTTGGGGCTTCAGATGTCGGATGACGTTCTCGATCGGTTGCGGAGGCAAGGTCTGAAGCAGGTCGCCCTTCTCTCTTAGCCGTTCTTCAATGTTCAGCAGATGAAAATCCGTGGGAGAAACATCCTGACGGACCTCATCCCAAGTGAGCGGCGTGGAGACGGTCCCCAGCCGTCGGGCCCGTGGGGTATACGGAGCGGCGAGCGTCCTTCCGCTGTAGTGTTGAAGATAATCGAAGTAGATTTTATCGCCGCGATTCTTCTTAAGTCGTTCGATGGTGAACAGCTTGGGGAACTTCTCGGTTACATACTGCCCCACGAATTGTCCGACCGTGCGAAGTTCATCGAACGTAATGCCTTCCGGAATCGGCACGATGATCTGCACCCCGGTTGCTCCTGAGGTTTTCGGGACGGAGGACAGGCCCAAGGAGCTCAGCACGTCCCCTATAATCGCAGTCGCCTCCATGATCCGCGGCTCCTCCGGCAGCGTTGGATCCAGATCAATCATCCATTCGCAGGGTAGATTGCTGCCTGCAAGGTGTAGTGAAGGATGAAACTCAAGCGCTGCTAGGTTCCCCAGCCAGAGCAGCTCCGGCAGTCCGTTGAGCAGCACGTAGTTAATATTTTCGTGCACATAGGTCTGCACAAAAGGCGGCAGCGGCTCCGGCGCATTTTTCTGATAGAAGGATTCGCCCTCGGTCCCGTGCGGATACCGGATGGTCGTGAGCAGTCTGCCCCGGCAGTACCGGAGCAGGAACGGGGAGATGGCCGCAAGCTTTTGCAGATACATCGCTTTAGTAATGCCGACTTCCGGCCATAGCGGTTTGTCGGGATTCGTAATTTGAATCTCCTGTCCCTCGATCATTAGGGTCCCTTTGACGGTACGAGCCATATGGTTTACACCCCCTCAATCGATACGAGTTTGGGATGGCGCATCATGCCATCCTGACTCCATTCAAGAAATGTGACCTGAACGGAAAGCGGCTGGCTAAGCCAGGCCAGCTGTTCTTTCTTCAGGTCGGTATGGAGCGTACTCCATATCGCATCAGCACGATGGCTTTCGGCATATTGCAGCAGCCGCTTCTTCGTCTGCTCATTAAGCCCCAGGGAAGCCCGGCCAATGTAGTTACCGTCGTCATCGGCAATGACGAGGCTGGCGACACGGCCTTCCCTGATAATCATGGCGACGGCGGAGGCTGTCATGTTCACGGCGATCTTTTTCTTGTACCAATCCCGATGTTTCTTGCCTTCACGATAAGGAGAGGAGAGGCGCTTCATCACAATGCCCTCCCATCCCCGTTCTTCGGCCCAACTCCATAAATGCTCGCCTTCAAGAAACAGATCCGCGGTCAGCAGGCCCGGTGTGTCGGAAACGATCTCCTTCAGGCGGTGGTGACGTTCAAGATAGGGCAGCTTACGCAAGTCTTGGTCGCCGTCCACCAGAATGTCGAAGAGAACATAAGTAAACAGAGGAGCGTTCGTGCTGATCGCACGCGAACGCTCCCGCTGAAGAACCTTCTGAAACACGGGACGACCCAGCTCCGGATGAAAATAGACAACCTCGCCATCCAAAAGAAGACGCCGATCCTGCAGGCCGGATAATGCCTGAACGACTTCGGGATACAGAGACGTTTTATCGAGCAGCTTGCGGGAATATAACGATACGCGGTTCTGGTCAAGTCCGGCCAGAATGCGCACGCCGTCCCATTTCAGCTGATAACCCCAATCCTCGGCTGTCGTGATTTGATCCGTCGAGATCGGTGCCATCGGCTCTTTGGGCAGCAGATTCTGCATTTGTCCCATACGGATCAGGATGTGGAGTCGGATTTCTTGGATTTGGTTGTTCGGCGCTTCGGCTTCGGTGCGTCAAGCTCGCCTTCCCCGCCGCTGACCTTGGCAGCCGGTTCTTTGGCAGCTGTCTTCCGGGTTGGTTTACGCGGCTTCGGTTTGGTGCCCGGATCCGTTCCGATTGGCTTTACGGCTTCGATGCTTGCCTGGAGGGCAGCCATCAGATCGACAACGTTGGTCTCCTGACGAGCAGGGGCAATCTTGATCTCTTCACCGGACACTTTGCTGTTGATCAGATCCAGCAGACGTTCGCGATAATCATCCGTATATTTCTCAGGGTCAAAGGGAGTTGACAGCTGGTCAATCAGCAGTTTGGCCATATCAAGTTCCTTGGAGTTGACCTCGGTTCTTTCAGGCAAATTCGGGACCTGAGAGATCGGCCGGATCTCATCCGGGTAGAAAATCGTCTCGATCGACAAGCATTCATCGAGCACCCGGATCGCGGCCAGACTGCTCTTCGAGCGAATAGCGATTTTGGCGATGCCGATTTTGCCTGACTGCTTCATCGCTTCCAGCAGGAGCCGGTATGCGTTTGCACCTGCTTGATCCGGCGAGAGATAGTACGTCTTTTGAAAATAAATCGGGTCAATTTCGGTCAGATCCACAAAGTCCAGAATGGTAATGTTTTTGCTGTTCTGTTCCGCGAGCTGCTCCAACTCTTCTTTCTCGAACAGTACAAATTTCCCCTTCTCATATTCGTACCCCTTCGTAATTTCCTCCCAGGCCACTTCCTCTTCACATACCGGACATTTGCGGATGTAAGAGAGCGGGCTGCCGCACTCCTTGTGAATGTAGCGCATCGAAATATCCTTATCTTCCGTAGCCGAGAACATCTTGACGGGCACGTGCACCAGACCAAAGCTGATCGCGCCCTTCCATACCGTATGCATTCTATGAAACCTCCTATCAAATTTTAATATGTTTGGGTATGACCGTGTAGTAAACGCAATAAACGACTGCTATAAATTTTTGTACTACCTCTATTAGTGTGCCCAAAAAAAGACTCTAGTATGAGTTATAGCTCAGGATTGCATAATTAGAACCCGATTGTGGCATATTGACGATGAACTCTGCCTGTATAAGGAGGTAATTTTCGTTATGATGGAGCCTAGAGAAACCGAAACGTCTGAAGAGATACAGAAGGACAGAGCCTCGGATCATTCCGCTGCAGAACCGGTGAACGGGGAGATGGTGGATTGGAACAGCCTAACTTCGGAGGAGAGCGAGATCTCTCGGGAATCTACGATGTTCGATATTGACCGGATGATCAACGAAGGCCTTGGCGGAGGCAATGTCACCCTGGATAACGGGCTGATCGGCCCTTCCACAACCGATACGATGGACGTCGTGGACGAATCGCCAAGAAATATGGAGAAGGAGGACTAAACGTATGGAGATACAGAGAGCCGTGGAGATTTTTAACTCCAAGGATACTTACAAGGTCAACCTGGGAGGGGAGTCCGTGTGGATCGAGCATGTGGATCAGCAGAACGGGATGGCCACCGTCCAGGTTGGCTCCCGCCCGACCAATACACTGACTGTGAACGTAGACCGGCTGAAAGAAGGCGAATAGCTTATTGTAGGGGCTCTTTAGCTCCGTCTAATCGGTTAATAAACACGAAAAACACACCTTGTACGGGTCCCATATCGTTGGAAGCCGGATAAGGTGTGTTTGTGTTGACTACGTCGTTAACGAATCCCTCTGAAAAATAATCGGATATCATCAGCCAGCAAATCAGGAGCTTCCAATGCGGCGAAATGGCCGCCTCGGTCGAATTCTGACCAATGCAGTATGTTGTACTGGCGCTGAGCCATGCTCCGAATGGAAAGGTCCTTGGGGAAGACCGCCACGCCCGTGGGCACCGAGGAATAGGGTGCTGGCTCTCCCCAATTACTGGAGCTTTCTTTATAGATTCTTGCAGATGAGCCTGCTGTAGCTGTGAGCCAATAGATTGAGACATTTGTAAGAAGCAGATCGAGATCAACCGCATCCTCAGGGAGATCTGCCGTTGGATCTGTCCATGCCTTAAACTTCTCCACAATCCATGCAAGCTGACCAACTGGGGAATCTGTTAAGCCATAGGATAGTGTCTGCGGTCTGGTTGCTTGAAGGACGGCATATCCGGACCCGTCAAATCCGCCACCGGCTAATTCACCATAGCGCAGCTGCTCTGCAGCCGTAAGGTTCTCGGTTTCAGCAGGATCTCCGGTTGGGAACACCGACAAACCATTACAGTGAACGCCAATGATACGCTCTGCAGCGATCCGGCCAAGTTCAGCCGAAACCAAACACCCGGTATCTCCACCTTGAGCTCCATAGCGTTCATAGCCCAAGCGACGCATTAATTCATCCCACGCTCTAGCTACACGCTCGATGTTCCATCCCCGTTCCGTTGTATGCCCGGAGAAGCCGAAACCTGGAAGGGAGGGGATCACGAGATGAAATGCATCGGATGGATTTCCACCGTACTTGCCTGGGTTGGTGAGCGGTTCAATCATATGTATAAACTCTACAATCGATCCTGGCCAGCCATGGGTAACGATTAGAGGCAGTGCATCAGGCTCAGGGGAGCGAACATGCAGGAAGTGGATATTTTGTCCATTGATGGTGGTCGTGAATTGAGGAAATTCATTCAGCATGGCTTCATATTTACGCCAGTCATATGAATTCTTCCAATAGGTTGATAGCTTCTTTAGGTAAGACAGCGGCGTGCCATAATCCCAGTGGTTATCCTCCAGATCATCAGGCCAGCGAGTACGGGCCAAACGTTCCTTAAGATCAATCAGGTCCGAATCCGGAATTTCAATGTGAAAGGGAGTTATAGTTGTTTCGGAAAAAGGGGCTGTGTTCGGTATGTTTGTTATATTCATTTTCATCCTCCTCAAGGTTTTTATCATGGTTTATCTTTGTTCTGGTTTAACTATAAGGCTTGATCTTTGACTACATCGTGTCAGTGTTTGATACCTGGGTTGACGTTTCTTTTCTCATCCCAAACTTAAAAGCGAAACCCATGTTCTTGCAGCGGATTGGGAGGACCGATATAATGAAGATCAAGTATTTTAAGATATGGGCAAACTAAGTAAAGGGTGGGTTATCAGTGAACAATGGCCGTACGGAGGGCCGGTTTCGAATGAGTTCAAGCAGTCTGGAAGAGACGGAGCAGCTTGCTGCTTGGCTGGCCGCTAGGGCCGAGCCAGGGACTGTCATCGGCCTGGACGGAGATCTTGGAGCAGGAAAAACGGCATTTTCCCAACAATTTGCACGGCACCTTGGTGTGAACGGGGTTGTGAATAGCCCGACATTTACGATTATTAAAGAATATGAGGGGCGTCTGCCGCTCTACCATATGGATGTGTACCGTTTGTCGATCGATGAAGCGGATGAGCTCGGGCTGGATGAGTACTTTTTTGGAGAAGGGGTTTGTCTCGTGGAGTGGAGCAGCCTGATCACCGAACTTTTGCCGGAGCGTTATCTGCATGTCCAGCTTGAAACGACAGGCGAAACTCACCGGATCATCACACTTTCAAGCCAGGGCGAGCCCTATGGCGAGTGGTGCCGGGATTTGAATGAAAAATGGGGTAGCTGGAATGAACAACAATGACACGAAGCCGCAGCAGCGGTTTTTGGCGCTGGATACGTCTACGGCATCGCTGACGGTATCCGTGATGGAGCAGGACAAGCTGCTGTCGGAAGTGAACACGAATGCGGACCGCAACCACTCGGTGCATCTGCACCCGGTGATGGCACAGGCGCTTGCGGAAGCAGGCCTCGGCATGGACCAGATGGACGGCATTGCTGTAGGAGTAGGTCCGGGTTCTTATACGGGGATCCGGATTGCGGTAACGGCTGCCAAAACATTGGCATGGGCTAATCACATCCCGGTTGTCGGGGTATCCAGCCTGCATGCCTTGGCATGGGGGGGCTTGAACTCCGGATGGCATCAAGCCGAGCCGAAGGAGGGAGTCCACTGGGTAATTCCGCTGCTGGATGCAAGACGGGGACAAGTGTACACGGCATTATTCGCTGTCGATTCAGAGAGCCAAGAGGATGCGCCGATACGTATGGAGGCAGACGGTATTCGCCTGATGCAATCCTGGGTGGAGGCCATACAGGAACGGATCAGCAAGCTGCCTGAAGAGGAGCGCCCGGTTTGCCTTTGGTTTACTGGGGAAGTGGAGCTTCATGCCGAAACCGCTCGCGGGCTTGAGCCTGGGTTTGGAGACGGGCTGCATATTCATCCGTATTCGCTTGAAGGCCGCTGGATGGGGTACTTGGGAGCAGCGAGGTTGCTCGCTGGGGAAGCGGATGATGTGCATACACTGGTGCCCAATTATACACAGCTTTCCGAAGCGGAAGCGAACCTGCTGCGTAAGCGGTGAAGGGAGCGTAGGATTCGTCATGGATCAGCAGAAGAAGCCGGTAAATGGTGAAGACGGTTTGTCCTTTCGGTTGATGACCCTGGAGGATATTCCGGAGGTCCTCGTGGTGGAGCGTGAAGCGTTCACCGTGCCTTGGACCGAGGAAGCTTTTCACAATGAGCTGAAACTGAATCATTTTGCACGTTATATGATTATGGAGTACGAAGGCAAGACGGTTGGATATGCGGGCATGTGGACGATCGTTGACGAAGCACACGTTACGAATATTGCGCTGCTGGAGCAGTACCGCGGACGCAAGTGGGGCGATCGACTGCTTACGGAACTGATGAAGACCGCTGCCTATATGGGAATGGAGAAAATGACGCTGGAAGTTCGGGTATCCAATCACGTTGCCCAGCACTTATATACCAAAAAAGGGTTTAAACCAGCCGGTGTCCGGAAGGGGTATTATTCCGATAACCAGGAAGACGCACTCATCATGTGGGCAGATCTGCCCCCTTATCGGGAGGACGATGGCGAGGAAGGAAGTCAAAGGCTATCATGAATGAAGAAAGAGTAGACCAACAGCACAGCTGCATATTGGCGATAGAAACGAGCTGCGATGAAACCTCGGTTGCCGTAGTAAAGGATGGCTACGAGGTTTTGTCCAGCGTCATTGCCAGCCAGATTGAAACGCATAAAGCTTTTGGCGGGGTGGTCCCCGAGGTGGCATCCCGCAAGCATGTGGAGAGCATCACGCTAATTATTGAACAAGCCGTAGCTGAGGCCGGCATTGAAATGAAGGATTTGTCGGCGATCGCCGTAACGCAGGGGCCTGGTCTGGTCGGAGCGCTACTCGTTGGCGTTATGGCTGCTAAAAGCCTGGCGTTTGCGCTTGACAAGCCGCTAATCGGTACGCATCATATTGCGGGTCATATTTATGCCAACCGCTTTGTGGGCGATATCGCTTACCCTTGTATGGCACTGGTTGTTTCCGGCGGTCACACCGAGCTGGTCTACATGAAAGACGAAGGCAGCTTTGAGTTGATCGGCAGGACGCGCGATGATGCAGTTGGCGAAGCGTACGACAAAGTGGCCAGAGCGCTTGGCTTCCCGTATCCCGGGGGTCCGCATGTTGACCGTATGGCATTGGAGGCCGAAGAGGTTGTGGAGCTTCCCCGTGTATGGCTGGAGCCGGATTCCTACGACTTCAGCTTCAGCGGTCTGAAATCGGCTGTATTAAATGTCGTCAATCAGAGCAAAATGCGTGGAGAAGAAGTCCGGACGGAAGCGATAGCCCGGGGTTTCCAGGAATCGGTGGTCGAAGTGCTCGTGGAAAAGGCGGTTCGCGCGGTCAGAGCATATGATGCCAAGCAGTTGCTGCTGTGCGGTGGTGTTGCCGCTAATCGCGGGCTCCGTAAAACATTGGCTGAACGTTGCGAGCAGGAAGGGATTATGCTTACGATCCCGCCATTCCAGTATTGTACCGATAACGGAGCGATGATTGCTGCCGCGGCGCATCTGAAATGGAAGCAGGGGAACTTTACACCGCTCGATATGAAGGCCGACCCCCAAATGTCGCTGGAACTTTGGGCGCAGTCACTAAGCTAAAGCGTCTTGACACGTCTCTATATAGGACGTATAATCTTGATCAAATTCCAGAATGTTGAAACGCAAAGAACAGGACCAGTAAGGTGAACCTTGGATAAAGAGAGCTGCGGGACGGTGCAACGCAGACGAGAGGAACCTGAACTCACCTGGGAGCGGAGCGGGGGAACCTTGCGCAATGAAATGCCGAACAGGCATGGATTGGATTGCGGAGTTTGACCTTGCTACGGGATGGCCTCCGTGAGAACGGCTGCACACAAATCATTTGTGATTTGGCGATGGAGGGGGCTTTAAGGTCCGGGAGACAGCAGTATGAACCCGGGAGCTTAGAGTCAACAAGAGTGGTACCGCGATAGGATAGCCTGTCGTCTCTTGAATAAGAGATGGCAGGCTTTTTTGCATACTTATTAGGCAGCTAATGCTTTGATCAAGCAGAAGTAGGCATATGACAACGAAACAGTACAAAGAGGCAAGATACTCGGTGAAGTGCCGGATATCATGAGATTCTGCATAACAGCATATCGTATAAACGCGATGAACGGGAGCAGTAAAAGAGGGCTGTCTACAGAGAGCTGCGGTTTTGGTGTAACGCAGCGGCAGCAAGCTTTGAATCTCGCCCGGGAGCGGAAGAGGGGAACAGCACACATCGGCTGATGGAGCAAGACAGACCAATGACGATGAATGCGGCCGTACTCTCTTACGGAGTTTCCTCCGTCATCAGGATGTCCATTCTCTTCATGTCCGGCCGGCATGAGGAGTTTATGGACAGTGAGTGGGCGTGTATATGTCGCGGCAGAACGGCTGCGAACGAGGCGCGTCAATTAGAGTGGTACCACGGAGGGTGTTAGCCCGTCGTCTCTTATTATGAAGAGATGGCGGGCTTTTTTGCTGCCGGCAGCAGCAGGGTGGGATGCGGACGCAAGTCGACGTGCGGACGTAAAGCGAACATATCGAGCAGATGGGACAACAAGCCCGTAGGAAATCGGGTCATACCATAACCAAGGAGGAGTATACAAAAATGAGTGAATCCATGAGAACCATCCAAATATTCGATACCACGTTACGGGACGGGGAACAGGCACCAGGAGCAAGCCTGCAGCCTGAACAGAAAATTGTGCTGGCCGGAAAGCTGGCTGAGTTGGGCGTTGATGTGATGGAGCCCGGGTTTCCGGTGTCCAGTCCCGGGGAGTTTGCCGCTGTGCAGGCTATCTCGAGACAGCTGCAGCAGGTGGAGATATGCGGATTCGCGCGTGCCGTGAAAGGGGATATAGATGCTGCCGTCAAGGCCACCCAGGACGCGGCCAGAAGGCGAATCCATCTGTTTATTTCGTCTTCCGACATCCATCTTCGCCACCAGCTGCGCATGAGCCGTCCGGATGTGGTGGCTAGGGCACGTGAGATGACAGCATATGCGAAGCAGTTCAGCGACGTGGTGGAATTTACGGCGATGGATGCCTCGCGTACCAGTATTGACGACTTGATTGAGATGGTGGAGGCTGTCATTGAAGAGGGTGCAACGATGATCAATCTGCCCGATACGGTTGGATATGCGCTTCCGAATGAATACGGCGAGATGTTCCGACGTGTGCGGGAAGGCGCCCGTGGCGGAAAGACGGTCGCTTACAGCGCCCACTGCCACAATGATCTCGGCTTGGCTGTGGCCAACAGCCTGGCCGCGATTGAGAATGGCGCAAGCCAAATCGAGGTTACCGTGAATGGGGTGGGCGAGCGTACAGGCAATTGCGCACTGGAGGAGCTGGTCATGGCTCTATCTACTCGGGGTGACATGCTGCGGGCAGAGACGGGCATTACGGCCGAGAAGCTGTATGAAGTATCTCGTCTCGTTAGCGGCGCGATGCATTTTCCGATTGCCTTCAATAAGCCTGTGGTCGGCCGGAACGCCTTCCAGCATGAGTCCGGCATCCACCAGGATGGTCTGCTGAAGGATCGAAGCACCTACGAGATTATGGACCCGGAAAAGCTGGGCATCCCGCGGAGCATGATCGTGCTGGGCAAGCATTCCGGTCGTCATGCGCTGAAAGATCGTCTTGCCCGATACGGTGTCCAGCTCGATGGAGCCGAGATGGAGTCCTTGTACGATACCTTCAAGGAGACGGCTGACCGCCAGAAGGTGGTCAGCGATGATCAGCTGCTGCAGATGGTGAGCAGCACTTTGGGAAAACCGGCCCAAGTATATGAGCTGACCGAGGCGCAGGTCATTTCGGGAACGGGCAGCAGCCGGGTTGCGGCTGTCACGCTGCGACATCTGAGCGAGCAAACGGAAGCCACCTACTCCAGCGTGGCGGACGGTCCGGTGCAAGCCGTTATTTCGGCGATCAGCCAAGGAATTAGCAGCGACATCCGCTTTGGCGATTTGGAACTTCATTCGTTAAGCAGCGGCGAAGATGCGCATGCCGAAGCGGCGGTCACGGTTGAGAAGGCCGGCAAGATCTTCCGCGGCACGGCCGTGCATCAGGATATCGTTATGTCCGCAGGTCTGGCATACGTTGCTGCATGCAACTCGGCGTTGATGTCGGTCTAGAGGCGAGGAAGCTGAACAGGGAACCTTAGCGTCTCCACTTCGATAATTGTTGGCACAAGCGACCTTCCGAACTGCACTGAGGAAGGTCGCTTTTTTCAAAATCTAGCTTAATATAACTGGCTAATAACAAGTGGTAAGTCTATATAGAAGGCTATTATATAAGACATGTAATTCTGTCAAGTTGTGAACAACGTTATCCACATATTCGCCGAAAAATGTGCATAAGCGAGAAAAATGTCGATAAATCGGTCTTTTGCAAGACGCTGAAAAGAGGGGACAGGATTTTCAATTTCTTCGGTGGAAACTGTGGATAATGTGAATAACTTAGTGGATAAAGTTGGATATAGGACCGAAGATGCGCGAATAACAACAAAAAAATGGCCATTTCGGCCATTTCCATGGTAAACTTATGCACCATTATTGGGGATAAGTTTGTGTATAAATGCAAAACTCAATTTGAAACACTTTTGTGAATTTTTTTTAAGTTTCCAGCAATGACTCCCATTCGGCAAAAATTTGCTCAAGCTTACTCTTTTTCTCCTCTAACGACTGCTGGCGTTCTTGGAGTGCCATATAATCCTGATAGATCTCCGGCAGCGTCATCTCGGTCTCTAGCTCGGAGATGTCCGATTCCAAAGCATGAATTTGCTCTTCCAGACTTGTGAGCTTGCGCTGACGGTTTCGTTCCTCCCGCTTTGCTTGCTTCTCGGCTTCAAAGGAAACGGCTCCCTGTTTCTCGACGGTAGCTTCGGCTTTCCCTTCCTGCTTCAGGGTGTGACGAGCAAACGGCTCGGAAGGTTCATCATTCATATCGAGAATTTCCTGCTTTTTCTCCGTATAGTCGTCATAATTACCCAGGAAATGTTGAATGCCGTCCGGATGAAGCTCGATGATGCGCTCGGCCATTTTGTTAAGGAAGTAACGGTCATGGGATATGAACAATAAAGTGCCTTCGTAATCCATTAGTGCGGATTCCAGAACCTCTTTTGCAAATAAGTCGAGATGGTTCGTCGGCTCGTCCAAGATGAGCATGTTGGCTTCCAGGAGCATCAGCTTGGCAAGCGAGACGCGTGCTTTTTCCCCACCGCTTAAGGAACTGATCTTCTTGAGCACATCTTCGCCGCTGAAGAGGAAGTTGCCCAGAACGGTGCGGATGCGGGCTTCCTCCATATGCGGATAGGTGCCCCATAGCTCTTCCAGAACGGTATTGCTCGGATTCAGCTCGGATTGCTCTTGATCGTAGTAGCCGATTTTCACTTTTGTTCCCCATTGCAGCGATCCCGCCGTTGGCTTCAATGTACCGATCAGGCATTTAAGGAGCGTCGATTTGCCAACCCCGTTGGGACCGATCAAAGCTACGGTTTCTCCGCGGCTGAGATCAAAGGAAACCTGCCGGAACAGTGGCTTGTCCTGCTCGAACGCAAGCGCCAGATCCCGCACATGAAGCACATCCTTGCCTGACATATACTCGGCTTCAAAAGAAAAGTGTGCTTTCTTCAGATCCCCCAGCGGTTTGTCCATCCGTTCCATTTTATCCAGCGCTTTGCGACGGCTCTGCGCGCGCTTGGTCGTAGAGGCCCGGACCAGATTTCGCTGAATGAAGGTCTCCATGCGGGAGATCTCATCCTGCTGCTTCTCATATTGCTTCAGTTGGGATTCGTATTCCGCTGCCTTCAGCTCAATATACCGGCTGTAGTTGCCCGTATATTTTTTGGAGTGACGGCGTTCGATTTCAACGATGGTCGTCACGAGACGATCCAGGAAATAGCGGTCGTGGGAAACGACAAGCAATGAACCGGAATAGCCTCGTAGATAATCCTCCAGCCAGGTGAGGGTCGCGATATCCAGATGGTTCGTCGGTTCATCCAGCATGAGCAGGTCGGGTGCCTGCAGCAATATTTTTGCAAGGGCCAGTCTTGTCTTCTGCCCGCCGCTTAATGTGGCAATGGAGGTATCCGGCGCAAAGCTGCCAAATCCCATGCCGTGGAGGACGCTGCGGATACGTGTTTCGATCTCATAACCGCCTTGATCCTTGAACCAGTCCGAACGGATCGCATAACGATCCAGAAGCTCCTGGTATTTCTTCGGATCCTCGTTTGACTTCGGGTCGGCAATTTGTTCCTCCATCTGACGCAGCTCGCGCTCCATCTCCAGAAGGGGAGTGAAGACATCCAGCATTTCGTTCCATATCGACGAATCCGACTGAAGCCCGCTGTTCTGGGCAAGATAACCGACGGTGGTTTCCTTAGCCTTGTAGATTTGCCCCCCATCATAAGACATCTCGCCTGCCAAAATTTTGAGCAGGGTCGATTTCCCGGCTCCATTGACTCCGACAAGGCCGATTCTTTCGCGTTCAAGCACCTGTAGACTGATCCCGTCCAGCACGGGCATAACTCCGTATAATTTCGTAATGCCATTGGCTTGCAGCAGCATGTTATGTGAAACCTCCATCATTCTATATGTTTATTCGATTAATTCTTCATTATAAGAAAAACGTCTACCGACGTACACTCACAGAAGACAGACCGTTTTTAGAAGCTATTTTTCTTGCGATATCAGGATGGTCATGCTTTGAAGTCTATACGATTTGATATCTTAAAGTAAGTGTACATGAAAATGACCGAACAATCGACCATGATTGGCGACTTCCTGCATTCTTGGCTAAAGGAAGGAACAGTGGTAAACTAAACTTAATTATAAGCGTGAGAGGAAAGATCACGTGTTGAACCCTGAGGAAGAATTGAAGCGGGTATCCGCAAAAGATGCCCTGCGCAAATTGATGCTATCACGCAGGGATGAATTATCTGAGGAGGAGCGGGCGAAGCGATCACAGCAAGCCTGCGAGTTTGCTTCGGAGGTCATGAAGCGGCTCCGACTTCAGAGCATGATGATCTATGTCCCCTTTCGCTCCGAACTGGATTCCCGGCCGCTGGTTGAATGGGCATGGAAGCAGGGGATTCAGGTTATCGTTCCCCGGAGTTTGCCCCAAGACCGTTCGCTGGAATTGTATAAGCTTCAGGGATGGAATGAGCTGATTCCCGGAGCTTATGGTATTCTGGAGCCTGATCCGCAGCGATCACAGAAATGGATGGATCATAGGCCTGATATCATCTGGGTGCCTGGGCTTGCGTTTGACAGGAAGGGCGGAAGACTTGGATACGGAGGCGGTTATTATGACCGGCTGTCGGACAGGCTTAGTCAAGGAGCACAAGACACCTCTCGTCAGATCGGTGAGCCTTTGTGGGTGGGAATCGGCTACGAGGTTCAGGTCTTGGAGCATGTTCCCATGGAAGAGCATGATAAGGTATTGGACGGTTTGGTTACGGAACGGGGACATACTGTGAAGGCCAGACCTGCAGCGGAGGGATAAGAGATGGAATTGAGTCATTTTAATGGCCAAGGCAGAGCACGAATGGTGGATGTCAGCGATAAGGATGTAACGGCCCGGACAGCGGTAGCAAAGACTACGGTTCGTATGCACCCAGATACGCTGATTCGCATCCATGAGGGGAAGATCGGCAAGGGAGATGTGCTTGCTGTAGCACAGGTTGCGGCTATTATGGCGGCCAAGAACACGTCAAACTGGATTCCGATGTGTCATCCGCTGCCGTTGACCGGCGTGAATGTGGAGTTCAGCGATAATGCTAGAGATGAGTTATATATAGAAACGACCGTGAAGACCACAGGCAAAACCGGCGTTGAAATGGAAGCTTTGACAGCAGCTTCAGCGGCTGCGCTGACGGTCTATGACATGTGCAAAGCCTTGCAAAAAGACATGGTCATCGGCCCGACCTACCTGGTAAGCAAAACCGGTGGGAAGAGCGGGGATTACATACAAGAAACAACATAGCATTGCATAGAGACAGGAGATTCGAACGAGTGGAAGGGAGAGAGGGCAGATGGTGTGGAAAACGGCGATCCTAACGGCGAGCGATAAAGGTTCGCGGGGGGAACGCGAGGATACGAGCGCTCAAGTGATCCGGGAATTGGTGGAGGAAGAGCTGAGCGGAGAAATTATTGAATACCGGATCGTACCGGACGAGCCGGATGAAATTATCGCGGCATTGATCGAACTGACGGATTATTATCAAGTGGATCTCGTGCTCACGACAGGCGGAACGGAGCTGGCGGTCCGCGATGTTACCCCGGAGGCAACCAAGCGGGTCATCGAACGGGAAGTGCCCGGCATCGTAGAAGCGATGCGTGCTACCGTCATGCAGAAGAATCGGAGCGCGATGCTGTTTCGGGGTGTATGCGGCGTCCGCGGCCGTACCTTGATTGTCAATCTGCCGGGCTCGCCCAAAGGCGTGCACGAGAATCTGGCGGCGGTCATGGATCAGCTTCCGGAGGCACTGCTGATGGTAACAGGGCAGTATCGGGAGCAGCTCTAAAGGTACCCTATTAGATAATTATGTAAATAATCTGTCACGATTCTAGACTGTATATGTGATTTACATTATGGTATGATGGCGGTATATGAGCTTGTTTCAACTGCTGTAGTCGGATTATGGTCTTTAGTTAACACCTGTTGTAGTGCAAGGCGTGACGGATTTAGATCATCCTGAGGTCCTTTAAAGGCATTAAGCAGGACAAGGAGGAGAATAGATATGAGTACAATTGGAGTGCCGGGTATTATTTTGCTCGTCATTTTGGCCCTACTCTTGTTTGGACCGAACAAGCTTCCTGAACTGGGACGTGCGGTCGGAAGAACATTCCGTGAGTTTAAGGATGGTGCGCGCGAGATTATTGCTGACGATGCACCGGCGAAGAAGAAAGAAGAGGCTCCCCAGCAAGCCGTTGCCGCTGAGCCAACCAAGGTTGAGGATAAGCGTCTTCCGGAATAATGCAAGGTTTGAAGTCCCTTCCTTCGGGAGGGATTTTGTTTTGTCAGGGTCACATATAGGGTGGTGGTTAACATGTCGGAGCAAGTGAAAGATATGGCGCTTGTAGAGCATTTGGGCGAGCTTCGCAAACGAATTATAGTCGTGCTCGTGGTATTCGTAGCGGGGCTGATCGGTGGGCTTTTTGTTGCGGAGCCGATCTATCATTATTTGACGGCAGCGGAAGAAGCCAAGAACTTTGAACTGCATGCGTTCTCCTTCTGGGATGGTATCGGGATTTACATGAAAATCGCTGCCATTTTCTCGCTTGTCATTTCCGTTCCGCTGATCTTCTATCAGCTGTGGGCGTTTGTCAAGCCGGGACTTCGCAAAGAAGAGCAGAAAGCTGCCATTCGTTACGTACCGTATGCGTTTCTTCTGTTCATCGTGGGGATAACATTTGGATATTACATCGTGTTTCCGATGACGCTGTCGTTCACTACAACGATTACACAGAGCATGGGGCTCCAGGAAACCTACGGAATTACCAATTACTTAAATTTCATGTTTAATCTCGTATTGCCACTGGCCTTGCTGTTTGAGCTGCCGCTTGTGGTGATGTTCTTAACGAAAATCCGCATTCTGAATCCGCTGCGGCTTAAGAAAATGCGCAAAGTGTCTTATTTCGCGCTTGCGTTCATTGCGGCTTTCATTACGCCGCCCGACTTCATATCGGATATCCTGGTTACGATTCCGCTGCTGCTGCTGTACGAATTCAGCTTATTTCTGTCTTCCGTGGTCTACCGCAAGCAATTAGAGGCGGACATGGAACAGGACAAGCGGTACTTACAGGTAGATGAAGAGGATTGATAGTGATGACAATTGTTTTGCAACATAGGACCGCATGAGAAAAAGAACAACCCGCATAACCTCACTCCACGGGAGCATGGTTTGCGGGTTGTTTTTTTGTTCAAGAATCGAATGGTTAAAAATCAATTTCATAAGTGCATTAGCTCCCGGTCGCATGGGAATCATTTCATAACGTCCTAACTTTCATCTTGAGCATATCTCGCTAGCGCCTTACTTTCGCCCTGTTGAAATATGAACGCTTGGAAGACAATAAGGATATTGGACATCACACGGCCAATACAGAAGGAGAGATTCCGGATATGAATATAACGGAAGAAATGAAATTGATGATACAGCAAGAACTTGAGCGGATTGAGCGGGAGGAAGGGATTCTTATCCTGTATGCATGCGAATCAGGCAGCAGGGCCTGGGGCTTCCCGTCGACAGACAGCGATTATGACGTAAGGTTTATCTATATCAGACCCGTGGAGTGGTATTTGTCCATCTTCGACAAGCGAGATGTGATTGAGCGGCCGATCAGCGACAGGCTGGATATGAGCGGTTGGGATTTGAAAAAAGCACTGGGGCTTTTTCGCAAGTCGAATCCACCCCTGCTCGAGTGGTTGGAGTCCCCCATCAAGTATAAGGAGACGCTTGGCATCGCCCAGCAAATCCGCAGCATATCTCCGCTTGCCTTCTCGCCTAAATCTTGCATGCACCACTACCTGAACATGGCCAAAGGCAATTACCGGATGTATTTGCAAGGGGGAGACGTAAAGATCAAAAAGTATTTCTATGTACTGCGTCCGATCCTGGCATGCGACTGGATTCAGACCTACAACGAGATGCCTCCCATGGAATTCGAGCTGCTTACGGATCGCCTATTAGATCAGGGAAGTGCACTGAAACAGGAGATCAATCAGTTGCTTCTTCGCAAACGTTCGGGCGAAGAGATGGATGATAAACCGAAACTTCCCATCATTAACGCATTCATCGAAGAGAAATTGAACGAATATGATCAGCTAGTCAAGGATAAGAAGCACCAAGACACGAATCTGGATCAAAGGCTGGATGCTTTTTTTCGGAACGCGCTGGTTGAAGGATGGGGAACCGGCGGACCGCAGTCATTCACAGTTTGACGAAAGGGGAGCGTCATTTGGTATTCAGCCGTACAGTGTTCCTTAAGACTCAGGCATATTTTGGCTGGTCATGGATACAATGGAGTAGGGGGTTTAGGGACAACCCTGAGCAGAGTCCGATTTGCAAAAAAAATGATCAAAAAATCATGCAAAGGACTTGAAATTTTAAGACAACTTGAGTATCATAAAATTGGTTGTTAGCACTGAGGGTTGTCGAGTGCTAATACATAAAGCTTTGAAAAAAGCATCACAACATATTTAAAGGAGGCTATTTTTTCATGATCAGACCTTTAGGTGAACGCGTATTGGTAGAACCGATCGAACAAGAAGAAACTACGGCATTCGGGATTGTACTTCCTGACTCTGCTAAAGAAAAGCCGCAAGAAGGTAAAGTTATTGCTGTAGGCAGTGGCTCCCTGAAAGACGGCGCACGTGTACCTTTGGAAGTTAAAGAAGGCGACCGCGTCATTTTCTCCAAATACGCTGGAACAGAAATCAAATACGAAGGTAAAGAATATTTGATTATGAAAGAAAGCGACATCCACGCGATCTTAGGCTAATGAACGCCTGAATATATCTTTGTTTCACGATTTCATAATCCACTAGGGAGGTATGTAATACCATGGCAAAAGACATTAAGTTCAGTGAAGACGCCCGTCGCGCAATGCTTCGCGGTGTAGACGCTTTGGCAAATGCAGTTAAAGTAACACTCGGACCGAAAGGCCGTAACGTGGTTCTTGAGAAGAAATTCGGAAGTCCGCTCATCACGAATGACGGTGTAACCATCGCTAAAGAAATCGAGCTGGAAGATGCATTCGAGAACATGGGTGCTCAGCTTGTTAAAGAAGTAGCTACCAAAACCAACGATGTTGCCGGTGACGGTACAACAACGGCAACGGTTCTGGCTCAAGCTATGATCCGTGAAGGTCTGAAGAACGTAACAGCTGGCGCAAACCCAATGATCATCCGTAAGGGTATCGACAAAGCGGTTAGAGCAGCTGTGGCTGAACTTCAAAACATCGCGAAAGAAGTTAAAAACCACCAGGAAATCGCTCAAGTCGCTTCCGTATCTGCAGCTGACGAAGAAGTAGGTCAACTGATTGCAGAAGCTATGGATAAAGTGGGCAAAGACGGCGTCATCACCGTTGAAGAATCCCGCGGCTTCTTGACGGAGCTGGAAGTTGTAGAAGGTATGCAATTCGACCGCGGCTACATCTCTCCATACATGATTACTGATACGGATAAAATGGAAGCTGTTCTTGAGAATCCATACATCCTGATCACCGATAAAAAAGTAACCAACACGCAAGAGATCCTGCCGATCCTTGAAAAAATCGTGCAGCAAGGCAAACCGCTCGTTCTGATCGCGGAAGACATCGAAGGCGAAGCGCAAGCGATGCTGATCGTGAACAAACTGCGTGGTACGTTTAACGCTGTTGCTGTTAAAGCTCCTGGCTTCGGTGACCGTCGTAAAGCCATGCTGCAAGACATCGCTGCATTGACTGGCGGCCAAGTGATTACGGAAGAGCTCGGTCTCGACCTGAAAACAGCTTCCATCGATCAATTGGGTACCGCTCGTCAAGTGCGCGTAACCAAAGAGAACACCATCATCGTGGATGGCGCCGGCAACAAAGAAGACATCGATGCTCGCGTGAAGCAAATCCGCAACCAATTGGAAGAAACCACTTCCGATTTCGACAAAGAAAAATTGCAAGAGCGTCTGGCTAAATTGGCTGGTGGCGTAGCTGTGGTCAAAGTCGGTGCGGCTACTGAAACAGAACTGAAAGAACGCAAACTGCGCATCGAAGATGCCCTCAACGCAACCCGCGCTGCGGTTGAAGAAGGTATGGTATCCGGTGGTGGTACAGCGCTCGTTAACGTATACAACGCTGTTGCTGCTGTTCAAGTAGAAGGCGACGAGAAAACAGGCGTGAACATCGTTCTGCGCGCTCTGGAAGAGCCAATCCGCACGATTGCAGCAAACGCTGGTAAAGAAGGTTCTGTTATCGTTGAGCGTCTGAAAAAAGAAGAGATCGGTATCGGCTACAACGCCGCTACAGATACTTGGGTGAACATGTTCGAAGCAGGTATCGTTGACCCTGCGAAAGTAACGCGTTCCGCTCTTCAAAACGCAGCTTCCGTTGCGGCTATGTTCCTGACAACTGAAGCGGTTATCGCTGACAAGCCAGAACCAGAAAAACCAGCTATGCCTGACATGGGTGGCATGGGTGGAATGGGCGGCATGATGTAAGTAAGGCCTTAAAAACCTGTCATATCAATGAAAAAGAGACCTCTCGGGGTCTCTTTTCTTGTATAAGGTCACCAATGTATGACAGCGACAATTACAGAGAAGTGATTTACAAATATATGCCAACTTGATTATACTTAAAAAAGTAAACTGAAGGCATCGGTAAGAAAATCCCTGCTGGCCTATGCTGGCAGGGATTTTTTTGTTTGAAAGGGGGGGAGCAAGTGGTATGAAAAAGTTATTCTTGAAATTTGGAACAGCGGTCTTATCCTTGTTATTGGTTTGGTTGGTCCTTAATTATTTTCCGGAGTTAGATGACATTGATGTAAACCAACCAATACCGGGTACCGTTGTCGAATTGGAGTTTCCAGCGGATAGATATCCTGAGACAGCGGATCACATACAAAAGGCCATTGAATCCGGCCATTCCGAAGTTTGTACCATTGATCGAACTGGTGCAGATGATAACCGGAGTTCTTCGCTAAAAGGAATCCCTACAAAAAAAGGATATGATCGGGATGAGTGGCCGATGGCCATGTGTGCCGAAGGCGGGGACGGTGCAAGTGTCGAATACATAGATCCATCTGACAATCGAGGAGCGGGAAGCTGGGTAGGTAACTATTTGGAGGGATACCCGGACGGTACCCAAGTACATTTCATTTTTAGATAGCAAAAAGAACCTACTAGCTATATGCCAGTAGGTTCTTTTTTACGTCTAGTCGTATCAATCGACTCACATGCTTTATTTCCTCTAATGGTACCCAGACTGGCCCATAAACACTCCGCATCTCTAAGCGATCTGTACAAGCATCAGGTATACCTTGTAATACTGCGCCATCAATAAGGTATATCGTTACGTTTTGCTTCTTCTGTATGGCTATTTTCAGTTCTTTATCCCACATTTGATTGATCACGCACCCATGACTAAAGTAATAATGTCAGTATATCAAAGGTGGGTAAAATTTACTACAATTCATTTGAAAACAAGTAGAGGTTAACTGTAAAAATACTTCGCATTCTAGGTAATGCTCCGATATCATCGGTAAGAGACCTCACTGGCTTAGGCTGGTGAGGTTCTTTTTTGTTAAAGCATATTGGCCCTGGCATTGTATGAGATTTTGAATACTTTGTATTGAGATCGTAGAAAAGGAGGAGACCTCATGGGTGAAGTTGGTTACGAAAGTGTTGGAGGATACGGCGGTAAAAACTCAGTCGCGGCGATTCTTGTTCTCTTTATATTGTTGGTAATCATTACTAGTGCCTTTGTATAATATTCCCTGAATGACAAAGACCCTACTGGCTAATGCTGGCAGGGTCTATTTCTTACTAATTTTAGAATACATTAAGATCGTTATTTTACAGGAAGACCAATAATTCTCATTATGTGATTTATATTCGTATTCTGAAGGTAAATAATGCGAGCGAAATCCTAGCCAATCTTTACATAAAGAAAATATTATGTCATATCGAAAAGCACCGGTTAGGGTGCTTTTTGTTTTGAATTCGAATAACCGGAGGGGAGTAGTGTGGCAACGAAATTCTGCTCGTGAGATGGAAAAGTCGAAGCAAATTTACATTCACGAAATCTTCAGATTTTCTTTAGATATTTCCTCGTAAAATCCTTAGATTTTTTCGTTATTATTTTCATGTCGAAAACAAAATGAGGAGCTAATTCATGTTTAGTAATATCATCATACAACTAGTTGAGCAATACGGCTATCTGGCGTTTTTCTTAGCCTTCTCCCTAGGTCCATTTGGAATTCCAGTTCCAAATGAAGTAACTAAGCAACACGGGTGTGTTAGATCCCTGGATAACATATTTCTACATCTCCGTTGGCCTGTTAACAGCATACACAATAGCTTATTTTGCAGGCAGAATTTTAGGCGGAAATATAAGCATAAGACTTCAAAATAATCGCTACTTTCAGAAAGCAGATAAGCTTTTCAAGCAACGAGGAGATCTGGCAATGTGTTTTGGAGTATTCATTCCTCTAATTCGGTATATTCTACCTTTCATTGTTGGATTAAGCGGGGTTACATTCAAAAAATTTGCCTTGATATCATATTTTAGTGTTTTGTTTTGGACGGTGACGTTTTTTACTGCTGGGAGATATTTGGGCAGGATTGTATTTTAGATTCACTAAGCTGACTCGGGGAATTATATAATGGGGGAGAACAGATGAATATCAATGAATCTTTACTTTTTTTGCAAGGATTTTTTAAGAATCCACAACGAGTAGGAAGCATAATACCTAGTTCTCGATTTTTAGCAGCTAAAATGATTCAGTCTGTACCATGGAATGAGGTAAAGGCAGTCGCGGAGCTCGGGTCAGGTACAGGTGCTATCACACGTTTGATGAAGGCGCAGTTAAACGAATCAACAAAGGTGTTATTATTTGAAAGGGATAGGAAAATGAGAATTAATTTAAAGACAGAATACCCGGATTTCGTATGTCATTCCAATGCCTGCCAATTAGTTAAAAAAATGAATCAAGATGGAATAGGTCAGCTTGACTGTATTATAAGCGGACTACCATTTTTTAATTTCACGAGCGAAATGCGGGAAACTTTATTAAATCAGATTATTGAGGGACTAAAACCAGGAGGGAGGTTTGTCGCTTTTCAATACTCCCTTCAAATGAAAAAAAAATTTGCTGAAGAATTGATAATTGAAAAAATCGAGTTCGTGCCATTCAATTTCCCTCCAGCCTTCGTATATACCTGTCGTAAAAGGGAGACGCTTTGAACATGAAACTACAATTCACTTGATATGTTTACTGAATCTACATCCGGGCTGCATTTATTTAGCGATCATAGTAGCTTCAAATCTCTGAAAAAGGAGGAACATTTAATGAATACAGTACTTGTCGTAGATGACGATTCCGAAATTAGAGATGTCATTCACGTATATTTGCGAAATGAAGGATACCGTGTAATTGAAGCTGCAGATGGTCTGGAAGCGCTGGATATAATAAAAACAACCTCGGTCCAGTTGGTCATCCTGGATGTTATGATGCCTCGAATGGATGGTATTAGTGCCTGCATTAAAATTAGGGGAATATCGGACGCTCCTATTATCATGTTATCAGCTAAAGAAGAAGATATTGATAAAATTACAGGTCTCACTACCGGAGCGGACGATTATATGACAAAGCCCTTTAATCCCTTGGAATTGGTCGCCCGAGTAAAAGCTCAATTGCGGCGACAATCATTAATAGGAAAAGAAGAGCTTAATTCACTAATCCTCATCAAAGATCTTGTTATTGATAAGGCTAAACATACCGTTACATTGAAAGGAAATAACATTTCGCTAACCCCGCTGGAGTTTTCAATTTTAGAATTGCTTGCAAGCCGCCCAGGGCAAGTATTTAGCTCTAACAAGATTTATGAAAGCGTATGGAGAGAGCCGTACGGAAATTCAGATAATACGGTAATGGTTCATATTCGGAATTTACGAGAAAAAATAGAAGCATCTCCAAGAGAGCCCCAATATATTAAAACGGTTTGGGGAGTGGGCTATAAAATTGACTGAACATGGACAAAAGCCAAAAAGAAAAAAAATCCAGGTCAACATCTTAATCAGAATGGTGCTAAGTTTAATAATCGCAATTGCTATAAATGATTTGCTCATTTTATTTTTCTCAAAGGTCGGAAATGAAATGGAATGGAAGTGGCTTCTCAATTTCCTTCCCTATCTTGTTACACCTATGTATATGGCTATCTTTATTATTACTTTTTTAGTTTTAACACGAAGAATTGTTAAAGATCTTATTCATTTGGAACGTGGACTTCAAATTATTTCTGAGGGTGATTTAAATTATCGGGTATCTGTTGATCGACAAGATGAACTGGGGCGGGTCGCATTTAACATTAATCGAATGACTGAACGGTTGCAACGGCAGATTGTTAAGGAGCGTGAAACGGAGAAATCCAAGATGGATATGATCACAGGCATTTCACATGACTTGCGCACACCTCTTACAAGTATTATCGGCTATATTGAGCTTTTAAGAACAGACTCATTTCAAGATAAAGAAGAATATACACGATTTGTTCAAAACACCTATAACAAAGCGATTCACTTGAAGAAATTGCTTGATGATTTGTTTGAATATACCAGACTCACCTCGTTTGACATCCACTTGGATATAAAGGAAATTGATTTATTTCAACTGCTGGATCAATTACTATTTGAATTTGAACCGATTGCCCAAGAGAAGGGGATCACTTTCGTAAAAGAGATAGGGAATGCTCCGATTGTAACCCTCATTGACAGTGAGAAAATTGCCAGAGCGATGGACAATCTATTGATGAACGCTCTTAAGTACTCTGTAAAGCCAGGAACCGTCCGTGTTTTAATGAGATCGGATCATCAGCAAATTAAAATTGAGGTTGAAAATAAAGGGAACCCCCTTACACAAGAACAAGAGAATAAACTCTTCGAACGTTTTTATAAAGTCGATCATTCACGAAGTAGCGAAGGCATTCAAACAGGATCCGGTCTTGGTCTTTCTATTGCAAGAAACATTATTGAATTGCACGGAGGAACCTTAACTCTCAATCATATAAATAACATATTTAAATTTACGCTTACTTTACCTTCCGAAGGCAGTTTGGCTAACCGTAAGGAGTCTGGAGTAGTGAACAACCATGATATTTAAATTAGTAAAAGTTGCATAGGAACAACACATGGTTTCTGAATTAATGAAAATTAGCATGTCATTGCGAGTATGGAAAGGCTCCCGAGAGGGAGCTTTTTTTATATAACATTCACATTCTCGCAAAAATTGAGTAGCTTTTAGTCGAATTATTTTTTAATAAATAATTAATAAAGACACTGTACAAATTAATTGAATCAGTTATAATGTGATAAAAGCTTGATCAAAAATGGCTGATAAATAGGGTTGAAATATCATTTTATCGATGGATTTGAAAGCGCTTAATGAATGCGATTTCAAATCAGGAAGTGATATAAAACTCGTGGAAGGGGTTGTTTAATAGGCGATTCATGGAATTTGGAGTACATGGATGGATCCAACAAAGGGGCGTTTGGCAGCAAAGAATGAGTGCGTTGAAAGGAGTTTAAACATGGCTGGTTTAGAACCGATAATTCAGATCGATATGAAAAAGAAGAAGGGCTCCAAACTTCAGTTAATGGCTAAGGAGCTTGTATACAACAAATGGCTTTACATTATGTTTCTACCTGTTTTTATATGGTATTTCATATTTGCCTATTGGCCGATGCATGGCTTGTTAATGGCATTTCAGAAGTACAACGTGGTCAAAGGGATATCCGGAAGTAGCTGGGTCGGGTTCAAATATTTCCAACAATTTTTGGATGACCCCCATTTTTTTAGACTGATCAAAAACACGCTGCTCCTTAATATTTACAGCTTGATTTTCGGATTCCCTGTGCCGATTATTTTAGCTCTTTGCTTCAATGAAATACGGAATCTCCTGTTCAAAAAAATTGCACAGACGATTAGTTATTTACCGTATTTTATTTCTACGGTTGTTGTATGCGGGATGGCTCTTACCTTCCTTTCGCCGAGTACGGGTATCGTCAATATCCTTTTAAATAAATTTGGGATTGAGAGTATTTTCTTCTTTCAAGATCCGGATTACTTCAGAACGATTTATGTGCTGCTGGGAATTTGGCAGGGAGCTGGGTTTTCCGCCATTATTTATATCGCCGCTCTTTCGGGCATTAGTCCAGATCTGTACGAAGCAGCCAAGATCGATGGGGCGGGCCGGTGGAGCCAGCTCCGTTACATTACATTCCCAAGTCTGGTCCCGACCATTATTATTATGCTGCTGTTAAACCTGGGCACGATTTTAACGGCGGATTTCGGCAAAATCCTGCTGTTGTACAATCCAACGATTTATGACACCGCGGATGTCCTGAATACTTACGTGTACAGAAAAGGACTCATCGACAATAACTACAGCTATGCCACAGCGGTTGGCCTATTCCAGGCTGTAATTGGTTTCATTCTGGTATACGGGGCCAATTACTTGAGCAAAAAGGCAAACCAGACTTCGCTTTGGTAAAAGGGGGAGAGAACATGCTTAAGACCAAAAAAAGAGTGGACGCCAGTGACGCCATTTATTTTGTATTCATCTATCTGTTTATTATCGTCACTTGTATCGTGATGCTCTACCCATTCATTTATATTTTATCCGTTTCTATCAGCGATACGGACAGTGTGATGCGAAATGAAGTGCTTCTCTGGCCAAAAGGAATCAATTTGTCGGCTTATGAGACAGTTTTGAATTACAAGGGAATGATCGTCGCCTATGGAAATACGATTTACTACACGGTGGTGGGAACATTTCTCAGTTTACTGCTGACGACGCTGGCGGCCTATCCACTGTCACGGAAAAATTGGAAGCTGCGCAATTTTGCCGCCATCTTTTTGGCGATTCCATTATGGTTCGGTGGCGGAATGATTCCATTTTATATGGTCATGAGAGATCTTCATTTGCTTAATTCCCGAATGGGTATCTTGCTTTACGCAGCTATTTCTACGTTCTATATCATCATTGTACGTACCTATTTTGAGAGTCTTCCCAAAGAGATCGAGGAATCGGCCAAAATTGACGGTGCCAGCGATATCAGAATATTCCTACAAATGGCGCTACCTCTGTCCAAACCGGTTCTTGCAGCCATCGGCTTGTATTATGCGGTCGGCAAATGGAACTCCTTTTTCTGGGAATTGATATTACTCAGCAAGGAGCAATTTATGCCGGTTCAGGTGTTATTGGTCCGAATAATCCGCGACAGCTCATTCGATAAGGAAATGGAGAAGGCGCTAGTGCAAAGTTCCGGAGTTCTGCCGATCACCATTCAATATGCGGCTATCGTGATTACGGCTCTGCCGATTATTATGGCCTATCCGTTTCTGCAAAAGTATTTCGTGAAAGGGGTGATGATCGGCGCCGTTAAGAGTTAGTAAATTTGAAATAGAGATGTGGTTAAAATCAATAATCCAAAGTGGAGGTCGTAAGAATGAACAGACAATGGAGAAAGAATGGGATATCCTTATTGGTCATTGTAATCATTATGGCTCTTCTGACATCGGCATGCGGAGGCGGAGCGTCAAAGGGAGAATCGTCGCCGTCAGATAATACGAGCGGTGATGAACCGGTGAAATTATCGATCTTTATTGCGAGCCGGGCAACGGATGAAATGTACACCAACGAAACATTGGTATGGAAGGAAATCGGCAAAAAATTTAACGTGGAATTTGACTTTATTACAGGTGATGCCAAAACGATGCGTGACAAATTTCCGCTTATGATTTCTTCCAATGAGTATCCGGATATCGTCGCGGATGCACCTAGCAACTTTAACAAGTACGGTCCGCAGGGCGTGTTCATCCCGCTGAACGATCTGATTAAAGATAAGCCCAATCTGCAAAAATATTTAGTAGACGACAAAATTGCCAAATCCCAGATTGTTAATGCAGACGGCAATATTTACGGAGTTCCGATGTTGTCTGCGGTTCGTACATCCGAAGGCCCCTTGATTCGTCAAGACTGGTTGGATCGCTTGAACCTGCCAGTACCGGAAACGATGGATGATTGGTATAATACTTTGAAAGCGTTCAAAGAGAAGGATGCCAACGGAAACGGTGATCCGAAGGATGAAGTACCGTTTTCTACTGCCGGCACTTTTTATTTGAACTTTGCCGATGCTTGGGGCATTGACCTGAACGAGGATGGCCGCTGGATGGAGGAAAACGGCAAGATGATCTATACGCCAATTGATCCGCGTGCCAAGGAATTTCTAACTACGATGAACCAATGGTACAGTGAAGGATTGTTTGATCAAGAGATACTGTCCAGACAAGATAAAGACTATACTTCGATGGTTTTCAATGATAAAGTCGGTGCAACCAATCATTGGGTTGGATATGTGGCAAGTTTCAATGCAAGACCTGAGGTTGAGAATATTAAAGGATTTAATTTTCAGGTTACGCCACCTCCAGTCATGAACAAAGGCGACAAACCGCTTACGAGCAGGCAGCAGCAAATCGTGGTGCCTGTTGCTTGGGCCATCAGCGGCCAGAACGAGCACGTCGATAAAACGATGGAAATTTTCGAGTATGCTTACAGTGACGAAGGTCAACTGCTATTCAACTTCGGGGTTGAGGGCGACACATATACGAAGGAAGCCGATGGAACGCTCAAATATACCGACAAGATTATGAAAAATCCGGACGGGGCCGCGAAGGCATTAAGTAGAATCGGAGCGCAGCCATGGATCGGTTTCCGTCAAGATGCACGTTATGAGAAAGCGGCTGCGGTGAGCGAGGATGCGGCCAAGCAACTGTTCTATTACGTCGAACAAAACTATTTCCGGGATCCGGTGCCTGCCTTGAAGTATACTGAAGATGATTTTGAGACGAGCACGGAGATCAAAACGCAGATCGATACCTATGTGAATGAGATGATCAGCAAGTTTATTATCGGGCAGGAGCCGTTATCCCAATTTGATGCATTCGTTGAGAAAGTGAGATCCATGCGTTTTGATGAATTGGAAGCGATCCAGAACAAAGCGTATGAGGCGAATAAAGAATTAATGAAGTAATGGATAAGAACAATGGAAACTAGGGGGTTTCTTTTTCTAGAGAACACATTACCCTGGAGAAAGGTACATACATGAAACATATTAGAGGTAACGTATATCTAATGAAAGAAATCAACCGAGCGACCATCTTAAGCTTGCTTCATAGGGAAAAAGCGATGTCGCGTGCGGATATGGCAAAGGTTACGCAACTGAGCGCTACGACCGTGTCCTCTCTGGTGGATGAGCTGATTGCCGAAGGATTCATTGTCGAATCGGGCGAAAAGTCATCGGTTGGTGCGGGGCGCAAGGCCATATCGCTGGAGATTAGCAAAGATAAAGGGTTTGTCATTTCGGTCGGTTTGGGAAACAACACCTTTTACTGCACGCTATCCAATTTCCACAGTGAAATCGTCGCTGAACTTACAGTTCCGGCCGTAAAAGGAAATGACCAGGTTCTGCAGGCGATATTTCACTGTATCAGCGAGATTGTCCGAATTGCGGGAATCAGTGACTTCTCCCAAATCAAAGGAATCGGCATTGCCTCTCCGGGTATTGTTGATGAGGGTAGCGGGACAATATCGTACGCACGTTATCTGAACCTGAAGGATTTTGAGATCATCAGGCTGCTTCAGACCCGTTATTATAATTTGCCTATTTACGTCATGAACGACACCAATGCCGCTGCATTTGCGGAATATTATCTGGAGACGAGTCCTAGCGTTAAGAACGTGTTATATGTATGGATATATGAAGGTGTCGGAGCCCGGTTTATCGTGAATGGCCAGGTCTATTCTGGGTACAAAGGAAGAGCAGGCGAGGTCGCCCTGCTGCATGATAATTGGTTTAACAGTACCTATGTGCTGGAGCAGGCGCGGAAAAGGGCAGCCAAGCATGGCTGCCCTGTACCTCAAACCATTGAAGAAGTTGTACAAGCGTATGAACGCGGGGAAATTTGGATCGAGACGATGATGAATCGAAGCCTGCTGTTTTTGAGCAGGGCGGTTGCGGTCATGATGAATCTGTTTGGCCCACAAAAGACCATTTTGGATGGGTGGTTCATGACATCACCGAAATGCATTCAGAAGATTCACGATCATCTAGCTAAATTTGCGGTGGATGGTTTATATGACTCGAATTGGGTTACCCCGGCGAGTTTAGGCAAAAGAAATTATGTAATCGGTGTAACCACGATGGTTTTGCATCAACTGTTCAAAGGTAAGATTTCGTTAACTTGACCATTGACTTTACAAGTAAACTGTCCTGAAAGTACCGGTTATCAAATCCGGAACATGGTATTTCCAAGGCGGTTCAGTTTATTCGCAAATTTAATAAATGAAAAAGAGACCCTGAGGGGTCTCTTTTCTATATATAGAAGCACAGAAGGTCGCGTTTCTGGCATGGGCGGCCCGAATATCGGTATCCGGGGAGCCGCCGTTGGCATCGTTTATTTAAGATTGATCGTTCCGAAAATCGAATTTTTACTTGGATCTCTAAAGGTGATAGAACTAATATCCATATTTTCTGGAAGGTTGAGCGTAACTTGAATAGTTTTTGTCTCACCTTTTAGTAGATTGGTATGGTCATAAGAAGTAGCTGAACTGATCTTCTTGCCACCAATAGTAGCGCTATCAAAAAAATCTAATGCACTCCATGCAAATTGGTTTGTCGGCTCTTCGTTTAGCGTTGCTTCAAATTCAATAACAGCGAACTTGTTTCCTTTATCAGCAATCATACCAGATGTCGATCCAGGTCCAGATGGGATGAAGTTTGTATAGCTTACACTGTTAACTTTTAGTGTCATATCACCTCGAGTAGCGGTTTCATTAAGTTTGAGTGTTAGTGGTGTCTGTGGTGCATTGGTTTGATTGGAATTTACTTGGGGATTTGTTGGTGTTTGTGATCCAGTCTTCAATTCTATTCTCTTAGCCTTGTTATCGAAAGAAGATAACTCAGCGTTTAACATTTCAGCAACCTCACGAACCGGAAGGTAGGTTGTACCTTTGTATATAATTGGATCAGATTTGAGATTTTGCTTTTGCCCATCCACGATAATCGTGAATTTTGATAAAACAGCTTGAATTGTACCGGGTGCTGCAGCTGCAATTGTTGCCGATCCAATCATCATGCCAAGTGCTAGAGTGGTCATAGTTTTAACAAACGATTTCTTCAAGTGATACAACTCCTTTTTTTGTCAAGTATAACACTTATTACGGCAAAATCTGGGTAAAAATTTTATAGCAGTTAAACTAACAATTTGCCCACGATTGTGATCAAGTTATCGCAATATAAGTAATATGATCGCATCGGCAAAGAACTCTGTTGGCTAAGGCTAACGGGGTTCTTTTAGTATGGTGATCGTCAAGGTGCGCATTGCTCATATTGACTTGGCTTAAATGTCAAAGCAAATTGGAAACCAGTTCCATTGCATCAGAAAATTATGAGATTTGTTGGATATCAATTCCAGGGAATCCAATGAATAATGTAAAGGAATTGAAGAAATTGACAATCTCACAAATATCATTTGCTAATGGGGGTAGGATTGTGTTTAGAAAATATTCACGATTATTGATGGCGTGTTTTGCCGGATTGCTGCTGATGTTCGGATTAATGCCCGGATTAAGCCACGCGGCTACCGATTCGGCGCAGTCAACTGTCGAATGGTCCAGGGATTACGGGAGTAACTCCGCAGGGAATGATGTGATCCCGACTTCTGATGGCGGCTATATAGCCGTTGGAGGTATCTTCGAGGCTGGAAAGTATCAAAAGGCTTACATTTTAAAGCTTGATGCAGAGGGCCAGGTTGAATGGGAACAGAAGCCTATGTATCCTACTACGAATAGTATGGCATACCGGGTCATTGAGACGAAGGACGGCGGATATCTCGTAGCCGGTAACACGAATTCAGAAGACGTACCGATTGTTGGTCAGCTGTATATAATCAGACTGGATTCATCGGGCAATGTATTATGGGAGAAGGTACAGGATGATACAATTCATAGTACCCCGACTGCAATTGTCGAAACGGAGGACGGCGATTTTTTTATAGCCGGGAGTGGGTCCGTAGGCTGGGTTGCCTATGAAAAAGCCTATATTTTAAAGATCGATATAAACGGTGAGACGTTGTGGTATAACAAATACAATTATACAGACAGCGTAGAGTTTAACGACCTTATTCCGGCAAATGATGGAGGGTACATTGCCGTTGGCGGCGTAGGCCGGGCGGAATATGAAACGGGAGACCTGGATGCGATGCTGATGGTCAAAATTGATGATCAAGGCAAAGAAGTCTGGTCGAAACAATTCAAGGACCCGGATAGCCGCTGGACTGCATTTTCCATCACTGCTTCGGAAGATGGGGGTTATGTCATTGGCAGTGAAAAACGTATCGACCGCAATCGTGTGAATGCACTTACCAAGTTGGACCTGAACGGACAGGTACAATGGGAAAAAACGTATCGCGACGGGATGAATTCCGAATTTTTTAAACGTCTTGTCCACACAAAAGACGGCTACGCCATGCTGGGAGAACATATTTCTCACAACAGTCTGGATTACAAAAGGCAATACGATGTGCTGAGCGTCGATGGGAACGGCCAGTTTATCAGCAGGGAATTGTTTAAGGGCCCTCCCATCTACCTCGGTGGAAGTGCAGCGGTAACACCTGACGGCGGATTTATTTTTCCGGGAACCGTTGTACGGGGGGACGTGAAGAAGTTCCAGCTTATGAAGCTGTCGCCTTCAGCGGACAGGCCAGTCGAACGTACGCTGACGGGTATCTCGTTTACGGAAAAGGAAAAGAAATTGAAAGCAGGTACAAGCGTCTTTACCGTGCTTCAAGCGGTTTATTCCGACGGCACAAAGAGCGATTTGTCCAGCGCGGCGGATTATGTATCGGCGGACAGCGCCATCGTGGAAATCGACGCATTGGGCCGGATTACAGGGCACGAGCCGGGGAACAGCTATGTCGAAGCAGCTTACGAAGGTTTCACAGCCAGATTGAGCATTACCGTGTTCCCGGAAGACTCGGACGAATTCGAACCTGTCTCTGGCTATATCAAGCTGGATTCTGACGAGTATTCGCTTGCGGAAGGCACGATGCTCGACTTGAAGGTCATATTGCGTAACTATATTAACCAAAACGAAATCGACATCACAAGGCAAACAACATTCATCAGTGATCATCCGGATATAGCCGAGGTGGATAAGGAAGGAAACCTGATCGGACATAAGCCGGGAAAAACCCAGATCTATGCCCAGTATAAGGGAAGCATCACTTCGGCCAACGTGCTGGTGGTCCGTTCATCCGTTCCGAATGAGAGTGTGCAGTCAGACACCTTAAAGTGAATTCCGCTTGACGATTTTGCAGTGTTTTTGTAATGTATCTCACTGATTCCATACTTCTTTCAATACCGGTAGGAATAATCATCTTAGGACCTGCTTGCTAAGATACTTCTTACCCTCGGTTTCATACGAAGCATTTGGATACATTTGTGTAATGTATGCTGTCAGTTTGACTGGTTCTTTTATAGGATATGTAACAAGCAAAAAAACAGTAAAAAAGTAAATAGGAATATTTTACTTATAACTTAGTTACATACATTAACGTAAGAATTTTCTTACGAGAGAGCGTGTGCCGATACTCAATCGGCGCACTTTTTTACATTTTGAATCAAAAGAATGAAACAGTTACCTTATTAGGGCCTAATGCTAATGCAACCGTGTTTAGTTACAAGAGAACAACTGGTATTTTTAATGCCTATTATGACTATTCTGTTGCTCAATATGGTTATACTTCGCAGTTCGATTGGGCACGCTCACAATGGTCTGGAATCTCTTCAAAAGTATCGATTGGAATCTTCTCCTTCAACCTATGATAAAGGTGAATTAAAGTACAAATGGGGAAATTAAAAAATAGGAGGATTATGAAATGAAGATGTTGCTAAAAAAGAAAAGCATAATTCTTTCACTGGCTTTGGTTATTATCCTTGCAGCAGCTTGTTATTATTATTTTGCCATTTATAATTCTGTTCGCGATGTAAGAACTCACCCAGATTATAAGGGGTACTCAAACGGGAGAAGCACTATTTTCTGATGCCCAGTTGATTGTTATCGGAAGGCCCATTAAGGACTTTGAAGATCGTGAAATGACGATTAGAACACTTGAGAATGATATACCTGTGGATTTTTATACGTTAACCGAGATTGAGGTTGAAAAGGTTTTGAAAGGCTCTGAGGAAGACGCGAGTAACCTGAAAGTAATAGAACCCATTGCTCTGAAGCAAACGCTATCAGGTAAAGAAAAATTAGCAATTGGGGATTATACTGAAATGAAGAGCGGCAGCAGTTATATAATATTTATGAAAAAAAATACTTATGGACAATATAGCGTAATTAATTTGCAAGCTGGTAAATTCAATTTGGATGGGGCTGATCCAGATGATGTGTATGATGAAAGCGAAAACAAACAAAATATTTTTTCGGAATTGAAAACATCTCAATATTTGCAGTAGAGAGCTTTATGCAACTCGTTCAAATAGGTTAGAAAAAAGTAACCAACCCGAATGCATGGCAAAGATTGATAAGAACTATGTCTTCGAGGGGCCTCATGCAAAAAGAAAAGCCCAAAAATGGGCTTAGGATAAGATAATAGAGCATCTATTAGAAACGAACTATTCCGTCTTCTCAAGCGTGGACACACCGATAAGAACAGAATTCGTGGTTCCGCCACTTACATTCTCAAATGAATAAAATGTTGCCGGCACTCCTCGCATCGTGACATAATCGTCTTGCAGAATATCACCGGTAGAGTGGGCATAAAAACCGATAATGGAGTTATCGTTATCATCTATTATGTGTATTTCGGCAAGGGTAATACCCTCTTCGACTTCATCTTCAATGATATCAACAACGTATCCACTTACCTCGATCATCTGATTTAAATAGGGACTCAGATTTTTGTTGAGGTGGCGGGACGTAATATTTGGATCGACTTCTGCCTTCGCTTTCTTTTGAGCTTTAGGTGTAAGCGCTGGAAACAACTCATAATGCTGAACAAAATAGTTATAGGTGACCTCGTCTAGAGCTCCGTCTTCAATTTCAATTGGGATAACATAAGCCATGATTTCAGCGAAAAGGTTTTCTTCCGTTAATCCTTCGACATTACTCCCAGCGTTAGCATTCGCATCTTCCACCTGATTACTAACTTTAACGATTTCGAACGAGTCCATTATGTTTTGGACACTCGCTTTTCCTCCATTATCGTAGGCTGTCTTGGAATAGGAAATGGAGAGCGTGTAAAGTTCATTGCCGTTTGAGGCAAAATATTGAGTCAAAATGACCTGGGCGTTGGACTCTCCATGAGTGTATTCAGATTCCAGAATCCCCGCTGCCTTCTTGGGAACGTCGATGTAGTTCAGTTTTTTGAAATCTTGGATTAATGGTCCCCCATCTCCATTGGTTAAACCTTGAACGGCAGCGTTAGCTGCTTCCTCTGGAGTAGCTGACGATTCCTCGATAACGACATTTAAATTATCAACAAAAGCTCCTTGGGGGTTAGGATTTACGAATGCCGCAATGACTTGAGGGATGTTAAGGTCTGCATCCTTCCATGTCGAAGGGTAGGAAAAGGAGAAATTCTCCCCTTTAAATGATTGAGTCTTGTTAGGTTCTTCATTCTTTTCCTTATTGTCAGAGGCGGTGTTTTTTGCCGCTTCATTTTCCGGGGTTGAAGGGGGGGACGAAGTTTCGGCTGCGTCTTTCCCTGAACTGCATGCAGTCAACATGACCAATAACAACAGGATGAACAGAGCTGATTTTGCCAAGCGTTTCATTTCTTCTTCTCATTTCTTGA
This sequence comes from Paenibacillus sp. 2KB_20, assembly GCF_052115765.1. NCBI lineage: Bacteria > Bacillati > Bacillota > Bacilli > Caryophanales > Paenibacillaceae > Paenibacillus > Paenibacillus sp. 2KB_20. The sequence continues at coordinate 937,949 of NZ_JBFRHH010000001.1, read as the reverse complement.
GTCCCTATCGGCTAGGGGATTTGCTTGCACGGATTTTCCGTCGCTTGTTGTTAACCCGTTAAAACAGGAATATTATAGAATAGTCTATCAGAACTAGGTATATATTTCTATGTTTAAAGCGAAAGAGTAAGGATATTGTAGAATTATAGAAGTTAATGGGAGAATCGAACTATTCCTTGTGAATATTAGCCTTTCCCATGTCTCACCATAGTGATCAAAGGAGTACTCACAACTTTTTATGTTCCCCTAATGAAGCTTTAAGGTTTCATTAAGCTGCATATCTTAAGATGGAATCACCTCTTAACAATAGATTAGGAGCCCCTCTAATTCCGTGGTTAGAGGGGCTTCTCTTGTTTACATACCTTTTTTGCCCATTCGTGGTTTGATTATTGCTATTTTTTTGGGCTATGATAGACTAGTATTTTTTATAGCCATACAAATGTTGTAAAGAGAGTAGGAGAGTTATGGAAGATTTCATCTTGTGGTTGAAGTACTTGCTGTTGGGTATTGTGCAGGGGGTTACGGAGCCGATTCCGGTATCCTCCAGCGGTCATTTGATTGTCGCCCAGAGACTCATGGGCATGGAGCAGAACGGGCTGTCGTTTGAAATTCTGACCAATACGGCATCATTAATTGCGATTGTATTTATCTTTCGCAAAGATTTGCAGAGGTTGATCGTGAATGGCCTGAGTTATTTGCGCACACGAAAACCGGAGTATAAATCCGACTTCATGTTTATTCTGTATATTATTGTAGGTACGATTCCAGCAGTCATTATCGGTCTGTTGTTCAAGGATCAGATTGAAGAAATATTTGCCTCTGTACGTACGGTAGGCGTTGCGCTGCTGTTCACGGGGATCGCTCTTTGGCTGATTCGGAATCTTCGTGGCCGCAAGCTGGACAATGACCTGTCATTCAAGGATGCGCTTATCGTAGGTTTGGCCCAGGCGGTTGCGCTGATCCCGGGTATTAGCCGATCCGGTTCGACCGTCATTACGTCGATCGCTGTGGGGATGAAGCAGGAGACAGCGCTTCGGTTTTCCTTTATGCTGTATATCCCGATAAGTCTCGGCGGCATGGTGCTGGGCGTGTCGGATATCACATCGGATCCCAACTTTTCTTCGTTGCTAATCCCTTATCTGATTGCGTTCATTGCTACATTGATCTGTACCTATTTTGCGATGAAATGGTTCATGAATATCATGGCGCGCGGGAATCTGAAATATTTCGCTTATTATTGCTTTGTTGTCGGTATTTTGCTGCTTGTCTTCTTATAAGAATGGAGAAGGGCTCCCATAAGTTCTTTGAACTTGGGGGGCTTCTTTTCATACGTAGGAGAGTGATTATGATGACAAAATGTCCTTTTCGGTCCATCATTACATCGGAGGAGGAGCTTCGGGACCTGTTCGGCGAGTCCAATCATGTGGTCAAACATAAAGCGATTGATCGATTGGATCATCACTGTAAAGATTTTATTGCCAAGAGTCCATTGCTATTTATGTCTACTTCGGACGCATCCGGTTACTGCGATGCTTCGCCGAGGGGAGATGCGCCGGGGTTTGTGCATGTGATGGATGAATCCTGGTTGGTTATTCCGGAACGGCCGGGCAATCGCCGCTTTGATTCACTGCGAAATATTTTGTCCAACCCTAGGGTCGGCATCGTGTTTGTCATACCGGGATTGAAGGAGACCCTGCGTGTCAACGGCAGTGCCGTTCTGATCAGGGACGAAAACATTTTGGAGCAGCTCAGCGTACAAGGCAAACGGCCATGGCTTGGCATCGGAGTACGGGTTGAGGAATGTTATATGCACTGCGCAAAAGCCTTCATACGGTCCCAAACATGGAATCCTGATTCCTGGATATCAGGCGAGCAGCTGCCGAATCCGTCCCGGATCATTGCGGATCATGTGAATCAAGATCGTGTGACGGAGGAATCAGTTACTCAAGGATTACGGGACAGCTACGACAAGCGTCTCTATTGATATTCATTTATAATAGGTGTAGCGACATAGGGAAACGATATAAATGACGGTCAGATTGAAGATAAGGGGACCAATAGCTTTGATAACGACCAGAGAACAAATTGTAGACCGATTACATAAAGGAATACAGACGCAGGAGCGACTGATTGGCGTTGCGGCAGGGGCAGGGATCTCGGCAAAATATGCGGTTAAGGGCGGGGCAGATTTGATACTGGCCCTGAATTCGGGCCGTTTTCGGCAGATGGGGCTTGGCTCCCTGGCGGGTTTCATGCCCTACGCGAACGGCAATGAAATGGTGATGGAATTCGGTTCGCGGGAGATTCTTTCGGTGGTCGGTGACATACCGGTGATCTTCGGTCTATGCGGGACAGATCCAACCATTCAGCTTCCCGATTACTTGGCATCCATCCGCGGCAGCGGTTTTGCCGGCATAATCAACTATCCGACTGTGGGAATGATTGATGGACAGTTCGGTGAAGCCCTGGAGGAAGAAGGCATCACCTATTTGCAGGAGGTGGAGGCCATTCGGGCTGCCCATGAGCAGGATATGTTTACGATGGCCTTTGTTTTTACTCCGGAGCAGACGAAGTGGATGCTGGAGGCTGGGGCCGATATTATCTGCGCCCATTTAGGCGTCACGGCAGGCGGGTTGATGGGCACCACGAAAGCATGGTCGCTGGAGAAGGGGGCGGAAATCGCCAGAAACATATTTGAAGTAAGTGACGCTTCGGGCAGGCGGCCGATCAAGCTGGTGTATGGCGGCCCCGTCCATACGCCGATCGATGTTCAGTATATGTATGACAATACGTCAGCCATGGGTTACGTGGGCGGTTCGAGCTTTGAACGAACACCGACGGAAGAGGCCATCGTGGATGCCACGCATCGTTTTAAGGCCACGGGCCATCTGAAGCAGGATCGGCAGCTGATGGAGAAGCTCTCGGGGCTCGAAGAGCCGATGGATTATGTTTCCTATGTGAAGGAATATGTTGCCGAGAATTACGCGGACCCCATTTCAATGAACGAGCTGGCAGAGCGTATTCATGTTTCTCGAACGCATCTGAGCGCGCTTTTTAACAGGGAAGTGGGATGCAGCTTTCCGGAATATATAGCTAAATACAGGATTCACAAATCACAGGAGATCATGAAGCACAGCAAACTGTCCCTGGGCAGAATAGCCGAGCTCGTGGGCTACCCTGACTATGTTCATTTCAGCAAAACCTTCAAAAAATACGCGGGAACTTCTCCCCAATCCTACCGTCAGCATCTGAAAGACAAATATACATAAAGATCGTACATCGATACGATCCTTTTTATTTGAAAGCGCTGTATTATGGTCTTGTAGGGATCCTATACCGGACCTGTCAGGACGGGTGCAAGCGATCCTGAGATGAGATATGGAGGAGGTCTGCACGGTGAAGACGGTAGCTATTGCGGGGACATTCGATTCGAAGGGTGCCGAGTTTTCATACGTTAAATCCGTTATCGAGAGCTTGGGGCTAAAGACGTTTATGATCCACAGCGGTGTGTTCGAGCCGATGTTCACGCCGGAAGTATCCAACATCGAAGTTGCAGCGGCAGCTGGTGTGGATATACGTGAGATTGCGGCTCGAAAGGACCGTTCCGCAGGGACTGAAGCATTGGCTCAAGGAATGGAAAAAATCGTACCGAAGCTGTATGCAGAGGGCAAATTTGACGCCATGCTGTCATTTGGCGGCACTGGAGGTACTTCGATCGTCACGGCGGGCATGAGGGCATTGCCGATCGGCGTTCCGAAACTGATGGTGTCCACGGTCGCATCCGGCAATACGGCACCTTATGTGGGGACAAGTGACATTATCATGTTCCCGTCCATCGTGGATGTATCCGGACTGAATTCGTTTTCCACCAAAATATTCACGAACGCGGCACATGCGATTGCCGGTATGGTTCAGTTCGAATCGGCGCCCCCGATGGATAAAAAGCCGCTGATTGCAGCGACGATGTTTGGGGTTACGACCCCGTGCATCGATTATGCCAGGGCGCATCTGGAGTTGCATGGTTATGAAGTGCTAGTATTTCACGCAACAGGTACGGGCGGACAAACGATGGAAAGCCTAATTGAGGCCGGATATATAGACGGTGTGCTGGATTTGACGACAACGGAATGGTGCGATGAGCTGGTGGGAGGCGTTTTGGCGGCTGGTCCGCATCGCCTGGAAGCCGCCGGTCGCTGCAAAGTACCGCAGGTCGTATCAACCGGAGCGCTGGATATGGTCAATTTCGGTCCACATGATACCGTGCCGGAGGCATTCCGGGAACGGAATCTGTACAAGCATAACCCCTCGGTTACGCTGATGCGGACCACGGTTGAGGAGAACCGGCAGCTTGGGGAGTTGATTGCAGACAAATTGAATATGTCGCAAGGACCTACCGTACTGATGCTTCCTTTGCAGGGCGTATCGATGCTCGACGTGGAAGGCGAATCATTCCATGGACCGGAAGAGGATAAGATGCTGTTTGACACGTTAAGGCAACGCATAGACCGTAAAACCGTTGAATTGATCGAGATGAATACCGACATCAATGATCAAGCTTTTGCGGTGGCTGCGGCCGATAAGCTGATGGAATTGATGAAACGGCAATAAGTTTGGCGCAGGTTACACACCCACACTATTCACACTGAAGGAGGACATGATCATGGCAATGACAACAAGAGCAGAAGTGTTAGCAAAATTAAAAGCGGAAGTAGCAGCGGGTAAAGTATTATTGGGAGCGGGAGCAGGGACAGGCATCTCGGCCAAGAGTGCCGAAGCCGGTGGTGTGGACTTGATTATTATATACAATTCGGGGCGTTACCGGATGGCTGGGCGCGGCTCGCTCGCCGGACTGATGGCTTACGGAGATGCGAACCAGATTGTGGTGGACATGGGAAACGAGGTGCTGCCGGTCGTGAAGCATACGCCAGTATTGGCGGGTGTTTGTGGCACAGATCCGTTCCGGATCATGGATATTTTCCTCAAGCAGCTTAAGGAGCAAGGATTTGCCGGTGTGCAGAACTTTCCCACGGTTGGCTTGATTGACGGCGTATTCCGGGCGAATCTGGAAGAGACGGGCATGGGATATGATCTGGAGGTTGAGATGATCCGGAAGGCGCATGAGCTGGATATGCTGACTACTCCGTATGTGTTTGATGTCGATCAAGCGAAGAAGATGGCTGAAGCCGGAGCCGATGTCCTGGTTGCCCATATGGGCCTTACCACCAAAGGAACCATAGGTGCGAAAACAGCATTGACACTCGACGATTGCGTTGAAAAGATTCAAGCGATCTGTGATGCCGGTAAAGCCATTAACCCGGACATTATGATTCTGTGCCATGGTGGTCCGATTGCAGAACCTGAGGATGCGGCGTATGTATTGTCCAGAACCAAGGGAGTCGAGGGATTCTTCGGAGCTTCCAGCATCGAGCGTTTTGCCACCGAGGTCGGCATTAAGCAGCAGACAGAGGCATTCAAGAATATCTCGAAATAAATAGGTAGCCTGATACAGAATGATCGGAATCATATGGAATGAAAAGGACTCCCGGGAAGGGAGTCTTTTTTGGTGTACGGTGGGAAGGTAATTGGACTGATCGGGCTAAACTTGCATGTGGTTCCGAAAACGAGGCGTAAACAACCCATTTAGCATCCGGCGACGTGACCTGCGGTTTCGCTTAATCATCATCCTTGTGCTTGCTCTTGGATGCAGCTATAGCAAAGGCAATAATAATTATAGGAATGAAGATAAACCAAGGGATCGTAATTGTCGTCCCCAATAACAGGGCAAGCAGCAATAATACCACCATGCCAATGATCAAGTACAGGCAGCCTCTGCCGAACGTCTCCATCATCCATCAGCTCCTTTTGACAAAGATGACGTTATGGACAAGATCTAAGTTTCACGAATCATGATAAAAAGGCAGAAGCCTTGCCCTTGCCATCACGCCCTTGCGGTCACGCTGACAATGAATGAAGGTTTCCACCCAACCTCAGTGTAAAGTATGAAAAGCATACCAGATCAAGTCTTCTTTTTATCGTTGTTCATTTTTTGCATTCATCTTGTAATCCTTCAGCGCGCTGAGATTAGCTCTGGAATTTCCAAGGGACGGTTTCTGATCGTTAATACAACTGCCTTTTGCTACCGGGTTGCCTCCCTTTGAATAGGGAAAGCAATCATGATAGTATCAGGAAGGAACCAGTGGATGAAGGGGGCTTGAAGGAGTGGCTAATATTAAAGAGATTGCCAAGCTGGCAGGCGTTTCGGTGTCAACGGTATCCCGGGTGCTGAACAATCATCCCTATGTCAGAGAAGATAAGCGGACACGCGTGTTGGAGACCATGAAACAGCTGAAATACGCCAGGAATATGAATGCGGTCCATCTGATTACAGGGAAAACGATGAATATTGCTATCATGCTGCCGTTTATTAATCATGCCTACTTCTCCTTGCTGATGGAGGGAGCTGGACAAGAAGCGCTTGCCGCTAGCTATCGCCTGATCCTGTGCCAAACCGGGTATGCGCCGGATAAGGAAGTGGAAGTGCTGGAGATGCTGCGTAACCGCGAGATTGACGGCATCATTATTTTATCGTCGGCCGTGACTCCAAAACAGATCGAAGCCTACTGCGCTTACGGACCGATCGTATGCTGTCAGGATGCGGGCGAACGATTATTTTCTTCTATATATATAAACCATGCGGAGGCATTTCGCAGTGCCATGCAATATTTGATAAAGCGGGGACATCGACGCATCGGCTTCACGGTGGGAAGACTGGACAGTCCGAGCACGAGAGCGCGCCAAGTGGCGTATGAAGAAGTGCTTAAGGAGATCGGAGAGCCTTACCGACAGGAATGGATATTGGATGGCTGTATCGATCTGGAAGACGGTGCGGCGATTATGGATCGGATGTCCGCTATGGAGGAACGTCCAAGTAGTTTGCTGGTAACGGGTGACCATGTGGCCGCCGGATTGATCTATGAAGCCGAGAAGAGAGGACTGTCCATTCCGCAAGAGCTCGCTGTCATCGGATTCGACAACCAGCCGATCGGTAAAATGCTGGGTCTCACCACGATTGATAACCGACTGTTTGATATGGGCTCCGAGGCCTTCAGGATGCTGTATGCGCATATTCAAGGGGAGCAGGAAGAGCCGATTCGCAAGGAGCTTGCCTTCGAGCTGATCGAACGTTCATCGGTATAATGGCTGCATAGCCAAGTTCTAACAAACGGATTACAAAGTTCGACAATTATGATATTCTTATTTATGCAAGTTCCATGTTTCACAACGTTAACGTCTGCAGCTGTCTGCAGGCGTTCTATTCTGTATTATAGAAGGAAAGGAGCATAACCAAGTGGATGCCCTTGAACAGTTTAAAAAAGCTTCCCGAATCAAAGTAATTCCTGTTATGCTGATTCCGGTTGCTTTGGGAGCACTCGGGGCTTATGTATGGACAGGTGAAGTTCATTTAGGCCTCTTTTTATTGACCTTGATCGGGAGCGGCGCTGCCCATCTGTTCTCCAATATGGTGAACGATTTGTGGGACTATAAGAACGGAACGGATACGGAAGCGCAGGAGCATGTGGATGCGATCTCCACGAACTCCGGATTTCTTACGAAGGGCGTCTGGTCGCTCCGTAAATTCGAAATCGTTACCTGGACGTTATTCGGGATTGCGGCGCTGAGCGGCATTATCCTCAGTTTGATCAGCGGCTGGTGGGCCTTCATCTTCGGCGGACTTGGCGGGCTGATCGCTTATTTCTATGTCGCACCGCCAATTCAATTCGGATATCGCGGCAAGGGTTTCAGCGAGATTGCGATTCTGCTATCCTTTGGTATTTTGCCGGTGATGGGCGCATACTACGTTCAAACCTCACATATGGATGTCCGGGCGCTGCTGCTGTCACTGCCCATCGGGCTGCTGACAACGCTGATTTTGTTTAATCATCACTTTTTGCATTGGCAGGCGGACCGTCAGGCCGGAAAGAAGAGCCTGGTTGTGGTATGGGGTGAAAAAAGAGCGCTGAGCTTCTCGAGAGTTCTGCTGCTGCTGGCCTGCTTGTCTTTGATCGCCTGCGTATTGGCCGGGGCGCTTCCGCCTTACGCATTAATTGCACTGCTTACGATGATTCCGTTGTATCTTGTCTATGGAAGACTGAAGGACAGCAACCGTTCCGAAGCGTATTTACCGCTGATGGGCGCCTCAACGATGACGACCATGCGCTGCGGCGGCGTGCTGATCCTGTCATTGCTCATCCAGGGAATCATTCAGACTTTGTAAGGAAGAAGGGGAATTAGATGGAACAACAACGCATTTTTGGTGATTTTCACTCTATCCTGTCCGAGACCGGGACTTGGAAGATCGGCGGTTTCCCGCTGCCGGACGGTTCATTCTGGGAATATCGCGAGCCGAATGCGGTCGTGATCGTCCGCAACGGCATCCTGTACGTGCGCGCGCCGCTGAGCCGCCAGAATGATCAGATCCAAATTCTCGATAATGCCAAGCATATGTATTATTCCAACGAAGAGGTGGAAGTGCCGGAATCCGGCGAGGTCACGTTCGAGCTGCAAATTCGGGCGCGCACCCAAGGTACGGTTCCCGGCGACTTGTATGACGGCTACGTATCTTTGAATCTGCTTGATTTCAGCACGGGCGCAGCACTGGACTTTTTTGCTTCGAATGACAAGTATGCCAGCGTGTATGCCGTTCTGCCGTTCCCGGGTGTGCAGGTGCCGGAATCGGACAAGACCCGTTACTTCTGCATTTTTAAAGAGGAAGATACACACTTCACGCCGCGGGAATTCAACACATATAAAATCACGTATAACCGTGCCAAGGACGAAGCGATCTTCTATGTGAACGGCGAAGAGATCCGCCGGGAGAAGAACATCCCGATCAAGTTCAACAAATTCACTATCGCGCTTGGCATCATGACCGAAAAAGACCTTACGCCGCAGGGCAGCGTATCCGTGCACGGACAAACCGTCATTGCCGAATACTCTCCCGTAACGGTTACGATAAAAGAGTAGCACTTATATAGTAGAATTAAGACGGTCATGCTCATTGATGTGGGCATGATCTTTTTTTTGTGAGAGAAGGACGAGCTGCAGTAGTGCTCGTGCAATGTTACGAGGCCGTATCAGGGAAGGCTGCAAGCCCCCGAAAGGCCAAGGAAGCTAGGCCGACAAGCCTGTGAGTTCCAAGAATTCACAGCATGCCCGGCAATCCGGGTGTGGAAAGATCGGAGCCAGCCAAGAGTAGAGGATGTATCAGTGAGGAAAGCAAGCCGACAGGCTTGCTTGATTAAGAGGGACTGCACCGGGCACCAGTAGCCCCTACAAGCTGCGCCGGCAAGCCTGTGAGTCCCAAGGGGAGTCACAGCATGTCCGGCAATCCGGGTGTGGAAAGATTGGAGCCAGCCAAGAGTAGAGGATGTATCGGTGAGGAAAGCAAGCCGACAGGCTTGCTTGATTAAGAGGGATTGCACTGGGCACCAGCAACCCCTACAAGCTGCGCCGGCAAGCCTGTGAGTCCCCAAGGGGATTCACAGCAGGACCGGCAATCCGGGTGTGGTGTTATAAGCTAGCTGACCGTGTTGAACGGGTCAGCTTAGCCCCTCCCCCGCCCAGCCCCCAAAAGGCCATCCCTGATGAAAGGGATGGCTATCTTTTGGTGGGTGGAAAGATTGGAGGCCAGCACAGAATAGAGGATGTATCGGTGGAGGAGACCTGGCGTTCGCCTTTGAAACCGGGAAAATACCGCAAGAATATCATCCTGTTTTCCTGGTTTCAACAGCGACCGGAGCGGATACATCCTCCTCAGAACAGAGGCCGACAATCTTGATCACCAAAAAAGAAAAGCCACCCCATATACCATAGGATGGCTTTAACCATTTTATTTCAAATCTTCGATCGAATTTGCCTCCACGTAAGATGGAACCACCAGGCCGGTTTTTACGCCTTCCATGTTAGCGCCAAGGTCTTCGACTTGGTCCTTGAACTTATCCCAATAGTCGGCATGCGTCAATGGAAGCCATGCTGCTACGGTTGCATCCACGTCGCCATTGGCAACGCCGGTCCACATTGGGCCTGCTTCTACTTGAAGCGCGTCAACTTTGTATCCGAGCTTCTCTTCCATGATCACTTTCAGCAGGTTGGTGCTGGCAATCTCCGAATCCCAGGCTACATAACTGAACTTGAAGCTTTTGCCGTCAACCGGCTGAACGCCTTCAAGCCAGGCATCCACTTTCTCTGCGTTGCTGTCTGCCCATTCTTTAGCGGCAGCCACAGGGTCTTGGCCTTCTTGGATTGCCGTCATAATCTGACCCATATCGTCGGACGTCCACTTGAAATTGCTCAGGAACTTGTAAGCTTCCGGATGATCTTCTTTCAGTCCAAGACGGACAACGGTGTGGATCTCTTCCGCTTCACCGAATACTTTCTTCGGATCTTCCAGATACTTCAGGTCATATTTGGCAAACATCCAGTGCGGTGTCCAACCGGTAATAATGATGGGATCTTCGTTCTTGATGGCTTTGTTGAGGGTTGCGGTCATGGCAGCACCGGAGCCTTCAATCAGTTTCCAGTCGGTCAATCCATATTCATCAATCGCTGCAGCCGCAGCTTTCATAATACCTGCACCTGGATCAATACCGATGATTTCATGTTTCACTTGTTCGCCGAGGGAAGCAGTAGCACCGCCGTCAGTCCCTTTGTCCGTCGTTCCATCCGTGCCGCCGTTTCCGCCCTGTCCGCAAGCAGACAGAACCAGAATAGCAGCCAAGCTTAGCAGCAACCAAAACTTTTGTTTCTTCAAAATTAAGCACCCCTTTTTTTCGTTTTAAATATATTTTGTGTAAAGCGGTCGAGGACAATCGCCAAAATGACGACAGCCAAGCCAGCTTCAAACCCTTTACCAATTTGCAGCTGAGTTACGGCCCGGTAGACCTCGGCACCGATACCTTGGGCACCGATCATCGAAGCAATAACGACCATTGACAAGGACAGCATGATGGTCTGGTTAATGCCGGCCATCAAGGTCGGCATGGCCAGCGGAAGCTGAACCTTGAACAATTTCTGCCCGGAAGTCGAACCGAATGCATCTGCAGCCTCCGTCAGTTCACCTGATACTTGCATAATGCCAAGGCGGGTCAGGCGAATCGTTGGCGGAATGGCGAAGATAACCGAAGCGATAACCCCTGGAACTACGCCCAAGCTGAAGAATGTGACGGCAGGGAGCAAGTATACAAACGCCGGCATGGTTTGCATAAAGTCGAGAACCGGTATGATCACGCGGGATGCCGACTTGCTGTAGGCCGCCCATATACCCAGAGGAACACCCAGTATAACGGAGATCAAGGCTGCCGTGATAACCAGACTGAGCGTGCTCATGGTCTGTGACCAATAGCCCAGGTTATCGATGAGCAGAAAACCGATGGCTGTAAACAAAGTCAACGGCAGACGGCCTAATAGGTAGGCAATGACAGCCAGGATGACAATGAACAGGTACGGATGAGGAAGCATGAACAAATCCGTAAACAGCTGCACAACGTTTTTGATAATGAAAGAGATGGCGTCAAAGAAACCGGAGAAGACGTCTCCCATCCATTCGACCAAGGAATCAACCCAGCTTGCGAGAGGGATCTTAGGCATCTTGCGTCACCTCCTCACTCTTGCTTTCTCCGGCCAGGGCACCAAGAACAGCACCGCGGACGATAACGCCCATCAACCTGCCGGTCTCATCCACAACAGCCAATGGCACTTTAGCCATACTCGTAATTTCAAACAATTCATTCAGCAATGTATCGGGTCCAACACTCGGACCGTCTGTGATGAGAATATCCTCAAGCTTGCGGTTATTCTTCATGGCATCGGATGCATCTTCGGCCGTAATGACGCCAAGCAGCTTCTTGGAACGGTCAATGACGAACAGGTTCGAAATCCCCCGTTCACGCATCAGCTCAAGCGCCACGCGAGGTCCACGATCCATCGTAATGGTCTCCGGACGGCGCATAACCCGTGATGCGGTAAGCACCTTGGACAGATCCACATCTTCCACGAACCGCTCAACATAATCATTGGCAGGCTGGGTCAAGATTTCTTCCGGCGTTCCGATCTGTACAATCGAACCGTCCTTCATCAAGGCAATGCGGTCGCCGATCCGAAGAGCTTCGTCCAGGTCATGAGTAATGAACACGATGGTTTTTTTCATTTTGTCCTGAAGTTCGATCAATTCGTCCTGCATGTCTCTGCGGATGAGGGGATCCAATGCGCTGAAAGCCTCATCCATCAGCAGAATCTCCGGATCATTGGCGAGTGCACGGGCAAGCCCGACACGCTGCTGCATGCCGCCGCTAAGCTGATCGGGCATTTTTTCCTCCCAGCCTTTCAAACCTACAAGCTCGAGCGACTTCATGGCCGCTTCGTGCCGCTTGCTTTTGTCTATCTTTTGAATTTCCAATCCATATTCCACATTCTCTATAACCGAGCGATGAGGGAACAAGGCGAATTTCTGGAACACCATGCTGATTTTTTTGCGACGTACATCACGCAACTGTTCCTTGTTCATTTTTCGGAGATCCTTGCCGTGAATCAATATTTCGCCCGATGTTGGTTCAATCAACCGATTTAGCAAACGGACCAATGTAGATTTACCGCTGCCTGACAATCCCATGATGACAAAAATCTCGCCCTCGTGGATATCGAAGCTGACACGGTTAACGCCAACCGTTATATTTTTTTCTTTCGCAATTCGCGCTTTACTCCAGCCTTGCTCCAGCAATTGAATCCCTTGTTCCGGATTCGCGCCGAACAATTTGCTGACTTTGTTAACTTGCAGAATAGCCAAAAGTACTCCTCCTTTTTATTGTATAGAGACGCGTCCATTTGACCGAGTCTTCTTATTCCTGTCGTCTCGTAAACCCATGTCACCCATTGTAACAACCGATACGTAAAGTATCAAACGTTATATCCGTACGTAAAGTACGTACAGTAAAAACTGTACAAAGTTATCCTTTGAAATGCTCCCATATGCTCCGATATCCTCTAGAGCGATCTTCTTTACTTTTAAAATAGCTTTCCCTACAATAGATCAGAGAATGTGTGTGGATCAGGGCTTGTTTAAATTTCATGGAGATCGTTCACACTACACTTCGAGTCCACCTAGTTTTGTTATATTGACATGACTTCTTGGATGGTTACAGATAGAGGAGGCTGCAAGCATGGGCTTGTACCATTTAGATGATGAACGGCAGGCAGCCGTGCATAAGATTCGTAAGCGTGTCATTGAAAATATTGGACGGAATATGGATTTGTACGGCATTCCACTCTCAACGGGACATTTATACGGATTGCTTTATTTTGCGGATAAACCGATGAACCTCGATGAAATGGGACAGGAAATGAAGATGAGCAAGACCAGCATGAGTACAGGCGTGCGGACGCTGCTCGATTATAAAATGGTAAACAAGGTGTGGGAGAAGGGTTCCCGCAAGGATTTGTATGAAGTGGAGTATGACTGGTACCAGAGCTTCGTGGATTTCTTTGATATTAAATGGAGAAAATCGGTGGAGAGCAACATACTGGTCCTGCGCAAAGCGCTGGACGAAACGGAGAAGCTCCGTAAAGCACATGAAGATGACGAAGAACTGACAGCGGTGCTGCAAGAGGATCAGGCAAAGATGCGTGAGGCCGTTGCTTATTATAAATGGCTGGAACGCTTGATTGATACTTTTGTGGATGGCGATATCTTTAATTATGTGCCAAAAGAGCCGCCAGAGGACAAATCCTGATATTGAAAATGGGGAATTTCCCCAGTATAATGTGGAGTAAGGCAATGCTTACCTAAGAGGTACAACCTGATTTTATCGGGTTGTGCCTTTTTTTGTTATCTGGCATCGCCTAAGGGTGAATCATCGAATGCAAGTGCATAGGGTGCAAAAATAGTCAGGAGGGGTTAGAATGTTCAATATGTCCTCAAGAATGGTAGAAATTGCAGATTTTCCATCGGTTAACTTAAGCAATACCCGAAGTTTGTATGTATACCTTCCACCCAGTTATCATGAGAATACGGAGAAGCATTATGCCGTACTCTATATGCATGACGGGCAGCATGTATTTTCAGCGGATGAGCGAGGCGGCTCGTGGGATATGCATGTCACCGCAGATCGGCTGGTGTCCGAAGGACGGATGCAGGAGATTATCATCGTTGGCATCGCAACGGTTCCTCATCAAAGACTGAATGAATATTTCCATGACAATCCAAGGATGCATCAGGTGTTCGATCCCCCGTTTGCCGGCGAACGGTATGAGTTATTTATTATCGAAGAGGTTTTACCATATATCAATGAGAACTTTCGCACGTTGAAGGGTCCGGAGCACACGGCCATGATGGGTTCGTCTGCGGGCGGGATTGTCACCTACAATATCGGCTTTAGAAGGCCGGATGTGTTCGGAAACATAGCGGTCATGTCACCTTATTTCGTCAAAGCCTATTTTGATGCTCAAGGAGAGCTAAAGGAATATCCATTTTATGAAAGATACGGTACGCATCCGAATCTTAAGGTATGGCTTGATATGGGCGGCGCGGAAGGGGTCTTCATGGAAAAATACGCACGGGAGGAAGCAGCTCGCTTGATCCAAGACGGCTTTGTGCCGGGAGAAGATCTCATGCTGTTTCTTGATCCGGGAGCGGCTCACAGTCAAAGCGACTGGGCAGGCAGAGCGCAAGCGCCGCTGCTGTATTTTTTCGGCGACATTGGAGAACCAACCTCGATTAAGCTGCATGGTGATGGAGTCGTAGGGGTGAAAGGGCCCGTCAAACAATTGAATCCGGTCATTACATACGACAGCGGATTTGTACAAACGTTGATGAACGGAACCTATCATGTTGAGGAGCCGGAATGGCTAACGCTGCTGCCGAACGGAACGCTGAAGCCTAGAATTCCTGGCAGCACCCGGGTTACGCTGCAAATGGGAGGCTTGAGTGCAGATAAAGAGATTACGATCGTGGAAGAGCTGCCTGAGCTTGTGAAAATCGCGATTCAAGTGAAGGTACCGCCTTCCACACCGGTTTCCCCTACAATCTATGCCGGATTTGAGATTCCATACTGCGGAGATGGCCTATATAGGGGAAGTGCGATGGTACCTCATGGTTTGTCTTTTACGTTCAAGGTATCAAGAGGGTTTGGACTGCACGAAAAGATCGGGGATCCTAAAGTTAAACGGCGTTCTTTTACAGCATCGTCCGAGATGGAGCTGTTGTATGAGGTTGAGGACTGGGATACTTGAATTACTAAATTGCATTGAATTGTAATTGGAGGATGAATAGGCATGACCATTAGATCAGCAAAACCACAAGATGCAGCTGCAGCGATAAGACTGTTGTACGATGCACTGCACGACGTAGCGCATCAATTAACAGGGGAAGACAGTGAAGAGAAAGTGCTTGAAGTGCTGGAGCAATATTTCCGGGCGGACGAGGGCAGGCTCAGTTACCGACAGGCTGCCGTGAAAGAGATCGACGGCGAGGTGGCTGGCATTATCGTTGCTTACGGCGGTGATCAAGCGGCCGAATTGGATCGTCCGATTCTGGATCGTTTGCGTAAGCTCAAGAATGACCCTTCCGTAGCGCTGGATAAAGAAGCGGACGAGGATGAGTACTATATCGATACGTTATCGGTTTCTCCGCAGTTTGGAGGTAAGGGGATTGGTTCGGCCCTTATACATCACGCGGAGAATCGGGCAAAGGAGCTGATGTATCGTAAAATTGCTCTTGCCGTGGTGACGGACAATCATCGCGCTCATTCTTTGTACGAAAGAAGAGGTTATCAAACAGATAAGGACATCTTGATTAACGGGCATGTTTATTATCATATGGTCAAACCGGTTTAGAAAAAAATAAACAATTTATAAGCCGCCTATTTACAAATGGTAATAGGTGGTTTATTATTGTGTCATACCGATCTAGAAAATTAGAATGATAAATTAAATTGGAATGAACGAAAATAACCGTATGAATTACACAATTAGAATGTCTATTTTAATTTAGAATGGAGTGTTTGCGTCATGGATCAAGATCATAATCAGAGTATCGAAATATCGGTGGAACAAGCGAAGCTGCTCGGCAGCGCTCAGCGGGTGAAGATTCTCGGAACCATGCTGGATATGGCCAAAACTGCCAAACAAGTAGCAGATGAATTGGGAGATTCGCCGGGAAGCATTCACTATCATATTCAGAAGTTATATGATGGTGGATTAATAGATTTGGTGGAGACCCGGACCGTCGGCGGCATCGTAGAGAAATATTATAAATCCAAAGCGAAGTGGTTTAACACCAAGGGAACCCAAATGGTAGACCCGGTTCTTGCCGAAGATTATGCAGCGGCCAGCCGCACAAGGATAAGCCTGAGAATGCAGCTGAACGCCGAGCAATACGAAGAAATGACGAAGGAATTCAGAGAACTGCTCGAAAAATGGGTGACCAAGACCCTCGCGACAAAAGGGGACGACAGCAAGGAATATGCGGTTGGGATCAACGTGGTTTCGACGGAAACGTCCGAATAGGAAGGGGTTTCTTTAGCCCCTTCTCTCCAAAACTACTAAACTTTAAATCAAGGAGTGTTTCTTTCGTGGAAATATTAAAGAATCGCAATTTCCTGCTGTTGTTCGTTGGCCGAATCCTTACGAATATCGGCGATAGCTTGTACGCGGTAGCGGCCATGTGGCTGGTGTACGATCTGGGAGGCTCGACGCTGTATACGGGACTTGCCGGATTCCTCTCGATTCTCCCCCGAATCATTCAACTGTTATCCGGTCCGATGATTGACCGCGTTCCTTTACGGGGGCTTCTGGTATACACCCAGTTATTTCAGGCGGTTCTACTGTTGATCGTTCCGCTTGCATTTTATTTCGACTTTCTGACAGTAGGCGTTGTGCTGGCGATTACACCGGTTCTATCCACGCTGAATATGTGGGTATATCCGGCCCAAATGTCGGCCCTTCCTAAAATTCTCGATAAGAAGCAGCTGACGCAAGGAAACTCGCTGTTCTCCTTAGCCTATCAAGGCATCGATGTCGCTTGCAACGCAATATCCGGCGTATTGATTATTGTGCTGGGCGCAGTATCCCTTTACTTATGGAATTCGATCGGATTTTTCATCGGAGCGCTGTTATTCTCGCAACTGAAAATCAAAAAGTCTATCAAAACTTCTGATAACAACGTAAGTAAAACATCAACGAATAACACCGCAAATTCAAAATCTATGCGAAATGCCCTTAAAAATTATTGGGCGGACATGAAAGAGGGGCTTCGCTACATCCTGGCAACCCCGCTTGCACGGGTACAGATGGGGATTATCGTCATCAATGCAGCGGGCGGCGCTACCTTTACGGTTATGCCTGCGTTTGCGGACAGCCTCGGCGGGGCGGGTGTATACGGAGTTCTGCTCATGGCCCAGGCTTGCGGAAGCTTGTTGGGCGCGATTCTGGCTCCGTATTTGAAGCTGGAGCGCCTGCCGCTTGGATATCTTTTTGCCGGAGCGTTTTGTTTATCTGGCGCTGCCTGGTGTCTCAGCGTATTTACCCCATGGACATGGCTTGTCGTCCTGGTATACGGCTTGGCATGGTTTCCCGGAGGCATTACGAACGTTATCATCAATTCGGTCATTCAGAAAGCGATACCCGAGAAAAGATTGGGCACGGTGTTCGCGGCAGCTAGCGGACTCAGCGGAATTGCCATGCCGCTTGGCAGCCTAATTGGAGGTGCTCTTGGCGTTGTTGCAGCAAGCTCGTCCGTTATCGCAGGATGCGGAATCGCCGTATTCTGCGTAGGGATCTTCTGGATTTTTGACTCGACCACCCGCAGTCTTCCATCACCTGACAATGTGGATGAGAAATGGTTTGCGCCTTATACGAATGCAACACCTGAGAAATCCATTTCTATGAATACAGCCCCTTAGAGATGGCTAACGTCGATTAGCTTCCATGCTTATACAGAGGGCTGAAGAAGATCGCCCGTACTGGAAAATTTTCTCAAATAACCGAGACGAGGATGAATCAGCGATCGACGGATTCATCACGGTTCTTTTTTTCACTTAGACGAAGTGTAAACGCCTGCCGCGTCCCACCGCAGCGGTGCTTGTCAGGCTAGTCTGCATAATGTGACCAAGTCCCTCATAGACATGTATCAATCAAGTCAAAACAAGTGTTGAAGGGGATGATGACATGCGCCGGATTTCATGGGTGCTGCTCGCGGTAGTATTATGCTTAACAACAATACTGGCGGGATGCGGGAAGAAGAATGCAGACAGCGTTGTGAAGGATCTGGGCAAGGTGGCTGATAAGCTGGAAAGTGCCAAGGGCGCTTACCAGGGAGCGGGCGTTATGACCATACATACCGGTTCGGCGCCGCAGGAGTATCAGGTTGAGGTATGGTACCAGTCTCCATCTTACTATCGGATCAGCTTAACCAATGGGCAAAAGGATATTACGCAAATCGTGCTTCGCAACGATGATGGCGTGTTCGTTCTGACGCCTAGCTTGAACAAGAGCTTCCGCTTCAAGAGCGACTGGCCGGATAATCAGGGACAGGTATATCTGTACCAAACGCTGCTTAGCAGCATTTTGAGCGACAACACCCGTCAGTTTGCTGAGGATAAGGAAAGTTACGTGTTTGATGTGGCTGCCAATTACCACAGCCATTCGTTGATTCGTCAGAAGATTTGGCTCGCCAAGGACAACTACACACCGAAACAGGTACAAGTGTCAGACTCCGAAGCGAAAGTGGTTGTTGAGGTGAAATTCAACACCTTTACCTTCGATACGAACCTGACAAAGGATTCGTTTGATACGAACAAGAATCTAAGTGCGATGAACGATGCGAAGGGGACCATGGCGGAAGTGGACGAGAACGGGGTACCGGTGGCTTCCGGTACGGAAGGTAATGGCACTCAGGGAACCGAAGGTTTGACAGAAGCGGCTTCCGGTCGCGATATGGGATCCTTCGGCATCATCTATCCGGAATATGTGCCTGCAGGGGTCACGAACAAAGACACGATGGAAGTTCCAGAGAACAAGGATCATGCGGTTATTCTGAAGTATGACGGTGTGTACCAATATACGATTATGGAATCCAGACCCGTGGATCGTGCGGTCTCCCTCGTACCGGGCGAGGCGGTGTATATCGATTTCACGACGGTAGGTCTGCTCACCGGCGATCAGCAAAGAACGCTGACCTGGAATTCGGAAGGCGTGGAATACCGAATTACGAGCGCCAATCTGCCTGTCGAAGAAATGAAGAAAGTCGCTGCTTCCATGCAGGGAGAATCGGGTAAATAATACGAAGTAGGCGGATACCGAGCATTGAAGGAGGGCAACATTCCGACAATGAGGCCATTCGCCTCTTTTCCAAATAAAGGAACTTCGTCCGTGGACCTATCGCTATTTCTTGCAGATATTCCGATGTTTCACCAAGTTTCGCCACCCCGGGGGGACCACGAGCCTCATAAATAAGCAGTTTGTCTCAATTGACAGTTGCCCCCCGGAACATTACCATTAATCTATTGCAAAGCATAATGCTTTTTTCAAAATGGTAAGAAGGTGACTGGAATTGCAAGCGATATATCGACCTACCCTGGCGGAGATCAACCTAGACCATCTGCGCGCCAACTATAACGCTTTTCGTGAGGCGCTGCCAAGCCACATGAAATTGCTTGCTTGTGTGAAGGCTAACGCCTATGGTCACGGAGCTGTAGAAGTGGCTCGCGAACTTCAGCAACTGGGGGCGGCTTACTTAAGCGTAGCTTTTCTGGATGAAGCGCTCGAGCTTCGGCAAGGAGGCATCTCTTGCCCAATCCTGGTGCTCGGTTATACACCACCGGAGGCTGTAGAGATCGCTTATGAGCATGATGTGACCATAACCCTGTTCAGTGCGGAAGTGCTCCAAGCGATAAAGGCACTGCCGGTCCAGCCGGAGAAGCCACTCAAGGTACACATCAAGATTGACAGCGGAATGGGTCGTTTGGGCCTGCTTCCAGGCGAAGATGCAATTTCTTTTATAGAAGAAGTATTTTCGCTGCCGCAGGTTGTTGTCGAAGGAATGTTTACCCATTTTGCAAGAGCGGATGAAGAGAACAAAGACTATACGTTGGGACAGTACCGCCGTTTTCAGGGCGTAGCGGACGCTCTTCGGGATAAGGACTACCATATCCCCATCATACATACGGGCAACAGTGCTGCTGCGATTGATACACCTGAATTATCCTATGATATGGTTCGTGTCGGCATCGGCTTGTACGGACTGTATCCTTCGGATGAGGTGAATCGAAAGACAGTGAGCCTCCGCCCTGTCATGACGTTAAAGACAAAGCTTGTCTACGTCAAAAATTTACCTCCGCATTCCGGTATCAGCTACGGGACGAAGTATGTAACGGGGGAGGAAGAGCAAATTGGAACCCTTCCCATCGGTTACGCCGATGGCTTCTCTCGTATGTTGAGCGGTAAAGTGGAAGTACTGATACGCGGCCGCCGCGTCCCTGTAGTCGGAACTATCTGTATGGACCAATGTATGGTATCGCTCAAACCTTTCGCCGATGAGGCGGAACAAATTAAAGCTGGTGAAGAGGTTGTACTCATCGGTCAGCAGTCTGGCGAATGCATTACGGCAGATGAGCTGGCGTCCAAGCTGGGGACGATCCACTACGAGGTCGTCTGCATGATCGCCCACCGGGTACCACGTCAGTATATACGTGATGATATACCCGTGAAGACCGTAAACGCACTCTGGAGCAACCTTTAACAAGTCATGTCACTTTAAGTAATTTATTCAGGAAAGAAGGAATAAGTACAGACCTTCCCGAATTAGGAATATGTCGTTTAAGTCTGTACGAAAGTGTCGATTGTAGTTTATAATGATATGCAGCATACTTGATATACCTTCGGCATATATATTCTTTTGTATAATTTTCCTTGAATAATGTAATACTGGTGCACAGGCGAGAAGGTTGTGGGGGTGTAATAGAGGGTGGCCAATATGCAGAACACCAAACGAATCATGATCAGTTTACCGGATCATCTTTTGCAGGAAGTGGACGGGATCGCTCAGCTGGAAAATTCCAACCGCAGTGAGCTTATTAGGCAAGCCATGAAGTTGTACCTGAATGAACGGAAGAAACGTTACATTCGTGAATCCATGCAGCGGGGTTATATGGAAATGGCCAAAATTAACCTGACCATGGCTTCTGAGGCGTTTCACGCGGAGGAAGATGCAGACAACACTCTAGACCGCTTAGTAAGCGGGGTGTAGACAGTGATCGTTAAACGGGGCGACGTATTTTTTGCGGATTTATCACCTGTTGTCGGTTCTGAGCAGGGCGGCGTAAGGCCGGTCCTTGTCATTCAGAATGATATCGGCAACCGGTTTAGTCCGACTGTGATTGTTGCAGCCATTACGGCACAGATTCAAAAAGCCAAGCTGCCGACTCACGTCGAAATCGACGCGGCGTCGCATGGATTTGACCGGGATTCCGTCATTTTGCTAGAGCAGATCCGGACGATTGATAAGCAGCGGCTAACGGACAAAATCACCCATCTTGATGATGAAATGATGAGTAAGGTGGATGATTCCCTGCAAATAAGTCTGGGCTTGATTGATTTTTGATTCCATTCAAGCACTAACGTTTTCCACATAGAATGTTATGACTAAAAACCCTCAAGGAGTAATTCCTTGAGGGTTTTTATATGGATGGTATGTTTGAAGGCTCGGCAATTGTTACATGGGACTGGAGATTGGTGGATTATATGTTTGTAGGTATGAGGATGTAGGCCGTAGTGACCGCCGCTGCGATAAACAAAAGGCAGACAACGGACCAGGCAATCGCATGTTTGTCATTCATTTAAGGTGACCCCCCTGATTTTAATGAGGTGTGGATATCCGGCAGCGGCATGTTCGTACAATAAGAATATAAATTAAATCTTAAAATTAGATGAAATTGACATTAAAAGCAGCTTAAAGCCTTACGAAGTGAGCGATGTAGTGGAAATGAGCGCTTAAGTTTGGGATAATAGCAAATATAGTTTCATTGAAGAAAGAGGGATATCATTGTCTGAATTAGAAGCTGTTGTGGAAGTAAATGAGGAACAGATTCGCAAGGAAGAATCGAAACGGATCGTGAAGCAGATCGCGAAGGAGCTTCAATTGTCCGAAAAACAGGTGCGCACGACCGTTGAACTTCTGGATGAGGGCAATACCATACCGTTTATTGCACGTTACCGTAAGGAAATGACAGGCGAACTGGATGAGAACCAATTACGTGATATTGAAGAGCGGACAGGTTATTTGCGCAATTTGGAGGTCCGTAAGCGGGAAGTCATTCGCATCATAGAGGAGCAAGGCAAGCTAACAGAAGATCTGAAGGCGTCGATTACGGCCGCCGTTAAGCTGCAGGAGGTAGAAGATCTCTACCGTCCGTATAAGCAGAAACGTAAAACCCGGGCCAGCGTCGCCAAGGAAAAAGGACTTGAGCCGCTGTCGGAGTGGATATGGTCGCAGCCGAAGCAGGCTGATGTGATGGTTGAGGCAGCCAAGTATGTTGATGAGGAGAAAGGTGTGGCTTCGGCAGAAGAGGCTGTGCAAGGCGCGATGGATATATTGGCCGAAAACATTGCCGATGACGCA
Source organism: Paenibacillus sp. 2KB_20 (assembly GCF_052115765.1). Classification (NCBI taxonomy): domain Bacteria; kingdom Bacillati; phylum Bacillota; class Bacilli; order Caryophanales; family Paenibacillaceae; genus Paenibacillus; species Paenibacillus sp. 2KB_20. The sequence continues at coordinate 915,283 of NZ_JBFRHH010000001.1, read as the reverse complement.
ACCGTTCGTTCCTGGGTACGCAGATACAGCCTGGACCACGGCATATTGACCTCAGAGGCGAAGGATACCGAAGTGGAATCCGTATACGAGAACTATTACAATTATCGGGAATTGGCGAAGAAAATGCCGCCGCACCGGATTTTGGCCATTAACCGGGGAGAGCGCGAGAATATTCTGAAGGTGGGGCTTGATGTTCCTTCCGATTCCATTCACGCGTATATCGGCAAGCAGGTGCTTAAAGGTCCATCTGCCGTCTCGGATATTCTTACGGCGTTGATCGAGGATTCATACAAGCGTCTTATTGCCCCATCGATTGAACGGGAAGTGCGGGGTGAGCTGACGGAAAAAGGGGAGAACCAGGCAATCTCCATCTTTGCGGGGAACCTGCGCAGCCTGCTGCTGCAGCCGCCGGTGAAAGGTCGCTGTGTGCTGGGCGTGGACCCGGCTTACCGTACCGGTTGTAAGCTTGCGGTGGTCGATGATACAGGCAAGCTGCTTGAGGTAGCTGTAACCTATCCGACGCCGCCGGCCAACAAGAAGCAGGAGGCGGCCGCGAAGATTAAAGAGCTGATTGCAAAATACGGCATCAAGCTTATTGTCATTGGAAACGGTACGGCATCCCGTGAAACGGAGCAATTCGTAGCCGAAGAAGTCATTGCGGAACTTGCTGACCCTGAGCTGGCTTACCTCATCGTCAATGAAGCGGGAGCAAGCGTGTACTCGGCCTCGAAGCTGGCTCAAGAAGAGTTCCCTGATCTGGATGTTGCCGAGCGCAGCGCAGCCTCGATCGCACGCCGTGTGCAGGATCCGCTGGCCGAGCTGGTGAAGATCGATCCGAAATCGATCGGTGTGGGCCAATATCAGCATGACGTCACCCAGAAGCATCTGGAGGAGAGCCTGAAAGCCGTCGTAGAGTCTGCGGTTAACCATGTCGGGGTGGATGTGAATACGGCATCGCCGTCACTACTCTCCTATGTGGCTGGCATCAATGCCACCATTGCCAAAAATATCGTGAAATACCGGGAAGAGAACGGGAAATTTGTCAGCCGGAAGCAACTGCAGAAGGTTCCGCGTCTCGGTGCCAAGACCTATGAACAGTGCGTGGGCTTTATGCGGATATCGGAAGGCGAGAACATACTGGATCGCACCCCGATTCACCCGGAATCCTATGCGGTGGTTGACCGTTTGTTCCAGGAGCTTCAGGTAAGTCTGGACAAGCTCGGCAGCAAGGAGCTCGCTGAACTGCTGGATGCCCAGCAGCCGGAGAACCTTGCCGTGAAGCTGGAGGTTGGTGTACCGACCCTGCGCGATATTCTGGACAGCTTGCAGCGTCCGGGACGCGATCCCCGGGAGGAGCTGCCGCTGCCGATTTTCCGCCAGGACGTGCTGAAGATCGAGGATCTTATGCCGGGAATGGAGCTGCAGGGAACGGTACGCAATGTCATCGATTTTGGCGCCTTTGTGGATATCGGCATCAAGAGCGACGGCCTGGTGCATATTTCCCAGCTGAGCGATGGATTTGTCAAACACCCGATGGATGTTGTCTCTGTGGGGGATAACGTTACCGTGTGGGTGCTGAATGTAGATTTGAAAAAAGGCCGCGTCGGATTGACGATGCGCAAGCCGAAAGATCAGTGATAGGTACTGCAGCGTAATAGAAGAGCCGTATCTCCTTTGGGGAGAAACGGCTCTTTTTTGCATAACTGCCCTGTACTAATAGCTAATGGGGATATGTCCTGGCGATGGGTTTAGCGATGGTTCAGCTTTAGCAGCAGGACGTTTTTATCGTAACTTTCGAGACACCAGTGATATTTTGTTAGAATTTTGGGTTCGACTGTGGGAGCAGATACATCGAATTCATGAAAACCAAACTTCTTATAGAAATGCTGCAGCTCTTCAAACGGAATGCAGTATACCGTATCTAGGCCCAATCTTTTTGATTCCTCTACAAGAAACGTGACGATTTCGTGTGCCAGGGACTGTCCTCTAAACTTGTCCAGAATATAAACACCACCGAGCTCCGCCTCGTGGTCATTAAGTTTAACCAATCGGCCGATCCCTGCGTAGTCGTCTTGCGACATGACGATGGCAATAATTTCATTGTCCAGTGAACTTGGCTGAAAGCCGATGTGTTCGTATTGTTGATTGACCCAAGGCAATTCTGCTTGAGTTACCCTTTTGATGCTCATGACTACTCACCTCAGTTAGTTCGAAATGTATATTGTGTTAGACAGCGCCCAGCATAAACACCCGGCTTAACTCTCGCTGCCCGAAGATGGCTGCTTTTTCTTCGCCCGAAACCGTCTGACCTTCATCAGATTGCCGCACATTTTATCATCGCAATATCGTTTGGAACGGTTTCGCGTGTCGTCGTAATATACCCAGAGGCAATCGGGATTCGTACAGATGCGAAACCGGGATAACTCGCCTTGCTCGATGGCTTGCGCAAAGGAGCCGGCAATCTCGGCAGCCGCTTCTTGCAGGCCAGGGTTTTGCAGGATATAAGCCAGTACAAATTTTTGATCCTCATCTATCTCCAGATGGCGAATAACAGGTCCGGCAGCCATCCAGCGGTTTAATTCCTCTATCTCCATGGGGGAAGGAGACTCTCCCGCGGCGATGTGTTGAACACACGCCAACAGGAAGGAACGAAGCTGCCTCAGCAGCCCCAGTTCATCCGGGGTCAGCGGAACGGAGATTGGGAGATTGTACTCGTTTATAAAATCGGTGAGCCAATCCTCACGGGCAAGCCGATCCTCGGATCGGCCGCTGCCTCTCCAGTCATGCCATTCGCTGTTTATAAAATCATCCCATAACATGAAGCTCATCCTTTCTCGTCTCATTATTGTAACAAGTAAATATTCATGTTGCTAGTTACTTGTAATGGGGTCTGAAGTGTGTTAATTTTTATGTAACGTTCTATTTTATTTATGATGGTTACAATTATGAGGCGGAGGCGATGGTTATGAACATGAAGGAATTGCTGCTCCAAAACTGGGATTATGCGATGGGGCAAGAGGATTGGTATCCGCCGATTCATCCTGCCTTGAAGGATGTTACGGTTGAGCAGGCTTTGTGGAAACCGGAAGGGCAGGCGGCGAATTCCATATGGGAGAACGTGCAGCATTTGCTGTATTACAAACAGCGTCTGCTAGGAAGATTGGAAGGGATACCGCTCCATAATGAAGGGATTGGTAACGACGAGACGTTTCTCATTCACGAAACAAGTGAGGACGCATGGAATACGGCTCGGGAGCAGCTTCAGAAAGTTCATGCTGCGTTAAGACAGAAGATTGAGGAGATGCCGGAGGCGGAGGTCATCGAATCGCCGCAGCGAATACTTAGCTTAATCATGCATGATGCATATCATACGGGGCAAATTGTTTTTCTCCGGAAGCTTCAGGGGTCCTGGCCAGCTAAACGCAGCGATCTATAAGTGCAAAATCCCACCATTCAGCCATCATAATACAATGCAAAAATAAGCCGGACAGGATGTCCGGCTTATTGTCATACCTATGGATCGGTTGCAGTGCCCTAACGGGCATTCGAATTTTCTTCGCCCGGGGAATTCCGGTAAAAGTACCAGCATTCGTTCAGCAGCTTGATCTGACGTCTGTCCTTTTTGCGAAAAGCGCGTGTCAATTGATTGCAGAGCCATTGCGGCAAGGGTATCTCCTCCTCTTGCTAATTCCATCTGTATGGATAGCATATGGGGAAAAAGCCCAAAGCGTGCAGGTCTACCTCGATTATAACGCTTCTTCCTCGTACCATTGCTCAAGCTGCGCTTGGAGAGCCCGAATTTCGGTAAGCAGCGAGATGAGTGGATATTCCGTTTCCTTAAGGGAAGCAAAGGCTTGCTCAAGCTCATTTATGTATTCCAGACCACCTTGAATGCTCAGCGATTCCTGCAGCAAATCCAGATTGTCGCATTCGGCTACAGCAAGTGGCAGCTGAGGTTTGCCTGCGGCGGTGAGTTTATCGATTTCCTTATTGAGGCGTAAATTTAAAGCACTGAGCTGGTAAGCATAGTCACTGGGCATTTCGACAAATAACAGCTCGTCCTGTCCTTTTAAAATAACGTAGCGCATGTTTGGCATGATTGCAGGTTCTCCCTCCATACTTTCTACTTGACAGTGTAGCCCAGAGAGAAGTTAAAATTCAAGTAGCATTTATAAGGCAAAAGGAAGGAAAGACATGGTGACGAAGAACGAGATGAGCAATGAAGAACTGCAGGCATGGGTTGAGAAAGTCTCGCTGGAGAGCTTCCGGGTTCCGTTCAGGCACAAGGCGACGTTTAACCGGCGATTGTCCTCAACAGGCGGCCGCTATTTCATGAAAAGCCATCATATCGAGATCAATCCGCATCAGCTGGCTACGCATGGCAGGGAAGAGGTGGAGAAGATCATCAAGCATGAGCTGTGCCATTATCATCTGCATATTGCGGGCAGGGGATATCGGCATCGGGACGCTGATTTCAAAAACCTGCTGCAAGCCGTTGGAGGGAGCCGTTTCTGCAAGTCCTTGCCGAAGGGCAAGGCTGCGGGCCGTCGGGAGCCGGAACCTTATCGATATAAACTTCGCTGCAGTGCCTGCGGGACGGAATACCTTCGTAAACGGAAGATGAATCCGGCTCGTTATCGGTGCGGAAAGTGCGCCGGACGCCTTACGCTTCTGAAGCTTGACTCCCCTACGAAGTCATGATAAATTATTAATATCCAACTTAATGTTCCCTGATAGCTCAGTTGGTAGAGCACTCGACTGTTAATCGAGTTGTCACAGGTTCGAGTCCTGTTCGGGGAGCCATATGGAGAGATACCCAAGTGGCTATAAGGGGACCCTCTGCTAAGGGGTTAGACTGCGTAAGCGGTGCGAGGGTTCGAATCCCTCTCTCTCCGTTGAGCGTTACATCGAAGAAAGCTCCCATCACCAAGTGATCGGGAGCTTTTTTTGCATAGGGATGAGAATCCTGGATAGGGTTCGTCGGAGCATAAGCAGCGTTAGGCATTCTTCGCAGTCTCGACCAAAGAGAGAGTATCCCTCTCTCTTTGGCCTAGCGTAAATGGGGGCAGAGAACAATGAAACAGATAATTGCCATGGGTGGCGGCGGTTTCTCGATGGAACCGGATAATCTGCTGCTTGATCGCTATATTTTGGACCAAGTACCGAAAGAAATGCCTAAGGTGTGTTTTGTTCCGACAGCAAGCGGGGATGCGGATGGTTATATTGAACGTTTCTATCATGCTTTCCGGACACTGCCGTGTACTCCCATTCATCTGTCGCTTTTCCAGCCGAACTTTGCCGATCTTCGGTCTTTTGTACTCGAGAAGGATATCATCTATGTTGGCGGGGGCAATACCCGCAATATGCTGGTCTTGTGGAAGGAATGGGGCCTGGATCAGATACTCCAGGAGGCGTATGAACAGGGTGTCATCTTAACTGGGTTAAGCGCTGGTTCCAATTGCTGGTTTGAGCAAGGGGTGACGAACCCATTGAACGCGCCTTTGTACAAGCTTGAGGGTTTGGGTATATTACGAGGCAGTCATTGCCCGCATTATGATGGTGAGAGCAAAAGAAGACCTGCCTATCATAAACTTGTGCTTCAAGGTGAGGCACAAGCAGGATATGCTGCTGATGATGGGGTTGCTTTGCATTTTATGGACGGACGGCTGCATAGGATCGTAAGCTCAAGGAAAAATGCACATGCATATCATGTGGAACTCGAAGGAAATCGCGTTCAAGAAGAGAAGTTAACGCCGGATTTTTTAGGCTGATTTATAAGCCGAAAAAGCCCCGAAAATAAATATTAAAATTTACGAAAAAAAAGCTTGCCAGCATTTTTGAAATTATGCTATACTCAATCTTGTCGTCACGGCGACGTGGTTAAAGTGGCCCGTTGGTCAAGGGGTTAAGACACCTCCCTTTCACGGAGGTAACAGGGGTTCGAATCCCCTACGGGTCACCACTTTCTATATAACCTCGGGATGAGAACCCCGTCGGTTCTACGGGACACCACTTTCTTATATGGCAGCCGCACGATTGTCATCGAGAGCCATTAGCTCAGTTGGTAGAGCACCTGACTTTTAATCAGGGTGTCGAAGGTTCGAGCCCTTCATGGCTCACCATTTTTATGAAGTAACGAAATGATGTATCCCTTATATTATGCGGTAGTGGTGGAATGGCAGACACGCTATCTTGAGGGGGTAGTGGGTGTATACCCGTGGAGGTTCGAGTCCTCTCTACCGCATACGAACATTAAGAAAGGCTCCGCACTTTGTGCGGGGCTTTTTTTTGCGTTTAAGATATCAGAAAGTATACACTTCGAAGCATGGCCTACCTGATATCGCAAGAAAAACAACATCTAAACGCGGTCTGTCTTCTCTAGAATGTACGTCGATAGACGTTTTTCTTATATCAAGGTTTACATAGGATTCATCACGGTTTTCATCGATTTTCAGTGCGCGTTTATGCAAAACGGGTGTTTCATCTCTGGTCAGAAGTTTAATATCATAACGTGGACGAGCAACAACTTCAAATTACCTATAAGGAGTGATTCAGAATGGCTAATAACAACAATGGAAAGATGAGCCGTGAAGAAGCAGGACGTTTAGGTGGAGAAGCAACTGCGAACAAACATGACAAAGAATTCTACCAAGAAATCGGACGGAAGGGCGGCGAAGCAACTTCCCGTTCCCATGACAAAGACTTTTATCAGGATATCGGTAAAAAAGGCGGGGAATCCACGTCAAACTCTCATGATAAGGAATTTTATCAGGAAATCGGCCAGAAGGGCGGGGAAGCGACTTCCGACTCTCATGGCAGAGAATTCTATGAGGACATCGGACGTAAAGGCGGCGAGGCTACCTCGGATTCCCACGGACGTGAGTTCTATCAAGAGATTGGGCAGCAGGGCGGCGAAGCCAGAAGCGGCAGCGACAGCAACGGGGATGGCAAGATGAGCCGTGAAGAAGCGGGCCGCAAAGGCGGCGAGGCGAGAGCTAGGCAGCGCCAGCGGGGGAACTAATGACAATCCGGTGGATTTGAGATAAAGTTTCCCTCCCTTGAAGGGGACTGAATTGCTCACATGAGAAAGATCCGCCTCATCCACACCATTTGAAAAGCAGCAGCTACGACTCCCTGACAGGGAGCACGTGGCTGCTTTCTTTTTGCCTTACATCGTCATGCGATAAGGTGGAGAAGAGAAGATCGTGCTGGACTTTTGGGACGGTGTATGATAATTATATGATAATGATAACCATTCTCATTTAAGGTTGGGGTCTGTACATATGGTAAACCTATCGACGAATAGCAGTAGCAAAAAAGATTCACGTGAATACAGCGGGTTTATGGCCGGTTTATGGAATATGGATATTGTTCATGGGCATGAGCTCTCCTTGGAGCAGCAGTTGGCAGTGCAGCCAGCCCTGATCATCCCGCTGAGCGGAGAAACCTGTTTACAACAGGCAGAGCAAATCACCCGTATGAATAAGGGATGTGTTTATTTTTGTGCAGCAGGGTCTACTTTCGGAATTACGAGTGCCGATCTCAAGAGTTCCGAGGAACACGAGCAAGCTTCGGTTGCAATACTTCATTTTAGTTTCATGGAAGGTGTCTCAGGCAGCGGTCGATTGCATGAGGTGGACGGCGCCACTCTCATGCCCTATGATGGCATCTTTGTCATTAGCTCTCCGGACCGCTTGAATCTCGTCTGTCGGTCGATGTATAAGGATTTTCACAGCAAGGAGCCCATGAAGCAGTGGAGGGTTCAGCTGGATTTTCAAGAGCTGCTATATACGATGATTGCCGAATGCAGCCCATACTCCAAGAATGATAAGCGGCAAGCGCTGGAGCGGGTGAAGGAGTATATCGAGGAACATTATGATGAAGATTTAACGATTGAACAATTGGCGAACCTCTCCGAGCTAAGTCCTAAATATTTTGTAGAAGTATATAAGAAGACGTATGGGTGCAGCGCAATGGATTATTTGGCCCATGTCCGTTTGAACAAGGCGAAGCAGCTGATGCTGGGCTCCGATTCTTTGCTGCGTGAAGTGGCGCATATGGTGGGGTATAAGGATGAATTTTATTTTAGCCGCAAGTTCAAGAAGGCATTCGGGATCTCTCCCTCGGTGTATATGAAGACAAGGAAAAATAAACTGGCGATGTACGGCTCCACAGCCCTCCTGGGTTACGCCATGCCGCTGGATTTTACGCCGTATGCGGCTCCGCTTCATCCGAAGTGGTCACAGCATTACTATAACATTCTTGGGCCGGATATCCCGGTCCATCTGGATGCATACCGCCAGAATCATAACAAATATGCCAATCTGGAGAAGCTGGCCTCGGCACGCCCGGAGCTCATCGTCTGCGCACAGGGGGTGGAGGATTGGGAGAAGGAACAGCTTCGGCTGATTGCCCCTCTCTACGAAATGCCGGCAGAGCAGGAAGGGTGGCAGTTTAATCTGCTAGGTCTCGCTAAATTGCTGAACAAGCTGCCTGAAGCAGAGCGATGGATTGAAACGTTTCATCATAAAATATCGACTTACCGTGAGAAGCTCCCCACTGAAATGATGGATGCACGCACGCTTTTGACCGCACGCCTGCATCAGGATGAACTGATAGCTTACAACCATCCGGGCATGAAGGAACTATTATTTGATTATTTCAATTTTCAGCCGGCGATGCCTATGGATTGGGAGGATAAAGGATGTTTAACGATTGAGCAGATCAAGGAGAGCCGCGCAGACCATATCCTGCTCTTGATCCGTCAGGATTCGGAAACGCTGGCGAATTGGAGGAAACTGCAGGCAACGCCGGAGTGGATGACCATACCCGCGGTGCGAGAAGGAACGTTCCATCCATTATCCTCTTACCCTTGGCGCGAATACTCTCCCATTGCGATGGAGCAGATGGCGGAAGAGGCCTTCCGGTTGTTTTCCGGAAATTGTCCATGAGGAATCCGGTTATTTGTCCATGGAACTAAGAGAGCAAATCCTATACTATGATCAATAATGATAATCATTATCAATTATTCGAGTGATCATAGATCATGGAAGGGGTATTAGGAGAGAGATGAAACGAATGAAATGGGTTTTGGGGTTATTGCTGGCATTTGCGTTGGTACTGTCCGCTTGCGGTGGAGGTAACGAGGCTAAAGATACAGACGGAGCAAGCACGAATAATGCAGCAGAAAACACGAATACAGCCGGGGAGGATAACGCTGCGAAAGAAGAAGCGCCCCCCGCATCGTCCGATACTAAAGTTGTAAAATACCTCGATCAGGAATATACGCTTCCGGCCAAAACGGAGCGCATCGTCATTACGGGTGCCGTTGAAGCCATGGAGGATGCCATTGTGTTGGAAGTGAACCCGGTTGGAGCGATCACCTTCTCGGGTAAATTCCCGCCGATGTTTGAGTCGATCACGAAGGACGCCCAGTCGATTGGTGAGAAAATGGAGCCGAATTTCGAAACGATCCTGTCTTTGAAGCCGGATGTGATTTTAGCATCGTCCAAAGCCAAGCCTGAAGTCATTGAACAGTTGAACAAAATTGCTCCCACGATTCCGTACTCCCATATCTCGACCAACTGGGAGAGCAACCTGAAATTGCTCGGCGAGTTAAGCGGCAAACAGGAACAAGCGGAACAGGAAATCGCGAAATATAAAGAGGACTTGGAAAAAGTCAAAGCGACGATTGGAGATAGCCTGAAGGACAAGAAAGTTCTGGCGCTTCGGATTCGTGCAGGTGAGATGTACATCTATCCGGCAGGGGTGTTCTTTAACCCGGTATTGTATGAGGATTTGGGGATTGAAGTACCGACTGAAGTAGCCGCAGCCAAAGCACAGGAACTGATCTCGAAAGAGAAGATTGCAGAGATGAATCCGGATTACGTATTTGTCCAATTCTCGCCAGATGAGAATAAAGATACGCCGAATGCTTTGGAGGAACTGCAGAATGATCCAATCATGAAGAACTTGAATGCATTCAAGAACGGCACCGCTTTTGTCAATGTGGTAGATCCACTCGCTCAAGGCGGAACTGCGTACAGCAAAATCGAGTTTCTGAAAGCTGCGGTCGAAAGCCTGACAAAGTAACATCAAACATTTCAGTATAAACCTATAAGGCGTGTTGTTCATGGGATTCAAAAAATCACTGCCGGCAGTCATCCTTGTGATGGCCCCGGCAGTCTGTTTATTGCTCATAGCGGCCTCCATCCTGTATGGAGCCAAGAATATTACGATGGATACCGTTTGGGATTCCATCTTTGCTTTTGATTCGGAGAACATCGATCATCAGATCATTGTGAGTTCTCGATTGCCGAGAGTCGTCGGCGCAATGCTCATCGGCGCTTTTCTCGCGGTATCAGGTTCGTTAATGCAAGGAATGACAAGGAACTATTTGGCGTCCCCATCCATCATGGGGGTATCCGACGGTTCGGTGTTCGCGGTGACACTGTTCATGGTATTTATCCCGAACGCCAGCTCCAATATGTACATTGTCAGTTCGTTGATCGGCTCCGCCATCGGAGCAGCCGTCGTGTTCGGCTTGGCATGGCTTATTCCTGGCGGACTCAGTCCGGTTCGACTGGCTATACTCGGAACCGTAATCGGGACGTTTCTTAGCGGTACCGCAGAGGCATTGGCGGCCTATTTTCAAATATCGCAAAATATCAGCTTCTGGTACAATGCCCGATTGCACGCAATGGACCCGGAACTGATCAAACTGAGCATTCCGTTTGCTATCGTTGGTTTATGCCTTGCCGTCGTTTTGTCCAAATCGATCACGCTGCTGTCGCTCGGGGACGAGACGGCCAAGGGGCTCGGTGTGAATACATGGCTGATCAAAGCCCTTGCGATGCTGGCTGTTGTTATTCTGACCGGCGTATCTGTTGCGCTGGCGGGTAAGGTTGCTTTTGTAGGTTTAATTATTCCTCATATTGCCCGTTTCCTGTCCGGCTCGGATTATCGATGGATCGTACCGGTGTCGGGCGTGCTTGGTGGCATGTTTCTGGCATTATGCGATATTCTCGCACGGTTTGTGAATGATCCGTTTGAGACGCCAGTGGGTGTTATTACTTCGTTGATCGGTGTTCCTTTCTTCCTTTATTTGATCAAGACGAGGGGAGGGGCTCAGCGTGCGTAACACCTACTATCGATTCCCGATTGTTCTTACTGGAGGAATCTTGATTGTATTGACTGCCGTATATTTCAGTCTGACTAACGGGACGTTTGATATGTCCATCAAGGAAGTATTTCAGACACTGCTGCGGCTGAGTCCCAATTCCGATTTTGATCTCGTCGTGTTTGAATTCAGGCTGCCGCGTATTGTGCTTGGCGCTCTCGTCGGGTTTGCGCTGGGTATGGCCGGTGCCGTTATCCAGGGGGTTACTCGCAACGGACTCGCGGATCCGGGCATTCTCGGCATCAATGCAGGTGCAGGCATGGCGGTTGTGTTGTTTATGTTCTTGCTGCAAGGACAGATCACGATGACCGGCTGGCTCGGGGTTATGATGATGCCGATGTTCGGTATCGCTGGCGGCTTGGCGGCGACTACGGCCATATTTATGTTCGCGAGAGAAAACGGAAAGCTGGATCCGCAGCGGCTAATTCTTGTGGGAATAGCGATTGCCTCCGGCTTCGGGGCTATTACGATGTTCCTCTCGCTGAAAATGAATCCATCGGATTACGAGATGGCCGTAGCTTGGCTGGCCGGCAGCCTTCACAGCGCCAACTGGAAGTTCGTGGTCACGATGCTTCCTTGGCTCATTATGCTGCCGCCTATCATTTGGCTCCGCTCTCAAGTTCTCGACTTATTCCAGCTGAGCGAGGAAAGCGTGAAGAGTGTCGGGGTATCTGTCGAGCGTGAGAAAAAGGTATTGCTTCTATGCAGCATCGGTTTGGTCAGTGCGAGCGTTGCCGTATCCGGCAGCATTGGGTTTGTCGGTCTGATCGCTCCGCATCTGGCGAGGCAGCTGGTTGGGCTGCGGCACAGGCATATCATCCCGATCAGTGGTATAGCAGGTATGGCGATTGTGGTCATAGGCGATTTCATCGGCAGAACGATATTCGCTCCGGCCGAGCTGGCTGCAGGCATTGTGGTGTCCGTCATCGGGGTTCCGTATTTTGTCTATCTATTAATTCGCATGAGAAAATAAAAGCAGCTTTCGGGAGGATCACATGAATCGTTATCAACAGCTGGTGGTTGAGGACAGGGAACTCACACTGTATTTACCTCCTTCTTATCATGAGTCGGATCGTTCCTATCCTGTTGCCTATGTACAGGATCAAGGAGATATGTTTACGGACTGCCTCAACTATCTGCATCATCTGTTTGCAGCAGGCCAACTGGTCGAGGTCATCCTGGTCGGGATATCGTCTACGAATCGGAATCGTGAGTATACGCCTTGGCCGGCTGAGCCGCTGCTGGAGGGCAATCCGCCTTTCGGCGGGGAGGGCAGAGCTTATGTCGATGAGGTTGCGGATGTCATCAAGGCATACATAGACAGACATTACCGTACGCTCGCAGCACCCGAGCATACCGCAATCATTGGCGGTTCCTTTGGCGGTTTGATCTCGATGTTCGCGGGATATTGGCGTGCCGAGACCTTTGGACGGCTCGGGATGCTGTCGGCTTCGTTATGGTATGACGGGGTTATGGATTACATCAGACAGCAGGGAGAATTGCCTGCCGGACTGAGGGTGTATATGTCTGTTGGACAGTTGGAAGGTGCGTACAAGGAAAATGCGCAGAAACATATGTTTTCGAATAACGTCGAGGCCCATCGGTTCTGGATCGAACAAGGGGTGAGCCCCGAGCGGATCCAGCTGGCGGTAGATCCTGATGGAACCCATGATCCCATTTTTATGGCTAGAAGATTTCCGGATGCGCTGCGGTGGTTGTTCGTCAAGGAAGAAGATGACCAAGAATCCGAGATGGCGCGTTCTCAGCATGAAGGTAAGGATCATCACGAAAAACACGAAAAGGATGAAGAGCGCGATAACCGCGATGACCATAACAATAACCTCGAAAAGGATTCTTTGTTTTGCATACCGGGAACGGTGACATGGTCCATGCAATCCGACGTCACAGGCCGTGAATACCGTATTTTTATTGCCGAACCGATGGGACCGCCACCCGAAGGAGGTTATCCTGTGTTATATTCGCTGGATGCCAATGCGACCTTTGGATCGCTTGCGGAGGCAATCCGAGTGCAATCCCGGACGCCCCGTGGCATTCCCTCGGCGCTTATTGTCGGGATCGGCTTTGACAGCGACAGTCCCATTGTGAGCAGCGAGCGTTTTTATAACTTTACTGAATATGCTGAAGACCATGAACTGCCGGTCCGTCCTAACGGATTGGATTGGCCGAAAACAGGCGGCGTTGAAGCATTCCTTACGTTTATCGAGTTTCAGCTGAAGCCGGCCGTAGAGCGTCAATACGCGGTGAACCGTTCGAAGCAGGCGTTGTTCGGGCACTCGCTCGGTGGTTTTTTCACCTTGTATACATTATTCACCAGACCGGAAGCCTTTTCGCGGTATATTGCGGCCTGTCCCTCGGTGTGGTGGAAGAACTACGTGCTGTACAAGCGATGGGAAGAGGGGAAAGCCCGTTTACAGCAGAGTGGACAGCGCAAAGAGCTGCGTCTGTACGTGGGAGCCGAGGAGAAGCCGTCCATGGTGCAAGACGCCAGGGAACTCTATGCATTCCTCAAAGGGCATAATGAGGTGCTGGAGACTACGTTTCATGAAATTGAGGGAGAAGGCCACGTCTCGGTGCTGCCAGCTCTGATAAGCCCTCTGCTTCGTTTTGTAAACGCGTAATATGAGAATGATGATTTAAGCATAAATAAGCAGCCTCATATCCAGTGATAAAGCCGGATAATGAAGCTGCTTATTCAGTGTTGTTGCATGTAGGCAGAGAGTTAATCGAGTAATTCCGGATCATCAAGGATGGAAGAGTACTTCGGGTATAATCTGCGAATGCAACCCGGACAGATATCGTGGGTGAATTCAATAGGGAGGCGGCTCTCCAAATAGCTCTCCACAGGTTCCCACTCTTGCCCGTGGTGAACGTATTTGCATACGGCGCAGATCGGAATATGCCCGGGAAGGGGAAAGCTGTGAGCCAGCGCTTGTTCCAGCAGCAGTTCCTTGCGTTTGAACTTCGTAATATCCGTAAATAATATCATAGCTCCGTGAATACGGCTGTCCTTGTTGATAAGCAGCGGCAGTACCTCACATAAAACCCAAATCTCTTGGCCGTTCCATTGCACCGCATATTCAAAGGAATAATCAGACAGCTTACCCAGCATAACATCTCTTACGGAGGGCACATCCAACTCATGGAAAAAATGATCAAACGAAGCCAAACTCAAGGGCCGGGAAGCGATATTAAAAAAAGATGCCCCCTCCCACCCAAACTCAGCGGAAACACCATATCTTTCGGCCATGGTAATGAGTGGATCGTTAATTTTGTCTATGATGCCATCCGGGGTAAGGATCATCAGTCCTTTATTCAAGGAATGAACCGCATTATTCCAGGATGTGATCATGGTATCGTAGGGCAAATGACTCGCTCCTCATACTAAATAGACTCATGACTAAAAGATACAACGTTCCATGAGTACTATGGTATAATTTAGGCAATATATGTTGATTATACACTTAATTAAGTGGTTTTGCAAGAGGAAAATACGTACATAAGTAATTTTCTTTCAAAGAGAATTAGGAAGGCGGTTGTTTGATGCAGTCTATTTACCAACGAATCGAACATCTCATAGAAAGCCGAGGCATGACCAAGAAGGCGTTTTGTGAAACCCTCGGGATCAGCACAGGGAATTTTGGTGATTGGAAGAGGGGGAAAACAACGCCGAGCACGAATAAATTAATTGAGATAGCAGCATTCTTTTCCGTAAGCTTGGATTGGTTGATTATTGGCAAGGGCAACCCTACCCGAGTCAGGGAAGCGCGTGGAGAGTATGGAGTGGACTCGGAATCTTCCGATCTTCCCTTAATGTCCGGATTGGCAGAGAATGAGAAGGAGTTTATCCGTGAATATATTGAGTTTTCAGCCTACCGGAAGGAAAAGCGAAACGACTAGAACTAGCTGCTCTTGCGCCTAAGCCAATGACCCATAATTTGGTTCTTTACTTTTGTATGATGGAACAGTATAATAGGGAATGTTCGCTACAGAACATCCCTTATAACATGCGGTAGTGGTGGAATGGCAGACACGCTATCTTGAGGGGGTAGTGGGTGTATACCCGTGGAGGTTCGAGTCCTCTCTACCGCATACTTTATGAAGAAGCTGTTTATCAAGAGGAATTCTTCCTTTGATAAACAGCTTTTTTGTTTGCCTTTCCCGAGCTGGGAATATGCTGTTTCTTTTGCGAGTTGCCCTATTTATCGTTTCGAATTGTGCTGCAAGTTTAAAGAATACATGTAGAGACCATAATAGGGCATGAAGGAGATGAACGAGCATGAAACCATTATACACAGCAGATGTAAAAGTCATTGGAGGGCGTGAAGGCTCTGTTGAATCTACGGATGGGGTTCTTAATCACCAATTAAGCATGCCGAAGGAGCTTGGAGGACCGGGTGGTAACGGAACCAATCCGGAGCAGCTGTTTGCAGCCGGCTATGGCGCCTGTTACGAAAGCGCTCTGGCTAATATTGCCCGTAAAGAGGGTGTCGAGCTCAAGGACGTTGTGATACACTCCCAGGTTATGATCGGAAAGGACGAAGGCGCTGACGGCTTTAAGCTTGCAGTGAAGCTAAAGATCGAAATGCCGGGTATCGAACGAAGCCAGGCGGAGGATCTCGCGAAGAAAGCGCACGCGTTTTGTCCGTATTCCAAAGCAACCCGGGGCAACATCGACGTGGAGTTAAGCGTAAGCTGACCATAAAGGAAGGAATTCGGGTGGCTCTCTGACAATGGAGGGTCATCTTTTTTTGTCGACTTATGATGCTGAATATGAAACTTTTTACATGATACGCCGTATTTCAGTTAAAGCTATGAAATGGAAAGGGGCGCTTAAGATGCGTATTGAACAAATGATAGAGGAACGGTTTGTATGCAGCAAATGTGGAGGAAATCACTGCCAGACGAAAGAGGTCTCGATGTCTGGGGCCGGGCTGAGTAAGATGTTCGATATTCAGCACAATCATTTCCTATTTGTTTCCTGCACGAACTGCGGATATGTGGAAGTGTTCAACCCGGATATATTAGAAGGTAAAAAGAGGGGGCAGCTTGGCTCGATCCTGGATGTGTTCTTCGGTTGACATCACCCCTAAAATTCTTTAATATGACTAAGTACCAGAAAGTACAAACCAGTCATAGGGAATTTAAATAAAATAAACGGGTGATGAACATGCCATACAGACCGCAGATTGCAAATGTGACCACAGCTGGAAGCAATGAAAAAGAAGGGCTTTACGAATTCATTATCCACACGGCTGACGGAACGGATATTCGCGTATTCTATAACCGCTTCCCGGAATGGAAACTGACTGCGCTTAGCCGACTTGGGAAAGTACCTTGCCCGGTTTGTCGTAAGGATTTCATATGCAAATGCATGGAGAAATTCTCAAACGAATTCGACCAGCAGATGAAAGACGGCGAGTGGCTGAACAAAGCTGCTGAGTAATAAACCAATAAGCGTACTTGATCAAGCGTAGGAGAGGGCTCCTGCGTTTTTTCTTGTTTATGGGTATGGGAAGGGAGCGAAGGAGTATATGGAGGATCGTGCAACGGAAAATCATGAGGAATATGCCATTGTGCTGATTGATGGTGTGTGCCATTTGTGCCAGGGTCTGACGCAGTTCATTATCAAGAGAGATCCTGGGGGGGCCTTTCGCTTTGCTTCGCTACAATCCGAGATTGGGCAGGAGCTGTTGAGGCAGGGAGGGCTTAGTGGAGATACTACGGAAACGATGGTTCTGATTGAACAGGGGAAGTATTACACAAGGTCGACGGCCGCTCTTCGGATTGCACGGCGTCTTCGTTTTCCTTGGCCGCTGTCGTACATTCTGATTCTGATTCCCCCTTTTTTACGGAACCTGGTGTACCGCTGGGTGGCGAAGAACCGTTACCGGTGGTTCGGACAATCCACTGAATGCATGGTTCCGACGCCGGAGATTCGGCGCCGGTTTATGTCCTAATGCGATCTTGTATTAATGATGATGTTCTGTCGTACCTTCTTGAAATGTGGGGGTACCCGCTTGCAGATAGGCAAGCTCGTCCTCGGACAGTTTGCCGACGGCGAACGGTTTCTGGGGAATGATGATGGACCCGTTGTTGCCGCTGTGCAGCTTGATGAAATATAGCCCCTCTTTATCGAAGGTTTTGGTTACCGTGTACACACCATCACCGACCTCTACCGCATCCGTCATGGGATCCCGCAGGGAGCCGTCATGGCTCCACAGCTCATAGTGGACAAAATCCGCACCGGGTACTCTTTTGCCATCCTGGGTAAGGATAATCTCGATGGTCTCCGGTTGATGTACGGATAATGCATCCGGAATGTTCACCTCGGCGATCAGCGGGATTTCTTTTTCATACCGGTTGGCTGCATCGGGACTGGCCGAGCAAGCACTCAGCAGCAGGACCGATAGCAGAACGGATAATATAAAACGGCTTTTCATGATCATGAAACCGCCACCCCTTATTGTAGTTTGAGTATATAACCGAATCAGGCATTTAGAAATGTCTTGATCGCCGGTACCCTCCGAACGATGACATAATCGATGATCCACACGATGATGAGCGACAAGCCCACAAGCGGGAATAGGATCCCCAAAGCGATGAGCAGCAGAAGAAACAGCCTCATTTTTTTGGCATCTACCTCGGGCGCTTTTGGTGCCCCCAGTCCATGATCCGGTTTACGCTTCCACCACAAGTACAAACCGCTTACCGCAATAAAAATGATTCCTATGCATATAAGCAAACTGAAGATTTGGTTGACGATACCGAACTGGGTTCCTTTATGCAGCGTAATGCCAAGGGCAACGGCTTTGCCGACGATTCCGTAATGATCATAGCGATAATCCGCCAAGACCGCGCCGCTGTACTGGTCGATATGCATGGTAGCCTCGTCTTGTGCTTTGGGCGGATAGGCAGACATTGTGTACACCCCGTCCGCTTGCTGCGGGATGCTGATGGTGTAGCTTGGATGGATCCCCTCACTTCGGGCCACATACATCACATCTTCGATGGGAAGCGGGGTAAAGTCAGAGATGGTCGAATTGGGAACTGCCAGATTCTCGGCGGCCCAAGGTACTTCGGCCACTTCCTTGGTCTGCATGACATGAGAGGATGGCGCACTGCCCGACCAGATGGACGGCGGATAACCGGCACCGGTATTAGTCGCCATGGTTTGAAAATTGCTGCCCCACAGGCCTGACCAGGGCAACCCGGTCATAATAAGAAACAACATGCCTGCGGCAATCCAGAATGCAGGAACGGCGTGCAGGTCTCTACGAAGAATCTGCTTGCCCTTGCCCAGACGCGGGTACAGGATGCCCGCGAGGCTTCTTTTCTTTTTGCCTTTGTTTTTGTTTTTATTTTTCGGAAACCACAAATACACCCCGGTCATGATCAGCACGATCGCCCAGCAGGCGGCAAGCTCCACGATCCGGTCCCCCACGGTCCCGACCATCAGCTCGCCGTGGAACTCCTCGATTTTGTCCATGATGCGGTCTTTGTCTTTCAGCTCGCCAATCTTTTCTCCCGTATAGGGGTCCATGAAGACGGTCATGGATTCGCCCCCTGAGGTCAAACTAATCTCTGTAGAGCGGGAGTCCGACTCGCCTGGGCGGTATTTCGTGATCGTAGCGTCAGGGTAGAGCTCTTTAACTTGTCCGACCAGCTTGCTGGGCGTTACCCGTTCAACCTGAGGGGTTACCGTGTAGTAGTCCCGATATAGCGCTTGTTCAATCTGAGGCTTAAATAAGTAAACGGAGCCGGTGATAGCCAGGATGATCAGAAAGGGAGCGAAGATGATGCCGGCATAGAAGTGCCATCTCCATACGATTTTGTACCATGCGGCAGAGCTTGGATTTGGCGGTTGACTTTCATTTGGTTTGCTTGCTGGAGGTTTCTTTTTCCCCATGGCTGGTGGCTCCTTTTCATTTACGGCTAAAATTTATATAAGATGAACATGAGCGTTCATTTCATATATCAGATGAGTTTACTTCGGGGCCCGGAAACCGGCCTGGACGGCTTCTGCCTCGCTGCAGAACCACTGCTCCTGCTTCGTGCGCTCATAGTATGGAGATTCCGGTGTGTGGTAGATTTTTTCACCCTTCGAGTTGATGTTGCCTTTGATGTCGCAGCCTTGCTTTGACTTTTGGCTGTTCTCTTTCGGGGCTTGGGTTGCTGCTGTGCCATTGCGGCTGCTGTTGTTCTTGTTGTTGGCGTCGTCCTGCTCCTCCGGATGGAAGCCGTCTTCCTGGGCATAGTTCTCTACGCTCCATATGCCAAGCGCCTTGTCCCGGCTGATCCGCTGCAAGTCATCAAATTTGTCTACATAGCGGGTGTTGGGCGGGTAGATATAGGCCACGCGGGCGAGTCCTTCTTCAAGCAGCGATTCCTGGACCATTTTTCCGTCGGCATATACATACGCAAGAAGCCTGGAGTATTTATCGCGGTTCGGACCGATATCAAATTCCAATTCAAGTTGATCGGCTTGTTCCACAAGATCCTTCGTAAAAGCCTTGGCCTCGGGCCCGAATGGTTGTACGCCCAGCTTCGGATGACTCGTCTCGGGCGTGTCGACCAGGAGCATCCGAACGTTCTCCTTTTTGCCTTCGAACATTACGCTGATGGTGTCTCCGTCAACGGCTTTAACCAGTTCCACGGCTACCCGCGGAAGATTCAGATCATCGGTTGGATAGGTCGTTTGTTTGGAATTCGTCGTGCTGGTGTTTGACTTGGCTTCGGATTTAACGGTTGTTGCGGTTTCATTGTTTGATGTCGCAGGGGACATCAGCGGCTGGCTGCAGCCGGATAATAACAGCAGGGCGGTTAGAAACGCGGCTAATATACGTTTGTTCATAGGTGTCACTCTCCAAGCTTGGAAGTATTGGTTTAGATGGTTTAGGAGTTTATATATGTTAATTCTATATAAGAAGTTTCTATATAGAGAACACTCGTTCTAAGCCTATATAGTAGGACATTTATCCTTGTTTTGACAATAGTGATTAAGGGCTATCTGTATATAAAAAATAAAATCTTGCCGTTCTGCTGCAACTGTGATATTCTAATGTCAAATTATAACAGACAACGGAAGCACCGTTCATTGACCGCATATTGCGGCCTTTGACGGTGCTTTTTTGGCGTTGTTACAGAAAAGAGGGATTGGCTTTATGATACCGGCCCGACTTGTGCTGGCAGTGCAGGATTCCCGGTATGTTGAACCGCTGCTGAGTTATTTGCATGGAAGTTCTTACGGATCGGTTCTTCAGGTGACCGCATTTACCCGCACCGATTCATTTCTACATTATATGGAAGTGGGGGAAGTACCGAATCTGGTCGCGGGGGATACGGAAATGCTGGAGAGTTGGCTCAGCCGGGGGGAGACTTCGGTTCCTTGGCTGCTTCTAAGTGAAGGCCATTCATCATCTTCTCTCGTAGAGGGGGGCAACAGTACATTCAAGTATCAACCGCTGCCTCAGTTGATGGAAGTCATCATCACCCACTGTAAGCGAAGCGGTGGGGCGCTGGAGAAACTGAATGTCGGAACAACCTCGGTGATTGGCATCGTATCTCCCCTGAGCGGGAGCGGGAAGTCAACGATAGCCATGAACATGGCGAAGCAGCTGGGCGTGCTGGGATTGAAGGTGTTCTATCTTAATTTGGAGACGGTGAACAGCAGTGCATTATTTCCTTCCGGTTCGGTGGGCATGGAGGGCAGCTTTTCAAGATTGTTGTATGACATTAAGGCCTCACAAGAATCGGCTTCGGGGACAGAGTTGTCGATAACCCCTTATATCATCAGACATCATGGCCTGAAGTGCGATTCCTTTGAGCCCAGCTTCAATGTAAAGGAAATCACGGAGATGACCATGGAGGACACCGCTTTGCTGTTGGCTTCCCTCGTATCGTGTAATCAATATGATGCCATTGTCGTGGATACCGAGGGATACATGGGGGAACGAATGCAGGCGGTTCTTGAACAGGCCGGAGTGCTATTCTGGATTTTATTGGATGATCTAATGAGTATGTATAAGAGCGGTATATGGATGGATCAATTGGAGCTCAAGGATTCCGCGCTTTTCGGAAACTTGAAGAAGCGGAGCCGATTCATTGTCAATCGATACACAGGACAACTTGTTAACGGATTCCCCCGCAAGGATATAAGCATAGACAGCGTACTGCCTTATATTCCTTCATGGAAACAGCTCCATCGGGAAGAACTGCTGTTGTCCTCACCCATCTATCAGAGAGAGGTATTGAAGCTCTGCCAGCAGCTGCTGGAGGGCTCGGGTATCACACCAGTGCAAGCGGGTGGTGAGCAGTGATGATGGAGGATCCGTTCAAGTCGGTTCGTGACCAGGTTCGTTCCGAGCTTGATATGAGTGCGAGCATTAACAATTCGGAATTGATGGCCCGCATCGAGGAACTGGTATGGAGAAGACGCGAGCTTATGGAGCTGACAGCCGCCGAGAAGCGGAGGCTGGTGCGCAGGGTATTTGATTCTTTTCGCGGGTTGGATGTGCTTCAACCATTAGTGGATAATCCTCGAATTACGGAAATTATGATTAACAGCCACCAGGACATATTCATAGAGCAGGATGGCGATGTGAAGAAGCTGCCGCTCCAATTCGAATCGCAGAGCCGCCTGGAGGATATCATTCAGAGCATTGTCGGTACGGTAAACCGGGTGGTGAATGAATCAACGCCCATCGTTGACGCCAGATTGAAGGATGGCTCGCGGGTAAATATCGTACTGCCTCCAATAGCGCTGAAAGGGCCGACCATGACGATCCGTAAGTTTCCGGAATCACCGATGACGATGGATGACCTGGTTGGAAGGGGCGCGCTAACAGAGGAGGCAGCGGAGCAGCTTCGGATATTGGTCAAGGGTAAATACAATATTTTTATAGGCGGAGGGACAGGTTCGGGGAAGACGACTTTCCTGAATGCATTATCGCAGTATATTCCGCCTGATGAGCGTGTCATCACGATCGAGGATTCGGCGGAATTGAAGATCGTGACGGTTCCGAATCTCGTGTCGCTGGAGACCCGGAATGCAAACACGGAAGGCCGGGGGGAAATCGCGATACGCGATCTGATTCGTTCCTCGCTGCGGATGCGCCCCAATCGGATCGTGGTGGGCGAGGTACGGGGAAGCGAGGCGCTGGATATGCTGCAGGCGATGAATACCGGGCATGACGGAAGTCTATCGACGGGGCACGCCAACAGCACGCAGGACATGATCAGCCGTTTGGAAACGATGGTGCTGAGCGGTGCGGATCTTCCGATCAGCGTAGTCCGTCAGCAGATTAGCTCGGCGATTGATATTTTCGTTCATTTATCCCGGCTTAGAGATCGATCGCGGCGCGTAACGGAGATTAGCGAAGTGATCGGAATGAGCGGCGGCGAGGTGCTGCTGAATCCACTGTACCGGTTCCGCGAGACGGGCGAATCAGGCGGCCGGGTGATTGGGTGTCTTGAACCTTGCGGTAACCCGCTTCAATCGGCGGACAAGCTTCATATGGCCGGGATTACGGCTTGGCCGCTGCAGAAGATGATGGAGGTGACGTCATGAAGCAATCTGGCGGTGCTGTATTGACTCCGGAAGAGGATCAAGGTGAGCGGGTGATCAAGAGGAGTAAGGGGGCTGGAAAGCGTGAGCATGCTGCGCCTACTCGAACCAACACTCTCCCGGATTACGGCGTCTATCATCTCTCGCTGAGACAGAGAACAGCATGTGTCATCCTTGGCGGCCTTTTGTTTTTCTTCATCGGTTATCTGTTTTATCACAATCTGATTTTGTCGCTGCTGCTTGGAACGGGAGGTCTGACGGTCCCTAAATTTTGGCGACGGTTTATGTTGGAAATCAGGCGCAAGACGCTGAATCTTCACTTCAAGCAAGCTCTGTATTCCTTGTCTTCATCTCTGTCGGCTGGCCGCTCCGTAGAGAATGGGTTCAGGGACGCCGTTCAGGACTTGCTGCTGCTGGATCCCGGGGGCAACAGCGATCTGATCTTCGAACTCAAAGTCATTGTGTCCCGTTTGGAGTACGGCGAGCCTATTGAAACAGCTTTGCAGGATTTTGCACGTAGGGCGGGGATGGAGGATCTGACGAACTTTGCCGATGTCTTCTCGACTTGCAAACGAACAGGCGGTGATCTGGTTGAAGTCGTGCGCAGAACCTCTTCTGTCATCGGAGAAAAGCTGGATATTCAGCAGGAGATATCCGTCATGATCGCCCAGAAGCGGTTTGAATCCAAGGCGCTTCTTGCGGCTCCTTTCCTCCTGCTGCTGTTCATGAATATGACATCTCCAGATTATATGGAGTCCATGTATAGCGGATCGGGGATCATAATCTCTACTTTTGCACTGGTGGCTCTAGGAGGCTGTTTCTTATGGATCACTAAAATGATGAATATCAAGGTGTAAGGAGGTGAGGCGGGCATGCTGACATGGATATCCGGCGCGCTGATGGTTCTGCTTGTGGGTGGTTGGGTGGTGCTGAATCAAACGTGCGGCGAACGGTACCATCGTCTTGGCAAAGTGCCAATGGAAGGTCTTAGGCTGCAGCGGTTAGCACCGCCTCTGTTGTTTCTGCTCGAGCGAGGGAAGGTTCCGATGCGCCTGCCGATTATATTTTATCGAATGCAGGGCTCCGTTCAGAAGATCCATGGCTTGCGGCACAGCACAGAAATGACATTATTGTTTATGGCCGAGGCACTTGCGTATACATGGCTTATTTTGATCGGTGGCTGCCTGTGGACATTGCTGTTGGGGGATGTCATCGGACTTCTGGCCGGATTGGGATTGGGTGCATTGCTGCCCGTCGCTTTGGTAAAGGACCTCCATAAAAAGGTCACGCTGCGTGAGCAGGATATCGTGATGGAGCTGCCGGAGCTTCTGAACAAGATTGTGCTGCTTGTTGGCGCCGGCGAGACGGTGCAGCGGGCGATCATTCATTGCGTGGAACGGAACAAGGACGCGAACCATCCCCTGTATGCTGAGCTGAAGAGAATGGTGCTTGAATGGGAGGGAGGCCATCCGTTCCAGCAAGCCTTCGAGCAGTTCAATAAACGGTGCGGCGTTCAGGAGGTATCGATATTTACAACAACCGTCCTGCTTAATTTTAGGCGTGGCGGGAATGACTTTGTCCTGGCACTGCGGGATTTGTCCCGCGTGCTGTGGGAGAAGCGCAAGGCCATTGCAAGAACAAGGGGCGAGCAGGCCTCCTCAAAGCTGGTGCTGCCAATGGTGGTCATTTTCATGATCGTGATTGTTTTGCTCGGAGCGCCTGCATTTATGATGATGAACATGTAGAAGGGACCGGTGTATGAAATATGATGTTAAGCATGGCAAAGAACGGGATGAAAGCTTTTTGGAAGGATGAGAAAGGGATCGGAACGCTGGAGATGATCCTGATCCTAGTCGTTATTTTGATTATCGCGCTTATATTTAAAGATCAGATTACGGCCTTGGTGAACAACTTGTTTAAAAACGTGAATAACAAGAGTAAAGAGTTCCTTGAATAAACGGCTGCCGAGAAGATGGAAGGACGAGACAGGGAGCTTCACGGTGGAAGCTTCCCTGGTTCTTCCCATCGTACTGATGGTGACGGTATTGCTTCTGTTCCTATGCTTGTATATCTACCAGAAGTCGATGCTGGTTCAGGCATCGGCCGCGGCTTCCGAAAGGACCGCATATAGCTGGGACAACAGCCACAAGTTCGCAGCTACGGGATCCGTAGAGCAGGGACAATATGATTCGTTATATTGGCGGTTAACGGATGATCATGTTCTAGGAACTCTATTTGGTTTGGCCAGTGGAGACGGCACGAAGTCGATACAATTGCCGCACGGCGAAGAAGGCAGTGGGAAGCTGCCGGAACTCAAAATGTCCAAGGGCGGTACGGCTGTGCCCGCTAGCATGGCGGGAGAGATGCGTTATTCGAATCAGCTGCTCATTCGAAAGGTGACGACTTCGTTAAATGAGCAGGTATCTCTGACGCCATTCAGTCGAATATTGGACGATGGAGGCCAGATCAAGGTCAGCGCACAATCGATCGTGGTGGATCCTGTTGAATTTATTCGCACGGTGGATCTAATGCGATATTACGGATCGAAGTTTCAAGGCGGGAGAAATGGAACGGATAAGGCTGCCGCAGGAGAAGTTCTACAAAAGTTCGGAGGTTCGCGATAGTCATGACGAAGCATGGGAAAGCGCGGTCTAGTCGGAAAAGGAGAGAGGTGGGCCGATCGTCCGATGGATCTGTATCTGTTTTTTTGATTATCGCCCTGGCAGCCGTATTTATGTTTGTAGCCATATTCATTGATTTCTCGCGTATCGCGGCCATGAAGGTGCAAAGTGAGAGGCTGACAAGAGCAGCCGTACGCTCCGTGATGTCCTCCTATGATCCGCAGCTGCAGAAGGAATATGGATTATATGCCCTTGGAGACACCAGCGGCGATCTCATTATGGGCAATGTGCTGAATGACAGCATGAATCCGGGAGAACGTAGCGATGCATTCCGGTTAATGGCAATGGAGCTCGATAGTTCGGGTCTTGAGCTGCAGCGTCCGCTGGGGACTTATGACATATTCAACCGGCAGATTATCGAGGATATGAAGTATAAAGCGCCGATTGATTTCACTTTGGAATTAGTGGGCAAGTTCAAACCGTTATCGCAGTCCATGAAGGAAGCTTCCAATACGGTAGATGTCCTTAAGAAGCTTCGCAAATTGTATGACAAGCGGGAAGCGGCGCTGGATGAAATGCTGGCAAAGCAGCGAAAAGCAGGGGAGCATGCAATCCGGCTTTCGAAGCTTGTTATGGATCCGCCGGGACAATCGATCTCCGACACTTCGCTGGGGGGCAGTATGTATACCGCCGCTGATGTGGCATCGCAATACGAGGATTATAAGGCTAAACAACAGGAAGATGCGGACAGGCCTCCTAAGGAACAACAGTATACGCTGCTGCTCATGGCTTACCGGAGCGGAATTTCTTCCATTGGCTCACAGATTTCGAGGGAGGCCAGCCGAGTTCAGAAGGAGAATGACAAGCTGCTCTCGGATGCGCATCAATTATGGGAGGAAGCAAGGAATCTGAATGAAGAGATGAAGCAGGTTATCAAGGATTCCGAGAACCGTTCATCTAATAGGGGATATGATCAGGTCACGAATGATGTAACACCAGGGTCTAACGATTCATCCGGGGCAGAAGCGGAGATGATTCAATCCATACGGAAGCAAGCTGACAAATTAATTCACAGCGATGAGTTCTTGAACGGCTTCCGGCAAGAGATTGATAGCCAGGAGAGTCGATACCAACAGGTTGCCCGAGCGGTCACCACTCTTCAGTCTTCGCTGGGGGGAGAGGGAATGAAGGGGACGGTGCTTGAAGCCAGTCGCACATTACAAAGTTTTGTGTCTAATTATGGAGTATCAGGCAGTGGAAATATTATAGATCGGCAGCAGGCGTCATTGGAACAGTTCCGCACATCCGATAAGGAACGGAAGGCGATGGAGAAGCAGGCCAGTCAGAAGCTGAAGCAGGCATCCAAAGTCATTGAGGCGATTAACGGGTTGAATGGACAACATCAGGCTATTATGGATGAGTTCCGTGAACTCCAGCAGTACTATGACGAAAGCCTTCAATTTAATGCTGAAGCGGACAACATGAATAAGGGAAAGCCTATGGACGATGATCCGTATGATGCCGGTAAACAAGCAATGGATAATATGGACGGTATGTTTGGATTTATGGGGAACGTGCTGGGCGGTGTCAGGGATGAACTGTTTCAAAATGAGTACGCCGTTCATTATTATCAGCATTTTGATATTGGGAAATTAACCGGAATGGTTGATGGTTCCAACACGGGCGGGGATATCATCCAGGAATTCGCCATTGGGAACCAGGAAGTGGAGTACATTCTATACGGATTTCATAACCCCGCCGGGAATATCTCGGCGGCCTATGCAGAGATCTTTGGTTCCAGACTCGCGATCCGGACGATGGAAGGATTCATTGTGAATAGTAAATTGGGAAATCCGTTGGCGATTTTGGCGGCAGCGATTCTGTATGGGATTGAGAAGGCCATTGAGGATATGATCCAGTTGTGTCAGAAGGGGAGCGTTCAGCTATCCAAGTATGTCCCTGTTGAGCTGACTTACAGGGATCATTTGCGAATATTTCTGTTTATTCACAGCAATAACGAGAAGAAGCTATCGCGCATGTTGGCGTTGATTCGATTGAATACCGGCACTAATCCTGCAGAGCGATTTACCTACGCTTCAGGAGAGGTCAAGACGGCCATGCGTTTATGGTTTCTTCCAGGGGTGACGAAAGCAATCGGCGTTGTATTTGGAAGCGATGGGGACGAAGTTCAGGGAAGTCGTTACATGGTAAAGCGCAAGGCGGATTTTTCCTATTAGGATTAGGGGTACTTGAATGAAACGATTATCGGTAATACAGAAACCTCTCCATAAAGGTAAAGCGTCATCGGAACAAGGAAGCATGGTGGTGGAAGCTGCACTTGTGCTGCCGATGTTTATGTTTTTTGTCATTTTTCTCATTTATATCGTGCAAATGACGTTGATATCGACAGCGCTCCAGAGTACCGTTTCGGATACGGTCAAAACCGTAGCGGCTCATATGTATCCCGTCTCGCTAGCCGTGCAGGCCAATGCCGATGGTAGTGGAACAGGAGAAGGCTCACCAAGCACATCCCATTGGGAGATTCCCAAATTGTCACTTTCTGATTGGGTTTCAAATTACAGCGACTCGCTTCCTTCTCCTGTTAATGAGTGGATCACGCAAGCCGTGGCGTCAGGAGAGGAGCCGCTGCAGCAGCTTAAGAACCAAACCGTGGAAGCTGTACTCGATCCTGTGGTCAAGCCGCTACTGAAGCCGTTTATGCCTGACCGTCTTCTGGACTATGAACGAATTCATGTGTCCAATGTTCACATTCCGAATTTGAAGAGCGGGGCGAGTCCCTATTTCGGCATTGAGGTGAATTACGCGCTTCCGATCCGGGTTCCTTTCTTGAACAAACGCATCGTGCTGCAGGCAAAGGCTCAGGAGAGATTATGGATTGGCGACACCGGCGAAGGAGGGACGGGTTCAGGGGATGGCTCGGGGACGAACGGGGCTATCGAGCTGTTGGAGAAGCCGAATCCGGCCATTGCTAGCAAGCAGGCTAAGGTAAAAGTGAAAGTAGAGCCGGGAAGCAGTGCCCAACTGTCAGTCTATTATAAAAGCGGTCAGAGCACGGCTAAATATTTGGGCTGGGAGACCGCGGACGGGAACGGCTATATCGAGTGGGAATGGAACGTAGGCTTTAATACAACGCCTGGAACGTGGCTGTTTGTCGTTGAGACAGCAGACGGACAGCGAATTGAGGTTCCGTTTACGGTGGTGGCACGGTCAGGTTCTTGAGGCTTGATAGCAAGAGTCCGAAATGAAGTGTTCCCTAAGAAGCGTTTCAGAGAAGTGTTTCAAAGAAGTGTTTCAAATAAGTTTTTAAGAGAGTCATTCTAAAGGAGCATTCGTTGTTCATCCATAGTTAAAATCTTATCAAGGCTATTCCAGTGAATAGTTTAAGCAAGGGAGTTTTGATGTAGTATGGCCGTTGCTTTTGGTGTTTGTGCCGTTTATCTGATCGCGGCATTCATTACAGATCTTCGTTCCATGAAAATACCGAATGTTTTAACCGTTTCTGCTATGCTGTCCGGTCCCGTCTATTATGGCGTTCTGGACGGGTGGGAGGGGCTGTTCTTTTCTTTGCAGGGTCTTGGAGCAGGGTTTCTTATCTTGTTGATTATGTATTTTATAGGGGCTGTGGGAGCGGGTGACGTTAAGCTGTTTGGGGGGATTGGTGCCTGGACCGGCTTATGGTTTACCTTGCAGGGCATCATGTATTCTGTAATTTTTGCCGGTGTCATCGGTTTGCTCATCCTGCTCTGGCGGCGGGAAATGATGAAGCGAATACGCAATGTCGTTGGCAGTATCGCCGGCGTTTTTGTTATGAAGAGCTGGTTGCCATGGCGCAATAGCCAGGAGGAACACTTGCGATTCCCCTTTATGATTGCTGTCCTTCCTGGCGTAATCAGCACGTATGTGGTACTGCACTTGTAGGAGGGGGGAGCTTATGCTCGGATTAAAGGCGGATTTTATGCAGAACGGTGGAACCATTATGGTGCTGGACCGGACTGAAGGAATCCAATCATCAGAACTTAATCATGTACAGCTGGGAATGATCCGTTCTTCGAGAATCCCTCATTTCTTGAAGCTGCATATGAAAGAAGTCGATTATAAGGTAACGCTGGAGTATGATATCACCGGCAAAAAAATGCTATCTCAAGCGTTAAAGAGCGAGCGAATGACGCTGACCGAATATTTTGGATTGCTGTTGCAGATCGTCACTGCTCTGGACGACAGCAAGTTGTATATGCTTCAACCGGAAAATTATATTTTGCATGAGGATTATCTGTTTATTGAAGGTTCCCTGGATCTTGGCACTTTATATTTAACTTATGTTCCCGTTGCAGCTACCGAAGCAGGCGGCACACGTCTTCCAGTTATGCTCAAAGAGCTAATGACAAGGTTGCTCGCATCGGTGACGGAGCTAAAAGGGGGAGGGATACAGGCACTGATGTCGTTCTGCAGTGAACAGAGCTTTAATCTGCCGGGACTTAAGAAGCTTGTGGTCGACCTGTTAGCAGGAGAGGGTGAAGACCATCGTGCTGTAACTCAAGCAAATGCAGCAGTGCCTTCAGGTTTGAATCAAGGATCGCTCTATACCGGTAGTCAATCAAGCAACATGGGCTCCAAGCCTGCATTCGCATTTACAGAACCGGCTCGCGGGCGGATAGCAGTGCCGCAGACGGAGAGTGACACCCACACGGATAAACAGAGTTTAATCCGAGGTCTGGCGGAACGTACGAATGAGATGTTTGGGAAGAGGGGCAAGAGCGAGGAAATGGATTCTCACGTGGATCGAAGCCCCTTGAGCTCTAATCCTGCGTGGCTCCCTGATACAGATGATACAAATTCAGAAGCTTCGGACAATGGCAAAGCCTCGCCGGTTCGCACCTATATTTTGTTAGGATGTTTGCTCGCTGCAGCGGGAGCTTGGAGATTACTTTACATGAATCAGCCTACTTCACTGATGCTGGGGTTGTCGGTAGGGATTACGATTCTGCTTGCTGCATTAACCTGGCTTGGCTGGACAGGTAAACTCAAGCTGCTCTCACGGAGATCCGGCGATTGGTCCGCTTCCCTGCCCATGTTCGAGTCAACAGAGCTTAGCCCGCAGGACTCCAAGTGGAAGTCTGTCCCACGTTTTCAGGCGGACCCTTTATCGGGTCTTCTTGGGGATAGCCGGGAAACAGACGCTGGAAAAGCAGAAGCAGAGCTTGAGGAGGGAAAAGAGAACTGGAGATGGCGGGTCCCTAAATCTCCAGTTAACTCCGATAGAGATCACCATTCAGCGGGATATCCTGCACAGTCTCCGCAGGGCCATGCTTATTTGCGTTCATCTGAGGCAGCAGCTGCGACTGCGGATCCATATGGGGATGAGGGGGATTATTATACCCAGTTGTCCCAACGGACGGAGGTGCTTTCGTTCCCTGGAGGCGGGGGGGCTACCGTGCAGCTAAGTCCGGATACCGCAGCCCGTCCAGGCGTGCAACATTCAGCAGGTGCTTACCTCGAGCTAAATGAACCGAATGCAGCCGCCCCCCAGCGGATTGAACTGCATCAGCCCCACTTCATTATCGGCCGGTCCCCTGACGTAGCCCAATTCGTTGCACAGGGAGTGGGGACTTCAAGGGCGCATGTCGAACTTTCGCGTGAAAGCGGAGGTTACGTACTGAAGGATCTGGGTTCGAGAAATGGCACGATGTTGAAGGGGGAGTCCATGGTGCCTTATAAAGAATACCCTTTGATGGAGGGGGATGTCTTTATTATTGCGGGATGGGAGTTTACCTTGCGTAGGGGTTTATATTAATACGGGATAATTATTGTAGAAGTAGGATTTGCAAAGCTATTATTCTATGAAGCTTTGAGAAAATTCGGATTATTGCAGAAAACCAAAGGTGTACCCTAATTTTTTGAGGGGCTTTTGGTTTTTTTATTTTTACTAGATATATAGAAACATCTGGTATGATGATTATGGTAAAATATACCTATTAACTATATAACTAAGTTTGTATATGTTAACGATTAATTGAAAAAACATCTTGTGTTTTTGATTCATGTGTGAGCAGGTTGCTAAATATCTTAATGTCAGCAGACAGACAATAAGTGGCTATGAGACTGGATCAAGAGAGCCTAATTTAGAAACAACAACTTTGCTTTCTGAACTATACGATATGTCTGTAGATAGTCTACTAGGGATATATAGGACAGCAAAGGGATCTGAAATCTAGCTTTGGTCTATGAACTATTGTCTGCAAGCCAAGAGAAACAGGATGCAATGAAAAAGATAGGGGAAGCTATATGAGAAATATAAAATAAATTCTTTATAAGGAGGGTAGGTAAGATGATACTTTATGAGGTGAAATCTTATGAAGTTGTTGAGGGGAAGGTTGTGAAGTGTTCAGTGAATGCTTTTCGATGAAACTGGGAAAGTTGGTTTTGTCGACATTGAAGACTTACATCAGTTCAGAATAGAGTAAATTACCATAGAAAATGAGGGTGTAAGATGTTTTTCACAGAGAAGAAAATTAGAGAAAATAACATTCGGTCATTGGAATCTTTGATTGAAGCTGCACGAATAATAAGTGAAGATATGTATGCTGACCTACTAAAAAGATACTCTACTGAACAAGTTAAAGATGCCGATAAGTGGAGATCTATAATCTTTCTGACTTCACTTGGTACAGGTTTACTCAATGATAGCTTTGCATTCAATGTAAATAAAATAGAGAACTGTTTAGATTTATTGGGTGGAGCCTTAAACCAGGAAGAATTTGATTTCGTGACAGACTATTTAAAATACATATCTACTATTTTACTCACAGAGGGTACTAATGACGAGCTGATATACGAATACCTTGGAAGTTGGTTATTTATGAGTATTAACCAGACTGATAATTTTGTTAAGGAAAAAACTCCTCCTTATATGTTTGCGGGGACTCTAATCTACAAGACATTCAATAATTTTCTTGACAATAATCATCTTCAGATAATATGAGTCATTTAGAAAGAATTAAGAAGACGTTCTTAATGCAGAACCCTAAATTCTATGAGTTTTCAGATTCGGTCCTGTGCAAGATATATAGAAAGTAAAGATGAGGAATATGCCATATTTAATGTAAAAACATGTATAGTAATTGATTACGTTGTATTCTATCGAATAAGTGACATAATCGAACATAAATGTATCAAGCCTGGTCGAACTAAGAATCCAGTTAACAGATGGGCAGTAGATGAACTTATTAATAACGAAGATCCAGTCAAAAAATCAAAACGCAAGAGTTTGTAAAACGAATCTTTCAACGGCAGTGAAAACAAATGGATATGTTATCTGAAATCAAACCCCTAATATTCTAAATACTAAATGAGGTTAAGGTTTATCTTGAAGTACCAGACACTAACCTGCAAATAACACCGAGTAATAGATGAAGTGCACCCCTTAGAATAGACATTGGACTAAACCCCTGGTTTATCCGATGAAATTCTAGGGGGTGCATTTTTATGCCAGCGTTTAAGGGACAGAAGTTTAAACAGTATTCGTTCGAGACAAAGATGGAGGCGATACACCTTCATCTGGTGGAAGGCTGGACATATCGCAGAATCATGGAGAAGTTTGGGATGACAGACAGACACCGTCTCAAAGATTGGATGAAGAAGTATAAGGAATCCGGTGAGTTTGGACTCATGGAGTTTACGGCTACCGGCAGATCCAGTTGTTCTTGCTTCAGGATCATGGCGTTTGGATGAATCATAAGAAAGTGCTGCGGCTCATGCGGGTACTCGGAATCCGCTCACGCATCCGACGAAAACATCGCGGCAATTATGTCTCTTCGACCGGAACGTGTCGCTAAAAATTTACTGAGGCAGGATTTCGAGACGGATGCCCCTAACCAAAAATGGGTGACTGATGTGACACAATACCGAGTGGGGGAATCCTGGCTCTATTTTCTGCGATGAAAGACTTGTTTAACAATGAAATTGTAGCCTACCACATGAGTCAAAGAAATGACAATTCACTTTTTCTGCAGACGTTTGAGAAAGCCTTTAAACAGACAAAAGACGTGACCGGACTGGTCGTTCACAGCGACCAGAGATTCCAGTACACATCTCATGCATACCACGACATGCTATCAAAGGTTGACGCCCAAATTAGCATGTCTCGTCGAGGAAATTGTTATGACAATGCCTCCATGGAGAGCTTCTTCTCACATCTCAAAACGGAAGGGCTCTACCCTTATGATATCCGAAATATGGATGCGGCACAGAGGCGAATTGAAGCCTACATTCAATTTTACAACCAGAATCGACCGCAACGAAGACCAAATAAGCTGTCTCCGGTAGCGTACCGGAAACAGCTTATAGCCTAGGGGCTTTTTTCAGTGTCTATCAAACAGGGGCTTGACCAATCTGCCTTAAACATATACCCGAGGTTCTTTTTCTAATTTTTATTGAAGTGTGAGTGCGAACTTTTTATAACGAGCTAGAATAAATCATATACTCCGTATCGCCGGTTGGGTCAAAATACCAGTAAGCTACCTTTTTCGAGTAATTATAAGATCCTCCGTATAAGGGCCAGCGTGTAACATATACATTGTATTCGGGAACGAAAATATTATATTGGGCATCATATCCGCTTGGATAAGAGGAACTCGCAAAGAATGTAATGATAAATATGTTGACTTTTTTGTAGCCATATTTTTTATGTACATGATTTGCAATATTTTTGGTCAGCTGATGCCCCGTTGAAGGTTTGCTGTCAAAGGTGTCGATAATGTTCTGCATCGTTTGTTCATCCGAAATTTCTACGGCAATGGAAAGTGTATCCGAATCGTCGGTTACACCATAAGTTAAGTTGTTTAGGTGCAATTTTCCGAAAGAGAGGTTCGAGTATTTGGATTCCAACTCCTCTTGGATTTTTACGGCTTTCGTTTTTACCGGCGGGATCGGTGTAGGTTTAGGAACAAAGGGCTCTGTCCCTTTGTAACTGGTAATGTTGATGGTGTTTCCATTTACGGCGAGGGTTGCTCCAGTGGCCTCGCTGATGAAGCGAAGCGGAACGAAAATGTTTCCGTTCAAGGATACCGGAGGAGATTCGAGCAGCATTCGCGAGCCGTTCACATAGGCGTTTTTGTTGCCTACAGTCAGCACAAGGTTGATCCCTTTTTTAGTCCCTGTAATCTGCTGTTTAGCGGGATCCCACTTTACAGAGAGACCCAAGCTTTTGAATATCGGAGCGAATTGTACCAGGGTCACCCCGTCTCGCAAAATAGGGGCCTGTCGCAGCCCCACTTTAACGCCATCTACATTGACGATATTGGCTGGCGCCGCTCCTACGGCTGGTACAATACATGTAAATAGTAAAACTATAATAATTGCTAATTTCAACTTCACGCCATTCTTTCCTCCTAGGACTATCGGATTATATTTCTTATAACAATCTATTATACGTGATCTATGACTTATTTCCACAATTTTCTTGAAGCGAAAAACAGGCCAAGTGCATTCGGATCCCTTCCATTTAACGAAATTAAAAAACGAATCCCCCTGATCCTTTGTATGAGGACTAGGGGGAATTATCTTCCGGACCCAACGGTTTGTCCGAGCATTTGAATGGAGCAGGTACCGTCGTTCCATTTAAGGTTGTGTTATTACTTATTGATCAAATGCTGATAAGGCTTGTAGTCGATTTCCTTCTTCTGGAGGAAATTCATCAGGAATTTGTAATCCCGCTTCGGCGTAGCTACGATGTAACCTTTGATGCAGTGATCCCGGGTTACTTCGGTAGCGCCGGATTCGACGGCGATTTTGCCGATTTCGGCTGCAATGGAGTGTTTGGCGATATCCCGGAACGGTCCTGGAACAGGCTGCACTAGTTCGTCCAGAAATGCTTTGGATTCATCCGTCCACAGCGGGCGGCTTCGCTCTACCCAGTAATTTTGCCAATCGAGCTTCGATTTGCCGTCGGCTTTGGGAAGCACTTTCAGAAACTTGCGGAACATGAAAAATCCGCCGATGCCCATCAGCCCAAGCATGACCCATCCCCAGAAGGCAATGGAGTTCATGAACCATGACGGCGGCGCACTGGACGACAAATAGCCCATGACGGCCCCTGTGCTCTTCATTTGTATATCACCTCAATGATTATTGTCACATGACACTTTCATGAGAATTATAACGCATTTCTAGATTTATTTCGATATACAAGCTAAAATAGGTGTAATTGTGTGTAAAAAAGGGGGATACAGCATGTTGAAAATTGGTTCCCACGTGTCGTTTTCGGACAAGGGATTACTGACTGCGACGGCTGAAGCTACATCATATGGCTCAAGCTCGTTCATGATATATACCGGCGCACCGCAAAACACGCGCCGTAAGCCGATCGATTCCATGTTTATCGAAGAAGGCAGAGCCGCTATGCAGGAAAGTGGGATTGATGAGATTGTGGTTCATGCGCCGTACATTATCAACCTTGGATCGTACAAGCCCAACACGTTTGAGCTGGCGGTGAGCTTTCTGCAAGAGGAGATTCGCCGTACGCATGCGGTCGGCGTGAAGAATATCGTTCTCCATCCGGGTGCATATACCGATAAGGACGCGGAATACGGCATCGACCGAATTGCTGAAGGCCTCAATGAAGTGCTCGGCGGTACGGATGAGACCGAAGTGAAGATTGCGCTGGAGACGATGGCCGGCAAAGGCACTGAGATGGGACGCAGTTTTGAAGAAATTGCTTCCATTATTGATAAGGTGAAGTACAATGACCGTTTGGCCATCTGCCTCGACACCTGCCATATTCATGATGCGGGTTATGATATCGTAAATGATCTGGACGGCGTGCTGGAGCAGTTCGACAAGCTGATCGGACTCGACCGGTTAACGGTTGTGCACGTGAACGACAGCAAGAATCCGCGTGGAGCGGGTAAAGACCGTCATACGCCGATTGGAACCGGATGGATCGGTTATGAAGCCATTCAAAGAGTGGTTCGTCATGAGAAGCTCCAGGGCAGACCGTTTATTCTGGAGACGCCGTGGATCGGTAAAGATCCGAAGACGCAGCGTCCGATGTATGAGATCGAGATTGCGCTTCTGCGTGGGGATGTGGAAGGCCGTTTCGGGCCAACTTTTGCTCAGCAAGTAGAAGAGCTGAGTGCTTTCTTTGCGAAGGAAGGCATTGAATCCCGTTCGTTCGTGCTGGATACCTGGACGCTTCTGAAGAATGATGCCAAAGCCAAAAAGGCGGATCCTCGCGAACCGATGGAGCGCCTGTATGATATGGTCATGGCAGCAGGCCTGCTGTCCGACCTTTCGGAGGAGCAGATCAATCAGCGCCTGATCGCTTGGTTGTCCGGTGTTACCCTGACTTCATAAGCTTCATTAAATGGCTTTATATTAAGAGTACTAAGGCATTCTCAAGAAAACTTCCGCATGTTGCGGTTTGTATTTCTTGAGAGGTGCCGTTCATGTTAATTGCAGATTTATAAGGAGGATCACCGAGTCTCATGGAAATTCACATCAAGAAGGATCTGCCATCTGCGGCAGGTCAGTACCCTAATCGTGCCCGCATGCTGATCTCCTGTCCGGATGGACCGGGAATTGTGGCGGCGGTCTCCCAGTTTCTGTACCAGCATGGCGCCAACATTGTCCAGTCTGATCAATATACAATGGATCCGGCCGGCGGCATGTTTTTTATGCGGGTTGAATTTGATCTGGAGGATTTGAATACGAAGCTTCCCAAGCTGGAGGAGTCCTTCCGGGATGTTGCCGATCAATTCCGTATGGAATGGAATATCTATCATGCGGTCCGTAAGAAACGACTGGCGATTTTTGTTTCAAAAGAAGATCACTGTCTTGTAGAGCTGTTGTGGCAATGGCAGGCTGGTGATCTGGATGCGGATATCGCACTGGTGGTAAGCAACCATCTGGATATGAAGGAATACGTGGAATCCTTCGGTATCCCGTATCACCATATTCCGGTTACGGCGGATACGAAGCCTCAAGCGGAGCAACGTCAGCTGGATGTGATCGGCGATGATATCGACGTGATTATCCTTGCGCGTTACATGCAGATTATTTCGCCAACCTTTATCGAACATTACCGGAACCGGATTATCAATATTCACCATTCCTTCCTTCCGGCCTTTGTCGGCGGCAAGCCTTATGCGCAAGCTTATAACCGCGGGGTGAAAATTATCGGAGCAACCGCCCATTATGTAACCGAAGAGCTGGATGGCGGACCGATTATTGAGCAGGATGTGCAGCGCGTTAGCCACCGGGACGATGTCAACGAGTTGAAGCGTATTGGCCGTACCATCGAACGCGTGGTGCTTGCAAGAGCCGTCAAATGGCATGTCGAGGATCGGATTCTGGTGCATAACAATAAAACGGTTGTATTCAACTAACGATCTGCAAAAGATTTGCAAGCGTACGTATGACCAGACAGGAAGATAGCCAGCAGGTTCGGAAACAGCACGAACACGATGGCGAGCCATGCCAGAGTACCGGGCCTGTGCCTGAGATTCAAGTAAGAATATGAGGCTGTATTCAGACGATTCATCATAGATAGTACAATGGAGCAGCCCAACACTTTAACGCTGCAATGGATTACCCCTTGATCCCGCTCCTCTTATTGGAGTGGGATTTTTATTTATAGTTGACTTGGTAAAAAACGCTAAATTCCCCTGGAATGCTGAAAATACAGTCCAATACATCTTTTTATGGAAGGAAACGTCAAACTTTTTATAAATTCGACTCGTCAATATAGTTGAACTTGTGAAGAGAACCTTTACATCGTCTTCGGAACATATGTGTCATTTCTCATGTGAGAGCAATTTATATGTGGAGAGGGGAATCATCAGTTGTCGTTTTATACAAAAAAAACGTGGATGTTGCTGCCGATGGTGGCGCTGCTGATTGTTGCCACGTTATCCTTGTCGATTCCGGCCGGAAACGTCTACGCCGATGGAGCGAAGATTGGCATTCAATCCGAAATGGGTTATCAAGGCAAGATTAAACATGATAAATGGAATCCGCTCAAACTGACCTTAACCAGTGACCGGGATATATCCGGTGACGTGGTCGTGCAGATTCAGAACTACAATGGCTTCGGATATCAAACTTCCTACGTCCAGCAGGTGGACCTGCCGAAGGATACGCCGAAGGAAGTCGTGATCGGCATTCCAGGGGCCATGCTGAATAAAGATAATAACCAAATCCTCTTCTATGAAGGATCTTATACCAAGGGGAAGCAGATTCCGTTTGCCACAGGTAAAAATTACGTGCAGGCTTCTCCTTATCAAGGCGCACTCATTGCCGTTTTATCGGATGATCCGGATACGATGAATTTCATGAATGTCCTTAACGGCAAGGGCAACAGCGTGAACGTGTTTCCGCTTAAGAACGCCAGCGTTCCGTCGGATGGAATGCTGCTGAACGGACTGGACGTTATCGTTATTAACAATTTTGCTTCCGATACGCTGTCAGAGCCTCAGCGCAAGGCGATTACGGATTGGGTAAATGGCGGCGGCACCCTGATTCTGGCCGGAGGCGCGGGATATACCAAAACAGCGGCACCGTTTGCCGACATAACGCCGGTTGTTGCGAATGGCACCACCACCGTTAACTCGCTGGCGGAGCTGGAGAAGCTTGGCGGGAAACCGCTGAAACTGGATGGGGCATTTACCATTTCTACAGCGAAAGCGGTGGAAGGCGCCCAAATCGGGATTGAAGCGGATGGACAACCTTTGTTTGCTTCGAAGACCTATGGCCAAGGAAGTGTTCAATATGCGGCCTATGATCTGGCTATGGAACCGGTGAGCTCATGGGCAGGCCATCCGGATGCTTGGGCATCGATACTGCGTAATAACCTTCCCATGATGGGTGCGCAGAATGGTATGTATTACAATTCGCTTATGGACAATTTGAATTACGTTCTGGAGTATTTTCCATCACTGAAGATGCCTTCCTTCACGCTGCTGTTGTGGATGCTCATTATTTATGCGGTCGTCGTTGCGCCGCTGCTCTACTACATCTTGAAAAAGGCGGACAAACGGGAATGGGCTTGGTTCTTGATCCCGATTATTGCCGTCATCGCGAGCGGTTCCGTTTACGTGGCCGGTTCATCGGACAAGACGCGGGAACTCGCACACACTATCAACTTGATTGAACTAAACGGTCAGGGGGATGCGGTTAAATCGACGGCTTCCGCATTCTTCACGCCTCGAAGCGGGAACTATGCCTTGGAATTTCCGGAGAATACGTATTTGAGAACGGGGCAGTCCCGGAACACGTTTGGGGGGATGGGCGAGAATAAAAATTTTGTCCGAATGGAGCAGGCGTCCACGACGCTGGAGCTTCGCGACATGTCCCAATGG
Organism: Paenibacillus sp. 2KB_20; assembly: GCF_052115765.1. Classification (NCBI taxonomy): domain Bacteria; kingdom Bacillati; phylum Bacillota; class Bacilli; order Caryophanales; family Paenibacillaceae; genus Paenibacillus; species Paenibacillus sp. 2KB_20. The sequence goes on along the minus strand of NZ_JBFRHH010000001.1, from coordinate 875,527 downwards.
TCATTAGCCAAGGTATGGGTGGACCGTCAAGGAACCGAGGAGATGGGGCGCCTCGGCATGGATTTGAAGCTGGATGCCAAAGGAGAATTAAACGGTAAGGTCACCAATGACACGATTAACGATTTGACCGAGGTTGCACTGGTTATTGGAGGCAAAGCCTATAAGCTGGGAGATATCAAGAAGGGAGAGGCGGTTGCCGTTCCTCAGGACCCGAAACAAATCATCAAGTTTACGGGCGGTGACTTGTCCGGGATGCTGTACCCTTATTCGCAGAATGATCCGAAACAGCGTGAGCGCGATATTTTGTCCCAATACGGATATTCCAACAGAATGGTCAACAGGGATGCTTACATTTTGGGATGGAGCAAGGATCATTTGACGAATTATACGCTGAAAGGCGCTGAGGTGGAGAGTGATCAGCTCAATTTCTGGATACAGCCCGTGGAGATGGATTGGGGACTGAACGGGGAGATCAACATTCCTTACGGGTTCCTGTCTCCCGAGATATCGCAGGTGAATGCGCCGATGTATGGGGTTTACCCTCATGGGGTCGAAATGGGACAGGGCAGCTTGATCGCCGAATTCCCGTTAATATCGGAAGGCAACGTGAAGTATTCGGAATTGTCCATGAGAGGCACCAAATTCAACAACAACGTTATGATGGAGATCTGGAACTCGAAGAAGAGCGAATGGGAGCCTGTTACAGACGTGAACAATGTGCATACCATTACCAAAAATCCGGAGCAGTATATCGTGGGAAATCGGATCCGTTTCATGATCACCGCCAAGGATCAGACCAACTTTATGATGCCGGAGCTGTCTGTGAAGGGGGAGGCCACTCCATGATCGAGATTAGAAACCTGAGTAAAAAATACGGAACGTTCCATGCGTTGAAGGACATCAGTCTTCATATCGAAAAAGGGACGGTATTTGGATTTGTCGGCCCGAACGGAGCAGGCAAATCCACGACGATGTCCATATTGGCCACCCTGATGCTGCCAACCTCGGGAGTTGCCAAAGTCGGCGGCTTTGACGTGACCCAGCATCCCAAAGAGGTCCGCAAGCGGATCGGCTACATGCCCGATTTCTTTGGCGTGTATGACCAGCTGAAATCTACCGAATATTTGCATTTTTACGGGGCAAGTTACGGCATTCCGCGCGCCGAGCGGGAGCAGCTCATTCCGCAGCTCCTGGAGCTCGTCAACCTGAGCGACAAAGCGGATACGTACGTCGACAGTCTCTCGCGCGGCATGAAGCAGCGTTTATGCCTTGCCCGGTGTCTGGTGCATGATCCGGACGTATTAATTCTGGATGAGCCGGCTTCGGGGCTGGATCCGCGGGCGCGGATCGAGATGCGTGAAATCTTGAAGGAATTGAAGCTTATGGGCAAGACGATCATCATCTCGTCGCATATTTTGCCTGAGCTGGCGGAGATGGTGGATGAAATCGGCGTGATTGAACACGGCGAGATGGTTGCCCAAGGCAAGGTGGCTGATATTCAGAGCCGTCTCCGCGTGAAAAAAGTCATCCATATCCGCACGCTCGAGCGTGAAGAGGAACTGGCCGAGAAGCTGCGGGACGAACCCTTTGTCTCGTCGGTATTAACGGATAACACCGGTGTCCATGTTCATTACGGCGGGGATGATGCGCAGCAAAGCGCTCTGCTGCGGCAGGTGGTCTCCTGGGAAATTCCGATTGTCTCGTTTCAGGAAGCACAGAGCAATCTGGAGGATGTATTCCTCGAAATTACCAAAGGGGGACCCCGCGAATGAATTGGAGCAGAAAGCTAATTAATCCGGTCATTGACAAGGAATTTCGGCTGCGGATGCGTTCTACGCGTTCTATGCTGTCGGTGTTATTTTATGTGTTGGCGCTCGGAGCTGTTGCGATGGGCTTCATTTACCTCTTCTTATATTTGGGACAGCGGGGACCTCAGCGATTCGATCCGCAGATGAGCCAAATGATGTTCTATGTGCTGAGTTTTGCTCAGCTTGTCCTCATCGCGTTCATGGCACCGGCTCTTACCGCCGGCGTCATCAGCAGCGAGCGGGAGAAGCAAACGCTGAGCATGCTGCTGACGACGCAGCAGAGCTCGGCCACGATTGTGCTGAGCAAGCTGGTGTCGGCACTCAGCTTCATGACACTGATCGTGCTGGCCACCCTGCCGATATACAGCATTGTTTTCCTATATGGAGGGATTTCGCCGAAACAGCTCATATCCGTTTTTGTTTTTTATTTATTCGTGATGCTGCTGCTCGGTTCGCTTGGCGTGATGTTCTCGACTTTATTCAAAAGAACCATCGTCGCGATTATTGTCGCCTACGGTGCGGGACTTATTATATTCCTTGTCACAGGCCTGCTGTATCTGTTCTTCATGGGGATTGAACAGCGGAATATGTATCAAAGCGGGATAACGCCTACACCGGGCAGTTATTCATGGGTCGGATATTTGCTGGGTCTGAATCCCGGCGGAGCGATGATGAGTTTGTTCAACCCGTCGTTCTCCAAGGAAGTGTTCCTGCTGCACGGCGGAAGTTTGAACAGTAAGGCCCCCATTGAATTGTGGCTGGAATTCTTCATTGTGTATTCGGTTGTGATTGTTCTTGCCCTGTGGGTTGCCATACGGAAAATACGTCCTATCGCAAGGCGGAAACGTAAGGATAAGGATGAGGCACAGCTCCCGCAAGTACCGGAAATGACGCGGGATGAAGCGTAACCTTAAAGTATAAGAGTACGGTAAGGAGGAAGAGCAATGGACAACATCATGCGTTTTATCGAAGCCGCGAGACGGCGGCTGCAGCGATTTCGCGTCATAACGTATGTTTTATACGGACTGATGGCAGGGTTTGCCGCGCTGCTGCTGCTCCTAGTACTGGGGAGATTTGTACCCATTGCCTGGCTTCCCGTCGCATCCGTGGCCCTTCCTGTCGGAGCAGGCTTCGTAGGCTTGTTATGGGGATGGCTGCACCGGGTTCCGATCGAAGAAGCCGCTTCAGCGATGGATCATGTTCCGGACGGAGCGGAGCGAAGCGACATGATGGTCACGGCACTATCGTTCAAAGAACAGGAATCGCAGGCCGCTAAATGGCAGCGTGAGCAGGCGGAACACTATGGTGCACGTTTTGCGGAGCAATTGCCGGAGCGTCTTCCTTACCCTAGTCGTAAAAGACATCTCTTGATCTGTGGTGCTTCGCTGGCTGCCGTGCTCATCCTTGTTTTTGTTCCGAACCCGATGGACAAGAAGGTGGAAGCGGCAAAAGAGGCGCAGAGCTGGATGAAGGAGCAGGCAGCCAAAACCGAAAAACTTGCGGAGGAACTCCAGAAAAAAACGATCGATCCTGCTGACAGGAAGAAGCTGCAGGAGAAGTTGGGTGCCCTGAAGAAAGCGCTGGACCGTGAGAAACATCCCGAGCAAGCGCTGGAGAAGCTGGAAGAAGCGATGAAAGAGCTTGAAAAAATAGCGAAACAGCAGGAGGAAAAAGCGAAGGCATTGTCTGAACTGGCTCAAAAAATGCAGCAGCAGAAGGCGTTGTCTCAGGTGGGGGAAAAGCTAGCCGAAGGCATGGCCGATGAGCTCAAGCAGGAAATGAAGAAACTCACCGAGCAGGTGAAAAAGATGTCCCAGGAAGAGAAGAACGAGCTGTCCGATGCTTTGAAAAAGTTGGCTGAGGAAGCTGCCAAGCAGCTGGAGGACGGGAAGCTGGAGCAAGAGCTCAAGAAAGCAGCCGACTCGCTAAAGGAAGGAAAGCTGCCGAAGGAGCTGGAAGAAGCGCTCCAGCAGCTGGCCGAGGAGCTGGCTAAAGCGGCGCAAGCCAAAGCCGCGTCGGATAGTCAGTCGCAATCCGCCGCTTCGCTGGCGTCCTCCCTTGCTTCGCAAGGACTGAGCTTGGCCGATCAGATGACGGCTGCCGGGATGTCGGTATCCGATGCCTGGAGTAACGGCGGCAGTGCCGAGGCGTTGGCGCAGGCGGGATCCGGGGGAGACTCGGGAGAAGAAGGCGAAGGCTCGGAGGGAAGCTCCGGGGAAGGCGGCTCCGGGGCCGGTCAAGGTCAAGGCGCCGGCAGTGGGTCCGGTTCGGGGAGCGGCTCCGGATCAGGAGCAGGCTCCGGTTCAGGTGGCAGCGGAGGATCGGGAAGCGGGACCGGCAGCGGAGCCGGCTTTGGCTCTGGCGGTCGCGAGCTTGTGACGATCCCTCGGGATTACAAGGGCAGCGGCAATGTGCAGAACGATTCCGGCGAGATCAAGGGCAGTGGCGGTGATATTCAGAAGGGCGGCGTTTCGCCGACCGTTCCGGGCATGTCCAGACCTTATGAGGAAGTGTACCGCGATTATGAGACCGAAGCGCGTAAAACATTAGATCGCAATCAACTGCCTGACCAGATGCAAGGGTTGGTTGAAGAGTATTTCATACAAATCAATCCGAATCCGTAAGGGATCGAAGAGCCAATAACGGAAGCTATATAGATTGAACTAAAGAAAAGATGAACTTCAACGGAGAAGGCGGAATTATTCTGGAGAAACGAAGTGGTCGCCTTTGTCACCGGATTTTAACCATGATATGGATGTATAGAAGAAATCTGGGGGCAACAGCGATCGGAAGAATAATCCGCATTCGTAGTGATGCTCAGGCTAAGAATCTTTAGTTCAACTTATTTAGAATGAGTATTTGAACTTTACCAAGAAGATGGAGGTTTCGTCCATGTCGGATATTGCAGTGAGACCACAGGAATGGATGGAGAAAATATCAGGCCTGCGGGAACATATTGGCAAGGTGATTGTCGGGCAGCAGGATGTTGTGGAGCAGATGCTCTGGTGTATCTTTGCAGGAGGGCACGCCCTCCTGGAGGGGATTCCGGGTCTCGGTAAAACGATGCTCGTTCGCACGGTGTCAGAAGCGTTGGAATTGTCCTTTTCCCGTATTCAGTTCACGCCGGATTTGATGCCGAGCGATATAACGGGCACCAACATCTTGTCGTTCGGGCAGCATGGAGACACCGGAATGACCTTTCAAAAGGGTCCGCTGTTCAGCAGCATCGTGCTGGCTGATGAGATTAACCGGGCTACGCCCAAAACCCAGAGCGCCTTGCTGGAGGCCATGCAGGAAAAGACCGTCACGGTGGGCGGGGTAACCCATCAGCTGCCAAAACCTTTCTTTGTTCTGGCGACGCAAAACCCATTGGAAAACGAGGGGACGTATCCCTTGCCGGAGGCGCAGCTTGACCGCTTTCTGCTAAAGATCGAAGTATCGTATCCGAGTGCGGATGAACTGAAGGAAATCGTAAAGCGGACGACGTCCTCCCACGAATTCCAGGTGGAACGGCAAATGACGGGGGAAGAGCTGCTGGAAATCCAGCATGGAGCCAAGGAAGTGCTTGTTGCCGAGGAGATTCTGGACTATGCGGTTCGTCTGCTTATGATGACGCATCCGGAGGAGGCTGCGGCACCGGAGGCGGTACGGAAATACGTCCAGTACGGTTCCGGACCGCGGGGCATTCAGTCCATCATCTCGGTGAGCAAAGTTCGGGCCTTGTGCAGCGGGCGGATGCATGTATCGACAGGGGATATTCGCGCCGTGGCTTTATCTGCGCTGCGTCACCGTTTGTTCCTGAATTTTGAAGGTCAGGCGCTTGGCATTACGACAGACCATGTCATTCAGGAGGTTCTGCAAGCGCTGGAGGCATCCGCGTGAGCGGGGGCGGGCACCTGCTTCCTCCGGAATGGCTTCCGCGACTGGAGCGATTGAGTCTTGATGCCAAGCGACGGGTTGCCGGAATGCTGCAGGGAAAGAGACGATCCCGCCGGCTCGGATCATCCCTTGAGTTCGCCGATTACCGAGTGTATTCGCCCGGGGATGATGTCCGCAGGTTTGACTGGGGCGTCTATTCTCGTACGGGAAAAGCGTTCGTGCGTCAATTCATGGACGAGCAGGAGCTGACGGTCAGCCTATTCGTGGATTGCTCGGTATCGATGGGGGCTGTCATGTCATCGTCATCCGAACTATCCGCTGCGGATCCGGCAGGAACGAAGGGAAGCCCGAAATGGCTGCTCGCACGTCAACTCGCCGCAAGCATCGGCTACATGGCATTGTCCTCCTACGACAGGCTGCAGGTCGCCTGTTACAGCCGTTCGATTAATGCTCGTCTTCCGATCATGAGAGGAAAGGGCTCGGCCCATCGCCTGTTTTCGTTCCTGCAAGGGGCAGAAACGGGAGGTGAGGGAAGTTTGGGCGCCGCGCTTGCGGTTCCTAGCGCACTCCCTCGGCAGCCGGGGATGACCTGGGTATTCTCGGATTTTTGGCTGGCGGGCGGCGAGGAGGAATTGTTCAGGGCGCTATCCCTTTTGTCCGGCACCGGGCAGGAAGTGGTGCTGGTGCATGTTTTGTCGAGGGAAGAACTAGAGCCTAAATTGACCGGCGATTTGCGATTGGTCGACAGCGAAACGATGAGCGGCAAGGAAGTAGCGTTGACGGGTAAAGTACTCGATGCTTACAAAGAGGAGCTGGAGCGGTATCGGACGATGCTGTCCCGCGTGTGCGCGGAGCGGGGCATGTCTTACGTGCTCATTCCGGCGGACATGCCGCTTACGGACGCGATGTTCGGGGTACTGGCAGGAGCAGGTCTGGTTACTGGATAAGGCAAGCCTCATACAGGACGCAGTGTTCCAAGCATCTGCCGGACTTCATACGCTTTGGGAAGCTTGTAGAAAGGGTAACACCGATAAATAGACACGCTATGAAATGCAGGCTTCACGAGCATCTGTCTGTGATCTTTAGAACAAATAAGAAGAGAACTCATTCAAATAGGAAAAGATGGACGAGCCTTCATCCGATGCTTTGAGAAAACATCCAAGTCGTGTTAGTCAGGGTCCACGGGAGTAAGGAGGGGACACGTTGGGGATTCAATCTTGGCTGAGCCTATGGTTCGGTTTAACGCTGCCGGCTATCGTGCTTATGTATATGTTCAAACGAAAATATGTGGATACAACCGTTCCCAGCCACTTGCTGTGGGAGCGGGTGCTTCGGAACCTGGAGGCTAACAGGCCGTGGCAGAAGCTGCAGAACCGGCTTCTGCTGTGGCTCCAACTGCTTGCTGCTGCGCTGATGGTCTTCGCACTGATGCAGCCCTTTATGCAGGTGTCTGGCGGAGGCAGCGCCCATGTGGTCATCGTTGCCGATACCTCGGGCAGCATGAGCGCGCAGATTCAGCCTTCGGCCGAAGGCGAAGCCACATCCAGGCTGCAAATGATGCAGGAGCGAATTAAAGAGTACGTAAAGGACCAAGGGAGACGGAGCGAGATTACCCTCCTGTCCGTGGGAGCAAGTCCCACGACGCTGGTCTCCCATGAAAGCGACCGCGCCGCCATCGATAAGGTCGTGGATGGGTTACGGCCCTATTACGGCCAGGCCTCCTACAGGGAAACCTTATCGCTCGCTTCCGCTCTGACACGGGAAGAGCGTGATGCAGAGGTCGTTATTTTTACGGACAGCTACTGGAAGCAGGATACGGCTCCCATAACGTTTCAGGTTCCGGTATCCGTAGAGAAGGTACAGGGGGAGCTCCCTCTTAACGTTTCCATCGACCAATTTGGCATTTCACCTATGGGTGAAGCAGGTTCATCCTATGGGGCGGTCGCTGTCCTCAGCACGAATGCCAAGGAAGCGATGTCGACCGAAGTGAATCTTTACGGGGATGAACAGCTGCTGGCCAGCAAGGTGTTGAATCTTACGCCGGGGAAGAAATTAACCGAATCTTTTGTCGATCTCCCGTTTGCGGAGGTGTATCGGCTTGAGTTATCCCAGGATGACGGGTATGCGGCAGACAATTATTCCTTTGCATTCGGTTTGGGTCACGGATCTTCGCGCGTACTTCTGCTGACTTCGGGCAATTTGTTTCTGGAGAAGGCCTTGCAGCTAAGCGGAGCCGAAGTCACCCGGGTTGCCTGGGATGGCTCCGAAGACAAGACGGGTGAGGATCCAGGCACGGATCAAAATACGGATAAGGGCACAGCATCGGATGTACCGCCCGTACCCAATGGCGAATTTGATCTGCTCGTCGTAGACGGGAGCATGCCGGAAGGGTTCAAGCAAGGGAAGTGGGCGGAACTGGCCGCCAAAACGCCGCTCTGGACGATCGGTGGAGAAGGCACCAAAGTCGGAAGCCAAGGAGGACGCGCCGTGCTTGCGAAGCATCCGGTGACCGCTTATGTAACCTTATCGGGCGTCTATTTCGGTACGCTGGTAGATCAGGCCCCTGCTTGGGGGGAACCTGTAGCCAAGCTGGGAGATCAACCCATCGTCTATGCGGGAAGCGAAAACGGGCGACCGCGATTGTCGTTTAATTTCCTGCTTCAGGATAGCGATCTTCCGTTATCGCCGGAATTCCCGGTCATGGTTAGCAATGCACTAGAGTGGATGACCTCGGGCAAGGGGAGCGGCCTTGGCCGCTATATGGCCGGCGCGCAAGCAGATATTCCGATTGCGGCGGATACGGTAGCGGCAAAGTGGGTACCTAAGAGCGGTCTTGCTCTTGCTGACGGCATCCCTGCAGCGGAGGCCCTCCGGAATGAGCAAGGGATATCACCGGTACAGATCGTGCCGGAATATCCAGGGCTGTACGCTTTTGAACAGCAGAATGAAGCGGGTGAGAAGCTTAAGTTTTGGCTGGCCGTAACGGCAGACCCGTACGAGGCAGATTGGAGCAACGATCAGGGCCCGGTCGTGAGTCAAACGTCACCGAACTCGGATACGGCAGCTGGTGAACGTGCCGGGACGTCTGGGCACAGTGAGACGGCAAGCGATGCCGGTTCGTTAATGCCGTGGTTGGCGGCCTTGGCACTGGCTGTGATCGCAGCGGAATGGGGGGTGTACCAGCGTGGGCGTTCAATTTAGCCAACCATGGTTTTTGCTGCTGTTGATCCCGGCAGGAGTCTTTCTCTATTACGCATACAAATCGGATTTTCGGCTCAGCGGTTTTCGCAAGAAATTGGCCTTATTCTTTAGAACCTGCGTCATTCTGTTATTGATTCTTATGATTTCGGGTCTGCACGGGTATACCGTCTTGCGGGATAAACAGGTGGTGTACTTGGCGGACCGTTCCGACAGTATGGGGGATTCGGCCCGGATCACGAATTGGATTAACGATTCCCTTGGGGCAAAAGGCGAGAAGGATGGCACCGCTGTTGTTTCTACAGGTCTTGAGGGCGCTGTGGAACGGCGATTATCCTCTACGGAGAATGCAGGAGCCTCTTTAAATGCGCTGCTGGAGCAGCAGTTTACGGGGCTGGAGTCCGGTCTTCAGCTCGCAGGGAGCCTGTTCGAGGGCAACAGCGATTCCAGAATTGTGTTGATCTCGGACGGGGAAGAGAATGTGGGCAGCATGGCAGCGGCCGGAAGGCTGCTGAAGGACCGGGGCATTGCGGTTGATGTGCTTCCAACTCCGAAGCAGGCTATCCGTGACGTTGCGGTGGAGGAACTAAAGGTACCGGATAAGCTGTATCAAGCGGAGTCTTTCTATGTAGAGGTTTTGATCCGCAGCACGTTTAAGACCTCCGGTGAATTGCGCATTTACGAGGACAACCGTGAGATCGGTCGGGAACGCGTCGACGTAACCCCGGGCGAGAACCGGTATGCCGTAAAAGGCCTGGCTAAGAGCCCGGGACTTCACCGTTACCGTGCCGAAATCTTCATGGATGGGGATGAGGCATCCGCCAATAATGCAGCCTTTGATTTTACCCGGGTGGAAGGTCCGCCAAACGTACTGATCGTTGAAGGAACCCCGGGAACGTCAGGTAATATCACGGCAGCACTGGAGTCCGGAATGATCGGCACCGAAGTGATTCCGCCGGAGCTGCTTCCGCTGGAAGCGGCCAAGTATGCCGTGTACGACAGCATCATCTTTAATAATGTCTCGGGCAGTGACGTCGGCGGCAAGCAGATGGAGCTGATCGAGCAGGCGGTCCGAAGCTTCGGCATCGGGTTTATGATGGCGGGCGGCGAGGACAGCTTTGGGATGGGCGGATATTTTAAAACCCCGATTGAAAAAGCACTGCCGGTCTCGATGGAACTGGAAGGCAAACGGGAGATTCCATCGCTTGGTCTCATCCTCGTCATTGACCGTTCGGGGAGCATGGATGGCAATAAGATCGAATTGGCCAAAGAATCGGCCATGCGCACGGTTGAGCTGCTGAGAGCCAAGGATACAGTCGGCGTCGTCGCCTTTGACGATCAGCCGTGGTGGGTTGTTCCGCCGCAGAAGCTCGGGGACAAGGAAGAGGTACTCAGCAGCATCCAGTCGATTCCGAGCGCCGGAGGAACCAACATCTATCCTGCCGTTTCCTCCGCACTTGAAGAAATGCTGAAGATTAACGCCCAGCGCAGACATATCATTCTGATGACCGACGGACAATCGGCCATGAATTCCGGTTATCAGGATCTGACCGATACGATGGTGGAGAACAAAATTACGATGTCTTCGGTGGCGGTCGGGATGGATGCCGATACGAACCTTCTTCAATCCTTGGCGGATGCGGCTAAAGGCCGTTATTACTTCGTTGAGGATGAAACGACACTGCCGGCGGTATTCAGCCGGGAGGCCGTGATGCTGGCCAAATCCTATATCGTGGATAAACCCTTTGTTCCGGCCGTTCAGAATGCGGGCGATTGGGTAAGTCTATTCCAGCAGGGCGTACCGGGGCTATATGGTTATGTAGCGACAACGCCGAAGTCTTCCGCCCAGACGGTTCTGTCCAGTCCGGAGCCGGACCCGATCCTGTCGCGCTGGCAATACGGATCCGGGCGAACGGTGGCATGGACGAGCGATTTAAGCGGAAAGTGGTCCAAGGAATGGGTATCGTGGTCCGGTTTTGCCAACACGTTGACCGAAATTGTGAAGTGGACGTTCCCGCAGTTTACGTCGTCGCCCTATGAAGTGACTACCGAAACGGCCGGCAACCAAGTCAAGCTCCAGGTTATGGCTGAGGGCGAGAATCCGCCGGAGAAGCTGAATGCGGTGATCGGGGACGATGAAGCCGGCGAGCAGACGGTGGAGCTTATCCAGGAGGCTCCCGGCCGTTATACCGGGCTCGTCAATGTCACGAAGCCCGGGGCATTCCTCCTGTCTCTTGAGGATGCCAGCGGGGAAGAAGCGCTGCAGGCTGCGCCAGGCACCGGTTTTGTGGTTCCGTATTCTCCGGAATACCGGTTGTCGTCCGGCAGCGGCGAGGAAGCCATGAAGCGGCTGGCCGAGGCGACCGGAGGCCGCGTGTTATCCTGGGACAACCCGGCCGAAGTGTTTGACCGGCAGGCAACCTCGCGGATGAATCTCCATGATTGGAGCTATCCGCTGTTGGCGGCGGCCCTGCTGCTATGGGTCGCCGACATCGCCGTGCGGCGCCTGGCTCTGCCATGGGGCGCCATCGGCGCTAGGCTGGCCGCCCTGCTCCGCAGGCGGCCGGCACCTGCTGGCGAGGCCGCGCGTGACGCCGGCCTCGAGCGGCTGGCGGCGCGCAAAGCCCGCGCCGCCGAATTCTACGGCGGCAGCTCCGCGAAGCCGCCGCAGGCCCCGCCCGCGCGCGAGCGCAGCGGCGCGGGCCACGGTGCCGGGGGCGGGAACCCCGCCCCGGCACCCGGCGCAGCTCCGGCAAGGGGCCGCAAGGCCCCGCCGGAGGCGCGCGATTCGCAGCGGGCGGATGCCCCGCTGCGGGAAGAGCGGCCGGCCCAGGCGAAGCCGGCCGCAAGCCAGGGCGCGCGCAAGGGAAGCGCGCCCCCGCCGCCTCCCCCGCCGCCGCAGGCGCAGGGGAACGGCCAAGGCCGGCCCGAGGGAACCGGGCCGGCTCCGGAAGGAGGCTCCTCCATGGATCGCCTCCTCAAAGCCAAAAAACGCGGCACGCGCTGATGTACCGCCTCAAGCTTCGGCCTAAGCTGTCTAATGTGCAGCTTAGGCCGAAGCTTTTTCATTTGTCGAGTAAAGTAACTTTTTCCATACCGCCGAAGTCCATAAAATCGTTTAACGGATGTCGAATCCGGTTATAACCGAACTATTAAGGGAAATAATGCAAGGGGGATGTCGCTCTCCCTGACGGCCTTTACACAACTTTGACAATTACGTTATGGAAATGAAAGACGTGTGGTGATACAATAAGAGTCAAAATGATATTCTCAACATTCCTAACTGCTCTGATACCATATGGATTGGGGTTGGAGGGACGTAAGAAGCCTTCATTTTCGAAGCTTACTATGGAAAAGATTTGAGGAGGACGAATCATGACAACTGAACATAACCAAACGATCGACAATCTGTCCATCGCAACGATCCGGACATTGGCGATCGACGCGATCGAAAAAGCCAATTCCGGTCATCCGGGCATGCCGATGGGGTCTGCACCTATGGGCTACCAACTGTTCGCGAAGACGATGAACCATAACCCGGACCAGCCGGCGTGGATTAACCGCGACCGTTTTGTCTTGTCTGCAGGACATGGCTCCATGCTGCTCTACAGTCTGCTTCACCTGAGCGGTTATGACTTGTCCATTGAGGATCTGAAGCAGTTCCGTCAATGGGGAAGCAAAACCCCGGGTCACCCGGAATTCGGCCACACGGCCGGCGTTGATGCAACGACAGGTCCGCTTGGACAAGGCGTGGCTATGGCTGTAGGTATGGCAATGGCTGAAGCTCATTTGGGCGCGACTTACAATAAAGACAGCTTCAATGTGGTTGATCACTATACGTATGCGATTTGCGGCGACGGTGACATGATGGAGGGCGTGGCTTCCGAGGCAGCTTCCCTGGCAGGTCATTTGAAGCTTGGCAAATTGATCATGTTGTACGATTCCAACGATATCTCCCTTGACGGCGAGCTTAGCCTGGCATTCTCCGAGAACGTAGCGAAGCGCTTCGATGCTTATGGCTGGCAAGTGCTGCGCGTAGAAGACGGCAACGATTTGCCTGCGATCGAGAAAGCGATCGAGGAAGCGAAAGCCGATACGAACCGTCCGACGCTGATCGAAGTGAAGACCGTCATTGGTTACGGCAGCCCGAACAAACAAGGTAAAGGCGGCCATGGCGGTACGCACGGTTCTCCGCTTGGAGCTGATGAAGCGAAGCTGACCAAGGATTTCTATAATTGGGTATATGAAGAGGACTTCTATGTGCCTGAGGAAGTGCGCGAGCATTTTGGCAAAGTGAAAGAGCGCGGTATTGCGGCTTATCAAGCTTGGGTTGATCAGTTTGCGAAATACAAAGAGGCTTACCCGGAACTGGCAGCGCAATTCGAGCGCGGCGAATCCGGTGAACTGGCTTCAGGATGGGACAAAGACCTTCCGAAATACAGCGCGGATGACAAAGCGGTTTCCACTCGCGTAGCTTCCGGTAAAGCGCTGAACGGGTTGACTGCAGGCGTACCGCAGCTGCTCGGCGGATCGGCTGACCTGGAAAGCTCCACGATGACTCACTTGAACGACCTGGCCTCTTTCACAGCGAACAGCTACGAAGGCCGTAACGTGTACTATGGTGTTCGTGAATTCGCAATGGCCGGTGCCATGAACGGTATCGCCCTCCATGGCGGACTGAAGATTTTCGGCGGTACGTTCTTCGTATTTACGGATTATCTGCGTCCGGCTGTACGTTTGGCTGCGATCATGAAGCTGCCGGTTACGTATGTGCTGACTCATGACAGTATCGCTGTCGGTGAAGACGGCCCTACGCATGAACCAATTGAACAATTGGCTTCCCTGCGCATTATTCCAGGCCTGACGGTGATCCGTCCTGCGGATGCCAACGAAACTTCCGCGGCATGGGCTTATGCGGTTGAGAACACCGACCGTCCTGTAGCTTTGGTGTTGACACGTCAGAATCTGCCGATTCTTCCAGGTACGGTGGACCATGCACGTGAAGGCATCAAACGCGGCGCTTATGTTGTTGCCGATGCGAAGGATGGCAACGTGCAAGCTCAAATCATTGCAACGGGTTCTGAGGTTCAGCTTGCCGTTAAAGCGCAAGCAGCATTGGCTGAAGAAGGCATCGATGTACGCGTCATCAGCATGCCGAGCTGGGATCTGTTCGACAGCCAGGATCAGGCATACAAAGATTTCGTGCTGCTTCCTGACGTAAAAGCCCGTCTGGCTATTGAAATGGCTCATCCGTTCGGATGGGAGCGTTATGTCGGAGACAAAGGCGACATCCTGGGCATCAACACATTTGGCGCTTCGGCTCCTGGCGACCGTGTCATTGCCGAGTACGGATTTACCGTTGAGAATGTGGTTAGCCGCGTAAAAGGCTTGCTGTAATCCAGGCGGATCTTACTCCATATTGATTTTCCGGCACCCGCATCATGCGGGTGCCGTCCATATATCAAGCCATAACGATGTTGGAGGAGGAGAGTTTGTCGATGACACAATTTAAGAATGCTACCGTTACAAAGGCAGCCAACGTTTACTATGAGGGGAAGGTAACCAGCCGTACGGTGCTGCTGGACAGTGGCGAGAAGGTAACGCTCGGCATCATGCTTCCGGGAAGCTATGAATTCGGCACGGATGGCCCTGAGATTATGGAAATTTTGTCGGGCGATTTGCGTGTCCTGCTGCCCGGTGAGCAGGAGTGGTTAGAGATTCAAGGGGCTGCGACCTTTAACGTTCCGGGCAATTCAAGCTTTAAGCTGGAAATCCGCACCGTTACGGATTATTGCTGCTCTTATCCGACCATGTAATAAATTAAATGCTGCATGTAATTTCGTGTCCGTAAATGCACAACAAAAAGGCTCAAAGCCGTTGGCTTTGAACCCTTATTGTCAATGCCGGATATCAACGCATGCCGTTAACGGTGGTTGTTATAATGGACTCATTCTTCCGGAATCGGCACGATCTCGCCTTTGTAGCCTGGTGAGTGGTTATCAAGCTCTACGTATCCTTCGCCCCATTCCTTGCCGCGGTCGAGCAGTTTGTAGCTGGTGACGCCGGAAGGATAACGGAATGCGAATTCGGCTACAGTCCAGTTCCTGGCATCCGGCTGCTTACCGATCTCTGCTTGAATCGGGGGCAGGAAGAACAGGTTCTGATTCGCAGCCGCTTTGGCGGAGTAGTCCAGCTTGCCTTGCCATTTCAAGTATTTGACGCCACCCTGGATCTCGTAATATTCAGCGATGTCGTTATCGACCAGGAAGAAGCGATTGGAGTTGCCTTTTGGAAAATAATAATTCACGCCTTGCATTTCCACAGGGAGCATTTCCAGCTCAGGTTTCTGCAGTTGGGATGAATAAGGCAGCTTGGCTGCAGCATTCCGGGCGGTGGCCAGATCGGAGCTCTTTAAGTCAGCAAGCATAACGGCATCTGCTTTATTGATATAAGCCGTCTTTAGAGAACCATTCCAGTCGATGTCGGCATCAAAAGCTTGGGCTACGGCCCTCAGGGGAATCATGGTCTTGCCTTTATGGAGCAGCGGGGCAGCGGGCAGCGTCTTCTGAACTCCGTTCACTTCCATGCGGGTGCTACCCGCCGTGAGAATCACCGTTCGGTGGTCACCCTGAATCGTCACCTGTTTCTTGCTGTTGTCGTACTTCATGACATAGTTACCCAGAGGCTTGAGATCGGTTAGGGTAACAAAGGTGGAGCCCTGCTTAATCAGCACTTCACCGCTTGCGGTCACATTGTTAATCGAAGCGGTTGGTTTGGCTGCAGCAGAAGCCGGTGATACAGCTGTTACCGAAGATAGTACAGTGGTTAATAGGGCAGCGGCTGTCACTGCTTTTAAACCTTTGGTCCATTTCATGTTGTATTTCCTCCCTTCGCATAGTAGACGAAATAAAATGCAAAAAGTTTCTTCTGGAAGGAAAAATCATGAAAAGACCAAAAAAACTGGCTCCTTCTCCTGGTCCGGATGATCCGGAACCAGTATAAAGGAGGCCAGTGTAAGGTAAAGCATGGCTTAGCTGGTATTATGGCTGCTGTTCGCCGATTTTCTGGCCGATCCAGGCTTCATAGCATTTCACGACAGCGGAAAGATCCTCTTCGCCATAGCCTTCGCTGGCACCGGCTTGAAACAGGCTCTTAGCCAGATTCAGCATAGGGGAAGGCATTCCGATGCCATCGGTGAGTGAAGAGGCCAGCTTAAGGTCCTTGAGCATGAGCGCAAGCGAGAACTGGTTGCTGAAATCGCCCTCGATAATTTTGCGTCCCTTCAGCTCTGCCGCTTTGCTGCCAGCTGATCCCAACTGCACGAGCTCCAGGAAGTTGTCAGCGGGAATGCCTGACTTCGCGGCGATGGCGAAGCCTTCGGCAAGCGCCAGATTGTTAATGCCCACAATGGTATTATGCGCAAGCTTCGCGACAGCGCCGCTTCCGTTAGGTCCCATGTGGATAACTTTTTTGCCCAGGGTGTCAAATACGTCTGCATGGGCTTCGATGACCGCGGCATCGCCGCCAACCATGAAGACCAAGTTTCCATCAATCGCTGCAGGCTTGCTGCCGGTTACCGGGGCATCCAGGAAGGAAGCGCCGAGACCGGATACGGCGGAAGCAATCTCCTTGACAAGGCTCTCGGAGATCGTACTGCAGTCAATGACGGTCATCCCGCTCTTCAGGGAGCCAAGCAGACCGTTCTCTCCGTAGAATACATCGCGGATGGATCGGTCGTTGCTTACCATCGTAATAACAAGATCTTGTCCTTCAGCCGCTTCACGAGGCGTCTCCGCAATGGAGGCTCCCTGTTCGGCGAGCGGACGGCATTTTTCGTGGGTGCGGTTATACACGGTCACATCGTAGTCCTGCTTCAGCAGATTGGAGGCCATGGGAGCGCCCATGGTGCCCAGTCCGATAAACCCGATTTTTTTCATAGCTATATCACCTTCGATTATGGATTCCTGATCCACTCTATCTTAGCATGGGTTCCCGAAACGAAGCCAGCGTTTGTGAGGAATGGAAGCGGTAAGGAGATCCGCGCATGAAGAATAGATGACAGTTGGCCCGTGAAACTTGCGGTCGTTATTAAATTAAAGTATCCTATTTCTAAATTCACAGGAGGTTTTAAGGCATGTCTAAAAAAATCAAGTTTGATTACAGTAAAGCACTGACTTTTGTTAATCAGCACGAAGTTGATTATTTCGCTGAGCCGATCCGCACAGCTCATGAACAGTTACATAACGGTACGGGAGCCGGCTCTGATTATCTGGGCTGGATCGACCTGCCGACGCAGTATGATAAAGAAGAATTCTCGCGCATCCAGAAAGCGGCTGCCAAAATCCAAAGCGATTCGGACGTTCTGATCGTTATCGGAATCGGTGGCTCCTACCTCGGGGCACGCGCGGCCATCGAAATGCTGTCGCATTCGTTCTATAATGAGCTGTCGAAGGACCAGCGCAAGACACCGGAAATCTATTTTGCGGGTAACAACATCAGCTCCACTTATGTGACCCACCTGCTTCAATTGATTGAAGGCAAAGACTTCTCCGTCAACGTCATTTCCAAATCCGGCACAACGACGGAGCCGGCTATCGCATTCCGTATTTTCCGTGCGGAACTGGAGAAGAAATACGGCAAGGAAGAAGCTCGCAAACGTATTTACGCTACGACAGATCAAGCGAAGGGCGCCCTCAAGAAGCTGGCTTCCGAGGAAGGCTACGAGTCCTTTATCATCCCTGACGATGTGGGCGGACGTTATTCCGTGCTGACAGCGGTGGGTCTGCTTCCGATTGCTACGGCAGGCATTAACATTGAAGAAATGATGCAAGGCGCGGCTGACGCATCCAAGGAATACAGCAGCCCGAACGTAGCCGAGAACGAGGCATACCAATATGCGGCGGTTCGTAACGCGCTTTACCGTAAAGGCAAAGGCATCGAGATCCTCGTGAACTACGAGCCTTCCCTGCATTTTGTATCCGAGTGGTGGAAGCAGCTTTACGGCGAGAGCGAAGGCAAGGATTACAAGGGGATCTACCCGGCATCCGTCGATTTCTCTACCGATCTGCACTCCATGGGTCAATTCATCCAGGAAGGCAGCCGCAACATCTTCGAGACGGTCATTCAGGTTGAGAACGTATCCGAGCATATTACGATTGAATCGGATCCGGATGATTTGGACGGATTGAACTTCCTGACCGGGAAAACATTGGATTTTGTCAACAAAAAGGCCTTCCAAGGCACTATGCTGGCTCATACAGACGGACAAGTTCCGAATTTGATTGTGACAATTCCAGATTTCACTCCCTATTCGTTCGGATATCTGGTATACTTTTTCGAAAAGGCCTGCGGTATCAGCGGCTATCTGTTGGGTGTCAACCCGTTTGACCAACCGGGCGTAGAGGCGTACAAGAAAAATATGTTCGCATTGCTCGGCAAACCTGGGTATGAGAAAGAGAAGGCCGAATTGGAAGCTAGACTTTCCGAATAACCTGACACTTTCATTAGATTAGACGTAAGACGCTGAAGGAAGCAGTCCGCTGGCATATCATTGCCGTGGACTGCTTTCTTGGCAATATAGAGGTGGTTGTAGTTTCATGCTGGATCGTTACAAAACGGTACGTCAGACGGGCTCCAAAGAGATCGTCATCAAGAAATCGCGTTTCATCGGGCACGTAATGCCAGTTGAAACCGAAGAGGAAGCCGTCACTTTTATTGAAGAGATCAAGAAAAAACATTGGAATGCTACCCATAATTGTTCTGCTTATATGATCGGAGAGCGGGATGAGATTCAGAAGCAATCGGATGACGGGGAACCGAGCGGAACGGCGGGTAAGCCGATTCTCGAGGTGATCCGCAATCAGGGGCGGAAGAATGTAGCCATTGTGGTCACGCGTTATTTTGGCGGCATTATGCTGGGTGCGGGCGGATTGATCCGGGCGTACACCGACGGAGCCGTGGCTGCGATTGAGTCAGGCGAACCGATTACAAGGGTTCTGCATCGGGAGATTTTCGTGGAGCTGGATTATACCTGGCTGGGTAAGGTGGAGAACGAGCTTCGTAACCGGGGCGTTCGTATGGGAGAGACAAACTTTGCCGACACGGTGACCTTGACCTGCTTGCCGCTCGATGGTGATGCGGAGAGCTTTATGACTTGGATGGTGGATTTGACACAGGGGCAGTCCTTGATCACAGAGGGAGAGCGGCTTTATTTTATTGAAGGGGAATAAAATAATATGGCAAGAAGAGCAGTAGAACGCGAGTTGTCGAGAGAGCGGATACTGGAAGCAGCCAGGCATTTGTTCATAACCAAAGGATACAGGGCCATATCGATGCGAAGCATCGGGCAGCATCTGGGTTACAGCCATGGCTCCTTGTATTATCATTTTAAGGAAAAGGCGGAGCTTTTCTACGCCATTGTCATGAAGGACTTTAATGATCTAAATGATTTGCTGTTGGAAATCTCAGGAAAGCCCCCCTGTGACGGGGTATCGAAGCTGGAGCAGCTGATGCTGGAATTCGTTCGTTTCGGTCTGGATAATCCTTACCAATACGAAATCATGTTCATGATTCGGGACGAAGAACTGCTGTCCTACTGTCGCTCTGAGCAGGGACGCTGTTTTGAAATGTTTGCTATGCTGGTCCGTCAGTATTTGCTTGAGGAGAAATACAGTGAGGAAGAACGGCGAACCGTTCCGCTGACTTTGTTTTTGTCGCTGCATGGATTTATATCGTATTATATTCAGGACAGAATTGGTTTTGATGAGATTAAACCAGCCGCTCTTACCCATATCAAAGTGTTATGCCGGAGTCTATACAGCAGGGTCTGATTTTGAAATGTTGCCAAGACGTGTAGTTTGATACTTCAATCCGTTACAACGATCTAGCGTTGAAACGTCAATCACCTAATGAATAAAATACAGACAGGTCCACGCCCCCTAGCATGTGCCTGTCTTCTTTTTGTGTTGTTATACATGTGCTGGCGTCAACATAAAATCTTATTTAAGGGATCATCCTTCCATGATCTTCACATGATATTGGCGCTGCCTCGGACCATCAAATTCACAGAAATAAATGCCCTGCCAACGTCCGAGAAGCAGGTGTCCGTTCTGAATGATCACGGTCTGGGAAGGGCCGCAGGTGATCGATTTGAGGTGGGAAGCGGTGTTGCCCTCCGCATGGCGATACTTGGGATGATTCCATGGATAGACTTCATCCAGCGACATCAGGACGTCCCGTTTCACATCAGGATCCGCATTCTCATTGATGGCAATCCCCGCCGTCGTATGCGGACAATAGATCAGCACCGTTCCCTGCTGGACCCCGCTCTGTTTCACGTAGGAGTGGATCTCCCTTGTAATATCCCTCATCTCATCGCGGCCTTGCGTATCTAATTCACCGGTATACAGCATGTAGAATACCTCCTCATTTTTTAAGAGATAAGAAAGTATAAACATCCGAGGCTTAGCATCCTTATCTCGCAAGAAAAACTTCCGCTAAATGCGGTCTGTCTACTTAGAAAGTACGCCGATAGACGTTTTTCTTACCATTTCTATTATTTTACCCGATAAAGTGCAAAAGATGGATTGACGATGGGATTCAGCTTTTGGTAAAGTATGTGTAAAGAAAACCAAGTATACAAATAGGAAATATAAAGATGGTTTGTGAAAGTGTCGACCGGGATGCCATCCGGAGGCGGGAGGGATATGATATGACAACATGGATTCGTCATAAAGGTTGGACTTGGGGTTTTCGAAGTACCGTGCTGCTTTATTTTCTTGCCTTGATCGTACTGCCGATCTTTGGGGTATATGTGCAATCATTCTCTGCAGGATGGGGTCATTTTACGGAGAGCATTATGGATCCGATAGCGTGGAAGGCTGTGCTGCTTACCATCAAGCTGGGCGTCATCTCTACTTTCATCAACGTGCTTATCGGAACGATGATTGCATGGGTGCTCATACGTTATAAGTTTCCGGGAAGGACGCTGCTGAACAGTCTGGTCGACCTGCCCTTTGCACTTCCGACAGCCGTAGGCGGTCTGATGATATTGCTGCTGCTGGGCCCCGGGAGCTTTCTCGGTGGTTTGGCAGAGAAATTGGGTTTTGAAATTGTGTTCCACCAGCCCGCGATTGTGATAGCGATGATGTTTGTCACGTTTCCGTTTGTCATCCGGGCGGTTCAGCCGCTGCTGGAGGAGCTCGACCCGCTGGAGGAAGAAGCGGCATATACGATGGGAGCTTCCAGGACGAGAACCTTTTTTAAAGTCATCCTGCCGTCGATGCTCCCAGGGATTATAAGCGGAGGCATGCTGGCATTCTCAAGAGCATTGGCCGAATTCGGGGCCGTTGTCTTGGTGGCCGGCAACATTCCGGGAAGAACGCTGATTGCATCGGTTTTTATTTTCGGTGAGGTCGAGAGCGATAATCCTGCAGGAGCAGCTGCCGTATCTATTCTGCTCCTTACCCTCTCCTTCATCATCCTCTGGGTGATTAATGCCGTACAGCAGAGGGGGAAACGAGCTTGAGACGTCTGTGGATCGGACTTACGTACGCCGTATTTATCATTCTGCTAATCATCCCCCTGTCTCGAATTGCATTCGGTGCGTTTGATAAAGGTCTGAATGGGTTTGCCGAAGGTCTGTTCAGGCCAGAAGCCTTGCATGCCCTGATGATGACGGGTCTTATCGTGGTATTCGTTACGTTCTTTAATACGTTATTTGGCATCATGATGGCGTTGTACCTGGTACGGGCGAATTGGCTCAGCCGCAAGATCAAAGGCATTCTGAACAGCATTGTCGATCTGCCTTATGCGGTATCGCCGGTCATTGGCGGTTTGATGATTGTACTGCTGCTCGGACCTGACAGCATCATGGGCGGTTTTTTTGAAGGGATCGGGTTTAAGGTGGTGTATGCTTTCCCGGGCATGGTGATCGCGACACTCTTCGTCACGTTTCCGCTCATGGTTCGAGAGGTCATGCCTGTCCTGCAGGAAATTGGGAATGATCAGGAACAAGCGGCAGCGACGCTAGGGGCTTACGGATGGACAACATTCCGAAAGGTAACATGGCCATCTATCCGATGGGCTGTCGTATATGGCCTGGTGCTCACGGTAGCCCGTTCATTGGGCGAATTCGGTGCGGTTCTGGTAGTCTCCGGTAATATCATGAACAAAACTCAGACGGCGACGACGCTTGTATATCAGGATGTGGAGAATTTTAACGTGGCTGCGGCGAATGGCGTCGCATTGGTACTGGCTGCCTTCTCGGTAGGACTCTTGCTGCTGATGGAATGGGCCAAAAAAAGAAAGGATGTGCATTGATATGCATGTGGAAGTTCGTGATCTGAACAAGCATTTCGGTACGTTTCATGCCGTCAAAGATGTCAGCTTTGAGATTGAGAAGGGACATCTGATCGGACTTCTGGGGCCCAGCGGAGGCGGTAAAACCTCTATCCTGCGCATGCTGGCGGGACTCGAGAATCCGGACTCCGGGCAGATCTCCTTTCATGGTCAAGTGGTCAATGATCTGCCGCCGCAGGAGCGCGGAATCGGCTTTGTGTTCCAGAATTATGCCTTGTTTAAGCATATGACCGTATTTGATAACATCGCTTTCGGCTTGAAGGTGAAGAAGACTCCCAAGGCCATAATCAAGGACCGGGTGATGGAATTGGTGGAGCTGACCGGTTTAACAGGTTTCGAGAGCCGCTATCCGCACCAGTTATCCGGTGGACAGCGTCAGCGTGTAGCCTTTGCAAGAGCGCTCGCGCCTGAACCGCAGCTGCTGTTATTGGATGAACCGTTCGCAGCCATCGATGCGAAGATCCGCCAGGAGCTGCGCTCCTGGCTTCGCGAACTGATCGAGCGGGTCGGCATAACGTCGATTTTTGTGACGCATGACCAGGATGAGGCGATTGAAGTCGCGGACGAAATTATGATTATTAATCAGGGGCGTGTTGAGCAGAAGGGAACGCCTTGGGATATTTACAAGGAGCCGAAGACGCCGTTCGTCGCTTCGTTCATAGGCGAATCCACCGTGATTTCGAGCGCAGCCGAGCTGAAGGGATTTGAGGCAGCGGCTAACAAGAATGCGACGCGTGCGCTGATTCGTCCGGAATATATCGAGATTGGCAGCAAGCATGATTTCAGCGTGTTGTCCGCAACAGAGACGGGGATCGTCCGTCATCTGCATTTCCGCGGCAGCGAATGGCTGGTGGAGGTAGAGGTTAAGGGACATAAGCTGATCACCTACCGTTCACTGGAGAAGGAAACGCTGTATCCGGGTCAAGAGGTCCGCGTCCTCGTTCACCGGGCTTATCTCTTTAATGAAGAGCACAGCTGGATCGAGGAGAATCGACTGAAGGTCGACCCGATGCCAATTATGATCTGATGATTCTAAATATCCGAAGGGAAGTGGATTCATTCATGCGGATCTTGAATATGAAACGTAACTCATTCCTGCTGGTTGGCATGGCCCTTCTCTTCAGTTTTGTTATGGCAGGATGCACGAGTGACCCGCCCGATAGCGAAGAAGTGATAACCCCAACCGGAGAGAGAACGATCGTTCTGGGCGCGTATAGCGTGGCCAGAGATGCCCTGTCCGAGATCATTCCTGCTTTCCAAGCGCAGTGGAAGGAACAGACGGGAGAAACGATTCGGTTTCAGGAATCCTACGAGGCTTCCGGAACACAAGCTCGTGCCATCACGGGCGGATTTGAGGCCGACGTCACGCTGCTTGCCATGGAAGGGGATATCGACAAGCTGGTCAGGGAAGGGCTTGTGGACCCGGAATGGAAATCCCAGCCGTATAACGGCATGGTGACACGATCGATTGTCGTTCTCGGTACGCGCGAGGGAAATCCGAAAGGGATACGGGATTTCGACGATCTGACCCGATCGGACGTCAAGGTGCTGTATCCGAATCCGAAGACCTCGGGCGGCGCCCAGTGGGATATTAACGCGATCTACGGCGCGGGGCTGAAACAATCGGAAGAGAATGGAAAGCGTGATCCTGCCGAAGCGAAAGCTTTTCTTGAAGCGGTTCACCGCAATGTGGAGTCGCTCGATAAAAGCGGGCGGGCTTCCATGGCGGCTTTTGAATACGGGGTCGGAGATGTGATCGTAACGTATGAGAACGAGCTGCTTGCCCGGATTGCCCAAGGCGTCCAGTATGATATCGTTGTGCCGCAGCATACGATGCTGATCGAGAATCCGGCTGCAGTCGTCCAACGTTTTGCTGAAAAGCACGGC
This sequence comes from Paenibacillus sp. 2KB_20, assembly GCF_052115765.1. Lineage (NCBI taxonomy): Bacteria > Bacillati > Bacillota > Bacilli > Caryophanales > Paenibacillaceae > Paenibacillus > Paenibacillus sp. 2KB_20. The sequence continues at coordinate 851,396 of NZ_JBFRHH010000001.1, read as the reverse complement.
ACTCAGGATGTATCGGCCGCTTTTGTGGAGTACTTGCGCACACCGGAGGCGCAGAACATCTTCGTGAAATATGGGTTCCGTCCGGTTGAAGAATCGGTGTTTGAACAGACGAAGGATCGGTTTTTCAACCCGCCGGGGCTATTTGATATCGAGTATCTGGGTGGATGGGATGAGGTACGCGAGACGCTGTATTCCAAGCGTGGAGTCTGGTATCAGGTACTGGCCGGGCTATGATGCTTGATGGCAAACGGAGCGATTGGATGGGTTCATGAGGGATAGTTGAGTATGGGTTGCGTTTCGTAATGACCCGTCAATCAAAAAGAGAGAAAGCGAGCCGTCCAGGATCTCCTGGCCGGCTCGCTTTCTTGGTATTTATAGAACATTAGCAATCGTCTGAATAACGCCTCATGCGCTGCAAATATTCCACGTATACGAATTGCGCAGTACATCTTGCCCTACACGCGCGCTTTCTGCGCTTCCCATTCTTCTCGCAGAATGCCCATACGAATGGAATCGTAGTAGACGCCCTCGTAATACCGGCACTTCCGCATGCGGCCTTCAAGCTGCATGCCAACCTTCTCCGCGCAGCGCATCATTCTCGGATTGCCGGACCAGGTGGTGATGCCGACACGGGCGATGGTGAGATTTTGAAACAGGCATTCAATCCAGAGCGACAGTGCTTCCGTACCGTAGCCACCGCTCCAATGGCTCGGATCGTAAATCAGGATTCCGGCTTCCAGCCAGCGTGAGGCTTCATGCTCCCAATAAAACGTGACGATGCCAATCGTTTTTCCCTCGGCTTCGATGAGCAGGTCATTCGGAAATTGATCGGTTTCGAAGTCGGCGTTCCACTGTGTTTCAAAAATTTCATAGGAAATCTGCTTGAGCGGGAAATAAGGAGCGTCGTATTTTTTCCATTCCGGATTCTCATTGCCATAGATCAAATTATATAAAACTGGGGTATCCTCGGGTTTTCTGGATCTTAGCGTAACTTTGCTGCCTTCAAGACGAATTTTTTGCATATGTAGAAACTCCTTTCGCTCTGTATTCTGTATATGCCTTAAGTACGGTGCGAGTTCTCTACATTGTAACGGTGATGAAGTTGATTGCCAACTGAATTTGGATAAATGATCCTTTATATGAAACATTAGGTGGTGTCATTCCGTCAATAGCAGATAGACAAAGAATCTGACATTGAAGGGGGACAAGGTTATGCGAAAAAGAAAGGTACTCACAGGCCTGTGCTTGCTTATTGGGCTTACCGCTTGCGCTCAGGGCAGCGAGATCCAGTCAGGGGAACCGCAAGCGATTGTGCATAAGCAGCCAAAAGTGAAGGAATTGTCGGCTCAGGAACGCAAAGAGGTGTTGATCAAGATTGATACCGGCATGGTGGAAGCGCAGAATGATTTTGGCTTACGCTTGCATCAAGCGTTATCGAATAGCCCTGAGTACAAGAACGGTAATCTGATTATTTCTCCATATAGCATTACGCAAGCATTGGCACTTGCTTATAACGGCACAGTCGGCGATACGGCTGCCGAGATGTCCGATGTACTTGGATGGAAGGGCATGAGTGTGGACGATATCAACGAAGGCAACCGCCAGCTGCGCTCCTTACTGGAGAACGGGGGAGGCGTCGTGCTGAATGTGGCCAATTCCGTGTGGCACCAGCAAGGACTTGAGATGAAGAAGCCGTATTTGCAGACCGTTAAGGATAGCTATCGTGCTGAAGTTAAGGAGGCCAACTTGATGCATGCCGATGCCATGGATGCTATAAACCAGTGGGTAAACGACAAGACCAGCGGCATGATCCCTTCGATATATGATAAACCTCCGGGCGGCGTTGCGGTGCTGATCAATGCCATTTATTTTAACGGCGGGTGGATGGATGAATTTGATCCGGCGAATACCGTAGAGGAAGAATTCACGCTTTCTGACGGCACCACGCAAAAAATTCCGATGATGAAGCGGGAAGCACGATACAGTTACAAAGAAGGGGCGTCCTGGCAGGCCATCCGCATTCCTTATGGAGATGGCCGAATGCATATGCTGGTCATCCTGCCAAAGGAAACCTCATCTATGGATGAGCTGCAGCAGCAGTTGTGGAAGGATGCGTCCGCCTGGAAAGACGATTTCTCGCATGAGACCATCCAGCTTGGGCTGCCCAAATTTAAGGTGGAACAGACCTTCGAGCTGCCGGATGCGCTTCAAAGCCTGGGAATGATTCAGGCATTCGACAGGGATGCAGCTGATTTTAGCGCCATGGCAGACGATGGAGAGAAATTTTGGATTGAAAAGGTAAAACACAAAACGGTGGTGGATGTCAGTGAGAAGGGCACGGAGGCCGCCGCGATTACAGCGGTTATGGTTGAGACAGGAGCCGTTCAGCTTACCGAGCCGATCGCCATGAATGTTGACCGCCCTTTTTTCTTTGCCATTGAAGATCGGGACACAGGCACATGGTTATTTATGGGGTCTGTTTTGAGACCTTAGCATATACTATACCAACATGCGCCTGCCATAATTTTCACCCAAAAATAGGCAACTTTGTTATAATGGTCGAATAAGACTAAAATGTATAACAAAGGGAGAATAGGATGTGCCTATGACCATACCGAAGCCGAATTTATTCATAGGTTCTTCCAGAGAGGCCATCAAGTATGCACGGGCGATCCACGAACAGATCAAACGATCCGCTCAAGTGACACCTTGGTACGGCGGGACGTTCGGGGCGAACATGTATACGATGGAAGCTTTGGAGAAGCAGCTGGCGTCCAGTGATTTTGGTGTGTTCGTCTTTTCTCCGGATGATGTGGCCCTCATTCGAGGCAAACATGTATTTGTTACTCGCGACAACACGTTGTTCGAGATGGGGCTGTATTGGGGAAAGCTCGGGCGGCGAAGAGTGTACTGCATCATCCCGGATCAAGTGGAGGCAGACAGCAGTTCCGTTCAAGACGTTATCGTTAAGGATTACCATCTACTCTCCGACCTGCAGGGCTTAACGCTGCTCGAATACGAACTGCGAAGCGATGATGATTACAAATCAGCGGTCGATGTCGCTTGCGGGCATATTCTGAGTGCGATCGAAACCGAAGGGTTCTACAACAACCCGAGCACCGTGATTGAGCAGAAGGATGCGGAGCTGAGGCGCAAGCAAAGCGTGCTGCATTTTTTCTGGGAATATAACCGAAATGTGCATGTGATTGATGAAGCGGAAAAATATCATGCACTGAGTGAAGCTGTCCGAAACTCCTTGCTCCCACCTGCTGCAGGGGACTTCAGGGTGACCGGCGCCGCGTTCTGGGGCCGAAGAGATGAAGGCATTGCCCAAATTGGGGGTAATGTAGGTAGAGGACGGTATTTCCCGTTCGATGGGAATACGGAACATTCGCCAAGTAACCAGTCGATTTACGTGATAGATGTCTATAATAGTGGAAAATGGGCATTTTATCACGAAGAGGAAGTTGCGCAGGTGTATGTGTTCTGCTATCCTTTAGGTGTAAATCATGTATTGTCCGTGCATTTTACTGGACATGAGATTCTTACGGATGAAGATCTCGCGGAGGTTGTAGAACAGAATCGTGAGCTGCTTCGTACCATCAGGCATTTAGTTGGAGGGGATTCGTCGTGAGCAGGAATGAGAAGAAGAGAACGTCAGGTCATCCGCAGGGGTCCGCCAATAGCAGCAGCTGGGTGGTTAGGGGACCCGTACCGATGATGAGTACGCTGAAATCCCGGAAGCGCTCGGTTAGACGCCCAAGCAAGAATAGTGTATATGTTGGTCCTTCCGTGGAAGGTGTAGATAAGAAATACGTCAAGGTCATCAGCGGAGCTGTTGACGATAATAAGCCCTCTTTTGCTTAGTGAATGGCTATGATACCGTATCTTTAGGCAGGAATGACGAAAGACCGTCCGGGATGATCCGGGCGGTCTATGTTTTTTCTTCGTGCGCTTATACAATATAGGGAAAAAGGTTTGCGTAACCAAGAACGAATCGATAAACACAAATGGGGGATGTCATGTGCGCGGGGATACATTGACTTTTTTGGGAACGGGAGATGCCATGGGCGTTCCGCGGGTATATTGCGATTGTGAGGTATGCACGGAAGCTCGGAATACGGGAATCAATCGGCGTTTGCGCTCTGCCGTGATGGTGGGGTGCGAAGAAACGACTTTCATGATCGACTGCGGCCCGGATTGGCGCTCTATGATGGAGGGGCTGGGAAAGCGGAAGATGAGCGATATGCTGATTACGCACGCCCATTTTGATCATATCGGCGGTCTTCCGGAATGGAGTGATGCCTGCAGATGGCAGAGGGAAAAAGGTCGGTTATACGCCCCTGCCGAGGTGCTGGAGCAGATTGTACGCCAGTATCCATGGCTTCCGCGCCAGATGGAGATGACGGCTGTGGACGATGGGATGACGCTTGGCGGCTGGGAGATTTCCTGCTGGAAGGTAAACCATGGACAGAACGGGTACTCCTACGCGTACCGGTTCCAGAAGGAAGGGTACACATGGGTATACAATTCAGACTCGATTAATCTGAGCCCTGCCGAAAAGGAACCGCTGAAGGGCGTGGATCTCCTGGTGCTGGGAACCAGCTTTGTTCATGAAACCGCCAAATTCGAGACGCGCTCCGTTTATGACATGAAGGAAGCGGCAGAGCTGCTCGCCGAGGTGAAGCCTCGCCAAACGGTGTATACCCATATGTCGCATGACGTCGACGTTCGGAATGAGCTGCCTCTTCCAGAGGGAGTCCGTGTGGCGATGGCGGGGTTGACAGTAAAGCTGAGCATGTGAAGAAAATTATGAGTTCTTGTGACTAGGAGCATGAAAATGTAGCGGAAGCGATTACGCAGCCCAGTGGGATGCCTTACACAGGTTTGAAGGCACCGCTCTCTTACACAGACCTGGCCATGCCGTATCGATCAGGGTACAGCAGCTTGAAGCCGGCCTGTTGGTACAGCTTGATTCCGGGCACGTCCGTGATGACAGTGACCTCGGCTCCGCTTGGCGCTATTTTTTCCAGGCGGGAGAGCAGCTCGGACACAATCATCTCTTCAACACCCTGATCAAGGTGAGAGGCCGCAACCATAATATCCACCAGTTGAAAATAGAAAGTGCCGTCACCTACGACCCTTCCCATCCCAATCAGCCGGTCATGGCCGTCTCTGGCCAGAAGGGACAGCACGCTGCGGTTTAGCGCTGTCTCTATGGCCGCAATCTCCACCTCAGGCAGTCCTGCATCTACTCTTAGATCCATGTATTCTTTATTCTGTGGAACATCCTCGGTTATGTGCACGTTCATCATAATCAGCCTCCCGTTGTTAAGAATAAGTTCAACTCGTCTCTACACCACTCAATATACAACATTGATGCAAGTGAGAAGATGTCTTGTAGCGAATCTAACCAAGTCAACGGTGTTATCCCGCATGCCTTCTCATAGCACTTTAATGTTTTAATTTAAGGTTTGCCAATGGCTTGCGATTCTGGTAAAGTAGGTTCTCAATCGTGATTGGGGAGGGAACGGCATGCATTACTACAAGCCGAAAGATATCGCCAAAGAGCTGCACATCAGCACGAGTGCTTTAAGGCATTATGAAGCTTGGGGAGTGGTACCCCCTCCTGCCCGGAACGAGAAAGGCTACCGTTTATACACGCAAATGCATATGGCCTACTTCCGTTGTCTGCGCGCCATGTTTCCGGGCTTTGGTTACGCGGTGACTTATGATGTGATTCGCCATATTCAGAAGAGGGAGATGGATGAAGCCCTCTGGGTCGTGAATGGGGAGCAGGTCAAACTTTTGCAGGAAAAAAACATTGCGGATGAAACGCTTGCATTGCTTGAGAATCCCGAGCTTAACATCATCAAGGACAAAAAGCTCAAAGCCCATATGACAATCGGCGAGGTCGCCGAGCTGACCAACGTGGAGTCGTCCGCCATCCGTCACTGGGAGAAGGAAGGTTTGATCACTCCGGATCGAAACCCCGAGAATGGATACCGGCTGTACACCCCGTCGCAAGTGAGGCAGATTTTGCTGATTCGCTCGCTAAGGCGGACTGTATATTACTTGGAGAGTATCAAGGAGATTATTCAGGCCGTGGAGCATCAGAGCATTGAGCAGGCACAAAAAATGGTTCGCGAAGCGTTATCCGTCATTCATAAGCGGAATCTGCAGCAATTCAACGGCATTCATAAATTGATGGAGCTGTGCATGGAGGTAGGCCTGCTGGAGTTTAACGATGCGGCACTTCTGAAGCCGATTCTAACGTTTAACCCGGACCGGGAATAACGGACAGGCGCAAGGCCTTTGCGCCACTCCAGGTGACCGGTTAGGGAACGCAATGGCTGCGTTTTTTATGGACACAAACAAGCCCCCATGGATATCATGGAGGCTTGTTTGTGTAGATCTATTTGTCCCGTATATTAACCTTGGTTGAGCACGAATTTTTCAATGACATGCTTCACGCCGTCCTCGTTATTCCCGAGCGTAACGTAATCGGCAATCGCTTTAAGCGGCTCGATCGCATTGCCCATGGCGACGCCTAGACCGGCGGCTTCCAGCATCTCGTGATCGTTCCAGGAGTCGCCGACAGCGATGGTTTCCTTGAGATCGCAGCCGAAATGATCCGCAAGGAAGGTGAGGGCATGTCCCTTAGTGCCTTCCTTATGCATGAACTCCAGAAAATGCGGTTTGGATTTGGTAATATGCATGTCATCGCCCAGCAGCTCACGGAATACAGGGATCAGTTCATCCAGATAGTCGGGATCGTTAATGATGAGCATTTTCGGGGTCTGTTTCTGAACCATCTTCATAAAATCAGGCTCGATATAATACGGCGTCCGGTTTAGGGCGCAGTAATCGATCAGCTTCTGATTCTCTTCGCGGGCATACAGCTTGTCATCGATGTAGGTTTGCAGATGGAGATTGTGCTCTACGCAGTATTCATACAGCTTCACGGCTGCATCGACGGGTACGAAGCGTTCGTAGAGAACCTTCTCGTCGAGCAGATTTTTAATTAAGGCACCCTGGTAGGTGATAATGGGAACATTGAGTCCGGTTTGACGCGCAATTGCTTGAGCAGACGCATAGGCACGTCCGGTTGCTAGTGTCACAACGACACCGTGGGCTACGGCTTGCTCAAGCGCCTGCTGGACGCCGGGGGTTACTTCTTTATCGTCATTGATCAAGGTATCGTCAATGTCGATGGCCATCAATTTGTAAGTTGTCATGGGTATCTCTCCTTTTGTTTCTGTCTCTGTCTTTAACTCTATTGTACCTTCTGTGGCGCAGACTTCAATTCCGCAATCACCATTCCCGCCAAAATGCACAGACAACCGATGCCGCCGATGAGCGTAAGCCGCTCTCCCGCGAACAGGATTCCGGTCAGCGCGGCGAATACTGGCTCCGTTGCATAGATGATGGCGACCCTGGATGGCGTCGTATATTTTTGACAGACGGTTTGGATCCAGAAGGCGAATGCGCTGGTGGGTCCGATGGATACAACCAGTGCCAACAGCACGTTCGGCTGGGTCAGCTTCTCCATCAGGTCGGTCACATTGCCGACATGTTCGGTTAGTGCAGATGCCGCTAAGCTAAATACTCCCACGACAGCCATCTGGAGCGCCGCCAGCAGCAAAGCAGGGTATCGACTGGCATAAACGCCCGTATAACCAATATGGAGCGCAAAACCGATGGCGCAAACGAATACGAGCAAATCCCCCTTATTCAAGCTCATGCCGGAACCGGTGAAGGTAAGCAGATACAGACCCGCTGCCGCAAGCAAGGCACTGATCCAGGTGAATCTGGAGATGGAGTGCTTTAACAGGGCATAGGATATGAAAGGGACCAGCACGACGGACAAGCCGGTAATAAAGCCTGTATTGGACGTGGTTGTGTACAGAAGGCCCGCGGTTTGAAAGGCATACCCTATAAATAAAAAAAGACCTAGCAGGCAAGCATGCAGCAGCATTTTGCCGGATATTAGCTTCCACTGGCTCCGGTAAAAGAGGGTAATGATCAATACAAGGAGCAGGGCCGCTCCCAAAAAGCGGACCGAATTGAAGGCCATCGGCGGGAGCACGCGGACCGCATGCTGAACGATGAGGAACGTGGATCCCCACATCATGGCCACCAGAAGCAGGCTGAGATCGGCAATTCGTGAGCGATTCACTCGGAAGTCATCCTTTCTTGAAGATGTGAAACTCCTGATGAGATTCCCGTACATTCGTCCCTGGTCGTAACCTTGGGGCAAGTGATCAAATTGTATCCCATATCAGAGAATCGGACAACCATTTTTAAGCCTAACCAAAGTGGAAGGGGTAGACAAAAAGAGGATGATTTTGCTATACTAATGAACCGAACATATATTCTCATGACCCTGGGCTATTGGACGTGAAGACCGGCAACTCCATCGATCCCATAGTCAGCATTGAGCTTAGAAAGGAAGATTGTCATCATGATGGGCAGAGCTCATTTGATTATTAGCACAGGGGTTACGTTATCCGTCATGGGCATGAGCGAAGTGCCTGTCACGTTGCCGGCTGCCGCAGTGGCTTTGGTTAGCGCACTGCTTCCGGACATCGACGAGCCCAACTCCCTGCTGGTCCGCAAAGCCATTCCTTCCGGGCTGCTGCGAATCCTCCAGCTAGCGATGATTGGCGCAGCCATCTTCGTTGTCTTCTACGGCAAGGAGTATGCCCCATGGAACATCGCCCTGGCCGGGCTGATCGGGGTTGTTTCGTATCTGCCAAGCCGGACCCTGCGCCATATCGTCATGTTCCTGATCGGTCTCGGACTGATCTCCTTCGGGCAGGGCTTCAGCCCATGGAACACAATCGCAGGCAGCGTGCTCATTGCAGGCTCCTTGGTGACCCACCGGGGGTTAACCCATACCGTCTATGCCGCTGCCGGATGGACGGGCTTGCTGTATTTTGCATCGCAGGGCAAGATCGGCGGGGAAAGCTTATGGTTTGCCGGCGGTTTATCCTACTCCATCCATTTGCTTGCAGATGCATTGACCAATCGCGGAATCCGTCCGCTTCCTCCGTTCAAATGGAGAATTAAACTGAAAATCATGAGCACCGGAAGCAAATGGGGACGCACGGTAGAGAATGTATGTATCGTGTTAACACTGGTCCTTGTTTGGTATGTGTTTATGGCCTCATCTTGATCCGAGGTATACCTGTTTGAAATGAAAAGCCTCTCACCCTTATGCATGCAGCATACGGGCGGGAGGCTTATTTAATACGAGCTGGCTCTATTCCTCAAGAAAAATCAAGCCGATCAAATCGTCGAGCTCAAGGTTGCCGAAGTAATGCTTGACGTTGATGCCGGATAGCGCTGTGCGCACAGCAGTTTCTTCATACCGTTTGCCGCGAAGCAGGTTCTCGATATCAGCGACATCGCCGACGCCGAAGAAGTCGCCGTAAATCTTGATCTCTCCGATATGTCCTTCACGGATGTCCATGCGGATATCAATAATGCCCACCGGGAACTTCTTGGCATGCTTCACATTGCTTTCAGGGGAGAGTCCATAGTTCCAATCCCAATTCTGATAGCGTTCCTTTGAAATCTGGTTGATGATCTCCCAGTCCTTCTCTTGAAGGACATATTGCGGTACTTGATCCGGCTCCATACCGAAAATCGAGCGAAGCAGCTCGGCACGGAACTGTTCAATGGTCATATCCGTACCAAGCAGCTCCTTAATATTCGCCACGCGGCTGCGGACGGATTTGGTGCTCTTGGATTTGAATTTTTCCGGATTGGCATTCAGCGAGGCTTGTACATCATCCAGGTTCAGATCGAACATGAGCGTGCCGTGGCTGAACATGCGTCCCCGCGTCGAGAACTGCGCGTTCCCCGAAATTTTCTTCTCGCCGACCTGCAGGTCATTCCGGCCGCTCAGCTCGGCGGGTACACCCATCTTTTGCAGGAAGTCGATGACCGGCTGCGTGAACTTCAGGAAGTTGTGGAAGGACTGGCCGTCATCCTTCGTAATGAAGCTGAAATTCAGGTTGCCGAGATCATGGTATACGGCTCCGCCCCCGGACAACCGGCGTACAACCTGAATGTTGTTGTCACGAACGTATTCCTGGTTGATCTCTTCGATCGTATTCTGATGCTTTCCGATAATAATGGAAGGCTTGTTGATGTAAAAGAGAAGGTAGCTCTCGTCCATGGACAAGTGCTTCAAGGCATATTCTTCAATTGCTAGATTAATGGATGGATCGTGGATCCCCTGATTATCGATAAATAGCATAGTATCCTCCGTCGTCACAATTCAAAATGTGGTGCTTCCAGACTATTGTAAACCAATTTTAAGACAGAGACAAAGGATTCCGTGTTGACGAGTCAGGGACAGTAGCGACATAATGATGGCATTACATAACGGCAGGACTTGCAAGAGTCCAGGGCATGGAACAGGAGGAGCCCTTATGAACGACAAAAGACAACCCTTGATCGAGGTGTACGGCCATGGAGGGGACGTGGAGACGGCCGCTGCCGCATTCGGAAGGCAAGCCTCGGCTTTCCTGGATTACAGCGCCAATATTAATCCGCTTGGACCGCCGCAAGGAGTTATTACGGCCTTACAAGAGGGAATGAGTGCGGTCATTCGTTATCCGGATCCGGGACACCGCAAGTTCAAGGAGCTGCTCGCAGCAGAGCTAGGCACCGATCCCCGGCGAATCCTTGTCGGCAACGGAGCGGCAGAGTGCATGGCGCTGTTGTTGATGGGGCTATCGCCAGGGACTGTGGGCGTGGTTGACCCGTGTTTTTCCGAATACCGGGAGTTGTCCTTAAAATTTGGTTCGGACATCCGCTCCGTGTGCGGACATCCGGAGAGGGACTGGCGAGCTGACAAGGCGGATGTGATGGAGCTGATAGCTTGCACGGATCTCGTGTTTTTGGGACAGCCCAACAATCCAAATGGGGTTCAGTACAGCCTTGAGGATATCCGCGAAATAGCGGCATGCGCAGAGCAAGAAGGGACCTGGCTGGTGCTGGATGAAGCCTTTATCGACTTTATTCCGCTGGGAGACAGACAGACCCTGATGCCAGAGCTTCATGACTATCCTCGAACCGTGATTGTCAGATCGATGACCAAGTTTTATGCGATTCCGGGCCTGCGGCTCGGGTATACGGCCGCGCATCCCGATGTGATACGCAAGATGGCAGGCAAGCAGGTGACGTGGAGTGTCAATGGACTGGCGCTGCTTGCGGGCGAGGCTTGTCTTGGCAGCGGCAGGGACTACGAGAAGAATACGCTGCAATTGATTCGCGCAGAGCGTCAGAAGCTCATACATGGTTTACGAGCATTGGGGCTGGAGGTTACGCCGGGCGAGGCTAATTTTCTACTCATGGAGCTTCCGCGGCCATGGCGTGCCGAGATGTTTCAGTCGGAGATGGGAAGACGCGGCGTGCTTGTCCGCAACTGCGCCATGTACCCGGGCCTAGGTGAGCGTCATATCCGGCTAGCCGTTAAACATGGCGCAGATAACGACAGGCTGCTTGCCATTATGGCGGAGGTTCTTGGCATTTCTTCAGAAGACGCAACTTAAGGGTTCGAAAGGCACATACCAATGAGGTTCGGAATCAGGCGGATTGAGATCAAAGAGCAGGGAGAGAGAAACATGGCAGTACCTTTTCTGAAAGGCAAGAATCACCTATATCGTTCGAATTCGTTGCCGGGAGCAGTGGTGTCCCTCGAATCAGAGCTGGAACAACCTCATATCCGGATATCGCTTCCGGAGCCAGCTGAGTCCATTAGCAGCGCCATATACGGCGGCGGATTCGTAAGCTTGGATCATATCGTGAATCGTTATGTGGACAAGCATTATGATTGCAGCGACCCCGTGAACGATATGTCTAACTTTATAGCTGCTCACGGTTATCCGGCTGAATCTACAGCTGGATTGATGACGGCTGTAAAACTGAAATATGCTTCCATCCGGGAAGAGCGGAGTGAACAGGCTTCCATCCTGTGCTGCACCACCGCCGGCGTGGGCAATGCAGCCCGCGCTGGGTCGAGCCGTACGACCTTTGCCGCTTACCAGCCGGGCACGATTAATATCATGCTGATGGTGGATGGGATGATGACGCCGGCTTGTATGGTGAACGCCATGCTGACGGCGACGGAAGCGAAAGCCGCGGCGCTACATGATCTGGGCGTGAAGGATCATGAAACCGGAGCCGTCGCGACCGGAACGACGACGGACGCGATGGTCCTTGGGGTCAGCGGCAATGCAGCGTATGGCGTGAACCACCATTATGCCGGAACCGCAACCGATCTGGGCGGCATGATCGGCCGCCTTGTCTACAAGAGTGTTACGGAAAGCATTGTCTCCGAAAGAGAGGACCGGATATGACCGTCGTGTGGGTCATTTGGGCAGCGGTCGTACTGGACCTGCTGATTGGAGATCCGAGATGGCTCCCCCATCCTGTCATTGGCATGGGGAAAGCCATCCGCCGGGTTGAAGGCTGGATACGCCATCGGGCGACTTCCGCTCAGAGCCTGAAGTGGGCGGGCATTCTGCTGCCGGTGATCGTGGCCGGTGGCTCCTTCGTGCTGGCGTGGCTGCTCCTCTTGTTATGTGCAGCGATTCATCCTTGGCTTGCGTGGGGAGTGGAGATCGTGCTTATTGCGACTACGATTGCCATCAAGGGACTGCGTGAAGCAGGATTGGAGGTCTACGGCCATCTTCGCTCCGACCATATCACGGAGGCCAGGCGCGCGCTCAGCATGGTTGTCGGGCGAGACACCGGCCATCTGGATGAGCCGGAGATCGTACGGGGAACGGTGGAGACGGTTGCGGAGAATATCGTGGATGCGGTCATCGCTCCGCTGTTTTTTGCTCTGATCGGGGGAGCGCCGCTGGCGATGGCCTACCGGGCCGTGAACACGCTCGACTCCATGGTCGGTTATAAAAACGACAAATACCAGCATATCGGCTGGGCATCCGCAAGGCTGGACGATATCGTCAATTGGATACCGGCACGCCTGACCGCAGGACTGTTGACCATAGTGGCTGCGATGTTTTCGCTGCAATGGAAAAAAGCGATCAAGATGGTCAGAAGGGATGCGCGAAAGCACCCCAGTCCGAATAGCGGCTTCCCGGAATCGGCCGTAGCTGGTGCGCTGGGCATTCGTCTGGGAGGCGAGAATTCCTATCAAGGCGTGATCTCGTTCCGGGCTTACATGGGGGATCCCGAACGACCGCTTGAAGCGGAGGATATTCAGGTGACAAATCGTCTGCTGCTGGGCGTATCGGTATTGTTTACGTTACTGGGTACCGTGGTGCTCGGACTTGTGGCCGCAGCAGGAGGAAGCTTATGGATATGAGGATTACCCTGCATTTGGTCCGTCATGGCCGCACGTTGTGGAACGAGGAGCGCCGTTATCTCGGTCACGAGGATCAGGGGATTCTGGTGGAAGGAAGACAGCAGCTCCTCCCGCTGCGGGAAAGGTTTTGTACCAAGCAGTTCGTCCGGATCTATTGCAGTGATCTCCTTCGATGCAGGCAGACGCTGAATGTTATCTTACCGGATTCAACAAAGTCCGCTATTCCTGATGATGAAGATCCGGGCAGGTTTATTCCAGGGGTCGAGTATGATCCGCGGCTGCGTGAGCTCGATTTCGGGGCTTGGGAAGGGAACATCTACGAGGACTTGAAGTCGGATATCTCCTATCGGCGCTGGATTGATAACCCCGCAGAAGTTACGCCGCCAAATGGGGAGAGCTGGGAGGCGTTCTGTTCCCGGATTCAGGCATTCTTGACCGGATTGTATTTGGATTTGAAGGAACTGTTGCATGTGGAGGAAGATCCGGATACCCTTGTGCAGGCAGAGGCAGAGGCAGAGGCAGAGGCAGAGGCAGAGCGAGCCGGTTATGGTTGTGGGACACAGAGGGCCGAGTTGGATGTGCTTGTGGTCACCCATGGGGGCGTCATCCGGCAGATCGCGGCAGCTACCCTTTCGCATACGGAATTCTGGGAAACGCAGGTGTCACCGGGCGAGGAGCTCAAGCTGCAATTGACATGGGATGGAGACCGCTGGGAAGGCGTGCGGTTAAGCGAATAAATGAAATCGTATGATATCGGTGCGGAATGGGCGATAACGGGATAAATCCGTATCATAAGGCATTTGAAATGACCGAATCTTTCGGTTGTAAGAGGAAGGTTTATCGCCTATAATCTTGGGCAGAGAAACCATGCTTGGCCTAACATACATAAATTCATATTATTTGCGAGGGTCCCGGACAGAAGGCGTTGTTGCCTTCTGCCGGGTTAATAGGGAAGCCGGTGCAAGTCCGGCACGGTCCCGCCACTGTGAAGCAGGGACTTCTTCATATGCCACTGAGCCATAGCGCTTGGGAAGGCGGAGAAGTCGTTACAGCCTGCAAGTCAGGAGACCTGCCCTCGGCGAATGAATGACGGTCCTTCGAGGAGAGGATTACGTTTGCCGGACCCATGCAGCATGTGTGGGCGGAAGTTTAAGGCGCTATCTGTGAACGGTTATCCAGATGTCCTTATGTTAAAACGTAATCCCTGAGTCCTTGTTTACGAGGAGTCAGGGATTTTTGCTTTTCTTTGGAGTATGACGATTGATGTTTTTCTCCCGGTAAGGATCGGTCGAAGGAATGTAAACTCGAAAGCGCCAGGTTCTCAATTATGCATAGGGGGATTTCAAGAGATGAAAGCATTAAACAAAACATGGTCCGTACTTCTAGTAGCCATACTGATGGCTCTGGCCTTGATTGGCTGTGGAGACAAAGAAGCGGCGCCGAAGGATACAACGCAGCCTGCACAGCAGGAAGAGCAGAATAACGAAGCGCCGGCGGATTCCGGCGAAGAGCTTAAAACGACGTATCCGCTGACCGTTAAGGATTCAACCGGGGTTGAAATGACGTTTGAGAAAGCTCCGGCCAAAATTGCATCCCTGACACCGTCCGAGACGGAAAAACTGTTCGCTTTGGGCCTGGATGAGGAAATCGTTGGCGTGTCCGATAATGACGATTATCCGGAAGCGGCCAAATCCAAGCCTAAATTGGGCGGGTTCCAAGTGAATGAAGAGGCTATTATTGCAGCCGATGCCGATGTGGTATTTGCGGCTTCGATGAATGCTCAGAATGCCGAGAAATTGCGTGAGCTTGGCGTTACCCTGTTCGTCAATGATCCGAAAACCATTGATGCCGTGATGGAGAACATCGAACTGATCGGACAAATTACGGACCGTCAAGCGGAGGCGAAAGCGGTCGTGGATCAGATGAAGCAGGAATTGGCTACCGTTACGGAAGCCGTGAAAGCCGTGAAGGATGAAGACAAGAAGAAAGTGTATGTGGAATTCTCTCCGGGATGGACCGTCGGCAAGGGCGAGTTTATGGATGAGATCATCACCTTAGCTGGCGGCGTCAACGCAGCCGGCGATGCGGAAGGCTGGTTCGAAATCAGTGAGGAAAATATTATTGCTGCGAACCCCGACGTCATTCTGTACACGGACGATGTGGTTGATGAAGCAACCAAGAAAACATTGGATCAGCTGATTAAGGAGCGCGGCGGCTGGGATCAGATCGAAGCCATCAAGAACGATCAGGTCATATCCGTGGATGCGAACCTGCTCAGCCGTCCTGGTCCCCGTGTGACGCAAGGGTTGGTGGAAGTGGCGAAGGCCGTTTATCCGGAACTGATGAATCCATGAGTAAAAAACTTGCAGGATTCGGTGCGGCCGGCATCATCCTATTACTGTTAACCTTGGTTGTCAGTCTCGGAATCGGCTCCGTGCACCTGCCTGTGAGAGAGATTGGCGCGATGCTGCTGCACCGGCTGCCGGGAATCGGCGATTCCATCGTTCCGGGCTGGGAAGCTTCATCCGAGCAAATCTTAATGAAGGTGAGATTGCCGCGCATATTGCTGGGGATGCTCGTAGGAGCCTCCCTGGCCGTCGCCGGAGCCGCCTTTCAAGGGGTATTGCGCAATCCGCTGGCGGATCCGTTTACGCTTGGTGTATCCTCGGGTGCTGCGCTTGGCGCAGCATCCCTGATTTTTTTCGGGATGGAATATTCCTTTGCCGGAGGTTACACGCTGCCGCTTGTAGCGTTTCTGACCGGAGCAGGCACCTTATGGGCGGTTCTGCTGCTGGCGAGGGACCAAGGAAAACTGCCGATCCACGGGCTCATTCTGTCCGGCGTGGTGATGCAGTCGTTTCTGGGCGCCGTCGTTTCCTTTCTGACGGTCATGTCCAAAGATACGGTAAACCAGATCCTGTACTGGACGATGGGAAGCCTGAGCATGCGTGGATGGTCGTATACGGCCATCCTTTTCCCGTATTTTATCGCAGGTTTTATCTACTTATGGAGCAGGTCGCGGGCGCTTAATATTTTGTCGCTGGGGGAACGGCAGGCTGCCCATATGGGCTTGAATGTGGATCGGTTGAAGACCAGCGTGCTCATCGTGGCTACTCTGCTCGCCGCCGCAGCCGTGTCGGTATCCGGCGTGATTGGATTCGTGGGACTTGTGGTACCGCATATGATCCGGCTGATCACCGGCTCCGATTACCGCGTCATTGTTCCACTGTCGGCTCTGGGCGGCGCGATATTCATGGTCTGGTGCGATACGGCGGCACGGTCCGTGCTGGCACCAACGGAAATACCGCTTGGTGTGGTTACGGCATTCATAGGCGCTCCATTCTTTGCGTATTTGCTATACCGGAACAAAAAACGGCGCAGGGAGGGTCTATCATGATTACAGCTCAAGGACTTGGCAAAGCATATGGCAAGGTGCCGATTCTTGAAGGCGTGGACCTTCACATTGCCGAAGGGGAATGGTGGGGGATCATCGGTCCGAACGGAAGCGGTAAATCCACCCTCATGCAGCTGTTATCCGGTGTGGAGAATCCTACGCAAGGAAGCGTGACGCTTCGGGGCAAGGCGCTTGCACACTATACTCGTAAGACGCTGGCCCGGATCGTGGCGGTGCTTCAGCAGGAAGGGCTTGATCCTACCGATTTTACCGTCCGGGAAGTGTTGGAGATGGGAAGGTTCCCCTTCCTGAACTGGCTTGGCCGTGAAGATAAGGATGCAGCCCCGCTCATTGAGGCCATTATCCGAAAGCTGGATCTGAATGGTCTGGAAGAACGGCGGCTTACCGAGTTAAGCGGCGGTCAACGCCAGCGTGTCGCGCTCGGCAAGGTAATGGTCCAGGAGCCTTCGCTGCTGATGCTGGATGAACCGACGACCTATCTGGATATCCACTATCAGCTTCAGTTCATGGATATGGTGGCGGAGTGGCGGAACTCGTCCGGGATTACGGTGATCAGCGTACTGCATGATTTGAATCTGGCGGCCCAATTTTGCGATAAACTGCTGGTGCTTGATCAGGGAAAGATCGCCGGGGTTGGCAAGCCGGAAGAAGTTTTGACAGCGGCGTATATACGTCAAATTTTCCGGGTGGAGCCCTCGATTGTAGCCCATCCCGAGAATGGTGCTCCGCAGGTGCTGTTAACGGCGAATAGCACGTGGTCCTGACCGATGTTGTCGCATATTCCGCTTTAGGATGTAAGATTTAGGAACAAGATACAAGGAGGTCGTTTCATTGACGGATACAATCGTTAATCGTTTAAATCACATCATTGCTAACATTAAACCGCTGAATGTCGAGGTTCAGAACGAAACAGCCGCTTATTTGGACACGCTGACGAAGCCTCCGGGCAGTTTGGGTAAGCTGGAGGCGCTAGCGATCCAATTAGCGGGAATTACAGGGAATGTGAAGCCGTCGTTCACCAAAAAATCCGTCGTTGTCATGGCTGGTGATCATGGAGTCTGTGAAGAAGGAGTCAGTGCATTTCCGGCTGAGGTAACGCCCCAGATGGTCATGAACTTCCTGAATGGAGGGGCGGCTGTGAATGTGCTGGCGCGTCAGGCGGGGGCGGACGTGCATTGTGTGGACATCGGTGTCGCGATCGAGCTGAAGGATGAGAAGCTGAAGTCGCGGAACGTTGGCAGAGGAACTGCCAATATGGCCAAAGGGCCCGCGATGACAAAGGCAGCGGCACTGCAGTCTATTGTAACCGGTGCAGAGGTAGCAGCCGAGTTGGTGTCGCAAGGAACGCAAATGTTCGTGACCGGAGAGATGGGCATTGGGAACACGACACCGAGTGCAGCGATCTTCTCCGTTCTGTCCGGCAATCAGCCATCTGAAGTCGTGGGAAGGGGAACGGGCGTAACCGATGAACGGCTGCTACATAAGATTCGAGTTGTGGAACAGGCTATACAAGTTAATAGACCTCATGCCGATGATCCCATCGACGTGCTCGCCAAAGTTGGAGGATATGAGATCGGCGGGTTGGCTGGACTTATCCTGGGTGCGGCTGCCCACGGCTGTCCCGTTATCATTGACGGCTTCATATCCAGTGCGGCGGCGCTGGTTGCCAAATGCATCTGCCCGGACGCCCTCTCCTATATGATTGCCTCTCATGTTTCGCATGAACAGGCGCATGTGCTTCTGTTGAAAGAGCTGGGGCTGCATCCGATGCTGCAAATGGACATGCGTCTTGGCGAGGGTACAGGCGGAGTACTGTGCCTGCATCTGGTCGAGGCGGCGTGCCGGATCATGCATGAGATGGCGACGTTTGAGAGCGCCGGAATCAGCGGAGGGGCCGTATGAACCATCGTGGAAGCGTGTTGGTCACGGGTGGGGCCAGAAGCGGAAAGAGCTCATTCGCGGAGAAGTTGTGCATGAAGCGCTCGGAGTCCGGAACGTATGTGGCGACTGCGCAAGCCTATGACGATGAGATGAGGGAACGGATCCGAATTCATCAAGACCGTCGGCATGATTCGGCCTACGGTTGGGAGACGGTCGAGGAGCCTGTCGCCCTCCCGGAACTGCTGGATACGCTGGGCCAATCGCAACCTAATGCTCCTGCGGTGGTAGTGGACTGCCTGACACTGTGGCTTACGAATGTGCTGCTGCAAGCTGAGCCTGAAGGAAGTGCTGCAATGGAAGAACAGCTGGGACTTCAAATCGGCAGGCTCGCAAGAGCGGTACAGGGTTATCCGGGAACGGTCATTCTGGTAACAAATGAAGTGGGGTCGGGGATTGTTCCGGAATATCCGCTAGGCCGAATATATCGCGACTGGGCAGGGATCATGAATCAGAGACTGGCTCAGATATGTGATGAAGTATTTTTGGTGACTGCGGGAATTCCGATGGAAATCAAGAGCAAGGAGTATCTCATATGAGCAAGATAATCGAAGCGGCTGCGGCCGCTTTTCAATTTCTATCGAGGCTGCCGGTGCGGAGGGAAGTTCCGTTTACGCCGGAAGTGCAACAACGGAGCGTCGTTTTTTATCCATTGGTGGGTGCAGTTATTGGTATGATCGTTGCTGGATTGGGACTGGGCGTAAGCTTTGTGCTGCCTTCCTTTCCCGCTGCCGTCATCCTGCTGGTTGTATGGGTTGCGCTGACGGGAGGGCTGCACCTCGATGGTTGGATGGATAGTGCTGATGCGCTGCTTAGCCATCGGTCGCGTGAGAAGATGCTGGAAATCATGAAGGATAGCCGTGTAGGTGCAATGGGGGTCATGGCGTGTCTGCTGCTGCTCCTTTTGAAAGCTTCCTTGATCATGTCTATATGGGATTTGTCAGCCGGGGCATGGAAACAAGAGGCATGGCTGCTGGTGCTCGCTCCGGTTTGGAGCCGCTGGTTTATGGTCTATGCGATGTATCGCTGGCCGATGGCACGGGGAAGTGAGGGGCTTGCCGCTCTATTTCATGGATTGACCGCCGGCAGGAGATCGCTGGCAGGTGTAATGGCTGTCCTGTTAACGCTAGTTATTGTAGGTTTGCTATGGATCACGGCAGGCGAGACTAATCTTGGGATGATTGGAATCGGAGGAATCCTTGTCATACCATTCATAGCCTGGGCCGCTGGCAGTTTGACGGCAGAACGGATGACCCAAAGACTTGGAGGACTGACAGGGGATACTTACGGAGCCCTCAATGAACTGATTGAAACGGTTGTGTTAATATTTGTGGTTCTCCTTTTGAAGTTTACATGATATGATAGTAGAGCGATATCAGTGGTAATCCGATCAACATAGTCGACATAATCCGCATCGATGAGAACACAACGATTTTGGGCAGGAATTTTCTCAATCGGGTAATGATATGTTTAGAGTGGGCTGTAATGGATATGAATACATACTAGCGCACTTATGACATGAGGATGGAGCACCTATATCCTTATCTAAAGAATGGGAGGAATCATTAGGATGGAAACGCTTTGGGTTATCATCAATGTCCTTGTTCTGATTCTGCTGGTCGGTATTTTGTACTGGATGCAAAGAAAGCATTACTCGTTTACCAAGCGCGTGTTTGCTGGACTCGGACTGGGTGTGTTGTTCGGAGTGGCACTGCAGCTCATCTATACTTCGACCTCCGATGTGGTGGTGAAATCCACCGATTGGTTTAATCTGATAGGTTACGGCTACGTTAGGCTGCTGCAAATGATGGTCATTCCGCTGATCATGGTGTCGATCATATCGGCCATCATGAAGCTGAAGGGCGGAAAGAATCTGGGCAAAATGAGCGGGCTTATCATTACGGTGCTGCTTCTGACGACAGCCGTAGCCGCTGCTGTCGGAATTACGACAGCGTTGGCCTTCGATTTGTCCGCCGTCAATATCCAAGGCGGTGCCGCGGAGGAGCAGCAGGGTGCACTGCTGCAAGAACGGCTCGGGGATGTTGAGGGCCGTACGCTGCCGCAGCAGATCCTGGATTTCATTCCGAGCAATCCGTTTGCCGACATGACGGGAGCACGAAGAACTTCGACGATTGCGGTCGTCATTTTCTCGGCATTCGTCGGGATCGCCGTTCTCGGGTTGGACCGAAAAAACAAAGAGCAGGCGGAAACGTTCCGCAACATGATCTCTGCGGTATACGGCGTGGTTATGCGCATCGTGACGCTGGTGCTTCGTCTGACGCCTTATGGGATTCTGGCACTCATGGCCAAAACGATCGCCACGACCGATCTTGCGGTGATCATGAATCTGATCGATTTCGTCCTTGCTTCGTACGTGGCCTTGATCGTCATGTTCATTATCCATCTGGTGCTGCTGGCGATATTCGGGTTTAACCCGCTCAAATATGTGAAAAAGGTATTCCCTACGCTGACCTTTGCCTTCACCTCGCGCTCCAGCGCGGCCACGATCCCGCTTAACGTGCAGACCCAGAACAAAAAGCTGGGCGTTTCGGAAGGCATCGCGAACCTCTCGGCATCGTTTGGCGCCACGATTGGGCAGAACGGCTGCGCGGGCATTTATCCTGCCATGCTGGCCGTCATGATTGCGCCGACAGCCGGCGTGGACCCGACCTCATGGTCGTTCATCCTTACCCTGATCGTGGTCGTTATGATCAGTTCCTTCGGCGTGGCGGGTGTCGGAGGCGGAGCTACCTTCGCATCGCTCATCGTTCTCTCAACGATGAACCTCCCGGTTGCCTTGGCGGGTCTGTTAATTTCCGTCGAGCCGCTGATCGATATGGGACGGACGGCACTGAACGTGAATGACTCCATGACAGCCGGTGTGATTACCGGGAAAGTCATGAATGAAGTGGACAAAGACGTGTACAACGACGACAATATTGAACTGGATATGGTTCAGGCATAAGAACGTATCCATGAGAGCCATCTTGCGCAGGCATTGTTTCTGCCGAGGATGGCTCTTTTCTGGTACATAGAGAAAGCCCGAATACCGTGAGTGAAACGGTAATCCGGGCTTTTTTTCTCATGCTGAAAATTGCTTATCCGATGATGGTCAGTTCTTTCGGGAAGGAGGTGAGCACCTCGACGCCATCCTCGGTTACGATCACATCGTCCTCGATTCGTACGCCGCCTACGCCTTGCAGATAAATGCCGGGCTCGATCGTGAATACCGCCCCAGGCTGCAAAATATCCTGGTTCAAACCGTGGATGGATGGATATTCGTGGACATCCATGCCAAGCCCGTGACCCAAGCGATGTACAAATGCCTGTCCGTATCCTGCGTCATCAATCACTTTGCGAGCCGTTTGGTCAATCGAGCCATAGGTTACGCCGGGTTTTACGGCCTGAATACCGGCCAGGTTCGCTGCAAGAACCGTATCATAGATGTTGACGGCTTCAGGCTTCAGCTCGCCTACGGCAAAGGTACGGGTAATATCCGAAGCATAACCACCCGCATACACTCCCAAATCGAACATGAGCAGATCTCCTGCTTCAATCCGGCGCGTACCGGGAACACCGTGAGGCAAGGCGGTATTGGGGCCGGATAATACCATTGTGGCGAAGGACGGAGCATCCGCACCCATTTTTTTCATTAAGTACTCCAGCTCTGCCACAACCTCAATCTCGGTGACGCCGATTTTTACATGGGTCAGGCCTTGCGTCAGCACATCTTCAACCAGTCTCACTGCATGTTTGATGATCTTCACTTCATCGGCCGACTTTCGAATTCGGAGCTCCCGGAGTACAGCTCCAACATCCTCGATCCGGTTCGCGTTCACATGCTGCTGCAGCTGTTCATAACGGGATACGGTGAGCTGATCCTTCTCAACGGCCAGCGTACCGGCTGCGCCTTGAAACTGCTGCTTCAGCAAGAGATACGGATTATCGGTATCCTGATGCGTTACAATATGCTTAACCGTTGAAGCGGCCGCGGCTGCGTCTGCATCCAATGCGGGCACAATCAGCACCGGATCATTCGCTGAGGAGAGGAGCAGGCCCAGAAAACGCTCATGGGGATCACTCGCAAATCCCGTCAAATAGTAAACATGCTTGGGGTCTGTCACAAGGACATGATCCCAGCCTTGTGTATTCATGGATTGTTGCAAACTTTGCAATCGTTCGTTCATCCTGTTCATTCCTTTCTTCACCCGAAGACGGTTGTCATACCATTAATGTTAGGGTATCGCGTTCAATCGCGTAAGTAAAGTTTTCCTTTATTATAGGCTTGATCTTCCTATATAATGTTTTGGAGTAAAAAATTACATGCTATATGGGAGGAATTACACTCGAATGGATCCGAATCAAGTTCAGGAGAGTAACACTGCTTCAGCACAAGGCCAGGCACCTCAATATTTCTTAAAGCCGAGTGTTGAAGGGCTCGGAGGCTGGCTGGTTTTGGTCCAGATCTCCATTTATTTTTCATTGATCACGATCACATACCTGCTGTTTAATCATATTTTCCCGGTGTTTGAGCCGGAGATATGGAGTATGTTTACCGATAAAGGATCACCTGCTTATAATCGTTCGCTTATCCAGCTAATCCTTTTTGAGACCGTGGTTAATGTGGTGTTTGTTATTGCATTAGTCTTTGCTTTATTTTTGCTGTATCGCAAAAAAAGGGCGTTTCCCAAATTGATGATCGGTTATATTTTATTTAGTCTGCTGACCAGCATAGTGGACTATGTCGCAGTCAGCCAAATCGAAATCCTGGCTCAGGGGGATAATGGGACATTCATGCGTGAAGTTACCCGGTCCATTTTATACGCCTGTATCTGGATCCCTTATTTTATCCGTTCCAAGCGAGTGCGCAACACTTTCGTGAATTAATGCCGCTTGAAAAAAAAGAAGCGTTTTTCCGCTGCCTCTTGTACAATAGATCTCGTACAAAAAGATTACGCATCTATTCGGAGGTAGGACATCGTGACGCAACAATACCGTATCGATTATGCCGTCAAAGAGGATTTGCCGGCTATTGTGGACATTTACAATTCGACGATCTCAGGCAGAAAAGTAACCGCCGATCTGGAGCCGGTTACGGTGGAGAGCCGTATAGAGTGGTTTGAAGAGCACAGCAACGATTTTCGTCCGCTGTGGGTCATGCGGTCCGATGACGGGATGGTTGCATGGATGAGCTTTCAATCCTTTTATGGTCGTCCGGCTTATAACGGCACAGCTGAGATCAGCATATACGTAAACGAGAAATATCGCGGCATTGGTGCCGGCAGTATATTGATTCAGAAGGCAATCGAGGAGTGTCCGCGCCTTCACGTCAGTAATCTGGTTGGATTTGTATTCGGCCATAATGAACCAAGCCTTAAGCTGTTGAAGAAGTTTGGCTTTGATCAATGGGGGCTTCTCCCCGGGGTTGCGGAGCTTGACGGCATCAAGCGGGACTTGGTCATTGTCGGTCGTGCAGTTTAAGTGCTGATACGTTAATGGATGATTTATAGTTTGCCTTAAAGGGCATACAGACTAACATATCAAAAAGCTGTCCCTTTTGGTAAATGAGAGGACAGCTTTTTTCATGTTGTTATGATATTTAGAGGGAGACCGCTCCCAGCCAACAGTCAGCAAGCCGCTCTATGCCTGCTTCAATCTCATCTTCTTTCAATCCGCCGAAGCCAAGAATGAATGATCTACGATCCGATCCGCTTTGCTCATTGGCAGGAAGCATTCGCGTATAGGCAGCGGAGCTTACGCGGATTCCCCTTGCTTCGGCTAACGTTTGCAGATCCTCTTCGGATAACGGATGGTTGAGATGAAGCATGAGGTGAAACCCGGAGCCTGTACCCGATATTTGAGCATGTTCACCAAAGTGACGTTGAATAGAACCGATCAGGCGATCATGCTTCCTACGGAGTATCATCCTCATTTTTCGCAAATGTCGTTCAACATAGCCCTCCCGCAAAAAGCGCTCCAGTGTCATCTGATTCAGCTTAGAGGCCGTACAGTCGAGAAAGAGCTGGAACTTTAATCGGTGATAATCCGGCAGCAGAACCTTCGGCAATATCATATATTTGACTCCAAGCGCAGGGGACAGTACCTGCGAGAATCCGCCCAGGTATATTACACGACTGTCGGGCATCAGCCCTTGGAGGCTCGGAATCGGTCTTCCATAGTATCGGAACTCACCGTCAGCGTCATCTTCAATAATAAAACCTCCAGTTTCTTGTGCCCATTGCAGCAGCGCCAACCTGCGGGAGATGGGCATAATGACGCCGGTGGGGAACTGGTGGGAGGGGGAGACGGTTACGAATGCTGCCCCGCTGCTCTGCAATTCATGCTGACTGATCCCATCCTCCAGCACGGGGATTGGAATGACATCATACCCCTTCTGCCGGAAAACCTCCGGCTGCTGTGGATAACAGGGGTTCTCAACAGCGATGGACTTTCCGTAAGGAAGAAGCAGTCTGCTGATCAAATCAAGCAGAGGGAAAGGATCAGAGCCGATAATCACCTGTTCAGGCGTACAGGCTACCCCGCGAAAATGTTTGGCATAGTTGGCAATCTGGCAACGCAGCCCTTCTTCACCCTGCGGATCCCCATAGAACAGCATGTCGGCCGTGCTGTTTTCCTGCAAGCAACGGTTATAGGCTTTTCTCCACTCGGTCATCGGGAAGTATTCGTATTCATTTTTGGACATATGAAAGTCATATTTAAAGTAATGGTGTCGTTTGAGTATAGGTCCCTTGGGATAAGCCGATTCCACGGGAAGCGCAAAAGGAACATCGGCTAGCCATTGCACAAAATATCCGCTCCGTGGCTTGCTCGCAATAAAGCCTTCAGCAAGCAGCTGCTGATAAGCCATTTCAATGGGGGTGGTGCTAATGCCAAGCAGCTCGGCAAGCCTTCGAACCGATGGGAGACGGCTTGCATGAAGCCAATGCCCGGCGGATATCTGTTGTTTCATATATCGATACAATTGTACATACAGGGGAACGCTGGAATCATCCAGCAATAATGTGATTTCTGTTTGATTTACCGGAACCTGTTTCATCTCATCTGTCCTTTATAAATATTCGAATCTGCATATTTGGATATGGTCAATTTCTTGATATAGTATAAGGGATTTTTAGTTCCAGAGGAAACGGGAGGTTACAATCGACATGAACTCATCTATAACAAATACGAAGCCGGTACGGTTTCTTGAAGGCGAGCGGATCTACTTGCGTCCCTTTGGAGAAGAGGATACCGCAGAGTATTTTCAAATGCTGTTTAATCCGGAAATGCGGAGGCTGACCGGGACGAAGCGGGCTTTTACGCTGGAAGAGGTACGTCGGTATATCGAGGAGAAATCCGGTAATCACGACACCATCCTGCTGCTAATCGCTTTATCGGATAGCGATCAGATTATTGGCGATATCGCGCTGCTGGATATTGATTACGTTAACCGGAATGCGAATATTCGCATCGCCCTTGATAAGGGCGAGCATCTCGGCAAGGGGTACGGACCGGAAGCCATCAAGCTCTTGCTTGAATACGCCTTCGGAATCCTTCATCTTCACCGGATCGAGCTGCAGGTGTTTGATTATAACGAGCGTGCCATCAAGGCTTATGAGAAAGTGGGCTTCAAGCGTGAAGGGGTTCAGCGAGACGCATTGTACTACCAGCATCGTTACCATGACTCTATAATAATGAGCATGCTGGAGGAGGAATACAGGGCGCTGTATCACCAAGGGCAATAGCATCCTGGCTGCCTGAGAATGAAGTTGCGTGCAAACCATTCGTGGTTTTCTGCATTCCAAACCTTGACCGGCATCCAGTAAACTTGGAATAACGTCGGATGTAAAGGATGTGCGTGATTTGAAAGCAGAGATTCATATATATCAAGCAGAGCTGAAGGATTTGGATAAGGCAGCCGCTCTGTTTAATCAGTATCGTCAATTCTATAAGCGAGAAGATGATTTAAACGGGGCCGAGGAATATATCAGGGAGAGACTGACTCGAGGTGATTCCGTTATGTATTTAGCGGATTACAATAGTGGGGGAACCCTGGTCACGGCTGGCTTTCTGCAGTTATATCCGTCCTTCTCATCGCTATCGATGTCCAGGTTGTGGATCTTGAATGATCTATACGTGGATTCCGAATATCGCGGACTTGGTATCGGAAGGAAACTGCTCCATCAAACCCAAGCGCACGCCCTTCAGACCGGAGCTAAGGGGCTGACCCTGTCCACGCAGCTTCATAACGTGACTGCTCAGCAATTGTATGCATCCGCAGGGTATGTGCAGGATGAAGAATTTGCGTATTATTATTTGGATTTATCATAGCGAAAGGTCATCAATAACAAACAAAGACGATACTCCAGAAGGAGTTATCGTCTTTGTTTGTTATTAATATATCGAGCGTATTTTGCGGAAAACCTCAACCCGGGCAATTTTAAGTTCCCACATCTGGTCGAGCAGCTTCCGCTGTTTATCTTTATCATCCGTTGCTTTCAGTTCATTGTAAAGGGCAAACATGCGGTCATTGATTTGGTTCATGCATTGCCACAGCTCATGTTCCGTGCATTCCTCCGACTTCGCTTGTTTCTCGCCCTGAGGTTCCTGCATGTGGCGAAGTGTACGAACAATGTCCGCTTGCCACTTCCGATCTTCCAAGCGTATAGCCAAACTGAGAAGATCCAGATAATCATCAAGGGTCAGAGATGTCGGTTCTTTATCGCATGGATCCAAGTTGAAAGCCCCCTTAGCAAACTCCTAATTATCTTTATACCAAGTATTATACTTGGAATTATGAGTTTTTCAAGAGAAAAAATAACGAGTATATTGTTACTCAACTTTCGCACCCGGAATATTGACTCAAACCCTTGAGGGCGCAAGAAGAATTCAATATATTTACTCGCCGGTGAGGGGGATATTTTGAGAGAACATATATCAGATCATGCATGGTCAATTTGTTGAGAAATTGGTAAGATGAGGATATTACATATATAGGTTGTTTGATATTAGTCGCAAAAAACATAACAACCAAGTTCTTCTTTAAAACGTTCGTGGAGGTTGACAGTGAGTAAAGCAATGATGGAAAACGAGGGGAATGGACTGCGCCGCAATTATAGATTGTACAGCAGGGAGTCAGGATCGTCACTGACTTACCGGGTTCGCAGTAAGATTTCTGCAAGCGAACTGGCCATCGTATACGCGGTCAGATGCGAAGAGAAGGATATGAAGTTCGTGATCAAGGAGTTCTTCCCTAAATCGTTAGTACGTAGAGGGAAAGATGGCAGCTCTGTACGCCGGTTATCGGGAGTGCCGGATGATAAGTATGAAGCTTTAAGGAATGCATTTATTAATGAAGGAAAGATTTTGAAGGACTGTGAGCATCCCGGTATTGTCCGCTTTATGGGTCAATTTGAACAAAATGAGACCGTCTATATTGTTATGGAGTTTATAGAAGGGGTTACATTGGCAGAAATGATTGAGGGACGTCCAGATAGAGTTGAGCCCGGCTTTCTGTACAAGACGATGCTTCCCTTGATTGAGACGCTGGAACATCTGCATAAGCAAGGAATCATTCATCGTGACTTAAAGCCGGGCAATATTATCATTGATCACCAGAGGCGCGCGAAGCTGCTCGATTTCGGTTCAGCCATTCGTTTTGACGGCAGCGGCGGCTACCCGATTCTGACAACAGCCGGGTATTCGCCACTCGAGCTTTATTCCGAACAATCTCGTCAAGGGCCGGTAAGCGATATATACAGCTTGGCTGCATTGTTGTATTATTGCTGCCGCGGCACGGCGCCCACAGATGTTCGCAAGCGATTGTTCGATGATCGGCTGGAGCCGATGGGCACGGGGTTGAAGCGCCGTTGGCCGTTTCTGTCCCGAGCCATCCGACGCGGCTTGATCGTTGAGCCGGACAAACGCTGTTCTTCTCTTAAATGGTTCAAGGCTGCGATTACGATGGAATATGTGACTAGCCCGTCTGCTCGCCGGTGGATTCGTTCCGGATAAAAATATTTGTAGCCGGCTTAATGGCCTTGTAACGCAGCTCGATTTCAGTTATACCGTCCTCGAATGTAATGTACAATTTGTCATTATATTCGAGGATTTCTTTTTTATTCATCGGCAGCGGCGTACGGTTGCGAACAAGTGAACAACGTGATGTGTTCTTTACGATCAGCTTACCGTCTTTGCCCGGGGTGAATACAATTTGTTGCGCTTCCGGAAGCGGCTCATGTACATCAAGGCTTACGAATAGCTCCAGCAGACTTACCTTACGTCCCCCAAAAGAGGTGAGCGGCCATGATTTGACCGGCACTTCACTGCCGCTGGCCGTTGCCAGAAAATATCCTTCCAGCTTGCCGGCAAAGCCCGGCTTCGGACGCAGCCACATAAATAAACCGACGGCAATGGCAAGAAGAACAATTCCTCCGGCGATAGACCATTTAAGCACGGTGTATTTCGATTTGACGTTAACGGTTAATATCGCCGTAGCCGAGCCGCCTTCCGAATCGGCAGCAGTTACCGTAATTTGGGTCTGTCCCGTTTGAAGCGGAGACAAAAGCAGTTCCCCGTTCTTAAGCTCAGGGGTCAGCATTTTATTTGGCTTGTGGCCGCTGTTCATGGTGTAAGTTAAATCATCCCCGTTCTCATCAAGGAATAAATCGTTCATGTCCAGAACGACTTGACCATCTTCTTTGATGACCTCTAGTTGTTCTCTGCCATGGACGGAGGGCGCTATATTCACAATATTCTGATCTTGGACGATACTGTGCCGATAGAAGCTCGGACCGTCCATTTTTACCTGCCATTTGTATTTTCCTGAGGTGGAAAAGATGTATTCGGCATAAAAGCGTGTGCCCTCGTTCTTCATATCTACAACAACTTCCTTATTCGTCTCCAGATTCGTCACGACAAGCTGCCCTTGCAGAGACTGATACACTTCCTGCTCCATTAATTGCTCATTTGTAGCCGGATGGATGAAATAAGCCTCGATACCCGTAGGCTGACCCTTGATGGCGGCTTTGCTCGTGATTGCCGCTTTGGCTTCCAGCTCATAGCTTCCGAGCAAATTTATTTTTACAAGATCCCCTGATGTGCCCCTAAATTTAAGCTTGGCCGTGCCTTTCTTGGGCTGAGATACCTTGATCAGCGTGTAGCTCCCTGATTTGAACATACGTATATTCTCTGAGCTGTAGAAAAGCTGCGTCTCCTTGAGTGGATGCTCGGAAAGCAAAATAATGTTGGCTTCTCCCATACTTGAATTGGGAATGTCGACTTGTACCTCTTGCAACTGCCCCGTCGCCGTAACGCCAGCTACCGGAAGCAGCACGGATCTCATTTGAGCCGCGAATATCCGGTTGAAAATTTCAGGCAAATCGTCAGCACTACTGGTCATATAAGAGGCGCCGCCAGTTTCATTCGCGATGCGCTCCAATTCCTCAGGATTGACGGTGCCGTCGTGGTTCAGTCCGATCGTGTAGATCGGGTATCCATCCTTCTGCGCTTTTGAAATAGCTTTGTCTACGTCCTTAGCCGAATCGGCAGCAGTTCGTTGAGACCGGGAAGCTGGCCCAAAATCTGTTTCTCCGTCAGAAAGAAGAATGACGAACGGCTTACGTCCGCTGCCCTCTCCTTCCGACTTGGATGAAATCAAGTTCCCGCCTGTGTTTAGCCCTAATCCTAAATCGGTATATCCGCTTCTGCGGAGTCCGGCTATTTTTTGTTTGAGCTCTGTCTTGTTCGCCGCTACCGAAATGGAGGTCAGCGGTTTGGAATCCACAATTTGATGATTGTAGGCTACAAAGCCGATTCTCGTCCGGCTCGCTTCGCTCATGTCCATGAACATATGAATCACTTCGTTCGCCATTTTGTTGGGGTCAGCATGATTCATAGAATAGCTTGTATCCAGAACAAAGACCGCATCAAAAGCATCGGTGTGATTTTTTTGTAAGGAATTTGCAGAAACAGGGAATGAATTGTGAAAATTTGTCGTAAAAAACATGAAAAGAAAAATCAGGATAAAAGTCCTAGTGAATAAAAAAGTGCCTGAAGTCTGTTTTTGCCTTTTTTTCTTCATTTACCGATACCCGCCTTATGTACTATATAGTATTGGAATAGAGCGGAAATAGTCGCTCAAATATGTATATTCAAACTTATATCGGAATTGGGCCTTGTTTATTGTATATTATTCCAAAAAATAGGTCTTTGATTGGATATATTTTCCTCAAGATGATGGATGAAAGGTTCTTAAGTCCCTATATTCATCATCAATTCAAGATATTGACAATTGATATGAGCGATGTTTAATATTACCCTCGAGACCCGGGTACAGTGAAACTCGTCCCGGTCATACGACCTAGGTATCCCATACGATAGTCGGATGCCGTCGAGAAAAATCAGTAGTGCAAGCGTCCGGCATGGGAAAGAATCCGGGGTCTTCATCAGGCCGGCTGCGCTTTTTAGAAACGGGAGGAGGAATAACGACAATGGATATTATCAATCAGACCAATCGAACGATGCTGTTCGAAGAGATCAATCCCGAGAAGCTGGACCTGATCACCATTGTGGGCGATGTTAAAGGCATTGATAGTCTGAGCGACGACAAAATCAAGGAGATCAATAGCCAGCTTTTAGTGCGAAGCTTCGATGAATTTTTGGACAAGTTCTCGCCGACGGTGTACTCATTTTTCAATGCGGCTAACCAAAAAGTCGTCTACATGCTGAAGAAGCCCGAAGGAATCGCCGAGGAGGCGATTTCCGAAATCCGGATTGATCAACACAATGATTTCTTAAAAATGTTGTTCACACTGATCGACACGAAACGCAGCCAAGGAATGACGAACGTCGATTTCAAGTTTGAGCATTTGCTCGACATGATTTCGCCGAAGAAGGTCATGGATGACATTCGTCAGGTTCGTAAGGAAATCCATTACATGTACGGACAATACGAGAAGCTGGATGACGAGGATCCGAAAAAGCTGGATATGGGCGACAAACTGAACGCGATGTTCGAAGAGGCAAGTGCCAATTACAACAACGTGATGGCTATGCTTCCACTGGCGATCGAGGATATTAAGACGCGTCTGCTGCTCGGCAGCTCCAACGAGGAAAGCGATTCCGAAGCGGTGCAAATCGGAATGCTGACGATCGGGGAGAGCGGGGAGTTGAAAATCATCGAGGCTCCGAAGGGGGACAGCACGGAACTCGTGCTGCTGGACGAGAACAGCTCCAATGGTTTGGCGGTTGTCTTCGAAGACGATTACAACTCCATCACGGAAACTCCATCCGGTTATGTTAAGGATTTGGTTGTACGAACCTTTAGTCCGCTGCCTGCGGTAAGCACGGAAGTGAATCTTGAGACAGAGGTACAGAACTACAACACGTATTTGGAATTCTACAAAACGGCTAAGGATGATTTCGTCAAAACCGTGAAGCCGCTGGTGGAGAAAATTCTCGGCGTCAAAATGTTTTTTGATCAATATGCCGTCAAGAACAAAGGGATGGCACCTTCGCTGCTCGTGACGAATACCAAGCTGGATATGATCGTGAAAAGCGCCAATATCCCTCGTTTGGAGACTTATTTGAACACGGTCAACTCCAAGAATGATTTCTCGGATACGATCTGGTTCGGCATCGTCCCTTCCGTAGAGCTGGAGAGTGCCGGCAAGGTGAAGGTAACCCGCGAGCGCTTCAAGGGCAACGAGAAAATTGCTAAGCAGGACGGCAACACCATGGAATCCTTGTCGATGCTCATGCAGGTTGTCAAAGACTTCAAGGTGCAAATCTTCTTCAGCTTCGAATCGGGAGAAGAGACGACGTTCAACAATATGGCTACTGCAGGAATCGATAAATACATCGATAAATGCACGCCGCTCCTCCGTAAAGAGTACAGTGAATATGCAATTCCATGTATTCCGAACTTTACGGTCATTCCGAAGGAAAAGTCGGGCGTAATCATCGATAGCCGCATGGTTCAGACCGAGAACGGAGCCCAGCTCTCCAAGGAAAAGGAAGACATTCTCAAGCTCTGGATCGAGGGTGTTTATGTTGGGGCCTCGTATGTGGCTGCGGGTATCGTCTCAGCCTATCAATGTCCGGAGTACTTGAAGGAATCCTTCAAGAACACGAGCAAAGAGTTCCCTGGCGTTCGTTTTGACATTGAAGCTGGCGAGAACAGCCTGCGGGCGGTCACGACGATGGCGAAGGAAATTACCGGATTTACGAATACGATCAAGGATTCGATTAACCGGAAGAACTTCGGCTTTATTTTCTCCTCGGAGAACGCTCAGCTGCAAGGCAAGGATATCCGCCGGATTACGGTGTACAAGGCGAGAAGCCTAGCTGCGTCGGAGGACGGGTTCGACTCCATTTACAAAACACTGGTCAGCACATACATAGAGCGGATTCTTCGCTTCCAGACGGCCGACTTCAAGCATGAGAACATCATTAAATTTTTCAGTAACAATCCGAGCAGCCAGAAGAGCATGTGGCTGGCCAAGCGCGGTTTCATAAATTCAATTATTCATGACGGCGATGACATGAATTATGTGATCGACGAGAAGAACAACCTGTGTCACATTGATCTGATCTATAACGGCAATGTGAAGAATTTGGAAGTTATGATTACCAAAGGCACCAGTCCAGTCAAAGCCTAAGTCAACTTTTGATCACGAAGCGGGAACTGAGGGAATACTCGGCGTCGAATATTGAATTCAGCCGAAACTTCCGGTGCTCACGTAGGTTTTGCCTACGCTCCGCTCCTCAGTCCCGTCTTCATCCAATCTTCTCGGTGCTGAAAAGTTGTCTAGAGGAAATTCAAAGGGGAGTTTGATCACGAAGCAGGAACTGAGGGAATACTCGGCATCGAATCTTGAATTCAGCCGGGCCTTCCGGTGCTCACGTAGGTTTGCCTACGCTCCGCTCCTCAGTCCCTAGCTTCATTCAACCTCTCGGTGCTGAAGCATCAACTTAATCTGTATGTGGGAGACGATCCTTCAACGGTTCGTCTCGTTACATAAATTTTGGGCAAGAACATCTGCCCGAACAAATAATTTCACTTATGCTAAGGAGGATTTACGTATGGGATTCAGATTGAAGGTAGAAGGAGCCGAAACGATCGAGCTCGGATTGGACAACATTCAGAAAGTGGTTTATGACACGGATACACCGGATGATTCAAATGCTAGATCAACTGATGTTGGTTCCACATTGAAAATCAGCGGTAAAATCATCACTGCCACGGACGGTGACAAAGCGGATGACACGCTGAAGCTGGCGCTGTGGTCTTTGGTTCCTGCAGAAAAGGCGGATTGCTACCGCAAGCTGACGCTTGAAGTGATCGCAGCGGATCAAGTGGTTCGGGAAATTACATTCCCTAACGCTTTTGTGGTGGATTACAAAGAAACATTCGGCGACACCGAAGGTGTAGGTACTTTCGAGCTGTACGTGAAACAGAAGAAAGACAAAACCGAGTTGGCTAAGCTTAACGGCGGTTACGACGCAAGCAATTAATTCATTGCACTCATAGTACCAGGGCAGCAAGTAATCTCAAGGGGCCAGGCCCCTTGAGATTTACTATACCTTGTGCGAACGCCCACTTGAGATAAGAAAGGCTGCAGTAGTGACAACCTGCCGACAGTGGGAAAAAGCACGAAAGCAAGTCAGGTGCTCTTTGATCAGGCCGATAAAGGCATAAGCGAAAGCGGGGAAATCGCGTTGAATGGTACCGATTACTACACAGAGCTCGGAGTTTCTAGGCAGTCCACGACAGCCGAGGTTCGGCAAGCCTATCGCAGGCTGGCCAAGCGTTATCATCCGGACGTCAATCCCGGGAATGCAGAAGCGGAAGCCAAGTTCAAGCTGATTGTTGAAGCTTACGAGACCTTAAGCGATGAGCAGCTTCGTGCAGCTTACGACGAGAGGCAGACTAGTGCCAATCCATCCTCAAGGCAGCAAAATGGCAGGGCGCAGGCAGGACAGGGCGGACGGAAATCGTCTGGCACATCGTCGGCGAAGGTGGAGTCGGAAGGTTTTGATCCGGCTGAGATACACAAGCAATTTGAGCAGTTTTTTGGCATGTCGTCGCCCAAGGGGCGGTCAGATTCGCAGGATAAGGAAGCAAACGATAAGAATCCGCTGGATACTTCAGCGATGTTCAATCAATTTTTTGGCTATAAAAAATAACCGATATTGCCTACATACATTGACGGGGGGAGCGACTTGAAGCCGGAGAACCACAAATGGATTACACTTATTGATCTGTTGATATACGGAATATTAGCCGGTATGGTGCTGTATGCCCTGCTCCGTCCTTTGCATTATACATTGCAAATGTCCATCGTCGCGGCATCGGCCGTGATTGCAGGCGTGTTGATTTGGACCAGTGGTCGTTCCAACGATAAACCACTGGTAGCGAGGGAAGCTGTCGTGAAGATCGTGCTGCTCGATGATGACGGAGAGCGCGTGAAGGAATGGTACGTCAAGGGAGAAACCTCAGTCCTGATCGGAAAAAACACGCAGCGCGGCGAGGTTGACATAGATTTGTCGGACTGCGAGTATGCGTCGCTTGTCAGCTCCGAGCATGCTGTCCTGAATCGCGTTGGCGATCAGTGGTTCATTGAAGATGCGGATTCCCACAGCGGGACAGGCATCCGCAAAGCAGGACGCAGCGAGGCGAATCGGCTTGTTGTCGAAGAGCCTGTAGAGATTGGTACAGGGGATATGATCTTTATTGCTAATACGCGGTTGTTAGTGAAATAACGGAGAACACACTTACCTACAAATGGGGGATTGAATCGAAGATGAGCTTGACGAGATGCCTGAATGGACACATGTTCAGTACGAGAAAGCATGGCAACACTTGTCCATATTGCAATACGACGCTAGAGCAGCCTTCGCGGAACGAATCACGCAGACCCCAGGTCGCGGAGGATATGGAAGAGAAGACGATGCCTTATCTGGGGGAGACGACGGGAATTCAGCCGGTAACCGGCTGGTTGGTATGTGTCGAGGGCCCGCAGATGGGACAGGATTACCGTATTATGGCGGAGAAAAATTTCATCGGCCGCGCGGAGGAAATGCAGATTCGGCTTATCGGGGATAACGCGGTGTCTAGACGCAATCATGCCGTGATCGTCTACGATCCGAAGAAGCGAAATTTTTATTTGCTGCCGGGCGATGCCTCAGGGCTTGCTTATCACAACAACGAAGCGGTATACACGCCGGCTGAGCTTAACGCCTATGATTTAATCCAACTCGGGCGCAGTAAATTTGTATTCGTGCCTTTATGCGGACCCCATTTTGAGTGGGATAACAGTTAAGAACGGATGGTAACGATGGAGGATTTGAGTTTTTTCGAATCGTACGGAATCGTTGCGGCTGCACTGATCACCGTCGCCGTATTGCTTGTTATGCGGCAAAAGCTGCGTACGAGCCCCGCTGTAGAAACTACGCCCGGGAATAGCGAACTTCTGTATATTCCAGACATTATTGAAACGAACAAAATTGGGAATGCCCAGACGATCGGCAAGCGGGAAGAGCAGGATGATTACTTCTCAAGCTCGACAACGAAAATCGGTACGATGGCTGTGATAGCCGACGGCATTAGCGGGTTGTCGCATGGACGAATGGCTAGTACGCTGGCCGTTACGGTGTTCTCGAGAGAGTACTTAAAGGTGGACGATCCGGCGGATATTCCCGAGTATTTTCACAAAGCGGCACTGATCAGCAACCGGGCAATCCTGGAGCAGCTTGGCGGGGAAACCGGAGGAACGACGCTCGTCGTGGGCATCGTGTCCGGAGGATTACTGCATTGGGCTGCGGTTGGAGACAGCATGATTATTCTGTTTAGGGATGGCGAATTTATTCCGATCAATTCCAAGCATACCCTGGAGACGGTGCTGGAGGAAAAGTATCTATCCGGCGAAATCAGCAAGGAGGAAGCCAAGGAGAATCCGAATCGCAACCAGCTGGTTAACTATTTGGGATATGGCGGTTTTAAAAGCATGGAGGTTGGCGATCCGGTATCCTTGCAAGCAAATGACACGATCATTCTGTGCAGTGACGGGGTTTATGATGCGCTGACCGAGGTAGAGATGGAGCAGATATTGATGCGGGGCTTGCCGCCGCAGGATGCCGCGGAAGAGATGATCAGCTTGATTGAGCGCAAGAGTTACAAGCATCAGGACAATGCAACGGTCATTATTTTGCAAATGGATTAACACATCATTATTCTCGCAGCAGGTCGGGGGAAACGGAGGAACACATGAGAAAGGAGAACAGCGATTTCAAGACCGCATTTGTCTCCGAAGCGGGTTCGTATATCGACAACAGAGATTATTTTGCCTTCGTGGAGCTTGAGGACATGGCTTGCTACGTTATTGCGGATGGTCTCGATACGGATCGAGAGGCACATAGCGCAAAAATGGCAGTCAGTGTCATCCTGGAGAATTTTATGGAGAAGCCATCCTTGTCACGGAGAAAAATCCGGCAGGATTTGGAGACAGCTCATGAGTGGTTGAAGTTTGAAAGCCGCAGAGTCCGGCTGAAAGCCAGCGTGCTCGTTGTTGTGACAAATTATACGCGGATGGTGTGGGCGACCTGTGGCCATGCGCGATTATACCATTTTCGCGGCGGTCGGCTGAATTTGCGTTCCAAAGATCAGAGCCTGGCGCAGTTGCTTCTGGAGGACGGAAGGGTGTCTGAGGAAGGATTTTCCGGCCATGAGGAGCGAGGAAATTTGTTGAGTTATATGGGTCGGCCAGATCGTTTTGAACCCTATATTTCAAATAAAACTCCGCTTTCGGATGGAGATGTGCTTCTTCTGTGCACACCGGGAATTTGGGAAGAGGTCGAGCTGCCGGAAATGCTCGATGCACTGGCGGAATCGAGTGATCCCGACAGCTTGACGGATACGCTGGAGGACATTGTCCTCAGCAAGCAGCAGCAGACGGTGAACAATTATACTGCAGCCGCTGTTTACGCTAACAAGACGTTTACCGAGAAGCCCAAAAACCGGAAGAAATGGATCATACGCATCGCAATACTGCTGCTCACCATGGTGATCGCCGGGGGAGGCATCTGGTATGCGAAGGCTAGACAGGCGGCTAAATTGGCCGAGACGGTCGTGCAGATGACCGAGTTTGAGCAGGAGGGTGACGAATACGCATCCGCCAGCGATTACCCGAAGGCGCTTAAGGCTTACAGTGAAGCGAAGAACGCGGCCAGCAAGCTGAAGGACAAGCTGCATTTCCAACTGCTTCGCAACAAGCAGCGCGTGGCCCAAGCCATGACGGATGGGGACGAATACGTGAAGGACGGCAGCTTCGATATGGCACTGGACAGTTATACAAAAGCGCTGGGTGAGGCGGAGAAGTACAAGCCGTTCAAGGTAGAGGATATTCAGGCGCGAATCGAGCGAAGTGAGGCGGTCGCCAAGCTGACGGAAGTCATAAAGGAAGGCGATATCCACTTCCAGAATCAGGATTACACCCGCGCGCTTGAGACATACAAGAAGGCGTACAGGGCAGCGATTGAAGCGAATTATCCGAGCGGTCAGAAGCAGTTGGAGACGAAGATGGAAGAGACCGAGGGGAAAATCAATACCATTTATCGGGAGACCAAAACGCTTAAGGCCGACAATTTGGAGAAAAAAGGTGACCGCGCGCTAGCCGCACTGGATTATAACGCCGCCATTGAGGCTTATTCGCTGGCACAAGAAATTTACCAGGAGATCGACAAGCTGGAGCGGGTGCTGGCGATGGAGCGGAAAATTGCCAAGGCCGACGAGAAGCGCAATCCCATCGTGCCTGCGGCGGGGCAATTGGATTCGTCTTCGCTTCCGGATGGAGGGATGCCCGTTTCGGGCATGTCCGGGATGAACGATTGGAATGAAATGAACGGACAGAATGGCTCAAGTGGAAATAACGGATCGTACGGGAGCAATGGATCTGGCGGGACTTCCGAGTGGAGCGGTGCTTCAGAATCAAATGTGGACCGAGCCACTAGAATTGAAGGAAGCGAGGATCAAGCTTCAGGAGGCACGTCTTCGCCTGATGGATCAACTTCATCAGGACCAAGTTCGGTGAATCAGGGTACTACCGCTGGATCTGAGGAGGCAGGAGCAAGCCCAGCAAGTTCTACGAGCGACAGGCAGGATCGGTCAGCTACGCCGGAAGGAGGCGGGGGATCATGAAGGATATCGTGATGGATCGGCTTAGTAAAATGGAGGATTTGCAGCAGCGCCGGGTGCTTCGCAATCTGATGAGCGGCGTGTTCCTCGGCCTGGTCGAATACCAGGAGGAGCTGAACCGCCAGATTGAGCGGCGAGTATTCGAGGAGGTCGGCAATCAGGACAGCAAATACGATGTGTATGTGGGGATGTGCCGCCGTGAGGAATGGGATCCCCTGCACGAGTATTTGTTCCCGATGATTACAGAGGATACGGAGCCGCGCAGGATTGATCTGCATCATTTGGTTGCCCGTCTAAACGAAGGAGAGAAGCAGCCGTTATTCTCATTGTTTCTGGAATGCAAATACCCCATGATCCAGGAGCTGCTCTACAGTGACCGGACATTTCGCGGAGAGCTGGTTACGAATATGGGCCGTCATGTCATTCAAGTCAAGCTGGAGCGAAATACCGCATACATACGAGAAATCGAGAAGC
Source organism: Paenibacillus sp. 2KB_20 (assembly GCF_052115765.1). Taxonomy (NCBI): domain Bacteria; kingdom Bacillati; phylum Bacillota; class Bacilli; order Caryophanales; family Paenibacillaceae; genus Paenibacillus; species Paenibacillus sp. 2KB_20. The sequence continues at coordinate 812,027 of NZ_JBFRHH010000001.1, read as the reverse complement.
TGTATCATGTTTTTCTAAGCAATGGCCTGCCTTGGAAAACGATCAATCATCCTTACGCTTACAAATTCGTGAACGTCGTATTGATCGGGGGGGACGTACAGCTGGCGGTCGAAGAGGAAGTTCAAGAGATCACCGTTCATCTGGAGGAATACGAAGCATATAAAAGAACGGATCTAGTTCCGCTCTGGAACATTCAGCGCCTGGAACTGAAAACGGGAGGATTCCCGGTTCCGGCGGCGGATCGCGTGAATTTCGAACATGTGCTGCCGCTGCGCAAAAGCGGGCTGCAGCATGGCTATCTGGTCGATACCAATGACGACAGCATTCGTTACATCAAGCGTTCGCCGGAAGAACTGACCGTTGTATCGACGCGCGATAAATCGGATTCCTGGCAGGTATTGATGGTGGTGGAGCCGGTTAGTACAGGCATGGGCAAGCTGAGTTACGCACTGATGTCGAACAGGCAGCGGGACGATTTCATCAGCAATTATGGCCGCAGTCAAGGGCAGGTCGTTCGCTCCAAGGGCGAGATCGTGCGGATTATCCATTCTTTTGCCGTATCGGAATGGCTGGAGCTCGTGGATGTGGAGATTCGGCCCCCTTCCGCCAATAACGCGCTGACCTATGAGCTGAACCGGTTCATTACGGATGAGGTTCGGGTGGATAACGGAAAATGGCGGATGTGCCTGAAATTCATCTACCGGGAATCCGGCAAGGAGTTGGGCTATTTAGCCGAGGATATGATGAGCTTTTTGGTGTCCCAAGTCCAGATGTCATTCCCCGAATATCGCTGTGAAGGAGAATGGGCTTGAATTACATTTGGGATTTGCTCGTTCAGGCGCAGGAATCCGGAATTCATAAGCGGGATGTTACTTTCCTTCCGGCCAAGGTGTATTCGCCATACATGGAGCTTAGCTTAGAGGATTTAAATGCCGTTGCGGGCGAGCATGTCGAGGTTGAGGTCAATCCGTTCTATCGATTCTCCGATGTATTCCGCGATTTGCTGAACATCAACTTGACGGAAGATGAGGAGATCCGCCATACGTTGTTTGATATTCTGATTCATTTCCTGGCGGAGCTGGACTTCATGCAGGGCATGAATAAGCGGGAATATCACATACGATTCGTACTGCGGGATTTGGAAGCTGGGGCGTTCGGTGAGCGGGTAAAGGAGCGGATCGGTCTGTTCGAGCGGGATGAACGGGAGTGGATCGCCTGCGCCATCCTCCGCATGTATGACACGGGAGAGACGCTGAACCTGCTTCGAAGCACGGTAAGCCGAATTTTTCGTCGCTCGACGATTTATGTCAACAGCGAGGAGAAGGATGAGATGCTGTTCTACATCGGCCAGAAGAAGACGGAGCTCGCCGGCCGGAAGTTGGAGCTGCTTATGGAGCTGTTCCTCCCGGTTCGCTACCGCACCGAGGTGTATTGGGATTGCCATGTGGGGATTATCGATGCCGCGGATACAATGATCCAGGATCGCATCGCCATGTATTAGAGAGAGGTAGTTTCTCAGTCCTGACTTCACTCAACCTTCTAGGTGCTGAAAATTCGACTTTTTGAACAGGTATTTTTTAAGGATGCCCCTAACCATTTTGGAGGAGGAATTGATCAAGCATGAAGGGCTATAAACTGTACACGGATTCCACCAGCCAACAGCGGGTGCGCGGGAAGGTTTCATATACGCAGGATGAGCTTACGGAGATGACCACCTTCCAACTGCGGAATATTTGCTACCGGGAACGGCTCGTAGAGGGGCTTAGCCATCGGCTGGACCGGGAAGAAATGATCCGCGTCATCCTGAAGTATTTGGGCGCGGACGAAGAAATGTTCATCGGCCCTTTCTGCGAAGGCGGCTTCGAGCGCGTAAAGACGGTGATGCGCAAATACATGCAGGCCTCGCTTCAAGGGGACGGGGGCATTCGCGTTCCGGCCCGCATCGTCATTTATCCAAACATCGCCATCGATAAAAGTGATGGCTATAAGGTGAAGGCCCCTGCGGTATTAGCGGAGTCCAATGTACTGCTCGTCAACGACCGAATGGAGCTCTGCGGCATTCTTAATTTGCGCAAAGAGGAGGGCGAGGCGGGCAGCTTTTATTTGGCAGCGGACAGCAGCATGGAATGGCAGCGCACGTCCAATCGCCAGTACAGCCTGTTGTTCCTACGCAAGCGTGATTCGGAATACGTGTATAAGGCGTATTACCAGGCGCAGGCGCTGCCGCCCGTTCAAATCCAATATTATAAAATTCCGCTGGCTGAGCTGGACATACGGGAGCTGCAAAAGACGGAAGCCGTGCTGGCGATCGATTTCGGTACTTCCAATACGACGGCCGGCGCTTTTTTATACCACGGGTATGCGCAGTCTCCGAGCAGTCTTGATGTGTTAAACGGTCATATTCGATCCAATGAAGTGAATTTCGTGAAGTTTCCCGATCCGACGTACCGAAGAACGGAATGGCTCGAGGCGCTGCCTACCGCGGTCAGCGTAGCTGATTGCTCAGACCCGGCAGCGGTAAAATACCAGTTCGGCCATGAGGCGTTGTTGAATATCCGCCGCAGCAGCTACAGCAGTAGGGCCTCGGTATTTCAGGGGCTTAAACGCTGGGTGAACAGCTATAACCAGCCAGTCGAGATTATGGATAGCGAAGGAAATACGGCTTCCGTACTGCGGCGGGATATCATCCAGGCGTATTTGAAATACGTTATCCAGATGGCGGAACATCAATTCAAATGCAAGTTCAAGAACCTGCATTTCTCGAGTCCCGTCAAGATGAAGGCTCCGTTCCTTAAAATGTTCGCCGAGATTTTGCCGGATTATCGAATTGAGCAGCAGGAGGCGCTGGATGAGGGGATGGCCGTACTGTACAACACAATTGCGGACGGCCTGGAACGGAATATATTCATGGAGGGGACGGAGTATAAAGCACTCGTGATCGACTGCGGGGGCGGAACGACGGATTTATCTTCCTGCCGCTTCCGCGTCGAGGACGGGCATATGTCCTACCGCATCGTGATGGATGCGACGTATGAGAACGGGGATACGCATTTTGGCGGCAACAACATTACATATCGCATTATGCAGTTTATGAAAATCATATTCGCGGATTATTACACAAGCGGGCGGCGCAGAGTGACGGATATCGATGATTTGATTGATATTCCGGCAAACGACTTGTTCCGCGAAGTGGATGAGAACGGCGTAGCCGCAGTGTATACCGAACTGGAGCGGCGTTATCGTGAGGCGGAGGCGATGATTCCGACCGCCTTTTCAATGTACGAGAATCGCTCGCGGGACGAGTATTACCGGGTTCGCGGCAATTTTTATTTCTTGTGGGAGATTGCCGAGGGTATGAAGGAACAGTTTTTCCGCAAGACCGGAATCCTGAGGAACCGCTTCGACGCAGAGGAGGACGACAGCCGGGATAACGATCTGCAGATCACGACGATGGAGCGATGGTTCCTGTCGGTGTTGCGGGGCGGTGAATTGAAGGATGAATATGAAATTCCGAATGTTGTGTTCAATATCAAGGAAATTACCCAACTGATCAAAGGGGATATCTACGAGGTGCTGCGCAAATTTCTGGATGGATTCTACCAGGACGGCGTGCTGGGCGAGTATTCGATTATTAAGCTGACCGGTCAATCCTGCCGGATCGAGGTGTTTCGCGAGGCGCTGAAGGAGTTTGTGCCAGGACGGAGCATCGAATTCCGGCAAAAACCCGTCGAAGGCCGTGTTCCCGAGCTGAAGCTGGCCTGCCTGCGCGGAGCGATCCGCTATCTGAATGCCCGGAAGGCCGGCGTCATCGAGACGAGCATTACGAATCATGCCGCTGTCATCCCGTATTCGGTCAGCGCATACACCCATGACCGCCGCGAGCTGGAGCTAATTTCCAGCCTGGAACGGACGAACCGGGTGCTGGGCTTCATCTCCCGGCCTTACCACACACAGGAAGTGGAGTTCCTCCTGCGGGGATCGGACGGCGCGCTGCGGCACAGCTATGTGTACCATAACCGGATCAAGGACTATGAGTCCGTGAAATATGAGGATATCCAGGCGGTCTATCAGGATAAAATTCCGCAGGACGATACCGACTCTATCGTGAACGGAGAGACGAAGTATTTCGTCTTTGCGGATGACAATCACTGGGGCTTTCACGTGCTGCCGATCGCCCGCCAGGACGAAGGGCTGCTGCTCGGCCGCAAGGAGCTGTTCCCGTTCGAGAATGAGCGGTCGGAACTGGACTTTTTTGACGGGATGAAGTAGGGGAGTCCGCTTCTGATCTTTACTTCCAATCCTGTCCTGCACCTGCACGGAGTTCATATGGAGGGACACCAACCTTGATACGTCATCTGATCACACAGAGCTTAACCGGGAGAGTCGCGTAAACGTCACAGCCGGAAGGAGGGGAAGGCAATGTTTAACCATATCGCACCGAAGTTTGAGAAGGGCCGGATCCTAAAGACGGCGATGCTGGAAAATCTGCGGGATTTCCCACGCGAATTTGTAGAAGTCTACTATCAGGAATATACGGACGGCATCATTACAGGTGCCCATGTTGAGGTAGGTGCAGATTCCTTGACCGTTCATCCCGGCATCGTCAAGCACCAGGGGCGTTTATATTTGCTGAAAGATGCTGTGAGCACCAAGTACCGCGCTACAGGGAGGGAGGCCGCGCTGAAGGTTCGTTTCCATGCAGGCGAAGAAGACAGCGACTGGCGGACGTATCGCAGTGAGATCGTGATCGACGAACAGATGGAGACGGGTGCCTCCGAGCTCGAGTTGTGCCGCTTCAAGCTCAAGGAAGGCGCCCGGCTGCGGCAGGACTACCAGGGCTTCCGGGACCTGGCGACTGAATTTAATACCGTGAATGTTTTGCATGTCCGCTATGCGGCTTACGGCAAAAGCACCTTGTCCCCGGTTATCCTGCGCTGCTTCGCAGAGGAAATGATACGCAAGGGAAGCGGCGATCCGCAGGACTTCATGTTTACGATGATGTGCATGAACGAGGGAACCCTCGCTCGGGACGTCATCTTGCACTATATGGCGAACCGTCTTGGCATGAGCAGCAGGGAGTACACCAACGTGGAGATCCATAAGTACCTGAGCCGTATCCTGGACGGCGTCCGGGGTGGTGGCGGTAAGATGGGCATGATCCCGGGCGGCGGCCAGCGGGTGATCGTGGATTAGGGAAGTTTGGTGCGGTCGGCCTACAGATAGAGGAAAAGAAGTAAGCAAAGGAGATGAAGTATATGTCAAGCTTGATCGTTGCGTATGATACCTTGAAAATTGCTCCGTTTGAGATGAAGCTGCATGACGTGAAGCTGGTGAAGAAGATCAATGACCATGCGAGACTAACCTTCAGCGGTATTATTCCTGAAGAGATGGAAGAGCAATATATGAGAATGGCCAACGAGCACACCCCCGTAGAACTGCTCTACTACGATCAAAAGGGGGCAAAAAAGACGCTGTTTCACGGTATGCTGCTCAAGTTGCACATTAAGGTAGATCGGGAAGTCTATTGGCTGGAGGCTGAGGCTGCGTCTCATACATATGCTATGGATATCAAGCTGGAGTACCGTGCTTTTCAGGACAAGTCGCAGCAGATTGAACAAGTGATGAAGCATATCGCCGCGCCTTATTCGAGAGCTTATATCGGTAATACGTTTTCCGAACAGCGAACTCTGAATGGATTCACATTGCAATATCAGGAGACAGACTGGCAGTTCCTAAAGCGTCTGGCATCTCGGTATCATGCTCCTCTTGTTCCCATCGCTTCGCGCGACAGCATTTGTTTCTATCTTGGCATCCCCGACCATAGCGACCGAGGACAAATTGAGGCAACCCATTATCGGGTGTATAAAGATTTACTTGCTTTTAAGAATACGGGAGACCCAAAAGAGTCCGGCCTTAGCGAGCAGGATTTCATCTGCTATGAGATTGTATTGAATCAGGAATTGGAATTGGGAGATAGAGTCACGTTCAAAAATCAGCAACTCCACGTGTTTGAAGTACTCACTGAAATGTCTCGTGGAGTTCTTACGCATACATATACGCTTTGCTTACCGAGAGCTGGATATCAAAGAAGAGTCAATAATACCAAAATTATCGGTGCCTCGATTCAAGGCAAAGTAGCCGTCGTGGTTCGCGATGAGGTCAAGGTGAAGCTGGAATACGATCAGGATTGGAACCAGCAAACTGCGTATTTGTTTCCTTATTCGACCATGTATGCCTCGGAGGATCAGACAGGGTGGTACGTCATGCCGGAGAAGGGCGATGATGTGCGTATTTATTTTCCAAGTGCAAATGAGGCAGAAGGCATCGCGCTCAGCAGTGTACGGAAGAAGCTTCCTCAGGATTCCGGAACAGGAGGAGGCGGACAGCAGCAGAGCGGAAGTCAGAATACTGGCGGCAGCCATACCACAACGACAGTGGTCAAGCAGGAAATGCTGCAGCCTGTTATTCACTATGATGCGGATATAAAAGAAGACTTGATGAGTAACCCGGATAGGAAGTTCTTCCTGACTAAGACAGGCCAGAAAATCATGTTCGAGGAAGACAAGATTACGATCGTCGGGGCGCAGAACGGCGCATCGATAACGTTGACCAACGAAGGCACCATTATTTTAAACAGTAACAGTAAGATAAAGCTTCAGACTGGAAAGCAGATTGAAATGGTGTCTGATTCGATCCTGCTCCTTGGGAATCAAATCGATATGTCTACAAAGGAAGGCAAGGCTGGTATAACGATTGACCAAGGTCAGGTTAAGTTAAAAGGCGTTGAAATTCTAATGGATGAATAGTTTCTATTACGGGAGGTCGTAATGAATCGGATTGAAGCATGGGAGCAATTCACACAGGAAGCTTTGAAGTTTAGAACGGAACAGATTAGAGCTTTGCATGATTTTTTTGGCCGTGAGAAGGATCGAATTGCCGCTGACCTCGTTCCGGTCATGGATGAATTCTTTCAGTATGCTATTCAATTGCAAAACCTCGATCTTATGAAAAAATGCTGCGTTATTAAAATATCATTGCTGCGTACTCGACTTTTTGAGGGACATGCGGAGTATATGCTGGAAGTTTTCGATCATGAAACTTTAGGTAGTACAAAGATCTCACCTTATAGATATGAGGCAAAGTGGATTCATGATTATTTTAAGGCTTGGAGTCAAGCTTGTGAAAACAATCGGAAGGAATATATGGGGATTATTCAGCCGCAATCATTGGACTACTGGAGAAGGGAACAAGTGGATTCTTTTCACGTGTATATGGTTCATGCCGTCCGGCATGCTGTCGATCGCTTAATGATCCTACCCTCTTACCAGGAGCTTGCTAAAGACACGCAATTCGAAATTTGCGTAGGCGAGTACGGAGATATGGAAATAAGCGAATCTGTATACTGCTGCAACAGCCGACAAAAATCATCGACCGCCTGTAAACAGTGGTTATATAAAAAGCTGGATCATGAATACGTCTATGAGCATATCGCGGATGTGGATATTTCTAATGGCAATTATGAGGGGATTCAACTCAACTTCACGAGACTTGAGAAGGTCAAACTTTTAGGTAGTCATCTACAGGGCAGTTATTTATTAAGCAGCAAATTTGAAGCTTGTGACTGTTCCGAAGTTGACTTTTACGGCAGCGTTATGTTTGATGCTTCCTTCCGTGAATGCAGCCTGGAGCGGGCTTGTTTTGACGAAATTACTGGCGGTCGGGACGTTATGAACGAAAACTATGGACTCATGTTTGGTATTCATGGCGTCCAGTTCCAAGGCGCTAATTTGAGAGCAGCGAGTTTTCAACATGCAGCCATAGCCGGTGATTTTAGAGGGGCGTTGCTGGAAGGGATCGATTTTACCGGAGCAGATTTAACGGGAAGCACGATGTTAAGACGTGATCAATCTCTAGTCTCATTATCTGAGAGCCAGCGGCAATCTATCGTTTGGGTAGAGGAGTGAGCAGATTGGAATATTTTATCCTGGAGCAGGATCGTAGGCTAGGAAGCCTTGACGGTTTGATCACTTGTTCAGAGCAAATGAAGAAGGGCTATGATTTTGCCGAGGACGAGGAGTTTGTATATATCGATTCGCCAAAGGCATTGGAATATGGGTGTATCTTGGAGAAGCCTGTTTTACTTGTGTCTGAGGACGTGTATCAAATTCTCAATCGGTACGGGCACGGATTAGCTCATAAGAAGGTCATCGTGATCGATATGGCGCGTAATGGCCAGGTGCATTATTATCTGCCCAATTTCGCGGAAGTACCTTGTACTGATCAGGAATACGCCAAGAAGAACGCTGAGGTTATAGAAAAACTAGATCTTTTTATGGTAGATGAAAAGCTTATTGAGGGTTTAAGCATGTTCAAGCTGAATGTTTACCGCAAATCCTACTTGGTTGTGCGACTTGATGTGGCGGAAGGGATGCTGCGGACTAGCCTGTATGGATTAAATGTAAGACGAATTCTTATTAATGGCAGGTGAATGAGAAGTGGATAAACTTTATACGAGCTTTCTAAAACAAAGCACCATAAGTGAAATAATGAATGCTCCATGGAGGGCGGAAAGCAAGCGGGAAACCTATGTTGCACGGGGAGCCTACATGTATTGTACGATGGGAACCCATGAAGAAGTATTGAATCAGCTTGAACCAAATGGCGTGTATATTAACGACAATAAGATGATGACCGTGAAGGACTGTGTGCCATCAAGTTCGGAAGAAAAAACCTTCATGGGATTTCCTATTGAGGAACTTAAGGGTGAAATGAATGGAAACTTTTATTCTTTTGGCTTTTGCCGGAGCGCGCTAAATCCTATGAAAATTGCCCATGTGGCGACAGGAGATTCGGGACCAAGTTATATATACAATTATGATCCCGATACCAAAGTGCTGCCATACGGCGAAGAACATAAAATTTTCCCATGTGTTCCTAAATTGATGCCTCACTTACAGCCAACGCCAATGGGATATGCCATGGGCATGAATAATAGCAGCTTAACTTCTATAAGCGGAGTTCCTAATTTTGCAGCAATGATGGCGGGTTTAGCCAAACCATCGGATGGAGTAGAGTGGGATAACGGAAGTTCAAATGTCATGATCGATGGAGTCCCCGCTCTTACCACAAAATCATGCTTAACTTGCAAGTATGGGGGAAAGATTCAGCTCTTAACTAACGGAATGGAACCAACGCCTCCCGAATTTCTAGAAAGATAATGATCTTAAGGAAGGAGGCAGTTAAGATGAAAAGATGGCGTGACATAGACGGTTTTCAAATTGAATTGCCATATGAACTTTCAGCCGTTCGCAGCTTTCGAATTGTCCGCAAGTTTAATGATCATACCCGTTGTTATATTTCAACGACCATGTCGGAGGAACAAGCCGATATATGTTTAAGAAACGGTACATACCGAGATAGCTTGCTTATTCGTAAATCTACCGGGCAGGGGAATGAGTACCTGTTCGCAGGTGGAATCTCCAATATCGATATTCAGATGGAAGATGGCATTCCCCATGTGACTATAGAAGGCCTGTCGCGAACCTATGAAATGGATCGCCAATTGGAGAGTCGTTCCTTTCAGAACAAGCACCTGACTTATACGGATTTGATTCGGCAGATTGCCAATCTGTATCCCGGAGGGGATGCACAAAATGAAGCTACAGCACCCGATGCGACAATTGGTCAGCTCATCGTGCAGTATGAAGAGACGAATTGGCAGTTCTTAAAAAGGCTGGCATCGCGGATCGGTACGGTAATCCTTCCTGATATCGTCATGGATTCACCGCGGGTTTATTTTGGTGTACCTGATTTCTCTTGGGGGAAGGTTATCCGATCCCATTATTATTCGATCATTAAAGATCGGGGGAACTTTCTTGATATACAAGCGAATTCGGATGCGAGCTCAGACTTGGGGGAGTCTGACTTCGTCAGTTACCGGGTGCATACGAATCAGTACTGCCAGGTGGGCGACAACGTTTCTTTTAAGGGACAGATGTGGGTGGTTACGGAATCCGTTATTACCTATGAGTCTGGTTTAATCTATTATGAATATGTACTGATGCAGCGTGCAGCACTTCGGCGTAAGGTAAGAACCAATCGTGCGCTTCAGGGAGTCGCCTTGGAAGGACGCGTTATAAAACGCGGCAACAATATGGTTAAGGTGCATTTGGATATTGATCACGATCATGACGAACGAGGGAATTGGTGGTTTCCGTACTCACCGGAAGGCAATAACATCTTTCACTGTATGCCGGAAAAAGGAGCGCGTATCAAAGTTTATTTTCCTGAGGGAACGGAGAAAAAGGCGATTGCGATCAACTCCGTGCGAGGCAGAAACGATGAGATGAAGTCGCGGACCGTCTTCCAGAAGCCGATGACGAAAGTATTCCATATGCCTGGAGCGGCGAAGATGGAACTTGGTGAAGACGGTGTATTATTCGAGAAGAATACCGTCAGTTTAACGCTGGATGGGAATGATATTTCATTAAGCGCTACGGAATCGATTCTTGTAGTCGCATCTAATGAAATCGAGCTAGGCGGCCAAAATATGCCGGAGCATATCAAGCTCGTGGCTAACGAGACGATTACCTTCTTCACAAACACGGATCACTATATGGAAATCCGGCCGGAGTATGTAGGGATTAAAGGCAAGAAGGTGAATCTCGAAAAGGTCGAGATGGACTTTGTAGATATGCTTACGGACGAAGAGCTTGAGAAGTTGTATGTGGATCATGAATTAGAAGTAGCGAACAAAGAAAGAAAAGAAAATCGAAGATACATTAGCGGATTTTCTGTACCGGCTTATCATTGGACGGAAGAAGTTCGACAAAAAATTACAAACGATGCCGTTGCTCGAGTACAAAATCCGAAAACGAAAGAGAGCGCTAAAGAATCATTAAAATCCCTAGGTGAAGATGAATTACAGAGGCGCTACCAAGAAAAGTTCATTCCACCCCCACCTAAGGCAAAGAGAAAGTCAGATAAGGAAAGAGCCCAAGAACAGCAAGAATATGCGGAGTTCTATCAAAACTATGTAGATATACGAAGTGGCAAGAAGGCGCCACCTAAACAGTCAACCTCCCCATGGAAAGCTGTGAAGGATCATATAGAGAAACAGGCTAATCATAATGAGGCTTTACAGGGGCTTGTGAATGTATCCAAAGCATTATCTGGTTCGATAGAAAAATGGGGGGATCGTTGGGAGGAGCGAAGAGAGGAACATCAATTAAATGAGTTGATTCCGCTGGTACCGGATTATCTTAGCAAAATCCCGGACGAGGATATCTATTTTTCACGTTTCACCTTTGAGGAGCTCGTGGTTAAACAGCAAAAATTGATGACAGAACTCAACTTATTGTTTGGAGCCGTAGCTGTAGTAGGTGCCTTTTTCACCGCAGGTGGTTCGTTATATTTATTAGCTATAGCCAACGGAGTTTGGGGCGTTGCACAGATCGGTGTAAGTACCATGAAGCTGCAGGATTTAAATGATGGGGTAGTATCCGATACAAGATTCTTCGGGATTAATCAGGAAATGCTGGATGTGACCGGGGTAATTCTAGGAGGGGTAGATCTAGCGATACTCGGAAAAACGTTACTTAAAGGGGCCAAACGAGCTTATAATGCTAAGAATATGAATGCGGTACAGGAACTGGTTCAGCAGAAACCTCCTATAAAGGGGGCGGGGGAAGGCGGTTCACTTGTTAGTGTACCTGATGATACTACAAATACTGTAAAGTATTACAGAGTACAAACTAAAGGTAAAGAAGGAAGTTTTGAAAGAATGGTTGTAAATGACGATGGAACTGTTTCAATAGTCACTAAAAAAAGCAATTTAAATGTAAGTGCCGAAACGGCAGAACATGCAGAATATTTCTTGCAAAAAAAGGGGGAAGGGTCTTACATTATTGAGTTTGAAGTTGATAATTGGTTTCATGATATGATAATGGAATATGCAATACGTCAGAAAGATTATAAAACGAACCCATTAAATCAAGGTAGAACAGCACCTAAAATAGTTGATCCTAATCAGCCAGGATTGTCTCTTGAATTGCCACCTATTTGGCTGGAATGGGTTGAGGAAATTGCTAAAAATGCTAAGATACGTGAATAGGAGGTGTTACATTTTTGAAAGTAGAACCAAATTTTCCTGATACAATAGTGGTTTTAGTGAAATATGAAGAAAAATATACTTGGTATGTGAGTGAAAAAGAATTATGGATCATGGATTTGTTAGAATTAGATAATGCCTTCCGAAGGAAATTTAATGAACCTGAAGTAACTGAAACAAATGCAGATTATATAGAACGTGTAGGGTGCGAAATACTATCTGAGAAAAATGTGGAACAGTTTCAAAAAGCTATGAAAGATTATACAGTAAGCTATACAGAATTGATTGATTACTATAATTTATATTCTGAGGTATACTTGAATGGAGTAAATCCCGGAGTTGAAACCTCGTTTTATTTGGACTTTGATAACAAAGTTTTTTATTCTTTTTTTTCAGAACCTGGATCTTATGAGGATTTTATACCAACTGGCTGGAGAGGGATTTTCGAAAAAAATGCTAACAAAATAATTCCGGAGAATGCCAAAAGAAGTTGAAAGGATGATGAGTTTCTTGAAGAATCAAATTGAAATATTTGAGGATGAATTTCTAAACGAAGACTCTGGAAAAGCTGTAAAAGGGGTTACTGTAGTCGTGGATGGGGATTTTAAAAAAACTTTAGATACAATACTTTATATCGACAAATCCTATGACGGATACACAAATCTCATAGCAAATGCTCTAGCTAGGGGAATTAATAAGTCTATAAGATAGGAGATAGTAGTAATATGGACAATTTTATTATTGTTGAGGATGATTTACAAAATGGAGATACTGGAGAATTAATAAAAGGAATAAGAATTATGGTTGAAGGAAAATTCAAGAATCTACTTGATTCGATAATAGAGAATAATTCTTCATTAAATAATTATTCGGAGGCCATTGGCGCTGCAATCACAACTGGAATTACAGAGATTATTTCTGATTTAAAAAAGAAAAGTAATTAGTTCATAGATATTTATTAATTCGTGAATTCTGTTAAGTATTATCTCGTGATCTGTGAATATTTTGTATAAACTTCTTAACAGCTCAATAACAAGTTCGTACAATACAACTAACAAACCATAAAATTATAAAGGCTCATTCTAACTTAAAAACAAGGGTATGAATGAGCTTTTTTGTACGTAGAAATGAGCTAATGAGCTAAGAATATGAATTGAATAGTACGCTTGAATTTTATACTCTAAATAACTCTATTGCGTTGAATTGAACAGGTCGATTGTGGGTCAAATACCACCATGATTGACCTGTTTTTTAATTAGCTTCGTTTTTTTGAATTCAATCGTTACTGTAAATGCGTCGAGGATGATAAATAATTTTGGATGAGGCAGATTTTTATCCTTACATTATGTAATTTCAGTTATTTCTGCAGGGGGGTAAAATGAGATGTCTTGTAAAAGGTGTTCTAATTGATAAAGCACTACACATAACCACCCTAATAATGGTGTGTTAAGTTAAGTTGGCAGGATTTGGAGACAGTAAGAAGTTTTGATATGGCAGAAATAAGTGCTGTATTACCGAATGGAGCAACACTTAGTATGAAACGAGGACCAAACGAACTATGGATACACAATTAATTCTGAATAAAGCAAAACAAAATGTACTTACTAAACGAGAGTACGCAGAATTATTAAGGCAAAGAGATCAAGCGGCGCTAGATATGTCATGGATGAAAGAATCTGCCTGAATTGATGGGAGGAACTTTTAATGTATACAAATAATAATGAGGAAAGAAAATTTCTATATGCTAAACCTTACTTCTCTGGAGTGATTGTAGATACAGACTCAAATGGATTTGACTGGTTTGGGAACGACGAGAGAGGTCAATTAGGAAGAATTTTAAAGGTGAGTAACTTTACTGACCTTATTTGTGAACTGGTTCATTTATTCAAAGAAGGGCTGCCAAATTACTACGAGCTTTCTTCACTTTTTAGTATGGAATATGAAATAGTACAAGGATATTTGATATCTCGTTATGGGATAGAAACTGCTCGAAGAGAGAAAGAAGAGTTTGAAAGAAGGTTTGGTAAAGGTAAAGCAGGTATGGATAATGGTGACAAGATTATTTGTAGAGTCGAAAACGTTGAACGTAAAGATCAAGATATATCTAAAATAGAAATGGATATTGACATTGAATGTTTAAAAATCAATGATCTCTATATATTTGTCAATGAAGTACCAGATCTGAATGAATTGAAAACCATTATAGAGGAAAAATTTGATGATATTAACATTACTGTTGGGAATGAACTAATAGTCAAAGATAAAACTTATAGGATTATTGTTTTAGAAGAAAATAAGAAAACTACTGATTAGTGATTGGACATTTTAAGGTATAGTAGACTGTAAGTCCAGAGTCTTTGTTTAAAGATACACCATAATGCGAGCTAACCGCCCGTATTATGGTTTCTTTTTCATTGTTATAATGCGGCAAATTATAATCATCTGGCGAAAGAGTATGTGCTGCGACTGCTCAAAAAAACGCTCACCACGTAGCAGAGGAAAAATCATGGTTTAGATTGTTAGCCGACCATGAATTGGCAGAAAGTAAAATGATGCAAGAAGGATTGACGTATCGTACATGCATGGCCGCGTAATTCTGGGGCAATAACTAGGGAACTTCCCCCACAGACACTAGGGATGGAGTTCTGGATACACTTGATAATGAAAATAGTGAATTATAGAGTAATAAGTTCTTTACAAACCCAACAACAAGATCATACAATACAACCAATAAATCAACGCTAAATATTTCAAACACTTGGTAAACTTTCAAAAAGCTCTTTCCACTTGAACCATAAGTAGCTGAGCTTATTAAGAGCTTATTTCTACTTAATAGTTAGGTAAGAATGAGCTTTTTTATTATTTCTGGATCCATGTTGTGCAAGTTAAATGATCATATCCTCTGTTAAGTAATTGGAAAATTATTGCGGGTAAATAATCTGGATTTGGTTGTTGAGGATCACACCACGTATCCTCTATTGAAAAGAGTTAAAGGGCGTTTGTTTATTAATAGTAATTTAGATTATCGAACCTGGTATATGACTAAAGAAAATGTAGACCTACTGAAGTATCCTTATCAAGAAGAAGATTTTTTAAAAGATAGCGAGCACGAAAAGTAATTTCTTTTTTTAGTTAACAACAGATCCATCAATCACTAATGATATATCTTGTAGGTTTGTGTAAATGCGTCCTGTACTAAAAATTATTGGAGTGTGAAAAAGTTGGATTGGAGTTACTACGAGCTTATAACCTCAGTGTATGACACTTATTTTGAATACAAGGATGAAAATTTCAGTGATTATGAAGCGTTGGCAAGAACAACTTATGATTTTGAGCTTTCTATGAATGATGGGGAAGCCGAAAAAGCAACTATCTATATTTGTTTAGCTAGAATTGCTTTAACACATTTAAAGATTTCTGTTCGTACTAAGGAAAGAACGAGAGAAGTCTTAACAAATCTAAATATTAATAATATTCGACAGCAATTAAGTACAGAAGAAGTAGAGGATTTATTAGAAAGACGAGACTATATATTACGTCAATTTGAAAATAATGCAATATCGTTAAATCATGATTCTAGAGCACGGTGGTATTATCATGAGATGACAAAGGAAGTAAAAGTTTATTTTGATAAAATTTTTAGTGTAACTCCTTCAGAAGAAGTTGCTCATAAAGTGCTAACACGATTTGAAAGAGATTGCAGGAATACAATTAGTGAGAATATTACAATAAAAGTCACTTTAGCTGAAATATTGATTAACAACGGAATTAATGTGCAAGAAGAAATTAGCAACATATTAGATGAACTAAAGAAGTTCAATATAGAAGATGTTGGGCAAAAGTTAACGGAAGAGGAAAAAGTAGATTTATCACGAAGAATCAGAGGTCTATTAATAAGGTAGAGGATTTTCCCTTGCATGAAGAGTTTTAACAGGTCAATTATGGTCAGGTACCACCATGATTGATCTGTTTTTGTTATGTTCGCTTTCTCACAGGATTCTCAATGTGCTACGCAACTGGCTCGATAGAAAAATGGGGGGATCGTTGGGAGGAGCGAAGAGAGGAACATCAATTAAATGAGTTGATTCCGCTGGTACCGGATTATCTTAGCAAAATCCCGGACGAGGATATCTATTTTTCACGTTTCACCTTTGGAGAGCTCGTGGTTAAACAGCAAAAATTGATGACAGAACTCAACTTATTGTTCGGAGCCGTAGCTGTAGTAGGTGTCTTTTTCACCGCAGGAGGATCCTTATATTTATTAGCTATAGCCAATGGAGTTTGGGGCGTCGCACAGATCGGTGTAAGTACCATGAAGCTCCGGGATTTAAATGATGGGGTAGTATCCGACACAAGCTTTTTAGGGATTAATCAGGAAATGCTGGATGTGACAGGGGTAATGCTAGGAGCGGTGGATCTAGCGATACTCGGGAAAACGTTGCTTAAAGGGGCCAACAAAGCAGCTAACAACAAGTATATGAAAGGGATTGACCAGGTTTCTCCACCTAAGACTCGCTTTAAACGTGGGCAAGATAGAAGACAGAAAGAAATGGCAATGCGAGTTCGGCAAGCCGTTGAAGAGAGCAGAGCTATTAGAAGAGCTTCTAAAGATAAGAGAGATTTATATTTCAAGAAAGAGAAGGAATTATATGAAGCTTCAAAGAAAAAGAAAACAAGCTCAAGTGGATCACTTGGGGGGGCAGGAGAAGTTCCGCATATTAAATCAATTGAACCTAGAGGCGAGCCTATAAAATTTGAACCTATTGTTAAACAGGAAAAACTAGCTCAAAAGACATATGATAGGTTAAGAGGATCAGGGTTGGATATGAATGAACTTGAAGTTTTCTCCAAAAATACTGGTCTTAGTTTGGATGAAGCTATTGAACTAAAGAAGCATCTTTTTTTAACAGAACATGTTAATATGCCGGATACTGTTTCTGGAAAGTATTATTATACAGGTTATTTTCATCCGGATATGCACATTGCTTATGGATGGGAAAAGGCACTCAAAGGGGAATTAGAACCTAGGCAATTAGCAGACCATGAACTAGCGGAAAGTAAGTTGATGCAAGATGGAATACCATATCGTAAAATTGAATCATGGAATCCAAAAGAGGGATTAACTGGAAGGCCCCCTAATCAAGGGGCTCATGATCTGGCTCCTCCTCCACCTAAAGATTTCCCAGAGTTTTCACCTGACGAGACTTTATTATAGAATAATATGCTGTGTTTATTAAAGGAGGATGTCTACTAATTGAATCAGTTATTTGAAGATGCTAGAACTATAATTAGAAGCATTAATTGGGAAAAAGAAGAACTAAATAGACCTTCACACGGAGTATTGATGTATGAATTCTTAAGGAGAGCCTCTCAATTTTATGATTTTATTAATCAAGAACCTAGGAAGAGATTAGCGATTTTTAGTGCCGCAGATATGTGTGGTATACAGTTACCAATTGATATTTATAATTACTGTGATGAATTAAACGAAATTAAAGATGAGTCGCTGGTTAAATCAGCTTGTAAAAGTTACTTAGAATGGGCATATTTATCGGGCAAGAATGAATCAATTGCGCTTACATTCCAAGATCTATATGACCCGCTTATAAAATTTTTCAATAGAGGAGGGAGGGTTAGATATCACAATGGTGAATTAGTTTATGGATGGGCTGCTCGGGCTAGGATTGTATCTACAGAAATGAGTATGGTTGAACTTGAAGATATTAGCGATAGTACATTGGATAAACTCGATAAAGACTGGAATGAGACAATTTCTCAATGATTTTTTTGAAACAATTACTAGTTATTGTGAAGTCTTACCCATGTAATACCTGTATAAAGATTTCTCTATTTCGGTTGTACGCACATCAAATGCTTTAATTTCATAACGCTATTGCGTTGCAATGAACAGGTCGATTATGGTTAGATACCACCATAATTGCCCTGTTTTTGTTATCTTCGTTATCTTCATTTTTTCAAAAATATCAAACATGTTATTGATGAATCTATATTTGGCAGTTCACAATTGTGGTGGAGGTTCGCCAATGGAAATGGTTTTGATGGAAATGGCTATGGTATTAATCCTGATAAAAGTCCAGAATTCATAATAGAGGGGCAAGTGTTTGATTGTTATGCTCCTGATTCAACTAATCTATCGAACATTCTTAAAATGCTCAGAGATAAAACTACGAATCAAGTAAGAAGAATAGTATTAAATTTGAATGATTATCCTATAGAAAAAAGAGCTGAACTTATTGAGTTTTTATTAAGTCAAACTCACAAGGATTTAAAATATTTAAATGAACTATTAGTAATTGAAGGTCGTCAAGTAACTAGAGCGTACTGGAGGTATGAGTAAAATGGATTATTCGTTAAGTATTGGCTCTAATTTGCCTAAAAAAGAATTGGGGGAAATTGCTCTACAATATGTTATGCGAAGTTTTATTTATAGAATTAATTAATTATGAGGCAGAGGTATGGGATCGAACTGGTACTCAATACGTAAGTGTCGGCTGCACATATTTTTCAATGAGCATTGAATCAGATGATGAGGATGACTATATAGAACGTTATAGGAAGGCAAACCTCGAAGCGTATGGTGTAGATACGAATGTTTTTATTAGTATTCAATTTATAACGAGTACGTTTGATATCGGATGGTTAAACCTACTCGAAGTAGTTGGAAAATTATTGCGGTTAAATAATCTGGATTTGGTTGTTGAGGATCACACCACGTATCCTCTATTGAAAAGAGTTAAAGGGCGTTTGTTTATTAATTGTAATTTAGATTATCGAACCTGGTATATGACTAAAGAAAATGTAGACCTACTGAAGTATCCTTATCAAGAAGAAGATTTTTTAAAAGATAGCGAGCACGAAAAGTAATTTCTTTTTCTTAGTTAACAACAGATCTATTAATCACTATTATGGAAATTAATGATATATCCTGTAGGTTTGTGTAAATGCCTCCTGTATTCTAATAGAAATCGTATAATGCAACCATCAAAAACAACTAAACACTAAAAAATCAGAAACACTTAACAAACATTCAAAAGCTCATTCCAACTTAAATTAAATACTATTGCTGAGCTTATTAACAGCTTATTTCTACTTAATTGTTAGGTAGGAATGAGCTTTTTTTTATTTCTGGATCAAGTTGTGCAAGTTTAATGATCATACCCACTGTTATATTTTAACGACCAACGAAGCTACACCCCTTATGAGGTCCTCCTAATCAAGGGGCTTCATTTCTATACCTGATTTTAACTCTGGATGGGAACGATATTTCATTAAGCGCTACGGAATCCATTCTTGTAGTCGCATCTAATGAAATCGAGCTAGGCGGCCAAAATATGCCGGAGCATATCAAGCTCGTGGCTAACGAGACGATCACTTTCTTTACAAACACGGAACATTATATGGAAATCCGGCCCGAGTATGTAGGGATTAAAGGCAAAAAGGTGAATCTCGAGAAGGTCGAGATGGACTTTGTAGATATGCTTACGGATGAAGAGCTTGAGAAATTGTATGTGGATAATGAATACTCTAAAGTTGCCATAAAAAGGGCGGAAGCCATGAGCAATGTTCCGGCCGGCACGTATATTATGCCGAGTTGGACAGAGAAAGACAATCAAAAAATTAGGGACGATGCAGCGGCACATTTCAGAGATCCGGCAATCAGAAATGATGCCAAAGAGTCGCTAAGAGGGCTAGGAGATAATGAGTTAAAGAAACGCTACCAAGAAAAGTTCATTCCACCCCCACCTAAGGCAAAGAGAAAGTCAGAGAAGGAAAGAGCCCAAGAACAGCAAGAATATGCGGAGTTCTATCAAAACTATGTAGATATACGAAGTGGCAAGAAGGCGCCGCCTAAACAGTCAACCTCCCCATGGAAAGCTGTGAAGGATCAGCTACCGATAAAGGAACTGAAGACTCATATAGAGAAACAGGCTAATCATAATGAGGCTTTACAGGGGCTTGTGAATGTATCAAAAGCATTATCTGGCTCGATAGGAAAATGGGGGGATCGTTGGGAGGAGCGAAGAGAGGAACGTCAATTAAATGAGTTGATTCCGCAGGTACCGGATTATCTTAGCAAAATTCCGGACGAGGATATCTATTTTTCGCGTTTTACCTTTGAGGAGCTCGTGGTTAAACAGCAAAAATTGATGACAGAGCTCAACTTATTGTTTGGAGCCGTAGCTGTAGTAGGTGCCTTTTTCACCGCAGGTGGTTCGTTATATTTATTAGCTATAGCCAATGGAGTTTGGGGCGTCGCACAAATCGGTGTAAGTACCATGAAACTGCGGGATTTAAATGATGGGGAAGTATCTGACACAAGTTTCTTCGGGATTAATCAGGAAATGCTGGATGTGACAGGGTTAATGCTAGGAGCGGTGGATTTAGCGATACTCGGGAAAACGTTGCTTAAAGGGGCCAACAAAGCAGCTAACAACAAGTATATGAATGGAATTGACCCGGTTTCTACACCTAAGACTCGCTTTAAACGTGGGCAAGATAGAAGACAGAAAGAAATGGCAATGCGAGTTCGGCAAGCCGTTGAAGAGAGCAAAGCTATTAGGAAAGCTTCTAAAGATAAGAGAGATTTATATTTCAAGAAAGAGAAGGAATTATATGAAGCTTTAAAGAAAAAGAAAGCAAGCTCAAGTGGATCGTTTGAGGGGACGGGACAAGGTGGACATAGGTTTCCAACAAGACTTATCAATCCAGAGGCGGAAGGTCATATTCTTCAAAGGGTGTCAGAGTTAAAAGGTAGATTATCTAATGGTGCTTTGAATAAAAGTGGAGCAAACTTCGGCTATGCAGAAGTTGATATTCCAGGAATAAAAAATGAATTCTATGCACACAGTCAAGTAGATGGGCCTTCACCACCACACCAGCCCGGGATTAATTACGATGGTTTTTCATATAAACCACAAGGCGAAGTGAGGTACCCGGCAGAGGATGCTCCTAATAGTTTGGGGAAAATTATATCAAGAAATAGTGATACAGAGCATAAAATAATAAATGATTTAGCTAACCAACTTGGTCCGCCAAATCCGAATATAAAGGGAAGAATGAAACTATTTACAGAAAATGATACATGTATAAGCTGCAATAAAAATATTAGTGATTTTCAAAAAGATTATCCAGGCATTACAATAGAAGTTATTCATAATGGTGATAAAAAAGTTCCAAAAAAATAAGAGGTGATTCATGTGGCATGGCAATATCAAGATTTAATAGATGAATTCTATGGGGATGTTGAAAGGTACAAAAAAGACTATTATAGTCACGACGAAGCAATCAACATGACATTTAATGAGTTTTATTCTGAAAGCATCGTTGATGAAATGGAAAAAGCGTTAATATTTATCGTATATGTTGAGCTTTCATTACAGAACCCAAGAATTTTCAGTAAAACAAAAGATATTCTTATTCATGAATTAGAGTCAATTAATTTAGAGGAAATTGAAAGTCAAATAAAAGATGGACAACTAACACAAAAACAATTTGAAGAATTATCAAGTCGTAAAGAAAAGGCTTTGCAAGAAATAAAACTAATGCCTATTGATTTGTGTAATCAGGCAAGATGGTACTACACAGAGATTACGAATGCAGTTAGTGATTTCTGTTCAGAGCTTTTTGACAAAAATGCGAATGGGGATGAGATCACAACACAAGTACTGAGTCGGTATAAAAGGAGTTGTGACCGTACTCTTAGTACAAAAATTACAGTGTACGTGACATTGGCTGAAATGTTAGTGAAAAACAATCAGATAATCTCTAAAGAACTGCTTAACGAAATAAGTAGCTTTAAGATAAATTCAATTAATGATGAACTTGATTTAGATGAAAAAACAGATCTTTTGAAACGTTTGCAAAGATTAGTGGAGTAATAATTTCGATTTTTGCGGGTCTGTCTAGCATTTTATGGAAACTTATTTACAACCCGAACAACAAGATCGTACAATACAACAAACCAATCACTAAACCATTCAAACACTTGATATAACTTTCAAAGCTCTTTCCAGCTTGCTTCATGAGTAGGAATGAGCTTTTTTTGCATGCCTTAAAATCAAGAAGTACGAAACGAATGGCAAAAGAAGTACAGGCAGTAGGACTCCACAGCAAGTGATAGATGCAATAAATGAGGCTTTCCATAATAAGGAGGTTGTAAAAAATAATGTTTATCAAGGGATAACAAGTATGGGAATGAAAATAGAGTTTGTTTTAAGACTTTATATTAAATTGGAGGAAATTTAAATAATGATTAGTATAAATATAAATTGAAGCATATGGACAGGTTTAATATTGTCGTATTAAATTTTGATGAAGAAAAATCTTTGAAATTTGCTAATATGATAAGTGATCCCCTAGGATCTGATATACTTTTGACATATGAGGATTTGAAGGTTGATATAGATAATTATATTGATGTATTAATAGGCAAATTGCCGTGTTACGAGCGTGGAGGCAATGTAGCGTTTGTTACATCTCATAAAGACTACACAATAATTGAAGATCTTTTTTACGATGAAGAAGAAGATGAAATTGAACCGATCTGTAAATTAGAGACAGTAGAATTTGTGAAAATAATACTGGTCTGGGCGTATGAAAATTATAAATATAAAAGTGAGAGGGGTGCTATTGCTCGTGAGGAGGCGGGAATAGTTATGAATTGGATTGAACAAAAAATGATAGAAGTTAAGAGTATAGAAAATAACGAATTATCATAACAAATGCTATATATCTGGTAATAAAAGGCCTATTCCATGAAGTTGATAATGAGGAATAGGCTTTTTCTAATGCGTAAGATGTCTAGGAATTACATCAACCTAAGTCAAAAAAGGAAAGAGCTCAAGAACAGCAAGAATATGCGGAGTTCTATCAAAACTATGTAGATATACGAAGTGTGAAGGATCAACTACCGATAAAGGAACTGAAGACTCATATAGAGAAACAGGCTAATCATAATGAGGCTTTACAGGGGCTTGTGAATGTATCAAAAGCATTATCTGGTTCGAT
The DNA here is from genome assembly GCF_052115765.1 of Paenibacillus sp. 2KB_20. Taxonomy (NCBI): domain Bacteria; kingdom Bacillati; phylum Bacillota; class Bacilli; order Caryophanales; family Paenibacillaceae; genus Paenibacillus; species Paenibacillus sp. 2KB_20. Next base: position 788,890 of record NZ_JBFRHH010000001.1, on the reverse strand, counting down.
AGAAAAATGGGGGGATCGTTGGGAGGAGCGTAGAGAGGAACGTCAATTAAATGAGTTGATTCCGCAGGTATCGGATTATCTTAGCAAAATCCCGGATGAGGATATCTATTTTTCACGTTTTACCTTTGAGGTGCTCGTTGTTAAGCAGCAAAAATTGATGACAGAACTCAACTTATTGTTTGGAGCCGTAGCTGTAGTAGGTGCCTTTTTCACCGCAGGTGGTTCCTTATATTTATTAGCATAGCCAATGGAGTTTGGGGCGCCGCACAGATCGGTGTAAGTACCATGAAGCTGCGGGATTTAAATGATGGGGTAGTATCAGACACAAGCCTCCTAGGGATTAATCAGGAAATGCTGGATGTGACAGGGGTAATTCTAGGAGCGGTGGATTTAGCGATACTTGGGAAAACGTTGCTTAAAGGAGCGAACACAGCAGCTAACAACAAGTACATGAATGGGATTGACCAGATATCTACACCTAAGACTCGCGTGGTGGAAATGCTGAATTACGTGCTAAGGTTAAAGATAATGTTGAGGCGAGTGTGGCTGCAAGAGCATCGTCCAAGTTTGATGAGTATCTGAAGATAGAGAAGGAATTGCTTGAAGCTATAGAGAAAAAGAAAATAAGCTCACGTGGACCATTTGACGGGACGGGTAAGGGTGGTTCAAATGTAAGCTACGGTAAAGTATTCCCTACTAGATTGCTTGATCCGAAGAAAGAAGCGTATATTCTTGATAGAGTAGGAGAGTTAAGGAGCAAGCTTTCTAATAAGGCTTAAAGATGAGCTTAATTTTGCATATTCCGAAGTAAATATAGAAGAGATAGACAAAAAGGAGTTTTATGCACATAGTAGTTTGAATGGAGATAATAAGGCAAGAGACTATGCTGATTTTTCGTTAAAGCCAACAAAACCAAAGTATGAGGCTACACTTGCACCAGATAGAGGCGGAAATATAAGAAAAAGAGATAATGATACGGAGTACAAGATTCTAAATGATTTGGCTGCCAGACTGGATAAATTAAATGATCCCTCAAAAGCCCGTGGAAAAATAAAATTATTCACTGAAATAGATACATGCGCAAGTTGCAGTAGGTTTATTAAGCAGTTTCATAAGGATTATCCGAACATTGATATTGAGGTTATTCATAACGGTGATAAATTAGTTGGTTCATAGATCATATTAAAGGAGACAAAAAGATGAGACGAAATTATGAAGCTTTATTTGGTGCATATTATGAAAGATACTTTGATTTTAAAAGTGAGAAAATGAGCGATGCTGAAGCCATTGCGTGTACAGCTGATGCATATTATGGTGTGCAAAGTAGAGGAGAAATGGAGAAGGCTGTTGTATATATTGCGGAAGGTAAAATTCACCTAACGCATTCAAAGATATTTATTAAAGCAAAAGAAAGAATAGTTGGGGCATTAAATTCTTTAGATTTAAATAAGCTTCAAATTGAAACAACATCAGATGAGTATAAGGACATATTAGAGCGCAGAGATATGGTGCTGGATGAAATTGATAATATTCCAGTAGATTATAGCCCATATTCAAGATGGAAATACCATGAAATGGGGAAAGAAGTTAATAATTATTTTGGGCTCATTTATAATGAATTAAAAGACAAAAGTAAGATTATAGAGAAAGTGTTGGACCGTTTTGAGCGTGAATGTACGAATACTCTTAGTGAAAATATTGTTGTGAAAACAGCACTTTTGGAACTACTCATCAGATACAATGTCAAGGTTGACGAAGAAGAGCTAGTGAAATTAAGAAGCGAACTGGAGCAGTTTGAAATAGGTTATGTAGGACAACAATTATCAGAATTTGAAAAGTTAGACTTATCCTTTCGAATTAAGGATTTAATGAGTAAGCTCTAGAAAGTGAAAATACTGACTCGAATAATGTTTTAGCGTTATTGTCAAAGCTCTCTTGGTATTCATAGATTGTTCTAATGTGTCAAATTCAAGATTTGCTTCTGTATGTCTGGTGTGATTCCTGCCTGTAGAGTGTCTAATCTATAAAAGAAATCACCTCGAAAGGAGCATTCAACCATGAATCATCCTGTTAAGGAATGCATTCAGAAGCTAGGGCTGACACATCGAGCGTTTGTTGTCCTGTATGACATTCTCATGGGGAAGGCTTCGTAGTTGCTTGTATGGATACACCGATTCCCCGCGGCATCCTGAATGTCATGGTACAGCATGGCTATGATGAACAGGAAGCACAGCGGCAATAAAATATCTCTTATGGAGGAAATGGACAGTCCAGCAAGAACTAAACGCCCCCGCCGCCGCAGAAGGGAAGCCGCATCCATGAAATGACTACCGTAAATACTTGCCGTTGTTTGGCTAACCTATCCCCCCTGCCGTTTGCGGGGGATTTTCTTCGTTTGCACAGGTCTTAACTGTCACATCACTCTATCGTATTGAGAAATTGAAGGAGCAACGCTCCTGACAACATGAAAAGGACGATGAACACCAGGATTCACTACATGGCCGACGAAGGCGCATTTGCTCATTTAGATATGGTACAGGCGAAGGCAGTTACGTAACATGCCGCCAAGCGAATAAAACTTATTTCCTGTCCGTTCCTCAAGTGCTAAGAAGGTGCTTTTAAATTTAAATGACTATCCTGTTGAAAAAAGGCGTGATCTTATTGAATTTCTAAATAGTCAAACTCACAAGGATTTAAAACATTTAAATGAACTATTAGTCATCGAAGGCCGTCAAGTAACTAGAGCGTATTGGAGGTATGAGTAAAATGGATTATTCGTTAAGTATTGGTTCAAATTTGCCTAAAAAAGAATTGGGGAAACTGCTCTACAATATGTTATGCGAAGTATTATTTGTAGAATTAATTAATTATGAGGCAGAGGTATGGGATCGAACTGGTACTCAACGCGTAAGTGTCGGCTGCACATATTTTTCAATGAGCATTAATTTAGATGATGAGGATGATTATATAGAGCGTTATCAGAAGGCAAATCTCGAAGCGTATGGTGTAGATACGAATGTTTTTATTAGTATTCAATTTATAACGCGTACATTTGATTTAGGATGGGTAAAGCTACTTGAAATAATTAGGAAAACATTGAATATGAACGACCGAGATTTGATTTTAGAGGATGATTCCACATACCCATTACTGAAAAGAATTAAAGGGTCTTTACTTATCAACAGTAATTTGGATGAATATCGAGCATGGTATATGACTACAGAAAATCTAGAACTACTGAATTATCCTTATCAAGAAGAAGATTTTTTTAAAGATAGTGAGAATAGAAGGTAAATTCCCCCTGTTTTACAATGACATCAGAGTTTGTAAATTATCGTTATTACAATCAACAACGACACAATGCGAACTAACTGCCCATTGTGGTATTCTTTTTTCATTTGTCGCTATAACTAAGTAACACAAGCGGCGGCTATTCAAAAAGAGTCCACCCATTGCTGAATGAACCCCATTATTCATGAAGGAACCGAATTTATTATTTTTGATAAAACACATAAAAATAACGCCCCTAAACCAAGAGGAAAAGGATCAAATGGCGGGCGTATTTAATATACTAGACTCTAAATATTATAAGCAATATATGGAGTTTTTAAAAGAAGTGGATGATGCACGCTGTGGAGTAGTTGACTTATGGTTAGAAGTTGGACAAGTATTATATGGGATGTAAAGTAAATATATAAAATTTTTAAACGGATAGATGATATAGATAAACTCGTAGAATCCTATTTTTGGATTGTAAATCCGATCATTTATTACGTGCTCTGCACAACTTTAGTGATACTAATAGTCATGGGTACGGTACAGGAATAAGGCCTATAAGACAACCCAAAGCGAAGCGTTAAATAGAATAAAGTCACGATCAGTATCGTACATACAGCCTGTGGTCTGCCGGTGAAACTTGTTAAGCTGCGAAAGTTGAGAATTTTGTAAAACATGCTTTCGCTTGTTGCAACAATGCGAAGGAATCAATATAGTTAAATGTGACCGTATTTTTCCAATCCGAGGAGTAATATGAATGAAGGTAATTCTCGTAGATGACGAACCGTTGGCCTTGAAGTATTTAGAACGTCAGCTGTTAAAACTGGATACCATGTCTATAGATGTAATCGGTACATATTCGAATCCCTTTGAAGGACGAGACGAAATTCTTATTAGGGACGTTGATATCGTGTTTTTGGATATCAGCTTGCCGGAATTGAACGGCATTGAGCTGGCAGAGCAGCTGCTTGAACAGAAGCCTCATCTCTGTATTGTATTTGTGACGGGGTATCACGAATATGCAGTCACTGCCTTTGAATTGAATGCCGTCGACTATATTGTTAAACCTGTCCAGCTTGATCGAGTCGCCAAAACGATGGAGCGTCTGCGAAGCCGCATTGCGTCCAGACCGGAAGAGATCATGGAGTCCAATCGAAACATTCGGATGACGATGTTCCGCCAGGTTATGATCGAGCAGCCGAATGAACAGGGGCAATTCGCGCTGCTTCATTGGCGGACAACCCGGGCTCAAGAGATATTCATTTATCTGCTTCAGCATAGAGGACAGCTTGTGCGAAAGTCGGCATTGATCGATATGTTATGGCCGGAGTTTGACATGGATAAAGCCTATCCCCAGCTGTACACGGCTATTTATCATATCCGAAAAACATTGGAGCCTTATGATACCCGCTTCCAAATCACCAACACGACAGAAGGCTACGTGCTGAATATGGAAGGCGTGCAGCTGGACATTGAGGAGTGGGAGAATTGGTTCAAGTTAAACCCTTCCGTGTCGGCTGAATTGATTGAGCGACATATTGAAATGATGAAGTTGTATACGGGGGACTACCTGCAGGAATATGACTACTGGTGGGCAGAAGGAGAGCGTCAAAGGCTGAAGGAGTTGTGGCTTAGCGTTTCTTTATCCATGGCGGATTGGTATGTGGATCAGGAACGCATCGATGAAGCCATATTATGCTACTTCTCGATCCAACGGCAGCATCACCTGGAGGAAAAGGCTTATTTTTCGTTGATGAAAATATATGCTTTGCAGGATAATCCGGCCCAGGTGCACCGTCAATTTAGTCTTTTGTGTCAGGTGTTAGAAGATGAGATGGGCGAGGATCCAAGTCCTTACATTGTGAAATGGTACGACGAATGGGGCAATGGAATCGAAGTCACCAGTATGAAATAGCCAAGTACTCATACGATATGAAATCACCGGTTGTTCGACCGGTGATTTTTTGTATCTTGTTGCCCGATTTTATGGTTCACCGGTATTGTTCAGAAATTGTAGAGGACGGCCTCCTATACTGTGTGTGAACCACAACAATCGGGAGGTACATGATTCGGTTATGAAATTCATTCGGAAATTTAAGGAGTCTTCGCTGCATAAGGCCATGGGATTGGAGCTTGGAACGTTTCGGGAGATCGAGCTTGATGCGGAGAAGGACCTCCAGCATTGCAGAGGCTTCTATGTTCACTTCAACGGCAAGCGGATTGGCATCGTTGCTACTGATGAGGGTCCGGTATTTCTGTGTGGTCAGGAAAAGTACTTGCTGGATGAGCGTACCGTTCATTTTTTGTTGCAAAAAAATGCCGAGGTTAACACATTTATTTTTATGTGGGACGGGGGAGTGAAACTCCAAATCCCTTATTTGCGGTCGTTGATCGAATACAACGGAAAATGGGTGGATGATTCGATTTTTGACTTCTTTTCGTGGATCTATGAAGCATCCGGGAGAAAAAGATTCTACTCTTATTATACGGTGAAGCATGTATCCGCTACGGAATTATGTCCGTGCCAGCCGCTGCAGCGCCCAGGCAAGACATTATCGTTTGTATAGCGGCCTGACCAGATCTGCTTATTTATTTGACTTTATGGAAAAGGAACAGACAACGGCTCTGTAACGATGTAAAATAATGGACAGTTATGCAGTGTTGTTGATTTTTTACAATATGTTATAAGGGACTGTTATGATTGTCGACCTATTCCAACTCGAAACCGATCTCCGGCAGAAGGCTGCTGGGGATTACTTTTCTGTTTATTGTCATCTTACTCTCCGTGCGGCTGGCGTATTTTAAAATCATCATGATCCCTGAGGAAGTTCCGTTTCAGCAAGGCGTGCTGGATCTTCGGGATTGGCAGGCGGATGACCGCAATACGGTTGCGCTGAACGGGGAATGGGCCTTTTATCCGAAACAATGGATAGGCCCGGATAGAGTGTCTCAAGGGGAGCGGCAGCCTGCCACCGATCCGCGCTGGATACAGGTTCCCGATCCATGGGAAGGCGTAAACGAGAACGGGAACCAAATGGGCTTCGGAACTTATCGTCTCAAGCTGCTCGTACCGGAGCGTAACGTAACTTACGGCATCTGGATCACCGATATTCGTACAGCCTATCGTTTGTACGTCAATGGTGAGTTATTGTACGAATCTGGACACCCCTCCGATACGCCGGAGACCCATGTGGCAAGAAACGTACCCCATGTCGAATTCATCCCTCCGGCTGCCGGGAATGAGCTGAATATCATCCTGGAAGTGAGCAATTATCAATATGCTGATTCAGGCGGGATCAAGCTGCCGATCAAATTCGGGACAGCAGAAGCGGTGATGAAGGGGAAAGCGTTCTCGGAGAACATGCAGCTGCTGGTCTGCATTGTGCTATTTCTTCATGTCATGTATGTCTTAATCTTGTATCTAATCGGCTATCGGAGCAAAGGCCTCTTTTATTTTGCGGCTCTTATCCTGTTTACGTTGCTGGCCACGCTGGTTGACGACGATAAACTCCTGCTCGTTTGGCAGCCTGCTATTAGTTTCGAATGGTCAGTAAAGATTAAGGTTGTTGCTTATGTGGCGATATCATTATGTTTGATTCTGTGTACCAAGCATTTGCTCCGGCCGAGAATCAAAGAAGGATTTTACCGGGCCTATACGATCCTTGTGGTTTCGTATGCCGTCGCCTATTTGCTGCTTCCGTTTCATCTGACGGTACATCTCTCTACTTATTTATCATTCGTATTAATAAGTTCCGTGCTGTTCCTGCCTTCGATTGCCAGGAAGGCGGTCAGCGAACGGACGGAAGCGGCCATATTTATCTTGCTGTCGGCGGTTGCCGTTTCCTGCAACATTATCGTAAGCGGAATTTTAAGGTTCCGGTATTTTAAGGAACTGCCGTATTACCCGATTGATCTGATCGTTGCGTTTCTCGGATTTGCTTCCTTCTGGTTTATCCGGTTTACCCGAAACGCTGTCGTGCTGAGGGAACAGGCAGAGCAGCTGAAGCAGGCGGACAAGATGAAGGATGAATTTCTGGCAAATACGTCCCATGAACTGCGAAATCCGCTGCACGGGATGATTAACATGGCGCAAACGCTGCTGGAACGCAAGGGGAGTTTGCTTCAACAAGAGGATCGTGGCCACCTGGAGCTGATTACCGGCATTGGTAGGCGGATGTCGCTATTGTTGGATGACTTGCTGGATGTTTCCTTATTGAAGGAGAAGCGGATCCGGCTGAATGTGCAGAGCGTCCATCTCGGTTCGACTGCTCAAGGCGTGCTGGATATGCTCCGTCCGATGGCGGAGGGCAAGCGAATCGAGCTTGTATGCGAGATCGAGGATGACTTTCCCAAGGTATGGGCAGATGAAGGCCGCTTGGTTCAGATTGTGTTCAATCTGATTCATAATGCCATCAAATATACGGAGTCAGGCCGAATCGCGGTGACTGCCAACGTTGTTGATGGAAGGGCTTGCGTTCACGTTCTTGATACGGGGATAGGCATGGACGAAGAGACATTAAGACGGATATTCCTCCCCTACGAGCAGGGAGACTCCAGCTTTGCCGCAGCGGGAGGCGGGTTGGGGCTTGGACTCAGCATCTGCAAGCAGCTGGTTGAACTGCATGGCGGGGAACTCTCCGTGTCATCCGCTCTTGGGCATGGTAGTTCCTTTACGTTCACGCTGAAAATGGACGATATGATGAGGCAGGAGAAGACGGATAAACAGGAGTTTATTGCCGACTCCTCGGCTTCAAATTCAGAGAAAGAGAAGGAGAGGCTATCTTACATGTCAGATAAACACGAACAGGATGAGGCCGAATCCGAGACTAAGAAGCTTTCTCGTCAAACCGATGGCAGGCTGCTCATCGTAGATGACGATCCGGTTAACTTAAAAGTTATCCATCATTTGCTTGAAGACGAAGGGTATCAGATCGTGACCGTTACCCGGGCTGAGGAAGCCCTTCAATTATTGGAGCAGGGAGAATGGGATCTCATCATATCTGATGTGATGATGCCCCAGATGTCAGGATATGAATTGTCCAGGACGATTCGGCAGAGGTATATGATATCGGAGCTTCCGATTCTTCTGCTGACCGCAAGAAACCGGCCTGAGGATATTCATATGGGCTTCATTTCCGGAGCTAACGATTATTTAATCAAACCGGTGGACCATCTGGAATTAAAAACAAGGGTACGTGCTCTGCTGGAGCTCAAGCGCTCCATTAAAGAACGACTGCATATGGAAGCGGCTTGGCTCCAGGCTCAAATTCAGCCGCATTTTCTGCACAATACCTTAAATTCGATCGCTTCTCTTAGTGAGATTGATCCTTCCCGGATGATTGCGCTGATTGGAGAATTCAGCCACTATCTGAGAGCCAGCTATGATATCAGCAATTTGGAGCGTTTTATCCCGTTGGAGCAGGAGCTTGGCTTGGTTCGCTCATACCTGTATATCGAGGGGGAGCGGTTTGGGGAACGGCTGCGTGTCCGTTGGCATATTTCCGAGGAAGTCGCTGTTCAGCAGTGGAAGCTTCCCCCATTGACTATGCAGACGATTGTGGAGAATGCGGTCGTTCACGGGGTCTTGGCGCGGACCCAGGGAGGGACCGTAACGATCCGCATCGTAAGTGAAGCTGAATCCGCCAAGGTCATTATCGCGGATGATGGTGCCGGGATGGATCCCGAGAAGCTCCGCTTGATGCTGGGAAGCGGACAGCGTACCGGCAAGGGAGTCGGCCTGATGAACACGGATCGGCGTTTGAAGCAAGTCTATGGACAAGGGCTCGTGATTGACAGCACAAGGGGCAGAGGAACTACCGTGTCGTTTGTCATCAGGAAGATGGCATAATGAATGCCATACCTATTAGACCTATAGTCTTTAAGTCTTGGACGAATGCTAGAGGTTTGGGTTAGGATGTAGAGATAATGATATTTTACTTTGCATAAAGGTGGACCTCATGATCTCTTCTTTCTTAGCTACGATTTATAGCGTTTTCCTACCTATATCGCTGCCCGTCATCGGCGGAGCCCTGCTCAAGCGGTTCAAGGGCATTGAAACCAAAGGGCTTTCGGCCCTTTCTTTATATGTGCTGAGCCCGGCTCTGATCTTCGAGACGCTGGAGAAGGCATCGATTACCTCGAATGAGGTCACGGTAACGGTTGCGTTTTGCCTGTTGAATGTGATTGCCCTTTGGGCGCTGAGTGCCTTCGCCGGTAAAATGCTGGGCTTGTCCCAGACAGAGAAATCGGGACTCGCTTTGACCACGATTTTCACCAACAGCGTGAATTATGGGCTTCCCCTCGTTCTGCTTGCATTCGGGCAAGCAGGACTGGATAAAGCATCGGTGTATGTCATCGTGCAGATTATCATTATGAATACATTAGGGGTGTACCTGGCAGCGAGATCTCATTTTTCGGCTGTGAAGGCGATCAAATCGGTATTTACTCTCCCCTCGGTCTATGCGGCGGCACTCGCCGTCCTCTTCCGGTTGATGGATTTTCAGCTTCCGGAAGGGTTGAATACCGGCGTTTCCATGCTGTCCGCGGCTTATGCGCCGCTCGCTCTTGTCATCCTAGGGGCCCAGATGGTTGGGGTTCGGGACGGCGGTGCTTCTGCCGTCTCAAAGCGCGGATTCTGGTCGGGCATGGCGATGCGAATGCTGGTGGGCCCCTTGGTGGCTTGGGGCCTGCTCGCGATCTTATCCATTGAGGGAACCTTGTTTGCGGTTATCCTGATATTGTCGGCGATGCCTGCAGCCGTGAATGCGGTAATCCTTGCTGAACAATACGATGCCGCGCCCAAGCTGGTATCCAGGTGCATTCTGTGGACCACGCTGGCTTCCTTTATCGTTCTGCCTGCCATGATCGGCTTTTTCTAAGCTTGCCATCTTCTGACCTGAAGATTGGTTCAATCTCAAGACGTGTGTGTAAAGAGTAGTAAGCGTCAAGAGATACCATCATCTGCAACTAAAGAATCGGATGGAGGTGGAGACCATGAGCAGGCAGCGTGACCGAGACGTGGAGATCGAGACCCGAAATATCGAGGAGCGTAACGACTCCAGCAGGGTAGCATCTACGTTGATTAAGTATGTGGCTTATCTGATTATCTTCTTTGGATTTTTGTATTTTCTTATCAAATACGTATTTCCGATGTTCTAGATGGAGCAGATGGTATTCGTTAAAAAGCCTCCCTTTCGTGGCATGCGAAAGAGAGGTTTTTTATCATGGATCGGTTCATAATAAGCTCTACCTTAGACAGGCGATTCACCTAACCTCGAACGATCAGCTTTACTTCGCACCTGGGATCATCAAATCTTCCAGTTTGGTCTCTTCATCAGACCAGTTGGCGAGCAGTTCCTGAATATACTGGACGTCCGAGTCGTCCGGATCATAAAAGTAATCGCCGCGAATCACTAAATCTTTTCCCTTTAGCATGTAATTCTCAAACGTTGGTGGGGAGTCGTTAAAAAATAGGTTTTCGCCCAGATTGAGAATGAAATCGGAGTTTAAGTCCATCGTAAGATTGCTGCCACCGATACGAATCAACTCCGGGATTTTGGTTATATTTTTCAGTTCAAATACCCGATCCATTAAGGCACTGAGGAATATGCGCTGGCGCATGGTGCGGTTGAAATCCGAATCTTCCCGGTACCTGACATAATTTAATGCCTCCGTTCCATCGTAAATCGGCTTGTTTGGCTCGACCCGCAGTTTGATATGATTGGCGCTTTTGTTCTCGATAACTTTATCGATGGGGAGTTTAATTCCATCCAATGCATTGACGATATCCGTTAATCCGTAGAAATTGATGGCTGCATAATAATCGACAGGGTGCTGAAACAGATGCTCAACCGTATCAATGGCCATTTTCGCGCCGCCGTGGGCGTAAGCTGAGTTGATTCTGGAGGTGACTCCCCTGCCGATGACTTCGGTGTATGTATCCCTGGGAATGGAGACGAGCAATATTTTATTAAGGTCAGGTCGGATGACAGAGTAGATGATTGTGTCGGAACGGGCAGGCTCGTCCTCGCGTTGATCAACGCCCAGAAGCAAAACCGAGAATGGCTTCGTCGCCTCCACAACAGGGTCGGGCGAATCAGGACCCACGGGTTTGTAGGAGCGGTCTAGTGTATCTTTGATATCTTTCGCGAAAAAGGTGTGAAAAACCATCCAGGACAATTCTTTTCTGAAAATATAGCCTAGTCCGCCTAAGAGAATCAGTATAGATAAGGATATTCCTATCCATTTTTTGAGTTTGATATGGCGTTTAGGTTTTCGAGGACGTCTGATAGAATACGTTTCGTTTCGGTTTTGACTTGGATCCATGGATTTCCTCCTTGAATGTTTTAGGATCATGTAGGGATGCTGGAATATGTTTAAATAGGGTGAATTTACCAATGCATGTTGTGATAATTATAGTGAAAAACTCAGGAAAATCAACATAAAATAACATTAAATTCCATAATTATTTAGAAATTTGTATATGTAACACCTGATTTTGGCTTATGGGACGGCGGCTTCACCGTTGACTTTAGGGGTTAATGTAACTATGATGGTTACATGATAGTCATCTGAAGATTTGGTCCGTCAGGAGGGGTCACATGAACATAAGCAGCCGATTTGCAGTGGCCATTCATATTCTTTCCGTGCTGGAGATGAATAAAGCTGGCGTCAGCACCTCAGATTATATCGCGGAGAGTGTGAACACGAATCCGGTGGTCATCCGGCGTATTGTAGGCATGCTGAGCAAAGCGGGTCTGGTCGAGGTTAAGCCTGGTGTAGCGGGAGCGAAGCTGGCAAAGCATCCGTCCGAGATTACGCTGCTTGACATTTACCATGCCGTTCATGTCGTGCAGGAGGATTCTCTGTTTGGCATTCATGAGAATTCAGACGCGAAATGTCCTGTTGGCAAACATATTCAAACGGCGATCATCCCGGTTTTTTCAGCCGCCCAGAAGGCCATGGAGAACACGCTGCATGAGGTGAGTCTGGAAGAAATCGTCCGGAAAATTTATGCCTCTGCGAATGGAACATCAAGTGAATAAGCGAAAATCAAACGCCCGATCCTATGCAGGATGGGCGTTTTCTTTTGGTTAACCGTTGGCGGCTTTTCGATCTATTTGTAAATTACTGGATTTGACAATAAGGACGTCCTGTAACTATAATGATTACAAGTAAGATGTAACTGATTTGATTACAAGTTGAACCTGTCGTAGACCTGAATATATTTTATGAAAAAAACAAACAACAACATTCTAAGGAGTGAGTATATGACTGCCATTATACATCCATCCACAAAGCTCGGGCCGGTCTCTCTGCGGATCAGTAATCTGGCACAATCTGTACGCTTTTATACAGAAGTCGTCGGTTTGAAAATGCTTCGCCAGCATGGCCGGGTTGCCGAATTGACCGCAGACGGCAAGCAGCCGCTGCTGATTATAGAGGAAATTCAAGATCTGGTGAGACCGCAGACCCGGACGGCAGGACTATACCATTTTGCGATCCTGGTTCCGAATCGGGAATCGCTCGGGCTTGCGCTTGCCAACCTGATCGCGCATAACATTCCTGTCGGCCAAGGCGATCATCTGGTTAGTGAAGCATTGTACATTAATGATCCGGACGGAAACGGCATCGAGATTTATGCCGACCGGCCAAGGGATACCTGGAAGCGTGATGCCAAAGGGGAATATGTGATGACCACAGATCCTGTTGATGTAGAGGGACTGCTGGCTCTCTCCAAGGACAAGGAATGGTATGGACTTCCCGAAGAGACGGTTATCGGGCATGTGCATTTCCACGTATCTAATCTGCATGATGCACGCGTATTTTATTGCGATGTTCTGGGTTTTGAGCTGACAGCCCACTATGGCGGGGCTGCGCTGTTTATATCCGCAGGAGGATACCACCATCATATCGGGCTCAATGTTTGGGCAGGACTCGGTGTGCCGAACACTCCACGGAACGCTGCGGGTATGGAAGATTATACGATTGAGCTTCCGAGTCAAGAGGAGCTTGAGGCGGTAACCGGCCGTATCCGTGAGGCGGGGCTGCGTCTGGAACAGCGCGATGGCGTCTGGGCCGTTCAAGATCCTTCGGACATCTGGATCCGGTTGGTTGTTGCTTAATAATATAAGTCGAAGAAGCCTGTCCGCTATGATAGCGGGCAGGCTTCTTTACTAGATATCACCGTAATCTTTATCTGGGGGCTATAACCGGTCTAATTCTCCCAACGTACGAAGCATGAACTCCAAGATATTCGGGATATCTCCCATCTGTTCTTCGTTGATCCTGCGGGGAAAGCGCAGCTCGATCGTGTTGTGAAGGGGTACCGGATCATCGCTGTAGGCGTACCGTATCGTTTGCAGCGGCGGAAGCTCCGGATTCCATATCTCCTTCATGATCTGGGCGATCGCCGGACACGCTATGGAAGCATCAGCGATGTTTATATGAAAGCGGAGCTTCAGCTCGCAGGCCGGCTGACCTTCCGGAATTTCCAAGATCTCGGCCGCCAAATCCCGAAGCCCGGTCTCCAGGCAAATTTCGGCCGAAGTTGTGGATGGCGTAGCCAGCTCGAACAGGAGGCTAAAACTTCTGGACAAAGTCGCCATATCCAGGAGATCCTTCCGATCGGTAACACGAATGATTTCATCGAGGTTGTCGAGATCATAGACCGTATTCTCGATGCCAACCTTTAAATTTTCGAATATCGTCGGGTCAAACATTAAGGCACATCCTTTGAACATCATAATGATAGTACATACGATTGTGGATAATATATCATAATTCAGCTGTTTAAGGGGAACATGCTTGTTGTGCTATAAGTCGGGACCTCTCAGCGTGATTTCCTTCATTTTATAATAGTATTGCCTAATCGTATCATCGTTGACTCGTACTTGGTTTCTGGTTTGGGTATAACCGTAAAATCGTAGGAGCAGCATGATTGACCCACGGATAGAAGTCATGATAGGATGAAACCTGACACAACAGTAAAAATGATTTTACCGGTAAAATATATGGAGGTGTTAAAATAAAAATGACAGGTGTCTATAGAATTAAAACCCATGAGCAGCTCAAAGCGATTGCCGATCCCCTGCGTACCAAAATACTGATGAATCTCGTGAAGGATGCCTACACTGGACAGCAGCTAGCCGAGATACTGGACATTACGCGGAACAATATTTACTTTCATCTGAAAGAGCTGGAGAAGCACGGCATCATTCATGTGGTCCGGAAGGAAGAGAAGAACGGTATCGTGCAGAAATACTATCGCGCCGTCGCAAGCCGCTTCATACCGGAAGATCATTTGCTGCCAAGCCTGGACTTGGTGGAAACGTCCAGACAGGTATTTATGGAGACACTTGATGTTACCCGAACGAAAATTGAGAGCGCACCGGCTTCTTCTTTTGCATTGGACAGCGTGAGCGAACAACATCGAAAAAACATTGCAGGAACCTACCGCTTTCAAGCAACAAAAGAGAGCTTCCATGCTTTTGTGGACGAGTTCAAGCAGCTCATGAGTAAACACTTCACGATGGAGACGGCCGAAACAGGCAGTACGCCTTTGTCCGCAGAAGAGAAGAAATACTATATGTCGTTGATCGCATTTCAAGATGATCAGGGGGATATCACCATTCGATAATCCTTGATGGGGGAGTAATTACATATGGAGAATAATCAATACAACGTCGTTATCGATGATGCATGGTTTACCGTATCGCAGCTGGATGAGACTACATTTGCGATCAGCGAATACGGACATTGGGAGAAGGTGCATTCGTTTCTGTTGATAGGAAGCGAGCGAGCTGCATTGATCGATACGGGACTTGGCATCGACAACATGAGGCGGATGACGGATCAGCTGACGGATTTACCTATTATGGTGCTAACCACGCATGTTCACGCAGATCATATCGGCAGTCATGGGCAGTACGGGGAGATTTATGTACATGAGGCAGAGGAGGACTGGCTCGTTAGCGGGATTAAGAAGCTTTCCATTGAACAAATCCGCAAGGACATATCACGCGATATCACGAGACCTGTACCGTCTTCCTTCGATCCGGCAACCTATACCCCTTATCAGGGCCAGCCGGCCGGTATTCTCCGGGATACAGACGTCATCGAGCTGGGCGGGCGGAGCTTGGTCATTTACCACACACCGGGTCATTCTCCCGGACATATTGCGGTATTTGATATAAACCGAGGTTATTTGTTCACAGGGGATTTATTGTATGATGAAACGCCGGTATATGCTTTTTATCCAACGACAAGTCCGGAGGATCTCGTAAACTCACTGGAGCGGATCGCAAATCTCGGTAGCGTAAAGCGAATTTATGGTTCTCACAATACGCTTGGGCTGGATCCGGCATTGCTGTCCGTGGTGAAAGAAGCCGTGCAAGAGCTGCGGGAAAAAGACCTTGTCCGATTTGGGACGGGCATTCACCGGTTCAACGGATTTTCGGTTCAATTTTAATAGTACCGTTTATAAGAAAAAGCCGCCTGCAGATCAGAAGTAATCTGGATCTGGCAGGCGGCTTTTTAGCCAAGTGATTGTCTCAGCGATGAAGCTACTTCCACATGTTGATGAGCATCTCGGCGTAGTACGACAAATTCATCCGGGCTCTATCTGATATCGCCTCCGGTTTCTTGTTCTCCCCTAGCTGAGAAACGAATTGATATAGAAACTTCAGTGCTTGTCCCCTGGAGCAGCATTCCGGGCGATTGGTAGATGGGGACGAGAACCGCTGTGAAGTCCGTGTCGGATGCGAAATAAAAGCCGATGTAAAAGGGCTGGATGTACGTTGTATTTTGTCTGGCAACCTCCGCCCGGTACTGCTGATCATTCATGAACTTATGATCCCTAATTTATTTCGAGGCTAGCGGAAGGGTGTAGTAGTTAAAAGCCTTGTCCAGCAGCGCGCAGGCCTCTTGACGAAGCAGCAGCTGCTTGGAGCGGAAATTGACGGAGCCGTCTTTTTGGATACGGGTGTCCGGATCAATGACTCCACTTCCGATAAGCGCTTGAATAGCTTCTATGGCCCACGGATCTGTTGAATCGGTTAAGGTAACCTTGGTATCCACTTGCAGTTGTTTTAGATTTTGGATCATAACAGCGGCGACTTGCCTCGTAAGAGGTTTCGAACGATTATACCCGGGAATGCCTTTGATCATCTGCTGTTGATTAGCATCGATCATGTCAGGGAACATGTACCAACCATGGGAGCGGATCAGCAGGTCAGCGAACTGCCCCTGGCTTACGGTTCCATGAGGATCAAAGCGGTTTCCTCCTATTCCTTGGATCAAGCCCAAGGTATGCAGGTTATCGATGTGAGTTTTATACTTACTGCTTGCAGGCACGTCGGCAAAAGGAGAGGTAACCTCCATTTTCTGTGATTCCCCTACGACACCGAGACCGATCTGGCTGGTGTAGTAAAAATATTGAATCTGTCCATTTGCTCCCTTTTTGAAGGTGACCTTGTTCCCCAGCTCGTCCTGGAACAACAAGTCGTTAATTTTCTTTAGGGTATGTTTTCCGGTCGTGGAATCTTCCATCGTAAGGCGTCCATTCTCATACGCAAACCGAGTCCGAATACTATAGGCCCGGGTATTTTGATAAAGGCCGGTATAGGATTTGGCTTCCTCTTTGCTTAATTCTACAAACACAGGCTTCGGATTTGATGCAGTTTCCGGAAAGTAATGATCCATGAACTCGTCGTATATTTCCAAGCTCATGTTGGTGTCGTTATTATAGGACATATAAATGCCTGTGTTCTTCTCCGGAATCAATACCATCAAGGAGGAGTGTCCCGGCATATTGCCGCCTTTTAGTACCACATGGTGTCCATTCATCAATTCTTTGTAGTAGCCTTCGAAGCCAACGGTGGCGATAGGGACAGAAGGCTCTGCGTAAGTTTGATAGGTATGCATCTGCTTCAAGCTTTGCGGACTTACCAGCTGATTATCGCCATATTTCCCATTCTGTAGCTGCATGAGCAAATAATTTGCCATGTCCTCACCCGTCGATAAGATGCTCCCCTGCGGGCCATCGGTGGGGGCGTGACCAGACAGTGGTTGAAACTCCCCGGTTGGACTGTAGTGGGAGGCCATTCGCGCAAGCAGGTCAGGTGTGAATCGAACGCTTGTGGATTTCATCCCCAAAGGCTCAAAAATATTCTTTTTCATGTACTGGTCAAAACGCATACCGCTCATATTCTCCACTGCATACCCGGCGAGCAAGAATCCAAAATTATCGTACACGTAGGCTTCCCCCGGCGGTCTGACCACGGTTGGCATATGTTTCTCCAGAAAATCCCGGGTTGGAATGTCCTGTTTCACGTATTCCGGCGATGTATAGGTTGTAATGTCAGGCATATCCACGCCGCTGGTGTAGGTTAGTAAGTCGAACATGGTGAGAGGCTTCCCTGTTCGATTCGGAATTTTCAGTCCTCCCAAGTACTCTTCGATATTATGTTTTAGATTGATTTTGCCTTCATCCACCAGCTGCATCGCGGCCAATGCCGTGAATGTCTTGCTAATGGAAGCAATTTGAAATACGGTTTGCGAGTCAACGGGAATTTGCTGTTCTTTATTGGCATAACCATACCCCTTATTGACAAGCACCTTGCCATCTTTGACGACTACAAAGTTGGACCCTACGACATTGAACTTCTTCATCTTGTCGGCAAACAGCGGGTCCGCGAATCTCAACAATTCCTGTGTATCGGAAGGTCCGTTGTGGAAGGAGGCGGATAATTCGGCTGAAGAGGCCATAGCCGCAAGTTTAGTCGAATCGGAAGCCGCGGCTCTGGGTAGGAGAGGTCCATTCCCCATTAATGTGGCAGCTGTTAAAGCCCCCGTAGATACAAGTAGAAATGCCGTTTTTACTTTTTGATTGTTCCATTTCATCGATATCATACTCCTTCAGAGATGTGATTGGATAGCCTCGTCCTCATGCCTCATCCGGAAATCCGAGCAATGAGCGAACGGCTTGATCTCCCACAGTATGGCTGATGGTGTGTCATATGGGTCAGTAACATTCGGTCACTTCTTTGGGAAGGCGTGTCATATGACATTTTGACACTGTTGCACATGACAACGAGTGCAGTAGGATACAGAAATATCAAGGTCATGAAGACATGAAAGGAGTCTAATCTATGAAGAAATGGCTGAGGGAGTACCTGCTAAACTTTTGTTTTTTGATGCTGACTTTTGGAACGGGAGTGTTTTACTTTTGCTACTATCTTGTAGGCCTTGTATTTGGCTTCAGCATGAGTTTCACCCTGATCGGGATACCCGTTCTTACCTTTGTAATGCGAACGTCACGGACCTTCATGAATTACGATCGGATTCAGGCGAAGTTTTATACGGACATAACGATCGAACCTGTTATGAAGAGAACATCATCCGGCTCCAACTGGAATCAGGCTAAAGTGGAGCTGTCGGACATCCGAAATTGGAAAGCCGTATCGGTACTCATGCTGAAGTTTATCGTTGGCATCGCTAGTTTGTTCAGTGCCGTTATCTTTTTTATCGTTCCCATTCTATGGATATTGGCCCCATGTATCAGTTCCTTTGCGGATATCAACGTAGGACTTATTCGCATCGATACCTTGCCCAAGTCCCTGCTTATGATGGGAGTCGGCCTTCTGTTTGCTTATGCAGGGTCATGGGCGGCTAAGGGAGCGGCGAGATGGACAGGCCGGTACACGCAGTGGATGTTTTCGGTTTGGAGGTAGACACACTGTTGGGGCCGTGTCATATTAGGGAGGAACCGTGAAGGAACTGCAGGGAGTGAAAGTTTTTGTTTGATATAGTGAAACAATGGAAGTGGTACGACTGGGCGATGCTCTTTATTCGCATGATGGGCTGCATCTCCCTGATCATCACATGTATAGAGTTCAGGAACCAGTTTACCGCAGCGTTATGGATCGTCGTCATGTGGGAATTGGCAGCCTTCTCGATACCCTGGTTGTGTCTGCTTCTGAATCATAAAGCATATTTGATCACCGAGATTTTATTATCAGGCGGCATCGCCGTTTATTTGACTTCCTTATTCCCGGGGGCCTACTTGTCGTTTATCATTCCGGCTTTTCTGATGGCTGCGAACAGCTATGGAACGACGTACAGATGGACAGGCCCCCTTGCGGCTATCTTGGTTCCAATACTGATCAAGCTGTATGCCCCGTCAACGGATTTGATACTGATGATAGAGCATGTTGCTTTTGCGTTTGCATTAGGATTTGCCTTTCATCTGTTGATGGCCAACTACAGCCAGAACGAAATGATTCGGACACATAATACGATATTGGAGCAGTATTTATCTCAGGTCGAACGAGTCACGCTGTTGGAAGAACGGGAACGCGTGTCCAAGGAACTGCATGATACGATGGGCCATACGTATACGGCGGTCATCATGGGCTTGGAAACGCTTCGTTCTACGGAAACGGATGCAGCAGCTCAGCGCAAGCTGTCCAATCTGCTGGAACTGACGCGGAGAAGCCTGGATGAGGTCAGAGGGTATTTGCATGAGCTGGATTCACCGCAAGAGCAGCTTCCCTTGGTGCAGTCACTGAGACAGGTGACAGAGGATTTCGAGCGCAATACCGGGGTAAAGGTAGGACTTAGAGTGCTTGGTGAAGAGTACTCGGTATCCCGGCAGGCGAAAATGACCTTCTACCGTTGTCTTCAGGAGTCCTTAACGAATAGTGTGCGTCACGGTAATGCGACGAGGGTTGACGCCGTGCTTCAATTCGAATTGCAGCAGACCCGGCTTGAAATTCTGGATAACGGCAGTGGTAGCGTGCAAATCCAGGAAGGTTTCGGTTTAAGCGCCATGAAGGAAAGGGCCTATCGCCTTCAAGGCCAAGTATCGGTATATTCGACTCCTGAGGCAGGAACCGTTGTGACCTGCAGCTTGCCTAGAATTTCCGAACCTGCAGATGAAGTCATCCGGCTTTTATTGGTGGATAATGAACCTTTTATCACGGAGAGTCTCGGCATCATCCTGGAATCGGAGAAGGATCTTGAGGTGGTAGGATGTGCTGAACATGGGGAACATGCCTTGGACTTGTGTGAGAAGCTTAACCCCCAGCTGTTGCTCATGGATCTGGAGATGCCCGTGATGGATGGCATTACAGCGACGAAGTTGATCAAACAACGTTGGCCGTTAGTGAAGGTTATCATCTTCACCACATTTGAGCAGAGGGGAAAAGCTGCGGAGGTTATGCGAAGCGGAGCGGACGGTTATTTGCTGAAGTCGATGAAGCCGCGTGAGCTTGCCGAGAACATACGAATTGTGTATCGTGGCGGAACGTTGATGAATCCGGCGATCTCGGCTAAGCTTTTCGATGGTGAAATGGGTGTTTTTATGAAGGAAGAGGATGGTACTGCATCCGTCATGGAAGTCGATCCAGGGTCGCCTCCACTGCTGAAGTCTTATGATCTGACACCAAGGGAGATTGAGGTTCTGAAGTATCTCTCCCAAGGATTGCGGTACAAAGCGATTGCGATGAAGTTGTATCTCTCAGACGGGACTGTACGGAATTATGCTTCAACCTTGTATGCCAAGCTTGGCGTCCGCAACCGGGACGAAGCGATAGAAGTTGCAAACCAGGCCGGGCTCCTATGAGCCCAGCCTGGTTTTGATTCATTCGTGTTTCCGGTATAGAAGCAAATGTTGGTGACATCACATCTGGAGCCCATTATCAGTAACTGCGGTCCATGTTTTTACCGTAATAAATTTCGTCCATCTCCAGTTTGATGCGCTCGGTGATTTCCTGCTGCTCGGCATCGGACAACTTATCCTTCGTGTAACCGAACAGATAATTGTCCAGGTCAAACTGCTTCAGCTTGCACTTCGTGTGGAAAATGTTTTCCTTGTATACGTTGACGTCAATCATATCGAACAGATCCTTGCCTTCGTCCGGAATATAGTTCTGAATGGAGCTGATCTCATGGTCGATAAACAGCTTGTGTCCGTGAATGTCCCTAGTGAAGCCCCGAATTTTATAGTCGATCGTCATAATATCGGTATCAAAAGAGTGGATTAGGTAATTTAGGGCTTTAAGCGGTGAAATCTCCCCGCAGGTCGACACGTCGATATCGGCCCGGAAGGTGCTGATTCCCTCATCCGGATGGAATTCCGGATACGTATGAACGGTAATGTGGCTCTTGTCGAGCTGCAGGATGACGTTATCCGGCAGCGGCCCCGGCGATTCGTCATAGGATTCCTCCGGAACCTCCACGACAGGGCCCTCGGATACAAGCACTGTTACGCTGGCGCCTTGCGGGATATAATCCTGCTTGGCAATGTTCAGGACATGCGCTCCGATGATTTCGGCCACATGGCTCAATATTTTCGTGAGTCGATCTGCGTTATATTGTTCATCAATATATTCCAAGTATGCTTCCCGTTCTTCTCGGGTCTTCGTATAGCAGACATCGTACATATTAAAGCTGAGCGATTTCGTCAGGTTGTTGAACCCATGCAGGGTAACGCGTTGTTCTGGTGTCATATCCATATGAATTTCCCCTTGTGTCATTAATATATCAGTTCGAGTTCCTATTATTTCCGAAACCGGCGATTCCTAATCTGCCCACGCGTCGTCTTCTGCGTTAACATTAATATGTTCTTACCCGCATCGGGTTCAATAATAACAGACGGTTCAGGAATGGTAGAGACAAGTTTCGGCAGCTCAAAAACTCCAAAAAGGCCAACCAGGTTCTCCGGCTGACCTTCATATGAGAAGGACACCTGCTACATGCAGCGTATCCTTCGAGCGTTTAAATGGACTTCACTTCGTATTGCCGATAAACCATGATTCTTCCAAACGGACGATTACTCTGTGAACTCCAGTAGTTCGATCACATTGCCAAAAGGGTCCCGGATCGCGCTGTATAGACCGGGAGGGCACGGCTGCGGGGTATCAAAGATGACCTCCACGTCCTGCGATTTGTAGTTCGCGATCGCTGCGCTTACATCAGCCGTCTCGAGTCCGATAATCACCTGGGCTTCATGCGGGTAATCGGTTTTCGTAGGTCGATCGCATTTTTGCAGAATAAGGGACATGCCCTCATGTTTCAAACTGATGATCTGATCATCATAAACCTCGGAAACTTCAAATCCCAGAATGTCACAATAAAATCGCGTGGCTTGAGCCATATCGCTGACATTGATTGATAAAACACAAAGATTTGGCATAGGTCATACTCTCCTCTAGTTTATGGCTTGTCTTACTGGCAGCATAGAATGCCTTCACCGGATTCAATGCTGGATTTTAAGCTGGTCAGCATGCCTTTCCATGCATCCACATGCCATTCCCGGGCTTGCAGCGACGCTTCGGTATCCTTCCAGCCCGTATGCTCCAAGGTGATTCTTGTACAGCCGTCCTGTTCAGGCCAAAAAGACACCTTGACCACGGTCAACTCCCCCTGATTCATCGTTTCCGCAAAGGGATCAGGTCCTTTCCACTCAAACACGAGGGTACGCGGCTCATCATACTGCAAAATGTTACAGCCTGCGGTGCACATCGATTCACGATTGGCGGGGTTAAAATAAAGCTCGAACTTTCCGCCCGTCTTCGGTTCAATTTCCGCAGCCGGCGCAAACCACTCGGTTATCCTCGCAGACTCCGTCCATGCTCGCCAGAGGAGCTGCACATCGGCCTGAATCACGGTTTCTTGAATAATGGTCATGTTTAATCCTCCATCATATAGCGCTCATTGCTTTTGGGATAACGCTTCTTGCAGCTCCATTATAAATGGATAGGCGATTCAAAAATTCTTCTACTTTGCGCTGTTATTCCGATCCTTCTCAAACAAGAGCAGAGGCAGGTTCACAACAATCGGCGGGTCATAGGGCAGAGGCTCGCGCAAGGTAATCTTCACGGCGAGATCGGTTCCTTCGTCGATATGGACAGGCTCCTCCATCTTGCCTCGCAAGGATTTGCTCAGCAGAAAATAATCCCGCGGATTGAGGCTCCAGGGGATGCCCGCTGCCAGCACATAATACGTACCGGCCGGGATGCCGGTTAACGTGCAGGTCCGGTTCTTGAGGTTGACGGCCGTACCGGTTACGGGCTTCTGATCGGGTACGGGTCTTGGGAACAGACCGACGTAAATCATGCCGCGAAACCTCTCGGGAGCTTCGATCCGGCAATGAATCCGGGGCAGAGCATGCCTTTCTTCCTCTGTCCAGGTTAATGGCTTGTGCTCATATTGATTCACGTAACGATGCAGGGACTCCGTGGTGGTGCGGAACTTTTTTGGAGACAGGCCGACAAACTGCTTAAAGCGGGTATTGAATGTGCCGGGACTTGCCAAACCGATGCTCATTCCGATTTTCACGAGCAGGGAAGGACTTTGAAGGAGCTCGATTTTGCCGGCTTCAACCCGGAGCGCGGACAGGTATTGCCGGAGCGATATGCCGGTTACTCGTTTGAATACTCTGGAGAAATGGAAGGGACTATATCCCACTAGACCAGCGAGCTGCTCGGTAGTCATGGGCTCGTCCAGATGCTTCTTCATATATTGAATAGTTTGATTTACGGCTTCGGTATGTGCGTCATTCATTAGGATCACCAACTTCATTTTTTGGGCTCTACATGATCGCAACCCTTTTTCCACATTTATGAAGTTCTCCTCGCCCAATGCAATTTCCTTCCCCGATTTGGTTGCCCATTCATGGAAAGGCCGTTAAACTTAAAGGATGAGGGCTTTTCGAAATGGAAAACCAAGGTGAATTAAGGAGTTTTTATCCATGAATGTGGAAACAAATGATAGAGAATCGATGAATATGGATACAGCACGGGATTATCTGCAGAAATATTACGGTTATCCTGATTTTCGGGAGGGTCAGAAAAAAATCGTCGCCAGTCTTCTAGCGGGTCAGGACACGCTCGGAATTATGCCGACGGGTGGAGGCAAATCGATCTGTTATCAGATCCCGGCCCTCCTATGTCCGGGTCTGACGTTGGTTGTATCGCCTTTGATCTCCTTAATGAAGGATCAGGTGGATGCACTTACGACAGCGGGTGTGGCCGCTGCCTATATCAACAGCACGCTCAGCGGCAAGGAAGTGAACGAGCGCATACGTGCGGCCAAGCGCGGAGAACTGAAGCTGTTATATGTCGCCCCGGAACGGCTTGAACTGGATTGGTTCCGGGAGGAGATGGCGAATCTCGATATTTCGATTGTGGCTGTCGATGAAGCTCACTGCGTATCCCAGTGGGGGCATGATTTCCGGACGAGCTATCTCTCGGTGGCTCCTTTTGTTAAAGGACTCCCGAACCGTCCGATTGTAGCGGCCTTTACGGCCACGGCCACGCCTGAAGTTATGGAGGACATGCAGCGCCTGCTTCGACTGGAGCAGCCGCAGGTGTTCGTGACGGGCCTTGGACGCGACAATCTGGAGATGTCGGTGCTTCGCGGTGAGAACAAGCGGGAATTCGTGCTGGACTATGCGGCCTCGCATACCCACCAGCCGGGCATCATCTATGCCGCCACTCGTAAAGAGGTGGATGATTTATGCCAACGCCTTCAAGCCAAGGGGCTCCTTGCGGGTCGATACCATGCCGGCATGAGTGATGCGGAGCGAGCGGAGAGCCAAGAGGCCTTCCTGTATGACGATATTCGCGTTATTGTTGCAACGAACGCATTTGGCATGGGAATCGATAAATCCAACGTCCGGTATGTCATTCATTACAATATGCCGAAAAATATGGAGTCTTACGTGCAGGAAGCGGGTCGTGCCGGGCGTGACGGAGAGCCCAGCCAGTGCATACTGCTGTTCAGCGCCCAGGATATTATGACGCAGAAGTTTCTGATCGAACAGAATCCCCAGGAGGGCGAGCGCAAGCAGAACGACTACCGGAAGCTGCAGCAGATGATTGATTACTGCTACACCACAAGGTGCCTGCGCAGCGCGATGCTGGATTATTTTGGGGAAGAGCACGAAGATAAGTCCTGCGGTACGTGCAGCTCCTGCACGGATGATCGGGAGCTTGTCGATATCACGGTAGATGCGCAGAAAATCTTCTCCTGCATCCACCGGATGCGCGAACGCTTTGGCGTGTCCATGGTCGCTTCCGTGCTGAAGGGCTCAAGGGCCAAAAAAGTACTGGAGTACGGTTTTGATCGCCTTCCAACCTATGGCGTGATGGCGAATCGGACCGAGAAGGAGATATCCGAGACGATCAATGTGCTCATCTCGGAAGGGTTCCTGGCGTTGACGGAAGGCCAATACCCTGTCGTGAAGCTGCAAAGCGAGGCGGCCGATGTGTTAAAAGGTCAGCGCGAAGTCATGCAGCGTGTTCCGCGCCCTTCCAAAGCCGCAGGCAGCCAGCGCAGCGGCAGTCGCCGCGATTATTCGCCGTCAGCCGTCAACGAGACGGTGTTCGAGCAGCTGCGCTTGATTCGGCGTGAGCTGGCAAGCAAAGAGCATGTGCCGTCCTACATCATTTTTAATGATGCAACTTTGCGTGAGATGAGTGTGGTTTGCCCGCAGAGCGAGGATGAGATGCTGAATGTCAAAGGGGTCGGCGAAGTGAAATTCCGTAAATACGGCCGTCCGTTCCTGGAATTCTTCCTGAATGGTCAAGGCACATCGAGTGACGGCGACGACTTGTATGACTATGAATGATAAGCCGGCGTAGCAGGCAGAAGCCATTTTGCCGCTTGGTTGCTTAAGATAATCCGTCCGGTAACAAAAACTTATATTATTTTAGAAGGAAAGTGGATCCTACCATGAAAGTCATACTATCAACCTTGAATGCCAAGTACATTCATACCTCCTTGGCCATTCGCTGCCTGAAGGCATACAGCGAGAAGGATTTCGATATCGAATTGACGGAGTACACGATTAAGGACCCCGTGATGAATATCGTCTCCGACCTGTTCCAGCGCAAGCCGGATGTGATCGGATTCTCCTGTTATATATGGAATATCGAAGAAACGATTAAAGTGATCGATATCGTGAAGAAGATTATGCCGGAGGTCACGATCATACTGGGCGGACCTGAAGTATCCTACGATACCGAATATTGGATGAAACGGCTGCACAATGTCGACTTTATCGTCATGGGAGAAGGCGAGGAGACCTTCCACCATTTGCTGCAAACGATTGAAGGGGACCGGAAGTATCATTTCGTCTATGGCGTGGCTTACCGCAAGCAGGACGAAATTATTGTGAATCCTGGAAGACCGAAGAGCATTCTGGCGGAGCTGCCTTCCCCGCATCGTTTTCCGGAGGATATCCCGCATCTCGGGAAGCGGGTTGTCTATTTTGAGACCAGCCGGGGCTGTCCCTTCAGCTGCCAGTTCTGTCTGTCGAGCATTGAGGTGGGGGTTCGCTATTACGATATTGAACGGACCAAGGCGGATATTCTGTACCTGATCGAGAACGGAGCGAAATTGATCAAGTTCGTAGACCGGACCTTCAACATTAAGCGGGATTACGCGCTTGAAATGTTCGAGTTTCTGATTGAGAACCATGGCGGCTGCGTATTCCAGTTTGAGATCACGGCAGATATCATGCGTCCCGAAGTGCTGGATTATTTGGCGAAAAATGCGCCTCCCGGCATTTTCCGGTTTGAAATTGGGGTGCAGTCGACCAACGATCCGACAAATGAGCTGGTGAAGCGTCGCCAGAATTTTACCAAGCTGTCACGCACGGTGACAATGATCAAGGACAGCCGCAAGATCGACCAGCATTTGGATTTGATCGCAGGTCTTCCGGAAGAGGATTACGATACGTTCCGCAAAACGTTTAACGACGTATTTGCGCTTGGACCGGAGGAGCTGCAGTTAGGCTTCCTGAAGATGTTGCGGGGAACCGGGCTGCGGATCGATGCGGACAAGTACAACTACACCTATATGGATCATGCTCCGTATGAGATTCTGGGCAGCGACGTGCTTCCGTTCTCGGATATCGTTCGATTGAAGAGACTGGAGGATGTGCTGGAGAAGTATTGGAATGCGCACCGGATGGACCATACCCTGGATTATTTGATGAAGCATGAATTTACGTCGCCGTTTGATTTCTTCCAAGAGTTTGGCGACTACTGGGAAGGACAGGGCTGGCAAAAAATCGGCCATCAGCTTGAGGACCTGTTCACGCGTTTAACGGCTTTCCTTGAAGATCGGAAGACCCCGCATATGAACGTTGTCTCCGGTCTCATGAAGTTTGATTATTTCCTGGGCCATAAATATAAACCGCGGAAAATATGGTGGGATCATACTCAGGATAAAGCGCAGTGGACCGCCAATGTTCGCAAAATCGTTGAGGAACCTGCGGCCCTATCCGACGGTTTTGCCGATCTGGGGATCACGGAGCGCGATCTGCAGAAACATGCGATGATCGAGGTGCTGCCATTTAACCTCAGCGATGCCATCCAGGGTGGCACCGGATTCCCGGATAACGCAGACCATGCAACGATGCTGCTGGTATTGTACCAGCAGAACGAAACAGGGCAGCCGCAGTACTACACGATGCCTGTGGAGTTAGCGAAGCAGGCATAGTAGGGAAGCGACGGACAACCCCTTACTGGGACTTGATGCGAGCGTCTTGGCCATTGTTTTGGCAAATTACCTTTCTTCTAGGGATTAGGGGTTGGTAGGGACTGATAGGATGAGACTGTGATCATGCCGCCCGTTATCGTAACGGACGGTATCCTGGGCTTCCTGGAATAAAACCCCCTTGGTATCGGTATTCTAATCGCATCAACCGATGAGGAGGGGAAGTTTATGAACGGGGAACAGAAGGGGCAAGAACACGATACGCACAACGAGCCCACCGTCGCACCGGGTATGGAAACCAATGACGATCTGCGCGAAGAGGCTACAGAGGATGAAGTGAAGCATGGCGAGTACACCGAGGTCACGCAGCTGATCATCGACCGTACGCCGAACGAGGAAGAGTAAGGGATTGGCTGTCCTGTCCTGTCCCATAAGCAGTGTAACTTACTTGACGGAGCTTGCCAGATGAACTGGGGGCACCAGCGATTGGAATGAATGCTTCGTACGCGCAGCGTTATAAAAAAACAGACAAAGGGGGCGTCCCAGGTCAGTTGACCTTGAGACGCCCCCTTTTTAATTCGTCCTGCATCATTCTTTTACATAACTCGTTCCGACTCTTGCGGTGTCTCTGACCCATGCGATCCCGATGTGTGCCGTTCGAGCCAGTCGAGAACATGTGCCGCTACTTCATCCCGGTTGATTTCATGCAGCATCTCGTGGCGGCCGCCGGGATACAAACGGTATTCAAGATCCTGAATGCCATGTTTCCGGTACAATTCGATCAACCGCCGCACGCCTTTACCGCGGTGTCCAACCGGATCATCCTCGCCCGAGAAAATATAAACCGGCTTATCCTTTAGAAGGCATTCCATCAATTGCGGTTTGTGGATCTGTGACAGCAGCTTAAAGAAATCACGGAAGAAACGAGCGCTGCATACCTTGCCGCAGTAGGGGTCGTTGATATACTTATCGACTTCCGCTTCATCCCGGGATAACCAATCGAACGGCGTGCGAATAGGGCCGAAACCTTTGCTGTAAGGGCCGAACACCATGGCGTTCAGCATCAGACTCCGGTGCGTGTCTCCTTGCAAGCGCATTTGTGCAGCTGCCAAGCTCATACCGAATGTCAGCAGTCCCTGTGGACCATTGGTTCCTGACAGTATGAATCCGTCGAATAATTCACCGTTCGAACACATGATCTTTTGCGTCAAAAAGGAGCCCATGCTGTGTCCCATCAAATAATGCGGAACACCGGCATGGCGCTTCTTGAGTTCTGAAGCAAGAAGCAACTGGTCTTCAATCATCCCTTCGAATCCGTTTTCCCCGGGATCGCCGAGAAGCGTAAGGCCCGACGTTTGTCCATGACCCCGATGGTCGTTGCAGTACACGGCGTAGCCGTACCCTGTCAGCAACTCGGCAAGCTCCTCGTACCGCTTGCCGGTTTCGCACATACCATGCGCAATTTGCACGATGGCACGAATGGGATGGTCCTGCTCCGGCAACCATTGATATACAAAAACATGCATGCCCTGCGCATTCAGCATCGTAAACGTGTCGGTTTGCATCACAGGCTTAACACCTCCACAAAAACGAATGGTTTATCTCAATTATTTATACCCTGTTTAAGGAAGATATGAACGAAGAACCGTAGATTGCCCATCCAGTGTATATGCACCCAGGTTAGCTGGGAGCAGGAAGCATTGTCCGGACGTGTAATCAATGGAGCCGTTATCCCAGCTGAGGGTTCCTTGACCATCGCATACCACCACGATTGTGAAGCTTTCCGCGGAAGTAGACAAGGACCAGGCACCGTTAACAACGCCTTTTTCGACTACAAAATAGGGGGATTTGGCAAGCTCAAGCCATTCTCCAGGCGCGGTTCCTTCCGTGCTCATGGTGGTTGCGCCCGATCCTTCATAGGCCGTCACGTTCAAGGAGTCTTCAATATGAAGCTCACGTGGCTTACCGTCAAGGCCTGGTCGATTATAATCGAAAATCCGGTAGGTTGTATCCGAATTTTGCTGAATTTCCGCTACTACAACGCCCGCACACAGCGCATGTACCGTACCGGCAGGTATGTAGAATGTATCTCCGGCTTTTACGGACACTTCTTGCAGCTGGTCCATAACCTTGCCGCTTTCCATAGCTTCTTTCAAAGTTTCGCGGCTAACGCCTTCTTTCAGACCGTATATGATTTTGGCGTCCGGCTTCGCATCCAGCACATACCACATTTCAGTCTTGCCCAGCTCGCCTTTCGGAAGCCCCTCGTAGTCATCGGTTGGATGGACCTGGACCGAGAGGTTGTCATTACAGTCAAGCAGCTTGATCAGCAGAGGGAAACGTCCGTTAACTTCGGAGAATCCTTTGCTGCCAAACCACTCCCGTCCAAATTGCTCACGAACCTGATCCAGGCCGCGGCCGGCAAGTTCACCGTTCACGATACTGGTCGTACCGTTCGGATGGTCGGCGATCATCCAGCCTTCTCCGATATGTCCTTCCGGAATGTCCAAGCCGAATTGCTCCAGGGCACGGCCACCCCACACACGTTCTTTAAATTCGGGTTGGAACAACAATGGATATGGTTTTGTCATTGTAATCATCTACCTTTCATCATGTTTGGAATATTCTATGGATGTAAGTGCGGTACCTCTCCTAGAACTTATATCATATCGGCTTCTTCCGTTCCAGTGCAATGAGATATGGTGCTTCGGATCGCTGAAGACCTCGATATAATATCGTTTGCACTTTGTGCTGGGGTAATTCCGCCGCCCAGGCCTGCACGGCGTCTGCTTCGGCATCGCCGCCCTTGTGGCCTGGATACAGCACGATGGTGATAATGCCGCCGGGGCGAAGCAACTCGATGGCAGCCTCCAGAGCCGTTAGCGTGCTGGCGGCTTCCGTCATGATCCGTTTATCTGATGAATCTGCCGGAAGGTAGCCTAGATTGAACATGATCGCACCTATACGGCCATGCTCGCGCTCAGGTACGCATTCTCCCATAAGCGCATGGCTCTGGTGGTGAAGGGCAATCTCTGCAAGGGTGCCTGGCGGTTCCTTATCCAGCCTATCACGAGTCAGCTGCAGTGCTTGTTCCTGAATATCAAAAGCGTACACCTTGCCCTTGGATCCTATGCATTTGGCTAGATACAGCGTATCGGCCCCGGTTCCGGCCGTCGCATCCAGCGCAATGTCTCCAGGCCGCAGCCTTTCGGACACGAGTTTGTGGGCAAAACTCAAAACCGAGAGGAAGCCCATCAGGATTCCCCCCACAACTTACCCTGCCATGCATCCCGGCGCTTGAGTTCGGCGTCAATGCCGTTAAGCACTTCCCATTTTTTGAGACTCCACGTCGGTCCGATCAATAGATCCCGGGGAGCGTCTCCGGTCAGACGATGAACAATCATCTCCGGAGGCAAGAGCTCCAGACTGTCTGCGATAAGGCTGATGTATTCGTCCTGCTCCAGGAACCGCAGCAGCCCAGCCTCATATTGCTTCACCATCGGCGTCTTGCGCATGAGGTGCAGCAGATGGATCTTGATTCCCTGCACATCCATCTTGGAGACCGCTCGGCCGGTGGCGAGCATCATGTCATGGTCCTCTTGCGGAAGGCCGTAAATGATGTGTGTGCAGACACGAATGTTATGCTTGCGCAGCTTTTCGACCGCTTCCAGATAACATTCGGTATCATGGGCCCGGTTGATGAGCTCGGAGGTGGAATCATGGATCGTTTGCAGGCCCATTTCCACCCAGAGATAGGTTCGCTCATTCAGCTCCGCCAAGTATTCCACGACGTCGTCAGGCAGGCAATCAGGGCGAGTAGCGATCGATAAACCGACAACACCTGGCTGCTGCAGAATGACTTCATAGTATTCCCGTAGCTCTTCGACCGGAGCATACGTATTGGTATAGGCTTGGAAATAACCGATGTATTTGGCGCTCGGCCACTTCTGGTGCTGCCGGTCACGGATGGTGTTGAACTGGGTAACAAGATCATCCCGCCGTCGTCCGGCAAAATCACCGGAGCCGCGGGCGCTGCAGAAGGTGCACCCGCCCTTGGCAATCGTGCCGTCGCGGTTCGGGCACGTAAAGCCCGCATCCAGCATAACCTTGAATACTTTTTCCTGGAACTGGCTGCGCATCTCGTAATTCCATGTATGAAATCGTTTGTCGCCCCATAACGTTGGGGCGGGTCTAAGTGATGTACTCATGTGTGCTCCTTTTATAGCCGCATATGATGAATAGAGGCAGGTATAACTGTGCCTCAAAGTATACATGTTTTTACTTGTCTTTTACTAAAGCAGATATGTCCATTGTAACAAAAAATAAAGCTTTGCGTTATATACAGGTCTTCAAGCCTAATTAAGATGTTGTCACTTGAATGAATTGCATATAATTGGTATATTTAAAGTAGAAAAATAAAAATATGATTCAAGCCATTTTGGCATGGGTATATATCGGATAGGATTCATATTTGTGTGACGTCATGGATACAATAATACCGTGAGGTGATTACGAATGAATTCATCGACAGTAAAGAATGACAGTAAAGACAAAATCGCTGTGGAGCTTACCCCGAACGAAGCTTTAGCCCTTACCGGCGTGGAGTTTAACTCCAACCAGGATGTGAAGGCTTCGGCACGTCGCAAGATTCGGGCTGCCTTTGAGAAGACGTTTAATTTTACGTCGGAAGAAAGGTAGACTATTCACAGTTTAACTATCGCGGAACCCCAATTCCAAATATAAGAAAGAGGAACCTAAAGCCTTTGCGTTAAGCAAAGCATAGGTTCCTTTTTCTATGGGGCTCTTTACTTTTGGGATTAACTTCGTCACAATAAATGCAGTATGGGGATATCATTCTAATTTACTTGGAAATTTTCGGAGGTATGACATGCGTTTACGCGGAAGAAAAGGTATACGGGAAAATCTGGAGCAGCAGGAAGACCTGGTCGTTTTGGACCCCGGTCAATATAGAGGGAAATGGGCTTCATTATTTGGCAATGACCTTCCGATCCATGTTGAATTCGGCATGGGCAAAGGTCAATTCATAAGCCAGATGAGTTACAAGCATCAGAATGTGAATTTTATCGGAGTGGACATGTACGACGAGCTGATTCGCCGCGCTAGCGAGAAGGGGCGCAATGCTTGGGCTCAGGACGGTATCGATACGCCGCCGAATCTGAAGCTGGCGCTGTTTAATATCGAGAACGTCGAGCAGGTCTTTGAACCCGGCGAGATCGAACGTTTATATTTGAACTTCAGCGATCCGTGGCCAAAATCCAAGCATGCCCGCCGTCGGTTGACGCATCCTCGTTTTCTGGACAAGTATTCCCAAATCCTGAACGAGCGCGGGGAAATTCATTTCAAGACCGATTCGGTCACGCTGTTTGAGTTCTCTCTGAATGCATTTGCCGATTATGGCTTGCAAATGACGAATATTTCGCTGGATCTGCATCGCGATGGGCTGAACGAAGAGCACGTCATGACAGAATACGAGACGAAATTCGTCGGTCAAGGTATGCAGATTCATCGCTGCGAGGCTATTGTCGGCGAGGAAGCACTTGCTTCCTACCAAAAGAATCGCCTTGAAAAATACGGTAAATAATGCCTTTACGTAGAGTCTTTTCTATGATAGCGTTTGCAACTATTATAATAGTAGGAAATCTATCAATTGCGATGACATATTTACAGAAAACGGCGTAAAAAAAGGTGTGCTCCCTTTTTAGGAGTACACCTTTTCGTTTTCCAGCATGTCGATGATGCTGCGTGCGCTTTGCATCGGATGGAAGCGTTCGATGTCTCGCAAATTTTGCGCCCGTTGCTGTTGGATTACGTCATATTGATGAAGCAGTTTGTTCATCCAGTTGCCAATAACCTCCAGCGAGTGGATAGGCTCACCCAATCCCTGCGCCGTGAAGTACTGGCAGTTCTCTTCTTCCTGCCCCGGAAGAGGCTGATGGAACAGCATCGGGATTCCTTTGGCCAGGCCTTCGGTGCATGTCATGCCGCCAGGCTTCGTAACGAGCAGATCCGACACCTCCATGAGCTTGTCGATCTCGCGCGTAAAGCCCAAAATCCGGATGTTCGGATGCTGGAACCGAGGGTTGTTCCCCAGCTCCTCGCGTCCCTTGTCGTTATTGCCGAGGCAAAATATAATCTGGACTTCTTCGCGCCATCTGGTTAGGAATTCATGCACAACTTCGTCATTCATGATGCCCCAGCCTCCGCCCATCACAAGCACGGTGGGCATATCGGACAGATTAAACCGTTCTCTGATTTCCTTCTTGCTCGGATGCGTCCAGAAGTCGGGATGGATTGGAATGCCGGTGACCTGAATTTTGGCTTGGGACACCCCGCGATTGAGCAGCTTTCGCTTCACTTCCGGCGTGGACACGAAATATCGGTCGACCTCGGGACTAATCCATGTATCGTGAGCATCATAATCGGTTATAACGGTACACAGAGGCACATCAATGCCCAGCCGCTTCAAACGCGAGATAACCGCACTTGGTATGAAGTGGGTACACACAATAATGTCGGGTTTGAGCTGTCTGACCACATTTTTGGTGCTTGTATAGAACATTCGGTGAAGTGCTAAAGCCGTAAAGCGGTTAAAGGACTTTTGATGGCGATACATGTACCCGACCAATCTCGGGCGAGTTGTGATCGTCTTTCTGTAGGCCGAAATGATCAGTGGAGCGATTTTAGGGTTCAAGAAGCTCCCGAGCTCGAGAACTTTGGTCTGTACGCTAGGCGATAACTGGCGCAGGCTGCTGGAGAGTGCATGAGCGGCCTGTGTATGGCCTGCACCGAACCCTTCAGATAACAGCAAGACTCTTTTTTTAGCCACTACTTTTCACCCGTTCTGCAGCGTTATTCTTTAACTTTAACATATCGACTTTGGGAAAAGAAATCAACCATTCCCCACTTGGGTTTAGGGGACTTTGGTCCTGGAAACGCAAGCTTTATTCGGCAAGATTCTCGCTGGCGCCTTGCTACTTAAGGAGTTGGTCAGCGACGCGCATTTTGTAGAAAATCAGGGTCCGTGGTCTTTTGACTTGAGTAGGAGATGCCGCTACAATGATTCAAACGGACATCAAAAAGTTTATTAGAGAAAGAGCATGTAAAAAAACGAAAACTTTTTGGGTGTTTGTTGCGTTTATTTATTGGCGGACAAGTCGAAAAAGAAAAAATGGGCAGCCAAGAGAAATAAAAAGCAAGGAAACGGATGAAAATAAGAACTAAAGCCGTTTGAAACGAAGCTTGCTGGCAAACTGGATTGCAAGCTGAGCTCTTTTACGAAGTTTTTCCGTGAATTAGAGCATTCCACGGTTTTGACAAAAGATTCAAAAGTGTGGAAAATCGTGTATGACGTGCGAAGTTGCCCCGCGGCACCGAGGCTACAAGAAGGACAGACACAAGTCACAGGGTCATAGCAACAACAAAAAAAGCGAAAAACTTAGAGAGAAAAAAATAACAAACATTCTCGGGTTATAAAAAGGGGGTAACGGAGAATCATGACAGACGCCATCTTTATCGCGCTCCAACTATTCTTGGCCGCGGTGGGTGTGTACCAGTTCGTATTCTCTTTGTTTGGTCTGGTCAAAAGAAAAAAGAAACAACATTTCAAACCCAATAAATCTTTTGCAGTGTTAGTTGCTGCGCACAACGAAGAACAGGTTGTCGGTGCATTAATGGAGAACCTGAAACAGCTTGATTATCCGAAACATCTGTATGACGTATTTGTTATCTGTGACAAT
This sequence comes from Paenibacillus sp. 2KB_20, assembly GCF_052115765.1. NCBI lineage: Bacteria > Bacillati > Bacillota > Bacilli > Caryophanales > Paenibacillaceae > Paenibacillus > Paenibacillus sp. 2KB_20. The sequence goes on along the minus strand of NZ_JBFRHH010000001.1, from coordinate 753,350 downwards.
TGTACAGATCGTACAGCAGAGATCGTCCGTGCCCACGGGATGAACGCCTGCGTGCGTACGAATCAGAATCTTCGAGGCAAAGGTTATGCCATCGAATGGATGCTGAAAGAACTCTGGGCAATGCCGCGCCAGTATGATGCGGTCGTCATGTTTGACGCGGATAATCTGGCAGATCCGAATTTCCTGAACGAAATGAACAATGATCTTTGCTCTGGAGCAAGAGTTATCCAGGGATATATCGATACCAAGAACCCAGAGGATTCCTGGATCACTGCCTCTTATGGGGTGTCTTACTGGTATATCAACCGCTTGTGGCAGCTTTCCCGCAGCAATCTGAACATGGCGAACTTTCTCGGCGGTACGGGAATGTGCTTTGAGACCAATCTCCTGAAGGAGATCGGCTGGGGCGCAACCAGTCTGGTCGAGGATTTAGAGTTCACTATGCGCAGCGTTATGCGCGGTGTGTATCCGAAGTTCAACTATGACGCTAAGGTATTTGACGAAAAGCCGCTTACGTTTAAGGCTTCGGCCAGACAACGTCTGCGCTGGATGCAGGGTCACTTTACGGTTGCCCGCCGTTATTTCTTCCCGCTGCTGTGGCGTGCCATTAAAGAACGCAGCCTCGTGAAGCTGGACTTGGCATTGTACGGGGTCAATGTTTACATTGTGCTGTTGACTTTCTTGTTGACGGCCATCATCTGGGTTGACACCTCATTCTTCGATGGTCCGAATATCGCGAATCTATACGGTTACTTACCGCTGTGGCTGAGCTTTACGGCGATCGCGGCGAATGTGTTCACGTTCATGATAGCGATGATTCTGGAGAAGGTGAAGTACAAGAAGGTGTACTTGTATCTGGTGCTGTTCCCGATTTACCTGCTGTCGTGGTATCCTATCACGGTATATGCGTTCTTCACGCAGAACAACAAGCAGTGGAGCCATACGGAGCATACCCGGGTTGTGCGCCTTGAAGAAGTTCAAAGCAAACAAGGCTAATCCAATTTTTATTCCATCTGTGTTGACAGAAGATAGGATGACCTGTTATACTATCCTAGTCTGTTAAACAGAATATCTGATTGCAAGCAGAAGCGCCGCTTCTCACCTGACCGACATGTGTTGGCTGGTTTGATCACGAAATCAATGAATGGATTCAACTTCATTTGTGAGATGAGTATCAAATAGGGATGTCGGTGATTAATCCGTCATCCCTTTATTTTTTTTGCAAACAGGAACAACAAGTAATTTGGAGGTGGAGGACTATCAGTAAGGAACATATGATCAATGACGAGATTCGGGCCAAGGAAGTACGTTTGGTTGGTGCCGAAGGTGAACAAATCGGGATCAAGCCGATTCGTGAAGCACTGCAAATGGCAATTGATCTCAATCTGGATCTGGTGAACGTGGCCCCTCAGGCGAAACCGCCGGTATGCCGCATCATGGACTACGGTAAATTCCGCTATGAGCAGCAGAAGAAAGAGAAGGAAGCACGTAAGAACCAGAAAATTGTGGATATCAAAGAAGTATGGTTCCGAGCCAACATTGAGGAGCATGATTATCAAACCAAGCTTCGCAATGTCGTTAAGTTTTTGAAAGACGGCGATAAAGTGAAATGCTCTGTGCGTTTCCGTGGTCGTGAAATCACCCATGCTAGCATTGGTCAGAAGATTTTGGAGCGCGTGAAGGTGGAAGTGGCGGATCTCTGCGTCATTGAACGTCAACCGAAATTGGAAGGCCGCAGCATGATTATGATTTTGGCTCCAAAAGCCTAAGAGAAATTAGAGGAGGAAGTACTACAATGCCTAAAATGAAAACACATAGCAGCCTGAAAGGCCGCTTCAAAATTACTGGTACTGGTAAAGTTAAACGTTATAAAGCTTACAAAAACCACTTGCTTTCCCACAAATCCAAGCGTGCGAAGCGCGTATTGTCCAATAGCCCAGTTATGGCGCCTGGAGATGTTAAACGTTTGAAGCAAGGTCTGGCTAACTTGAAATAGTAAACAACAATTATTGGGAGGTCTTTTGATATGGCACGAGTTAAAGGCGGATTTGTCGTTCGTCGTCGACATAAAAAAGTATTGAAGCTTGCGAAAGGTTATTTCGGTTCCAAACACCGCATTTTTAAAACAGCTAACGAGCAGGTTATGAAATCCCTCGTTTATGCATACCGGGATCGTCGCAATACGAAACGTAATTTCCGTAAATTGTGGATCGTTCGTATCAACGCGGCTGCTCGTCAAAATGGTCTGTCTTACAGCAAATTGATGCATGGTCTGAAGCTTGCTGGCGTGGACATTAACCGTAAAATGCTGGCTGATTTGGCTGTTAATGATCTGAACGCGTTCAATTCTTTGGCTACTGTAGCTAAAGAAAAAGTGAACGCTTAATTATACGTGTATGAAGAAACCGCCGTAATAGTACGGCGGTTTTTTATTTTGTGCTCCTGTCCGTCATACATAGGAATCGTAAGCTCTGTGCTCCGCATCGTGGAGCGGTTCACCCATCTTTAGTCGTAGTGAGGGCCATGAAACAAGCAAGGGAACTCCTTCCGGAATAGAATGACTTGTATATTACCTGAGGAGGGATCTTATGCACAAACCTGTCAGTAAGGCAAAGGTGAAATCATATGTGGGCAAACAGATCGTAGCGTATAAGAAAGACGGGACTATGGTGACAGGCAAGCTGGTACGTGTATCCGGCAACCGGCTTTTTGTGGAACAGGCAACTAAGGGTAAAAAGGTGAAAATCAAGGCGATTGTTCCGCTTGCATTGTTTGATCTGCTTGCGATAGGTACATCTCCATTTGGGTTTGGTGGTTTTGGTCCAGGCTTCGGTCCAGGGTTTGGTCCAGGGGTTGGTGGTTTTGGCCCGGGCTTCGGACCAGGCTTCGGCCCGGGCTTCTTCTGGTAATTAGAGGAACCAAATCTTTTCCAGCTCATAACATCGACTGGGTTCGATGATTCTGGTTACCGTGTAGCCAAGCTTTCGGTAAAAGTTTAGGCCGGTATGGTTGCCAATGTCCACCATGACCTTGGCACGTTTGCATCCGCGGGATACAGCGAAACGTTCGGCATGTTCCATCAATCGGACACCCCACCGTTTTCGCTGTGCGGTGGATGCGACGGCCAGCATATCGATATACAGCAGTTCGCCGTGCATCATAAAGTGGACAAAGGCAATGATTTTATCGTTATCCTGAGGCGAAGCAACAAGGGTCACGCCGCGTCGTAATCGAGAGGGAATATCCTTACGGATGACGTCCAGCTCTTTTTTTGTCATATGGGAAAGCGGGACGAGTTGGGACTCAATGAGTTGTAGAATCATCGGATCATCCTGCTCCGGTTTTCGATAGCGGATCATCGTGTTGTTTCCTCCCTTCACCGCGATTAAGGATAGCTCCATTTATCATATGTAGCAGGGTTTAAGAGCGTGTTTTGCATTAAGGAAACGAAGGGATTGCTCCAGTTGTGAATGAAAACCTTTCATCGGAAGTAAAATAAATGTGTTGACTTCTGGAATGAATGAATCATATAATGTTTCTAAACATTTTAACGAATATATCCAATCGGCAATGATGAGGACGAAGTTTAAAGGGCTCTTTTGCTCAGAGAGTGGATGGATCAGCTGAAACCACCACCAAAACCCCTTTTATACGAGCTCACCTCGGAGCTGTTTCCCTGAAAGATGCTACGCTATGACTTTATCGCATTAAGTCGTAACAGCGTTTATTAGGGGGAATCGTCTTAGTCCACGTTACGGACTGCAGATATTGAAGAGCTGTGTTCATTATGTTCTTCATACCTGCTGAGGCTTTACACTGCGAAGTGTAGGGCAAACATGGGTGGTACCACGGAAGCTAAACCTTTCGTCCCTCACACGGAGATACTCCGGGTGTGGCGACGGAAGGTTTTTTTGTTGCTTGAATGAAGAGTGCCAATATTTGAGAGGAGGATGACTGATGAGCGCGCAAACTCCAGAAGTGCGGTCTACAGAACAATTACGAGAGAAATGGTTGAAGCCTGAAGTGATTACCGGATCGGAAATCTTGCTTCGGAGTCTTCTGCTCGAAGGTGTCGAATGCGTCTTCGGGTATCCGGGCGGAGCGGTCCTGTACATCTACGATGCCATGTATGGTTTTGAGGACTTTAATCACGTCTTGACCCGTCACGAACAAGGCGCCATTCATGCGGCTGACGGTTACGCTCGCGCAAGCGGCAAAGTCGGTGTGTGCATAGCGACTTCAGGACCGGGGGCAACGAACCTTGTGACCGGTATCGCAACAGCTTATATGGATTCCGTTCCGCTCGTTGTTATAACCGGTAACGTTGCAACAACCCTGATCGGTACGGACGCTTTCCAGGAAGCGGACATTACGGGCATCACGATGCCGATTACGAAACACAGCTATCTGGTAAGAGATGTAAAGGATCTGCCAAGGGTGATTCACGAAGCCTTCCATATCGCTTCAACCGGCCGCAAAGGTCCGGTGCTGATCGATATTCCGAAGGATGTATCCGCGGCGACGACGCTGTTCCAGCCGGAAGAACGAATTCAACTGAGAGGATATAATCCTCGGACGGTACCAAACAAACTTCAGTTGGATAAACTGGCCCGCGCGATTGAGGAAGCTGAGCGTCCGATGATCATTGCTGGCGGCGGGGTGATTTACTCCGGAGCTCATGAAGGGCTGTACGAATTCGTCAACAAATCGGGGATTCCGATCACGACAACGCTCCTCGGTCTGGGTGCTTTCCCAAGCGGTCATGACTTGTGGACAGGAATGCCGGGCATGCACGGAACCTACACATCGAACCATGGTATTCAGCAGTCGGACCTGCTGATCAACATCGGGGCAAGATTCGATGACAGGGTTACAGGTAAGCTCGACGGATTCGCGCCACATGCGAAGATTGTTCATATCGACATCGATCCGGCTGAGATCGGCAAGAACGTCCCAACCGATATCCCGATTGTCGGAGACGTGAAGACCGTGTTTGAGATGCTGAATCCGCTCGTTCCATACGCAGCGAAAGCAGATGCTTGGAGAGACCAGATTAGAAAATGGAAAGCTGAATACCCATACCGTTACGTCGATTCGGATACGGTGCTGAAGCCGCAATGGGTTATCGAAATGCTGAACGACACCACGAAGGGTGAAGCGATTGTAACGACTGACGTTGGTCAGCACCAAATGTGGTCCGCTCAGTATTACAAGTTCAACCAGCCGCGCTCCTGGATCACCTCCGGCGGTCTCGGAACGATGGGATTCGGATTCCCGTCCGCGATTGGTGCCCAGATGGCGCATCCGGATCGCCTGGTCATTTCGATCAACGGGGATGGCGGCATGCAGATGTGTTCGCAAGAACTTGCCATCTGTGCCATCAACAACATTCCGGTAAAAATCGTTGTTATCAACAACCAGGTGCTCGGCATGGTTCGTCAATGGCAGGAGCTGATTTACGATAACCGTTACAGCCACATCGATCTGGCAGGCAGCCCTGATTTCGTCAAGCTGGCTGAAGCCTACGGTGTCAAAGGACTTCGTGCCACCACGAAAGAAGAAGCACAGCGTGCTTGGGTCGAAGCGATGGAAACACCGGGACCCGTCCTCGTTGAATTCGTTGTAGAGAAAGGCGAGAACGTGTATCCGATGGTGACGCAAGGGTCGACAATCGATCAAATGCTGATGGGGGATGCGTAAGATGAGTACAAAACATACCATTGCCGTACTAGTGAACGACCAGCCGGGTGTCCTGCAGCGCGTATCGGGGTTATTCGGACGCAGGGGCTTTAACATCGAGAGTATTACCGTGGGACAGTCGGAGGAATCCGGTTTGTCCCGGATGGTTATCGTAACCACTGGTGATGAAACAACGCTGGAGCAGGTGGAGAAGCAGCTTTACAAGCTGATCGATGTCATTAAAGTTATCAACCTGAGCTCGAAACCGATGGTAGCCAGAGAGCTCGCCCTGATTAAAGTAAAAGCCGAGCCATCGGCCAGACCGGAAATTATGGGCGTTGTCGAGACTTTCCGTGCATCCGTCGTGGATATCGGGACAGCAAACCTGATGGTTCAGGTGGTTGGCGATACCGTCAAAATCGATGCCATGATCGAGCTGCTTAAGCCGTATGGCATCCAGGAGCTTTCCCGCACTGGGGTTACCGCGATGATTCGCGGTAATGCGTAATGATTTTACGTTTTTCTTTTATCCGGATGACAAAGTTATTGCAATATAAGCGTTAGACACCTGCATGACATGAGCGGGTGTCTCAGCAGATCGGAAAAGGGATCGGTCTATTGAGATACCCGCTCATCATGAAGGGTCTTTAAAATCAAAGGAGGACTTATACAAATGGCAATTACTACTTATTATGAACAAGATGCAGAACTCAGCGTGTTGAAAGACAAAACGATCGCGGTTATCGGTTATGGAAGCCAAGGTCATGCGCAAGCGCAAAACCTGCGCGACAGCGGACTTCAGGTTGTCATTGGCCTTCGTGAAGGCAAGTCGTTCGACAAAGCGAAAAACGATGGTTTCGAAGTACTTCCTGTAGCCGAAGCTGTTAGCCGTGCAGATGTAGTACAAATCCTGATGCCGGACGAAACGCAAGCAGCGGTGTACAAGAACGATATCGAGCCAAACCTGAAAAAAGGCGCGGCACTGATGTTCTCCCACGGTTTCAACGTTCATTTTGGTCAAATCGTAGCTCCTAAAGACAACGATGTCCTTCTGGTTGCACCTAAATCCCCGGGCCACATGGTTCGTCGTACGTATGTTGAAGGCTTTGGCGTACCTGGATTGATCGCAATCGAGAAAGATGCAACTGGACAAGCTAAGGCGATCGGTCTTGCTTATGCCAAAGGTATTGGTTGTACTCGTGCAGGCGTTATCGAAACTTCCTTCCGCGAAGAAACCGAAACAGACTTGTTTGGTGAGCAAGCGGTATTGTGCGGTGGTGTATCCGCATTGGTTAAAGCCGGTTTCGAAACGTTGACTGAAGCTGGATACGCTCCGGAAATGGCATACTTCGAGTGTCTGCATGAACTGAAACTGATCGTAGACATGATCTATGAGGGTGGTCTTGCAAGCATGCGCGACTCCATCAGTAACACGGCGGAGTACGGCGATTATGTAACAGGCCCGCGTGTGGTGACCGAAGATACGAAGAAGGCAATGAAAGAAGTCCTTTCCGATATTCAACAAGGTAAATTCGCTCGCGACTTTATCCTTGAGAACCAATCGGGACGCGCGTTCCTGACCGCTACCCGCCGCAACGAGTCCGAGCATCCGATTGAAGTGGTTGGTGCCGAGCTTCGTGAAATGATGCATTGGATCAAGAAATAAGAATATATAGAATTCATAAGGAATTCTTCCGGGTATAGAGCAGTCAAGCATGAGATGGATGATGCTGCTGCACGGGACCCGTTAGATTAAGCAGCCGGCGGCAGGGGATTAAGTCAACCTGCCGCCGGATGTTTACGTCAAGCGATAAACTTCAAGGAGGTGCCGACATGCGAAAGATTTATGTCTTTGATACAACGCTGAGAGATGGAGAACAATCTCCTGGCGTGAATTTGAACACTCGGGAAAAGGTGGAAATTGCCCTTCAACTTGAAAAGTTGAAAATCGACCGCATGGAAGCAGGGTTTCCAGCGGCGTCACCCGGTGACCTTGCTGCTGTGAACGCAGTGGCACGCGCGGTTAAGGACGTCACGGTCATTGGATTGTCACGCTCCAGAGAGAGTGACATCGATGCGGTTCGCGAAGCGCTTCAGGGAGCACAGGATCCATGCATTCATGTGTTCCTGGCCACTTCCCCGATTCACCGCAAGTTTAAGCTGCGGATGGAGAAGCAGCAGGTGCTGGAAACGGCGCAGGCCTCGATCCGTTATGCAAAGAAATACTTTTCCAAAGTGGAGTTTTCCCTGGAGGATGCCGGCCGGACGGAGCTGGATTTCATGGCAGAGGTTGTCGGCATGGCTGTGCGTGAAGGAGCCAATGTCGTGAACATTCCGGATACCGTGGGTTATTTGAATCCTTCGGAGTACGGGGCCATCTTCAAATACTTGAAGGAAAATGTTCCGGACATCGAGAAGGTGCAGCTGAGCGCGCATTGCCATAACGATCTGGGCATGGCGACGGCGAACACCCTTGCCGCCATTCTGAACGGGGCCGATCAGATCGAAGGAACGATCAACGGAATCGGTGAACGTGCAGGTAACACCGCGATTGAGGAAATTGCGATGGCGCTGGAGACGCGTTCCGAGTTTTTCGGAGCGAAGACGGGGCTGGTACTGACGGAAATCGCTCGCACGAGCCGCCTTGTGAGCAAGCTGACCGGTATGGTTGTACCGGGCAACAAAGCGATTGTCGGCGCGAACGCATTCGCTCATGAATCGGGCATTCATCAGGACGGCATGCTGAAAGAGAAGACGACCTACGAAATTATGACGCCGGAGTCCATCGGGCTCAAAGAAAGCAAGCTGGTGTTAGGCAAACACTCCGGCCGCCATGCTTTCCGGGAGAAGCTGCTGGATCTGGGTTATGAGTTGAGCGAAGAACAGGTGAATGATGCATTCGCCAAATTCAAAGTGCTGGCCGACAAGAAGAAGGAAGTATCCGATGAGGATCTGCTGGCTCTGCTGGAAGAGAAACTGATCGATACGCCGGAAGTGTTCAAGCTGGAAACAATCTTTGTTGCTTACGGCAATGAATCTACGCCGACGGCGCGGGTTCGTATTGCGACTGCGGAGCAGACGATTGAGGGAGAGGCCGAAGGCAACGGTTCCGTGGACGCGATCTATAACGCGATCGACAAGGTGACCGGAGAAGAGGTTACGCTTGCGGATTATTCCATCAAGTCGGTTACGCATGGCAAGGATGCTCAAGGCGAGGTGCATGTGGTGCTGTCGCAGAACGACGTGGCAGCACAAGGCCGCGGCTTGAGCACGGACATTTTGGAGGCGAGTGCACGAGCTTACGTGGATGCGGTTAACGTCCTGATCGAGAAACGCAAAACGTTCAGCCAGCGCGAGCGCGCTACGCTGTAATCCATACTTGGCGTGATGGGAGCTCTGATCGCAGTGTGAGCGCTGAAGGAGCATACCATGAAAAAGAGGGGCCGCTGTTAAAGCGGCTCCACTTTTAATTGTTTTATTAAACTGTTGGCCAGACGTGTAATGCTGGTATCAAGACACTTGCACCGAGCTCTTAACGCCTCATTGCAGTGCGCCGATACCGGCTTGATGCAGCTGATCGACGAGATAAGACAGCGTTTCATTTGGGCATCGAAGCGAAAAGCCGAATCTTACCAGGCGTAGGCCTGCGGAGCCGCGCCGCCCGGACCCGGGAAGATTTCATCCAGACGCTTCATCACGGATTCATCGAGTTCAATCTCAAGCGAGCGCAGGGAGCTTTCGAATTGCTCCAGCGTGCGCGGTCCGATAATTGGTCCCGTAACCGCCGGGTTCTTAAGTACCCAAGCAAGGGCGACATTGTCCTGCGGTTCGCCCAGCTCCTGGCAGAGTGCCGCGAACTGTTCCAGCTGCGAGCGATACTTCTCCACGCGTTCCGCATTGCCTCCGCTGCGTGTGCCTTCTATTTTCTTAAGCGCATTGCGTCCCAGCAGTCCACCGTCCAGCGGGCTCCATGGAATGACGCCGAGTCCGAGCTTTTGTGAAGCGGGAAGCACTTCGAGTTCCGGCAATCGACAAGTTAGACTGTATTTATGCTGCTCGGAAACCAAGCCAAGGAAGTGCCGGCTCTGAGCTGCGGCTTGTGCAACCGCAATCTGCCAGCCCGCAAAGTTACTGGATCCGACATATCCGATTTTTCCTTGATGAACCGCAACCTCAAAAGCTCCCCATAACTCGTCCCATGTGACAGAAGGATCCACGTGATGCATTTGGTACAGCTCGATATGATCTGTTTGCAGACGCTTCAGCGATGCTTCCAGATGACGGCGCAGTTTATAGCTTGATAGTCCGGCTTCATTGTTGGGGCCATCCAGAGGATCACTCATGGAGCCATAGAATTTGGTAGCCAAAACGACTTTCTCGCGGCGGCCTCCGCCTTGATTAAACCAGCGTCCGATAATGGTTTCAGTCAGCCCGGAGTTCTCGCCCCAGCCGTAGACATTGGCCGTATCGAAGAAGTTGACGCCGGCGTCAAGCGCTGCATCCATGATGCGGAAGGCTTCTTTTTCATCCGTGGCAGGACCGAAATTCATCGTCCCCAGACATAATCGACTTACTTTCATACCGGATTTACCTAGAGCAGTGTACTTCATAATCGATGATCACTCCTTGGTCGTTTAGGGTATAAGACAAATTCACCACTATTGTAGCGTATTGGCAGAAAAATGTAACTAATGACGTGGGGTAACGTTAATTATAATGATGACTGTTTCAAGAGGGGAGCTAAGATGGATCGAACCATTTTTTTTAGAAAATTTTTATTGTATGCTTTATTGACCTTAACACTGTTGATTAGCGCTTGTACTCCGGCACAACTCCAAAACACAAGCTTTGTTGAGTCCGCCGGGCCCATCACAAAGCCGCCGGACCTTCAGTCCATATCGTTATTGGAAAATAACAAACAGATCATTCGGGAAACCTTTGACTCCGTGAAAGAACTTCAAGACAAACTCCAGAATTATTCAGGTTCTACTTGGGTTTTAGAGAATGAAGACGTGAAAATATCGCTGGGCGAATATGTATTTGCCAAGAAAAATAGAGAATTAATTTATGTCCTGAATCAACTTAAAGAGTTGCCCTCCGATGCCGCATTGCTGCAGGATATGGTTACTACCCAGTTGATGGTTAATTATTCCAAACAGTCGGGTGTTATCGTATCTTCTGAAGAAGTCAGAAAAGCCATCGATTTTCAGAAAACAGCGCTGGATGAAGCTGACCCGAATAACGAGCATGACCAGTTGATTCGTTATATCATGGAGAACCGTATCCGCATTTCGGGTAAAACGGAAGAAGATTTTTGGAACAGTGATGAGCTATATGAAGCCTATGAAACCTCGCTATACAACAGCAGACTTATCCAGAGCATCTTGTCGGACGAGAGCATGAAGGGCATGGACAGTTATTACGAGCTTCAGGAAAGACTGTTCAACGATTACCAGAAGAAGCACCCCATTCAGGTACCTGATCTTCACGAGTTGTTTCAACAAGCCGACTTGTAATATTCCTTCTCTCTTCCTGGAGTTCTCCCAAAGGCAGAAGCGGGATGAAAAGTAGTAGCAGGAGACCGTGGTAATTTCAAGAGCCGCCCCATGCTTTATGCATAGGGCGGCTCTTACGACCTCCCACCACCCTTGTGGTCAGGGAGATGCGCTCATCTCCAGTGGCCTGCTAATCCGTTAGCTTCGAAGCAGCGGAGAGGACGAATCGATTCTGGAAAAGCGAAGCGGTCGCCTTTGGAGCCGAATTTCAACCCCTAAAATATAATCCAGAAATTCGGCGACAACAGCGATTGGAGGAACGATACGTACTCGGAGCCTCCCAGATTAAGTCTTCTAAGTCTCGCAAAAACCGCTCTCGCATAAAGCACCTAATGGCGTGGGGGAACGTGAATTTTAAAGAAGCAAGAAGCATGAGTAAAGGCAAGTGGTAGGAACAAGAAACACGCAGCAAAAGGAAAGCCTAGGAGTAACCAAGCCCCTCCAAGATGTTACCTTCAAGAGCCGCCCCATGCTTTATGCATAGGGCGGCTCTTCTACCTCCCACCACCCTTGTGGTTAGGGAGATGTGCTCTTCTCCGGAGGCACGCCAATCCATTAACTTCAAAGCAGCGGAGAGGACGAATCGATTCCGGAAAAGCGAAGCGGTCGCCTTTGGAGCCGAATTTCAACCCCTAGAATACAATCCAGAAATTCGGCGACAACAGCGATTGGAGGAACGATACGTACTCGGAGCCTCCCACATTAAGTCCTTCGAAGCTTTGCATTAAGTCTTCGAGCTTCACTTTAAGTCTTCGAAGCAATTTTCTCTCTGATCACATTCCCCCTACTTATAGGCAAAACGAATTAAGTTCATAGTTTCTATATCTTGGTCAATCGAGGGGAAAGTATGTTACAACAGTAACTAGATGATTAAATACGACCAGTGTATATATAAATAAGGAGTGACGAAGAATGGCAGAAACGAAAAAAATCGCGGTAATTGCCGGAGACGGCATCGGCCCTGAAGTAGTGGCGGAAGCGGAGAAGATCATTAAACGTACTGAAGAGGTGTTCGGATATTCATTTACGACGGAACACGCGCTGTTTGGCGGCATTGCCATTGATGAGAAAGGGACGCCGCTGCCAGAAGAAACGCTGAATGTATGTAAAAGTGCTGATGCTGTATTGCTGGGTGCGGTGGGCGGACCGAAATGGGACAACAATTCGAAGGAGCTTCGTCCGGAAACCGGATTGCTTGGCATCCGTAAAGAGCTTGGCTTGTTCTCCAACCTGCGTCCGGCTGTCATTTTCGATTGCTTGAAAGATGCGTCCACATTGAAGCCTGAAGTTCTCGAAGGTACCGACTTGATGGTCGTTCGTGAGCTGACAGGAGGTATATACTTCGGCGAGAAGTTCAGACGCGAAGGTGCTGGTGGGGAAGAAGCGGTAGATACCTGTGTATACAACACGGCGGAGGTAGAGCGCATCGTTCATCAAGCCTTCGAGATTGCACAGAAGCGCCGGAAGAAGCTGGCTTCTGTCGATAAAGCGAACGTGCTGGAAACGTCCCGCTTGTGGCGCGAAACCGTAAACCGCATCGCTCCTGAATATCCGGATGTGGAGCTGGAGCATGTGCTGGTAGACAATTGCGCGATGCAGCTGCTGCGTCGTCCGTCCAGCTTTGACGTGATCGTAACCGAGAACATGTTCGGCGATATTCTAAGCGATGAAGCAGCGATGCTGACAGGTTCCATCGGTATGCTGGCATCCGCATCCATGGGTGAAGGAGCTTTCGGTCTGTACGAGCCGGTACACGGTTCGGCACCGGACATTGCCGGTCAAGGCTTGGCAAACCCAATTGCAACGATTCTTTCCGTCGCGCTGATGTACCGCCTCACGTTCGGCTACGAGGATGCGGCAGACGCAATTGAACGTGCTGTTGCCGAGGTGCTTGATGCCGGACATCGGACAGCTGACATTGCGGTGGATAAGAGCAAGGCGCTCAGCACGACAGAAATGGGCGATTTGATCGCCGCGGCTATCCGTTAATAGAAGAAGCATTCGTTCAAAGAAACTCCTTATTTATAATAATTATAATAAAGTAACCTTTACAATCTTGACTTTGATTAGCCTCAATGATAACATTTCTATTAAATGTTCATAGGAACATAGCATGTAGAAAATACTCGTATTTTCTTACATATGTTAAGGAGGAATTCAATCATGGCAGAACGTTTGGTTGGTAAAGCGGCTCCTGATTTTACAATGGAAACTGTATCAGGAGACGGTAAAGATTTTGGTAAAGTAAGCCTGTCCGACTACCGCGGCAAATGGCTCGTATTCTTCTTCTATCCGCTTGATTTCACTTTTGTATGTCCAACTGAAATCACGGCTCTCAGCGATGCTTACGATCAATTCAAAGCATTGGATACTGAAATTCTGGGTGTAAGTGTTGACTCTATCCACAGCCACAAAGCTTGGATCAACACAGCTAAAGAAGCTAATGGTCTGGGAGCATTGAACTTCCCACTGGCTTCCGACATCACCAAAAATGTAGCAAGAGACTATGGTGTTCTGATCGAAGAAGAAGGCGTTGCTCTGCGCGGCTTGTACATCATCGATCCAGAAGGCGAATTGAAATATCAAGTTGTTAACCATAACGACGTAGGCCGCAGTGTAGAAGAAACGCTTCGCGTTCTCCAAGCACTTCAATCCGGCGGATTGTGCGCAATGAACTGGAAACCAGGCGACAGCAACCTGTAATCCCATTTCGTTAAAGTTAAGGTAACCCTCATTATCTGACATTATGTGCAGGTAATGGGGGTTTTTTCACCTCTGTTTTTATTGGATGAAATCGGGGAAGACTCTTGTTTAGAGAACCGCTCTTGCGTTGATATATAATAAATATATAGGCTTACAGACTTAAGCATAGGGAATCGTGCCTAAATTTTTAATCGAGGTTTTTTTCATGAAGGAATTAGCGGGAGTGAAAGCGAATACAATATTTTGAAACGGTTGAGAATCCACAAAAGGAGGGTGAACGATATGAGTTTTTGCTGTGGGGCTAGTATGATGGGTACAAAGGGTACACTGAAGCATTATCGCACTCAAGTACATAATGTTCCCCTGCTGTCTTGTCCGGTCTGCCATCGCGTCGAAGTACACCATCGGGTTGAGAATGAGTATGAAATATTGGCCGAATATGCCCATGGTGACGGAGCATCCCAGGTGGATTTTCAGGATTATGTGATGGAAGATGAGGACGCGATTTTTGAGAATGTTGTCAACCGGGAGTCGGAGGATCCGCTAACGGTGGTTCAGAGTCAGATTGATATGTCGTTAGATCTCCTGGTGGTTGCCAAATGGATGGAGGATGAGAAGTGGCAGGGCGAACTGAAAAGACGACTTGCCGTGATGAGTCAGCGCAGGCTCCGGCTCCAGAAGCAACCTTAACAGGAATTAATAAAGCCTCGTGAATATTCGGGGCTTTTTTAATGTTTCAAATGGAATCAAAGGGGGTAATATTTATTTTAATTGTTTGGGAATAGGGGTTAGATACAATACATAAACAGAAATACATAAGAACTAAGGATGGTATTTTTATGCAATTTCCCATTTTTCGACAGGATTTCTGATTGACGTTTCTTTGTCTCGATGACTATCATGGAAGGAAGCAGATTCGGGCTGCTTCTGATTCAAAGGCGGACAAGCTGATTATTGCAAGGTTTTTTGTCGGTTTGGTGAGTTCAACTTTTCAAGAAAAGGGGGAGCCATCTTGTTGAGTCAAATCCGTGAATCTGAGCTGCAGGCTATTCGTTCTTTTCATTCCAGCCAGCTTATTAGGAACAAGTATGAGAACATACTGGAGAATCTCGACAGCGGGATCATCCTCTTTGATAGTGACGGTGTGTTGGCATTTGTTAATGTACAGATGGCAAAATTATTAGGTGTATCCCGTAAATCGCTGACTGGCTGTACGCTGACCCAACTATTGCGTCATCCCCAGCTCTCCAGATTCAAGAAGAGAAAAATACTTCGCATTTTCCGGGAAACGGTATTCCATCGCAAGAGATTTCATGAACTGGTTGATGAATATGGCAGATCGTGGTTGATCACCATGACTTATGGCGACCAGATGGAAGGCGATTTTCTAATCAGCGTGAAGGATGTATCTGACTTCAAACGAATTGAGCAAACCGCTTATCAGAACGATAAGCTGGCCATGCTGGGAAAGATCTCGGCATCCATTGCCCATGAGATACGGAACCCGCTGACCTCCATCCGTGGCTTCATCCAACTGCTTCGTCCACATCTCGTAAGCTTAGGTAAGGACGAATATGCCAGAATTATCCTTACGGAGATCGATCGTGCGAATGATATTATATATGAGTTTCTAAATTCCTCCAAACCCTCTGCTCCAGAAACCAAGATTGTGTCCGTATCCTCTTTATTGAAGGAAGTCGTTCTACTAACTGAAAGTGAAGCCTTAATGAAGGGATGCCAAATTATTCTGCACACTGATAAGACCCCACCTGCGTTTATTTCCGTGGATGTGAAGCAGATCAAACAGGTGATTCTGAATATTATTAAAAATGCCCTGGATGCGATTAATGAGCATCATGATGAGAATATCACCGGAGTGATTGATATTTCCGCCCGCGATACGGGGAAACATATCAACATCTGCATTTCGGATAACGGTGGCGGCATGGATCAGAATACATTGAACCATCTGTTCAATCCATTCTTCACAACGAAAGAGAGCGGAACGGGGCTGGGATTATCCGTGAGTTACAGTATTATTAGAAATCATGGAGGCTCGATTGCCGTGGATAGTCAGGTTGGTAGCGGGACGGAGTTTGTGATTACATTTCCTAAATTGGACGTCTCGGAAGTATAAGAATGTACGATTCATGCCTGAATTAAATACGAGAGCAGCTGTTCCGATGGAATGGCTTTTTCTTTTTTAGGAGGAGAAGATCGCATGAAGTGGACATTACAAGGCAGCTTATCATAACCCGGCGATATTGTCACGACGCTGAGCGGTCGCACCATCGAAGTATTGAATACGGATGCTGAGGGACGTATTGTGCTTGCGGACGGAGTAACTTATGCCAAGCAGCTCGGGGCTTCGCGTTTGATTGATGTGGCCACATTGACAGGTGCTGTCGTTTCGGCTCTTGGGGATATAGCCACTGGGGCCGTAACTAATGATGAGACCTTTTTGCAAGAGCTTATTACCTCATCTCGGAGGGCCGGCGAAAAAATATGGCCGCTTCCATCCTATCCGGAGTTCTGGGATAAATTGAAGAGTGAGGTGGCGGATTTACGAAATCAGACGGGCCGAGAAGGCGGGACGATAACGGGTGGTCTTTTTGTGGGGACATTTGCTGATGGGCTGCCCTGGGTGCATTTTGACATAGCAGGTACGGCTTACTTATCCAAGGAGCGGGGCGTGGATCCCAAAGGGGCAACGGGTGTGCTCGTTCGCACCATCACCGACTGGATTCTTAAGCAGGTCCAGGTCGTCATGGATTGAATCGCTTGCTATGAAATGAAGATGTCAGTGGGAGTCCCATATCCCTTAGAAAAACGTCCGTCTTTCGGACGTTTTTGCTTTACTTTTCAACCGGCATTCAAGTATGATGAAGAGAAAAATTGCCGAGAGGAGTTTAGCTTAGAATGATTAAGAGTAGTCAGACAAAGATTGTAGACTGTACCATTCGCGATGGCGGACTGGTCAATAATTGGGATTTTAGTGTGGAATTCGTACAAAATTTATATGCGGGCCTGAATGAGGCTGGCGTGGACTATATGGAAATTGGTTATAAAAATTCGCCTAAACTGCTGAAAGGCGCTGATCAGGCGGGCCCTTGGCGTTTTCTGGATGATGATTTCCTCAGAGAAGTGATTCCTCATAAAGGCAAGACCAAACTGTCCGCCCTTGTAGATATCGGCCGTGTGGATGAAGACGATATTTTGCCACGCGAGGAAAGCTTGTTGGATCTCATCCGTGTCGCTTGTTACATCAAAGACGTGGATAAGGCGCTTGCGCTGGTACAGACCTTCCACGATCGTGGTTATGAGACTACGCTGAACATCATGGCTCTCTCCAACGTGATGGAGAATGAGCTGCTGGAAGCTTTTGAGCTGATCAGGGAGAGCGTCGTGGATGTGGTGTACATCGTCGATTCTTACGGAAGCCTTGATCATAAAGATATGGAATATCTTGTAAATAAGTTCAAGACGCATCTGCCGAACAAACGTCTGGGCGTTCATACCCATAACAACATGCAGCTGGCGTTCTCCAACACGCTGGTTGCTGCAGATCTTGGCGTTGAGCTTCTGGATGCATCCGTGTACGGTATGGGACGTGCAGCCGGCAACTGCCCGACCGAGCTGCTGGTTACCCATCTGAAAGGCACGAAGTATGAGCTGCGTCCGGTACTGGATATTATCGAGCGCTACATGATCCCTCTTCGCGAAAAAGAAGAGTGGGGTTATATCATGCCTTACATGATTACAGGCACCTTGGACGAACATCCGCGCTCCGCCATGGCACTCCGTGCTTCGGAGGATAAAGACAAAATTGTGGATTTTTATGATAAATTAACGACACCGGAAGTGACCTTCGACAAAAAATAGGCAAGGTGCTTTCACAGCCCTCATATCAGGTCAAGGTAAAACAGCATCCTTCCCTCCTGGGCAGGATGCTGTTTGCTTTAATATACGGGCGATCCATTTTCCATAAAATACATGTTGAAATTATATGTTCGACATGGTATATTTATTTTTGTCTTCAAAAGACGCCATCTTCATTATCGGGACGTAGCTCAGCTTGGTAGAGCACCTGGTTTGGGACCAGGGGGTCGCATGTTCAAATCGTGTCGTCCCGATTCGCTTATGAATTAGGGCCTCGCAAAAGTAATCAAAATATGCTCCGAAGCATAGCGTCACTTTTGTAGGTATATGTGCGGGTGTAGTTCAATGGTAGAACTCCAGCCTTCCAAGCTGGTAGCGTGGGTTCGATTCCCATCACCCGCTTATAGTTAGAACGAAAACCCTTGGTGACAAGGGTTTTTTGTTTGCGCAAATCCGAATTTACGAACTTTCGATTTCCCGTTCGATTCCTATAACAAGCACCATACATACAAAAAAGTCCTTGAAAGAACAAGGACTTTTTTTGCTGTAACGATGCGCTTATCTAACCGAAGCTTGATGGGCTGCCGGTAGAGCGCTGCCAATGCCCCCTATGAAGGGCTAGCGACTTAATATGCTGCAAAAGTACAGTTTTTTACCGCGTTGGCGGGGAATTTCAGGAGAATTCTAACGATTGCTTTGTCATAAAAAGGGTGGTAGACTCTCATTAAACAGTGTTTTAAACAACGTTTAATAAATTGTTTGCATCAGGATAGATAGGGAGGGGTTCGATGGCATCGCCAGACCACAGCAATGACACCAAAGAGAAGATTTTGCAGACGACACTAGACGTAATCAAGCGGGAAGGATTCGACAGTGTTACGATTCGCAAGATTGCTTCCCGTTCCGACGCCAACATCGCGCTTGTCAATTACTATTTTGGCTCGAAAGACAAGCTGATCAACGAGGCGATCAAGGGATTGCTGATCGGCTTCCGGGATACCTTCGATGTGCTCGATCACGTGTCTGTGCCACCGAAGGAGCGATTGAAATTATTTTTAACCCGTTACGTTCAGGTCATTCAGCAATATCCGGAGCTGGTGCTGCACACGATAGCGGCCGGCTCGGCGATGTTCGCGTCCCAACATGAGTATGGGGAATTTTTGCAAGCAACTGGATTTCATAAGCTTCAAAAGGTGTTTACAGAGATCACGGGGGAGGAACGGCCGGAATCGTTAATGATGATGGTTACGCAAATTTTCGGCGCCATTTTTCTCCCTGCATTAATGAAGCCGCTGCTCGAATCCGGAGCCGGGGTCAAGCCTGCTCCCATCGACCGGCAAATCGATTTTTTGTTTGAGCGCTACTTTCCTGAACATGGAGAAGCAAAGGAGCGAGGAAAATGAAATTTCTAAGGGATTATTGGCAGGATCTGGGCATCGTTGTCGCCTTCTTTGTATGCATTGGATTGTTGGTCAATGGGAGTCTCATGCCGGAAATCGAAATCATTTTATGGCTCAGCTTTGTGGCGATATTGGTGCATCAATTCGAAGAATATCGGTGGCCGGGGTATTTCGGAGGGTTGTTTAACGGCGTCATTTTTCGAAGCGAGCATCCGGAACGCTATCCGCTGAATACGCAGTCTGCTATGATCATCAACCTCGGCATCGCTTATATGTTTTACCTTCTTCCCGTGTTTGTCCCGCATCTCATCTGGCTTGGTCTTGCCCCCGTCTTCATGGGCTTTTTCCAATTTATTTGGCACGGCATATTTGCCAACATCAAAGCAAAAACGATATACAATCCCGGCTTGGGCGCCGTCCTGCTGTTTCATTTTCCGATCGGCGGCTGGTATATCTATCATATCGTTAGTTACAATCTGGCAAGTGCCTGGGATTGGATTTTGGGCTCGGTTTATTTTGTTATCGCCGCGTATATCTTCATCATCAAGGGGAATATGTGGCTGAAGGATGAACACTCGCCGTATTCCTTTTCTCCGAAGCAGCTAGGCCCTTATAACGTGTCTCCGAACACGGTATGGGTCGACGACGAAATATAGGAGCGACATTAGCCCTTGCAAAGATCTGGTCATCCAGACGGTTGACGGCAGTGTTGACCGACACGGGCGAGATGAGTTTACCCCTTTTACAAGCGCAGAATATCTGTTATAATGACCATAATTTCATTCCAAGAATGCGAGGTAACCTAGTCCAATGAAGTAAGACACCCTTTTCTCTAAACAACTGCATGTGGTTTGCAGGCGTTTCTCTACGGCGGTAGAGGAGAGATTTGGTGTGTCTGAACAATGTGACTGGGGTGCCTCTTTTTGTTATGTTGAAATGGTACTCTAACGAAATACAATCACATCCATGGAACGGATTTGCAGCTTCCGCTAACGGCGAGGTTATTGAGCTTCATTTCAATAGCAGTCAAGGCTGGACTGGAATGAACAGCCGAAGTTAGTGTCGGTCGTGCAAATTCGTCCCGTTCATTCAGATCAGACCCATATCTCTCTTTATAACATCCGCCGCAGGCCATCGCTTGCGGTTTTTTAGTTTTTTCAAAGAGAGAGGATGAGACGATATGACTATGATTCTAAAAGCGAAAGATATAAGTATGGAGCTCCAAGGAAGGCCGCTGTTTGAAGGCATTCAGCTGGAGGTGGCGGAAGGAGAACGGATTGCGCTGTACGGGCGCAACGGTACCGGTAAAACCACGCTTCTCTCGATTCTGGCCGGCGAGCTCGAACCGACCTCGGGCGTTGTGGAGACGATTCTCCCGCGGGAGCGCTGGGGCTGGCTCAGGCAGCAGGATGAGCCGGACAAAATCAATAGGAGTGCCATCGATACAGTGCGCAGCCGCAGTCATCCTTCATTATGGCAGCTGAAGCTTCAGCTTGCCGGCGTCGAGCAGCAGATGAATGGCGGCAGCCCTGTCGAAATGGAACAATTGCTTGAGCAATATGGCAATCTGCTGGAGCGTTACGAGTCCCAGAACGGTTTCCAGTGGGAGACCGAGGTGGAGAAAGCGATGACGATGCTGGGCATCGGGCCAGAGGTGTGGCCTGTATCCTACCGCGAGCTGAGCGGAGGCCAGAAGACGAAGGTCATGCTGTCAGGGCTCTTTGTATCGGCACCGAAATTTTTACTGCTCGACGAGCCCACGAACCATTTGGACAGCGAGAGCTTGGTCTGGCTGGAGCAGTGGCTGGTGTCGTCCTATAAAGGCACTGTGTTGTTTGTTTCCCATGACAGGGAATTCATCGATCGGGTAGCAACCTCCGTATGTGAGCTGACCTCGGAGGAACTTCGGCGTTACCGGGGAGGATATACGGATTACCGCCGCGAAAAGGAACGGGAGCTGCGCGAACAAGAGACGCTTTACCGGAAACAGGAGCTGGCCCGCAAAGCGCTGGAGGAATCGATCCGAAGATATGAGGAGTGGTTCCATAAAGCGCATAACGCGGCCGGGGACGTAAATGACGTCAAGATCACCGCCAGCTTTTACAAGGCCAAGGCCAAGAAGAACATCTCAAGATATCATGCCAAGGAAAAAGCGCTGGAACGGCTGGAAGCAGAGCGGGTGGATAAACCGCGAAGCGGTCCTAAGCTGAACATGGAGCTGGAAGGGGAAGCTTTCGGCGGCCGTACCCTTGTCCAAGTGAAGGACATCTGTTTTGGTTACGAAGATCAACCGCTTTTTAATAAGCTCACCTTCTATCTGAACCGCGGCGACCGGTTGGCCGTAAGAGGCCCTAACGGGAGCGGGAAAACGACACTGCTCAAGCTGCTGCTGGGCGAAATCGAACCGCAGGAGGGCCGAATTACCCGAAATCCTTCCGTTAAGATCGGTTATTTCTCACAGGAACTTGAGGGGCTGGAACCCGAAACCACGCTGCTGGACAGTCTGCTCGTCATTCCGGGAATGACGGAGAGCCGTGCGCGTACCTTGCTGGGCTCGTTCCTCTTCAGGCGGGACGATGTGTTTAAGAAGATGGGGCAGCTGAGCATGGGGGAGAAGTGCAGAACGGCTTTTCTCAAGCTGTATTTCAGCGGGGCGCATCTGCTCGTGTTGGATGAACCCTCGAATTACCTGGATGTGGATACCCGCGAGGTGATTGAACAAGTGCTTGTGAGCTTTCCGGGTGCGATTGCGCTCGTATCCCATGACCGGTATCTGGTGCGCAAAATCGCGAACCGGCTGCTCACGCTGAAGCCTGGGGGAGCTCCGGTTTGGTTTGAGGGAAGTGTGGATGAGGAGGAGGAACAGGCCTCGCGGACCGGTGTGATCAGGGGGAATACGGAGAAGGACAATCGGCGAATGGAGCTCGAATATCGGATTCAGGAATTACTGGGCTTATCAGCCGAAGATTTTGAAGCCGGGGACGAGGCGAGCTGGCTTGCCGAGATCAGGGAGCTCCGGGCAGAGCTGACCAGGCTTCAGTCGGAATAAGATCAGGGATCACGATTAAAATCAGTCAGATGGGGTTAAAATGGGGAAATGAAACTTGCCATATCCCGAAAGGTTGCATATAATAAACCCTATATATTTGCATATGTAATAAATGCGTGGATGGAGAAAAGTAGCTAGTGCCTCTTTACAGGGAAGGGATGCCGTGGATTGAGAGTGTCCCTATAGAAACAGGCTAGTGAAGTTCGCTCCGGAGCAGTTCCTTGAACACGGCATGGTGCCGGTCAGTAGGGGATAACGGGTCCGATTCGTTACGTCGGTCAAGTGAGCATGATGAGGTATACTCGGGCCTAAGGTTTTTTACCGCCTTGGTTAGGGTATGATGCATGTTAACAAGGGTGGTACCACGGTCTCTTCGTCCCTTTTCGGGAGGAGAGGCCTTTTTTGTTTTCAGTACGATGATGGAGTTTACAAAGGGGTGTGCGAATAGCTATGAAGGAAAAATTAGAAGCATTAAAGCAGGAAGCATTGGCGCAATTGCAGGATGTTACCGATCCGCAGCAGCTGAATGATTTGCGGGTGAAATACCTTGGCAAAAAAGGTGCCTTGACGGAAATCCTGCGCGGAATGGGAGCGCTGAGTGCAGAAGAGCGTCCCGTTATCGGCCAGGTGGCCAATGACGTTCGGGGCGCGATCGAGGAAGTCATCTCCGGCAAGCAGGAAGCGTTCCTGCAGCAGGAAACCGAAGAGCGCCTGCGTGCAGAGAAGGTGGACGTAACTCTTCCGGGCCGCAAGCTCAGCCAAGGCGCAGTCCATCCTTTGAGCAAGGTGATCCAGGATATTGAGGATATTTTCATCGGGATGGGTTATCAGGTAGCGGAAGGCCCTGAGGTGGAAACGGACTACTTCAACTTCGAAGCGCTGAATCTTCCGAAGAATCACCCGGCACGCGACATGCAGGATTCCTTCTATTTGACGGAAGATCTGCTAATGCGTACTCAGACATCCCCGGTGCAAGCCCGGACGATGCTGTCGATGAATGGGAAAGCGCCTGTCAAAATCATCTGCCCGGGTCGTGTATTCCGCCGGGACGACGATGATGCGACGCATTCGTTCCAGTTCCATCAAATCGAGGGCTTGGTCATCGGCGAGAACATTCGCATGAGTGATCTGAAAGGGACGCTGCTGCAATTCGTGCAGGAGATGTTCGGCGATGACACGCAGATTCGTCTGCGTCCAAGCTTCTTCCCGTTCACGGAGCCGAGCGCGGAAGTGGACGTATCCTGTGTAAGATGCGGCGGCAGTGGCTGCCGCGTATGCAAGCAAACAGGCTGGCTTGAGATTTTAGGCTGCGGCATGGTTCATCCGAAGGTGCTTGAAATGGGCGGTTATGACCCTGAGAAGTACAGCGGTTTTGCTTTCGGTATGGGGGTTGAGCGGATTGCGATGCTAAAATACGGCGTGGATGACATCCGTCACTTCTTCAACAACGATACAGCATTCTTGAATCAATTCACGCGGATCTAATTTTAACGATAAAGGGAAGTGAATAGACAATGAGAGTTTCAACCGATTGGTTGTCCGATTATATTTCGCTCGATGGCGTAACCTCAGAGGATTTGGCAAGCCGTATTACTTCGGCTGGTATTGAAATCGATGTGATCGAGAAACGGAATCAAGGCATTAACAAAGTGGTCGTAGGCTACGTCAAGAGTAAGGAGAAGCATCCTGACGCAGACAAGCTGAATGTATGCATCGTGGATGCGGGTCAGGAGGAAGATCTCCAGATCGTGTGCGGAGCCAAAAATGTGGATGCTGGCCAGAAGGTGCCGGTGGCGCTTGTTGGCGCTAAGCTGCCGGGCGGTATGGATATCAAGAAGGCCAAGCTGCGCGGCGTGCTCTCCCAAGGCATGATCTGCTCGGCGAAGGAACTGGGCATGAATGACAAACTGCTGCCTAAAGAGCTGCAGGAAGGAATTTTGGTACTTCCGGCTGAGACGGAGATCGGCAAACCAATTGAAGATGTGCTGGGTCTGAACGATGAAATTTTGGAGCTGGATCTGACGCCGAACCGCTCTGACTGTCTCAGCATGCTGGGAGCAGCTTACGAAGTGAGCGCCATTCTGGGGCGCGAGCTGAGTCTTCCGAACCCGGAGAAGGAAATTCTGGAGGTTCAAGATGCAGCAGCCGATCATATCTCGGTTACGATCGGGGCTGACGAGCAGTGCAGCCATTACGCGGCACGTTATATTACCGGAGTTAAGATCGGTCCTTCTCCGCTGTGGATGCAGAACCGGTTGATGGCAGCGGGCGTGCGCCCGATCAGTAATATCGTGGATATTACGAACTATGTGATGCTGGAATATGGCCAGCCGCTGCATGCTTTTGATGCAGATCAGCTGAAGGATGGCGCGGTCCATGTACGTATGGCTGAAGCTGGAGAAACGATGGTAACGCTGGACGGCGCGGAGCGTCGCCTGGAGCCGCATATGCTGGTGATTACAGCAGGGGGCAAGCCGGTAGCCTTGGCTGGCGTTATGGGCGGGCTGGACTCCGAAGTAACGGACAGCACGGTCAATATTTTCCTGGAGTCGGCTAAGTTCGATGGCGGTACCGTCCGCAAAACATCCCGTCAGCTCGGACTGCGTTCGGAGGCAAGCTCCCGCTTCGAGAAGGAAGTGGATCCTGCCGCAGTTATCCCTGCACTGAACCGTGCAGCGGCATTGATGGCGAAATATGCCGGAGGCGCTGTCCATCAGGGAATCGTCGAAGCAGGCAGTGCGGACACCGAGCCTACCGTGATTACGTTGTCGCTGGAGAAGCTCAATCGTTATCTGGGAACGGAGCTGTCCCTGCTTGAGGTGAAAACGATCTTCGCCCGATTGCATTTCCCTTGCGGAGATTCGGGCCAAGGAATGGTGGATGTTCAAGTGCCTTCCCGACGCGGCGATATCGTGCTTGACGTAGACCTCATTGAAGAGGTGGCCCGTCTGTATGGATACGACAATATCCCGACAACGGCGATTGAAGGTCCGACGACACCGGGTTCATTGACCATCGCTCAGGCCATCCGCCGCTCGCTTCGCCGTTTGCTGACGCATAGCGGATTCCAGGAGGTTCTGGGTTATTCCTTCATCCATCCGCAGCAAGCGGAAATGTTCACCTCCCTTTCGTCAGATGGCACGGCGGTTAAGCTGGCCATGCCAATGAGCGAGGACCGCAGCGTCCTTCGCACCAGCCTGCTTCCGCAGCTGCTGGATATCGCGGTGTACAACCATAACCGCAAGCAGCCGGACTTGGCCCTGTTTGAAATAGGGAACCTGTTTCATACGCATGAGAAGACATTGACGAAGCAGCCGCTGGAGCGCCCGGTTCTCGGGTTGCTGCTGACGGGACGCAAAGGCAGCAAGCAATGGAATGTTCAGCCGGCCAAGGTCGATTTCTTCGATTTGAAGGGGGCGCTCGAAACGGTGCTCGACTACCTTGGAATTGGCTCAGAGGAGATCACTTACGAGGCCAACGGACCGGAGGGCTTCCACCCGGGACGTTCCGCTTCCGTATATGCGGGTCAAGGCGAGAACAAGCGGCTGTTAGGTGTACTGGGACAAATTCATCCGAAGACGCAGCAGGAGCTGGATTTGGAAGATACCTATGCCGCGGAGATTCTCCTTAAGCCGCTGTATGATCTGACTAACGCCCGCGTCGTTTACCGCGATTTGCCTAGATTCCCGGGTATGGAACGCGATCTTGCCATCGTGGTGAATGAGGAGGTTGAAGCCGGCTCCCTGATTCAAGTGATCAAGGAGAATGCTGGTGAGCTTCTGCAGCAGATTCAGGTATTTGACGTCTTCACAGGCAGCAAGCTTGGAGAGGGTAAGAAGAGTGTTGCCATCTCTATGACGTACCGTCATCAGGAACGGACGCTGACCGATGAGGAGGTTGCTGGCGTCACGGAAAAAGCGATTGCTGCCCTTCAGCAAACTTTTGGCGCAGAATTAAGAAAATAGCAGGAATTGTGAACGCCTGCATCGAATCCATTACATCAGGGATTCGATGCGGGCTTTTTTGCTCTAAATTGAACTGGGATTTGCATCAGGACGCCCGCAGGGTACATAATTATAAGCACAAAACTGTGTTATCATATACCAAACTTCGGTCTGTTTTCTTGAGGTTCGTCTACAGATGTTATCTCATATATAATGAATGTAGAGAATAGACCATTTCAGACATCATAGAATCTACACATAATAGAAGGAGGGCACAATTTTGACTACATCGGACCGTAAAAGCGTTACCGTAGATATCTACGGAACTTCCTATAAACTCGTTGGCAGTAGCAGTGATTATACCAGACAGGTAGCGAATTATGTAGATGATCGCATGCGTACCATATCCAAGGCGCACTCTCGATTGGATACCCCGCGTATTGCCGTCCTAGCTGCAGTACATATGGCTGAAGAAGCTTTGCAGAAGCTGGAGTTTCAGAATGAGGCCAAGCAGATGACGGCCGAGCGAAATGAACTGCGTACGGAGCTTGCCAAGGTACAAGGACTTCAGATCGAGCAGCAGGAGAGACATCGTCAGCAGCAGGAGCAGTTGGAGCACAAGCTGGCGGAGCAGACTACGCTGGCTGAGGAATACAGGAAGTCCAAGGAGAATCTAACCGCGGAGTCAGAGCGTACGAAGGAATTGCTCCAGAAGGAATCGGACCGCGTGGCGGAACTGCTGAAGGAGAAGCAGCAGCTTGAGGCCCGTCTTAAGGAGCAGCGCGAGAAGCTGGAGAGCGGCCATAAGCAGTCTATTGAAGATATGAAGCGCCGCTATGAAGGGCAGATTTCGCAGTTGACGCTCACTCATAAACAGGCCATCGAGAAGCTGGAACAGAGTCAACGGACCTCTGCGAAACAGGCCGAGGAGAAGCTGGCTGAGCAATTGAAGAAACAGGAGAGCACCTATAAACAAGAGGCGCTCCTGAAGGAGCAGCAGCACTCGAAGATCGTGCACGATATGGAGCAGAAGTATACGAAGACGGTGCAGGATCTGGAACAGAAGAATACGA
Source organism: Paenibacillus sp. 2KB_20 (assembly GCF_052115765.1). Taxonomy (NCBI): domain Bacteria; kingdom Bacillati; phylum Bacillota; class Bacilli; order Caryophanales; family Paenibacillaceae; genus Paenibacillus; species Paenibacillus sp. 2KB_20. The sequence goes on along the minus strand of NZ_JBFRHH010000001.1, from coordinate 726,068 downwards.
AGACGGTACAGGATATGGAGCAAAAGCATACAAGTACCGTCCAAGAGCTGGAGAAGCAGCTTGCCGAGCAGCGAACGCGGGGCGGGCAGCTCCAATCACGTTTGTCGTCCGCCGAGAAGGAACTGGGTGCTGTAAAAGCAGAATCGGACAAGCTGAAGGAAGCGCTCCAGTCGTCCAGACAGCAAGCCGAGGCCTCTTCGCAGGAATTGCGTTCCTTCCGAACGAAGGTCGAAGGGCTGACGAAGGAGCTCGAGGGCCTGAAGCAGGAATCCGCCAAGTCGGAGGAAGAGCGCCGTCGTCTGCAGAAACTTGTGGTGGATGCAAATCAGACCTCCCGCAAACAGCAAGAAGAGCTGCAGCGTCTAAGCAGCGAGCTTCAATCCTGGCGCACGCTGGCTGATCAGCGCAAAGAGGAAACCGCTGAGCTCGAGATGAGAATTGTCGAGCTTATGGAAGCGAACGAGAGCCTGGAAGAAGGAATGAAGGGACTTCAGGATGAGATCCAGGTCATGAAGGACGAAGCTGACCGGACTATGTCAGAGCGTAGAAGTGCCCAAGAGGAATTGAATGAACTGCAGCTTCGCCATGAAGAGCTGGAGAAACTCGCGAAGGAAGCGGGAGTCCGAGAGGAAGAGACCAGCAAACTGTACGCTATGCTGGAGGAAGAATACGATACGGTGTCGAATCAGCTGGATGAGCTTCGCAAGAAGGCGGCTGCCAGTGAAGAGCGCGCACGTGAACTCGCCGAGCAGCTGAGAGATTCAGAGGAACGCGCCGTTCAGTGGCAGGAGCAATACCGGCAAGGGATGGCGGAACGGGAACAGCTTGCCGAGGACAGCGAGAAGCTGGCCGCAGAGCGCGATGAGTGGAAACGAACCAAGCTTGCTCTCGAAGAAGAGCTCCAGTCATGGCAGCAGGAAATAGCATCCGCACGCCAAGCCTATGAACGTCTGGAAGACGAGAAGAGTGAAGCGGCACAACAGTATTCCGATTTAGGTGAACAGTATGAGCTGGTCATGCACCAATATCGTCTGCTCCAGGCAGAACAGGAATTGAAGGCGGAGCAATCTGCGCAGCTTGAAGAAGAACACCGTAAGTTGAAGGAAGAGTATTCGAAGCTCCAAGTTGAATATAATGAGTGGATCGAGTTGATTGAGCAGGATCAGCGTTAGGCCATGGCGAAGATGTGAACCTGAAAAAACCTCCGGATTAGACAGAGGATACTCTGGCGATCCGGAGGTTTATTTTCGTGAGGAAGATCTACTATTCTTCGACGATAAGTTTGGACATCATTTTGCTGTGACCCGCTCCGCACATAATGGAACATGAAACTTCGAATTCTCCCGTCTCATCAGGCGTAACGATAGTTGAGTTGTTTTTACGATCGAGCTGCAGTCCGAGCGCAGGAATCATAACGCCGTGGTTGCCGTCTTCATTCTCGTAAGTAATCTTGACAGGCACGCCTTTCTTGAGACGATATTCCTCTTGGTCGAATTGGAAATTGGTGCCCTTAATCACGAGTTCAGCTTCCGGTGCTACACCAGTATCCGAGATCGCTGAATCTCCCTGGGACTCTTTCTGGTCTTCACCGCAGGCAGCCAATACAAATAGGAGCATACATGAAACAAGTAAAGCAATGCCTTTTTTCACTGAAATCTCTCCTGACTATGAAATAATTGTGAAATATAATTTCCAATCTTTATGATAGCGCAGAAAAAGAGTGGGTGCACATTCGTGTTATGAAAAATTGGTGAACGTGAACGGTTTCAAACGATGATATAGATTTACTTTATAATATAGGGGAAGATGGAAAACCCCCTGTTTAGATTAACAGGGGGTTAGTGTGGGGATACTGCTGCCGTTCGGTTCGTTCAGAAAGAGGGCTTCAGAGGAATCCTCTAACAGAAGCGGGCGTTCTTCTATCTTATTCTTTGCGGGATTTGCCTGCTTCAAAAGGGGTGGAAACCGGAATGAACAGATCGATGATCCCGATGACCAGTGCAGCAAGCAAGGCGCCCAGTACGGAGACGCTAACGCCTCCAACGATGAATTGGGCAAGGTAAATCACGAGTGCGCTCACCAGGAAGCCCACGATGCCACGTCCAAACGGTGTGACTTTTTTGCCGAAAATGCCCTCGATAGCCCAACCAATCAGGGCGATAACGAGTGCAAGCAACAGGGCGCTTCCGAATCCGCCGACGGTGAATTGGGGGACAATCCATCCGACAACCATAAGAACGAGCGCGGCAACGATAAATCGAACAACATGCCCGAGAAATTGCATGGTACCTGCCTCCTTAGAATAAGACTGGAATGTTACGCAGAATTTATTTTGTTCAATAGGGCCGTCGGTTATGTGTGGAAGGTTTTTGGATTCCTTGGCGAATTCGTATTAGTTTCGATATAATATATGCATCGATTGAGAGGAGTTGTGAACTTCTTGAATGACAAGATTTTGCAAACTTTAGAATACCGAAAAATTTTAAATACATTAACACAATACACTCAAACTTCCATGGGAAGTGCGAGAGCTGAAACGTTAATGCCTGAAACCGACCTGGAGGCGGTAAAGGATTTGCTTGCGGCTACTGACCAGGCTTACACCGTAGACAGGCTCAAGGGCAATCCGTCTTTTCGCGGGATTACCGATATTAACGACGCATTGAAGCGAGCCAGAATTGGGGGGACGCTTAATCCCCATGAATTGCTGGCTGCGTCGAATACGATTCATGGATCACGCCGAATCAAGCGGTTTATTGCAGCGATCCACGAGGACGAGAAGATTGAGATCCTCTATAATTTGAGTGATCTTATTTCGGAGCAGAAGCCTCTGGAAGATGCCATTCGGCTCTGTATTGACGATGCTGCTGAGGTGCTGGATTCCGCAAGCGCGGAGCTTTCTCAGATCCGGCGGGAATTGCGGGGCGGAGAAGTTCGCATTCGCGAGAAACTGGAGTCCATGATTCGATCGCAATCCGTGGCGAAGATGCTGCAGGACCAGTTAATTACGATTCGCGGCGACCGTTTTGTCATTCCAGTAAAAGCTGAATATCGCTCGCATTTTGGCGGTATCGTGCACGATCAGTCCGGGTCAGGCGCGACGTTGTTTATTGAGCCGGAATCCATCGTAGCCATGAACAACAAGCTGCGCGAGACGCGAATGCGGGAAGAGCGGGAGATCGAAGTGATTCTGCAGAAGCTGACCGCCCAGGTCGGCGAACAGGCTGAGCTGCTATCCATTGACTTGGATCTGATCGGCCAGCTCGACTTTATTTTTGCCAAGGCTCGTTTAGCCCATGTAATGAAGGCTTCACTACCAAGAATGAATGACAGAGGTTATATTAAGCTGCGCAAAGGCCGACATCCACTGATTCCAGCGGATCAGGTTGTGCCGCTTGATGTGGAATTAGGCAATTCCTATACATCCATCATTGTCACAGGGCCGAATACCGGCGGTAAGACGGTTACGCTCAAAACGATCGGATTATTAAATCTGATGGCGATGTCCGGACTCTTTATTCCTGCCGAAGAAGGCAGCCAGATGTGCGTGTTTGATGCGATCTACGCGGATATTGGCGATGAGCAAAGCATTGAGCAGAGCCTCAGTACCTTCTCCAGCCATATGACGAACATCATCCGCATATTAAGCCAGATGACGCCGAAGAGCCTAGTGCTGCTTGATGAGGTGGGAGCAGGGACGGACCCTGCGGAGGGTTCCGCTCTGGCGATTTCCATCCTGGAGCATATCCACCGCATGGGCTGCCGCATGATCGCGACAACGCACTATTCTGAATTGAAGGCTTATGCATACGAACGCAAAGGTGTCATCAACGCCAGCATGGAGTTCGATATCAATACCCTAAGCCCGACCTATCGCCTGTTGGTAGGCGTGCCTGGGCGCAGTAATGCGTTTGCCATTGCAGAACGTCTAGGATTGCCGGGATCCATTCTGGAATTTGCCCGTGGCGAAGTGAAGGAAGAAGATCAACGAGTGGAGCATATGATTGCATCGCTCGAAGAGAACCGGCACACCGCGGAAGTAGAGCGTGAGAAGGCGGAGCAGGTTCGGAAGGAAATGGAGGAGCTGCGTCTTCGTCACCAGCACGAGCTTCAGAAGCTGGAAGAGCAGAAGGACAAGCTTGTTGATAAAGCTCGTACGGAAGCAAGGCAGATCGTGGACAAGGCCCGGAGTGAGGCGGAGGAAATCATCGCGGATCTACGCAAGATTGCCCAAGAGGAAGGAGCTTCCGTTAAGGAACACAAACTGATTGCTGCCAGAAAGCGTCTGGATGACGCCGAACCGCAGCAGGGTAAGAAGACGGCTGGCCAACGTTCAGCGAAGCAGCAGCGCAGCATTGAGCCAGGAGATGAGGTTCGGGTATCCAGCCTGAATCAGAAAGGGCATGTTGTAGAAATGGCCGGGTCCAAGGAAGCCGTTGTTCAGCTTGGCATTATGAAGATGAAGGTGGCGCTGGATGATTTGGAGCTTTTGTCGAATCCGGCAGCAAGCGCCAAACAAGCGCCGAAACAGCATGCTACCGTCTTGAAGCGGACTCGCGATACCAACATCCGGAATGAGCTGGATTTAAGAGGAGCGAATCTGGAAGAAGCGCTGATCGAGGTGGATCGGTTCATTGATGAGGCTTTTCTGGGGAACCTGGGGCAGATCTACATCATACATGGTAAGGGAACCGGAATACTGCGAACCGGGATTCAGGATTATTTGCGCAAACATAAACATGTTAAGAGTCATCGTTTAGGCAATTACGGCGAAGGCGGCAATGGCGTTACGATTGCCGAGTTGAAATAAGAAAAGTAAGAAATCAGGAACCGTTTTCTCCTTCAATCGTATAACATATCATCATAAGGTTCAGAACGACGGGATGCGAAAGGTGCCGCATCCCGTTTATATCAGGGAGGAAAAAAGGGAATGACGGAAGCGATTGATCATTTGCTGACCCATCCACTTGGGGTGCTCGTCGGCTATTTCTCGGTTGCGATACTTGCACTTATTGTTTACTTGTATTGCTTTGAATTGGTTACCAAGTACAACTGCTGGGATGAAATACGCAAAGGAAATGTTGCCGCAGCTATGGCGACCGGCGGCAAGGTCTTTGGCATCTGTAACGTGATGCGGTATAGCATAACAGCCAATACGTCCATTTATGGCATGATTAAATGGTCATTCTTCGGGTTCATACTGCTTTTATTGGCTTATTGGTTGCTTGAGTTCTTGACTCCCGTATTTTCGGTCGATGAAGAGATTGGCAAGGATAACCGCGCAGTTGGCTTGATCGTACTAATTATCACCGTATCTTTATCTTACATTATTGGAGCGAGCATCATTTAAGGGCTTCGGGAGGAAAAGGACGATGAAATATTTACCGCGGATATTGTTTGCGGCTGCCTTGATTTTTTTTGTGGCGGGTATTGTATACTTGATGTCTCAATAAAAATAAAGTTAATAGGGCCATTCATGGCCGTTTGAATAAAGAAAGGGATGAATGATCGATGGAACCGACGGTTTGCCCATGGTGCCAAAGTGAGATTGTATGGGATGAAGAGATAGGTCCCGAAGAGACTTGTCCTCACTGTGCGAACGAGCTTAAAGGCTATCGCACATTGAATATCGCATTGGAAGACGAGGATATACAGGACGATCCGGAGGAATATGAAGAGGCTTATGAGGCTTCCGATGAGGAAGCGGGTGATCTTCATCGTATATGGGGATCCGACCATGAAACACTGTCCTCGCTTCGAACCGTGGATAAGTATGGGGAGGATCATGACCTCTTTGCATTTGAGGAGACGGTAGAGGGGATTCTGGACCAGCAAGAGGAAGTTCCCGAGTGCTTGCATTGCAGAGAGTATATGCTTCATGCCGGAACGCAGCATGTGAGTGGGGAAGGCTTCCAGCCGGTTAACGCAGCCCTGATTCAAGGCCCTATCCTTCAGCCGCCTTATGATCTAAATGTATATGTGTGCCCTGGATGCTTCCATGTACAGCACAATCTGGCAGAGAATGACCGGCTTCGGATGATCAAAAGTTTTATCCATAAAAAGGAATAGAGTTTGCGGAAAGGCGCTGTATGCCGATCCACGGCTAGTTTAAGGAAACTGCTTGCGGCGGTTTCCTTTTTTTTGTTCATGAAGTGGGGATTAGAGGGGTAAAATACCTTGGACTTCAAGTGTGAAGGCAAGGGAGGAACTGTATATGAAGTTGACAAAGGACCCCCAGGCTATGCTTCTGTTATCCGTTCATGGGTTGTTTATACTATCGAGTGCATTGTCGGGTACATTCCTCAACGTATACTTATGGAAAAGCCGCCAGGACTATACGATGCTCGGTTGGTTCACGATTGCTCAGCAGGTTGCATTGGGTTTGACGTTCTGGACCGCCGGCAAATGGGTGAAGGAGCATAACAAAATGAATGCGCTTCGCCTGGGTATTGCAGTGTCCGCCCTGTTTTATCTATGCGTTCTGTGGGCAGGGAGGGATGCCGTCCATTATATTTGGCCTCTCGGCTTGCTGTTCGGCGTCTCATTGGGATTATTCTGGTTAGCCTTTAATGTGGTTTACTTCGAGATTTCAAGTGCAGAGAATCGGGACTGGTTTAATGGCTGGATCGGACTCCTGGGCTCCATAACGGGGATTATCGGTCCGTGGATGGCGGGTTGGATCATCACGATGATGCATGGGGATCAGGGCTACCGGTTTATTTTTACCGTATCGATGGTCATCTTCGCGGCGACGGTGGTGCTCAGCTTTTTTCTGCGAAAACGACCGGTCCAGAGCGACTATCATTGGCTGGAGGGGGTTAGCCGACTCAAGGAGGGCGGAGTCTGGAAATACGCGGTATTCGGCTTGGCCGTTCAGGGAATCAGGGAAGGGGTGTTTTCCTTTCTTATTACACTCCTTGTTTTTGTGGCGACGGACCAGGAATCGAAGCTGGGGCAATTCGCATTGATTACTTCGGCGGTTTCGCTGGTCAGCTACTGGGCCTGCGGGAAGTGGTTCAAGCCCAAATTCCGTAAAACCGGCATGCTGGTAGGTTCGATATTGATGCTGCTGGTAATTATGCCGCTGCTATTTGCTGTCAACTATACTACGCTGTTGGTGCTGGGAATCGGGACGTCGCTGTTTATTCCGCTGTACATGATGCCGGCTATATCGGCCAGCTTTGATCTTATGGGAGTGAATCAGGAAAACGTGGAGAAGCGGGTGGAACTGGTCGTGCTGCGGGAACTCAGTCTAACCATAGGCCGAATTACGGGTCTCCTTGTGTTTATTCTTGTTCTGTCATTTAGACAGGACACGTTAACGGTAACCCTGCTGCTGCTGTTTCTGGGGGCTTCCCCTATCGGATCGTGGCTGTTTATACGAAAGCTGTTTCCTTCCAAAGGACAAGTCACCTGAACATCTGAAGCCTAATCGCACCCGCTCGCGTCAAAAGCGTTGTGCCAGTTAACGAACGGTGAGTTGATAAACAAGAGACAGCGTTACGGCGCAACCCTACAACCGAAGAAGGTATCTCCAAGGCCCCATGGCCAATAAGGAGATACCTTCAATTATTTTATGTCATTTTCAGGTCGATTGGCCGTATCAAGGAGAACCATTTCAGCTCTTCGGGCTCACGTCCTGCAATCGTCTCGGCCAGCAGATCCGCAGCGATCATGCTGTAAACGGTCCCGTTTCCGCCATACACCTCGATAAAGTAGCTGTGCGGATACTGCGGGTGTCTGCCGATCAACGGGATGCCGTCTTGGGTTGTGGCAAACACGCCGGCCCAACTGCAAGCGATTTTCAAATCCGTCATATGGGGGAACAGTTTCTGGATTTCATTTAGCAATCTCCGGCCTCTCGGTTCAGCGTATTCCTCTGGTTTGCCTGAAGGAGGAAGCGGTTCATCCAGTCCTCCGGCTATGATTCGTTGATCCGGCGTTGTCCGGAAATAGAGATAAGGGCGATTTGTTTCCCATATGAATGCTCGCTCGTACCATGAAGACAGATCGGATACAGGCTCCGTCAGGATGGCATAGGTGTTGAGCAGCTCCGCTTGATAATCAGGCTTCCATTCTTGGGTGCTATACCCGGTGGCCCAGATCACGTTCCTGGCGAGGACGCTTCCTTGGTCGGTTAAGACGGTGACATCGCTGTCGGTATACCGAGTTTCCTTCACTTCGCTATTTTCGTAAATTCGCAGCCCATGCTCCCAGGCATCTTGAAGAAGATTAAGCCCAAAACGGTAGGGATCGACTTCGGCATCGCCGCGAGTATAGATGGCAGCTTCTTTTGAGAACGGAAAGTTAGCCTTCACATGCTCGCGGCTCCAGTACTCCACATCGAAGCCCTTTCGTTTGAGCAGGTCATACTCATGGCGAAGCATGCCGACATCTTGGGGGTTACTGGCATAGTAGAGGCTGCTTCGCGGGGTCAAGCCGGAATCCCTGGACAGATGATTTGCAATTTCGGTGAGCCGACGTACGGCGTTTCTGCACATCATGTAGAAGGAGGAGCCCTGTTGTTCGTTAAATTGTTGGATCAGATCAGATAGGGGGCAGTCGCTAGAGAATTGCAACAGCCCCGAATTGGCGGATGTGCTGCCTTCGCATACGCGTTTTTTGTCCAGCAGGACGGTGTCCACGCCTTGCTTGGTCAGCACATAGGCCATCAGCGCACCGCTAATACCGCCGCCGACAATTAGCACATCACAGCTGAGCTGTTCTGATAGACCGGGGTATCTTTTTACAGGTTCGGTGTTTAAATATTTCCAGGGCGTTGTTCCGCCGGTCAGTAACATGGTCCCTCACCCCCTCATTGTCACATCGTTATTAGTTTGGACGTTCCTTTCCTATTTAATGACATCTCACGACATAGATTTTTATATAGGTGGCATACTAGCCCTGTGCAATCTAATTGGAAAGGGGAACAAACACAAAGATGATACCTAATCAGCAATTACAGCCTCTAACTTCAAAAGAACTGGACTATATTGCGGATTGCATTTCCAACGAGACCATGCTGGCCAAGCATTGTGCCGCGACAGCCGCAGCTAGTCAAAATCCTGCAATCCAGCAGGCGCTGCTGGGATTCGTAAGTCGCCATGAGCAGCATCTCGATACATTGGTTAACTCACTGCAGATTCACAGCAATATCGCGCCGACGCAGCCTCAATAAGAGGAGATATAGACAAGGATGCATAATTGTTAAGGAGGAACGACTTATGATAACGCCTAATGGATCTTCATACCTGCCCGAAGAGGATATGCTTAGCCCTATTCTGGGAGAACTGAAACGGGTCGTGCGAGAGTATACGACAGCTACAACGGAAGCTTCTTGTCCTGATGTCCGTCAAATGTTTACGGATCTGACTGCGGATACACTGAAGCTGCAAGGTGAATTTTTTAATATGATGAAGCAGCAGAACATGTATACCGCGCCTCGGCATGCATTGAAATACGATGTGGACAAGCAGTATAAGCAAGCGCAGCAGTCCCAGCAAAAAACACGGGAAACCATTAATCAAAAAACTTACGGTATGGGCGCGTACGCGCATCATCCGAATGTAGCGCCACATACCACTAATGTAGCCCCTACATCTAATAATGTAACCCAATAATCCCATGGTTAACTCAAACAATAAGCCGATGACACCTGCAGCCCGTTGCTGCAGTGATGCATCGGTATTTTTTTTTGCACATCCCGTGTAAGTTATTGTAATATAAGTATTAATCTCTGTTCCGAAATATCATGCATGAAGAATGGTTATTCGGAATAAGTGCTGGAGGATACGTATATGGAAGAGCTTAGCGAATTGAAACTGAAGGTGCTTGACCTGCTGAAAGAAGACGCGAGAAGATCGCCGGCTCTACTCTCTACTCTACTCGGTGTAGATGAGGAAGAAATAAAGACCTCCATTGCGGAGCTTGAACGAGATCACATTATTGTTAAGTATGCGACCGTTGTCAACTGGGGCAAGATGGAAGACGAGAAGGTTACGGCGCTGATCGAGGTTCAAATTACACCTGAGCGCGGAAGAGGCTTTGAAGGAATTGCCGAGCGGATTTATTTATTCCCGCAGGTAAAGTCGGTCTATCTTATGTCTGGCGCCTACGACTTGCTGGTTGAAGTGGAAGGCAGAAACTTGCGTGAGGTGGCCAACTTTGTTTCGGAGAAACTGTCACCTATTGATTCTGTATTATCGACCAAAACCAATTTTATTTTAAAAAAATATAAACAAGACGGGATTATTTTTGAAGAACGTCAAGAAGACAATCGTCTCCTGATCTCGCCGTAAAGGAAGCGTGTGCTATGATTGTGAACGAACAGCAGCTTGCAGAAAATAACAGGAAATCGATGAGCTCCTATTTGGCGCCTAGGGTCAGGGACATTCAACCCTCCGGAATCCGGAAATTTTTTGATCTCGTCAGTGGAAATAAGGATATTATCACACTTGGTGTCGGTGAGCCTGATTTCGTAACGCCGTGGCATGTACGAGAAGCCTGCGTGTATTCATTGGAGCGCGGGTTTACAGGATATACGTCCAATGCCGGTATGCCGGAACTGCGGGAGGCGATCGCGGAATATTTGAACGACAGTTTCCACGTGACCTATAATCCTGCCAATGAAATGATTGTAACCGTAGGCGGCAGTGAAGCGATTGATCTGGCGCTGCGTGCCTTGATTGTACCCGGTGATGAAATTCTGATTCCCGAGCCGTGTTACATTTCTTACTCGCCGATTGCTTCAATCGGTGGCGGGGTACCCGTTGGTATTGAAACGACGGCAGAGCATCATTTCAAACTGACGGCCGAGGCGCTTGAAGCGCAAATCACGCCCAAATCGAAGATTCTAATCCTGTGCTACCCAAGCAATCCGACGGGAGCCATCATGACTTATGAGGATTGGCTACCCATTGCAGAAGTGGTGGAAAAACACGATTTGATTGTGATCTCCGATGAAATCTATGCGGAGCTCACATATGAAGGCAAACATGTCAGCTTTGCCTCGATGCCAGGCATGATGGACCGCACCATACTGGTGAGCGGCTTCTCGAAGGCGTTTGCTATGACCGGTTGGCGTATGGGGTATGTGTGTGCTCATGCCGATCTGATCGGCGCCATGCTGAAAATACACCAATATACGGTTATGTGTGCACCCGCAATGGGGCAAGTCGCCGCGCTCGAAGCATTGCGCAACGGTATGGGGGAGAAGGATCGAATGGTTGAATCCTATAACCAGCGGCGCAGACTGGTGGTTCAAGGGCTGCGCGAGATCGGTTTGGATTGCCACGAACCACAGGGAGCGTTTTACGCATTTCCAAGTATCAAGCGAACGGGACTCGGCTCAGAAGAATTTGCCCAACGCTTGCTGACTGAGGCCAAGGTGGCTGCCGTGCCAGGCACCGCATTCGGTCTAGGCGGGGAAGGATTCATCCGCTGCTCTTATGCTACATCCATTGCCCAACTGAATGAGGCCTTGGAGAGAATGGGCAATTTTGTGGAAAAAATAAAGTAGACAAGGAATTCGTTGAACTTTTTCCTTGAATTAACAAAAAAATCACTTTCCATTGGGAAAATATATGTTATAATTTTATTTTGGGGGCAGAATTTTACTTTCCAAGGAGGGATCACCAGTGTTTTGTGATTATGAATTGTCAAACTACCGTGGTGACTATACGGCTGAAGGCGATAATCACGGTAAATGGTCAATTAAATCAGCCAAATCCACTCCTCAGGAAATTACCTTGGAAGACGAAATTCACATGCTTCGCCGGAAGATGGAACAGATTTTTTTGGAAGAGCAGTCCTTTACGTCCGAAATTGTCATCGAGATCAGCAGTTTGCTGGATTTGAAGATTAACGAATATATGAAGGCTCATCCAAAAAAGAAACTATAAAATACGATTTGATTGAATAATACAAGGCTGCTCCTGAGTACAATGACTCAAGGATCAGCCTTGTTTGCGTTTAATTGATTTCCCATGGATGATAGAACCTCGCTCCGGAATCATGATCCGCCTGGAACTTATTCCGCCATAGAGGGACCGTTATCCGAAATTATGCTATAGTTGAGCATAATAAAATAAGAAATATGATGTTCGTTCAATAAGGACCGGACTTTGAAATGGAGGAAGATGGGATGAAGGTATATACGAGAACGGGAGATGCGGGGGAAACTTCAATTATTGGTGGTCGTGTGCCCAAGGATGATCCGCGCATCGAAGCATACGGCACGATCGATGAATTGAACAGCTTTGTCGGCCAAGCCGTATGTTTGGCCAAGGAAGCCGAATTTGAAGAACTGCATCTTCAGCTCGTTCGAATCCAGCATGAACTGTTCGATTGCGGTTCGGATCTGGCCTATGCGAGACCTCGCGAGGATAAACTCAAGGTAAGCGCGGAGCTAGTGGATAATCTGGAGGTATGGCTGGATGCATTCGAGGAGAAGAATCCTCCGCTTGAACGTTTTATCTTGCCAGGCGGAAGCGCGTTGTCTTCGTTGCTTCATGTATGTCGGACCGTATGCCGCCGCGCCGAGCGGTTGACTGTTTCGCTGCAGCGAACCACGGAAATCAATCCGGAGGTCCGCCGGTATTTGAACCGATTGTCCGACTATTTCTTTGTGACTGCGCGGGCAGCCAATGTGCACGCCGGGATTCCGGATGTCGAATATGAGCGAAGTGGAAAGGTGTTTCGGTAATTCATGAGTTTGTACTATCCGCCAATCAGCTATGTCGTGTCCCCCCACGAAGACGGCATGCTGCTTAAGACTATATTGCAAAAACGAATGGGGGTATCCCGCAAGCTGCTCTCGCGCCTCAAGTTGACCGAGCAGGGCATTATGCTGAACGGGACCCGTGTATACATTAGCGTGAAAGTGCATGCTGGAGATCTGGTTGAAATTCGGATGGAGCAGGAACGTTCAGACGATATGCTGCCCCAGCCGATGGACCTTCATATTCTATACGAGGATGAGCATCTGCTTGTTCTGAACAAGCCGGCAGGGATCATTGTGCATCCGACGCATGGTCATTATACGGACACACTGGCGAACGGCGTTGTCCACTACTGGCAGGAGAAGGGCTGGAATTACCGGTTCCGAGCGGTTCACAGGCTGGATCAGGAAACTTCCGGCGTGTTGGTGGTGGCCAAGAATCAGTATATCCACCAGCATGTTTCAGAACAAATGATAGCCGGCACGGTCGACAAGAGGTATGTTGCATTTGTTCATGGCAAGCCTGCTTTGCCGTCAGGCGATATTGACGGTCCGATTGATCGGGATCCTTTAGAGCCCCACCGCCGCATCGTAACCCCGGACGGATATCCTTCATTGACACGGTATCAGGTATGCGAAACCTATCATTCCGCATCCTTGGTTGAATTGAAGCTGGAAACCGGCCGGACCCATCAAATTCGGGTGCATATGCTTAGCATCGGTTGTCCATTGATTGGAGATCAGATGTATAGGCATCCGGTATACAGTGAGCGGGAGTTACGATCAGATGGGACGGAAACTGCGTCCTATGGGAACGAGGGGTCGGCAGAGCCGGAAGTCGGATCATCCATCATGAGGGTGGACCGCTATATGGGCAGGCAGGCACTGCATGCAGCAAGCCTGACACTGATTCACCCGATTGAGGGGAACACGATGGTATTCACAGCTCCGCTTCCTGAGGATATGAACTCTCTGAGAAATATGCTTGCGCAAGAGGCAACTTAAATATTTTCAAAACAACAAGAGAAGGAGAACGTATCGAATGAGCAAACTGAAAGTATATCAATATCCGAAATGCGGGACATGCCGTAACGCGGTCAAATGGCTGCAGAACGAAGGACATGAGCTGGAACTTCAAAATATTTTTGAACAACCGCCAGAGCAGGAAGAATTAGCCGATCTTATCGATAAGAGCGGCCTGGAGCTTAAGAAATTTTTCAATACGAGTGGCGAGGTCTACAAGGAAATGAACCTGAAAGACAAACTGCCTGGACTTTCCGATGAGGAGAAAATCGAACTGTTGTCGTCCAACGGAAGATTGATCAAGCGTCCAATCGTGACGGACGGAAGTAAAGTGACCGTCGGCTTCAAAGCAGAACAATATCAGGAGTCATGGCAGAAGTAGAATGGCTATTTTGGTCGGAGGCAATGACGGCCCAATTGAGGCCGGTTGAAAGAACTGAGTGGCCCCATTGTTGAAGGTCAACGATCCGGAATAGACACATTTTCTTGCTGATGAAGGTAGAGCATCCCAAGGTCTTTTGGCCGCCGGGATGCTCTTTCGTTTTAAGAGATAAGAAAGTATAAACATCCGAGGCTTAGCATCCTTATCTCGCAAGAAAAATATGAACAGGAAATGATAGGAAATTCAAAGAAATACCTTGTGACAAGCCCAAGTCTATATAGGGATATGGTATAATGACAAGGTATATTTAAGGTTATACCAGAGAAGTTAAAGTTAGGAGCGATCATGACTGTGATACCCAATCAACAACCATCCTTAATGCTTGTAGACGGGATGGCTTTATTATTTCGTGCTTACTATGCAACCGCGTCAAGCGGCTATATCCGTCGAACCAAAGCGGGGGTGCCGACCAACGCGATTTATGGCTTCCTGCGGTATATGTGGGATGCTATCGATAAATTTCAGCCTACCCATGTAGCTTGCTGCTGGGATATGGGTTCGAAAACATTTCGTACCGAGCAATTCGCCTCGTATAAAGGCAATCGTCCGGAAGCGCCGGATGATCTGGTTCCGCAGTTTTCGTTGGTTCGTGATGTGACGGAATGTCTGGGAATTCCGAACCTGGGCGTCGTGGGCTATGAGGCCGATGATTGCATCGGTACGCTAGCCAGACGGTACGGGGATAGCATGAATGTCATGATCCTGTCGGGGGACCACGATCTGCTTCAGCTCGTGAACGATTCCACTTCCGTCATTATCATGAAAAAGGGACACGGCAATTATATGCACTATACCCCGGAAACGCTGTATGCCGAAAAAGGACTTTCCCCAAGACAGGTTATCGATGTGAAAGGCTTGATGGGAGATACGAGCGATAATTATCCTGGCGTACGTGGGATTGGCGAGAAAACGGCGGTCAAGCTGATTCAGGAGTATGAAACCGTGGAAGGAATTCTTGCGAATCTTGAGTCACTGACCAAAGGGGTCCGCACCAAGATCGAGGCAGATCTGGAAATGCTGCATCTGTCCCGGGCTTTGGCGGAAATCCATTGCGAGGTTCCAATGGAGTGCGAACTGGAACTATGCCGCTTGAGCGTGGATCACGAACGTGCATTAACCAAACTGGAGGAGCTTGAGATGAAGAGCTTGGGCCATCTTTTTGGGGTGGCGGTGGTTTCCTAGTTATGTGGAGACAGTTTAATTTCAGTAGAAAATCAATCTTGACCGGATTACTGCTTGGGGCCATGCTGCTTCTTATATCCGCATGTGCCTCCAATCAGACTCCTTTAACCGATACCTCTAAGCCGCCCTCAGGGGCTGAGAAGAAGGTTGAAGTTATGGTTTCGGCAGCAGCAAGTCTCAAATCCAGCCTGGAAGAGACCGGACGACGATTTGAAGCAGAGTTTCCGAATGTTACGCTGCGTTATAATTTTGGCGGTTCGGGCTCTCTAGGACAACAGCTTGAGCAAGGGGCGCCTGTAGATTTGTTTGTATCCGCGGCAACGGAGCCGATGGATCGACTGGTCGAGAAGGGGATCGTACAATCCGATGCGGTTCAGTTAATGTTTCGAAATGCGTTGGTGCTGATTGAGCCTGTTGGCAAACAGAACGTGAAGCAGTTATCCGATCTGCTCAAACCTGAAGTACGAGTTCTGGCTATCGGTCAGCCGGATACTGTACCGGCCGGGGAGTACGCGAAGGAGACTCTTCAGAATGAAGGCCTTTGGGAAGATGTCGAATCCAAGGCGGTGTATGCCAAGGACGTGACGCAAGTTCTCGCTTATGTGGAGTCGGGGAATGCGGATGCCGGTTTTGTGTACAAAACCGATCTGAAGAGTTCCGCCAAGGCAACACTTGCGCTTGAGGTTGACCCGGACAAGCACCAGCCGATCGAATATCCTGCAGCGGTTCCGGGCAATGCCAAGCATCCGCAGGAGGCGGAGGCGTTCCTCAAATTTATGCGGAAGCCCGAGATCAGGGATATCTTCACGGAAGCTGGATTTGAGGTAGCGGAGGCGTCGCCGTGACTGCGACCGAAATGTTCTGGATGCCGGTATGGCTGTCGATAAAAACATCACTGCTGTCCAGCATCATTGCATTTATACTGGGATTAGCGGCAGCGCGCTGGATGTCCAGGCGCTCGTTTGTCGGCAAGACGGCGGTTGAAACGCTGCTGATGCTTCCGCTTGTGCTTCCACCTACGGTGGTTGGCTTTCTTCTGCTTGTCATGCTGGGCAGAAACAGCTGGATTGGCGCAGCTGCCGAATGGCTGTTTGCCAGGCCCATCATTTTCAGTTGGGGGGCCGCGGTTATAGCGGCTATTGTGGTCTCGTTTCCGCTTGTGTATCAGAGCATGCGGGTAGGCTTTGAGTCCGTGGAACCGGAGCTTGAGGATTCGGCGCGATCGGCAGGGGCCGGCGAATGGCAGGTGCTTCGCTGGATTACGCTGCCGCTTGTCCGCAGAGCGGGGATTTCGGCGTTCATTCTGGCTTTTGCCAGAGGTTTAGGTGAATTTGGGGCAACCTGGATGGTTGCAGGCAACATACCGGGTGTTACGCAAACGCTGCCCACGGCGATTTACGTTGCGGTAAGCAATGGCGAGAGCGGGCTAGCGTGGGCGTGGACGGCTGTCATTATTTTGTTCTCTTGGCTGTTGCTGGCCGCGTCAGGAACGGGCAGAAGCAGAGAAAGAGGCGGGCGGACTTGACGGGAGCACAATGTTTACATATGCTTCGAATAGAGCTTGTTAGCAACTATATAGAGAACAAGGCATAGCACATCGTGGAGAGGATGGAAGAAGCATGAGTTTACTTGGAGCAATTGAAGCAGGAGGAACCAAGTTCGTTTGCGGCGTGGGTATGGAGGATGGAACGGTTGTGGAGCGAGTGAGCTTCCCGACAACAACCCCTGAAGAAACCATGGCAAACGTCTTTAACTTTTTTGCTGATAAGGATATAGAGGCGATCGGAGTCGGTTCTTTCGGACCGATTGATCCGGTGAAGGGCAGCCCGACTTATGGCTGCATTACTACGACACCGAAGCCGCATTGGAGCAATTACAATATTGTCAAAGCATTGGAAGAGCGTTTTAATGTTCCGATTGGATTTGATACCGATGTAAACGGAGCCGCTCTTGGAGAATATACATGGGGCGCTGCCCAGGGACTGGATAGCTGTCTGTATATTACCATCGGAACGGGAGTAGGAGCAGGCGCCGTGGTAGCTGGTGAATTGATTCACGGTTTGTCTCATCCGGAGATGGGACATATTTATGTGCGCCGCCATCCGGAAGACCGGTATGAAGGGACATGCCCTTATCATGCAGACTGTCTGGAGGGACTTGCTGCCGGACCATCTCTTGGCAAACGTTGGGGAGTTCCCGGTGTGGAATTGACGCCGGATCATCCGGCTTGGGAGATGGAAGCTTATTATCTGGCTCAAGCGCTGATGAATTATGTCCTCATTCTGTCCCCACAGCGTATCGTGATGGGTGGAGGCGTTATGAAGCAGGAGCAGCTGTTCCCGCTGATCCGCACGAAGCTTCAGGAGCTGCTGGCCGGATATGTTCAGCATCCAAGCCTTCATGATGGGATTGATCAATTTATCGTTCCGCCGATGCTCGGCGATAATGCGGGTCTCTGCGGCGCATTGGCGTTGGCCAAGCTGGCAGTAGATGAGGCCAAGAGCGTTCAAGCTTGACCCTATTTCTTATATAGAGTGAATCAAAATTAGGTTGATTTTATTACAGATTATGGTATTATGATTTCAACAGTATAACGTATGGAACGGGAAGCACCTTTCTTTGTCGCTGCGGCGGAGGAAAGGTGCTTTTTTGCGTTGTTCCATCGTTGTGCTGAATGCGTAAGCGGGAGGTATTTGAGGGATGCAAATTGTGTTCATGAATCAGATGAGCGGAGCGGATGAGTCAGGTCACATCCGTTCTGCTCAAGTATGGATCGGTGAGGAAGAGGGGGGATGGCGGCTTGGCTGGCGGAACATGGAACCGGACGGTGATGTATCCGATGATGAGTGGTATGAGGGAAATTCATGGAATGAGTTATTATGCGTGTACCGACATCAATTAGCGAAGAAGCTTGGAGAGGGCTTCCGGCCGCTAGTTGAGGGGGTATTCCATGAACCGGGAGAGACTGGAGGCAAGAATCTCGGCGCTCAGAAGCTGCAGTGCTACAGTGAGCTGTATGGCTCGGAGGAGTTGTACACGGAGCTGTGTGCTTGGCGCAGAAGAAAGGCGGCCTCCGGAAGAAAAGCACCTTACTTCATTGCCAGCAATCGAGTGCTGCGTATGATTAGCGCCTTCATCCCCCAGAATGAGGAAGAGCTGCTGCAGCTTCCGGGAATCGGGGTCAGCAAGGCTTCGGAGCATGGGGCGGAGTGGCTGGAGATCACGACGAAAATCGAACGAACCACAACCTTTCCACTGGATTGGGTTTACGAGCAGCTGCAGGAAGAGGTGTTCTTGTCCTGGCTGTATAAACAGAAGGAGCAGCGTTACAAGCAAGAGCTCGACCGCTTCCGATTCCGCCGTACGATGCTGATTGGGATAGCTGAGGGAGCTTCACTGGCCCAGTTGGAAGAGCGCACCTCGTTATCTCGTCGGGATTTGGTTGAGGAATTGGAGGGGCTCGAGAAGGAAGGTTATGATACGGAGCAACTGCTTGAGGTTGAATTGAATACGATGACGGCTTCAGAGCAGGCAACGGTATGGAAGGCGTTTGAAGAGCTGGGCGATACGTTTCTTAAACCCGTATTACAACGGGTATATGGAGAAGGACAAGCCCGGAATGGAGAGGCAGAAGACATTGGCGGAACGGAGAAGCTGTATGAGCGGCTGCGCCTGATACGGATTCGCTTCCGGCGGGAGGAGTCTGGCAAAGCGAACGCAGGTTAAATCCGCATAAACGAAAATCAGGACGGATTCCCTTGTGGCAAGGAGATCCGTCCTGATTCTGTCTGTGGTTCTGTGGTATTTCATATCCAGTCTTTTTTACGGAACAGGTAAAACATAAGAGCACCGGCAAAAACCATGATGCCGAGAACCACATAGTAGGAATATTTCCAGTCGAGTTCAGGCATATTTGTAAAGTTCATGCCATAGATGCCGGTAATGAGGGTTAGCGGAATGAAGATGGTTGTAATAGCTGTAAACACACGCATAATTTCGTTGGCCCGATTGGCGATACTGGATTGGTAAGCTTCGCGAAGGTTCCCCATGAGATCTCGATAAGTCTCGAATGTCTCGGAAATTTTCACGGCATTTTCATAGATATCGCTGAAATACTTCTGCAACTGGTCATCGATCAGCCGGAGATCTTTTTTGTTCAGCGTATTGATAACTTCCTTCTGCGGTCCAAGTACCTTTTTCAACCAAAGAATCTCGCTTCGCAGACCGATAATCTCGCTTAAGTGTGATTTTTTGGTATGCATGAGGATGTCTTCCTCCAGCTTTTCAATCCGCGCCTCGATGCGGTCCCCGACGGAGAAATAGTTGTCCGTGACAAGGTCGATCAAGAGATAGAGGAAGCGGTCAGGCGTGCTCACTTCATCCTCCCAGAGAAGCGGTTTAACGCTGCGAAGCTCGTGGATTTTTTGCTTGGTCATCGTAATAATAAAATGCCTGCCCAAGAAAACGTTCAATGCGCGAAGGAAAATTTCTTCGTCGTCAAACCGGATGCTGTTAACGACGATAAAATAGTGGTTCTCATATATTTCAATTTTTGGACGCTGCTCTTCTTCGCTGAGGCAATCCTCAACCGCAAGATCATGCAGGGAGAAGAGAGGTTGCAGTTCGGCTAAATCATCCTCGTCCGCATCCAGCCAGTAGAAGCCGCTGGCCGGAGGGGTCAGCGTCATTTCGATGTCATCAACAGGGGTAAATACGCCCGAATCGACCAACCGGATTTTCATCTGATATCACTCCTTTGTCAAATACAAGCTGCTTGGTTAAGCAGTAAAGGCACAGGATATCAGCCCACCGGTGTAGGGGCATGTCAAGGAAGGTTAGAATACGATAAAAGCGCATGAAAAATAACGCCGTCCTCTGCCGGTAGACTGATCTTAATCCTATGCGGTTGTGCGTCTTGATCTAGTTTCTGGCTCGGGTCACCGTCCATCTTCCATGTCACCTCTTTCATACTCGGTTTTCAACAGCACTTGTCTAGTATAACGCCGGGTGTAGGACCTTTCAAGTTGAAATCCGGCGCAGCCAAGGACCATGGTACAGGGTATGGAAACCTTCGGTGAAGTGTGACAAACTTTATGAAAAGGTTCTTGACGAAAAATTGGGAATGATTTAAAGTAAGTATCAATTACGAACAATTTAAGACAACTGAATAAAGCGAAATCTTATCAAGAGCAGGTGGAGGGACTAGCCCTATGAAACCCGGCAACCGGCGGCAACATCGCACGGTGCTAATTCTTGCAGGTGATACGACGCTTCTTAGAAGCCGTTGTATAGTCTGACAGATGAGAGAGGCGCATTGTGATACGTATATGATGACCTTTCTCTACTTGGAGAAAGGTCTTCTTGCGTTTATACAGTCTAACGCTCTTTCTCACAGCTTTTTATGGATGTATCATTTCATATTTCGAAGGAGTGAGCCACGATGCCGATTAAAATTCCGGATGCCTTGCCGGCAAAGGAAGTTCTGGCTGGAGAAAACATTTTTGTCATGGATGAGAGTCATGCATTTCATCAGGATATCCGCCCATTGCGGATAGCTATTCTGAACTTGATGCCAACCAAGGAAACGACGGAGACCCAATTATTGCGATTGATCGGTAACTCCCCGCTCCAGGTGGATGTTGTCCTTCTTCATCCGAGTTCCCACGTTTCGAAGAATACGTCGGCTGAGCATCTGAAATCATTTTACAAAACCTTTGAAGAAGTGAAGAACCGTCGTTTTGACGGCATGATCATTACAGGAGCTCCAGTCGAGCAGTTGGAATTTGAAGAAGTGAATTACTGGAATGAGCTTACTGAAATTTTTGAATGGACCAAGACGCATGTGACCTCCACGCTCCATATTTGCTGGGCATCGCAAGCCGGGCTTTATTATCATTACGGCGTACCGAAATACAGCCTCGAGGAAAAATGCTTCGGCGTATTTCCACATACGATCAATGAAGCGTGTACCAAGCTGCTCCGCGGCTTTGACGAAATGTTCTTTGTTCCGCACTCTCGTCATACGGAAGTTCGGCGCGAAGATATTACAGGTATTGACGATCTGGTCATCCTGTCCGAGTCCGAGGAAGCAGGAATTTATTTAGTTTCAAGCCGGGATGGCAAGCAGATATTTGCCACAGGACATTCCGAGTATGATGCGGACTCTCTGAAGTGGGAGTATGACCGGGACGCTGCCAAAGGAATGGATATCGCGCTGCCGCGCAACTATTACCCGAATGATGATCCAACAAGGACGCCTCCGTCCATATGGCGAGCGCATGCAAACTTATTATTTACTAATTGGCTCAATTACTATGTATATCAGGAAACGCCATACGATATTGGTCCGCAAATATAGAAGTATACGGGAGGAGAGTTTGTGATGGAGAAGAAACCTTTGAATATAGAGAGCCGGCTGGCACAGATCGGGTCGGTGCAAGAACCGGTAACCGGAGCCGTGAATTTTCCGATTTATCACGCTACGGCATACCGCCATCCCAAATTAGGCCAGAGCACAGGGTTTGATTACACCCGTACGAAAAATCCGACCCGTTCGGTACTGGAGGACGCCTGCGCCGAGCTGGAATCCGGTGATGCCGGCTTTGCCTGCAGCTCGGGCATGGCTGCCCTCCAGACGATCTTTGCTTTGTTCGGTCAAGGGGATCATCTGATTGTATCGCTGGATTTGTATGGAGGGACCTATAGGCTTCTGGAGCGGATTATGTCCAAGTTTGGCGTAACGGCTACGTATGTGGATACGAATGACCTGGATGCGCTGGAAGGGGCAAGAAGACCCAACACGAAGGCTGTATTTATCGAAACGCCGACCAATCCGCTTATGATGATTACGGATATCGAAGCCGTCTGTACGTGGGCAAGGCGCCATCAACTGATCAGCATCGTGGATAATACGCTATTGACACCATATTTCCAAAGACCTATCGAGCTTGGGGCGGATATTGTCATACATAGCGCCACCAAGTATTTGGGAGGACATAACGATGTGCTGGCGGGTATCATCGTAACGAAGGGCAAGGAACTATCGGAAGAGATGGCTTTCCTTCATAATTCCATCGGCGCGGTGTTAAGCCCGACCGATTCCTATCAGCTGATGAGAGGAATGAAGACGCTTGCCCTGCGCATGGATCGGCACGAAGCGAATGCAACCGCAGTGGCAACATTTTTGACAACTCACCCAGCGATTGGCGAGGTGTATTATCCTGCCCTGCCGGATCATCCGGGACATGACATCCAGAATCGTCAATCCAGCGGCAACACCGGCATCTTCTCCTTCAAGGTGAAGGACGCCCGCTATGTGGAGCCCGTGCTGCGGCACATTAAACTGATTGCGTTCGCAGAAAGCCTGGGGGGCGTCGAATCTCTGATGACCTACCCTGCCGTCCAGACCCATGCGGACATCCCGCTTGAGATTCGGGAAGCGATCGGTGTGGATGACCGCTTGCTCCGGTTCTCGGTCGGAATCGAGCATGCGGATGATCTGATCGCGGATTTGGATGCTGCACTGAGCGCAGCCATAGCTGAAGTGGAAGGGAGCACGGGAGAATGAGCATCGATAAAGGTCCATCAGGCTTGGAAACGCAAACCAAGCAGTTATCAGCAAAACGGGGACATGAAGAAGATGAACTCCGTTTCGAGACGAAACTATTGCATTTCGGCGGGGAAATCGACCGGGCAACCGGCGCTTCCAGCGTTCCGATCTATCAAGCCTCAACATTTCATCATGAGGACATCTTTAACCCGCCGCTGCACGATTACAGTCGTTCCGGCAATCCGACGAGGCAGGCGCTGGAAGAATATATCGCCCTCTTGGAGGGAGGCGTACGCGGTTTCGCTTATGCTTCCGGTATGGCGGCGATCTCCAGCTCGTTCATGCTGCTCTCCGCGGGCGATCATATGATCGTGACGGAGGATGTGTACGGCGGAACCTACCGCCTGCTAACCAGCATTTTAAGTCGTATGGGCATCGAGAGCACCTTCGTAGATATGACCGATCTGGATCAGGTGAAGGCTGCCCTCAAACCGAATACGAAAGCTGTCTATATGGAGACCCCTTCGAACCCGACTCTGAAAATTACCGACATTGGTGCCGTGACGGATTGGGCGAAGGAGCATGGACTGCTTACCCTGCTGGATAATACGTTCATGACGCCGTTTTACCAGCGTCCGATTGAATTCGGCGTGGATATCGTTATTCACAGCGCGACCAAATTCCTTGGCGGACACAGCGATGTGCTGGCAGGTCTCGCGGTAGCCAGAACCCAGGAGCTTGGAGACCAATTGAAACAGCTGCAAAATGGTTTGGGCACGGTGCTTGGGGTCCAGGATTCCTGGCTCCTTATGCGCGGCATGAAGACGCTCAGCACACGTATGGCCCACTCCGAGCAAAGTGCAGCCAAGCTGGCGGCCTGGCTGCAAGGAAGAAGCGATATTGAGCAAGTGTACTACCCTGGTCTCTTGAATCATCCGGGACGTGAGGTCCATGAGAAGCAATCAAGCGGTTATGGCGCGGTCATCTCCTTTGACGTCGGCTCAGGCGAGCGTGCCAAGCAGGTGCTGAACCATGTGAAGCTGCCGCTGGTAGCGGTCAGCCTGGGAGCTGTGGAGAGCATCTTGTCTTACCCGACGATGATGTCCCATGCAGCTATGGGCGAGAAGGTTCGGCATGAACGTGGAATTACGGATGGTTTGCTCCGTTTCTCGGTCGGACTCGAGGATGTGGACGATCTGATTGCTGATCTGGATCGGGCTTTTGCTGCAAGTTACTAAAGATTTGCATGAAGTTAGGGACATCATTTGAAGATTTGCCAAATCATAGAATTCGGCATCCTGTCACGGACAGGATGTCGTTTTTAATGCCGGATTGTGGTAGGATGAGATAGAAAAAGTTTTACTGGTGTTTGTTATTTTGCTCTAAGTAGGGAGGCTGCAAGAATGAGTGCGGTAAACCGTATATTGGATAAAGCTTTACGCGGTGAGCGTTTAAACCTCGAAGATACCGTGACGCTTTTTGAAAGTGATGAGATTGAGAAAATGGGTCATGCGGCGGATGTGATGACAAAGCGTCTGCATCCGGATCCTATCACGACATTTGTTATCGGCCGGAATATCAATTACACGAACATATGTGATGTATTCTGCCGTTTCTGTGCTTTTTATCGCAGACCGGGCTCTTCTGAGGGCTACGTTCTGCCCGATGAGACGATCTTCCAGAAGATTCAGGAAACCGAGGATGTGAACGGTACTGAAATTCTGATGCAGGGCGGAGTCAATCCGGATTTGCCTTTCAATTATTATACGGATCTGCTTCGCAATATTAAGAAGCGGTTTCCTAACATTACGATGCATTCCTTCTCCCCGGCGGAAATTATGAAGATGGTGGAGATCTCCGGGCTTACGCTCGAAGAGGTGATGCGCGAGCTTCACAGCGCGGGTCTGGACTCATTGCCTGGTGGCGGTGCAGAGATTTTGGATGATCGTATCCGCAAAAAAGTCAGCCGTCTGAAAGGCACATGGCGCCAGTGGATGGATGTCATGCAAACGGCCCATAAAGTCGGCATGAACACGACGGCTACTATGGTGATCGGCCTGGGAGAAACGATGGAAGAGCGTGCTCTACATATGCTTCGCGTGCGTGATGCGCAGGATGAATGCATTCAGAACGGTTATGATTCCAAAGGCTTCCTGGCCTTCATTCCATTTACGTTCCAGCCGGACAACACGAACCTTAAGCGTGAGCGTGAAACGCCGGAGGCGTACTTAAAGACGGTGGCCATCGGTCGCTTGGCAATCGATAACGTTCCGAATTTGCAGTCGTCCTGGGTAACGATGGGACCTGAGATCGGCAAGCTGTCACTCAGCTATGGCTGTAATGACTTTGGCAGCACGATGATGGAGGAGAACGTGGTTTCTTCCGCAGGAGCCGTGTATAAGGTCAATATTGAATCGATTATTCAATTGATCCGTGAGACCGGCAACATTCCGGCTCAACGCAACACCCGGTATGATATTCTGCGCGTGTTCGAAGATAACAGCACTGTTGAGCGCGACTTCGTCATGCAGAACTAATCCTATACTTCATGAAGATCCGCAAGGCGGGCCGAGCAACTCGGTCCGCTTTTTTTATTATCTGAAAGTATAACCTTCCGAGCAGCGCGCCATTTATTAAATATTCTTTCGGACTTGCTTGTTTTTCCAAGCAGGAGTTCCGTATATCCCCGAGCGGGTCCCCATATACTGAAAAGGGAACTCGAAAGGAGTGATTCCATGGAACTGTTCAGCATTTCTGTCGGTACACGGACGGAAGACGAGAAAAAGGCGTTTCACCGTATATTGTCACACAAGCAGAAAGAGCTACATAAACAAT
Organism: Paenibacillus sp. 2KB_20; assembly: GCF_052115765.1. Lineage (NCBI taxonomy): Bacteria > Bacillati > Bacillota > Bacilli > Caryophanales > Paenibacillaceae > Paenibacillus > Paenibacillus sp. 2KB_20. The sequence goes on along the minus strand of NZ_JBFRHH010000001.1, from coordinate 700,319 downwards.
GCAAGCAGCTGAAATTCACGTTCAGCGCTTCGGATGACCGCGTGATTTGGACGTGCTCCGGCAAGCTTCCGCTGTCCTCATGGACCGCATCGGCCGACACGCTGCGCCGGCTCACTGCCGAAGCAGTCACTGCTTATATTTTGGAAGCGAAGGAGCAGGAGATTGCTGCACGGTTAATGTTCTCGGAATTCGAGTTTGATGATGAGGAAGAAGCAGGGCGGATTCTGCAGTGGTTTTTGATGCTCCTGCAAAAAGAGGAAGGCCCGTCCGGGGACTTCTGGCAGAGCCGCAGACGCAAGCTGTCTGAAGGCATATATCAGTGCCTGAACGAGGCACCTGAGCTTAACCTGGATGGATTTATGACCTTCCGGCTTCAGTCCTACGAACAGGAGCTCCGCGAGATGGCGGAGTATGCAGTGGATGAATTTATGCTTGATCAGCAGTACGAGGAGTTCGTCAGCCTGCTGAAATATTTTGTTTATTTTCAGGAGCCCAAAATGCCGCTGGTACACGTCATTCATAAGGGGGAGGAAGATTTTCTGCTGCTGGATGGCAATCTTCGCCCGATTGAACGTCCTCGAGATGAAGGACTCGTTATGGAAAGGCTGGACCAGGATATGGAGATTGAAGATATGGTGGTCAGTACGCTGATTTCGGTATCTCCGGCCCGCATGATTATCCACACGAGACAGCCTGAGCTTCCCGTCATTGTGACATTGGCCCACATCTTTGATAACCGCGCCGAAGTATGTTGCAGTTGTCCGGAATGCAGTGCGCTTCTCGGAAGCGGACGAATGATGACTTGACGCACCGAAGCGGTGAGGATTATAATTACTGATAAATTCACGTAAAAGCTCTGACAAAGACATGAATCAATCCGGATTTGACCGCTCAGAGAGAGGAACCTCGGCTGCAATTTCCTCCGGTTCGCCATTGATTTACCCCTTTGTAGCTGTGTCGTCGAACCCGCACATCATGATGAATGCGGATGAGTAGGCTTCACCGGTTCATGACCGTTACTCAATGCTGATGAAGGATCTTAATCAATTATGTACCCGGTACATAAGCTGAGGGAGAGATCGAATTAGGGTGGAACCACGGGTATAACACTCGTCCCTTCGCGGGACGGGTGTTTTTTGCATGTTCCGGTATCTTTCGTTGAAGTCCAGGCGGTACCGAGCGGTCCATGCCTGGAGTTCGCGGGGAGACTAACGCGTCCTTCATATATGGAAGAAACGTGAAATTCTTTTTTCTTGGGAGGAATACAAGGTGGCTATTAGCATTAAATTGCCTGACGGCTCCGTACGGGAGTATGAGGCGGGCAGCAGTATTGAGGATGTGGCTGCGTCGATCAGCAGCGGACTTAGAAAGAATGCGGTCGCGGGAAAAATGGACGGGATCGTTGTGGATCTCTCGACGCCGCTTCAGGACGGAGCTTTGATCGAGATCGTAACCCAGGATACGCCTGAAGGGCTTGAAGTGATGCGCCACAGTACAGCGCATTTGCTGGCTCAGGCAACCAAGCGTTTGTATGGAGCGAAAGAAGTAAAGCTGGGCGTGGGTCCGGTCATTGAGGACGGCTTCTACTATGATATGGATCTGGAAGAGCCTTTGAATCCGGAGGACCTGCAGAAGATCGAGAAGGAAATGGAACGCATTATCGGCGAGAATCTTCCGATTGTCCGCAAGGAAGTGAGCCGTGCGGAAGCGTTGCGCATCTTTGGTGAGCTTGGGGATCCTTACAAGCTGGAACTAATTAATGCCCTGCCTGAGGATAGCGTTATCACGATCTATGAGCAAGGCGAATTCTTTGATCTCTGTCGTGGACCGCACGTCCCTTCTACCGGCAAGATCAAAGTATTCAAGCTCATGAATGTGGCAGGTGCATACTGGCGCGGCGACAGCAAGAACAAAATGCTTCAGCGCGTTTACGGTACGGCGTTCGTGAAAAAAGCGCAGCTCGATGAGCATCTTCACCTGCTTGAGGAAGCCAAGAAGCGCGATCATCGTAAGCTGGGCAAGGAATTGCAAATGTTTACGTTCTCGCAGCTCGTTGGACAAGGCCTGCCGATCTGGCTGCCAAACGGCGCGAAATTGCGCCGTACCCTGGAGCGTTATATCGTGGACATGGAGGAGCGCCTTGGTTACCAGCACGTGTACACGCCTGTCCTCGGAAACGTGGAGCTGTACAAAACGTCCGGTCACTGGGAGCACTATCAGGAAGATATGTTTCCGAAAATGGAGATGGACAACGAGGAGCTTGTCCTTCGTCCGATGAACTGTCCTCACCATATGATGGTATATAAGAGCGATATGCACAGCTACCGGGATCTGCCGATCCGTATTGCTGAGCTTGGCATGCAGCACCGTTATGAAATGTCCGGTGCACTGACAGGCTTGCATCGCGTGCGCGCAATGACGTTGAACGACTCGCATATTTTCTGCCGTCCGGATCAGATTAAGGAAGAGTTTGCACGAGTTATTCAGCTGATCATGACCGTCTACAAGGACTTTGGCATCCATGACTATCGCTTCCGCCTTTCTTACCGGGATCCGCAGGATACCGAGAAGTACTTCCAGAACGATGAAATGTGGGAAATGTCCCAGCGTATGCTGCGCGAAGTCGTCGAGAGCCTGGACATGCCGTTCTATGAGGCCGAAGGCGAAGCTGCCTTCTACGGTCCGAAGCTCGACGTTCAGATTCGTACGGCTCTAGGCAAGGAAGAGACGCTGTCAACCGTTCAGCTCGACTTCCTGCTGCCTGAGCGCTTTGAGCTGGAATACGTCGGCGACGATGGCCAGAAGCATCGTCCGGTCGTTATCCACCGCGGTATTCTGGGCACGATGGAGCGCTTTACTGCTTTCTTGCTTGAGAATTTTGCAGGAGCGCTGCCGCTGTGGCTGTCACCGGTACAGGTTAAAGTCATTCCGGTTTCCAATGCCTTTGAAGACTATGCCAAGGAAGTGGCCGAGAAGCTTCAATTCGCCGGTATCTCTGTCGAGTCGGATCTTCGCAACGAGAAGATGGGCTACAAGATTCGGGAAGCCCAGCTCGAGAAGATTCCTTACATGTTCATCGTTGGCGAGAACGAGAAAAACGCGGGTGCGGTTTCCATTCGCAAACGCGGCGAAGGGGACATCGGTGCCCAGCCGCTGGACGAGATCATCCTCAAGCTTCGTGAAGAAATTAACACCCACGTCGTTTAAGTTTAGCTATAAGTGCATGCTCAAAAAGGTCGATTTTCAGCACCGAAGCTTATGCTTCCGATGTGCGTTTTTTCAAAACGCTTCAGTTGGATGAAGCTAGGGAGTGAGGAGCGGAGCGTACGTTTTGGGTACGTGAGCACCGGAAGGCCCGGCTGAATTCAAGATTCGATGCCGAGCTGCTTCCTGATTCGCTTCGTGTTAGATATAGAATTTATGAGTTATCAGTGGAACTGATGAAATTCTATATCGCAAGAAAACCTACCTATGCATCGCGGTCGCTCATCCTTGAAGTGGCCTCGATAGAGGTTTTCTTATCAAAAGCGGACTTTTTGAACAACCTCTATAAAGCTTAAGTAACGATGGGACTGCAGACCTCTGCCATCACGTATATTCTATTCGGGAAGTGGGAACCCTCGCTAGTAAGGGGGAGGTATTCACATGATCCAATGGAAAAAGTGGCAGAGGTTTTTTGCTGGTTTTATTTTATCAGCCGTCTTGTTTAGTGCAGGTTCTTCAATGGTAGAAGCATACAATCTGATTCTAAGCGAATCCTATGATTCAACAGACTTCAGAAATGTGTATGATCCAGCCGGGGAAATTCAAGGCTCCGATTACGTGGAAATGTCTCGCTTCTATGCGCTTCGTGTAGCAGGTTTTAGCGATATGAATAGATACTTGGAAGTTCCGAATACGGGGCCTAAGGCCAGCAAGCCTGGGAAGAAACGCGAATCCATGCCTGTGCTTGCGCCGAGGGAGGACCAGGTGCTGCATACGGTGAAGGTAACCGCTACAGGGTATACGGCAGGTTATGAATCGACCGGAAAGAAGCCGGGACATCCTCAATATGGAATCACCTACTCCGGGGTGAAGGTTAAGCGGGATCGAAATATGGTATCTACGATTGCCGCGGATCCGAATGTATTCCCGCTTGGCAGTATTCTCTATATACCGGGCTATGGCTATGGAATCGTAGCGGATATCGGTTCTGCGATCAAAGGGCAAAAAATCGATCTTTACTTCTCCACAACCAAACAAGTGTTTAAGGAGTGGGGGAAGAAGGACGTCGAGGTACAGGTTATTAAAACCGGAAGCGGCAAATGCACGGAAGAAATGCTGAGAACCCTGGATAACGCGATTGAAACCTATCGTTTCCTGCCTTCATCTGTTTTGGAGGAAGCCATTTAGGATGATTTTGGCGTGTAGATTGGCAGTAAACATTTAAGAATAATGCCAACCTGTTCATCACATACTACTTTTCGGGGGCTAAACCCCTGAAGAGGATGATGGTATTGCATATGAACAGGGAGGTGAATACTGTGGCTAAAAAGAACAAGGTACAAGAAAACTTTAAAACACCAAATGAAAAGTTTAACGCTGAGTTTGCTGAAGATACCAGCATAGCCAGCAATCCAAAAGGGAATTCCAAGGTTCAGGAGAACTACAAAAAACCGAACGAGAAGTTTGACGCTGAGTTTGGCGAACTGAACACACCAGGGGACCATTCTGCAAACCGTTAAGGTGTAGATGTCAGCGCCCGTTCGTGCCAAATAAGACCTCCGCTTTAGCGGGGGTCTTTTATTATGGTATAATTCCCGTTTTTATCCATGGACTCAGTCTCAAGACCGAGATCAACTTCATTCCACCGCCGCTAACCTGTTCAATGCAATATGTTGTACACTGTAGTTAAGAAAAAAATAGAACTGGAAGGCAAGGGGATGACCATGAGTAGAAAAGGATGGAGCCAGCTTAGCAACGGTTTGCTGCTCATCGGTATTGGTGTGGTGTTTCTTCTAAATCAGCTCGATATGATACATGTGGATCTTGGTTATATATTCTCGACCTTTTGGCCAGTATTCATCATCTGGTTCGGCCTGCAAAGCTTAATTTATGCACGTGGAGGAGCACTGTGGGGCTCCGTTGTGCCAATCATAATCGGATCGTACTTTCTTGGAAGAAACCTGGATTTGATTGACTTCTCATTCGGCGATCTGATCAAGTATGCGATTCCGATTATCCTGATTGGGTTTGGATTGCAGGTTATTTTTAAACCGAAACCTCATACGCCGCCGCCATCACCGCCAAGTCCGGATGACTTCAGCTCGCATCGGCGCGACGATTACAACATTCCCGATCCGCCTGAAGCGCGTCCGCTTGATTCTTCCCTGGATGAAGAATTCGAACGGAGATTTGGCAAGCCAGACAAGGCTGACAAGACTGGAAATATCCTGCCCGATCCTGAACTAGAATCACCGGATTTTCATGAGCCGGGCAAGGGGTACCGCTGGCAGGGACAGCATCATGAACGCCAGCGCCAGGACCGTCAAGATCGCAGCCGGTTCAGAGTTCATGTTGATTTTGACGATAACGGCAAAAGCTACAGCGACGGATCGGATTATAAGGATGAACAGCACCACCAACACCATCACCAATCTTGGCACAGCCATGATGCGGTGAACAAGTCCTCTTTTATCGGGGACGTGCATATGGGGAAAGATTATTTTCAGCTGAAGCCGACAAATATCTCGCAGTTCATCGGTGATACGGTGCTGGATCTGACTAAAGCCCAAATCCCTTACGGTGAAACGAAAATCAACATCTCGGCGTTTATCGGGGATGTCAAAGTATTCGTTCCAAATGATTCGGATGTCGGCATTCATGTCACGACCAACTCCTTCATCGGCGATATGAAGGTGCTGGAGGAAAGCCGCAGCGGCTTTATGAGCAATGCCGGTCTGGAAAGCCCGCATTATAGGGAAGCAGGTAAGAAAATTCGAATCACCGTCAGCGTATTTATCGGTGATGTCAAAGTGAATAGGGTAGGATAACCGTTATGATGGGAATATTGAAAAATACCAAATGGGTGATACTGTTTTACTTTCTGTTGATTGGAGCCGGGGTTGCTGTTTTCCTGTATACAGCAAACCAATCCGGCTACATACATATTGAAGATAACCGGCTGTGGGTGTATTACACAGTCGGTGTACTTCTGTTTACGGGGATTGCGGGATACATTGCGGGACAGCGCATCCAGCGACCGCTGGACCTGCTTCATCTGAACATGCTGCAGGTTGCCAAAGGAAATCTGAACGTGCGACTGCCAGCCATGGAAGACGGCTCTTTTGCCAGAGTATACGATGAGTTTAACGGAATGACAGAAGCGCTGGAGAAGAAGATGAAGCTGCTGCAGCGCCTGGGTGAGCAGGATGTCATTGAGAAAGAGATTGCTGCGGAAGCCGCGGTGCTTGAGGAACGACGCCGGATGGCACGGGACCTGCATGATACGGTCAGTCAGCAGCTGTTCGCGATCCATATGTCGGCTTCATCGCTTCCGGCGGTTCTGAAGAGAAACCCGGAGCAGGGCGATAAAGTGCTTGGCCAGTTGATTGAGATGTCTCACGTGGCGCAGAAGCAGATGCGTGCGCTAATTGCACAGCTTCGGCCTGTTGAACTGGAAGGAAGAACCCTAGAGGAGGCACTCGAACGGTGGTTCCCGGATTACTGTCGCCAAAATGGCCTAAAGGGCATGAAGGATGTTGAACTTTACGGCGGAGTGTCGGATGCAATTGAGCATCAGCTGTTCCTGATTATACAGGAAGCAGTAGCTAATATTGTAAAACATGCCGGTGCAAGCCTTGTCAGCATGTCGCTTCGTGAGGATCAGAAACGCGTTATTTTAAGCATTAGCGACGACGGAATTGGGTTTGACGAGGTGGCAGGCAAGCAGGGTTCATACGGGCTGTCCACGATGCGTGAGCGAGCCGAAAAGCTTGGTGGACAGGTCGATATTATAAGTAAAAAGGGTGCAGGGACAACAGTTCGCGTGAATATTCCGCTGTTTGAGGCCGAGGGTAATCAGGGACCGACTACGGAAGAGAGCAAGGATCAGGAAGTACTGGCTGAGCCAGTGGAATAGAGAGGGGACAACATCATTATGGGAACGATTCGGATATTGCTGGCGGATGATCATGATATGGTTCGGATGGGATTAAAAACGTATTTGTCACTGGACCCGGGATTTGAAGTGATCGGAGAGGCCGCAAACGGCCAAGAGGTCGTTGATATGTTAAGAAATGGGGATGAGGCAGACCGGCCTGATCTCATTCTTATGGATCTGATGATGCCGGTGATGAACGGGGCAGAGACCACACGTGCGGTCATGTCCGAGTTCCCGGACCAGAAGATCGTGATTCTGACCAGCTTTCTCGAAGACGAGCTTGTGGTTGAGTGCATCGAAGCGGGGGCTGTTAGTTATGTATTGAAGACCGTTTCGGCCGACGAGCTCATCTACGCTCTTCAGGGAGCGTTTAGGGGTATGCCGGTCATGACCAAAGACGTGTCGGAAGCACTCACCCGCGGGATCCGCCGACATATGGTGAACGGCGATGATTCCGGGCTTACCGAGCGCGAGAAGGAAGTTTTGCTGCTCATTGCCGAAGGCAAGAGCAACAAAGATATCGGCGAAGAGCTGCATATCAGCATTAAAACGGTCAAAACCCATGTCAGCAATCTGCTGATGAAGTGTGAGCTGGAAGACCGCACACAGTTGGCGATTTACGCCCACCGTAAGGGATGGGTCAAAATGTAGCGACTCCACTCGGATCAGATTCCCTTGACGCGGCTTTGGCTTTCTTTTTATCTGCCTTTTAATTGTTTTTAAGGTACTATTAAGGTTTATAGTACACAATAAGAACAGTTAATCAATTAAACCACTTGGAAGCAAGTGATTTTAAATAGGAGGTAGACCTATGGACGACCAAAGAAAGCGCTACGGGTATCCGGATGATGAGGGAATGAACAACGAGTCGAATAACAATGAAGCACCGAGACGTGAGGAAGCATCCACGAAGAATTCGTCTTATTACTATTCTTACGGACCGTTTCAGTCCATACCCAGCGAACGTGATGATCAGCAGCCAGAGCGGCCATACCAGAGCCGGGAATCGAAGGAAGTAGAAGTTACCGCTCCGCAGCCTGTCAAACCGATTCCATCCTCCGGTTTCTCGCAGTCACATTCCTCCGGAAGCCAGGGGGGCGGCGGGTCTATGGATTCGATGCAAAGAAATAAAGAATGGAACTACAGCCAGAAGCCTAAAAATTCCGTGAAGACGGTGCTGTTGTCCTTCATGGCAGGTGTCCTTGTCATTTCGAGCCTGATGTTTGCCGCTGACCGCACGAATCTGTTTACACCTGATGCGGCGTACTCATCGGAGCCAGCTCAAGAAACTTCAGCCAAAGTCGATGATAACGGCGGAGCTACTACGGCATCGAGTATTATTCCTTCGGGCCAAGGAGATGTATCGGCAGTCGTAGATCAGGCGAGTCCTGCCGTTGTACTGATCGAGACGCTTGTAAACAGCAGCAATCGCCAGAGCACGAATCCGAATATGAATGATCCGTTCTGGTACTTCTTCGGCGGCGGCCAATCGAGCCAGGAAGGAAATGGCGGAAACAGTGGAAACGGTGGAAGCAGCAACAACGGAGGTCAGGAATCCCAGCTTCAGCCTTCCGGCATCGGCTCGGGTTTCATCTTTGAGAAGTCCGGATACATTTTGACGAATGAGCATGTGATCCATGGCTCAGATGTGATCCAAGTAACGGTACAGGGTACCAAAAAGCCTTATGAAGCGAAGCTGCTCGGTTCCAGCTATGAGCTCGACTTGGCCGTGCTAAAAATCGAAGGGGCCGACTTCCCAACGGTGCAGCTGGGCGACTCCAATTCGCTGAAGGTCGGTGAATGGCTTGTTGCCATCGGTAACCCGCATGGTTTTGAGCATACGGTAACCGCAGGCGTACTTAGCTCGAAGGAACGCGAGATTGATATTCAAGGAACGAACGGCGAAGCTGAGCGGAATTATGAGCATCTTCTGCAAACCGATGCTTCGATTAATCCGGGTAACTCCGGCGGACCGCTTCTCAATCTGAAGGGCGAGGTTATCGGGATGAACGTAGCCGTCAGCGCCGAAGCGCAAGGGATCGGATTTGCAATTCCGTCCAGCACGATCAAGGAAGTTGTGGAATACCTGAAGAATAATCAGGAAGTTCCGAAAGAGCCGATTCCGTTTATCGGGGCAAGCCTGGGAACGGTCACTCCGCAAATTGCCCAGTCTTTGGGAACCGACGTGAAGGAAGGTTCTTATGTTGACAGCGTTGTATTCCGTTCGCCGGCTTATGAAGCGGACCTGCGTCAATATGACATCATTGTGGGCGTGGACGGAACAAAATATCCGACCTCGAAGGATCTGATTGAGTTCATACAATCGAAGAAGGTTGGAGACAAAATCACACTGAATGTGGTTCGCAACGGTAAGAACATTGATTTGCCGTTGACGATTGGGGACCGTAATAAGTTTGATCTATCCCAACAGCAACAACAGCAACCGTAACCCTGGATAGGTGTGACAACAAGCGGAAGGGACCGTTCCCTTCCGCTTGTCTTGTCCTTGAGGCGACCGATATAATGGGATTGTAACGTCGAACTAAATTAAACGCTAGAAGATAGAGGAGATGCCGCTATGCGATCCCGGATATTAATTGTAGATGATGATGAGAAGATTATTTCCATGCTGCGCAGGGGACTTGCGTTTGAGGGCTATGACGTCCTAACCGCATCCAACGGAGCGGAAGGTTTGAAGGTGATATTGAGTGAGGACCCGGACGTTGTCGTTCTGGATGTGATGATGCCTCAAGTCGATGGATTTGAAGCGTTGCGCAGACTCCGGGAAGGCGGAAGCACGACACCAGTGCTGATGCTGACCGCGAAGGATGAAGTGGAGAATCGGGTGAAGGGACTGGATACCGGAGCAGATGATTATCTGGTCAAACCTTTCGCGCTGGAGGAGCTGCTTGCCCGCGTACGGGCTTTGCTGCGCCGTAAAACCGGGGACGATAGCTCTAATCACCGACTGACTTACGAGGATCTTGTGATGGATACCGATGCAAGGGAAGTTATTCGCAGCGGGCAGCGACTGGAGCTAACCGCCAAGGAATTTGAGCTCCTGCACCTGTTTATGCAAAATCCGAAGCGGGTGCTGTCCCGCGATTTAATAATGGATAAAATATGGGGCTATGATTACAGCGGGGAGTCCAACGTGCTGGAGGTTTATATCGCCATGCTCCGGCAGAAGACCGAGGAACATGGAGGTAAACGGCTGATCCAGACGATCCGCGGAGCCGGCTATATTTTAAGAGGAGATAACTAGCATGTCCATTCGGTTAAGACTGACAGCATGGTATACCGGCATTTTGTTTGTGACACTGCTGATTTTTAGCTCGGCGGTGTATGGCTTTGTCCATTTGTATACGTATGAGGAGTTAAAGCAGCGATTAGTACAGGAAGCAAATAAGATTGGTTACACATCTTCGTCTGTTGCACTTCTACCGGATCGTTCCTCCGCGCTTAATATGGAGGCAGCTGATTTATACGTTCAGCTGTATACTTTCTATAATGGGTCCATCTGGAGATCTGGGAATATGGAGTTCAGTGGTTTGCAATTTGAAAATCCGACTGTAGACAGAGCATTAAGTATGACCAAACCCGGAGAGTTTAAACGGTTTTCTTTTAATGGGGCATCCTTCATTGTATACGAATCCCCGGTCGTTGAAACGAACTCAAGGAAATTATTCGGATGGCTTCAGATCGGAGTAAGTACCCGAACCATCGAGCAAACCCTGGATCGACTCCAATCCATCCTCATCATGGGATCCGCAGCAACACTTGTCATTGCTTCAACATTAGGCTTGTTCCTCGCCCGGAAATCCATGAAACCTATCGGCAAGGTCACGGAGGCTGCGGAGCAGATCCAGAAAGGGACTGACCTCAGCGTACGAATCGAATACGATGGGCCGGAAGACGAGATTGGTCAGTTGATCGGCACGTTTAACGGGATGCTTGAGAGGACGGAGGGCTTTTACAAAGAGCTTGAAGATGCCTATGCGGCGCAGCGCCGATTTGTATCGGATGCTTCCCATGAACTCCGAACGCCGCTGACCACCATCCGGGGGAATGTGGATCTTCTCCAGAAGATGTGGACGGAAGCCCCTGGCGAGAGAGCGAATATGGACGAAGATACGATTAAGCAAATCTCGGTCGAAGCGGTGGGAGATATATCTGATGAAGCGAAGCGGATGAGCAGACTGGTGAACGATATGCTGTCTCTGGCACGTGCCGATACTGGCCAGACCTTTAAACTGGATCCGGTCCCTCTGCAGCCTTTGGTTGAAGAGGTCGCACGGCGCGCTCATTTCCTGGAGAAAACCGCTGAGTGGCATGTCGGAGAGCTGTCTGTCTTGAACGGTGTTTATGTAGAAGGAAATAAGGACTACTTACAGCAGATGCTGTTCATCTTTATCGAGAATGCGTTCAAGTATACGCCGGAGGGTGAAGTTAGCCTGGATGTCGTCCTGTACAAGGGCCAGGTCGGTCTGCGAATTTCGGATACGGGGATCGGTATGGATAAGGATGAGGTTCCGTTTATATTCGAGCGTTTCTATCGAGCGGACCAGTCCAGAGGCGTGACGAGCGGGACTGGCCTTGGCTTATCCATAGCCAAATGGATTATTGATGAGCACAAGGGCTCTGTCGAGGTTGTTACCCGAAGAGGGGAAGGCAGTACCTTTATCGTCTGGCTGCCCGTCGTCTTTGCTCCTCCTCTGGAATAGGTTATAATAGACTAGATACTTTACGTATTACAACGGAAAGCAGGTGAGGATCATCGAAGTCTTGAAAATATCACCGAGAGGTTACTGTTACGGTGTCGTTGACGCTATGGTCTTGGCACGTCAGGCGGCCCAGAATCTGGATCTTCCTCGGCCTATTTATATATTGGGCATGATTGTGCATAACAGTCATGTCACGCAATCCTTTGAGGATGAAGGCATCATTACGCTGGACGGTCCGAATCGGATGGAAATCCTGAGTCAGGTGGAGAGCGGCACCGTTATTTTTACCGCACACGGGGTCTCTCCCGAAGTACGCAAGCTTGCGAGAGATAAAGGGTTAACCACACTCGACGCCACTTGTCCTGATGTGACGAAAACCCATGATTTGATCCGGGAAAAGGTAGCGGACGGGTATGAGATCATTTACATCGGGAAGAAGGGGCATCCCGAGCCGGAAGGGGCTATCGGGATCGCACCGGAACATGTGCATCTGATCGAGAAGGAAGAAGAAATTGAACAGCTTCAGGTAAAATCATCCCGAATCATCATTACGAACCAGACCACGATGAGTCAATGGGATATCAAGCATATCATGAAGAGTCTGCTCGATAAATTCCCTGGAGCGGAGATTCATAATGAAATTTGCCTTGCAACGCAAGTCCGGCAGGAAGCGGTAGCCGAGCAAGCCGGTCAGGCGGACTTGGTCATCGTGGTTGGCGACCCGCGCAGTAATAACTCGAACCGTCTTGCACAGGTATCCGAAGAGATAGCTGGCGTTCCGGCTCACCGCATTGGCGATGTGACGGAGCTTAAACGCGAATGGCTTGAAGGCGTAGGCAAAGTGGCTGTTACATCAGGGGCATCAACACCGACTCCAATTACCAAGGAAGTCATCGCCTATTTGGAACAGTATGAACATGATCAGCCGGAAACTTGGGAGATCAAACGTACGGTGAATATGAATAAACTGCTTCCGCCGGTTCGGGTGAAGAGTAAATCATAAGAATGGAAGCTTTTTCTTAAACAAGGGTCGCGATTAAATCGCGACCCTTGTTTTTTTTTTGATATCGGTACGTCCTTAATATTATCTTGTCATCGTCCTATTTGGCTCCTTTTCTCGAACAGGGGGATAAGCGTTTATTTTCATGATCACCTATGATATATTAGGAGTTCGAGTCCATTGACATTACAGAAAATGGTTTATAGCATACCAGCAGAGGACAGCGTTCAGCTAAACATTGATGGTGTTACCGGAAATTATATCAGTTCATGAATCATAGCCTAAACATAACAAGAGATCCATTTTAGCTTAGTTTATAAAAACTATGAATGGTTTAGCCAAATAGTGCTAATTGATACTCTCCCCTTGTGGTGAATGGTGGAACAACAGTTCATGTGAAATGAACTGAACACTATAGACCTAAGGGGATTTTCTATGTTCCGCACTAAGAACGGAAGGATGAATATTGGACAACCTCGCCGGAGGCAGGATCATTTTTTTGGACTAGCAGTACCCCCGTAAATATCCCATGCTGTGTAAGCGTTTCAATTCTCGATTGAATAATATCATTTTTCGTTGAATAGGCAAATGTTTATATTGGATAGTTTATTCTACAATGTTAGACATTAGGTAAACTTCATGGCATAGAACACACGGGGGGTTGGACATGGCGCAAATATCCGTAGAACAGGAACCTGTTCCAAAACGGAAAAAGGACAGCTTATTGATTCGCTTTGCTAAACAATGGGATATTCAATTAATGGTGCTTCCTGCACTCGCACTCATTTTTGTGTTTAGCTATATACCGATGTACGGTATTCTAATGGCTTTCCAGGACTATAACATTTTCAAAGGGATGGGCGAGAGCCCATGGGCTGGATTCAAGCATTTCGAAATGTTTTTTGAATCACCTGAATTTATGACGGTTATGCGAAACACGATCGTCATCAGTTTACTTAAATTTATCATTGGTTTCCCTGCACCGATTATGCTGGCGCTGATGCTGAACGAGGTTCGGCATATGTTCTTCAAGAGATTGGTGCAAACCGTCAGTTATCTACCGCACTTCCTGTCTTGGGTTATCGTTTCAGGATTTGCGATTTCTCTCTTGTCAACGGATAACGGCAGTGTGAACATTCTGCTGCAGAAGCTGAATTTGATCGAAGAACCGCTCAACTTCCTGTCCATTCCTGAGTACTTCTGGACGATACTCGTAACGACAGGGGTTTGGAAAGAGATTGGGTTCTCCTCGATTGTTTACTTGGCAGCTGTTGCCGGGGTTGACCCGCACATGTACGAAGCAGCGGACATGGATGGCGCAAGCAAATTCAGGCAGATCTTTACGATTACGCTTCCATCGATTATGCCAGTCGTTGTTATCTTTATGATTCTTGCCATTGGTAACTTGCTAACTGCAGGCTTCGAAGACATCTTGCTCTTGGCTAAGAATCCGGTATTGCGAGAGGTATCCGACGTTATCGACACGTATGTCTATCGAATAGGTATTGAAAATTCCCGATTCTCATATGCAACGGCTGTAGGCTTGTTTAAAGCGGTAATCAGCGTCATGCTTCTGACGATTGCCAACTTGATTGCACGTAAATCAGGGAACAGCTTATGGTAAAAGACCACTATGATGAAGGGAGCGGGTAATTGTGGTACGTCTAGCATTTGGTGACAAAGTGATGATGGTCATCATTTATATCTTCTTGGCATTACTGGCCTTTGTAACTTTTTATCCGTTTTGGAACGGACTTGTCATTTCATTTAACTCAGGTTCAGATACAGCAATGGGGGGCGTTACCTTCTGGCCCCGGGACTTTACATTAGAGAATTATGGGATAGTCTTTCAGGATAACAGGCTGCTGAATGGTTTCAAGATTTCGGTGCTTCGTACCGTGATCGGAACCATCTCCTCCATACTTGTAACCTCCATCTTCGCTTATGGGATGACGAAGAGCGAACTGATCGGCCGTAAGTACTACATGGTTATGTGTATTATTACGATGTATTTTGGCGGTGGCCTGATCCCATCCTTTATGCTCGTTCGCGGTTTGGGTCTGATGGATTCTTTCTGGGTGTTCATTATTCCGGGCTTGGTAAGTGTGTGGAACATGATCATCTTCCGAACGTTCTTTAACGGCCTCCCGAATGGTCTTGAAGAGTCCGCCAAAATTGACGGCTGTGGCAACTGGGGTATTTTCTTTAAGATCATTCTCCCACTGTCCGGTCCGGTAATCGCAACATTGTCATTGTTCACCGCGGTTTCGCATTGGAATGAATGGTTCTTGCCGAGTATCTACATCAATAACGAGAACTTGCTGCCAATTCAGACCATGCTTCGCCAGATATTGAACTCTAATATTATGTCTGAACAGATGAGCAATCTAGATTCGGCTTCTCAGGCCGTTCTCTCCCGGATGCAGAGTGTGACCTCCAAGTCGTTGTCCATGGCAACCATGATGGTGGCAACACTTCCGATTATTATGGTGTATCCATTCGTACAGAAGCACTTCGTTAAAGGTGTTCTGGTAGGCTCCCTGAAAGAGTAAGGGCAACAATATGTGTTGTTTGAAGCATTATGCTTTAGACATAAATATCAAGTGTAAAGACGAAAGGGGAAATTAGAGAATGAGGTTGAGAAAGAAATCGCTGACCACATCGATGACGGCTTTGCTTGCGGCAGCGCTAATGCTTTCTGCATGCGGCGGCGGCGGTGGAACCAAGACTGCTAACCCTGAGCCAGCAGGCGAAAGCGGAACTAGCACGCCTCCAACGGAGGCATCTGACAAGTTTGTGCTTGGCGAAACTCCGCTTGAGTTCAGCTTCTATGGTCATTATAACGAGTACACCATGCCTCCATGGGGGCAAGACGAATCCTCGAAATGGATTAAAGAGAATAAGAAAGTAACCGTAAATGCCATTCATTCGCAAGGTAACGCACAACAAAAATTCAATACCATGATTGCTTCCACGGAGCTTCCAGATGTTATGTGGATGGATCGCGGACCGGATGTAGAGAAATTGCGTCAAGCAGACATGCTTGTGCCTTATGACGAATATCTCGATAAATACCCTAACTTGAAGGAATGGATGGGTGAGGAAGGTCTGAACATGCTTCGTTCCCCTGACGGTAAACTATATCAGTTCCCGAACTGGTATACGAACCAACCGAACGGTAACGCAGGGTATGTTGTTAATAAACAAATCTACCATGAGTTAGGTTCACCTAAACTGGAAACAACAGATGATTTGTACGAATACCTGAAAGCAGTTAAAGCCAAATATGGCGATAAAGTTGTTCCATTTGAACCGCACGTTCAAGGTCAAGGTATTGAAGTACTGTATTCCGCTTTTGCTGAAAATGCTCTAACGCGCTGGATCAGCATCCGCGGCGTGCCTAACGGTGACAAGTTGTCTTCCATCTTTACTGATCCTATCTTCCGTGAGTCGATGCAGTATTCCGCGAAGCTGTTCCGTGAGAAGTTGATTTCTCAGGATGCTATGACTCAAACTGTAGATCAGGTTAAAGAGAAAGTGAACACGGGACGAGTTGCAGTATATGCTGCTTCAAGCCCGACTGAAAATGCAATGAACGCACATGCCGATTTGGCAGCAAAAGATCCAAACGGAGGATATTTCATGATCTGGCCGATTCATAAAGAAGGCCTGGACAAGAACAAAATCTTCCCTGGTACTTACACGCAATTGGGTTGGAACGTAAGTGTAATTACGAAGTCTGCTAAAAATCCAGAAGCGATCTTCGCATTCCTGGATTGGTACACAGGTCCTGAAGGACAAAGTGTTCTGATGTGGGGTCCTCCAGGAGGATATTGGGATGGATTTGAAGACGACGGTGTGACACCTAAATTTACTGAGAAGTATGTATCTGATGCAGCCGGTCTTAACAAGCTGCAAGCGATAACAACGAACTTGCATTGGAACGGTAACACGGTATTTATTGATACAGCAAAAGCAAAATATGAAAGCACATTGCCGGAGGAGCAGCGTAACTGGTCCACTCGTTGGCAGTATGAAGTCACTTGGAAGACTCAAGCAAATGCTACGGAATACATCAACCTCGATCCGGCCCCGGACAGCGAGGAAGGAATTATCCGTCAGCGTGTAGAGGATATCTTTACAGAATCCAGAGCGAAAGCCCTGTATGCGAAGGATGATGCCGAAGTATTGGCAATCCTCGACAAGGCGGAAGCCGATGCGCAATCTGCCGGATATGATAAACTTCTTGCATTCAAAACAACGAAATGGCAAGAAAACGTTGCAAAAATGAAAGGCCAATAATAATCTTTACTTAAAACCAAGAAGGGTATGCTGCTTATGCAGTATACCCTTATCGGAATTTATGGGGGAGATGATACCCGTGTATAAAGTGCTGCTGGCAGACGATGAAATACTGGACCTAGAGGGCATGAAGAGCTTTATTCCATGGGAAAATCTCGGAATGAAAGTGATAGACTCGGTCAATAATGGCTTTGCTGCCTGTGAGGTTCTCGAAAGGGAGAAGATCGACATCCTCGTTACCGATGTTCGCATGCCGAATATGACCGGGCTTGAGCTTGCTCAGCGGGCACTGAAATTGCAGGAGGAACTCCGGATTATCTTCGTAAGCGGTTATCAGGACTTTGGTTATGTGAAGCAGGCGATTGCCTTGAATGCATGCAGTTACGTTTTAAAGCCGATGGAGGATCAGGAGCTGATCGATGCATTAACGAAGGTGAGGCTGGAGTTGGATCGTCTCCATGAACGCAAAGAGACGGAAGAAGCTTACCAGCAGATGATCCCCATCCTCAAAAATCAGTACCTCCTGCAAATTCTCCAGAGGCCCTACGATGGAGCCATACTGGATATTATCAAGCGGGAGTACCGATTGACGGAGCTTCACTGGCCGGTTTGTGTCATTTTGCTAGAGCTTGATAATGTGAGCACTTGGCGAAGCAGCTTGCTCGATTCCGAGGAAAAGCTTAGTGTCATAGAGGAGTATTTCTCGAGACTGCATAAACTGCTCGAACAGAACGGCTTCGAATACATATGCAAGGTAACAGATCAGCGGACGGCCGTATTGCTTAACGGGGGCAGGGGCAAAGAAGAGCTTCAATCCCTGCTTGAGGAATTGAAGCAGGAATATAACTATACGATGACGGTAGGAGAAGGAAGAGCTGCCTACCAACTGGAGCAGCTTCACACGTCGTATCAGGAGGCATTGGCCGCGCTGGACTACAAAATGTTCCGGGGCAAAGGTAAATGGATTCTGTACAGCGAGGTGCCTACCGAGGACCGTGAGGATGTAAAAAGTCTCGATATCCGTCTGGATGCCTTATTTACAGCCATGACAGAGTATGATATCGTTCGTATTTATGATGAACTGGAAGCGATTCAATTGCTTGCCTCTAATATCAGATCCAAGTTCACCATACGTAATTTAGCCGTGTATATTATGGTGAAGCTCGAAGGTCATCTGCAGACGATTAATGAAGAGTTATACCGTATGGCAGGATTGGATCTCAAAAATCTTGATATTCTACTTCATTTTGAAACGATGGATGATATCTTCTCATGGCTTCGCATGAAGGCAATGGAAATTTCGGAAATGCTCAAGAACCGAAAATCAACAAAGAATGGCAGGCTGGTCGAAGAGATCATAGAAAATATCCAAGCGCGTATGCATGAGAATATCACGCTGCGAGATATGGCAAACCGGTTTTCTTTTTCACCGAATTATCTTGGGGTGCTCTTCAAGGAAGAAACCGGACATAACTTCAGCGATTATGTAATCAAGCTCCGCATGGAGCGCGCTAGAGATCTGCTCAAGACGACCAAGCTCAAAATATACGAAATTGCATCGCAAACAGGGTATCAGTATCTGCCTTATTTCAGTAGACAGTTTAAGGAAATGTATGGAATGACACCTCTGGAATACCGGCGCAAGCACTCGTAATTGGCAAAATTCAGATTAGATGTGGGGTCAAACAGGTGATGGCAGGGAAATTCGAACGAATACGGGTCAAGATACCTTTCGGGTACAAGTTAATGATTTCTTACTGCGTGTTCATCATTATACCGGTGCTGCTTGTCGGTCAGATTGCGAATCAGGTCTTCGTAAAGTCCATTCGCGAGCAGACGTATAACAATATTCAGGGAACGCTGCATCAGATGAGCGAGAATATATCATATAAGATGGAGGACATGATCCGGATCTCGGACATGCTTTATTTTGATACGACCTTTAACAGCCGCCTGCGGTTTACTGAAAGCGCTTGGATTAGCTACGACACAACGATTAATGTGCTGATTCCCAAGTTGGAGACCGCGGTGAGTACGGCTAACCGAAGGATCTGGTTATCGATCTACCTGCGTAACGACGACCTTAGGGAGATCTATGACAATTATTCGAATTCAGATCCGCTGGATTCCAACAAACGTCTGTTTGATATTTATCAATATGACAGACTAGAGGACCGATCATGGTATAAGCTGTATCCAAAGGAAGAGAATTATGGCGTAACCTTGCAATGGAAACAGATTGAAGACGATGTGAGGAACGGACGCATTTCCTTGCTGCGGCGGTTGGTGGATATCAGCTCGACCATTAAACCGCAGGAGATCGGATTCATGCGGATCAACGTCAGTATGACCGACCTCTTCGAAAGCATGGATTACAACAAGATCGGTGACGGAACGGCTTTATATTTATCGGATTCCCAAGGGCGGGTGGTTCTATCATCGGGTGGCATACAGACAACCGTCTTCAAGGAAAAAGAACTTCGCAAGAACGGTGACCTCCTCATTCGGAAGCCCATTCCCCAGCTCGGATGGGATTTGATTGCCGTTGTCCCTGCGCAAATCGTGGAGAAAGATACGGTCAAGATTCGTAATTTAACTTATCTGATCTGTCTGATTTGTATCGCTATCTTTTTTGTGGTCAGCATTTTGGTTTCCAGATACTTCAGCCGCCGGGTTTCCAAAATCGTATCGGTGCTGGACTCGTTCCAGGAAGGAGAATTCCACAAGCGGGTATCCTTTAAGGGCAATGATGAATTTACGCATATTTCCTCTGCTCTGAATGATATGGGCAGCAATATCGGCAAGCTGATCAATGAGGTGTATCTGGCCGACCTTCAGAAAAAAGAAGCGGAACTGGAATCGCTGCATGCGCAGATTAATCCGCATTTTCTATACAATACCCTATCCTCCATCAGCCGCTTGGCGCGGTTTGGGATGCTGGATAAACTGCAGCGTATGGTGATGGACCTAGCGAAGTTTTATCGCCTGTCGCTTAACGATGGCTGGAATATCATCTCCGTGAAGAATGAACTGGAACAGGCTCAGGCGTATGTAGATATTCAAAAGATTAAATACGACGAACGGATGCAGGTTACTTATGATTTCGAGCCGGAAGTGGTCCGGTATGAAACCGTGAAATTGATTTTGCAGCCGTTTATCGAGAATGTGCTGGAGCATGCCTGGACCGGGGATTATATTCATGTTCGAATTACCGCCAGAGTGCTGGAAGACGTCCTGGAATTTAAGATTATCGATAATGGAGTCGGGTTCCCGCCCGGCAGAGTTTTGGATAATACAGGCGGACAGGATCTAACCAATGCCGGATACGGTATTCGGAATGTGGATCAACGAATCAAACTTCACTATGGCAGCGAATATGGGGTCACGTTATTCAGCCGAGCCGGAATTGGGACAACGGCAAGAATTGCGATACCACTCGTGAAGCGAACCGTAGCGGAAGGACGCAGCAAAACATTGATGTAACAGGTAATCGACATCTCCCGATCGTGCAGGCTTGAAGAATGGGCTTGACGAGGGGAGATTTTTTCTGTATATTTACTTTATCGGATAAAAGCATAAAAGCTTAAAAGCGAACAAGCGCGAAAGCGATTATCCATCGATTTGAAAATGGAATAAATTCAGAAAGAAGGTTTTATTATGATCGTTATTACATCCAATCAAATATCAGAGGAACAAGTTCAGCATATCGTAAGCGAGATTGAGAAGGAAGGACTGCAGGCTCACGTATCGAAAGGGGCGGACCGTACCGTAATCGGGCTGATCGGCAGCGTGAACCCGAAGCTTGCGGAGCACCTTCGCCAAATGAAGGGCGTAGAGAATGTGGTTAAAATCTCCAAGTCCTACAAGCTTGCTAGTCGTGATTTTCATCCGGATGATACCGTTATTGATATTAAAGGCACCAAGATTGGTGGCGGCAATCTGGTCGTCATGGGTGGTCCATGCGCCGTGGAATCCGCACAGCAGATTGACGAGATCGCGCAGCTGGTTAAGGCAGCAGGCGGACAGGTGCTTAGAGGTGGCGCTTTTAAGCCACGTACGGGCCCATACAGCTTCCAGGGCGTTGGCGTTGAAGGTTTGATAATGATGGCGGAAGCCGGGCAAAAACATGGCCTGTTGACGATTACGGAGGTTATGACGCCCGAATACGTGGATATTTGCGCGGAATACGCTGATATTCTGCAAGTGGGAACCCGTAATATGCAAAATTTCGATTTGCTTCGGAAACTGGGTACCTGTGGTAAGCCGGTTTTGTTGAAAAGAGGTTTCAGTTCAACCTATGATGAATTCCTGAATGCAGCGGAGTACATTCTTGCCGGCGGCAATCCGAATGTCATGCTCTGTGAACGTGGAATCCGAACATTCGAAACGTACACCCGGAATACGCTGGATTTATCTGCCATCCCTGTTTTACAAGGGTTGAGCCACCTTCCGGTCATTTCTGATCCGAGCCATGGAACAGGACGACGTGAGCTTGTCGAACCGATGTCCAAGGCATCTGTGGCGGCTGGGGCAGACGGCCTTATTATTGAGATGCACACGGATCCAGATAATTCCATGACAGGCGACGGGGTTCAATCCCTGTTCCCGGATCAATTTGCCGCATTGCTTAAAGACTTGGAGCAGCTGGCCCCACTGGTAGGCAAAAGCTTTGCGACTTCCAAAGCACCTGCTTCTGAATTTGCGCGCGTATAGTAATTGATAAGCGACGTTGTACACTCGGGGATAGCGTTAAGAACATAGTTAAGGTTCGCCAGTTCCTTAAATCTAAGAAAAAAGACATCTGCAAAAAGCTTGCAGGTGTCTTTTTTAAGTTTACATTAATTGGTTTTCTGTGTTATATAACCTAACATTGTTTTCAAAAATACCTTACATAGGTATTGACGTCAGGTTATCTCCCGGCATATAATGACGAAAAGAAATCGAAAGATTATGAACATTGTTAAGCTGTTTAAGTCTTAATGTTCGGAAATTGGGAGGAAGAGACATGTCGGTAGAGAAAGTATTGCAAACCATTAAAGAGAACAATATTGAGTGGGTTGATTTTCGTTTTGTAGACTTGTCGGGACGGGTTCATCATATTAGCTTGCCGGCTTCAGAAGTAGATGAAGAAACATTCGTGAACGGGGTAGCGTTCGATGGATCTTCTATTCCAGGATTCCGCGGCATTGAAGAATCGGATATGGTTATGATGCCTGATCCGGAGTCTTGCTATATCGATCCGTTTACAGCACATCCTACGCTTAACATTATGAGCAACATCTATACTCCGGAAGGGGATGCTTACGAGCGTGACCCGCGCGGTATCGCAGCTCGTGCCGAGCAATACCTTCAAGAGGCCGGTATCGGAACAGCAGCATTCTTTGCACCGGAATCCGAGTTCTTCCTGTTTGATGAAGTTCGCTATGAAAGCTCCATGAACAGCTCCAGCTATTTCGTAGACTCCGAGGAAGCGCATTGGAATACGAACCGCAAGGAAGAAGGCGGCAACCTTGGTTTCAAAGTTGGCGTTAAGGGCGGATATGTTCCAGTAGCACCCGTGGATACTCAACAGGATATCCGTAGCGAAATGTGCCGATTGCTTGATGAAGCAGGACTTCGCGTTGAGCGTCACCACCATGAAGTAGCAACTGCCGGCCAAGCGGAAATCAACTTCCGTTTCGATACATTGAAAAAAACAGCTGACAATTTGTTGATCTATAAATATATCGTGCATAACACAGCGCGCCAATATGGCAAAACAGCTACATTCATGCCGAAGCCATTGTTCGGGGATAACGGAAGCGGCATGCACGTTCACCAGTCCATTTTCGATGGAGACACCCCATTGTTCTATGAAAAAGGCGCTTATGCTAACCTGAGCCAAACAGCGATCCACTACATCGGCGGTATTCTGTACCATGCGCCTGCATTGATCGCTTTGACGAATCCAAGCACCAACTCCTTCAAACGTCTGGTACCAGGCTATGAAGCACCGGTTAACCTCGTATTTTCCAAGGGCAATCGTTCTGCCGCAGTGCGGATCCCGGTTGCAGCCGTAACGCCGAAGGGATGCCGCATCGAGTTCCGTACACCGGATTCCACGGCGAACCCTTACCTTGCATTCTCCGCCATGCTGATGGCTGGCTTGGACGGTATCAAGCGTAAAATCGATCCTACCGCACTCGGTTATGGACCATTCGATAAAAACATCTATGAATTGTCTGATGCCGAGAAGAAAGAAATCCGCAGCGTACCGGGTTCCCTGGATGAAGCTTTGGATGCACTTCAAGCAGACTATGAGTTCTTGACAGAAGGCGGCGTATTTACGCAAGAATTCCTCGAGAACTTCATCGAGTTCAAGCGTGCCGAAGCCAAAGCGGTTAACATCCGTGTTCATCCGCACGAGTACTCCCTGTACTACGACCTATAATAAACAACGTCAAAAAGCCTAGGGCATCATGCCCTGGGCTTTTTTTGCACACATATAAAGCCTAGCTCTAGGTTTAGACGAGGATTATCATACCTAGGAGAATAAGAGCTATTTTCAAAGGCAGGCATGAATAACCTTGCTCTTGGCTGAAGCAGCCCCGCACTCCCTTACCCAGCTTTACTCTTTAAAGTATCCGTAGTGATGCGTGTTGCTTCCGCAAGATTCCCGAACGATGAGTTCAGGCTCTACGACAAAGGAGCTGATGGGTGATTGTTTATGGATAAGGTCATAGAGCATGAGCGCTGCCAGTCGACCGATTTTCTCTTTATTTTGCCGAATCGTCGTTAGTTTGGGAGTTGTATATTTGCACGCCTCAATATCGTCACAACCGATGATCGATACATCGTCAGGGACCTTCAGGCTATGTTCCTGAAGCGCTTGGATGGCTCCAATCGCAATCTGATCGGAGGCCGCAAAGATCGCGCGAGGAAGGGAACCTGCTTGGATCAGCCGTGTCATGGCTTTGTATCCGCTTGCCTCATGAAAATCTTCACCGCTTTGGAACCATTCCGCCCGGGCCGGAAGTCCAAAGCTATCCATGGCGTTACGATAACCGGCCTCACGCTTGTTGGAGATTTCAGACTCCTTGCTGCCTCCGATGAACCCCAAGTCTCTGAAACCTTGAAGATAGAAATGCTCCACGACCTTCGAGGACATTTTATAATTATCGGACATGATATGCCCCGACATTTCGCCGAATAGTTCAATATCGACCCCGATACACGGAATATCGCTCTCATCCAGCTCTTTAATCGAGGGCTCGATTTCCTCGCCGGATATAATGACACAGCCATCCACCTGATAATGACGACATCGGCCGAGGTAGTCGGCGTCATCCCCTTGGAATTTCTCATTCGAAAAAAACAGTAGATCGTAACCGAGAACCCCCATTTGCTTCTTAAAGGAATTGAGAACTTCAACAAAAAAAGGATGAGTAAAATCGACATTCAGCTTTCCCGCAAATATGATGCCGATCAAATTCGATTTCTTGGTTGCTAATGTTTTCGCAGAATTGGAAGGGGTGTATCCCGTCTCTTTCATAATTTCCAACACGCGTGCTTTGGTCTCTTCGGATACATCACTGTAGTTGTTGATAATCTTGGAGACGGTGGATACGGATACCCCGGCCATTTTAGCGATTGTTTTGATGTTTAACGCCATGCGAAACGCCCCTTATTCTGTTTATATTATCATTTCATAATTTTCGTGAGTTTTCGTTAAATATGACTGCTACTTGTCGTTATTCAGTACAGAAGCGAAACTGTTTCGTAAATTAGTGTATCTGCTTTAACTAGGTAAGTCAATGAAGAGAGTAGTCATGATGCTTGTAATAGAAAGGAATAAAGCTGTATCGCGTTTAATAACAAAATATTTTGGGAAAGAGAAAAAAAAGCTTTGACAAACAAAATATTATGAGTAATAATAGGCCTTGCGAAACCGCTTTCGGTATATTTCGCTGAATTGCGAAAATTAATAATTATTGTTTCGTAACATCAAGATTGTACTGGGCGAGAAAAAGCGGAATGATGAATCCGGTTTCATAATGAATTGCACTTTAATTTCAGGGGGTAAGGAAATGATTAAGAAATTATCAGCAATACTTTTGGCGGGTGCTCTGACTTTCTCGCTAGCGGCTTGCGGAAGCAGTGATTCAGCCGATAAAGGCACACCTTCGAAAGGTGATAAAAAGGTCATCAAAATTTTACACTGGAAACAAGATAACATCAATAAAGCGGTTGAAGAGATCAACAAGAAATTTGAAGAGAAGTATCCTGAGTATACGATAGAGTATACCACTACGGGTCCGGATGACGAATACAAGCAGGCGCAGAGAGCAAGAATCACCGCTAATGACGTCGACGTTTTGGCTGATTTATCGGGAATGAGACTTTCCCCGCAGGAATGGACACCGGGTGCGAAAGTACCTGATTGGCAGCAGTGGATTGATACGGGATTGATCGCGGATTTATCCGACCAAGCCTTCATTAAGAATTATAATGCTAACGATATTGAAAAAGCCGGAACTTATAACGATAAAGTGTATGCGATTCCAACGGGCAAGGTTGCGATGTCCGGTCTGTTCTACAATAAGGAAATCTTTGAACAGAATGGATTGAGTGTTCCGAAAACGTGGTCGGAGTTCATCAAGCTGAATGATGATCTGAAAGCCAAGGGCATTACCCCGATTGTTGTTGCAGGTAAAGACGTATGGCCTTTGAAACTCCCTGTATTCGCCCTGCAAGCCAAAATTCTTAGCGGCGGAGACCAGCAGAAATGGATTGAAGGCGTTTGGAAAGGCGAAACGGCTTATAACGATGAAGAAGCAATCGAAGTATTGGAAAAAATGAAGACGCTTCAAGACAATTACATGATTGACGGATTCATGGGGATTGATTATGCAACAGCGCCTTCCTATTTTGCAACAGGAAAAGCAGCCATGCTGGCTGATGGCTCTTGGGATGCTCCAACCGTCGCAGCAGCAAATCCGGAGCTGAAATTCGGTTACTTCCCGCTTCCGGCTACGGAAGATGCAGCCAAGAATGCCTCTTTTGTCGGCAAGTATGACGTAACCTGGTATGCAACCGAGAAGGGACCGAACAAAGAAGGAGCCCTAAAATGGCTTGAATTCTTCTCCGAGCCGGAAAATTACACGACATTCGTGAAAGCTGCCGGTTTCATTCCGACACAGGATAACATTCAGACGGAAAGCGACTTTATTGACAATGAACTGACCCCATATCTCGGAGAGTTCGAATTGGCGTACGAAATCATGATGATTAACCGTCAAAATATTGGCGAGCATCTGGCTGCAGAAGGTGTTCATACGGAATTCCTGGCACCGGGCGGTCCATACAAAACAGCAAAAGAGCTGGCTGATATTCAACAAAAAGAATGGGAAGCTGCTGCTCCGAAATAAGATTCTTCTATTATAAAGAGACCTATATAGAATGAACCATACTGTAGTCGGGGTCTGTGCAGCAGGCCCCGACATTTATTGAAATGGGATTTTGCGAGGTGAGAGAGATGTATCCATTTGGAAAAGGATTTAACCGATTCATACCCTTATTGCTGCTGCTGATACCGATGGCGCTTTACATCGTGTTTTATTTTGGACCATCGATCCTGACAGTCATCTATTCTTTTACCGATGTTAAGAACCTCCCGGGCAGCACGTACCAATTTGTCGGGCTTGATAATTATAAGGAATTATTCTTCTCAGGGAACTCAGGGGAGCGGTGGCGTTCCATCGTAAACACCCTGATCTTTATGTTCGTTGTTACGATCGTGCAGAACGGGGTCGCTCTGTTTATCGCCGTCATCATTAACCAGCGCCTGAAAGGCGATTATTTCTATCGCGCGGTATTCTTCTTGCCGGTTGTACTGGGCGTAGCTGTCGTTGCTCTGATCTGGGGGATGATGTTCGATCCGTTAAACGGACCGGTCAACCGCCTTTACGACGCTCTCTTCGGCTATCAGGACATGTTCTTTGGGAGTTTCACTCACGCGTTTGGCTATATTATTTTCGTCCAGATTTGGATGTACATGGGCTATTCCATGCTGATCTTTCTGGCTGGACTCCAATCGGTCCCTAAAGATTTATACGAGGCGGGTCATATTGACGGCACCAGCAAGTGGCAATCTTTCCGTCATATTACCTTCCCCCTGATCGCACCATCCTTCACGGTGAATATGCTGTTATCCATCATTGGCGCAATGTCTACCTTTGATATCATTTTGGCGACAACAGACGGTCGCTTCAATACAAGGACGATGGCTTACGACGTGTACAAAGAGACGTTCCGGGGAAGTTTGGAAATGGGCCTTCCTTCGGCGCTGTCTGTTGTGCAGTTCCTGATTATTCTCCTCTTTGTTGTGGTGGCTGTCAGACAGACGCGTAAGAGAGAGGTGGAGTATTGATGCGAAATTCCAAAACCACGCAAATTCTTTCTTACGCCGTCATCGGTTTGCTGCTGATTCTGTATGTCGTTCCGCTTCTGCTCGTATTCAACGTATCACTCAAATCCTTCAATGAGTATCTGCTCAATCCGATCGGGATCGTCCAGAACATGGAATGGGGCAATTATACGCAGGCATGGTCTGAGGGCAATTTCGCCGGTTATTTCGCGAACAGCTTAATTTATACGGTATCTGCGACGGTACTGACCATCATCGTGTCGTTGTTTGCGGCCTTCCCGGTCGCGCGCGGATATGTGATGTGGAGCGGCTTCATTTATATGTTCTTTTTGTTGTCCCAGTTTCTTCCGAATCCGATGGTTGCCCAATATAAACTCATGCTGTCCTTCAAGGAGAGTGTTTCGTTCTTCGGGTATGATACCAAGCTTGGTTATATCTTGCTGAAAACGACGGGAACGGGCGTTGTGTTCATGATGTTTGTCGGCTACATCAAGTCGATTAGCCGCGATCTGGATGAGGCCGCAGGGATGGATGGTTCCGGTTATATCCGCTACCTGTTCCAGATCATTCTGCCACTGATGAAGCCGGTTATCGCAACCGGCGTCATTCTGACTGCGATTGGAATCTGGAATGATTTTGTTGGTCCGATCATGTATCTCCCGAGTCCGTCCAACTATCCTATTACGTTTGGCCTAAAGGAATTCAGGGGGCAATACGGGAATAACTGGCCGCTGCTTGCATGCGGAATTACGATCGTAGCGGCGCCATTGATCATTCTGTACACGTTCATACAGAAATATCTGGTGGACGGGGCGCTGGCCGGAGCCGTCAAATCCTAAGGCATAGAAGGGAAGAGATCGCGATATGAAATCAACAGGATGGAAGTTTGAGGGAAACCACGGGGTCTTTACGTTGCGTAATCCCGAACATCATAACTATTTATATTTCCCTTTAGTGAATGAGGCCGGCATGATGTCGGCCGTCACGACGAATCTTCACGGTGAAATGACAAGCAGTCATAATACGTTTTTCATGTCGCCCGTATCGGTGGAGGATCTACATAATTCCAAGTCCGCACGTAACTTTTGGGTGCATATTGACGGGCATGGTGCATGGTCCGTAACCGGCAATTCAGCCAAGCAGAATGCAAACCGGTTCATGAACGAGGAAGAAGAAAGCCAATTGGCAGCCGGGTTTTTATGGCATAAGCTGACACGGATGAACGGGGAAGCCGGACTGCAAGCGGAAGTAACCAGCTTCGTTCCGGTAACGGATGACAAAATCGAGTTAATGAAAGTAACACTGACCAACGTAGGCGAGCAGACGCTAAAACTGACCCCTACCGCGGCGATCCCGCTGTATGGCCGTTCGGCAGACGACCTGCGGGACCACCGTCACGTGACATCCCTGCTTCACCGGATCTTTGTCCATCGCAAAGGAATCGAAGTCCAGCCTGCTCTCTCATTTGACGAGCGGGGTCACCGTATTAATCACGTATCCTACAGCGTCCTAGGTGCGGAAGCGGACGGTGCGGAACCGATCGGTTATTTTCCGGTGCTTGAAGAGTATATTGGGGAAGGCGGCGCGCTCGATTGGCCTGAGGCTATCATTGCCAATAAGCAAGCGGGCGCGCAGGCAGGTGACTCCTTGGAGGGATATGAGGCCATTGGAGGTCTACGGTTTGCGGGGGTTCAACTGCAGCCTGGCGAATCCAGGGCTTATGTTATGGCGATGGTCATTTCGGAAGATCGCGCCGAGACCGGAAGACTTGCCGAAACGTATTTATCGGAGAAGCGCTTTGATGAGCTGCTTGCTCAGAATGAAGCCTATTGGAATGACAAGCTGAGTACCGTATCCTTCCATACCGGCGATCAGCAGCAGGACTTGTGGATGAAATGGGTAACCTTGCAGCCGATATTGAGGCGTCTCTATGGCAACTCATTTCTTCCTTATCATGACTATGGCCGTGGAGGACGTGGATGGCGTGACCTCTGGCAGGACTGTCTGGCATTGATGATCATGGAACCATCCGAGGTCCGGTATCTGCTGCTTAATAATTATGCAGGTGTACGGATTGATGGAAGCAATGCTACAATTATTGGAACGAAGCCCGGTGAGTTTATCGCTGACCGGAACAACATACCGCGCGTATGGATGGATCACGGTGCATGGCCATTCATGACGACACTGCTTTATTTGGATCAGAGCGGGGATTTGGATTTTCTGAAGCAGCCGCAGACCTATTTCCGCGACGTATTTGTAAGTCGGTGCAAGGAGAAGGACACCGGATGGCTGCCTGAGCATGGGAATCTACTCTTAACTGTGAACGGTGAGGTATACGAAGGTACGATACTGGAGCACATGCTGCTGCAGAATCTGGTTCCGTTCTTTAATGTAGGTGAGCACAATAACATCAAGCTTGAGGGAGCGGACTGGAATGATGGTCTCGATCTTGCTCCGGACAGAGGCGAGAGCGTGGCCTTTACTGCGTTCTATGCAAGCAATTTGATGCAGCTTGGCGATCTGCTGCTGGCATGGCAGGACAGAGAAGGCGTTGAGTTTCTTGAAATCGCGGAGGAAATGGCTGTGCTGCTCGATTCGGTAACGGCTCCCGTCTCATATGAAGATGTGCAGGGGAAGCTGGAGCTGCTTGATCAGTATTATGAGGCTGTTAAAGTCTCCGTGACCGGAAACAAACGAAAGTTTAGCGTTGCGGAAGTTGTGAAGGATTTGAAACTGAAAGCGGACTGGATCATCCGGCATTTGCGCAGCAAAGAATGGATTACAAGCCAAGAAGGATACTCGTGGTTTAACGGTTATTACAATAATGACGGA
The DNA here is from genome assembly GCF_052115765.1 of Paenibacillus sp. 2KB_20. Classification (NCBI taxonomy): domain Bacteria; kingdom Bacillati; phylum Bacillota; class Bacilli; order Caryophanales; family Paenibacillaceae; genus Paenibacillus; species Paenibacillus sp. 2KB_20. Next base: position 669,912 of record NZ_JBFRHH010000001.1, on the reverse strand, counting down.
GCGCGCGTGGAAGGCGATCATCCCCTTGGCGTGCGCATGACGCTCACAGGTCAGGTCTTTGCCGTTATGGGCGGAATTGCGGACGATGAACAGGTAGGACAAATTACGAAATCGGTTGATCGGTATTTAAAAGATTCGAGCATTGGCTATCGTCTGAATTCGAACTTTGGCGAGATTCAGCAAAATCTCGGGCGGGCATTCGGTTTCGCGTTCGGACATAAAGAGAATGGAGCCATGTTCAGCCATATGAGCGTCATGTACGCTAACGCTCTCTATAAGAGAGGTTTTGTCCAAGAGGGATACGAGGTATTACAATCGATTTATGATTTAAGCAATGACTTTGAACGGAGCCGCATGTATCCGGGTATTCCCGAGTACATCAACGAGAAGGGAAGAGGGATGTATCCCTATCTTACCGGGTCGGCAAGCTGGCTTTTGCTTACCATGCTGACCGAGGTTTTTGGAGTGAAAGGAAATCTGGGACATCTGCTCTTGGAGCCGAAGCTCAGTCCTTCGCAGTTTGGAGCCGACGGTACTGCTGCTGTGCATACGCGGTTTGCGGGTAAACCGCTTCAGATTGTATACAGCAATCCGAAGCGATTGGATTACGGAAATTATACGATTCAATCGGTAACGCTGAACGGCGAGAAGATTCAGCTGCGTAGTCAGAAACCGGGGGCTGCCGAATTGGATCGCAGCTTGCTGTACGCGTTATCCGAAGATGAGTGTCAACTAATTCGTGTCGAGCTTGCCTGACACACGAGCATACAACATTTCAGAAGCCCCGGCAGGCAAGTTGGCCGGGGTTTCTTCATCATGAATGGAGCGATTGTTATGGGACATCAATTAGCAAACGGACAATTGGAAGTCGATATAGCGGAAGTCGGTCGTTATCAAGGCACGCGTTTTGACCGGACCGGTTTCATTACCCAGGTCAAATTGACCGAAAGTGGTCACACATTCTGTGTTCATGAGTTTGCGGATGGGTTTAACCCTCAGGCCGGGTCCGGATTGTGCAACGAGTTTGGACTGCATGAGGGGATGGGCTATGCAGAGGCCGAAGTAGGTGGATGGTTTCCCAAATTAGGAGTGGGCCTTCTCAAACGGGTCAGCGAGGACCCGTATCACTTTCAGTATACGTATCCGGTGGAACCTTTCGATGTCGATATCACTTCGGATGACGTGAGCATTTCATATACGATGCATCCTAGGAACGTCAAAGGGTATGCGGCAAAACTCGTTAAGAAAATCTCGATTCAAGACACGACATTGACGATAGATTATGAGCTCTGCAACGAAGGAAGCCAGAGGATGGATACGGAGGAGTACATTCATAATTTCATAGGGATTAACGGAGAACTGGTAGGTCCAGAGTATAAACTGAAGTTACCGGTCCCTGTCCGCTTTACGGAGGTCGAATCGGATTATACCTCGGGCCTGCTGTCTGTTCAGGATAATGAGGTAGGCTGGAATGCCAGACCGGATAAGCCCTTTTATGGGAGAATGCAAGGCTTTAACGGCAGCGATTATCCTTATTCCTGGGAGCTAATGCACAGCGCCAGCAGGGCGGGAGTCAGGGAGATCAGCGATTTTCCGGTTGCGCATATGGCGCTGTGGGGGACCGGCCACGTTATATCGCCAGAAGTGTTTATTCGATTAAGCCTGGCACCCGGGGAAAAGAGATCCTGGAGTAGAAAGTTCCAATTCTTCTGTTGGTAGCCGGAGAATTCAATGTGAATAATTACACTTGAAGGTCTATGGGATTGTTGCTATGATTAGCGTTAATTAGCATTCATAGTAGAGAAAGGGTGGAGAGTCTTTTGAGCAAGAGAGCATACAATTTTAACGCAGGACCTGCTGCATTGCCGCTTGAAGTGTTGGAGCGCGCCCAGGCCGAATTCGTCAATTACGGGGATACCGGCATGTCGATTATGGAAATGTCTCATCGCGGTGCTGTATATGAAGCCGTTCATAACGAAGCGCAGGAGCGCTTGCTGTCCCTGCTGGGGAATCCATCCGGCTACAAGGTGTTGTTCATCCAAGGCGGTGCAAGCACGCAATTTGCCATGATTCCGATGAACTTCTTGGGACAAGGCCAGGTTGCGAACTATGTAATGACGGGAAGCTGGTCTGACAAGGCGATTAAAGAAGCCAAGCTGATCGGCGAAACTCATGTGGCAGCCTCCTCTGAGGAGAGCAAGTACATGGCTCTGCCTAGCCTTAGGGACATCAAGCTGTCGGATCATGCAGCTTATCTCCATCTGACTTCCAATGAAACGATTGAAGGCACACAGTTTAAGGAATTCCCGGATACCGGTTCGGTGCCGCTTATCTGTGATATGTCGAGCGATATCCTCAGCCGTCCGTTCGATTTGAACCAATTCGCGATGGTTTATGCGGGCGCTCAGAAGAACTTGGGGCCGTCCGGCGTTGCGGTTGTGATCGTCAGAGAGGATATGATTACAGATTCTCCTAAACATCTGCCGACTATGCTCCGTTACAATACGTATTTGAAAAATAACTCGCTGTACAACACGCCGCCGTCTTTCGGCATCTATATGATCAACGAAGTGTTGAAGTGGATTGAAGAGAAGGGTGGCCTTCAAGGCGTTCAAGAGATGAACCGCAAGAAAGCCGCACTCATCTATGATGCCATTGATCACAGCGAAGGCTTTTACCGCGGCTGCGTGAATGCAGAGGTACGTTCCGATATGAACATTACGTTCCGTCTTGCCTCTGAGGAGCTGGAGAAGGAATTCGTGAAGGCTTCGGAGCAAGCAGGCTTTGTCGGCCTGAAGGGTCATCGCAGCGTCGGCGGTTTGCGGGCTTCGGTATATAACGCCGTTCCGTATGAGAGCGCTCAGGCGCTGGTAGAATTTATGCAGCAGTTTAAGAAGAGTCACAGCTAAGATCATACAAGATTACACAATGATAACCTTCCGCCGGTTCAGCGGAAGGTTATTTCTGGATATCCCGGGAAATCGGGAAGGAATCGGTTATAATAAAAATAAAACAGAAGAAAAGGTGGACTTATCAACATGGCATTACACATCGTACTAGTCGAACCGGAAATTCCAGCCAATACGGGCAATATCGCCAGAACTTGCGCCGCAACGGGCACACATCTGCACCTGGTCCGTCCGCTCGGTTTTAATACAGACGACAAGACATTAAAGCGGGCCGGGCTGGATTACTGGTATGCCGTACATATTGAATATCACGATTCCTTTGAGGAGTTGCAGGCGCTCTATCCGGAAGGACGTTATTATTACGCCACGACGAAGGCTACCAAGCGTTACATGGACATTGAATATCAAGACAGGGATTTTTTGGTGTTTGGCAAAGAAACCAAGGGATTGCCGCCGGAGCTGCTAGCCGCGAATAGCGAGCATTGCATCCGCATGCCGATGACCGATAAGGTTCGTTCTTTGAATTTATCCAACTCTGCAGCGATTATGGTATATGAAGCACTGCGTCAATTGGATTTCCCGGGTATGGAATAAGTTTTTGCAAAACTTCAAGTTTTTTGGGGAATATCATCCAGTATACCTAGTTGATATTGAAAAAAACTAAGAAATTCTTAATTTCCAGCAGGATTCGACAACTTTTTATCGAACTATTATACTAGGCCCTTGTTATCAGTTCTGAACTGTGGTGTCAGAAATCACTTGTTGAAAATGAAAGAGGTGTACAATCGTTATGAAACCTGCTGGTGTTGTTCGTAAAGTTGATCAGCTGGGAAGAATCGTTCTGCCTAAGTCTCTACGCAAGAGATATCAAATGAACGAGGGGGATCCCGTAGAAATTCTTGTACAGGGGGACCATATTATATTGGAGCGCTATCGTCCGAAATGCGTCTTCTGTGGTTCTATGGACGGAGTTAGCGAGTTTAAAGAGCGCTATATCTGTTCACAATGCATGTCCGAAATGCAGCAGCTTCCGAAACATGCCTAGTACCTCAAATGAATTACCTTTTGCGCATCGCTAATGAGCGGTGCCTTTTTTGTTCCTCAAAAAAATAAAACTCCCCCGATATACGAGGGAGACGCCTTACAGGCCTTTGGTTTTATCATCATTGTATGCCGCGGTCCAAATGCCAACCATGTAAAGGGCGAATACGAGCATGACGATCCAAAATGTTAATGAGAACGACATTCTTGCCACCTCCTGCTAAGCTAACCTTATTATAACCACCTTGAGCCAAAAAATAAACGAGAATATGAGTGCCGATTCTATCATTTGAAAAATAAGAAGTGCGTGGGTACCGGGCGCAGATTTCCGTCCGACGGTTTGTTCACGACCCGGCCGTTTAGGATTAGGGATGCGGACCCGCCGCCATCGAGATTATAAGCGTCAATCACGCCCAAATTTTTAAGCTTGTTCTGCAGCTCTTGCAGCGTGGCTCCCGATTTGCCCTTCTCGTCATATCCTTCGGTAACCAGGATGAGCAGCTGATCGTCCTTGTAATTGCCGATGACGGTACGCGGTGCCCGGCCGGGGGTCGTTCTCCATTTCTCGGGAATTGTTGTTTTACTGCCGTTTTGGAGCAGCACGGGTACAAAGGTAGCACCGAACATGGGATCGAGCCGGTCAAGCTCGCTCTGGCTGTAGAACTTGCCACCGATCAGCTTGCCGGATTTGCTCATGCCGACAAAGGCAAGATCCTTAAAGCTCGGTTGAAACCCCGAGACGTATTTGCCATCATAATAGGTCGTGCTCAGCGGATGTCTGCCCCCGTTCCCGTCAGCGTATCCACCGGCATTAATCCCTGCAACCGCACCATGCCGGCTTACGGCACGCATGGTGGTTTCTACGGACCCGGGCCTGCCGCTTTCGCTCCCTAGCGACATCTTCATCGCGGAAGGATCCTTCAATTTGACCTTCATCGCATATCCGTGATAAGTACCCGGGTTGATCTTGTATAACTCAATTCGAATCCGGTCACTGTTGACCGTTTCAATAGGGACACCCAGTTTGGTTGTGATCCGGCGATTATAGATTTGCTCCGGGCGTGAAGTTTGTGCTTCCGCTGATTGCAGAATGGTTCCTACCGTGGCGGTCGTTTGCCGATAGAGCTTGGCCGTTTTTTCAATGGAGGATATCGTCTGTTCCGCATAGACAGCGGCTTGATCCAAATCCTGTTTGATCACGGCGGACTGTTCCGATATGCTGCCGGATGGTATGTACTCCGCGGTTTCGTGCGACAGGTGCGGCGGTTCCGTAATTAACCACATACATAGCAGCATTCCGATAAAAGGTGCAATGGCCAGCATAAATGTACGGTTTAACTGCTTGGGACGGATATACTTCAGTGTTCTCACTTCAGCAGCTCCATCTTGCGTTCCAGCTCTTTCAGCTGTTTCTCAACTTGGCTTAGCTGACTGTACAGCTTGTTGCTGTTGTCCGTTTTGCCGCTAGCCTGATCCTTGGTAAAGGTCAGCAGCTCATTAAACGACTGAACCTTGCTCTGCATCTCGTCCATTTCCTGAACCAGCTCGTTAAACCTTTGGTCGTACTCCGCTTTGAATGCCGCCATCTCCTGGCGCGTATCCTGCTGCAGCTGCACCACGACTTGCTCTTTCAAGTGATTACTATATAGGTAGGCTGCGGTGGTACCCAGCCCGATGAGAACAATCCAAAATACCCAGAACCATTTGGTGGATGGCCCCTTTTGCTGCGTTTCCTCACGGGATTTATAGGGGGTATTGTGTTCCTGCTCCAACAATGGCATTTCATCACCCCTCAAAAACTATCATTTTTTCCAAATTTCATTCTAACATGTCAGGATTACTTTCGCAAAGACGAACTAATAGCACTTGTTTTTATGAAAAATAGATTGCCTAGAAAGATAGAGTGGGATACAATCTGTATAGATTTGATTATCAAACAGGATACATATAAGACATTCGCCATGCATACCGTCAAAGGCCCTGCGCCTATAGGATTAATTAACCTTATTTCTACATGAATGACAGCTCCGAATTGCGTCTATCCATCTGCAAACAACGGAGATTCGCAATACCGGATATGTAAGAAATTGACGGCGCTTACTTAATAGAGATACTAGAGATTCAAGTTTGCTGATACAGGAGGTCTATTAGAAAATGAATCAGGTTTGGCGGGTAGTTATCGTTGGCAGTCAACCTACAAGCATGCTGGGAACAAAATTGATTTTGGAAGAGCAGCAGGATCTGCTCGTTGAGGGAATGACATCCTCGGATTCAGAAGGGCTTCGAATGGTCGGGGATTTGCTTCCTGACTTGGTACTATTGGATTATCATTTGTCGGAACATACCTCGGAAGCCGTATTGGAGCAGATGAAGCAGCTGTCCCCTAAGACCCATGTCGTCATTATGACCGACAATGATGGCCTTCCGTTGCTGCAATCCTTGATCAGCCGCGGTGCAAGCGGCCTATTGTCCAAACAGGCATCCACCTTTCAGCTCATACATATGATTAGAGGACTCCGGGAAGGCGTTGCCTCGTTGCCGCTCGACTGGGTAAGGCAAGGCATCTGGCCGTTAACGGCCTCTGCAATGAATGAAGGCGGACTCCAGCTCTCCGAGACGGAGGCTTTTATAATGGAACGGATCGTCCAGGGCATTACATACGACAAAATCGCCATGGAAATTCAGGTAAGCCGCCGCTCAATTGACAATTACCTCCGCAAAATCTATGTGAAGCTGGGGGTATCCACTCGTGCGCAGGCGATCGAGAAATATGCCCTCTACACCCGCCAAGGCCGGCAAATTTATGCCTAATGCAGGATTAAGGTTATAATATATAAATATCAGGAATACCTTTTAGAGGTTGTAAAGAGGCTCCTGAATACAAAACCGAGGTTTTGATAACGGTTAGAGGAGGGACTTCCATGCAGTTTTCCTTTGCTTCCCGTGCACAGACCCTTTTGTCATCCCCGCTGCGCGATATCAGGGAACTTGCGAAGCGGGATTCTTTTATTTCCTTGGCAGAAGAGCTGCCGGCTGAAGAATTGTTTCCTTTGCATTCACTGGCAGAAGCGGCGACATCGGTGCTCTCCGAGGACCCACTCGCCTTGCAGTACGGTGAGGCAGAAGGGTATGGGCCGCTGCGCGAGTGGCTGAGCGAGGACTTTTCCCGGCGAAAAGGCCTGAGTGTCCTGCCTCAGCATATTTTGCTGACAACGGGCACCCAGCAGGCCATCGATTTGCTGGTCAGGGTGTATGTGGACCCGGGCGACCCGGTACTGGTGGAGAATCCAACCTCACCAGGACTGCTTCAGGTGCTGCGCCTCCAAGGTGCCGTCATCGTGCCTGTGGAGGGAGATCAAGACGGGATGCTGCCGGAGCACCTGGAGACCATGATTCGGCAGCACAAGCCGAAGCTGCTTATGGCTGCGCCCAATTTTACTAATCCAACAGGCGTGATGTGGAGTTTGGAACGGCGTAAGCAGGTGCTGGAGCTGTGTATCTCACACGAACTTCTTATTGTGGAGGATGATTCTTACGGTGATCTTTATTTTGCGGATCCCAAGAATCCGAAGCCCCGAATTCCTTCCATCTTCTCACTTGAGGAGCCGCAGGGAGGACATGTTCTGTATGTGGGCTCGTTCAGTAAAACCGTTGCGCCAGCGCTGCGTACGGGATGGGCTGCCGGGAACCGGCGCTTGATTGAGATGATGACGGCCGTGAAGCAGATGGCCGACTGGCAATCCAGCATGCTGAACCAGCGGATGCTGCACCATCTGCTGGAATCGAAGCATTTTAAGCTGGAAGATCATATCGGCATGCTTAATCGGGAATACGCAACGAGGCTCAAGCTGATGGTGGAACTGCTGAAACGCAGCGCGTGGAAGGATTCGAAGTATGCAGTGCCTCCCGGGGGGATGTTTCTCTGGGTACGGCTACCTCCGGGATTGAATGGGGATGCGCTCCTAAGAGCTACTCTATTAAAAGGAGCCGCTTTCCTGCCAGGCTCGATGTGCTCGGCAGCTGATCATACCCGTGAGTGTATCCGGCTGAATTTTACGCATCCGGGGCGGGATGAGCTGCTGCTCGGTATGAATCTCATCAGCGAGGCCGTAATGGAATTTACAGCCCGGAATTAGACATGGAAGGTTTCTTTTTACGAATCGTGTATAACATAACAAAGCTGCTGATGGAGCCTGATTTCAGGTTCGGAAGAGAATCAGCAGCTTTTTTTCATGGGCGAATATTTACTTGTTCGAAGGTCTGCATCCAGAATTTATGATTTCAATACGGTAGCATAGTCTGCCAGGGCCTGTACGCCTGCTGGTGTGAGCACGTAGCGTCCGCGGCTCACCCGACGGAACCAGCCGTAGTAATTGCGCTGCAGAATGTCAGCCGCTGATCCAACGCCGCTTCGATCCCGCACAGCTGCGGGAGAAATACCAGGCAGTATCGCAGGGGCAGTTCCTTCTTGAAGCTCATGCCCCTCCTGAGATTCACGCGAGCTCCGCTGCTCCACTTCCGCCGCATTCATGGCAGCAGCCACGCGCAGCGTCTTCTCGCGATAAGCGGTAACCAGCTTGGCTCTCGTTACCCCACCTGTATTGTAATCACCGCTGCGCTCACGGAATTCATACAACAGGCGCTCCTTGCGCCTGATGGCTGTCCTTCCCTTCTGTACCGCCATTTCCGGCTCACAGAGCACCTCGATGAAGGGCGCTTTGGTTTTGTAGAAGGTGACCGTAATGAGTCCCAATCCCAATCGTCCGCAAAGCCCCGTCAGATCCGCCCAGCGCTGATTGACCGCTCCTTTCTTCGCCCGGCTCTTCTCGACGGCCAGGTAAACGTAAGGAGTCAGCTTCAACCGCTCGATGCCTTGGAGAAGAAGGGCCAGATTGAATGTTTTTTTCAGCTCCACGATCAGCGGTTCATCGGCGCCCTCTTTCATACCGACCAGATCGCAATTTCGTACCTCGCCTTTCACTTCATATCCGTTCAATTCAAAAAAGGCCTTCAGGGGAGCGTACAGCTCGGCTTCATGCTTTATCGCCATGATGACTCTCCTTTTATTCGAAAGATGCTTTAATGTCAAGTTAATGTAATTTCAGTATAGCATGGGGACGGCTCGCGTGGCGTACCCGAGTGTAGAATGGACCGGTGGTTAGATAAATTGCATGCGCATGACTTCGAAAATAAGGTCAACTATTCCAAGCAAGTCGCATAGGTATGTAATACACTTTTTCGAAAATGGAATGTTTTCTAATGACGCTGTGGAATGGAAGCCAATCCCCATAAACAGACTCATAGGAGGTAGCGAAATGGATATTTTCGAACGCATAGCATCATATCGGGCAGAAGGCGACCGTTTGGCGTGGAGCGGCACATTCAGGGAATACATTGAAATACTTAAGAAGGATCCCTCTCCAGCCATGACGGCACATGCCCGTGTATATGACATGATCGAATCCTACGGTTTCGAAGAGAGCGGGGGTCAGAAAAAATATAAGTTTTTTGAACAGGAAATCTTCGGTCTCGACCGAGCTGTTGAGAAACTCGTTGAGGAATATTTCCATTCCGCGGCCCGCAGACTGGATGTACGCAAACGCATACTGCTGCTTATGGGGCCCGTCAGCGGCGGGAAATCCACGCTGGTCACGCTGCTGAAGCGCGGCCTGGAGAAGCATTCCCGTACCGATCGGGGGGCTATATATGCGATATCCGGCTGCCCGATGCAGGAGGAGCCGCTGCATCTGATTCCACTGGAGCTAAGACCCGAAATCGAGAAGGAGCTTGGCGTCCGGATCGAGGGCAATTTGTGCCCGGCCTGCCAACTTCGCCTCAAGACCGAATACGGCGGAGATATCGAACAGGTTGAAGTCGAGCGGGTGTTAATCTCCGAGGAGAATCGCGTCGGCATCGGCACATTCAGCCCGTCCGATCCCAAGTCGCAGGATATTGCCGATTTAACCGGCAGCATCGATTTCTCCACCATCACGGAATACGGCTCGGAATCGGATCCGCGGGCCTATCGCTTTGACGGCGAGTTAAACAAAGCGAACCGCGGTTTGATGGAATTCCAGGAGATGCTGAAGTGCGACGAGAAATTTCTGTGGAATTTGCTCTCCCTGACCCAGGAAGGGAACTTTAAAGCGGGCCGGTTTGCGCTAATTAGCGCCGATGAGCTGATTGTGGCCCACACCAACGAATCCGAGTATAAAGCATTTATCGCGAATAAGAAAAATGAGGCGCTGCAATCGCGGATGATTGTCATGCCGATTCCGTATAACCTGAGAGTTAGCGACGAGGAGAAGATCTACTCGAAGCTGATCGGCCAAAGCGATATGAAGCATATTCACATCGCGCCGCACGCGCTTCGTTCTGCCGCGATATTCTCCGTTTTGACGCGTCTGAAGGAAACGAAGAAGCAAGGGATGGATCTGATCAAGAAGATGCGGATGTACGATGGGGTGGAAGTCGAAGGGTATAAAGAAGCGGACCTGAAAGAGATGCAGAATGAATATTTGGAAGAAGGCATGTCCGGGATTGATCCGCGATATGTCATTAACCGGATATCCAGTGCTTTGATTAAGCAGGATCTTCAGTGCATTAACGCGCTGGATATGCTGCGGGCGATCAAGGATGGGCTGGATCAGCATGCTTCGATTGCCAAGGAGGAGCGGGAGCGCTATCTGAATTTTATTGCCGCCGCACGCAAGGAGTATGATGATCTGGCGAAGAAGGAAGTCCAGAAGGCCTTTGTGTATTCCTTCGAGGAGTCTGCCAAGACGCTGTTCGAGAATTATTTGGATAACATCGAAGCATTCTGCAACTGGACGAAAATTCGCGATCCGTTAACGGATGAAGAGATGGATCCGGACGAAAGATTGATGCGTTCGATCGAGGAGCAGATCGGCGTCTCGGAAAACGCGAAGAAGGCTTTTCGGGAAGAGATCATGATTCGCATCTCGGCTTATTCCCGGAAGGGTAAAAAGTTCGAGTATCACAATCATGAGCGCCTGCGCGAGGCGATTGAGAAGAAGCTGTTCACTGACCTGAAGGATATCGTCAAGATTACAACCTCGACCAAAACGCCGGATGCCGTGCAGTTGAAACGGATCAACGAGGTTAGCTCCAGACTGATCGAGGAGCATGGATATTGCCCGGTATGCGCGAACGAGCTGCTGCGTTATGTGGGCAGTCTATTGAATCGGTAATACCGGATAGAATAATGGAATGCTATGAGAAGCCACCCAAGAAGTTAGGGTGGTTTCTCATGCTTCGGGATGAAATAGCCCGGTTAGGAGGTGCAAATATACACATAATTAGGACTTTAGCATTATGTTTAGGTGGTAAATATAGTCTATAATGGACCCTAAGTACTTGAACCTGTGAGATGGATCACGTTATTTAGGAGTGGATTTTTCGAAATGATTGATGTTTCCCCGAAAAGACGCCAACAGTTGGAGTATATCGGATTGGATGAACAAGGGTTGGAACTGCTGGCTAAACATCGTGATGTGTTTGCGAAGGTGGTTGAAGAGGTCGTTAACCGGTTTTACGCGCAGATCGGGACGCAGCCGCAGCTGATGCAGATTATCGAGCGTACCTCGACCGTGGAACGGCTTAAGGAGACTCAGCGGGTATATTGGATGTCACTTGCGGCAGGGAGAGTGGATGATGCTTATATTGCCGAACGGATTAAGATCGGACAAGTTCACTCCAGAATCGGCCTGAAAACAGACTATTACCTTGGAAGTTACATGGTTTATCTGGACATCGCCACCGATTTACTGAAGCAAATCGTACCGGATCAGTGGATCCAAGTGGTGCATGCGCTGAGCAAGATGTTTAATTTAGACTCCCAGCTCGTCCTGGAAGCTTACGAAATGAAAGAGAAAGAGAAGATCAGCAATTTGGTATCGGATCAACAAAGAATGTTGGAAGCGATTACAAATGCAGTTCAAGAATTGACTGCCATGATCGTGGAGCTGGATCAAAGCGCGGCGTTAATGGCTGACAATGCAATCAAAACAGCAGAGGCACAGGATAAAGCGCATACTCTGACTTCCGAGCTGGGCGAGGAAATTCTGCATATTGAGCAGATGGGCAGCTTGATCAGGGAAATCTCGGATCAGAGTCACTTGCTCGGTCTGAATGCGGCAATTGAGGCTGCTCATGCCGGGGAATTAGGCAGAGGCTTCGAGGTGGTTGCCGGGGAAGTCCGAAAGCTGGCCACCAACTCCAAGAAGGCGATGGATGAGATTCAGGACAAGGTTAGCGGCATTATTCGCAAGCTGGGTCTTGTGGAGCAGGAATCGGAAAAAACGTCCATGAACGCACGTAATCAGGCGGCAAGCTCGCAGGAATTGGCTGCTTTTGTGAAAATGATGGAAAAGCTGGCCGATGATTTGGAATCGCTTCAACATGAATATGATGTTCAGAAGCACGATGTCCAAGAGGGAACCGTATCCGAGAAGGTAAGCGTATAACAGGGACCTAAGAAGCGAATAGATTAAGGATATCTGTAAACAACAGCAGCACCCGCGTTGAGGAGAATTCCTTCATGTGCGGGTGCTGTTTGTTATATGGCGCCATATTGTCCTTCAAGCATTGCGTTGTTAAATAAATCGCCGATGGAGCTTCTTGCCGTCGTAGGAGAACAGGATCGGTTTGCCCTCGATCATGCTGTGCAGATGCACGGGTTTGCCCCAGAGCCGGTAAACATAGGGGATGGTGCGTTCCATATACTTCAGGTCAAGCTCAATACCTTCGTACAGATGCTTGATCATCAGCTCGCCGGAGCGGAGATGATCGCCATCGGTCACCACGAGAAACGGGGAGCCGCCGTTTACGCGGGAGACGACCAGTTGGTCGCGGATATGTTCCCACGCCTTGTCGGTGATTTTCCACTCTGGCCCTTTTTTCTCAAAGACATACAGGTCCAGATCCTCCACCAATTCCTTTGTCAAATAATTGCGCAGGAAAGAGATATCGGAGTCGTATTCGCGGACATCAAACATCTTCTCTCGATCCCAGCGGCGTTCGATATCCTCGAAGATCTTCAGTCCAAGGTAGTAGGGGTTCAGGCTGTGGCGCGACGGCTGTACCACCGAGGCGTTAAGCTTGGCGAATTCCACCGTTTCCTCGCTGGTTAGGTCCATCTCCCGCAGAATGCGCTGGTGCCAGTACGAAGCCCAGCCCTCGTTCATGATTTTGGTTTCCATCTGCGGCCAGAAGTACAGCATCTCCTCCCGCAGCATGCTCATAATGTCTCGCTGCCAATCCTCCAGAATGTCGGAGTGCTCCTGAATGAACCACATGATGTCTTTCTCCGGCTCGGGCGGGAAGCGTTTGGGTGACGCCGGCAATTTGTCGGCTTTGTCTTCACCGTCTTCGTCCATATCCCATAAATCGTCGTACCGGCCGGGAGGCTTCTGCCGCTTGGATTCCTCCTTCTGCGCCTGCATCCGCCGTGCGGTGTACCGCTGCTTATCAAGTTTATCCGGTCTTATGATATGGGGATCCACATGCTCTTGAATCGCTAGCACGGCGTCAATAAACTGCTCAACCGCCTCCGTGCCATGTTCGATCTCATAACGGGAGATGCGCTCGGCTGTAGCCGACATGCTCTCGACCATATTACGGTTGGAGACGGAGAAGCGGGCGTTGTTTTTAAAGAAATCGCAGTGTGCAAGGACATGGGCGACTATGAGTTTATTCTGAATCAGGGAGTTGCCGTCCAGGAGAAACGCATAACACGGATTGGAGTTGATCACGAGCTCGTAGATTTTGCTAAGGCCGAAGTCGTACTGCATCTTCATTTTATTAAAGGTTTTTCCGAAGCTCCAGTGGCTGAACCGGGTTGGCATGCCGTAGGCACCGAAGGTGTATATGATGTCTGCCGGGCAGATCTCATATCGCATAGGGTAAAAATCAAGGCCAAAGCCTGTAGCGATCTCGGTAATCTCCGCAATGGAACGTTCCAGTTCCGCGATCTCGTCTTGGTGCACGAGAATCCCCCCTTCGTTATTAAAAACATGGTTCTTATCATTTATATGGAATCTTGGTGCAGATATGCGGGCTGAAGAGGGAATCCGTGAACGGATGATGGCAAACGCACAGGCTAGCCTTAGGTCAAAAAGTGCCTCATCTCGGTCCACAGTCGTAGCAATCTGCCAGGCTATGTAATGATGCCCCTTAGAAAGCTTTGCGTTATAATGGGATTAATCCAGTGGTTGGCAAACTTCTCCATTTATTAACCGATGGATAATAAAATGAGGTCAGGGAGGCAAATGAATGATCGAATTTCCTAAACCCGATGTGGAGCAATTTTTTCAAACGTATGGCATTCGTACCTTCGGAATCAGCGCAGACGAGTCACGTCTCGTGTTCAGCAGCAACCTGAACGGAAAGTTTAATTTATGGGCCATAGAGTTAGAAGGAGAGACGTCCTACCCTTATCCGCTTACATACAATGATCAGATCGCAAGCTTTATCAAGCTGGACCCGGAAGGGCGACATATCTTAACGGCGTTTGACCGTGACGGGAATGAGAATTATCAGTTTCATGCGCTGCCTTGGAATGGTGGCGAACCGATGCCTTTGTTCGAAGGGGCTGATGCGGATGACAAACATTATTTCGTTCATCTGTCAGAGGACGGCAAGCGCTTATATTACGCCACGTCGAAAGACAATCCATCCTTCCTGAACTCGCGCGTATACCATCTGGATACCAAAGCGGATCAACTGCTGCTTGAGGGCCGGGATACATCAACGAATATATGTGCCGTCAGTCCCGACGAGAAAACCATCGCGTATACCCAAATGTATGCCAACACCTACTATGTCAGTTACGTGAAGCGTGAAGGCGAAGAGCCGTTGTGCTTGACGCCTTCCCCTGAACAGGTGCATATTTCAGGCGATGTGCTGTTCGCCAGCAATGACCAGGTCATATTTGCAACGGATTACGAATCGGAATTTTCATATGTAGCCACTTACGACATTGCTCAGCAGAAGTTTGAACCGCTGTGCCGCATTGACCGGGAGAGCATCCAGCTCTTGCGCTATCATAAGGATTCACGGACGCTTTACATCGTCACGGAAAAAGGGGTGGAGGATCGACTGTATGCCTATTCGCTAGACAGTGGTGAGCTAACCGCCATTCCTCTTCCATCGGACATCGTGGAGCAGCTGAACGTGACGAAATCCGGCAATCTGTACCTGCTGGCCCGCGGAGCCGTGAAGCCGCTTAACATTTACCGGTATGCGAATGGCGCATGGAGCATGATCACGAAGAATGTCCTGACCGGATTAACCGACGAGGACATGGTGACGCCTGAGGTCGTAACGTATCCCTCTTTTGACGGCATGGAGATCGAAGCCCTCCTGTTCCGTGCCAAAGACCACGTGGCGAACGGTTATACGGTATTTTGGCCGCATGGCGGCCCGCAAGCCTCGGAACGCAAGCAGTTCCGTTCGATGTTCCAGTATATCCTGGCCAAAGGGTATCACATCTTCTGCCCGAACTTCCGGGGAAGCACGGGTTACGGCAGCTCCTTCGTGAAATTGGTGGAGCAGGATTGGGGCGAGGGACCGCGTAAGGACTGCTTGGCAGGCATGGATTGGCTGTTCGAGCAAGGGATATCGAGCCGTGAGAAGCTCTTCGTGATGGGCGGAAGCTACGGCGGTTATATGACTCTGCTGCTGGCAGGGCGTAATCCGGAGTATTTCAAAGCGGCCATTGATATTGTCGGGGTCAGCAACCTGTTTACTTTCTACAACTCGGTACCTGAGCACTGGAAGCCGATTATGGAGCGCTGGATAGGCAATCCGGAACGGGATAAAGAACGCTTTATCAAGGATTCGCCGATTACGTACCTGGATGATATGGTGAACCCGATGCTGATTATCCAAGGGGCTAACGATCCGCGTGTCGTCAAAGAGGAATCTGACCAAATCGTCGAAGCTTTGAGGGCGAAGGGCCGTGACGTGGAATATCTTGTTTTCGAAGACGAGGGGCATGGCATTACGAAGAAGGCCAACGAAAAAATCGCTTATGCCCGGATGGTCGAATTCCTGAAGCGCAATCAGTAAGAGTCGTATGAAAAAAGAGGCGTACCCAAGGTCCATTCGGACTCTGAGGTACGCCTCTTTCTCTTTTAGTTATCTATAGGATCGCTCGGATTCCAGAGCTTGATTCCATCGTCCTCTAGGATGCCCAAGGTCACATCCGAGATGTTCGGATCCTGGGTCAGCAGGGCGTTGATTCTCATTTTGGAATGGCCTGCTTCGGCCAGGGTCATCCCTTTCTTCAGTTCAATGTAGGCCTCCACATGATAGTTGCGCCCTTCCTGCAGGATGCGAAGACGATTGATGTCACGGACATCCGGATCGCCGAGAATGATCTGGGAGATCTTCTCTTCCACTTCATTCGGAGCGGCGACTCCGATTAAGCCGACCATATTGTCATATCCGACCTTAAAGGCAACGCCTACCATCAGACAGCCGATCAGGATTGTGGCGATTCCATCCAGGATGAGGAAGTTAAAGAAATATGCGAATATAATGGCAACCAGAGCAAAGAGGGCGCCGAGTGTAGCCACGATGTCTTCATAGAACACAAGCCGTGTAGGCGGGGCAGCACGGCCGGCATTTTTGAAAGCGGCGGGCAGCAGGGCAAGGCCGGATGCTTGAACACGGGTTTCCTTCATAATCTCTTTCATGGCTTTAACCAGTATGGAACCGTCAATGATAACGGCAATGGCCAGCACAATAAAATTAAGCCAGAAATTCGTGGCTTCTTCCGGATGGTTTAACAGCTTGAAACCTTTCAGTATCGTTTCGTAGGCCATGATGGTAACCACGATCACTGCTACCATGCAAACCAGATTTATGACCCTGCCGAATCCGGTGGGAAACTTCTTGGTCGGCTTCCGCTCGGCGAGCACGCTGCCTACGAATACAAACCCCTGGTTTACGGCATCGGCCACGGAATGCATGGCGGAGGCAAACATCGTGCCGCTGCCGCTAACAGACGCCGCAATCCCCTTGATTATGGCCAGTCCCGTGTTGCCCAGTGCCGCTATCGCGGATGAGGTGTTTCCTTTCTTAATGAGCTGCCATGTGTTCTTCAATCCAAACCCTCCGTCTATAATGTCAATTTCCATTAAATCTGAAGTATATATTATCATATCATGCCAAATTAAGGGTATCCCCTATCCTCCACACATGAATCATGATGACATAAATATTACTTAACGTGTTTTTTGTTTCATTATCATAATTTACTCATATCTTCATTTCTTACCCAATACATTAAGAATATAGTGGAAAATAAAGGGATCTATGTTAGCGAAACGGTTGGTCTGGTCTTCAGTAAGATGTGGCGAATCGAGTTACCCCTTGATAACAAACCGTAAACAGCCTTGCAGCAAAGTGAAAAAACATAAGGAGGAAATGTTATGAAAGCGTTAACAAGTCCGGAGGCAGCGAAAGGCAAGGCAAACGAGGAATGGGGCCTGATTATATGCTCCAGATGTGATGAAATGGTGGACACGATTCCAACCGACGGAGTGAAGATCATTTATGGATTTTGCGGTAAAGGAGAATGCAAAGGTACAGACCCTCAAGATTAAACAATTGATAATGATTAGATGAAAAGTAAATACAAACACAAAGCATGCTTATGGGGGGAGGAAACTTTCCTGAGGCATGCTTTTTTAGTGGATTTATAACTTTTTTTGATGGGCATCAAAAAAATGATTAATACCTAATTATGTATTTTTGGACGAAAATATGTTGCATATATATTATATATGACGTATTATATCGGCAAGTAGAGGAAATGCACGCAGGAGGGATCACTATCGAACTGACGACAAGGCAGCAGGATATCGTCGATATCGTAAAAAAACATGCACCGATTACAGGAGATCAGATTGCGGAGATGCTGAATGTCAGCCGAGCCACCCTTCGTACCGATTTATCCAAACTGGTGGTTCTGGATTATATTGATGCCAAGCCAAAGGTAGGGTACTTTCTGGGAAAGCGGGGTACGCGCGACCGGGAGGAGAAGTTTCGCCTGCTCAAAATGAAGGTTGGCGATCTGCACGGTGTTCCGGTTATTGTGCGTGAGACCACGACGATTCATGAAGCCGTTGTATCCTTGTTTCTGGAGAACGTGGGGAATCTGATCGTTACCGATGCCGACGGCCATCTGGCCGGGATTGTGTCCCGCAAGGATTTGCTTAAGGTAACGCTTGGCAACCCAACGGCATCCTCCATGCCGGTAAGCCTGATCATGACCCGCCGGGCTAACGTGACAACCGTGCAGCCGGAAGATACGGTGCTGGATGCCGCGCGAAAAATCATCAATCATCAAATCGATAGCCTGCCAGTTGTTGTACCATCCACCACGGGGAATCCGGGGGAACACTGGAAGGTTGTGGGTCGGATTACAAAAACGAATATTATCAAAATGCTGCTCGATATGGTAGCCGAGGAATAATGGGAGGAATCGGATGAATCAGGCATTAACACATTTCATAGCAATCTGTTCGGACTCCATTGGGGAGACGGCTGAAGCGGTTGTGCAAGCTACGTTACGCCAGTTCGAGCTTCCGAATACAGAGATTAAACGTTATATGAACGTTCGCGACGAGGATGAATTGACCGAATTGATGGAGGAGGTAGCGCGGCGCGGAGGCTTTGTGGCTTACACGCTCGTGCAGCCGGAGCTTCGCGAGGTAATGCGGGAGGAAGCCGTGAGACTCAACATTCGTACGGTGGATATTATGGGGCCGATGATGCAGGCATTTGCCGATACGTTCAACGACTATCCCAAACGGCTGCCGGGGCTGCTGCATCGCTTGGACGACAGCTATTTCCGGAGGGTCGACGCGATGGAATTCGCTGTCCAATATGACGATGGCAAGGACGTTAGCGCCATTTTGAAGGCGGACATCATATTGCTGGGCGTATCCCGAATATCCAAGACGCCGCTATCGATGTTTCTCGCTCATAAAGGCTATAAAACGGTCAATTTCCCGATCGTACCGGAGATGTCGCCCCCTTCACAGCTTAGAGAAGTAACGGACGGCACGATTATCGGACTTACGATCGAACCGAAGCATCTGCTTAAAATCCGCAGCGAGCGCTTAAAGGTCATGGGATTGCCGCACCAGGTGCAATATGCATCCCTTGAGCGGATACAAGAAGAACTGGATTATGCGTTGTCGCTGTATGCGGAGCTCGGATGTCCCGTCATCGATGTTACTGACAAGGCGATTGAGGAAACCGCAGGACTGATTACGAATTATTTGAAATAAGCTGCATCGGTAATGAAAAAAGCTAAAAGGAGGGATTCATTCATGGAGAGTTCATTAGCATTGGAGCTTGTAAGAGTGACGGAGGAAGCGGCGCTGCAATCCGCCCGGTGGACAGGAAGAGGTGACAAGAACAGTGCTGATGAAGCGGCGACGGTTGCCATGCGCAAGCATTTTGATTCCGCAGCGATGGATGGGGTCGTTGTCATAGGAGAAGGTGAGATGGATGAAGCGCCCATGCTGTATATTGGAGAGCGCGTAGGGAACCGCAAAGGTCCGAAGATGGACGTAGCAGTGGATCCGCTCGAAGGAACGGAAACGGTGGCCAGCGGGCTGAACAACGCGTTGTCCGTGATTGCGGCAGCTCCCCGCGGAACCCTTCTGCATGCACCCGATATTTACATGCATAAGCTCGCGGTTGGACCCGAGCTTGCGGGCAAGCTGAGTTTGAATGATCCGATTGAGGTAACCCTTCGAAAAGCATCGGAGATCTTATCAAAGCCGCTGTCGGAGATGACGGTATCCATTCTCGATCGTGAGCGACACAGCGCGATGATCAAGGGTTTGCGAGAGTCCGGGGTAAGGATTAAACTGTTGAGTCACGGAGATGTCATGGGAGCGATCGAGACCTGCACCGACAGTGAAGTCGATCTCTATGTGGGCTCCGGAGGGGCTCCCGAAGGCGTTCTCGCTGCCGCCGCTTTGAAATGCCTGGGCGGAGAAATTCAGGGACGGCTTATACCGGAGACACCGGAGGATTTTATTAGATGCCAGGACATGGGGCTGAAACATCCGGAGCAGCTGCTGACGATGGAGGATATGGTAGGGCGCGAAGGCGTATTATTCGTGGCTACCGGCGTGACAGCTGGCGATTTCCTGCGCGGCGTGAAGTATATGCCAGGTAAACGGGCCGAAACGCATTCCGTCATGATGTACTCCGGCACGAGAACCGTCCGTTACATCCGCAGCGTTCATCATCTGTTTCACAGCAGTGAAACCTTAGCTGCTGCTGCCTCTTCTTGATGCTTACGCAGGGCATCCATAGCATAAAGGCACTCCAAAGGTTAACCAACCTTCGGAGTGCCTTTATGCGTTGTTAACAGTTTAGCGTAGCGGATGCTTAACCGTGTCTCTTCCGTCCGAGCATCAGCCAAGCTCCGCCAAGCACAAGCAGCACGGCGATGACAGGCTGCACGACGGACAGGTAATTCAGCACGGGTCCGATTGAGAATACCACGAAGAACAGCAGCGACAATACGGTTAGAATGTTAATTGGTATGAGCAGCCACTTGTTACGCGATCCGAACCAGTAGAACTCGAACAGCCCTGCCGCAACAGCCAGAATAAAGCCGGGCCACATGGAACCCCACGAGTCAAACAAGGAAGCGATTTGGCTGACAATACCAGCTGTGAGCAGAATGCCGCCCGGTATCAACAGTCCGATACCCTGTCGTCCAACAAGCGAGAAGTACATCCAGTGAAAAAACAGGCCTAACGGGATCACGAACAAGGTAGGCCAGAATGTGGCGAAGATGGAGCCGGCGCCTACCGATCCGCCTTGGTTTAAGAGCAAGTATGCGCCGAGCAGGATGAGCAGCGGTGCCAAGATTGTACGTTTTGTCATACAAACTTCGTTCCTTTCCTTTTGTAGATTGATTAATCCAAGAATACCATGTTATGGACGGGGATGTCCTCGGTCCTTCGGGGAATGTTTCACCTAGACTTTAGTCTAGGATGGCATGTTTAGCCAATAGGCAGCCCGTTTATAAGGCACTAAGTGCCCGATAGGCAGGCCTGAGTACAGAAAAAACAGTCCTGCAGCAGAGCGTTATAAAGCAGGACTGTCTTTTTACGGATGATAAATATTATGAAGGCTTCTTGGTATACATGAGACCGACGGTTTGAGGACCGCAGTGGCTGCAAATGACGCAACCCGCCGTAGAAATGCTAACCTGCCGTGCGCCTGTTTTCTCCTGCAGCTGCTTCTGCAGGAAGCGGGCTTCCTCTTCGGCCATGGTATGTACAACAACAATCAGATCATTGTCCATTTTGTCCACTTGAGCCAGCGCATTATGGATCATCTGCTCCAGTGCCTTCTCTTTTTTGCCGCGTACCTTGTAAGCGGGGATCATGCCGCCGTCCACGACTTTGATAACAGGGCGGATTTTCAGCAGGCTGCCGATGATGTTTTGCATACCGGAACAGCGTCCGCCTTTATACAAGTAATCCAGCGTATCGACAACGAATTCGCACTCCACTTCATTTACGGTACGGCTTAATAGCTCCACAATTTGCGGTATGGATAAACCTTCATTGGCCGCGTGAACAGCCTTCATGACAAGCAGTCCGATGCCGGAGGAAAGATTGCGTGAATCAAACACGGCAACCCGGCCCTCGGGCAGCTCACCTGCGGCGATCAACGCATTTTGGTAGGTGGAAGAAAGCTCTGAAGAAATGCTGAGGAACAGGATATCCTCGCCTTGTTCAATGGAAGGCGTGAAGGCCGCAATGAAGTCAGACGGAGAAGGTGCCGCTGTTTTGGGCAGGCTGCCGATCTGGTCGACTTTGGCGTATAGCTGTTCCGGCGTAATGTCGACTCCGTCGCGCAAGGATTGTTCTCCGAATACGACGTAAAGCGGAACGATGCCGATATTATATTCTTCTATCCATGAAGGTGGTAAGTCGCAAGTACTGTCAGCAAAAATTCTAATTTTACCAGACATGAACATCTCCCTTTATCAACTAATTGAATCTTGTATTACTAGAATACCTTGTTTGATGGGAAAAGGGAATGCTCTTGTCGTTTTGGGGCGGGTACTGTGAGCATACGCCAAAAAGGCGATGATTGTGCAACATATTCCATAAGTTTCCCGTTAATCATGATGGAGGTGGTTTTATGGCTAAGCGAAGGCATTTGAGCAAAATGATCGCATTAACGACCGCTGCAATGCTGCTGATGGCGATAACGGCATGCGGAGGTGAAGACCCAACTTCTCAGCCGTCGACTAATCCGAATCCAATAGAGGATAATGCCAAGGAACCGGTTGAACCCGTCGAAGAGCCGAAGTACGAGATTAAGCAGGGAACTGGTACCTATGTAGGTCAAATTGATAACAATTCCGTTGAAATTGAAACAGCAGATGGCCCTTCCGCGTTCCGTCTGGGCGTTGGTATTGACCAAGTGATATCCAAGCTTCAGGGAGATGAGTCCGTCTCGTATGAGTATTGGGAGCAGCCCATTGAGGGCGAAGAGGAATTGAAACAACTGATCCTCACCAAGCTGACGGTGGTAGAGGGAGGCGGGGGCGGGGGCACGGGTTCAGAGAACGCGCAGCTGCCAGCAACCCAGGATTTTGAACTTGAGCTGGAGGGCATGAAAGAGACCAAAACAGCTAAGCTGGCCAAGGGTGATGGCTACGCGCTGTATATATTTGATATCTTTTCCTTTGATGCAAAGACCAACAAACTGACCATGAATGTGGATCCAGATTATTATGTCGAGATAACGAAGCTGCCTTCGGATTATAACGAGGATGAACTCAAGCGGGAAGCGGAGAAAGAGCTTGCCGAGGCAGGTAAAGTTCGTGAGGCTGGCAACAATGAGAAGCATAAGGGCATGGAGGATGCGTCCGTGTATATGATAGGCGAAGGTGAGAGCCTAACCCAGATGTACATTGTGGATGAGATTGGCGGACAGGGCTATATTTTCCGCGTCAATAACCCTCACCGTGAACCTTCCGAAGGATTTGCCACGCATGCCTTTACATCCTTGAGCTCGATCGTTAATCCATAATGCGCATAAAAACAGCCTCGGCTGTTTGGCCATAAGGCTAAGCAGCGAGGCTGTTTTTGTTGTTCATATCGGATGGGAGCATCTATTGTTGCTTGGACGTCTCCAAATATTGCTTAATGAAGCGCAATGCATTTGCTTCACGTTCCGTGCCTTCACGAATGCCCGCAAACATTTCTTTCTTAAGGACAGGTAGTTCTTCGCCAAGCGGGCTGCCCATAATATCAACGGCATACACATGCTCCGAACCGTCTTCCTCATTTTTCCCCTTTATCAGCATCTCCGGCGTGAGCAGTTCCTTTAGCTCGCCTTCAACCTCTGCTTCGAGCGGACGTACCATCCCTTGATTGCCCACCCAATCAAAGGCAGTCTGATCCATAATGTACAGGTCCGGGCGCTCGGTGGACAGTACAAGCAGTGCCTTTTGCAGCATGGCTGCATCCTGCGGATTGTTGGAATCCAGAGGCGGTACATAGTTAATGTTAACGGTTACGCGTTTCCAATCGGGAAATTGCGCCAGAATTGCGTCTTCGATCGGTTTGAGGTCCTGTCCTCCATCCTGATTCATATAAGATCCGAGGAACATGACTTCCAGATCAACCGGGGGCAGATTGGCTAACCGTTCTTTCTCGGCCTGATGGTTGAAAATGCTGATCACGATATAAATGAGTACGCCGACTAGAGCAATACCGCCGAGCACATGAAATTTATAATAACGGAAGAAATGATCGGTTTTCTCCGCTGTCCCGGCAAACCTTTTATATTTGCCGTACCGTTTCTGATTCATCTCTTCCAAAGCTTTACGGTTTTCTTCTTCAAGGATGAATTTATAGGCTTTGGTGATTTCGGCAAACTCGGCTTCGAACTCCTCCGTCCGGTCCGGCTCCCGCCTTTGATGTGAGCGGGTTTGGCGCATGAGCAGCGTATACCGGTCGTCGAGCTGTTCCTTGGTTGCATCCTCCGGCAGACCCATTCGCTCATAGGCTTCTTTCAATTGGTCCATTCATGTCACCTCTTCTATACTGTGAGAGTTTCCTATTTACCAGTATATAGTGTAGAGGCTGCAGGTTACAAACGTTTATGCGATGTTTTGACACTTGCCGGCTTGATAATGGGTAAACTGTCATGAACAAGCAAAAAATGGCGAATGGAAATGATCCGATATGGTAAATGATTCTCGGATTCCCTGAATGATTATGAATGTTTTTGAAAGTTTTAGATTGTTTTTCGAGATAGTTATGGTACTATATGCAATGAGGGGGGATTCATTATGCTGACGGAAGAAAGATACCGAATCATTCTAGAGCGCTTGCAAGAACGCGGCGTCGTGAAGTTGCAGGAATTGGTTGAACTCCTTGAAGCTTCGGAATCAACAGTAAGGCGTGACTTGATCGACCTTGAAGAACGTCAATTATTAAAGCGCATTCATGGCGGAGCGGCTCTGCCGAGCCCTAAGATACAGGAACCTGGAATCGAGGAAAAAACGTTCAAAAACATTCAGCAAAAAAATGTCGTTGCTCGTTTAGCGGCCGCACAGGTAGAGGATGGAGAAAGCATTTACCTTGATGCGGGAACGACCACGCTGGCGATGATACCGTTCATCGACGCGAAGGACGTCACGGTTGTTACAAACGGTTTATCCCACATCGAAGCGCTGGTAAGCAAGAGAATCAAAAGCTATCTACTTGGCGGCATGATGAAAATTCATACCAAAGCTGTCATCGGAAGCATTGCGCTGCAAAATATGGACAACTTCCGTTTTGACCGCTGCTTTTTGGGCACGAACGGTGTGGATGTAGAGATGGGCTACACCACGCCCGATCCGGAAGAAGCTTTGATTAAGCGGCGAGCCCATCAGCTGTCCGCCTCCAGTTATGTCCTTGCGGATTCCAGCAAAATAGGTGAGGTTTCCTTCGCTAAATTGCTGGACCTGAACGAAGCGACGCTAATTACAGAGCCCTTGCCGGAATCATGGAAGAAGGCCATTTCACAGAAAACCAAAATAATTGAGGGATCATGATGATATATACGGTAACACTGAATCCTTCCATTGATTACATCGTGGAAGTTGAGCATATCGAGCTTGGCGGATTGAACAGAATGAGCCGGGACATGAAGTTTCCGGGGGGGAAAGGAATTAATGTATCGCGGGTGCTGAACCAGCTTGGAGCTGATAATACGGCCATCGGTTTCCTGGGCGGATTCACCGGCTGTTATATAGACGAGATGCTGGGCAAGGAAGGAATTCGGACTGATTTCGTAAATATCGCGGACGATACTCGCATCAACGTCAAACTTAAGCATGGCGACGAGACCGAGATCAACGGTCTGGGTCCTATCATCCATGAGGAAGAGACAAAGGAGCTGCTTCATAAGCTGTCACAGCTTCAAGCAGGGGATATCGTTGTGTTGTCCGGCAGCGTTCCGCCTTCGCTGGGTCCTGACTTCTATGGCCGTCTTATCGAAGCGTGCCGGAAGAGCGGCGCCGAATTCGTGATGGACACCACCGGCGAGGCGCTGATGAAGGCTTTGGCTTGGAAGCCGCTCCTCGTGAAGCCGAATCATCACGAACTGGCCGAGTTATTCGGCGTTGTTATCGACTCAAGCGAGAAGCTTGTGGAGTATGGCCGAAAGCTGCTTGAGGAAGGAGCGCAGCATGTCCTTATCTCCATGGCAGGCGAAGGGGCGCTGTTTATCACGACTGATCGGGTATATCATGCCAACGTACCGTCAGGTACAGTCCGTAATTCTGTTGGGGCCGGCGATTCGATGATTGCCGGATTCGTCGGTACGCTTGCGATGGGCAAGGATCCGATCGAGGCATTCCGGACAGGGGTCGCCTCGGGAAGCGCGACGGCGTTCTCGGACGATTTGGCTGTGCGGGAAACGATTGATCGACTTCTTCCGCAGGTTAGGATCACGGAATGGTAAGCTGCTTTACTACGAATCCGGCGGTTATGACGCGGTTATGGCGTGGTAGTCATCACGATGATTTCAAGGGAGTGTGAACCAGCATGAAAATTACGGATTTAATGATACAAGAAACGATGATCATGGACCTGAAGGCGGTCACGAAGGAGGCAGCCATTGATGAATTGATCGCAAGCCTGGCAGCAAGCAGACGGATCAACGATCCGGTCTTGTTCAAAGAGATGATTCTGAAGCGTGAAGCCGAATCCAGTACGGGGATCGGGGGCGGCATCGCGATACCGCACGCAAAGACGAAAGCGGTTAATGAACCAACCGTTGTGTTTGCCAAGAGCAGACAGGGCGTGGATTTCGAAGCGCTGGACGGAGAGGCGGCGTATGTGTTTTTTATGATCGCTGCTCCGGAAGGAGCCGGGAATACCCATCTCCGCACACTTGCAGCACTATCACGGCTGCTGATCGATGCGGAATTCATCGGTCAATTGATGAATACGAACACGCCCGGGGAAGTGACGGCTTTATTCGATTCGAAACAGGCGGTAGAAGAAGCCGCCAAAGCTGAGAGGGAAGCGGCACAAAAGGAAGCCGAGAAGCATCAGGAATCCGATATGACTTCCCAATCTGACCCTATGAAGGGCCCTGCCGGAACCTCGGAAGATTTTGTTGTTGCCGTAACGGCGTGCCCAACCGGTATTGCCCATACATTTATGGCTGAAGATGCCCTGAAGAAGAAAGCCCAGGAAATGGGCGTCGAAATTCGGGTGGAGACCAATGGCTCGGAAGGTGCGCAAAACGTGTTGACGGAAGAGGAAATCCGCAGGGCTGCAGGCGTCATCATTGCGGCCGACAAAAACGTGGAAATGGCCCGCTTTAACGGAAAGCCCGTGCTCCAGCGACCTGTCAGCGACGGTATCCGCAAATCGGAGGAGCTGATTCGCAAGGCGATGAGCGGCCATGCGCCGATCTACCGGAGCGAAGGCGGCGGTGAGTCGCAGGCGAAAGAGAAGGGCAGTATTGGCACTAAAGTGTATAAGGACCTGATGAATGGTATTTCGCATATGCTGCCATTCGTCGTGGGAGGCGGCATTCTTCTGGCTGTCTCCTTCCTGATCGAGCAGCTTGCAGGTGAACATCATCCCCTCTTTCAGCTGCTGCAGACGATTGGTGGGGGAGACGGCGCCTTCCACTTCCTAATTCCGGTTCTGGCGGGATTCATTGCACTGAGTATAGGTGATCGTCCGGCATTGATGCCCGGCATGGTCGGAGGCCTGATGGCCCTCAATTCCAATTCGGGATTCCTAGGCGGACTTGCGGCAGGTTTCTTGGCGGGGTATGTGGTGATCCTACTGCGCAAAGCATTTGCCGGACTGCCAAAAGCGCTTGACGGCTTAAAGCCGATTCTGCTGTACCCGGTTGTCGGCCTCCTTGTCACCGGAACAATCATGTTCTACCTGTTTGATCCGTTCTTCAGCTGGATCAATCTCGGTCTGATTGATATTCTGAACAATCTGGGTACCGGCAACGCCGTGATTCTCGGTCTTATTCTGGGTGGAATGATGTCAATTGACATGGGCGGTCCCTTTAATAAAGCGGCTTATGCATTTGCGATCGGCGTATTTACATCCAGCGGCAACACGAACGGTGCCATGATGGCTGCGGTTATGGCTGGCGGGATGGTTCCTCCGCTCGCCATTGCGCTGGCAACGACGTTCTTCAAGCATAAGTTTACGGAGCAGGAACGAAAGTCCGGCGTGACCAACTACGTGATGGGCCTTTCCTTCATAACGGAGGGCGCGATCCCGTTTGCCGCAGCCGATCCGCTGCGTGTGCTGACATCCTGTATCCTCGGCTCGGCAGTTGCCGGCGGGTTGACGCAGCTGTGGAGCATTAACGTCCCTGCTCCTCATGGGGGGATCTTTGTTGCCGCACTGGCGAACCATGCGCTTCTGTTCTTGCTGGCCGTTCTTATTGGCGCGGTAATATCAGGCATGCTGCTAGGTCTATGGAAGAAGCCGCTTGAACGTAATTAGGATTCATATAGATGAGACAAAACGAGTTTGGGGTGGGCATTTTTGCTTACTCTGGACTCGTTTTTTTCTTTGTGGGTTGGGCCATTTCTACAAATGACTGCATGTTATAATCTAGTCGTGATAGAAAATGAAAGGAGAGATAATAGAGATGATGGAACAGAACAGTAAGGGTCGAGGTCCCGAGTTGCTTATCGAAGAAATCAACCGGACGTCCACAGCCGAAGGGATGGCAGCGGTATGGTTTCTGGGGCAGGAGAGCGTTGTCCTTAAAGGCGGGGAGGTTGTCATTTACATCGACCCTTATATGTCAGAGGATCTGGAACGCAAGGCGGGATTTAAGCGTGCATTCCCTGCACCGCTGAAGCCGGAGCATATCACGAATGCGAACATGGTACTAATCACCCATGAGCATGACGATCATATGGATCTGGGAACGATTGCGGTCATAGCCAAACAGAATCCGGAGACAGCCTTTGTTGCACCAGCTTGCTGTCATGAAGCGATGAGAGAGGCTGGCGTCGCACCGGCGCGCTTGTTCGCGGCGGTGTGCGATCAATGGCAGCAGTTTGAGGGCTTCCGTCTGATGGCGATTCCGGCTGCCCATGAAACCTTGGATGAGCATGAACAGTTTGGACACCGATATGTCGGATATCTGGTGGATATCCAGGGCGTGTTGATTTACCATGCAGGAGATACCGTCGTTTATCCTGGTCTGGTTGAAAGATTACAGGCATATTCGATTGATATCGGGATGGTGCCGATCAACGGGGGAGATGCCTTCCGCCGGAATGATGGGATCGTTGGAAATATGGGCTTCCGGGAGGCCGCAGAGCTTGCCGCAGTATCGAGATTCGATCTGACCATTCCGATGCACTACGATATTTTCCCTTGGAATGGAGAGAAGCCAGGGTATTTTGTGGATTATTGTTATGAGAATTATCCATATATGAAGACCAAGGTGATGGCACGGACCGAGCGTTTAATTTATGTAAAAGATTAAAAGCGAAAAGCATCCGAATTGAACACGGTGGAATTTTTTTCAAATGCGGGACAGCAAGTTCGCAATTTTTCGAAATGACAAGCATATAAATAAGACATGCCCTTATAAATGGAGATGGGGAAATGGTGTCATTTCGAAAACATGTCATTATCGTGATCGGCAGTTTTCTGATCGCGATGGGGACCAATTTTTTTCTTGTCCCGCATAAAGTTTTGGACGGTGGAGTTATCGGCATAGCTCTGATTGCTAACTATGTGTTTGATCTACATATTGGATTCGTCATCATTTTGTGCAGCATTCCCATGTTTATCGCAGCCTGGATATTAAATCGCGAAATCTTTTACAATAGTCTGTCAGGCATGCTGATATCTTCATTTATCATCGATTTGCTTTCACCGCTGCAACCGGGTTTTTTGCGATTTTTTGCCCCGAATGTCATCCTAAGCGCGCCCCTGGGCGGGGCTTTGATCGGAGCCGGCCTTGGATTTATGCTTAGAAACAATGCAAGCACGGGCGGAACGGACCTGTTGGCGCATTTCCTGGCAAAATATTTGCCGTTAAATGTAGGCGTCATTATTTTGCTGATGGATGTCGTTATCATCGGTTTCGGAGGCATCCTGCTGTCGGGAAGTACCTTCATGTATTCCGTTTTGACAATAGTAGCAGGCGGGTTTACGACGGGAATGCTTACGCAGAAGCGTTGGTTCAAAAAGAGACGGATTAAATAAACAGACAAGCCTATCAAGTCGACTCTTGATAGGCTTGTCTGTTTATGAAAATAACAATATTTAGCAAAAAATGTATTACAAAATCAGTACATCATTTTTTATCTTTGGGCATGAGCTTCTTTAAACGCGTTGATATATGCGCGTGCCTTTTCTGTAATCAGACTGAAGTCTCCATTCTTTAGCGCGTCCTTGGTCAGATCCGATCCGATCCCGACCGCAAACGCGCCGGCCTTGATCCATTCATGCAGATTGTCCAAATTTACGCCCCCGGTTGGCATGATGTTGGCTTGCGGGAGAGGACCCTTCAGGGATGGAATGACGGATGGGGAGTACAAATTCCCCGGGAAGAGCTTAACGACATCGACGCCAAGTTCAAGAGCGGCGACGATATCATGAACGGTTACGGCACCCGGCATCACCGGGACGCGGTAACGATTACTGAGGAGAATGGTATCGCGGTCGAAGCCGGGCGAGACCACAAATTCGGCGCCGGCAAGAATGGTGATTCTGGCTGTTTCGGCATCCAGAACCGTGCCTGCGCCGATAATGGCATAATTATCCGCTTGCGGATCTTTGGAGGAGTACATTTTGGCCAGCGTTGTAATGGCTTCGGTAGCAAACGGTACAGTCATGGTTACTTCGATTACCTTGATACCGCCTTCAATCGCACGTTTGGCAATCTCGACAACCTCTTCAGGGGAATCCCCGCGAAGGACAGCAACGACACCTGCATGATGAATTTGTTCGATTAGTCTTAGTTTTTTCATGTAAACACACTCCTTCTCGTCTATGAATGGATTAGAAAGATGGCTCGTTTAAAGAACAGGAGTTAACGTTCGATATGAGCAGCATTCCCGCGCCGCTGCTCTACTTCTTCCCACGTCGGAAGTGCTTCCCAATCACCGGGCGCTTGGATCACCAGTGAACCGGTTAAACCGCCCAGTGAAAGAGCTTCTTCGGGTGTCCAGCCTTTGGCAATACCAGCAAGGAAACCGGCACAGAAGCCGTCGCCTGCTCCCACGGTATCCACCACTTGATCCACCTGCTCAAAGGGAAGGGAATAGGTGTGGTTCTTGTGGACAATGACATTGCTCCCATTGAAACTTTTGATAATTGACATTGCGGGAAGCTGTCGCAGACGATCCAGGATTACCTGCTCGTCCTCTGTTTCGAACAGCAGCTTGCATTCATCATAGCCTGGAAGAAAATAATCACAGACTTCCGCAAGCTCCAGCAGTACAGGACGTGCTTCCTCGATATTCCATAGCTTGAGCCTGAGGTTAGGGTCAAAGCTGATCAGGACGCCATGCGCTTTGCATACGGAAATGACATGCCGTATTGTCTCCAGGCAGCTGCTGCTTAAAGCTGCGGTGATGCCGGTAAAATGAAGGATGCGGGCATTGGCTATGTATTCGGAGTCTACATGGTCCGGCGTCATTTGGCTGGCGGCAGAGCCTTTACGGTAGTAATAGACGGAGGATTGGCCGCGAACATTCTGTCGCAGCATAAGACCGGTCGGTGCAACATCCGTTTGTCTGGCGGCGGAAATGTCGACACCTTCGCCTCGAAGCGTTTTCAAAATACCGGTTCCGATCGGATCGTTGCCAAGTTGACCGAACCATCCGCTGCTGCAGCCAAGCCTGGCTAATCCGATGGCGAGATTGCTTTCGGCACCACCGAAGGATTGTGCCATGTTTCCTCCTTGACCTATGCCCCGTGTGCCTTCCGGATATAATAATCCCATCGATTCACCGAACGTGATGACATCGATAGAACATGTACCATTCTTCATAGAATCTACCCCTTTGTATTCAGTCTCCATTATTAACACTTTACCCTGATGGGGAGGATAACTCAATAATAAATAACACAATTAAAGTACCTCCTATCAGGGGAAGATAGGAGGTATGCATGGGCTTACACGCGATGGAGCTAACAAAAAAATGGTTAGAAACCTTTATACTGAGGCTCTTCCTGTTCAAGCTGTTGAACCCGCTGGGCCACTTGGTCCACGACTTGCTGTGTTTGTGATGCTGCAGCTGTGAACAAATCCTTGGCATTTTGATCTTGCGTGGACAGTGCAAATTGCTCAAGGCTGGCCTGAGCGCTTTTTAAGGATGAAAGACATGTTTTGACATCGGATGCTACGGTCATTGGTTTTTATCACTCCTTTCATGCGTAATAATGTACGCATTTTGCAGAAGAACATGCATGAAGTATAGCCTGGGAAATAATGGCGTGATTTCTGGAAGGATATTTGACAATAATCTATAGAGTGATTATTAAGTCGAGACATCAAATGAGGAGGCTTTATTGTGGCCCAATGGTTGGAAATTGTACTTAGAACCTTATGTGCTGTGGTTGTGTTGTTTCTGATGACGAAAGTGCTGGGAAAGCGACAGGTATCGCAGCTTTCTTTTTTTGAATATTTAACGGGGATTACGATCGGCAGCTTGGCCGCCTATATCTCCTTGGATCTTGAGGCGAACTGGTATTTGGGATTAATTGGGCTGGGCGTATGGGTAGGCTGTTCATTACTTATTGAATTCCTGCAACTCAAGAGCAAGAAGGCCAGGGACTTTATCGATTTTAAGGCGACCGTACTCATTAAAGATGGGAAGATATTAGAAGGCAATTTAAAGAAAGAAAGACTGACTACCGATGAGTTAATGGAGCAGCTGCGGAAAAAAGACGTGTTTCAGGTCGCTGACGTGGAATTTGCCATCATGGAGTCAAGCGGGGAGATTAATATTCTGCAGACACGTGAGAATCTGCCTTTAACCCCTAAAGATCTTGGTATCCAGGTAGCGCCGGAAAAAGTTGCACAGGTTGTGGTCATGGATGGTAAAGTCATGGATGAACCGCTGCGCGTCGCAGGTTTCAATCAGGGATGGCTGGTGGAAGAACTGGACAAGCAGGGCGCCAAGATCAAGGACGTATTTCTTGCCCAAGTTGATGCTTATGGACAACTAACCATCGATTTATATGATGATCAGATTCAGGTTCCCAAAAATGAGGAGCGGAAACTGCTCTATGCGAATTTAAAGAAATGTCAGGCGGACTTGGAGTTATTCAGCCTCAGCACAAAGAGTAAGAAGGCCAAGAAAATGTATGAAGAATGCTCCAAACAGATCGAGAAAATTATAGCGGAGGTAAAGCCAATCCTAAATACTTAATTCGGGCGCCGCCGAGTCATAATTCCGTGAAAATCAGAATAGGATATTTTTGTGTATTAAAAGGAGCCGGTTGCCGCCGACTCCTCACACAGCAGATCATCACCTGCAAGGTGGATATTTGCTTGCAACCAGACGTAAGAAATAGATTCATCTGTACAAGGGACGGGTCTATTTCTTATTATGGAAGGCAAGGATCGAGACGACCAGAGTGGCGAACGATATCATTAAAGCCAAAGCTTCATTCACGCCCATGCCTATCACCTCCTGCTGCCACCCTTGCCAGCTGGTCTACTGTACTATATAATATGCCAATTGCTTACAATAAAAGAACCTTTTTGTAGGAAGCGCTTACATAAAATGTTGGTTTTTTGACGAGATCAAAAAGTATAAATCCAGAGGCTTATCATACTTATCTCGGTACTAAAGGTGACATATAATCCGGAAAACTGGGAGAGCAGCAAATGCCGCTCTCCCAGTTTCTGTTTTTCAATAGGATATCCATACAGTTTCAAGTTTCAAGCGGGTTTATGATTAGCTTTAGGTTTGTGTTTGCGTTTGCGGAACAGGGAGGCAATCCAATAGAAAACAGGGATTAACTCTATAAGAATAAAGAACATCACCATCTCGAATGAATTGAAGTCCTGGAGAAAGCGGATTGGATTTTGCGAATATTGGTATGCAATCACGATAGCGGTTCCCCCAACGATGGCGATTAGTGGCCCATCCATTTGCTTCAGGTTAAACAATTTGGCAAGGCAACTTACACTTACGTGGATGAGAAAGGCGCTATGGAAAAACATCGAACTGCTCCATAATCCAATGATAAGTGGATCGGCATTAGCGAGGAACCCACTAGCTGCGCGCATTAATTCAACAAGTGGATATTGCATTTCCCGCCCTAAATAAGGGCCGAAATTCAGTAAAGCAGAAGCCCATTGGAGCAATATACCAATAGTCACCAATATCCCTGCGACAGCGAGGTTTCGAAACGATTTCCGATTAAACTGGATATAGGGAGCGAGAAAGAGGAAGATGATCCATTCGGCGAAGAAAGAAAGACAGAACAGGGCGTCCTTAACTGCAGACTCATAATTATGATGCCTGACCGTCGCAATCATCATATCAAAATGGGCCTCCTTGAAGAAAAACATGTTCATGGACACGATCGCAATGACAATGACGAGAAAAAGCCCATCTGAAATGTATATCATCGTCTCCATGCCCCATCTGGTGGTAATCATAACGACCAAACCCACGATCAGGAGCACGAACCATTGAGGAGTTTCACGCATGTAATTGGTGTCGAAGAATAAAGTGAAGCTTTCGATATCCATCCCTATGTAATTGATCGACCAGAAGAAAACCAAAGCGACGATCGGGATGTGAATCCAGTTGCTGACTAGCTTACTGCCGAAATCGATCCAGGGTTTCTGAGGATCCCACAGCGCGAGCTTTACAGTGAACCACAGGAAGATTAAACTCATCACATAGCCGCCGAGAATCGCTGCCCATCCTAAATAAGCGGAGTTCCACAATAGGGGACTGATTAGAAATCCAGTAGGTATGGCGTTAAGATAGACAAATCCGAAACGGAACAGCTGCCAGGGAGTATTTCGCATGTCGGGTTCGTACATCCTTTCCGTTATAGATTATAGTCCTCTGTGAAGGTACAACGATAAATGTTTTGTTATATGTTATTAAGCCAACCGAACAGCAGCATAATCAGTTGGTTGGGGGTCAGCCACTCGTGATAAAACAAGGCGAATAAATTCCAGACGGTAAACGCAAGGATCAGAAGGAGAACCGTCCATTTTTCACGAGGTGCTTTTGCCTTTTTCTTCGCGATATACCATTCCACCAAGGAATACACGAGGAACAGAAGAGCGAGCATGGGCAAACCTCCTTATTTCGGATTCATTTTGAGTATGGATCCGAAGTTTCGAATCTTGATTTCGGTAACAACCTGGATCTCAACTTCGTTTTTGTAATAATCGGGCCAGTTGGCATGAACTCTTTTCCAATGATCCGGATAGTTCCAATCCACCAGCATGCCAAGCTGCAGGATGTCTGCTCCTACTCGTTGCGAGGTATGAAGAGCCTTTGTTAAATGACCGGTGATTTGCTCATTGAGCTCACGCTCGATGAGCTCTTTCACCTGAAGGGTATCAAACTGCTTCTGCTTTTGTTTGTATACGATATCGCCTGTTCCGTTTAGCTTTACCGTGAACACTGGATGACCCGAAACCATACGAACAGACTTCTTAGAGCTTGATGTGATGAGAAACACGCTTGCCTTCTTACCTTCATCCCATGAAACGGTATACATAGGACCTTTTACCTCGTTTACTGCCCAACTGACAGCAAGTGACTCCTTCATCGGGAGTGTGGCAACCAGTTTATGATGATGGAAAAGCGCCGTGCCTTGAATCCCTGTCCAAGGCTTCAGTTTCTCCTGATCGGCGACCATAGGCTTCATGCCTGTTGCCAAATAGGTCAAGGCATAGCCTTGGTTGGCCGATTCGGCATAGAGGTAATCCTTTAAGTTCGTCGTGATCATGTTGTGTTGGTCCGCAAAACGGGTGAGCACCTCCGAGGGCATCTGCTCAAAGACCGGCGTCAGCTCCGCGACTTTTTTTGCATCTCCGGACGCAACCATTAAATAAGTACTGAGGATGGTTGTCGGTTCTCGCTGTAACCAGTCCGTAAGCTCCTCTAATCCCGCCTCCGCGTAGCTTTTGCCAACGACAACGACCTTGGCGTGACTGAAGTCCAAACGCCTTGAAAGATCCCGTTGAATCAGGTGCAAGGCATCCTGCACAGTGCTGGAGGACTTGGTTACCATGGCATACGGTTCACCACCACCTTGCTTGCCTGCATGGCTTCCAGATGTAAGCCGATTTGGAAGGGGGGCACTAATCGTAACTTCTACGGTGTCGTCTTGCTGACCTTTATCCACATACATGGCAAATACAAAGGTTTGCTGATTGATCTCAACTTTGGTCATCGTGAAACCGCAACCCGTCAACAGCGTTAG
Source organism: Paenibacillus sp. 2KB_20 (assembly GCF_052115765.1). Classification (NCBI taxonomy): domain Bacteria; kingdom Bacillati; phylum Bacillota; class Bacilli; order Caryophanales; family Paenibacillaceae; genus Paenibacillus; species Paenibacillus sp. 2KB_20. The sequence goes on along the minus strand of NZ_JBFRHH010000001.1, from coordinate 633,956 downwards.
GGGAAGCACTATTTTGAACATGTTAAACAATTTGAGTAGAGGCATTATGGCTTTCTTCTCCTTAAATTGTTGGATGACGCATAGGTCTTAGGCCGCTTCTTCATCAGCATGGATGGCGCCCTCAGGAAGGTATCCTTCCATTCAGATATCACAAGCGGCGCAACGGGCTGTAGATAAGGTGTATTAAAAGACTTCAGGGAAGCCATGTGACCATACACAAGGAAGGCAGCAGCAAATACGCCGATAAGACCGAGTGTCCCTCCCAGAATGAGTATGGGGAAGCGCAGCAAGCGGAACGCAAGCCCGAGCTCGAAGTGCGGAATGATATAAGAAGCGATGCCGGTTATGGACACTACGATGACCATCGGATTGGATACAACACCGGCTGCTACTGCTGCTTGCCCAATGACGATAGCGCCGATGATGGATATGGTCTGCCCGACGGGCTTGGGGATCCGGGTTCCGGCTTCCCGCAAGGCTTCGAAGGTAAGCTCCATGATCAGCGCTTCGGTTAAGGCGGTGAATGGGATGTTCTCACGTGATGCCGCAAGGGTGATCAGCAGATCCGTGGGTATGATGGATGGCTGAAATGTGGTGATCGCTACATATAGAGAAGGCATCAGCAATGAAATGACGGCGAACACGAATCGGATAATCCGGATCCAGCTGGAAGAGAAGAAGCTGTGATAATAATCCTCGGACGACTGCAGCAGGGAAAATAGAGTGACAGGCACAATAAGAGCCGACGGTGTTCCATCCTGCATGATGCCGACTCTGCCTTCAAGCAGAGAAGCGGCTACGGAATCCGGTCGCTCGGTATATTGGAACTGTGGAAACGGGGATTTCACGCCTTCCTTCATTTGCTCGGACAAGGTGCTGATCCCGAAGATGCCGTCAATGGATATGTTATTCAGCTTCCGGTCCACTTGGGCGACAACTTCAGGTTTGCATAAGCCGTCGACATACACCATATATACGGCAGTTTTGGAATAGTCACCGATCTGATAACGTACGGTTTTGAGATCCGTATGCTTGATTTTGTGCCGGAGCAGCGATAAATTCGTACCAATGTCTTCGATAAAAGCTTCTTGCGGCCCGTTCACCACCAGCTCATTCTGAGATTCCGAAACCGCCCGTTTCTGATACAAGGCGATGTCGAATAAATAAGCCTCTGCCAACTGCTCCACAACCACTACCGCTGTGCCTTCGACAATCATATTGGCAATATACTCCGCCGAGGAAGAACGATGAAAAGGAACCGATAGGATATCTCCACGATCCATACGGTCAATGAAGTCGTTAAAATTATGCTGAATCAACGCGGCTTCCTTAATCAGCGGTTTAACGATATGCTCGTGCAGGGTGCTGATATCCACAATGGATTCAATATAGATAACGGTACACGTCGATCCATGGATACGTAAGGATTGATAGATGACATCCTCGCAATTCGCAAGCCGCTCTTTAACAGGGGCAAGCAGTACGTGCTGCGCCTTCGATTTCATTTTTGTTCTTCCCTCCTTTGCCGGTTCGTAGTAAAGGCTCATCCTCTTTAGAATGCCGTACTTTTAGCAACTTATACCGAATTTTCCAGAGAAACTGGCCAGGGACTGAAGAGAAGTTGAAATAAGGCAGGGACAATGTAACGTGATTCTGAATAATAAAAAAACGCCTGGGAAGGGGGTTCCAGGCGCTTTTCAATATGAGCTTTAATCAAGACTTCAATCTTCCTCTGCGAATGAATTCTTTGATTTTATGAAGTAAGGGTCTGCGGTAAAGGGAGAGCAAGATTCGCAGCAAAATATAGAGTATCAATGTAGACAGGATGCTGTTGATGAGGGCACCGACAAGAAAGTTGACGCCCATATCGCCTAATCTGCCAAAATGATTTGTCTCAATTCGATAATCCGTTTCAGGGACAGGTGCCGAGAGAGCATCTTCGATTTCAAAGGTTTTGGGAAATGTGGTGAACAAATGCACAAATACCCCGATTCTATAGTTTAAATAGAATAGAATCGGCCACAAGACAGATCCAGTCGAAGCTGCAAGGAAGGAGGAGGGGATGTTCGCTCGAACCATGCGAGCGAGCAGCGGAGCCAGCAGCAGATCAATGCCAAAGGTTGGATACCAGCAAGGGAAGAAACCTACGGCAAAACCGAGCGCAATTCGATGATCGCTATTTTGCATGCGGAGAGTCCGGAGAATATAGTATTTGAGTCGTCGAATGTATTTATAAAGCAAAACCGTCTCCTCCTGCACGTACTAAATACAATAATGAAGCGATTCTAATTATTATAGGAAGAACTTTCAAGAATTATATAGTAGTGCTTGTAAACCGTCAATCGACGAAGAAAGAAATATATGTGTGAGGTATTACTTTGACATGCATAGTAATATGCGTTATATTATACCCATTCCATTCCGTTAAGGAGGTCCGGGTATTTGATTGAATCCTTACATAACAGTGATTTGATACGTGGAAATATTGATACCTTTATTCTGCGCGTGTTATTGGACGGAGATAATTACGGCTATCAGATCATTAAAGAAATTTCGATACGAAGCGGGAATCGATTTGAGCTGAAGGAGCCTACATTGTATTCCAGTCTGAGAAGGTTAGAGAAGCAGGGATTAATCCGTTCCTATTGGGGAGAAGAAACCCAGGGCGGAAGGCGCAAATATTACAACCTCAGCCAGGAGGGACAGGGGCGCTTACTGCAAAATCAGGAGGAATGGAAGGCTGCGCGCGAGATTATCGATGTTCTGATCGGGAACGGAAAGGAGCTGACAGAGAAGTGACCAACAGGCATGACTTAGAGATCTTTGTGGACCGTCTATTTGCGAATCAACGCAAAACCAAGGAAGTGGTAGAGCTGAAGAATGAGGTTCTCAGCAATTTGGAGGCGCGGGTTACGGATTATATGGAGAACGGCATGGAATATCAATCGGCCATCAGTCTGGCTATCGATAACATCGAAGATATCGAGGCCCTCATTGACGATAATCAAAAAGTTTACAGCTACCGTTTCCGTTATAACCTTGTTCAGAGCGCACTTATTTATTCCTTGCTGGCCTGGATCGTCACCATCCCGGCCCGATTTTTGCCAAGCGGTATAGGGGTGAACACCCTCCTGCTGTGCGTTGTTGTCTTCACCGGAGCGGTGTATCTTTCCATGTCACGGCATCTGAAACGGTATGAGAAGCAGACAGCTATTATCAATGCAGGCAAATTGGCCAAATGGAGTAAAGGGGCATGGTGGCTGTGGTCGATATTTATCGTAGTTGTATCCATGTACACCTTCGTGGTTCAATACGGCAGTGATCTATGGTTTGGGCGAGCATTGCGGATCGATGGGCCGTATTCGTTCTACGAAACCGTCATGCGATATGCCATCCCGATGACGTCGGTCATCATTCCGCTGCTTGTCCAAAAAGCTTGTAAACTAACCCTTCAACTTGAGGTGAATGAACCATGAGCAGAAAAAATTGGCTGATTGTTGCACTGCTGCTTATCGGCGTAGTGGGTATGGCTGTACTGGAGGGATTCATTAAGCCCAGGGCAAATGAACAGGCCATTCAATATGAAGCGGAGCAGAATGATCCGTTGACGCATGATATCCGGAATTCGTTAAGCTACGCCAGCCCGTATATGGGGAATGCCGGGAACCTGATTAATTTGAATGCTTCGCTTCCCATGCATGACATCGAACGCACATTTCAGCTCTACCCAGAGGAATTTACGGCCGAGCTCCGATTCCAGGCTAGGGCCGGCGATCTGCAAGAGGAGAAGCTGAAGCAGTTACTGGTTTATAATTCCACTGCAAATTTTGCCATGATTTATAATTTGGAGAAACTGATCTTCGCCTTTGAAGACGAAGCTTTCACCATACGACGGGACGAGGTGCAGTCGTGGTATGGCAACCAGGTTACTCTTGCTTCATTACGGGATGCCGGGACATGGGAGAAGGAGGTTCAATCCCGTCTTGATGATATGAAGTATGTCGGTGATTACGTAGAGAAACTGGTTGAGCGTAAGTTTCTGTAGAGATAAACAGCTTCAGTAGAGATAAAGGGAAGGGGAGTATAGAGATGGGTGCGGAGCGACGCCAATTAAGTCTGGGCGCTTTTCTAATGAATTACGGCCATCATATGGCCGCTTGGCGGCATCCCGGTTCGGCGGGGGTCGGAGCTGTGGATTACGATTTCTATAAGCGCTGCGCTCAAGCAGCCGAACGCGGGAAATTCGATATGGTGTTCCTTGCAGACAACAACTCGATACCGCTGATTGAGGATTTGCGGACGAATGTCAGCTTTCTTCAACCTGAAGCGTTGACCATGCTCAGCAGTCTGGCCGGTGTCACGGAGTATGTTGGATTAGCTGGCACGGCATCTACTACATTCAACGCGCCCTACGCATTGGCAAGGCGCCTGTCCACGCTGGATCATATCAGCGGCGGCAGAGCTGCATGGAATGTGGTGACCTCCACGAAGGATGCGGAGGCACGCAATTTCGGATCGGCGGAATTAATGGAGCATGGGAAGCGGTATGAACGGGCGGAGGAGTTTCTACAGGTTGTGAAGGAATGTTGGGACAGCTGGGAGGACGATGCCCTTGTGTTGGACCGGCAGAGAGCTGTCTTTGCGGATACGACCCAGATTCATCGGGTTCATCATGAAGGAGAGTTTTTTAAGGTAGAGGGCCCGTTGAACATGCCTAGATCTCCACAAGGCAGGCTCGTTATCATTGAAGCGGGAACCTCGGAAGCGGGAAGAAGGCTGGCGGCCCAAACGGCCGATGTTGTGTTTACGGCCTGCGAGAGTAAAGAAGATGCGATAAGGTATTACCGCGAGTTTAAGGAGTTGCTCAAGGAGTATGGACGGGAAGGGGAAGAGGTGAAGGTTCTGCCAGGCCTGCTGATCTTCCTTGGAGAGACCGAAGCCGAAGCTTTGGCGTATTATCGGACGTTCAGCGAGCTCATCTTGCCGGAAGCAGGGGTGAAATACGTATCGCAGTTGCTGAATGCTGATTTGACAGGATATCCGGTAGACGGTCCGCTGCCTGATTTTCCGAGGGAAGGGAACAGCAGCCGAGCGATCATGATTATGGATATGGCTGCAAAATCGGGCAAAAGCATTCTGGAGCTCGGCCGGCATTACGCGGTATCTAGAGGTCATATGACGATGATCGGAACCCCGCAGCAGATTGCCGATCGGATCGAGGATTGGTTTCGAAGCGGGGCTTGCGACGGATTCAACATTATGGCCCCTTTGCTTCCGGGTGGTCTCGAGCAGTTTGTGGAGCGTGTAGTGCCGCTGCTTCAGCAGCGCGGCGTGTTTCGCGAGGACTATACAGGCAGAACGTTACGGGACCATCTCGGTCTCACCCGGCCGGAAATCCAACATTAAAAATAATTGACGACAAAATTAGACGATGCTATAATCCTACTTAACACATCGGAAATAATAGAATTGATGCACATTCTACCGGACAGCCGGAGATGCATCCTTGGATCAGCTTATGATCCGAGGTGTGTCTTCGGCTGTTTTTTTGTATGAATCTTACGAGGAGGCAGCAATCATGAAGTATAGAGCACTGGGTAGAACCGGAGTTCAAGTGTCGGAGGTGAGTCTGGGGACGATGGCTTTCGGGCGCTGGATTGATGAGAGGGCTTCGGCCGCCGTATTGGATCAGGCACTTGGGTCTGGCATCAATCTCATCGATACGGCTGACGTGTACGGTACCGGTATGGATAACGGGAACGTAAACCGGCTTGGGGAATCGGAAGAAATTCTAGGCAGGCTGCTGAAGGAGCGAAGACAAGATATTCTCCTAGCTACCAAGCTGCATAACCGGATCGGTCCCGGCATTAATGACCAAGGCCAAAGCCGCTATCATATCTACCGTGCGCTGGAGAATAGCCTTGCCCGGCTCCAAACGGATTATATCGATCTGTATCAAGTGCACCGGTTTGATGAGTGTACCCCGCTGGACGAGACGCTTGAGGCGCTTACGGATCTTGTACGTCAGGGCAAAGTCCGCTATATCGGCTGCTCGAACTATGCGGCTTGGCAGCTGGCCAAAGCTCATGGCATCAGTGCGCTCCACGGTCTGCGCAGGTTCGAGAGCGTACAGCCGGAATACAGTCTCATTACAAGGGATATCGAACGCGAATTAATTCCCTTTGCCCAGTCCGAGCAGGTTGGGGTTATCGTGTACAGCCCGCTCGGACGGGGCATATTGTCCGGGAAGTACCGGGTGGGCGAAGCTCCCCCATCGGACTCGCGCCTGGCTGCAGGCGAACAGAGATTGCAATTGCTGCTGAACCAGCGGCATGCGCTCTCCGTTGTGGAAGCGATCCGGCCGCTGGCGGAGCACCGGGGATGGACGCTTCCACAGTTCGCCCTGAACTGGGTGCTCAGTCGCCCAGGCATCACATCAGCCATTATCGGGGCATCGAAGCCCGAGCATATCACGGATACATTGAAGTATTCGGATGAGCGGCTGTCAGAGGAAGAACTGCAGGAAATCGACCGCTTATCAGAGGAAATTCGCGGATAAAGCAGATATATAACGAAACCATAAGGCACGATGATTATCAACCATAACCATTACAGATCAGGAAGGTGACCCAACTATGAGTTCAAAACGTCGTCAATTGCATCTTGGATTGTTTTTATTCGGGACGGGCTATCATCCCGCGGGCTGGAGGCTGCCCGAAGGCAAAACGGACGGTGCCTATGACCCTCAGTTCCTGAAGGAGGTTGCCCAGAAGCTTGAGAAGGCCAAGTTTGATTTCTTCTTTCTGGGGGACCGATTGGCCACGAGCGCAGATATGCAGCATTTATTCCCTTCCCAAATGACGCGGCTGGAGCCGTTTACGATGCTGTCCTATCTGGCTGCGGCAACGGATAAAATCGGTTTGATTGGCACGGTGAACACCACCTATGCGGAGCCGTACAACATCGCACGTTTCACGGCATCCTTGGATCATCTAAGCCAAGGCCGGGCCTCATGGAATGTCGTGACGGGCTCCGATCCACGGGCAGCGCTGAATTTCAGCCGGGAGAAGCATTGGGATAACGCCAAGCGGTACGACTATGCTGAGGAATTTATCGAGATCGTCAGCGGGCTGTGGGACACCTGGGAGGACGACTCCCTTCCGCGGGACAAGGCAAGCGGTGTGTTCGCCGACGGAAGCAAAGTACACGCTCTGGACCATGTCGGCGAGCACTTCTCCGTCGCCGGGCCGCTGAACATTCTGCGCCCGATACAGGGGCAGCTGCCGCTCATCACAGCTGGAACCTCCCTGCGCAGCCAAATGCTGGCGGCTAAATATTCCGACATGGTCTTCACGGGAACGAATGTGAAGGAAGTTGCCGTCAAATTCTTTAAGGAAGTGAAAGGCCGGCTGCCGGAGTATGGACGGGAAGCTTCGGATTTGAAGGTTCTGCCTGGACTGGTTCCGATCGTGGGCCGGACGGAGGAAGAGGCGCGTGCCAAATATGCGGAGCTGAATGAACTGGTTGTGACCGATTACGATCTGGGTCCGCTGTCGGATAAGATCGGGATTGATCTAAGGGGATATCCCCTGGAGGATCCGCTGCCGGATGTATCCGCTTCGGAAACGGCGTTGCACTGGGCCGACCTGGCGAGAAAGGCCAACGGACGCGAGGATATTACGATCAGGGATCTGTTCTATTTCTTCACCGTCACGGTCCGCGGGCATCTGCTTGTTGTCGGCAGCGCGACGCAAGTGGCGGATATCATCGAGGAATGGTTCCGGGATGAAGCGGCCGATGGATTCAATGTATGCCCGCCTTATATGCCGGGTGGACTGGATCTGTTCCTGGAGCTGGTTGTACCCGAGCTTCAGCGTCGGGGCTTATTTCGTACCGAATATGAAGGCAGCACCTTCCGGGAGCACTTGGGACTAAGCCGTCCGGGGAACCGCTATGATCTGATTGCAAAGGGGTGAGCCTGATGGGAACGAGGAAAGCCAAGAAATTTCGCGGCATCTGGGCGGGGCAGGCGATTTTGCTGCTGATCATACTGGGCATCTGCGAGCTTCTGGTTCGCACGGAGACCGTCAGCAGCTTGTATCTGCCTGCGCCCTCCAAGGTATTCCAAGAGCTGTTCAAACTGTTCGGTGACGGGGAGATTTGGAAGCATCTGTACGTCACGCTGGCCGAATTCGTTGCGGGCTATGGAATTGCGGCACTTGGAGGCCTGGCCGTGGGCATGGCTCTGGTGCTGATTCCTTGGGCGGAGCAGTTCTTCAGGCCCTATCTTTCGGCGCTGATGGCGATTCCAAAGGTGACGATTGTGCCGCTGCTCGCCCTCTGGCTCGGGATCGGGATCACGCATAAAATATCGATTGTGTTCCTATTCTGTTTCTTTACGATCACGGTCAATACGATGACAGGGATTAAGCAGACGGCGGACAACCATCTGAAGGTCGCCCAAGTATTCGAGGCCACGCAGTACCAGACCATCATGAAGGTGATTTTGCCATCGGCTGCGCCGACCATTTTTGCGGGTCTGCGCCTATCGGCTGCAACCGGACTGGTCGGGGCTCTGTTTGGGGAGATGCTGGCGTCGAAGGATGGTCTTGGAAATATTCTCGTGCAGGCAACATCGCTGTATAATACCGCGCAGGCCTTTGCTATTGTAGCGCTGGTTACCGTCGTATCCGTACTTATTATTTCATTAATCGATTTGTTGGAACGCAATGTGTTTTTGAAATGGAAATCATCATAGACCATTGGAAAAAGCGTCACTTACAGGGGAGAGATCCATATGACCAGAAGAGGAATACGTTCATACATGATTGCATTTGCAACAATATGGCTGATCGCCATGACGGCCGGCTGCGCAAGCGGCACGGATAGCGGCAAGGGAGTAGCTCCGTCCACAGTGGGCGGAGAAAACGCTGCGGGAAACCAGCTGGAGAAGATCCGATACGCACCGCTTAGCGGTGCCAGCGGATTGGCGGTGTCCTTCGGGGCGGAAAAGGGATTCTTCGAGGAAGAAGGACTGGACGTCGAGTTTATTACCACCAAGGACCCAATTGCCGGCCTGACTAGCAAAGACATCGATGTGGTCGACGTAGCCACAACGACAGCGATTGTAGCTGCGGGCAAGGGCGCCCCCGTCAAAATTGTCTCCTCCATGTTCCGGACCAAAGGCCCATTCTACCTGATTGCCTCGCCGGAGATCAAGACGGTGGAAGACCTGAAGGGCAAGAAGGTAGGCATCGCTGTGTTTGGCAGCGGGCTGGAGGTATATACACAGGTCATCCTGAAGGAGCATGGATTGAAGCCGGAGGATGTGACCTTCATTGCTAACAGTACGCATCAGGCGGCATACGCGAGTCTGGAAACAGGACAGGTTGATGCCACCATCATCCATGAGCCGTTCGCTTCTCTCGCGGAGAAGCAGGGAAAAGGAAATATCATTGCTACAGGCTGGGATTACCTACCGACCTTTCACACCGGGGTGCTGGTGGCGCGTGAGGGGATTCTGAACGAGAAGCCGGAATTGGTCGAGAAGCTGCTGCGGGCCTATTTTAAATCGCAAGAATATGCGAAGAGCCATCCGGACGAGTATAAGGCTTACTATCTGAAGAACATCGAGATCGATCCCGAGGTGCTGGATCTGGCGCTGGAGCGCGAAGAAGTTCTGTGGGAGAACAACCCGGATGTGGACATCAACGCGCTGAATGACACCCAGCAGATCCAAAAGGAATTGGGCTTCCAGGATGAGATCTACAAGGTGGAGGACATTCTGGACCTACGGTTTATTCCGAAAAAATAAAGTGTGGCAGGAGGAGTTCATATGTCTGGCTTTATGGTGAAAAATGTCTCGATGGTATATGACGGTGATCTTCCTACGATCACGCTTCAAGATATAAGTATGCAAGTCCGAGATGGCGAATTCCTGTGCATCCTTGGGCCGAGCGGCTGCGGCAAAAGCACGCTGCTCGAACTGTTGGCGGGGTTGCAGCTCCCGACGGAAGGCGAGATTTGGCTGGATGACGCGAAGATTAAGGGACCCACCCGGAGCTCGGGGGTTGTGTTCCAGGATGCATCCTTGTATCCATGGCGTACGATCTCGCAGAACGTCGGCCTTGGGTTGGAGCTCGGCGGCATGAAAAAAGCAGAGCGGCAAGCGCTCGTAGACAAATATTTGAATATGGTCGGTCTGCAGGGATTCGGTTCCAAATATCCCCATCATCTGTCGGGAGGCATGCGGCAGCGCGCCGGGATCGCACGGGCGCTTGTGAATAGTCCCAACATCCTCCTGATGGACGAGCCTTTCGGCGCGGTGGACCATCTTACCCGGCTCCAGCTTCAGCAGGATCTGCTCCGCATATGGCAGGAGGAGAAGAAAACGGTGGTGTTTGTTACCCATGATGTATCCGAAGCCGTCTTTCTCGCAGACCGAGTCGTCCTGTTATCTCCGCGTCCTGGGCGTATTCACCATATTTTCGACGTTCCCTATGAGCGTCCGCGCAAGCGGGAGGATGCCAGTCTGCTGAAGATTCAGAACGATATCTACTCGGCGATTTATGACGTGAAGACAGAAGAGGATTTGGAATTTACGATTTAAGAACAGCCGCTTGAAAACAGAAGGGACGTGGAGTTATTGTCAAATCTCGTAAGCAAGGAATGGGTGCTGGAACAGCTGGAGTCGAAACCGGGTCAGTTGGTTATCGCAGATGTCCGATTCAGCCCAGGTGATGCGGGTTACGGCTTTGAGGCTTACCAGCGTGAGCATGTGCCTGGTGCGGTATTCGTTGATTTGAAAAAGCATCTGATGGATCTGCCAAGCGAGCATGGCGGCCGGAGTCCGCTCCCGCATCCGGAGGAGCTGGCGCGGCGACTCGGCAAGCTCGGGATCGATGCAAATACGCCTGTCGTTGTCTATGACGGTGACCTCCGCCCGGAAGGAGCGCGGTTATGGTGGATTTTGAAATACTTGGGCCACGGGTCGGCATATATATTGGATGGAGGGTTCGCAAGCTGGAAAGCAGCCGGATATCCGATTACTTCGGAGGAAAGCGAAGTGACGCCGCGTTCTTTCCAGACAAATGTCCAACAGGACTGGCTGGCTGATGTGAACGAGGTGAGGGTGAAGCTTGGCGCAGCCGGCGTGACCCTGCTCGATTCAAGGGACTGGAAGCAGTTCACGGGAGAAACCGCGCCGCTGGATCCGGTGGCCGGACATATTCCGGGAGCGGTGCATGCTTTTTGGAAGGACGGGATGAATGAAGACGGGACACTGAAGGGAGCAGAGCGGCAGCGGGAACGTTTTGCTGGAATTTCTCCCGAGGATGAAGTAATAGTGTACTGCGGCTCGGGGTTGTCGGCTTGTCCGAACGTCCTGGCGTTGCAGGAAGCCGGATACCGCAAGGTGAAGCTGTATGCAGGCAGCTGGAGCGACTGGATCAGCTACAAGGACAATCCGGTAGCCACTGGGAACGTGTAAAGCGGAAGAGCCTGCGTCTGATGTGGGTTCCGGTGATAAAGCGGTGCAGCACATATATGCCTTTGAACTCTCCTTATCTATTCTCCTGTTTTTTCTCCACTAGCGAAACACTATTCAGCGAAAATAAAACATCTTGTAAGAAACAGGAAAAAGGATTATTATATTTTTAATGACTGTATAATGTATTTATAGTCATTAAAAGGAGAGGGATTATGCCTAAAATTGTCACCGAACATGAAAAAGATATGGTGAGAGAAGCGATGTTTACACAAGGGATTGAACTGATTCGCAAGAAAGGCGTAAAGCGGATTACAGTAGAGGATATCACCAGTGCGACCCATATCGGCAAAGGTTCCTTTTACTCGTACTACAATTCCAAAGAAGAACTTCTCTATTCGATTATCAAAAAGAGCGAGAGCAGAATGTTTGAGAGAGTGGAGGCCGTATTATCTGAAAACGCAAATTTGAATGAAAGGCTTGTAAAAGTATTAAAGGAAATTTATCTGGCGGCTGACAGTATCGTGCTCTACGTTTCCCCATCGGATATAGAGCTGCTGCTTCGTAAGCTCCCAGCTGAGGTGGCGGACCGGGAAGCGTCAAAATCAAACAACTATTTTAGCAGGACGCTGTCGCTTTGCGGCATTGACGAATCGAGATGCGAAATGGATGTGCTTGCCTATTTAATGAATGCACTCCATTTTGTTGGGTCGACAGATATGTCTTTTGGTGAGCGGGGAAAAGAGAAGGCCTTGGATTTACTCGTCCATGCCATTGCCGACTATATGACGGGAGGAGCCGAGCAATGAGAGAATCCTTGGAGAAATACAAACCGTTGTATGGGATTGCCCCTAATGGCTCTGCTCTGCGTAACCCAGGTCCTAACGTTTACCGGAGGACACGATGAGCGTTATATGGATCGTATTAGCCGGGTTGCTCTTATTCACCGTCAGCTTCGTTATGTTTGCCCAGTACAAGAAAAAGAAGATTGCACATCAAATTCGGATCAATCCCATGAGTAATGGCATTGATTGCAGAGAATTCGTAACCATCGGCGGCATTTCGCAATATTTGCATCATCGGGGCGAGGACACGGATAATCCAGTGATGCTGTTTTTGCACGGCGGTCCAGGAGAGCCTATATTGCCGTTTGCCCAAGAGTTTCAGATTCCGTGGGAGAAGCATGTTACGATCGTACATTGGGATCAAAGAAACAGCGGCAAAACCTATTTTAACAATGATCCGAAACAAGTTGCCCCAACAGTTACGGTTGACCGTATCGTTCAGGATACATATGAAATTGTGAACTATTTGAAAGAAAAGTATCACAAAGAGAAGATTATCATTTTGGGGCATTCCTGGGGCTCAGTGTTAGGTAGCCTGTTCAGCAAACAATATCCGGAGCTTGTGCAGGCTTATATCGGCGTTGGGCAGGTTGTGAATATGATGGACAATGAACGCGTCGGCTATGAAAAAGTACTGGAAGCGGCGAAAATGGCCGGAAACGACAACGATTATCGGGATCTTCTTCGTTTGAGGCCTTATCCTCCGCCAGCATTCGATGACGGCATGATCAGGAACCTTATGAAGGTTCGAAAATTCCAAAGAAAATATAAGTTATCGGCCGGTCCAACAACAGAGCTTATCCTCAATGCTTTAGGTTCACCATTTTATACGCTTAAGGATATGAGATATTTTTTCATCTCCGGAGCATTTGGCGAAGGACAGCGCCCTATTTGGGAATATTTATGGGAATCGTTCGATCTGTCGTCTATGGGCGCTGCATTTGATATTCCAGTCTTTTATATTCATGGAGAGCGGGACTGGCAAACCCCCTATCCGCTGGCACAGCAATTTTTTTCGACGATCAAAGCCCCGCTCAAGCTGTTTTACTCCATTCCGGAAGCGGGCCATGTTCCCATGCTGGAGCAGAAGGGGAAATTCAACGAGGCCTTATTTGATATTTTGGAGCGAACGAATGTTACGGCGAATGGCAAGTGAGTCTCTGTACAGGGCCGCCGTTGATACAGGCGGATAGCCAAGCCAGCTTGAGCAACTGGATCAGCTGCAGGGACAATAAGGGAGCAGGGGATAGATAAATACGAAGGTTTGTCGACCAGATCACTGGAGGCACAGCTATGGGGCTGTGTCTTTTTGTTGTTTTTTATCTGATAAAGTCAGGCGCAACAATACCAGGATTCTGCGGCAGCAGGAAACATTCTTTTTTTGTGAGGGAGGGATTTCATGTGAAGGGGATGGCCTTCGAATATGCCGAAATGAAGTACTGCATACCTTCGGAGATGGAAAGAAAGGGCGGAATTTGGATTCTCCGTACAGGCCGCAGCATGGCGAAGCCCCATTATTACGTGGGCCCCAAAGTATCCGAAAACTATGCGCTGCATTTTGTTCTAAACGGAAAAATCACACTGGCTTATGGGGATGAGGAGGTCACCTTGTCGGAAGGGGATGTCTTTTGCCTGTTCCCTCATACGAGATTCAGTTACTGGGAACCGAACCCCCATTCGGAGCCGACGCTGCGCACGCAGTGGGTCGTCCTGGATGGTGAATTAACCGACAATGCGTTGACCCGGATCGGGTTATCTCCGCGCAAGCCCTTTATGTTTGCCGGGATGAAGGGGGAGCTGCAGGCGGTGCTGAATCAAATATACGGGTGCGTGGATGACGACACCGTTGGCAACGAATTTGGACGACAGAAATGGTTATATCAGCTGTTTGAGCTGCTGGCTGCCGCCACGGTCAGAAAAGGGAGCAAATCGAACTGGCTCGAGCAAAGCGTGTTTTATATGGATTCCCATTACATGGAGGGGATTACGGTTATGGATGTTGTCGAGTATGCCGGCGTACACCGGACGCATCTGTATTGTGAGTTTATCCGGGCGTATGGCATCAGTCCGAGTCATTATTTAATGAAGCTGCGGATGGAGCGGGCAGCGGTGCTGCTGACCGAAACCGATGTGTCCGTGACGGAGGCTGCTTTTTCGCTGGGATATTCCAACCTCCACACGTTCTCGAGAGCATTCGCGAAATATTACCGCACGTCGCCTACCTCGTATCGGCAGCAACATATGCCGGTGCCACTCTAAAGCGAGCTGCCTGGATTATATCCAGCATCGACCAACATCTCACATAAAGAGCACCATATTAAGAGCAGCAAGAACAAGCCAGGAACTTACATTCCAGGCTTGTTCCTGTGGCATCGACAACCCCTAGTCGGTTGTTGCATTTCGTATAAAGGACATGCTGGATTCCCTGACGATGAGCCTCGGTTCGAATTGCACGCGTTCGTATTGGCCGGACTTTTGCTCGCGAAGTCGCTTGAGCAGCAATTCCGTAGCCAACCGGGCTACTTCATCGCCCATGATCGACACCGAACTGATCTGAGGTGTCGTGACGGTGGTCCATACATTGTTATCGATGCCGACGACGGCCACATCATCGGGAACCCGGATCTTCAGCTCTTTAAAACGGTTGACGATGCCGATAGCAACCATATCGTTTACCGCATAGATGGCGTCCGGCATATGTTTCAGGCCATAGAAATAGTCCGCTGCACGAACCCCTGTTTCAAACGAGAAATCCTCCCCGAAATAGACAAGCGACGGATCGACTTGCGTCAGCGATTGCTCATATGCCCAATACCGCTCTTCGATTTTATCCTTGGGCGCACCGGCATAGGCGATTCGGGTCCGTCCGATTTTCAGCAGATGCTCCATAACAAGCCTGCCCTCCTGACGTGCAAGGCCTACGATATCGGCTCTATACTCATCTCCCAGCTGTTTTCCGTAATTAATGATTGAGACGGGGAGGCTCGATTTGTTGATCAGGTCGCCCAGTGTTTTGGGATAGGCCAGCGGCATGATAATCAAGCCGTCTACGTGCAGCTTCTTGATATCTCTTACGATTTCAAGCTCGTTTCGGGCATTCCCGGCTGTATTGATCTGAACGACTCGATATCCGTGCTGCTTGGCGGTCTGTTCCACCGACCAGGCGATTTCCGGGATGATCGCATTTCGAATGTCAGGCACGGCCAAGGCGATTTGATTCGTCTGCCGCACCTTCAGGCTTTGAGCCGATGTATCCGGACTAAATCCGATTTCTTCGATCACCTGCAAGATCCGTGCTTTCGTTTTCGGACTGATTCCCTTGCTGTTGTTGATGGCTCGGGACACGGTTGCTATTCCAACGCCCGCTTGTTTGGCGACATCTTCAATCGTCACTTTTTTGGGATTCACCATATTCAAAAGTCCTCTCTATATCGGAAACGTTTCCTGTTCTTGTTCTAATTTGAGATCTCAATGGAGCAATATCTATATTATACCATTAAGAATACCTTTAAATCATAGAACACCTCGACGAAGAAAAGAGGTGCAGGTAGCGTGCTGTATACATTGCTAATAATCACTGAAAAAGAGGAGGAGATTAGATCTTGCGTTGTCCATGATTTTTCATACATTTTAGTCAATAGTGTTTGACATATTGTCGAAAATGTGACATATTTGATTTCGGAAACGTTTCCTGTTTTGTTTTTATTTTTTCGAACCCATAAGGAGATGAAGACAATGCAAGCATTGCGCTGGCATGGAGTAAAGGATCTGCGTTTGGAGACAATTGCAGAGCCGCAAGCAACGAGTGGAAAAGTGAAAATCAAGGTCGAATGTTGCGGGATTTGTGGTAGTGATCTCCACGAATACGTAGCTGGGCCTATATTTATACCTGAGAATACGCCTCATCCCCTTACCGGAGAACAGGCTCCGGTGGTAATGGGCCATGAATTTTCTGGCCAGGTGGTAGAGGTTGGCGAAGGCGTCACGAAATTCAAGGCTGGTGACCGCGTGGTTGTTGAGCCCGTATTTGCATGCGGAAAATGCGAAGCTTGCAGACAAGGCAAATACAATCTGTGCGAAAAAATGGGCTTTCTCGGCCTTGCCGGCGGTGGCGGCGGATTCTCCGAATATGTAGCTGCGGATGAGCATATGGTTCATAAAATTCCGGACAGCGTCTCTTATGAACAAGGGGCTTTGGTAGAGCCTTCGGCAGTCGCCTTGTATGCCGTACGCCAAAGCCAGCTGAAAGCAGGGGATCGGGCAGTTGTATTCGGTGCGGGACCGATTGGTCTGCTCGTTATCGAAGCATTGAAGGCAGCAGGGGCGTCCGAGATTTACGCAGTAGAACTATCTGCTGAGCGTAAACAAAAGGCCGAAGAATTGGGGGCTATCGTCATTGATCCCAAGGCTTACGATGTCGTAGAAGAACTTCATCGTCGGACCGGCACCGGGGTAGATGTGGCATTCGAAGTAACGGGTGTTCCACCTGTACTGAATCAAGCCATCAACTCTACGAAGATCGGCGGACAGATTATGATTGTCAGCATATTCGAAACCTCCGCTCCGATCGTGCCGAATGACATCGTGATGAAGGAGCGTAATATTACCGGAATCATCGGTTATCGCGACGTATTCCCGGCTGTCATTAGCCTGATGGAAAAAGGATTCTTCCCTGCGGATAAGCTGGTAACTCAGCGGATCAAACTGGATGAGATTATTGACCGGGGCTTTGAGGCCTTGCTCAAAGAGAAGAACCAGGTGAAAATCCTGGTGAGCGCTCACTAATATCGCAGCTGGGCTTCGCAGTTGCATAACTTATGAAAGACCGCGAAACGCGGTCTTTTTGCTTTGCGGAATAAAAAGGTTGCCTCCGAGCTGAGTCAGAACAGTGCATAGCACTCGCTCATGTGCGCCAATCAAGCTTTTAGCGCATGACACAAAAGAACGGCGATTTCCTCCTGCATGGACCGGGAGGAGATCGCCGTCTTTTTTTTAAAAAACTGTTCAACTTAATCCTTGATCAGCAAATATATAAAGTAGGGCGCTCCAAGACAGGAAACGACCAATCCAACCGGGATTTCGGAAGGGGCCATCAGGTTCTTGCCGATCATATCGGCAACAAGCAGCACCAGAGAGCCAAGAAGCGCAGAGACAGGCAGCATTCCCTGATGACGGGGACCCACCAGCTTACGCGCCAGATGCGGAGCAACCAGTCCAAGAAACGCGATGCCGCCGCCTACGGCCACGCAGGCGCCTGCCAAGGCAACGGAGATGAACAGCAGCGTTCTTCGTTCGCGTTCTACCGTGACCCCAAGTCCCGCTGCCGTGTGGTCCCCCAGGTTGAGCACATTCAAATGTTGCGATTTATACACCGCCCAGGGAATCAGCAGAAGAATCCACGGAAGGATCGCAACGACATATTCCCAGCTTGCTCCCCAGATGCTTCCGGACAGCCAGATGGTGGCCTGCATGAAATTGTTGGGGTCCATCATGAGCTGAAACACGATAATAAGCGCTCCGAAGGCCGCGTTGATGCCAATCCCCACTAAAACAAGCCGAATCGGCGTCACGCCTTGCTTCCAGGCTATTGAATATATGAGAAAGGCAGCGAGAAATGCCCCAAATAGCGCGGCAAAAGGCATGATATAGACGGACCATATGCCGGAACTGAACGAGCTGCCTTGAAAATAAAAGATATACAGCACGACAGCCAGTCCTGCTCCGGAATTAATGCCGAGAATGCCCGGGTCTGCCAGCGCGTTCCGCGAAACACTCTGTAGAATAGCGCCGGAGACGGCGATTCCCGCACCGATCAGAATGGCAATGACCATGCGGGGTAAACGAAAGTGCATTAGAACGGTATAATTCTGCTCAGATCCTGTTCCGTTGAACGCTTTAATGACCTCAGCGAGCGGGATTTTCATCGTTCCCATATTCAGGCTGACCAGAAACACGGCTAATATGGCCAGCAGCAGAATCATCGACACGGACATCACTTTTCTTGTTTTATTCATCGTTACAGTCCCCTCCCTTCGCGTCGTGCAAGATAGAGGAAGAAGGGAACGCCGATGATCGCCGTAATCGCACCGACAGGCGTCTCGAACGGAGGATTGATCATCCTCGCCCCCACATCGGCAAACACCAGCAAAAGTGCTCCCATGACAGCGGAGCAAGGGATGATCAGTCGATAGTCGGGACCTACGATGAAGCGAACGATATGCGGGATGACAAGCCCCACGAATCCGATCGTTCCGCCCACAGCTACCGCTGCGCCCGTGAGGAGCAGCACAACAAGCGTGCCCAGGAACTTCACGGTTCCCGTTTTTTGGCCAAGCCCGGTAGCGACCTCCTCGCCCAGGCTCATGACGGTAATGGATCTGCTGAGTGCCAATGCAATCAGCAAACCGATGATGGAGACGGGGATCAGGAGCTGCACGTTTACCCATTGCACGCCCGACACGCCTCCGGCATACCAGAAGCTGATATCCTTGGCAACGTTAAAGCGGATGGCAATGGCTGAGGAAATCGAGCTGAGGAGCGCGGTTACGGCAGATCCGGCCAGCGCCAGCTTGACGGGCGTCAGGCCCCGTTTGGATAACGAGCCGATGAGAAGCACGAGTCCGGCCCCAAGGCCCGCACCGGCAAAAGATAGCAGCATGAGCACGGTGTTGGACGGCGACTCCATAAAGGCAAACCCAATCGACATCATGAAAGTGGCACCTGCGGTGACTCCCATAATGGAAGGGGAAGCGAGCGCGTTTCTTGTCATGCCCTGCATGATGGCTCCGGAAACGGCCAAGGAACCGCCGATCAGTGCAGCTGCCAAGGCCCTTGGCATGCGCAGTCTCTGGATAATCTGGTGCGAGGTGGAATGGGCATCGAAGTGGACAAAAGCCTCCCATATGGTGGACAATTGGATGTTCGACGCACCATAGATAATCGAGGATGCCATAGCGACAGCCAGGAGGCTAAGCCCCAACAGAATGACGACCGCGGCCGTCTTGGGGCGATAAATGGATTTTGCGGTTGTTTTGTTCATGGGCTGATTTGCTTGCATAGTCACCTAAACCTTCATGTTGATAAAAAATTTTAAATAACGTATTGTAATTGAGAATGAATTTCATTATCATGGTTATTATTATATCACTTCATCCTAAGATTGCTAGTGATCTAGGCAGAAAAAATATACATAAAGGGGATCTGTAACAATGAGTCGATTCAAGAAAAAAATATGGATAATCGCAGGACTATTGGCAGCTTTCACGCTGCTTGCAGCTTGTGGAAATAGCAAGGAAGCAGCCGGGAACGAGCCAACGGAGGCCCAAGCGCCAAGTGACCAGAACGGCGGTAATGAAGCCAAGACAGAACGTATATTGACAGACGCCATGGGCCATGAGGTGAAAATTCCGGCCGAGCCGAAACGAGTGATAGCTTCTTACTTGGAGGATAACCTGGTGGCATTGGGTATTACTCCGATCGCGCAGTGGTCGGTCAAAGGCGGAAGCGTCCAGGATTATCTGCAGGACTCATTGAAGGATGTGCCTACGATTGAGCATGATCTTCCCTTTGAAGCAGTAGCGAGCTTCCAGCCGGATCTATTGATCATGGACTCGGCATCCATGGTAGAAGGCAACAAGTACAGCCAATACGAGAAGATTGCTCCAACCTACGTCATCGGCAATGAGGTCAATAACGATTGGCGCGAAGAGCTGAAGAAAGTGGGAGAAATCTTTGGCATGGAGGAGGAAGCGCAAGCGGCTCTCGATAAATACGAGCAGAAGGCAAAGGATGCCAAGGAGAAAATCCAGCAATCGATCGGCGGTGAATCTGCTGCAGCGATTTGGCTTGTCGGCGGTAAATTGTTCGTCGTTAGCGAGACGTTGTCCAGCGGAGCCGTCATGTACGGTGACTTGGGTCTCACGGTTCCGAATGTTGTGAAGGAAATCTCGGCATCGGCTACGGGCAACTGGTCATCCATTTCCCTGGAGAAATTGGCGGAACTCGACGCGGATCATCTGTTCTTTATTAATAGTGACGGCGAAGGGGCCGAAGTGCTTCAGGATCCGCTCTGGGCGAATATTCCGGCTGTTAAGAACGGCAACATCTATGAATATGGAAAAGATACAAGCTGGTTGTATACCGGCACGATTGCCAATAGCCAGATCATTGATAACGTGCTGGAAAGTTTGATGAAATAAACGGTAACAGATTGAAACATGCATGCAGCCGTCTTGCCGGTCTTTATCGGGAGGCGGTTTTTTGTATGCATACGAACCTGGGGCAGGGATTGGATGTGAAATTCAGCAGGAAAACGCGGGCTCT
The DNA here is from genome assembly GCF_052115765.1 of Paenibacillus sp. 2KB_20. Lineage (NCBI taxonomy): Bacteria > Bacillati > Bacillota > Bacilli > Caryophanales > Paenibacillaceae > Paenibacillus > Paenibacillus sp. 2KB_20. Next base: position 613,304 of record NZ_JBFRHH010000001.1, on the reverse strand, counting down.
CACAGAACTAGTTAGCGAGGTGGGGAACGTTTATGCCAGAATATACGCTGGATTTACTAAGTCTGCAGGCCAAGCTGCACAGATATTGCTTACATGTGACCAGGGACCCGTGGGATGCGGAGGATCTTTTGCAAGATGTCATCCTGAAGGTCATGCGGGCTGTGGATACTCATCCTGCTAGGCAGCTATCCAATGCCTATTTATATCGAATAGCAAGCAACGCTTGGAAGGATCGATTGAAGAAGGACAGGACCCGCATGAGTGTTGCCGAGGACGAGTTGTGGGATAGACCGGGCGACGACGGCGGTTTAACGACAAGGGAACTGTTAGAGACCTTGGCGAACCGTTTATCTCCGCGGGCGATGGTCATTTTACTGCTTATGGATGTATTTGATTTCACAACGAGGGAAACGGCTGAATTCCTGTCTATGACGGAAGGAGCCGTACAGGTGTCCCTCGGGCGTGCACGGACAAGGCTTAAAAAACTGGCATGTTTACAGCAATCAGGCGTTGAACCTGAGACGCGGGAGAATATCAATGCTGGTACAGCCGCTGGGCTGGATCTGGACGTACTAGTGGATGCCTTCCGTAGAAGGGATCCGAAGGCCATATGTGCCTCATACCTCCAATTGACGAAGATGCGGATAAGAATCAGCAAATTGAGCTGGGTCCGTGGAATCCTTGCTTTTTATATGGAAGATCCTGACGGAAATGTGTGGCTGATCACGGAGTGAAATTTTTTTTAGACCTATGTTTGGTTTCGGTTCAAAATATCGTTTCTTTATTGTGTTGGAATTAAAAAAATCCAGATATAAGAGGAGGATGGAGAATGATGAGCAGACCCCCATTGTATGGTGTGGGTATCTTTGTGCCGGTGAGTGATCTGAAGCGTTCGACGGCATGGTATACGGAAATGCTAGGCCTTGAAGTGATTCATCAAGATGAACCCGACGCTATTGTGATGAGAATGAACGATGAGAAAGTGAGTTTCTGTCTGGTAAGGTCCTATGAGGTGAAGCAGCCGGTTTTTCCTAAGAATGATTATGGTGTAGGACAATATTTCAATATTCATACCACGGATGTGAGCGGAATTCATCAGCAATTGAAGGCTAAGGGAGCTGTTGTGGGTGAGATTGAGGATTTTGATGGGTTTAAAGGGTTCTCGCTGACGGATCCCGATGGTAACCGGTACGGAGTAACAGAGTAACAGAACTAGGGTATAGAAGTGTTATAACTGAAATGGCCTTTCCTTAAAGAATCGGATATCGAAATAGCAAAACACCCATCACAATGCTTTCGCAAGGATGGGTATTTTGGTTTGGTAGTTTATGCAACGCCTCGGCACCATCAATCAGGGCTAACTTATGCGATCAGACCTGGGAAAGACGTTATGTAATTCCAGTGCCCAGCATAATTAATTATGGTGTCTTGCTGCTGCGGGAACTTTGTTATTCTTGATCCCGGCAGTTCTCCTCGGCGGCCGAAGTAAACTCTTCTTCGTTCTCGGAAGCAAGCTTATCTCCGTATTGGTCCAATCGCTCAGGACTGCTGGATGGCCCGTCGTTCTTAGGTTTGTTGTTTCTGCCTGCCATGTTGTGCACCTCCTTATATAGGGTTCTTCATCGATTGCGGGCGTGCGGACTGCCGCACTTCGCGTACCCTTATGTTGTTCCTGATTTTGCATGGGATTATGCACGTAACCTCAACTTCGCTTCATGAAATTATGATGAAAGAATGGAGTTGCCTTGTCCGTTCCGATCGTCACATGATACCATAATAGAATTTAGAAGATTCATAGATTCAACACGCTAATACGATATGGATACCACGGAGGTTGCGTAAATGAAGTTAGTGTCATGGAACGTCAACGGATTGCGGGCCTGTGTAACGAAGGGCTTTATGGATTATTTTCAACAGGCGGATGCCGATATATTTTGCGTGCAGGAGACGAAGCTGCAAGCCGGGCAAATTGAGCTTGATTTGGGGCCGGAGTATCAACAATATTGGAATTATGCAGAGAAGAAGGGATATTCGGGAACGGCGATATTTACGAAAATCGCACCACTGTCCGTACGCTATGGTCTGGAGGAGGACAGCGAGCCGGAGGGCAGAGTGATCACGCTGGAGTTTGAGGACTTCTATCTTGTGAACGTATATACGCCGAATGCGAAGCGTGACCTGAGCAGGCTGGATTATCGGCTGGAGTGGGAGGAACGGTTCCGTGCTTACTTGCTTCAGCTTGACGAACGCAAACCCGTGATCGCATGCGGCGACTTGAATGTGGCGCATCAGGAAATCGACCTGAAAAATGCCAAGTCCAATCATGGCAACTCCGGCTTCACGCTGGAAGAGCGAGGCAAAATGACCGACCTGCTGTCAGCCGGCTTTATCGATTCCTTCCGTTATTTCTACCCGGATCGCACGGATGTATACAGCTGGTGGTCGTATATGGCCAAGGTAAGGGAGCGGAATATCGGCTGGCGCATCGATTATTTTTTGACGTCTGCCCGTTTAACCGAGAAACTGAAGGATGCCGAGATCGACTGCCATGTGATGGGAAGCGATCATTGCCCGGTGAATTTGACACTCAGCGAGTCATTACGTTAATACTGACTTTTTAAAAAAAAGCCAACCGAAGAGCAGGGGACGTGATAACAGTCACGCCCCTATTTGCCGGTTGGCTTTTATATTCGGGAGCAAAGGCGGCGTTTACCCGATCTGATGTTTCAGCTTGTCCAGGAAGATCGACGCCGGCTTCGACAGATGGTGCGTTCCGGGCTGTACCCACCCGAATGAGGAGGCAGCGTGGCCCGGGGGCATCTCCAGCTCCAGCGTTACGATGTTTCCCGAAGGTATGGGAGTGAAGCTGGAGAAGGACAAATCGACCCCCACCGTGACCGCTACATTCTCTTCGACGACCTTCTGTATGACCCTCGTCTGGTTGGTTGAGAAGAGCAGATCCATTTCCCCGTACTGCTCCTCGAATACTTCCATCAGTTTGAACAGACTGTCATCCTTGTAGAGAACCAAGGGGTACTTACGCAGTTCTTCCGGCGTGATCGATTGCCGCATGGCGAGTGGAGATTGACGGCTGACTCCGACCACGAATTTGCTCTCCAGCAGCTTGCCGAAATGGAGGCCGCGGTGTTGATGAATGATGGAATCATCGACAAAAATCAAACCGATATCCGCATGATTTTGTTTGATATCCTCAATAATATCAAGAGTCGCCTTTTCCGTGATTTCGAGTTTGATTTGGGGAAAGTCTTTTTTGAACTGAATAATGGCATCGATGGACAGCGTTAAGGGTACCGGAACGGTAGCAATCCGCAAAGATCCGCTCAGCAGGTTGGAATATCCTTCGGCCTCCGATTTCAGCTCCTGAAATTGTTCCAAAATGGCATAGGCTTTCTGGAGAATTCGCTGGCCCTCGGCTGTGGGTACGGCACCAAGCCGCGATCGGGTAAACAAGGAGAAACCGAACTCGGCTTCCAGGCTGGACACCGCTTGGCTGACGGCGGAAAGGGTAACGTTGCAATTCTGGGCTGCTTTGGTTAATGATCCTGCCTTGGCCGTCTCCACAATATATTCCAGTTGTTCAAGATTCATATGACCTCATCCTTAATCTATAGTTAAGTAATATTAATTAGGTTTAAATTTACTTAAATATAACGCAGCGTTACAATGAACACAAGGACATTGACACACAATGTTCAAAGAATAACGCTATTTTGCCCTAGGAGGTCATTGATAATGTCAGAACAACGTGTAGCGGTAATAACCGGTGGAGCGAGCGGAATCGGTCGTCAGGTCTCCCTTAAATTTGCAAGAAAAGGCGATCGCGTCGTCGTAGCCGATTATAATGAGGCTGCCGGTCAAGAGACGGTGGACATGATTAAAAAAGAAGGCGGCGAAGCCACTTTCGTTCAAGTCGATGTTTCCAAACAAGAAAGCGTCGAGGCGCTTGTGGATAAAGCGGTTGAGCTTTATGGCCGCATCGATGTCATGCACAACAATGCGGGGATTGGCGGCGCTGGACCGGTTCTCGATCAAAATATGGATCTCTACCATCGCACCATTAACGTGAATCAGCACGGGGTTGCCTACGGTATTATCGCGGCAGGCCGAAAGATGAAAGAGCTTGGCATTAAAGGTGTAATCATTAATACAGCATCCGTATTCGGATTCCTGGCTTCACCCGGAACGTTTGCTTATCACGCTACAAAAGGCGCCGTCATCATGATGAGCAAATCCGCTGCGCTTGAACTGGCACCATACGGCATTCGTGTCGTTGCCGTTGCTCCTGGAGCAGTTGATACACCGATTATCCAAGGCTATAAAGATTCAGGAATGCTGGATTCCATGAGAGCCAAAGTCATGGGCGGAGAATTAACACAGCCTGAAGTTGTAGCGGATACCGTGTATCTCGTGTCTCTGGATGAAGCTGCTGCGATTACAGGCAGCGTGGTCATGGCTGACCAAGGCTATGCTTCATTCAAATAATTCGTTCGGTATTTAATGGCAACGTATATAGAGCATTAAACATACAGAACCTCTCTTTGGAAGGGATGCAGGCTTAAGCCTCCGTTATTCCGAAGAGAGGTTTTCTTGGTTTTCCTGTCAAAAGATTTCCTCTCTCCACAAAAAACAGTTAAAATAGAAAGGAAATTTAAAAGACCATACATATGGTGTCAGACGCCGAGTACTGGAAGAGAGGTATATAAATATGATCATTAAACCTAGAACACGCGGATTTATTTGCACGACATCCCATCCTGTAGGCTGCGAAGCCCAAGTGCAGGAGCAGATCGATTATGTACTGAAACAGCCTGGCATCGAGGGGCCGCGCAATGTGCTGGTCATCGGCGCTTCAACGGGCTACGGCTTGTCCGCCAGAATTGCTGCCGCATTCGGCTCCCGGGCGAATACTGTAGGTGTGTATCGTCCCAGCCAGGCAACCGAGAAGCGGACCGCTTCGGCGGGCTGGTACAATTCGGTCGCTTTTGAAAAGGCAGCGGAGGCCGCAGGCTTAAAATCGTTCAGTGTGACGGGAGATGCTTTCACGCAAGAGACCAAAGCCAAGACGGTTGAGCTTATCCGCCAAGAGCTGGGCCAGGTTGATCTTGTGGTGTACAGTGTTGCCTCGGCGCGCCGTACGCTGCCTGAGACGGGTGAGACGGTCAACTCCGTATTGAAGCCGATCGGACCAGCCTATACCAACAAGACGGTAAACTTCCATACAGGTGAAGTGACGGAGGTAACGATTGAGCCGGCCACGGAAGAGGAAGTGAAGAATACCGTTGAGGTGATGGGCGGTGACGATTGGGAATTATGGATGAATGAGCTGGCGGAAGGCGGCGTATTGGCTCCTAATGTGACCACGATTGCGTTCTCCTATATCGGCTCCGAGATTACCAAAGCCATTTACCGTGATGGGTCGATTGGACAAGCCAAGGATCATCTGGAGGCCACCGCGCTGAAATTGAACGAGAGGCTCGCTGCCGGAGGCGGACGGGCTTATGTAACGGTCAGCAAAGCGTTAGTGACCCAATCCAGCTCGGCGATCCCGGTCGTTCCGCTGTACGTATCGGCGCTGTACAAAGTCATGAAGGAGAAAGGGCTGCACGAGGGCTGCATCGAGCAGATCTATCGTCTATTCTCTGATCGTCTCTATAAAGGGCAAGAAACGCCGGTGGATGAGAAGGGCCGTATCCGTATTGACGATTGGGAGCTTCGTGAAGATGTGCAGGCCGAAGTGGCCGAATTGTGGAGCAAGGTTACGAGCGAAAATATTGAAGAATTGACGGACCTTGCCGGTTACCGCCGCGAGTTCTTCCAACTGTTCGGCTTTGAAACCGACGGCGTGGATTATGATGCGGATGTGAATCCTGTAGTTGATAATCCGAAAGCCATTTAACGACTAAAAGCGAGTCCCGGACATGATCGGGGCTCGCTTTTTTTAGCTGGAATAAGACATTTGCCCCTGTGTAAGGTGTGACTTACCGAAGGATTGATGACGATTCGGGAAGTCTCTTATTCAATTAAAGGGATATAGATTTGGGCTTTAGAGGCATGTATCGAGGTTCTCAGTTCCAAGCTGTAGAGCGTCGGGTTTGGCGTAAGGCTCCGTTGTTTCAACTGCTGGATAACATAGGTATAGGATTGGTCGGTATCCTCCCGGTCGGCATGCCCTTCATGGGTATACATGGCATATTCCTGTGTCGGCAGGGTTAAACTCACCATCCGCTTTGGCGTATCACGAATCGTGGTTACCTCGACTCCGGCTACATAATGATAGATCTGCTGCCGGTTCAAAACAGCTGCAATATATAAGGGACTCGATGTTTTCTTGCGGATATATGGAATTTCCCCCATGCGGTCCTGGAGTTCCTGCCAGAGTTTTGGCTTGAGGGCTTGAGACATATAATAAGCCGTGAATGGAAGCTTCATCTCCAGGCCGACGATCAGGGTCTGCGGTTTGATGATCCGCTGAATGGATTCATTCGTCTGCGCGGATTGTTCTCGTATTTGCCGCGATGTCAGCATGGAATAACCGCCGTTTTTCCCCTCATTAGCGTATAAAGGAACACCTAGACGAGACAGCTCGTGAAGATAGCGGAGCATCGTACGGTACGAAACCGAGAATTCTTCGGCTAACTCGCCGACGGTGAAGTTTTGCCGTTCATACACCCGCTGCATGACCTTAAGGATCCGTTCGGTTTTGGGCATGATTTCGCTCCTATGATTTTTTTATACTGTGACAGTTTCTGGCATAGTTCAAGTATATAATGAAATCAAATATAGGATAAAGGAGCATTTACGGATGACTAACGATCAACGAAACGAAGCAGCGGTTACGAGCAAGGAAGCTTTTCAGGCGATAGGATTGAAGTGGGAAGGCACATTTGCCGAAGCGGGTGCGGGCGGGATACGTGCGGTGCATCGGACGCTGCAAGAGCGGCTCGAGGAGATCCCCCATGCCTTACATACCGACTCGTTGTTGGGGTTATCTTATCACGCAGTTCCCGGCGGTGAGGGATTTATTCATTACGCGGTCGTGGAAGTGGAACAGATCGACGAAGTTCCGGAGGGGATGGTTACGATATCCGTTCCTGCTTTAACCTATGCCACTTGTACTCATCGGAAAGAGCAGAGCATCGATCAGTCCTATAACAATATCTATGCTTGGATCAAAGAACAAGGTTACTCGGAATATAACCCGGATCATTTAACGCATTTCGAAAAATATCCGATGAGTCAGGATCCTTATGCGGATGACCCCGAATTTATCATCATGATTCCCGTGCAGACCAAGTAGACGGATCAGGTAGGTACACCATATCCGATGACGATGGACTTTCTTCCTGCTGTACAGCTTAATACACAAAGAAGCCACCCGCTCTGATGAAGAGCGGCTTTTTCTTATGAAGGAGTCTTCGAATGTGCCAGGATTGCAAATTGGAGCTTACTGCCCTGTTCACGGAATGGTAGAATAGTACTGAAATGATGGATTAACGCGTCTGGGTGTTATGTTGTCAGGTTATGTCCCAGCGTAAAATTCGAAGTGAGACGGAGGCGTATGATGATAAATGGAACTGAACTCGGTGTACGCGAGCCGCTGCTGCACTCGAAATTAACCGTTCCCAGAACGGTGTCCACTCTAATCCCCCGGCCGCGTCTGGATGACCGGCTGATGGATGCGATGTCGGGAAATATGACCCTGGTCTGCGCGCCGGCGGGATACGGAAAAACGACGCTTGTCAGTGAATGGCTGCTGCAGCAGGAGAGACAGACTGCTTGGGTGTCACTGGATGTCGGCGATAATCAAGGCTCCCGCTTTTGGAGGTACATCACGGCGGCCATTGCTAAAGCGTTTCCGACGTATGGGGGTGAAGTCCAACCCGTGCTGCCGCTTCTGCATACGGAAGGTTATGATCAAGGGCTTATCGTGTGCCTGAACATGCTGGATAAACTGGATCAGGAGCTGATCCTGGTTCTTGATGATTTTCATGTGATTCAGAATGAAATTTTGCTGGCGTCATTCGCTTATTTTACAGACTATTTACCCAAGTGCATCCATGTTTGCCTCATCAGCCGTACCGAACCCGCTTTCTCTGTAGCTCGCATGGAAGCCAGGCAGCTTGCCAGCAGACTCAATGCCGAAGACATGCGGTTTACCGAGAAGGAGGGTGCGCAGTTTTTTGAACATACTGACTTGCCGCTGAACACGGAGCTCTCCTCCGTGCTCGTCAGAAAAACCGAGGGATGGATTACCGGGCTTAAGCTTGCATCCATTGCGATGCGGCGGCAGGAGAATAAAGAGTCGTTTATCCATAATTTTGCAGGGGATAGCCGAGAAGTGAAGCGGTATCTGTTCGAAGAGGTATTCTCCGCTCAGGGCGATCGGATGAAGCAATTTTTGCTTACATGCTCGATCCTGAAGCGTTGGAATGTTTCCTTAAGCATGGCTGTGTCCGGATTTGAGGATAGCCGCGAGCTAATCGAATCGATAGAACGTTCTCATCTGTTTGTCGTGGCACTGGATGATAAGGGAGAATGGTTCCGATTTCATCATTTGTTCTTGGAATTTTTGCTAAGACGCCTTGAACAGAACGAACAGGTTAATAAGAGACTGTTATATAAGGCAGCCGGCGATTGGTGTTGTGAACAGCGCCTTGAGGAGGAAGCCGTTGAGTATTACTTGCAAGGTCAATATTACGAACAGGCCGTATTGCTGTTAAGCGAGATGACTTCCCGCGTCGTGAATTGGGAATGGTCGAATCTGCAAAAATGGTTATCCGCGATTCCGAGCGACATTTTGCTTCAGCACCCGGTTCTCTTTTTCTCCTATGCCAATTCGTTGATTGCCGAGGAATCTGGGGAAATCTCTGAGGGAGAAGCGCTGCTGCATCAAGCGGACGCCTGGTATGCCGAAGCCTATGAGGGATTGAGCGAGGTGCAGCACCATGAATATTTGGCGATGTTACATTATGTACGCGGCACGTTAATGGTATTTGGGCGGAATGATCTGAAGCTGGCCAAGCAGGAGTATGAGCAGGTCGTGCGATACGCTCCGAATGGCATTAAAATCATATTCGGCCAACCGGAGAAGCCGCTGCAGCCGATCACGGTAAAAACCTATAAAATCGGTCGCGGCCATGCCTCAAGGTCGATTGCAGCGCCTTACACCATGCAGATGGCAGAGGTGTATCAGGCTGTGAATCCGATTTTTCTAGGCAAGTTATATCTTAATCATGCGGAAGTACTCTACTATTGGAATGATCTATCGGCGGCTGCCGATTATGTTTCCAGGGCGATGACGTGGATCAGTCAAAATCCTAACCGGCCGGAGCATGACCTTGTTGCGAGCTGGATCCTCCAGGCGAAGCTCAAGGCGGCCGAAGGCCATATGTTTGAAGCCCTGGAGCTGCTTGAAGGCGGGCAGCGGCGGATGAAGTGGATGGACATTCCCCGGGGGATGGAAATTTTACACCTGGAGGGCATACGTCTCCAATTGCAATACGGTGATCCGGCGCCTGCACTGGCTTGGGGTGAACAGTGCCGATTATCCAGCCGGGACAGGGTGTCTGTCTTTGAATTATTTGATTATCAGCTGCTTGCCCGCGTTCTCGTTCTACAGGGTAGATGGGAGGAGGCCGAAGAGCTGCTGGACCGGTTGCTGTACCTTGCGGAGAGTGAGATGAGACCGATCGATGCGGCCGAAATTTTATGTATTACGGCCGTGATGCTGCAGTCCAGGGAGGAGCAGCGCAGAGCGCTGATTCAGCTTGAAGAGGCGCTCAAGGTATCGGAGGCCAATGACTTCTCTCGGATATTCCTCGATGAGGGCGTTACGATCATGGGAATGCTTCACGAATTAATCCGCGCGAAACAGCGGGGACAACACCGTGGGAAGGATTCCGCCTCTCTTTCATTTGTCAGATCGATTCTGGCCGCAGCGGATGGAATGGCCGAATCGGTGGATTCACCGCTGGAGGCTCTGTTAACGTCCAGGGAGATGGATGTTTTTCAAGGACTGCTCGATCATCTGAGCGGAAGGGAAATCGCAGAGAAACTGAATGTTACCTACGAAACGGTAAAGACGCATCGGAAGCGGATCTATAGCAAACTGAATGCGGCCAATCTGAGTGAGGCGATTGCGCAGGCCGAGAAGCTAAGCGATCCCAAGAGAACGAATAAACTTCAAACTTGATGTGATGTATCCATTTCCCACCTCCTCTATCCCCCCTTAGGGGGATTTTTTGTTTTACGCGTTGTCTTACAATGAATTCGGAGCACACAAATAAAGGACAGGTCTATTTCATGAACGGGAGGTTAGAAGTTGAAGTTGATGAACGGGAGGAGATGTATGAATATTCGAAAAGGTTATAAATTCATGATGGTACTGCTATGCAGCCTTTTGCTGCTGCAGCCGAGTGCCTTTGCGGCCGTGCCAGACTATGAGAATAAATTCGAGATCGCCCAGCTTGGCGGTAAGGTGACAGATTTAAAGGCGGGTGATTTCAACCATGACGGTCATTTGGATTTTGCGGCCATAACAGATGATGGGAGGGTCCATGTATTCGATGGCCAGGGGGATGGAACATTTGGTCCTCCACAAAGCCTGCAGGTTCTGGGGGTGCCGCATTCACTAGAAATCGATGATTACGATCAGGACGGTCATTTGGACTTGCTGATCGGAACGCAAACAGGGACGTTCATATGGTACGGGGAGGGTGACGGTTCCTTTCGTGATATGAGGCTGCTTTCATTGCTGCTTTCTCAGGATATTGTGGCTGCGGACTTTGATTTGGATGGTAAGACAGACATTATGATTAATAATTTCAATCAGGTTACCATTGTTCACGTAGCCGCAGATAGAACTTTTACTATGGTCCCCATCACTTTGTCCCCAGGCGGCAATAGAGCGACAACAATCACGAATGGAGCTTTTGGCACGGTGGATTTGGTTGTCGCCAGCCCGATGCTGGGTCTGCAGCGGTATAAGGGAAATGATTATACGCGGAGCGAGAGCTTTCATCTAATACCGGGAAATATCGTGGATCTCGTTTCAACGGATATTAATGGTGACGGGCACATCGATATTCTGGCGCTGAATGATATGTTGGGTGTCTTCTTTTATATGAATCATGGGGACAATACATACAATCTTCAGCAGAACTCTCTAGTCCCGGGCAATCAAAAGGTTTATGCAGAGGATGTAAACGGGGATGGTCAAGCGGAAATAATCGTTGCGACGGGAAAAGGCGTTGAATTGTATTCCAAGGAGTATGCGTCAGCCCAGTTGAATTTGCTGTGGCAGACCGAATTGGCGGCTCAAGGAAATGGAATACACCGGGCGCTTGTCGGGGATTATACCGAGGACGGAATGCCGGATCTCATTGTATCTTCTAATCACACCCTGTATATCTATAAGGCAATTGTTGTGCAACCCGAACCGGGCACGCTAAGGCTGGAAGCGGCTGATTATGCGGTTTCGGAAGACGAGGCCGAGTTGCGGGTGAAGGTAATGCGTGAAGGAGGCAGCCACGGTGCTGTCGCTGTCACTTATAACACAGCAGATGGAAGCGCTAAGGCTGACAAGCATTATAAGCCAGCTTCGGGAACGCTCTCCTTTGCCGATGGAGAGCTTGAGAAATGGATTGAAGTCGAAATTCTAAATGATGATATCCATGAAGATGACCGTGAGTTTTATTTGAATATTGCTGCAGTGCCAGGTACAGCCGTTGGTACCCCAAGCCAGGCGGTTATCACGATAACCGAGGATGATCCGCAGCCAGACACGGAAGAGCCGTTATGGCCTGCGGCTGCGGAGCTGCTTGCATCCGACATATCCACCGACTCCCTCAAGCTGTCTTGGCCTGAAGCCACGGACAATGACGAGGTTGCAGAATATCGCATTTTTAATGGGAATGATGCCACGCCGACAGCAACCGTGACGGGTGCCACCTATTCCTATGAGATGAACGGTTTGGAGGCCGACACATCGTATACGCTTAGCGTCCGTGCCTATGATCGGGCCGGCAATGCGAGCGTTCCGCTCCAGACGACGGCTCAGACGCTGGAAGATCCGAATTCAGGCCCTGATCCGGATCAGGAAGCCCCGGTATGGCCTGATTTCGGACAACTGATGATATCTGACATTAGCACTACATCGATGAGGTTATCCTGGCCGCAAGCCTCGGATGATGAAGAGGTTACAGGTTATCGGGTATACCGCGAAGATACCGCAGATACTCCGGTAGCAACGGTAACTGGCAGCACGTATTCCTACGTAGTTGGTGGGTTAACGCCGAATACATCCTATACGTTTCGAGTAAAGGCGTATGACCATGCCGGGAACGAAAGCGCACCGCTCCAGGCAGCAGCGAGGACACTTCAGCTCCCTACGACGCCTCCAACTCCAAGTCCAGGAGGCGATCCTGATCCAGGACCGGCGAATCCGAACCCAACTACACCGATGATTCCTTCGGATAGTGCACAGCTTCATACATTCTCTATTGGAATTGGGGAAACCGGGGATGCTTTGAAGCTGAGTCCAGCCTTCTCGCCGAACGTGTTCGCGTATCGGGCCGAGACCGAGGCGTCAGAGATCCGATTCGATCTGACGGCCGCTCATAGCAAGGCAAGAATCACCGGACCTTGGGATAAAGATGGCCGGATCTCCTTAAAACCTGGGGAGAATGTCATAGAGATTAAGGTAACCGCCGAGAGTGGCAAGGTGAACACGTATACCCTGACCATTGTTCGCAGTGTGCCAAATCTTGAGCCGCCGATCAAACCTGAACCTCCTCAGGCTCTGGAAGCTTTTCGTGACACGAAAGGACACTGGGCTCAGGCAGCGATTGACGAGCTGGCCAGCAAAGGGCTGGTCAAAGGCTACGCTAACAGCATATTTAAGCCGGATTCCTTGATTAGACGCGATGAATTTACGGTGATGCTGGTTAGAGCACTGGCTTTGCAGGGTGACAGCAAATACACGTTTAAAGATGAATCAGACATCCCAGGATGGTCTAGGGAAGCGGTAGGGCTTGCGGCAGAGGCAGGGATTATCCAGGGATATAAGGATGGGCGATTCCAGCCTGCAGGCGTTATCACAAGAGCGGAGTTAACCGTCATGCTCGCCAAAGCGCTAGGTATAGAACCGCTTCAAGGACAGGATGCCAAGTTTGCAGACCTTGCGAGTTTTCCAGCCTGGGCCAAAGGCTATATCGCCGCCGCATACGCCGAAGGACTGGTTAGCGGTCGCAGCGGCGGGAAGTTCGAGCCGGATGCCCCGGCCACCCGAGCAGAGGCCGTGGTTATGCTGCGACGCATGCTGAACAAGTAACGTCAAGATTACAGCCTTGATGCACAATTTCTATATAAGAGCCGCAAACTCTGTATTGCACAGAATTTGCGGCTTCTTTTATTATGATTTTTTGGCAGAAAAATAATGGGGGTGATCACCGCATCGATAATATGCTCATGTTTAGGAACGTCTAGCAACGGTGAGCAAAAAAGTGCACGTCTTCAGCGATGGAATCTACTGTGCCTTTCTAACTACAGGAATCCATAACTCGTTCTTATGCTCGTCCGGAGGAAGATAGCATTCGATGGCAGGAAGCGGCGCGAGATCATAAGCATGGGATGGTATCCACTCCGTTTAAAGACGCTTCCACATCTCCGCAATGCCGCTCGGATCTCCTTCCAGCTCGAATACGGCCCAAGTGGCGGCAGGGAAATGTCGCTGTATTATCGGTTCTTGAGGCGTATCCTTGGATACGACGGACATGATGTAGTCAAAATGCTCATTCCTCCCGTAGTCACCGTCTGCACAAACACCCAGTATTCCCCGGATCGGATGGTCTTGCTCACGATAGTTCCATAGCTTCTCGAAAATGCCCTTCTCCTGAGCCTCCATCCAGAGGCGGGGAACGTCTTCATAGGCACGTTGTGTGTTTACTTGCTCCTTGAAACCGACAACGGAAAATGCCTTCATTTCTTCGATTCTGTAATTCATTTCGGCAGCTCCTCGCATTGAGAATTGAAAGGAGATGCGGGGATAGGCCTTCAGTTTGGTGCCGGTCTGGCGTGCGGAAGTCGGCGTTGTGCCATGCATGTTCTGGAATGCACGTGCGAACGCCTCCGTATGTATTCGGACAGCGTCACATCCGTAATGAACGGAAACATGCGTTGAAAATGATACACGGAGCAGCATGCGATCTGAGCAGCTTCAGCGTAATCGATCTCCTCGGTTATGTGTCCTTCTATATAGCCTATGGCCTCATTCATCCGCTGGACCCAATCCATCCGGTCATCATCCTTTCTAAGATCAATATATAAGAAGCTGCGCCCAAAAGACCTAGCCGTTGCTGCACGGATATCGCTAGCCCGGTTATCTTTAGTCGGACCCTCATGCCAGTGCACGTACTTAGGGAAAAGTACAGCTTAGCGGTTGGGTGTATACGGATACGAATGTCCATACTTTACGAGCACATGCCACAGCTGTTTGAGATGCTGGAAGGTTTCATCCAATGTTCCCCAATCGCTCCATTCGCTTGGATCATGGTGCAGTTGAGCAGCGGCTTTGCCAATAAGGGCTGCATCCAGCATGCCCAGCGAGCCTCCAAACCGTTGATCGATCCGCTTGGCGAGCGGCGGCATGACGGGTCCCCGGAAATCATCCGGAACATCCTGTACGGCAAGGCAGAAGCCTGGATGCCAGGACAAGGTAAGGTCATACCGTTCACATAATGCATGGAGCAAATGCCCGATCGGGGAGTCCTTATAGGATGGATCGGCCACTAGGGCCTCCACATCGCTGGACAAGTCGATGACACCATGGATCTGCGCTTCAATATAATCATCCAAGGAACGACCGACAGGTCCGGAGAAACCGGTATGCGATAAAGGCAGATGAAGAATGCGCTCCAGCATGGACGGAATGTCCACATTCGGGAAACCCAGGGCCGAGCCTGTGGTCTCAACTTGATGCAAGAGTGCAGCGAGAATCGAATCCCATTGACGGATGGTACCCACAAATTCAGGACCTGCATGACTGTCTCCGAATGTAAAGGTGCAGCGGTTCAATAGGTTAGGGGATAGCACCAATAAACAGGAACCGAAGCGGGGAGATGCACCATCGGCATAATTCATGAGATTGAGTGCTCCGTATTTCGGCCGCTCGTCGTTACGCACATCAGGCTGCTGGTAGGCACCGCCAAACAGGAGCCGTTCCCATTGGTCGCGGTCACCGCCCGGGTAGGCGGTTCGGCTTCCATTCGTCACGCTCGTGATGAACTGGTTATGATATATGCCTTCTGTCAAGAGGGATTCGATGACAGCGTGTCCGGTGGGCATTATCCGATCCGGATGGAAATTTAACGTAACACGTGCAGACTTTGCGATATGGGTTAACAGCGAGCCGATCGTTACGGGGTCTTGTTCATGTTTCCGCAAGATTTGTTCCATCATTTCCAAAGCGACTTTTCGTTGGCCCGCCGCTGTTGATTCGACAGAAAGAATCGCTTGTTGCTGCGCTTCAGATAATCGTTCGCTCATACTTGGATTTCCTCCATTCTCTCCATGCTCTCCATACTAGACAACGATCGCTTTAGTTCTCATCATTTCTAGCCCACGGGCAGAGATTCCTCTATTGCTGCTGCAAATTAACGTACTTTAGGCCTCAATCGGATGGATTTACTGGGGAGGAGGATCTGGGAACGATTGCCACTGACCAGCCATCATGCTTTAATGAAACTACATAGAATCTAAGGTGATGGAGGTATTACATATGCAGCCTAATTTCAGCATTCAGGATAAAATCGCAATCGTGACGGGGGCCAGCAAAGGCATCGGTTATGGACTAGCCCAAGCGCTGGCAGCAGCAGGAGCCAAGGTTGCCGTCATGGCACGAAGCAAAGACTCGCTGGATCGATTGGTCGAGGAAATCTCTCAGGCAGGAGGTCAGGCCAAGGCCTATGAGCTGGACGTCCGGAATGTGGAGCAGATCCGAACCGTGTTTGGCCAGGTAGCCAAGGATTTCGGCCGGCTCGATATCGTGGTCAATAACGCGGGTCTGGGAGAGGGGAGGCTTGCGGAAGAAATCACCGAGGATTATTGGGATGAGATGATGAACGTGAATTTGAAGGGTGTATTTTTCTGCTGTCAGGCTGCTGGCCGCATCATGCTGGAGCAGGGGTACGGAAAAATCATTAACGTCAGCTCCCAGGTGAGTGTCGTTGGGATTACGGAAGGGGCTGCCTATTGCGCCTCCAAAGGCGGCGTGAATCAGCTGACAAAGGTGCTGGCGCTGGAGTGGTCCAGCCGTGGCGTGAACATCAATGCCGTCGGTCCTACGTTCATCCATACGCCGGGAACAGCCGAGCGACTGGACTCCCCCGATTTCCGCGACGGCGTCCTGGCACGGATCCCGGCAGGGCGGATCGGTACCATTGGCGATGTGGCTGGAGCCGTTATTTATCTCGCCTCCCCGGCATCAGATCTTGTGACAGGCACTTTGCTGCTTGTGGATGGCGGCTGGACGGCACAATAAGGCTGTGTTCATGGTAGCCCATGATTTTTAACTGGAGGAATACAAAAATGGAATTTCGAACGACGATACAGTTAGGCGGTAAGACGGCAACAGGGTTTCAGGTACCGGATGAAGTTGTGGAAGGTCTCGGTTCGGGCAAAAGACCCCCAGTTACAGTCACCATCGGCAAGCATACCTATCGCAGTACTATCGCCCCTATGGGAGGCGTATTCATGCTGCCGCTTAGCGCAGAGAACCGGCAAGCAGCGGGAGTTGCAGCCGGTGACGAAGTGACCGTTCAGATTGAGCTTGATACCGAGCCACGCGAGATCACGGTACCCGGGGATTTTTCCGCGACGCTGGATCTGAACCCGGTGGCACGACAATACTTCGATAGTTTGTCCTACAGTAATAAACGCCGCTTGGTGCTGTCGATCGAGGGGGCTAAGGCGATGGAAACCCGTCAGCGGCGAATCGATAAGACCATCACGATGCTGAACGAGGGACGTTCACAGTAGAGATAGCCTGGCAATTGAAAAAAGAGTAGAGTAACATGGAGGCGCTTAAAAGGCGCCTCTTTTATACATAAAGGATCATTTAGTGGGCAAGAAAATTATATCTCAAATGTAAAATATATGATATTATTTAGAAATTACCGCCAAGAATCGACATCGTTAACGAATGGTCAATTTAGAAAGTCGGAGGTGCCTTTCCCGGCATGTTGTTTAATTCCTATCCCTTTATTTTTATATTCCTGCCGATCACGGTTATCGTATATTTTGGGTTGAATCGGTTTCGGTATAGCTTGGCAGCCAAGTGCTGGCTGGCACTTTCTTCGTTATTTTTTTACAGCTGGTGGAATATCAGCTACCTTCCTCTTCTTCTCGGTTCGATTGCCTTCAACTATTTCATCGGACGGCTGCTGCAAGCCCGTCAAGTCAACTCCCAAGACGCTTCTTTCTCCCGGCGAGGCGCCAGAGGCATATTAATTTGTGGCATTGCAGGCAATGTGCTGCTGTTAATCTACTATAAATACGCCGATTTCTTTCTCGTTAATATAGGAGCTGCAACAGGGTGGGAAGTATCTCTCCTCAATCTGGCGCTGCCGCTTGGGATCAGCTTCTTTACCTTTACCCAAATCGCATATTTGGTAGATGCCTACAAAGGGAAGGCCAGTGAGTACAATATCGTCAATTATGTGCTGTTTGTGACCTTCTATCCTCATTTGATCGCGGGACCGATCCTGCATCATGGCGAGATGATGCCGCAGTTTGATCGGGTTCGGGGGAAGCTGTGGGATTGGGGAAACGCCGCTAACGGTGTTTTTATATTCTGTGTCGGCTTGTTTAAGAAGGTGGTCATCGCCGATACACTGGCGATCTATGCCAATGCGGGCTTTGACACAGCAGCAGGCTTCGTTGACTCTTGGATCGCTGCTTTGTCGTACACATTTCAACTCTACTTCGACTTCAGCGGTTACACCGACATGGCCATCGGTGCGGCGCTTCTGTTCAATATTCGGCTGCCGCAGAACTTCAATTCACCTTATAAGGCGCTGAACATACAGGATTTCTGGCGGCGCTGGCATATGACCCTCAGCCGTTTTTTGCGGGACTATATTTATATCCCGCTCGGAGGCAATCGCCGGGGTGAAGCGATCATGCTGCGGAACCTGGTGCTGACCTTCCTGATCGGCGGTTTGTGGCACGGTGCCGGCTGGACCTTTCTGTTCTGGGGCCTGCTGCACGGTGTGGGACAAGTCATTCACCGATTCTGGGGGAAGCTCGGCATTGCGATGCCGCGTCTTCTCGCTTGGACGATCACCTTTGTGTTCATTACGGTTACCTGGGTCTTTTTCCGTGCGGAAAGCTGGGCTCAGGCTGTGCGTTTATTGAAGGGAATGAGCGGTTTGTCAGGCATCCACCTCTATTTGAACGATGCCATATTAGAGCCGCTGGCCATCATTGTTGTCATCGCGCCGATTGTGCTGCTCTGCCGGAATTCCTCGGAATTGTCCGTTTCCTTCCGTCCGAATTTTAAGCAAGCCGTCGTATGTGCGGTTCTGTTTGTCATCTCTCTGATGTACATCACCCGTATTAGCGAGTTTCTGTATTTTAATTTCTAGGAAAGGCGGCGTTCAACATGCCAACGACATCAACGGCCACCAAATCGGCGTCTCCCAAGTCGCGCGCTGCCGCTGCTCCTCATTCCGCTCGTATTCATCGGAGGGCAGGGAGAAGGATGCTGATTCAGTTTGCGCTCGCTTCCCTCATTGTTGCACTGCTGGTCGGCTGCATGACATTTGTATTGGATCCCTTTCAGTTCTACCGCAAAGCGACCTGGTACGCTCCGATCTTTACCAGCGAGCAGCGCTACCAGAACCCGGGACTAGCCCGCAATTACCCCTATGATACCATCATCCTCGGTACATCCATGACAGAGAATTTCCTGCCGTCCGAAGTGGGAAAGGCGATGGGAGGCCAAGCGCTAAAGTTATCCATGCGCGGATCGACAGCCGATGAGCAGTACAAGATTGGGTCTCTGGCGCTTCAGACTGGAAAGGTAAAGACCGTTTTGTGGGGACTGGACTATTTTGCGCTGAAGAATCCGGATGAAGGCGCGGACGACTATTTTCCGGAATATCTGTATGACGATATCTGGTGGAATGACTATAAGTACTGGTTCAATTATTCAGCCTATGAAAACTTTGCGAGAGGGATCGTCAAAACACTCATGGGAGGCACTCCCCAAAATATCGAATATCTGTACAACTGGCACAACGAGGTGTCATACGGAAATGATCAAGTGATGAATGCCTATGATCGGGCCCGAAATACGGAATACTATTTCAGCGTGAATGAAGAGCCGATCGAGCAGGTTCAGCATCATTTCAATACATATGTGTTGTCGTTGGTAGAGGCATATCCCGACGTTGAATTTATTGTCTATTACCCACCATACAGCATCCTGCGGCAGAAGCTGTGGCAGGACACGAACCCGGCCCGTTACAGCAATCAACTGGAGATGAAGACCTGGATGTTCCAGCAGCTGAATCATTACGGCAACACGCAAGTATATGATTTTCAGGCCGAAGTGGACTGGACGTATGACTTCTCGCAGTTCAAGGATCTTTCTCATCATTCCCAGGACATAAACTCCCGGATTACTCAAGCGGTGAGCCTGCAGGATGCCCGCTATAAGATGACCCCCGAGAATGCCGCGACCTTCATGGAGCGGTTAACCAAACAGGTGGATACAGTGCTGATAGTCGGGAAGGAAGCCCGAAGCGTGGAGGTACGGATTACCGAAAACGGAGAACCCGTCCATTTTACAAGTCGGAAGATGCCGGATGAGACGGAATTGATGGTACCCGTGAAGGAAGCGGTTAAAGCGCTCGGGTTAACGGCGGCATATAACGCAGGAAAAATAACTTTATCGGGTAAAGGTTCTGTCGCCGAACTATCGGTAGATTCAACGAAAGCTTGGGGGTGGAGCAGCCAAGAGGATCGCAAGAAAGAAGCGGCCGCAGCCGAAATTACGCTTCGGCATGCTCCTTATATCTCGGAGGGCAAGACGATGATGCCCCTCCTGCAAACGGCAGATTTATTGGGGTATCAAGTAGAGGTGAAGAAGCTGGATCAGTATACGTTACAGTTTGTACTCGAGGGTCCTGCATCTTAGAGATATTGTGATGGATAGGCTCCTTCGGTAATAGAAGAACCCGGTCTTGCTATAGGCAAGTTACCGGGTTCTTTGACGATTGTATTGGTTCAGGTTATTTTAATGGAACCTGCTTGGACAATGCTTCAAATTGCTCCAAGTGAGGAGCCACTTTGTTTTGAATGCTCTTGAAATATTGGATCGCGGCGTCATTTTGACGCTGTTCAGCCGCCGAGTTGGCAGGGAAAATCGAAGATTTTTTGTTGATGGTGCCGTTTTTATAATGAACGCTGAACATCGTTCCGGCGGCCCAGGCTTTCTTCATGTTTTGATTGAAGCCCATGATTTCGAGCGATTCCTGGCCTTTCTTGTAGATAAAGTTGTAGTCGGGATCCGCGATGGCATGAGTGACATCGTATCCGCTTTGGAAGGCGCCTGCCTGGAATGTCCCTTTCTGGATCTGATTCCATCGGACGGACCCGTCAGGCAATTTCACCTTATGCGTCAGGATGCCTTCGCCATCCATTTTGTCGTTGCTCCAGCGGCCGGTGTATACCACCTTATGTGTTTCACCGTCTTCTTGGTATTCGTTAATGTATTTACCGTTTCCGGTGCGCTTCCCGTTAATGAATTCGCCGGAATATTGTTTGCCATTTCCCCATTTGATCGTACCGCGTCCATTGGGCTGGCCGTTGGCTGCTTCACCGTAATAGGACGTCCTTTCGGAGATTTGTATCCATTCCTTGGCTGAGGCCGCATCGACGGAAACCGGCAGCGAAGTTAGTGAAGAGACCATAATCGAAGCTGAAAGTGTTAAGGTTACGGATAATGCCGTTATTTTTTTCATGAACATGTAGGCTCCTTCGTTGATATGGTTCTATTATACACTTCTCTGGAAACTTCTTCATTCCCCTATACGTCCTATATAATGGAGGTAAACGATAACGGGGGGAACAGGATATGACACATGAAGAAAACGCCGCAGGCTGGGACGCGATTGATGAGCAGCTGCTGAAACTGTACGGGGAGCAGGAGCCGAAACATTACGGGGCTCTAATTCCCTATGCCCTTGGAGGACCCGATCCGCTGAATGGAATCAGCGCTTATACGTCAAATGCCCCAAGTCCGCATTGGCATATGGTTACTTATGGCTTTAGCGAGCTGTATGACAAGGAATCGGACAATCTGGAGGAGAGC
The DNA here is from genome assembly GCF_052115765.1 of Paenibacillus sp. 2KB_20. NCBI lineage: Bacteria > Bacillati > Bacillota > Bacilli > Caryophanales > Paenibacillaceae > Paenibacillus > Paenibacillus sp. 2KB_20. The sequence goes on along the minus strand of NZ_JBFRHH010000001.1, from coordinate 591,910 downwards.
GGTTACGGATTCGAATTGACGTTCAGGCTGGCTAAGGGGGAGGAAGAGGAAGAGCCACCGGCGTGGGCGCTAAATCTGCTTCAGAACATGGGGAGATATGTGTTTAACAGCGGGAATGTTTTTCGCTCGGGAGATTATTTGGATGCCAATGGGCCGATCTGTCTGGGTGCCGATACGCAATTGACAGCACTCGCTTTCACCCTGGATCCCGAGCTGCCGGGGATGGATACGCCGAATGGTCGGGTAGAATTCCTGCAGATGGTTGGCATCACACGTGAAGAACTCGAGGCGATGCAGACATGGAATACGCTTGGCGTATTACAGGCTTGTGCAGATTATATGCCGCAATATATAACGGATCTGGATCGGGATTCGCTCCTGAATGTACCTTCGATTTCGGAAGCCGTTGACCGAGGGACAAAACAAGAGGGCTCCAACACCGGATTTCTCTACGTGAGCCAGCTGGCTTTTGAACCGGGGAAGAAGGGCTGGTTAAGTAAAACTCCGGCTACATTACAAATAGGTGCCAAGCAGGCCGAAATTATCGGGAAGCTGCTTCAGGGCCGAATTCTGAAGGATAAGAAACTGAGCCTTGTAGGTTCGGATGTTCGGGTCGTATTTGAGCCGGGAGAAGAGAGCCGCTGGACTGCGGAGGACGGAGATGTTACCCTGGTTTTGGACGATCGAACCGCGGGTGAATTCTCAAGCCGATTGCTGCCGCAGGTCAGCACCTTCGAGCTTTCTGGCTTGCAAGGAATCCGGATTGAGGTCCTGAAGACGGAAATCAAGGATCAAGAAGGAAATGTTGTACAAGTTATCGGATAGTACGGTGAAAAATAAGAATAACACAGATAGAAACAATTTCCTGTCCATATAAAATAGTTTACAATTTGAGTGATGTCTATATACTTATACTTTAAAGCGGTACATAAACATCATGCTACAGGGAAATGGTTCTGACAAAGGGAGGATTACATTGAAAGCATCTATTAAAGTAGGGATCGTAGGTTATGGAAACTTGGGCAAAGGCGTACAGAAAGCAATCGGGCAAAATCCGGATCTGGAGCTGGTAGCCATCTTCACGCGCAGAGACCCGCAGCAAATGCCGTCCAATTCCGGTGCTCGCTTCGAGCATATATCAGCGGCAGAGCAATACATCGGCAAGATTGACGTTATGATTCTGTGCGGCGGTTCGGCTACGGATTTGCCTGAGCAAACGCCACAGCTTGCCAGCACGTTCAATACGGTAGACAGCTTTGACACACACGCGAAAATCCCTGAGTTTTTCGAGGAAGTCAACAAAGCAGCGATGGGCGGAGGCCGTGTCAGCGTCATTTCGACGGGCTGGGATCCGGGCTTGTTCTCCATGAATCGTCTGCTTGCCGAAGCGATTTTGCCGGAAGGAAAAGATTATACCTTCTGGGGCAAAGGCGTGAGCCAGGGCCACTCGGATGCCATCCGTCGTGTTCCCGGGGTGAAGGCAGGCGTTCAATATACGGTTCCAGTAGAAGAGGTTATCAACCAAATCCGTGCTGGTGAAACACCGGAACTCGCCACGCGCGAGAAGCACCGGAGAGATTGCTTCATCGTAGCGGAAGAAGGTGCGGACCAAGAGCAGATCCGTCAAACGATTGTGTCGATGCCTAACTATTTTGCCGATTACGATACAACCGTAACTTTCATTACGCAAGAAGAGCTTGAGGCTGAGCATGCAGGCATGCCTCATGGCGGATTTGTCATTCGCAGCGGCGTAACCGGAAGCGGAAATAAACAAATTGTTGAATTTGGCCTGAAGCTTGACAGCAACCCGGAATTTACGGCCAGTGTGCTGGTGTCTTATGCAAGAGCTGCCCATCGTTTGAGCAGAGAGGGACAGAAAGGCGCCAAGACGGTGTTTGATATCCCGCTGGGATACTTATCTCCAAAATCGGCCGAAGAGCTCCGTAGCGAGCTTCTATAAGCTGTAAGAAGCCCTACCGCATATGCGGTAGGGCTTCTTTTTGTTTCTTATTTATACGATACCTTGTGCGATCATAGCATCAGCCACTTTGATAAACCCTGCGATGTTGGCACCAGCCACTAGATTGCCGGCTACGCCATACTCCTCTGCAGCATCTACGGCACTGCTGTAGATGTTTTTCATGATCTGATGCAGCTTCGCATCCACTTCTTCAAAGGTCCAAGACATTCTCATGCTGTTCTGGCTCATCTCCAGCGCGGATACGGCAACCCCGCCTGCATTGGCGGCTTTAGCCGGTCCGAACAGCACGCCGTTGTTGATGAACTGCTCAATCGCTTCCAGCGTGGAAGGCATATTGGCTCCCTCACCGATAGCTTTTACACCATTCATGATGAGTGTTTTCGCTGCTTCTTCATCCAGCTCATTCTGCGTGGCGCAAGGAAGTGCGATATCGCATGGAATGGTCCAGATGCCCGTGCAGCCTTCGGTATATTCGGCATGCGGGTGAATCTTGACGTATTCGCTGATCCGCAGGCGATCCCGTTCCTTCAGCAGTTTCACGGTTTCGAGGTTAATTCCGTCCGGATCGTACAGGTACCCGTTGGAATCACTGCAGGCGATGACGTGTGCACCGAGCTGCTGTGCTTTTTCAATCGCGTAGATGGAGACGTTGCCCGAGCCGGACACCACGACGCGGCTGTCTTTGAAGCTAAGGCCTTGCGAAGCCAGCATCTCCTGTACGAAGTAAACGCAACCGTAGCCGGTTGCTTCCGTACGTGCCAGGCTTCCGCCATAGATGACGCCTTTGCCTGTCAGAACGCCGGCCTCATGTCCGCCGCGGATCCGCTTGTATTGGCCGAACATATAACCGATCTCGCGAGCGCCGACACCGATATCGCCAGCAGGCACATCGGAATCAGGTCCGATATGACGGTAAAGCTCGGTCATGAAGCTCTGGGTAAAACGCATGACTTCCTGATCGGACTTGCCTTTCGGATCGAAATCCGAACCGCCCTTGCCGCCGCCGATGGGCTGGCCTGTGAGCGCATTTTTGAAGATTTGTTCAAAACCAAGGAATTTGACGATACCGGCATACACCGAAGGATGGAACCGGATGCCGCCTTTGTACGGACCCAGCGCGCTGTTAAATTGGACACGGAACCCGCGGTTTACTTGGGTTTTGCCTTGATCATCCACCCATGGAATACGGAAGGTGATCATTCGTTCAGGCTCCACAAGGCGTTCCAGAATACCGTGTTCCCGATATTTCGGATGCTGGGCTAAAACAGGGACGAGGGAATCTACAAATTCACGGACGGCTTGATGAAACTCTTGCTCATGCGGATCTCGAGCCACCACTTGGTTATAGATGGATTCCACATAGTCTTTCGCGGCAGTAAGGGGTGAAGAAACAGAAATATTCGTAGTCACTTTTGCGATGCACTCCTTCAAATCGTTAAAGTAGAATTGCGTGATAAATCGTCTGTTTTGCGGGAAAGGTAGCCTGTCTCGGACAATTTGTACTAAAACATTAAAAGTTTGCACTCAGCATTTTTAAGTTAAAAAGAATTGTATAGAATCTTGCCTCGTATTACCAATAAAATGTTTTTTGCGAACTCATTAAATATTTCTATAAAGTTGTCATTTGGTGTAAGTTAATAAGCCATAACTCCGTGTTTCGTGTAGCTAAAATGCAAAAATTAATCCGAATTTGTCATGGGGAAATGCAAATAAAAGGAACTTTGGCTTCAACTTTTTCGGTATGTTTAGCGTCTGAGGTTATGGAAGACTTGGAATCTTATTACAGGAGTTGAGGGCATGAAAAGGTTATCGGCAGCGATGTTTATTTTGGCAATAAGTACCTTGACGGCATGTGCGGATCCGGAGATGGAGCAGGCCCCCGCCCCACCCGTTTCGGACGTGAAGCCGGCGCCTGATATAAAGGATGAGCAGCCCTTGGTGGTCCAGGATGTGGCTGCTTTACAGGAAGGGACCTTCGCTTTTGCCGACGAGACGGGGCATAGACTGTTGGTAGACCCAGATGCGGCTATTCAGGATGAGCAAGCCTCGCTGATTGCCGTGGGACAGGGAGGCTTGATGCTTCCGGTTCAATATGCCGGCTCGCAGCCAGCGACGGAGGAAGATAACGGCAGGCAAACCGCACCGAATTTCAGCCATCAGGCTGGACAACTGTATGAGGTGAGCGAAGGGGCCGCAGAACCGAATGCCACCTATTTTATCATCCCTAAGCGCCATCTTCCTACAGATGCCTTAATGACTATTCAACCAGCAAATCCGGAGGAGATCGATGAACAGGAGCTGCAGGACATCAAGAACAGCAAGGGGAGAGAAGTAGACAAGGCATGGCCCATTGTTCAACTTCCTGATGGGGAGTCCCTCTATCTGGTGCAATTCGTCAGACAGGGTGATGATATGCTGGCAAGCCTGGCGCTGAAACGTGAGAGCGGCTGGTTATATTATGATTATCCGGCGAAGTTTGATCCGAGCTCTACATGGAGAGTGGATGATCAAGGCGAGGTGCGGCCGGAGATGTTCTCATTTCTCTTTGCGGCAAAAACGGAGCTTGGCTTTGTGTTGGGCGTCCAATGGATGGGCTCGGAAGGAGAGAATGTTTCGCTTCTATCCGTGTCGGATGATGCCATTACAGATCTCGGGCTGGCGTATGGAAGATATATGTCTCCCTAATAAACGAAGATGAAGCTGAGTATGATGAAAAAAAGATAAAAAAGATCGAAACCTGCCCAAACGGCTGTTTCGATCTTTTTTCGTATAAAAGGATAAGTCCGCTCTTATTTTGAAATATCAATAAATCCTTCGCCAAACACGTCGCGTACGTCATGGATCGTGACAAAAGCGTTTTTGTCTTCGGCCCGGACGATTTTTTTGAGCATGGAGACTTCCTGTTTACTGATGACGATGTAGAGCACATCTTTGGTCTGACCGGTGTAATATCCATAACCCCGGAGCACAGTCACCCCGCGATCCATAATCTCCGTAACCCGAATTGCGATGCGGTCATGATGGGTCGAGATGATGGTAACGGCCTTTTTGGGATTCAAGCCTTCAATAATGAACTCCATCGCCTTGGTGCCGATATAGAGGATGACCACGGTGAACATCACCTTCTCGATCCCGATTACAAAGACAGACAGTCCGGCCACGATCAGGTCAAAGAACAGCAGGGCATAACTGATATTCCAATCCCAATATTTATTAGCCAGGCGGGCCAATATCACCGTACCCGCCGTTGTGCCACCCACCCGGACGATGAGTCCAATCCCGACGCCGGCAAACAGTCCGGCAAATATGGCATTGATCACCGGCTCATCCGAAGCGATGCTCCAGTTCTCCGTCAAATGAAGGAACAGAGAGTGAAAGGCAACAACGATAATGGTATAGACCGTCGTTTTTTTATCCAGAAGCTTGTAGCCGATAATCAGCAAAATCCCGTTAATCACAATGCCGACCAGCGCCGGGGACCATTTCAGCACATAAAACAGAATGATCGAGATCCCGGTAACGCCGCCTTCGCCAAAATCGTTGGGAATGACAAATAAATTGACGGCCAGCGCAAAAATAAATGCCCCGATGAGCAGCATGATCATATCAAACGCTCTTTTTTTCATACGATATACCTCCATGACTTTCAACAAGCTCACAAAAAAAGCGACTAAAGGAAAAAATCATCCTTTAATCGCTTTATGCAAACACAGGTTGCGCAGCTCTTTTGATATTCTCATTATAATAATCATTACATGGAATGTAAATGATTTTTAATTCACTGAGCGCAGGAGACGACGCAAATGCCTACGTTCTAGCCCTTTCACAAGTGGGGCGTTTTTTATAGGGTTATCGAGAGGACGACGAGAATAGGAGCGCAATATTTCGAAATGGGGCCTGTGATAAAACTAAAAGTGAAAGAAGAAGAGGAGATGATGAGAACATGAATACATTGACGGGAAAAGTTGCTTTGGTTACAGGCTCCAGCCGAGGCATTGGACGTGCCATCGCGATACGATTGGCGAAGGAAGGAGCGTTGGTAGCCGTTCACTATGGCAAGAACCATGAGACCGCGGAAGAGGTCGTGAGCGAGATAACCGAGGCCGGAGGTGAAGCTTTCTTGGTAGGGGCGGATCTTACTTCCATGGATGGAATAAGTGCCCTGTACGGGTCGCTGGATGAGACGTTAAAAGCACGAACCGGTAATACGCAATTCGATATTCTGGTCAACAATGCAGGGATCGGCTTAGTGGAAACCATCGAGGAGACCACGGAGGAAAGCTTTGATGAAGTGATGCGAATGAACGTGAAGTCGCCATTCTTCATGATTCAGCAGGCTCTCCCACGCCTTCGAGACGATGGCCGCATTATCAATTTATCTTCTGCGGTAACCCGAATCTCCTTGCCCAATATTCCTGCGTATACGATGACGAAGGGGGGCATCAATTCGCTGACCCTCTCCCTGTCGAGCCAGCTAGGTTCCCGCGGAATCACGATCAATGCGATACAGCCTGGATTCGTTGCTACTGACATGAATGCCGCCATGCTTCAGGACCCGGCCTCGTTCCAATTCGGAGCCGGCTATTCAATCTTCGGAAGATGGGGTGAGCCTGGGGATATCGCAGATATTGCAGCATTTCTGGCTTCACCGGACAGCCGCTGGATCACCGGTCAATGCATCGATGCCAGTGGAGGATCCCATCTGTAATGACTGCTCCCTCTTTCCGATATTTCCATTATAATGATTGGAGAAGATCCAAGACAGGAAGTACCAGGATGGAGGAAGGCCAAGATGTGGAATATCAATTTTGAGCACCCGTATGACAAACGTTCCGGCGCGACCGGTGAACAAATGGCTCGTTTTGTTAAGGAGTGGAATACGGAGCTGTCTGCCCAAGAAATGGATGGAATCAAGGGAAGACAAGTGAATCCTTTTCACAAAACGTCTCCCTTTTACGATCAATATACGCCGCTCGATCCTGCAGGCTGGAAGCTGCCCCAGAGGAATTTCCCCGCAAGCTATTTGGACTTATTGAAGTATTCCAACGGCGGGGAATTTCAACAGGGAGAACGTCTTTTTCAGTTCTTTAGCACGGATGACCTGAGGGAGATGAACCTGGCTTACGAGCTGCCGGAGTATATGCCGAAGGCGGTGTCGTTTGCGATGGATGGAAGCGGAAACCATTATATGTTCGATATGAGGGAAGAGCCGGTAAACGGAGAATATCCGATTTTGTTTGCGCATTCCGGCAGCTTGGGCTATGAGGACTGCGAGCGGGTTGCGGATTCTTTCCCCGCATTATGCACGGAGACATGGGAGCTATATTAAGCCTGACATAACATAAGAGCCCACGCGTGATGCGTGGGCTTTTGCGTGTAGCGGATGAGGAATGGCGTTGTCCCATGTAACGATGATGATTAGGCCAGAACTTCAACAGTAAACCCGCCCGGGGCTTTAATGTAAAATGTCCATCCGTGGGCTCTTTGTGGCGGCTCGACATCGAACCCATCATCTTTTAGACGCTGATAGAGTTCATTTACCTTCGCTTCGCTTTCCTGAATAAAGCCAATATGAAACGTCTTGGGGTAGTTAACCTCGGTCCCCCGCATTAAGGTCAGCACCATCCCTGGATCGTCAAACATCGCTGCAAACGATTGGCCGCGCTCGCCTCCGATTTTAAGTCCGAAATAGGTTTGCAAAAATTCCTTTGCCGCAGTTACATCAGTGACAGTGAGATTAAGATGGTTCAGTATCATATCGTGCACACTTCCTTTCTGTGGAATGAGTGATTCTTAATTTAAGCGTAGCACATTTAAGCAAGTGGAGAGCTTATGCAGGTTTAGGGCAGGCATGGTCGGCGAAACCCGTCACACAAGTCGAATGTTTTAGATAGGGCTTCGCCATGATTGCTTGGAAGGAGGAAGCGTATAAAATGGATTTAACGTAACAGATGGAGCAAGCATCTGGTATAATAACATCACATTAATTGATAATGATTATCATAATTAAGGAGGTCGTTCCGTGTCACTACCCTCAACGAATAAACTTCCCCCTCATTTTTTTCACGTGCCGATTCGTTTAATGGGATTGGATGAAGAGATTCCGAGCGCCAGCGGGAATCATCAAGAGCAAGGCTATTGCATCATGATCATCCAGGAGGGAGAGGGCCTACTGCATGTGGATGAGCGATCCTATCCGGTTTTCAGAGGAAGCGTATTTGGTTCCGGCAGCCTAACGGAACTCAAGCTGGAATCCATGAGATTAATGCCTTTACGGGGGCTTTACATGGAATATCGATGCTTATGTGTAGATGACAGCACATCTTACGGACTTGAATGTAATGTTCCGATTCATGATATTCCGTCCGAGATTTTACGGATGGCCGGAGAACTTGAGAGCATCTGGGGAGGTGCGGATCACGGGGAGCCTTTTCAGCTGCAGCATCTGTTCATTAAACTGCTGCAAGAGATCCATGCGGAGACGATATCCAGATCATCTTCACAGCAACAATCTTGGGTGGAACAAGCCCAGCAGTATATGGAAGAGAACTACTCTAAAGATCTGACAAGAGAGCAGATGGCTGCTAGGGCGGGTGTTAGTCCGGAGCATTTCTCGCGCAAGTTTCGCAAGCATACCGGACGTACCTTTAATGAATACTTGACCCTGTTTCGAATACGTAAAACGCAAGAACGACTGTTGACCGGGTCGCAAGATTTAAATACGCTGGCGCAGGAAGTAGGGTATAAGGAGGGCTTGTACCTCAGCCGTAAATTCAAGGAAGCTGTAGGCATGTCTCCTACGGCTTATAAACGTAAACCAAAGCGAATCGCCGCATTGAACCTAAACCATACGGCATCCTTGTTGGCGCTTGGGGTTACGCCTGAGATGGGGGTGTATACCCCTTGGCTTCAGCAGACTCCATACAGCAATCATCTGAGTGCAGACCATTGTTTCGACCCGTATGCTCTCGCATTCGATCATTATTATGAGACGATAGCTTCATCCAATCCGGATCTGATTATCAGCTACGATTCGGCAATTGAGAACAAGGCGCTGCTCGCTTTGGCGCCTGTCCTGGATCTGCCGTTCAAGACGATGAGCTGGCGCGAGCAATTCCGCTTCATCGCTTCCGCTATAGATAAAGATGCGGAAGCGGAGGAATGGCTGTCGCGTTACAACGAACGGGTCGATCACTCGAATGAGGTACTCAATGGAGTGCTTGGTAAGCGGGGAAGCGCCGTCGTCTGGGAATTTTGCGCGGATATAGCCTATTGCTTCAGCGGCAGTTTTGGCAGAGGGAGCCAGATTCTATACGACGATATTGGATTTCATCCGCCTGCCGGGCTGGTGGATGAAGGGCTCCATCGCCGCGGATATGTGGAAGCGGCAATCGGCAAGGTCGCTTCTTACGCGGCCGATCATATATTCATAACGTCATTACCTAACCATCCTCACGGTCTGGAGCGCGTCAAAGCATTGTTTAGATCACCGGATTGGCGGCATTTGGATGCGGTACGGGACAATCGAGTTTATGTTCTGAATCAACCGGAATTATTCTTCGGATATGATCCCATCTCCTCGCAAGCACAGCTGCGACAATTAATGAAAGTGCTGACAGGACATCATAAATATGCATGAACGGATATCATTTTAAGGCATAGTCATATGAAGGGACAGGCGGTAAAGTTTATTTGAGAATGATTATCGTTATCGATATATAAGGGGGATATAAAGTGTTTTCTTTTCGTAGTTTAAGCAGAAGGCGTGTAACTCTTGTTACCGCAGTGCTCTTTCTGGCATTTATGCTCAGTGCCTGTGGAGCAGGAGAGACAAGTAAGGGAAATAACACGGAGACCGTATTGACCGCAGCTAATGATTCATCGCAAGCGCTGGATACGAATTCGGCGGAAGAATCCAAGGTGAAAACCGTTTCTACCGTCAATGGCGATATCGAAGTTCCGGTGAGTCCGAAGCGCATCGTCGCAGAAGAATATTTGGGCAGCCTGATTGCGCTTGATGTCATTCCGGTTGGAGCGCCGGGGCTTACCATCCAAAATTATTATTTTAAAGAATCCTTAAAAGGAATCGAGGATATCGGGGATTACGGAAAACCGTCGGTCGAGAAAGTCATGGCTTTAAACCCGGATCTCATCATTACCGGCAATGGGGAAACAACCTATGAGCAGCTAAGCAAAATCGCCCCCACTATCGTCATTCCATATGGAGATTTAAAGAATGCCCATGAAGAGTTGACTTATTTCGGTGAGTTATTTGGTAAGGAAGAGGAAGCCAAAACCTGGCTGGAGGAGTATGATCGGCGCATAGCGGCAGCCAAAGCTAAAGTCGATGCAGCGATTCCTGCGGATGCGACCTTTAGCATTATGGAAGACGGCGAGAAGACAACCTGGGTATACGGTGATAATTTCGGCCGTGGCGGTCAGCCTGTCTATCAGGCATTGGGAAGAAAGCCTCCGAGCGGGGTGGCTGCGGAAATATTAGAGAAGCAATGGGCTGAGTTAACGGCTGAAATGATAGGAAAATATGCGGGCGATTACATTATTATGACGTCTAATACGCGTACGATCGAAGATTTCCGAGCGGATCCGATTTGGGGCAGTCTCCCTGCAGTCAAGAAGGGGAACATGTATGTATGGCCCGAGGAGCGTTCCTGGTATTACGATCCGCTTGCCGTTCTTGCCCAGACGGAAGAATTGGCAGAATGGCTCTCCAAGAAGAATTGATACATAAAAGGTGCTCGTCAGAGTCTTGTCATTATACAGGGCGATGGTAGGGCACCCTTTTTTGATCGTGATGCAAGTACGAGCAATCAAATCTTCAAAAAAAATAAAACCTCCTCTCATTTTTCTGTTCTTGCTGCCCCTGACCCAAAGTGTAAGGCCTCCCGTGGGAGGAGAATCAAGAGAGAATTTTGCCTGCGATTCTGCTATAATACTCGGTAGATATAACCCCCTTATCCAGAAAAAAAGGTGACTTTTCATGCTTTCATTTACTAGACTAACGAAATGCAAACCCCCGATCCCGTAATTTCTTTGCCAGCCAACTAGAGATTTTTTGAAATGATAAGGGGGATGTTAGCTGTGCAAAGAAAAATCTCAAATCCATCCATATGGTTATTCATTATCCTTGTGGGTTTCCCACAAATTAGTGAAACGATATATACACCTTCATTACCGGACATTGCCCATCAATTGGGAGCAAGCAACAATGCAATCCAACTAACGCTGAGCATTTACTTCTTAGGCTTTGCCTTCGGAGTGTTTTGCTGGGGAAGGCTTTCGGATTCCATCGGACGTCGTCCTGCTATGCTGTGGGGCATCCTGATTTATGGATTAGGCAGCTTGGGCTGCTATCTATCCGGTTCGGCCGAATGGTTATTGGTGAGCCGATTCATTCAGGCTTTTGGTGCCAGCACCGGCTCGGTCGTCACCCAAACCATTTTGCGTGAGAGTATCGATGGAGCCAAGCGTCATGCGGTGTTTGCCCAGATTTCGGCAGCGCTTGCGTTTACACCCGCTATTGGGCCGCTCATTGGCGGATGGGTGGATCAATCTCTTGGTTTCAGAGCAGTGTTCTTGACGTTGGTTTTGATGAGCGCCGCCATTTTGTTGTATACCTGGACTTCTCTGCCTGAAACCAGTGTAAAGGCTGTTTCGAAGATTAACACCCTCTCCGTGGGCAAGCGCCTGGTCTCTGACCCCAGAATATGGGGATTCGGTTTTCTCATTGGAGCCACCAACGGCATATTGTTCAGTTACTATGCGGAGGCCCCGTTTATTTTTATTGAATTTTTTCAGATGAGCCCCGGCGGCTTTGGTTTCTTCGGTATCTTTGTTGCGATGTCATCCATCTTAGGTGCGATGCTGTCGAAGAAACTGCTGACCAGGCTCCAGGCTGAGCGCATTATCGTGATCGGCACGATCATTACGATGCTGGGGGCTCTTTGCCTTACCGTTCTTGCTGTTATCGGAATTAACGCCACTATAATGGATATGGTGTTATTGGTAGCGTGTATTTTTATTCTGCTGCTCGGCATCGGAATGGCGATTCCGAATTGCCTTAGTCTGGCGCTGAACCAATATGGAGATGTGCTCGGAACGGCAGGAGCGATCTTCGGATTGGGTTATTACATTGTTGTCAGCCTGATTACGAGCGGCATGAGTCTTCTTCACAATGGCTCGTTAATCGTAATGCCCTTGTATTTTCTTGGCCTTGCCGTAGTCATGGTCTGCGTGAGCAAGAAGCTTGCTGGATATGCGCGGAGGTAGTTTGGCATCTTGTTTAAGTTTCATATAGGATTGAAAAGAAGCTGTCCCCTTTCTTGCCAGGAGGGGCAGCTTCTTCTTTTTCCACTTAATTGTCATATGACATTTTGAAGTGTCTTGGCATTGTGGGTGACGAAATGACACTTGTTGATATGACAAGCCTTTTGCCATACTCGGTTCAGCCAGTTGTAATAGGCAAATACATTTTGAGGAGAGACCATGTATGAAAAAAAAGACTCGCACCATCGCGGTTCTGCTATTATCCGCTATGGCAACGATCGCATGTATCCCAGCTAGCAGCTCGACAGCTAGCGCAACAATGGCCACACCCATTGCATCTGTAAGTTCTAGCTTGGAGGGACCACGCGATGCCAAGGAGCTAGAAGTATTTGCAGATAGCGTTTTTGCGGACATGATGAAGAAGCATAACACAGTCGGTTCTAATTTTGCGGTCGTGGGCGATGGGAAAGTGTTACTAAGCAAAGGTTACGGTTATGCCGACAAAGAAAAGAAGATTCCCGTTGATAAAGACACCGTTTTCCAGATCGGCTCTGTTACCAAGACATTCACGGCCTTGGCGGCAATGCAGTTGGTCGATAAGGGGAAAATCGATTTACGAGGCGACATTCAAAAGTACTTAGGAGGAGTGAAAATCCCGAATAAAACGGGGAAAAACCTGACTATGTATGATCTGCTTACCTATGCAACCGGATTTGAATCACCCGATATCTCTTCGTATTATTCACCGGAATATGTAAACAAAAACTTTCCAATAAAGGATTTTGTCAAATCACATATGTCAGCGGTTGTGAGGCCTCCGGGAGAAGCATACGTTTATGACAATCTTGGATTTTTGCTAGCGGGGTATGCGGTAGAGAACGTCTCGGGAATGCCCTATTCGAAGTATATGGAGAAAAACATTTTCAACCCGTTAGGCATGACCTCAACGAATGTACGGTTTACGCCCGAACTATTAGGCAGAATGGCTGCTCACTATGGACCGAAGGGTGAAAAGATCCCCATGGATGGAACTATGCCTACAGAAAAGCCTGAAGGCGGTATGATCTCAACAGCAGATGACATGGCGAAGTATCTCTTAATGCATCTGAACAAAGGAAAGTATGATGGCAAAGAAATTGTGAGCCAAAAAAGCATAGAGCAAATGCACACATATCAGTATTTTGCTGATAAAATGGTTCCTATTACAACAATCGGGTTCGAAGGTTACTTCCCTGAGAAGATGAATGGTCAACATGTGATTCTAAAAGGAGGGAATGTTACAGGGCATTCGTCCCTGATTGTTATTTTGCCTGAGAAAAATGTAGCCTTTTATATGTCCAACAATGACGACAACGCCTGGTTTAGCATTGACGTGTATGAAGCGTTTATGAATCACTATTATCCAAAAAAGACAGAGGTTTCAAAGCCAACCTATTCGGCAATCAGTGAGCAGCAAGCCAAAGCGTATGTCGGATTATATAAAAGCATTCGTTTTGATGCATTGAGGTATAAGGTTTCTTATTCGAACGGGCACTTAGTTTCGGAAACTCCTTCAGGCAAGCAGACGCTGAAAATGATCCGCCCTTTATTGTTCGAAGATGAATCAGGTAATAAAGTGACGTTTAACAAAAACGCAGCTGGCCAGATTGCATATATGTATCTTACGACTCTACCAGAGGCAGCTTCATTTGCAGAAAAAGTTAACGTTGATTCACCATTCTCTGATGTACCTGCGAATAGTAAGTATAAACCATATATTAATAATCTCAACGCTTTGAAAGTCATGAGCGGGAAGTCTACCCATATCTTTGATCCAAAAGGAACGATGACTCAAGCTGAATTCTCAGAAGTGCTGCTTCGCGCCCATGGGTGGCATAAAATGCCTTTCATGCTTGCAGCCAATAAGAAGCAGATGGTAGTCGGACTACCTAATTTTCAGCCTAAATCTCCGATCACTAGACAAATGGCGGCGGTAATGATCCAAAACCTGAAACAGGTAGAGCCTAAAACGAAGGTTAAACTGAGTGGCACAACGGATGCTTGGGCAGTTGAAGCCATCAAAGCGCTTGTATCCCAAGGAATCATGGACCCGGATACTAAGGTTAAATCTGATGGCTCTGTGAACTTCCGTTCAAAAGAACTTTTGAAACGTCAAGAAGCTAGTGCCTTATTGGCCCAAGCATTTAATTATATTTTACCGATTAGTCACTAATTTACCCGACTCATGAACCCCCAGTCAGTATCGACACCGGACCGCTTCTTGATTTCGGCATCTCTGTTTGGAACTGGAGCAGCATGATGAGACTTTCCAATATTTCATGAACCCTCGGTGCTCCGACCTGCAGCAAGGGAGGAGATGGAGGCCAGAAAGACGGCTGAGCGCCCATTTCGGGCTATGGACGAAGAGGCACAACTCATATGGACTTTTTTCATATACAATTCTCATATCATTTTCAAAGAACGGAGACGAGCGAAATGAGCGAAGCGTGGACAGCATCGATGAGCGGGGTTCCCTGGAGCACGGACAAAATGGACAGTGCCGTTAAACAGCTGAGGCACCGTGCAACCATTGGTTTTGTTGTTGGGGCAGACAAAGAGGAAGATCTGCTGAAGCTGGATGAACAGGTGTTCTCCAAGCGTCCGGACTTGATACTCCATATCTATCATGCAGAGGCGAATGGAAGTTATACCGAGGAATTTCTGGAGGCGCTCGCGGAATTGAAGTTTGTTGCTGCTTTGCATTTGGATCTAAAACAGCGGCAGGATTTGAACAGGCTGGGTGGGATGGATCGAATGGAGTTTCTTAAGATACGCTCGCCCAAAACGCAAAATCTCGACTTTATCCGGAATTACAAGTTTTTAAAATACCTTGAGCTTAGTGGCAAATTTGATGATCTATCTGCGATAGCGGACTGCATTCGGCTGGATACGCTGGTCCTGAACTGCCCGATCGACCAGCTGGATTTTGTCGAGGATTTGCCGCTGATGAAGTATCTGGCCATAGACAGCTGTACTTTGAACGGTTCGCTGGAAGTGCTGGCTAGCTCCAATATAAGTATGCTGAGGCTCTCTGCCGTCCGAAATCTGACGAATATCGATGCCCTGGCGGTATTGGATCATTTGGTTTTCCTTCACTTGTCGCTGCCGAAAGTTGAGCGCCTGTGCGATTTCTCGCATATGCGAAATCTCCGGCAGCTTGAACTGGATTACATGAAATCCTTGCAGGAGATCGGGAACTTGTGGACTGCCGACCGATTGGAGGTTCTGATGTTAAAGGAGATTCCTACAAGGATCAAAGCGGAAGCCTTGGACAGCTTGGCGGATATGGATTGCCTGCGGCAGGTAGACTTCCGGTTTATCGATTCCGGCAAAGGCCGTATCGCCGCCATCCGCAAGCGAATGGCTGAAGCGGGCAAAGAGCATCTTCTCTATGAGAATATCGCCGAGGAGAAGCGGATACAATCGATGGCTCTTGAGCATCTATCAGGGAGACTGATGTAAGAGCGCAGATGCTATAAAATCGGCAAAAAGCCCGCTATGGTAGCGGGCTTTTTGCCGATTTCAATCTTTTTACACGTCCCAGTCCACCGGGTTCCCCACATAACAAATCCAATCGCTCGAGCTTCCGGCGTACAGCTATCATATGGTATAGTTAGATATTCGTATCCATTAGCGCCGGAATATTGATTTCTTTGACGCAGGCTGCTTTAGACAAGCTGACCACACATTTTACTAAGGAAACTATATCCTGGAGCGGAATACGTGTCCCATTATAGGCAGAAAGGGCACACTCAACCCCTTCTGCATACGGAATTTCAGCAGCCAATTCACCAGGATTAATACATGTCACAGCTATACCATCTTCTCTCGTGTGCTCTCTAAGAGCCTCTGTAATTCCTCGAATAGCGAATTTTGAGGCAACAAAAGAAACTTGACTGCTGTTTGCATTATTCAGGCCTGCTGTCGAACCAATAAGGATAATTTTCCCTGCATTAGATTTACGAAGATGAGGCAATAACGCTTGAATACATACAATGGCAGAAGTGATATTCACTTGTATAAGATTACTGATGTCAGCAGACTCATCGTGATCGAAGGTATAATGATCCTCAAAACCTTCTTTTTCCCAAATTCCTACATTATATATGAGAACATCCAATGTTTCGTTCTGCAGCATATCCTTAATCAGTGTCGATGAATGGAGCTCAGACAAATCTGCTGGTATCCATTCCCGTTCAATGCCATCCTCTAAATCTAAACTTTCAGGCCTGCTGCGAGCAACCACCCAAACTTTATCACCTCGCTGAGGCACACCCCTAACAAAAGCATCTCCCAATCCCTTACTAGCACCAAATACAATATATGTTTTCATCTACATTCTCCTTATTACATCGCCCAAAGCATACAACCTTAGTGGCGATGTAATCATCATTCATATCTGTCTTAGCTCCTACTCCTCTCCAGTCGCCACCGGATTCTCCTGATAGCTGATCCAATCGCTCCAGCTGCCCGCGTACAGCTTCACGTTGCCGTACCCGGCTTCTTCCAGGGCAAGCACGTTCGGACAAGCGGTGACGCCGGAGCCGCAGTATACGATAATCTCGGCATCTTGCGGGATATCGGTAAAATGCTCGCGAAACGCGCCAGCATCCTTCCAATGTCCGGAGTCGTCCAGGACACCCTTCCAGAAGTAGTTCACCGCCCCCGGAATATGTCCTGCCTTGGTGTCTAAAGGCTCCTGGGCTCCGGCATATCTACGTGGTTCGCGTGAATCGATGAGCGTTTTGTTACCATGCTGCGAAGCCTCACGCACCTCATCTACGAGGACCAATTTATCGGGCTTAAGGTTGATTTCATATGGTACCGGAATGACGATCGGTTGTTCACCCGTTATAGGATACGAGGCATTCTTCCAAGCTGTAAAGCCTTCATCCATCACATAAGCCTGTTCATGCCCGGTGTATTTCAGCAGCCACCATAGACGGCTGGCCATGGCTCCGCCCTGGTCGTCATAGATGACGACGCGGCTGCTCTCCTGAATACCGGACTGGCCGAGACGCTGTGCAAGCTGATCCAGGTCCGGTAGAGGATGGCGTCCGCCATGTTGGGTGATAGGAGAGGAGAGGTCCTTCTCCAAGTCAAGGTAAACGGCACGGGGAATATGCGATTCCTCGTAAGCGGTTCGGCCGCTTTCCGGCTTGCCGAGGGCAAAACGGCAGTCAACGATGACCAGATCCGGTTCATAGAGTCTCGCCAGCAGCCATTTCATTGTCACGATATTGTTCATATACCAGGACACCGCCTTCTATTAAGAAATAATGAGATTAAGTAACCGAATTATATCATATTGCTGCTTCCGATTACGTATATAACTAAAAAGTCGACCTGTCTCATAGAAGGATGAGATCAGGTCGACGATATGAGAATGAATGATGGCAAGAATCAGGATAAACGCTTTATTTCTTGATAGCTTGAAGCAGCATGGACGTGTAGGCCTCGGCACCTTCCGGCTCCAGATGGACGCCGTCAGACCGGAAGTATTCCGGATGATCCTTACTGGCTGAATACCAATCCACCAACGTAACCTTCGGGTTCTGGGCAGCCGCTTTTGCCAGCATGCCGTTTACGTTCTGTTCCCAATCACGTGGAACCCGTGTGTTGATAAGCAGAATTTGCTTAGCCGAATCCAGCGGACGCAGAAGAGAATCCAGATCCTTTTTCGAGAAAGCGCCGTTGGTTCCCAGCCCGATGACGATAATGCCGCCATCTATCCGGTTCTGGGCTTTCATAACGGGAATCAGGTCATCGGCCTGACGCATTTGGCGGCCTATCACTGCATCGATGTGAATGCCAGGCAGCGATTTTTCCAGATAAGGGGAGACCCCGAGCATGACCGAATCCCCAATGGCCGTGATGGCGGACTTGGATACCGGAGGATTTTGAGGCTTACTCGTTGGCTTCGTAGGATTGCTCTTTCCGCCTGTCGTTTTGCCTGCCGAGTCCTTGGATTGAACTGGCTTATCAGCCTTATCCTCACCAGGTTTATCAGCTTTATCTTCATTCGGTTGATCCGGGATTGTTTTCCCGGAATCAGCCTTATCGGAGCTTCCGTTCCCTGCATCGGTTGGCTCATCTTTGTTGTCAACGTCATTTCCAACAGGATGGTCCGGCTCTTCGTCCCCGCCAGCATCGTCATTGCCAGACCCTGTTGCTCCATCCGGAATCGGCAGTTGATCCGCTTCTTCATCGGAGTTTGGCTTCTTCACAACACCAGGCTGCTTCGCGTCGGTAGGAGGCGGGGGTACTTTCCCGTTCGTGTCTGCAGGAAGCGGCGATTGTCCTTGTGGTGGCTCCATCGCTCCGGCCTCTCCACCTTCAGTCTGGTCCGGTTCTTCCGGGGCAGGATCATCGAGGTTTAGCATGGCAGCGATATCACCTACCGTTCTCGCAGAGGATACACTGCTCATCATCCCCGAGCAAAAAACGCCGATTAGAATTAGCGAGCTTATCGAAACGACCCAGCCTCTTAACGAAATCGAAATCGAACGGCGCCGAATGGATCGGGCCTTAAACCATAATTTCTTCAGTCCGCCATGTCGTATCGGCTCTTCAACATACTTCCAGGATAGGGCGGCCAGCAGAACGCTTGCCGCGATTTGCAGTGCAACCTGAGGCAAACTCAGATCGCCTGAACCGGATGCAGGTGAGGTCAGGATCATCACCGGGTAATGCCATAAGTAAATTCCATAGGATCGAACGCCTATCCATAACAGGGGCTTCCAGCTTAACAAGCGGCTGATCGAAGCTCCTGGGTGCGCCAACACCGCAACGAGGACGGCGGCAGCAAGAGAGAAGAGAAACATGCCTCCTTGATACAGGAACGAATCGTAACGGTCCACCTGCCACATCATGGAGAGTATGATAAGCATTGCCACGGCGCCTGTCACATTGAGTCTGCGCCGGGTAGCCCTTGATACAGGGGTGGACAGCTTCCAACTGGGCCATACGACAGCCAGCCCAGCTCCAATGAGCAGACCAAACGCTCGGGTATCCGTTCCATAATAGACCCGGCTAGGATCATCTCCCGGCTGATAGATCATCGCCATGGCCAAAGCCGAAATCGCGGCTCCGGCAGCAATGAAAGTGAACAGCTGTCCCCTGCGGGGGAATAGCTTGAGAACCGCTAACATGATCAAAGGCCACAGTAAGTAAAACTGCTCTTCCACGGCAAGCGACCAGAAATGCCCCAGTGGAGAAGGTGGGCCAAATGATTCGAAATAAGATTGCTGCTGAAAAATAAACTGCCAGTTGCTTATGTATGTAACGGCGCCGAGCACCTCACTCCGGAGCGTAGCCAGTCGCGATCGGTCAAACAGCGTAACCCATACCACAAGGATGAACAGCATGAGCAGCATGGCCGGCAGGAGACGCCGGAACCTTCGTATCCAGAAATCTTTCAGATCAATCCGGCGCTGATGATGCCATTGCGATGCGAGAATATCTGTAATGAGATACCCGGACAGTACGAAGAATAAACTTACTCCGAGAAAACCACCGCCTGCAAAACCAAAATTCCAGTGGTATCCCATTACCCCGATCAAGGCGAGGGCCCTAAGCCCATCGAGACCGGGCATGTAGCGTGAACGTGGCTTATCTGATACCGGCACGGGAGATCGCTCCTTTCGAAGGATCTGCGCTTATGCCGCCCTGTAACAGCCGCTGCGATAATATGTAGGACATATTCTCAAACGTCTGGGTGCTGAGTAGTGAATGTGTCATTTGGAACATGGTAAACCTTCCCTTTCCTTTATAGGAGGATATCTTAAATTAAGGAGACGCATATCGAATCCTGTAATATCCTGCAACAAGATGTCATAGCTAATACTACCATCCTTGGAAAAACAGAAGGTGACAAAAAAATGAACCTACGGCTACATTGTGATGTCAATAATAAGACAGATTTTTCATTTGAAATGACAAGCCTTTATGTTTGGTATATCCATTCTTCGGTAACGAACTGTTAGCTGTATCGTTGCAGGCCATAAGAAAGAGGAGGTCCCCACCTCCTCCAATATCTGGATGATTAAATATCCATGATTTCCCTTTGAATAATATAGTACATGGATTAGATGGCGGCTCCTTGCCGTTTACTAAAAAAGGTTTTGAGCGCCTCGTAGACTTCCCCTTTGTCTTTAATGACATGGTACATGAATTGGTCCAGCTTGATATTCTTATAGGCCGACATCAGTGTGCTGCTGCGATTGTATTGATTGACCTCACCGTAACCGAACATGTTGCTTACCTTCAGCAGCTCGCCGATGAGTTTGACGCAGCGTTCATTATCGGACGTGAGATTATCGCCGTCGGAGAAGTGGAAGGGATAAATGTTGTATTGGGAAGGGGGATAACGGTGATGGATAATATCAAGCGCCTTCTGATAAGCGGATGAACATATGGTTCCGCCGCTTTCACCTCGCGTGAAGAACTCTTCCTCGGTCACTTCTTTTGCTTCGGTATGGTGGGCGATAAACACGATTTCTACTTTCTCGTACTGTTTGCGGAGGAAACGGGTCATCCAGAAGAAAAAGCTGCGCGCGCAGTATTTCTCAAAGGAGCCCATGGACCCGGACGTATCCATCATGGCGATAATAACCGCATTGGACTCCGGAATGACGGTATCGTCCCAAGTCTTGTAACGCAGGTCGTCCGGACTGATGCCGTGGATGCCGGGTTTGCCGTCTTTGGCATTGCGGCGCAGATTCTCCAGGATGGTGCGCTTCTTGTCAATGTTGGACATGATGCCCTTTTTGCGGATGTCGTTGAAAACGATGGATTCTGTTTCGATCTGCTCTTTATCCTTAGGCTGCAGCAGCGGGAGCTCCAGTTCCTCAAACAGCATATTCTCCAGTTCTTCCAGGCTGACCTCGGTTTCCACGATGTCCTGCCCTGCCTGATCGCCGGCCGATTCCCCCTTACCGGGCTGGGCTGACGAAGGGTCGCGTCCCAGGACGTCCCCAACCTGACTGTCACCGTCGCCCTGACCGACATGCTTTTGCTTTTGGTAGTTATAGATGAAACGGTATTCGTCAAGGCTCCGGATCGGAACTTTAATGATCTGCTTTCCGTCGGACAGAATAATGTTTTCCTCGGTAATAAGGTCGGGCAGGTTGCGTTTGATGACTTCACGGATTTTATGCTGATGACGTACCTGATCCTGGTAGCCTTTGCGGTGCAGCGACCAGTCTTCACGAGATACGACAAACGACAGAGCGTCTTCATTTTGCATGGACAGTCACCTCCCAAGTGCAGCCTTGACTCGGTTGCCGTCTTTTCGGCTGTAGTAATTCATTATATTCGGGAGAAAGAGCGATATGTGAGTAATGAATCCGGGTTTGTCATGAAAAAGACACTTAACCTAAAGATGAATCAGGCAAGTGTCTCGAAGTGGTGCTCCTTAAGCACTTAATACGAATAGGAAAAGGGCTCCGATGGTGATAATGACTACGCCGTTCACAATGGTAGCAATGACGGCAACGACTCGCTTGCGCGTTTTGGAGAAGCAGCCTACAATGCCAAGCACCAAGCCGACGATATTAATGACCATGACGAGGATGAACACGGCCGCCAGCGTGGTCATTGCTTCCAGCGTTTCCTGAGTCGGCTCAAGGATTGGTCCATTCTCCGTCATGTAAGGCTCAATCATCGTTGTGCCGAGTGCGCCGAGTAGAATATACCCGAGCAGCGTCACGATCGACAGTATGAATGAGGCGATGCCGAAGCGAGAGTTTTTTCTGTCCTCGGGTGGAATAAATGTGGTTTTGGGTCGTTTGTGTGAACCTTGGTCCTCGGATGGGGAGGAAGGTGATTGTTGATCCATGTGTTTAATCGCTCCTAACTTAAGAATTCATTCTCTAATAGGTACATGTGGGTCTTCAACAAAAAGACATCCCTATTAATCTTTCACAAAATGGCCCTGAAATCAAGTCCAAAGCGCTTGCATGCCGGTGGAAAAGCTTCTTCGAATCCGTTAAACTTAATTTGATTACATAAGGACACGGGTGTCCACTGACAAAAGGGGTTGAAAAGGCATGAGTCGTAGATTCATTGCATGGGGTTCGATCCTGATGGCATTGTCTGTCGCTATCGGGGCATTCGGTGCCCATATGCTGAAGGATAAGATTACGCCGGACGAACTTGCCATTTATGAGACCGGAGTTCATTATCATATGATTCACGGACTTGCGGTGCTGATTGCGGGGATTGTGGCGAATATTCTGGGCGAATCCCGGAAGCTGTTCTGGGCAGGGACTTTATTCATCGCGGGAACCGTCATATTTTCCGGAAGTCTCTACGTGTTAAGTATATCCGGCATCAAGTGGCTTGGGGCGATCACGCCGATCGGCGGTGTCTCCTTTATCGTGGGCTGGCTGATGCTGATGTCTTCGGCGCTCTCCCGAAAAAATGCCTGATGTTAAAAAAACGGCTTCACCGATCCCTTCTTATGGGGCGGCGAAGCCGTTTTTTTAAAAATGGATTCCGTTGATGTGATACCGACTCAGCTGACGCTGAATTCGTCAATTTCATTGAGCTTGAAGGTATACACCTGTTTCTCATCGACATGATAAACGTTGACCAGGAAATTGCTTTCATCATAGTTGAGAATCCGGCAGGGCAGACTTGTCTGCTTGCCGTGGCGGTTGGTTGTCAGGCGAACAAGGCGATTGTCCTTACTGTATACTTTAATCCATTCGAAAGGATCACTTCCGGTGAGTGGAGTTTGGACAGGGGGGACGCTTGCAGCGATCTTTTTTTCCGGCGAGGATGTCGCAGGTGGCACAGGTTTCTCTTTCTGAGAAGCGGCAGAAGCCATCTTCCCGGAAGCTTTGCTAATAACGGAATCTTTCTTGGCTTGAACCAAGGTGTTGATAATTTCTCCAAGTTCCATTCCGGACTTAACCCGGAAATCGACGACTTCAGCCTTGTCGTTCAGCATTTCTAGCAAATATTGCAAAGCCAGTGCGTTGGAGGAACTCTTGACCAGAATATCAACGTTGAATAAAAAGCCGTTATCATCGGTGACAGGAATTGTGTTCATAGCTTTTATCATTCACCAGCTTTCACATGTTTTCTACTGAATCAAATATACCATAATTTTCGAATAATAATAGTCCTAATGTCATATGTATTTCATCTTTATTCTATTGACTTACGAGTCATTCGCACCATATACGTAGGTTGGAATGCATAATATCAGAGACATTCGCACCATGTCGGTTGCAAAAGAATAAACATAATTCTAAGCCGACGCGAGGGGAGGTTTGTTGATATTGGTGACTTTACTGCCGATCGATATTGAAGGACATATTGTTATGGGCGTCGAGGTCCAGCTTCCGAAAACAACGCTGCTGGCCGTATACACTTCCCGCGGCTATATTATGTGCGGTGCACTCGATGTGGGCCTTCTTAACGAAAAGCTTGCGGACCGCAAGATTATCGCAGGAAGAGCCGTAGGGGTTCGCACATTGGAGCAGCTGCTGGAGGCGCCGCTGGAATCGGTAACCCTGGAGGCGGAGAAATGGGGCATTCATCCTGGCTTGGCTGGCAAGGATGCGATCCTACGCATGTTATGAGTCATGTATCCTTACGTTACAAGAGTGATTCCCGTGCGGATCGCTCTTTTTTTAGAGATAAGAAAGTATCAACTCTAAATGCACTAACATGCAAACCCAAAAAAACACGGACAATACGGCTGGAGGGCCGTTTGTCCGTTTTATGATGCCATAAAACATTCGGATATGGCGGCTATTCGAACAAGCTTTTTAAGCTCTCATGATAAGGAGCCTGCACGACGCCTTTTTCCGTAATGATCGCTGTCACATACTCATTCGGCGTAATGTCGAAGGCAGGGTTGTACACTTTTACGCCTTGCGGGGCTGTGCGCTTGCCGAAACCTTCCGTGATCTCTTCCGCTGGCCGCTCCTCAATCGGAATATCGGCGCCTGTCTTCGTATTCAGATCAATCGTCGACAGCGGGCACGCCACGTAGAAAGGAATGCCGTGAGCTTTAGCAAGTACCGCTACTCCATACGTTCCGATCTTATTGGCGACATCGCCGTTTGCGGCAACGCGATCCGTACCGACGATCACCGCTTGTATCCACCCTTTGGACATGACCATGGCGGCCATGTTATCCGCCAGCAGTGTCACGTCGATCCCCGCCTGTTGGAGTTCAAAAGCAGTTAAACGCGCGCCTTGCAGGACAGGTCTTGTCTCATCGGCGAACACCTTGATGTTCATCCCTTGCTCATGAGCGAGGTACATCGGTGCCAGTGCGGTCCCGTACTTGGCAGTCGCCAGTCCGCCCGCGTTGCAGTGGGTAAGCACACCCATACCCTCTTTGAAGAACGGCAGCGCGTTTTCGCCGATGCGGCGGCATACATCCTCGTCCTCGGCCCGAATAGCCTCGGCTTCGGCGAGCAGCGATGCATTCAGTCCGGCCGTATCCAGTTTCGATTCTGCCAGCTTCTCAGCCGCAAGCTTGATACGGTCCAGCGCCCAGAACAGATTGACGGCCGTCGGTCTGGAAGTGGCGAGATAAGCGCAAGTTTTTACGACTTGCTGCAGCCATCCCTCGTTATCGCTGGCTTCAACCTGCATGCCGCCAAGGACCGCGCCGAATGCTGCCGCGATGCCGATAGCCGGCGCGCCGCGGACTTTCATGGAGTGAATGCCTTCCCAGACTTCTTCCGGTGTGAAGAGCTGGAGATAGACAATCTCTTCCGGGAGTAAACGCTGGTCCAGTAGGACCAGATGGTCTCCTCCCCAATAAACCGAGCTTAGCGGTTCGTAGGTGCTGGCATTGCCGGTAGTCATACCGCTCATATCGATACCTCATTTCCTGTAGTTGCTTGTGTGATCAAAGTTAAAATGTCCTCAAAGGACTTGATGCTGCGATGATGACGCACGAGATTTTTGCCGATAGCAAGCGCTTTGCGCTGCGCAGCTTCTCTGGCTTTATCATCGGTTATGGTGTCAATGTCCGCAACATGGGACAATCCGACGATGCGCCGGATCATTTTACAGCCTGCGAATCCTGCGGTGTCCTTCAAGATCTGTGATACATAATGGTCCTGATAACCTGGTGTCCGGGACATTTCGTCCAAGAGATCATCGTTCCACAGCATGCGGAAGTTGTTCTCGAAGTGGGTCCACACGTCGCTTGCCATCTCGAGGAGTCTGGCTTCCCGGGCCGCCATCGTATGCTCGTCCTGACTCCAGCCCGGCTGCGCCGCATAGTTGAGCAGCAGATTGCCGATGACCGCACCGATATCGAATCCCATCGGGCCGAAATAAGCGAATTCCGGGTCGATGACCTTGGTCGATTCCGGCGTGACGAAGATGCTGCCTGTATGCAGATCCCCGTGCAGCAGAGCCTGTGCGTGAGTCAGAAACTTCTCCCGAAGCAGCGCGACTTCAAAGTGAAGCGGAAGGTCGGCACGGAGGGCTTCGGCTTCATCGGCGATGCTCTGCGCATAATTGTTATTGGTGGATTCGCGGTATGGATCTTCGAAGATTAAATCTTCGGTGATTTTGCATAAATCCGGATTGACAAAGCGGCCGGCAAGTTCCTTCTTCTTCTGTTGGTTCATCCCCAGATCCGACGTGTAGAACAGGGTTCTGGCCATGAAGCGGCCAATATGCTCTGCGAACTTCGGATAGGCATTGCCTTCGATCAGGCCTTTGCGCATGATGGTATACTCGCTCAGGTCTTCCATTACCGTGTAGGCGAGCTCATCCGAATAACCGTATACTTTGGGCACGAGGTCGGGGCAAATGGAGTACTCTGTCTCCAGCGCGAGACGTTCGATGCGGGCCCGGTCGAGAGACAGCGGCCAGGATTCGCCTACAACTTTTGCATAAGGAACAGCTTGCTTGATAATGATACTATCAGTTGTATTTTTGGCGGTGACATGAAACACCAGATTGAGATTGCCGTCGCCGATTTCGTGGCATTCGAGCTGGGCATGGTCCGGGAACCGGCCGGGTATACTTTTAGCTAATTGTATAGCTTCTTCCGCGTTCAGCGGATGATATGCAGACATGGATGGTCACCCCCAAATATAATAGAAGAAAACAAAGCCAACTTTTTTGCTTGGTATTACCTAGTATAACGTTTTTTCGCGAATTTTGTATAATTTTTTGGCAAGACGAAAGGTTTGTTTAAACTGATTCGCCTTGTAGTCCTAAGGGTAAACTATAAATAGTCGCCCCAGCACAGGATGTACTCATATATTAAGGAAGGAATGGCATTAGCAGATGGTACCAGTTACAATGGGTATACACCGCTCTGCCGAATGTTCCTTTGACGCAGTACAGGGTGCATTTCATATAGAAAAGGAAGGGATTAACCATGGCAAAAACTACATCTGGCAAAGCTGCAGGAAAAACGAAGAACGCAAGTCTGGAGCAATTGTTGAATCAGCAGGTTGCGAACTTCAACGTGCTCTATGTCAAACTCCACAATTATCACTGGTATGTAACCGGAGAGCAATTCTACTCCCTTCATGTTAAATTCGAAGAACTGTATGACGAAGTTACACTTAAAATGGATGAGGTTGCGGAGCGCTTGCTCTCGATTAAAGGCAAACCTGCTGCAACGATGAAAGAATATCTGGAACTTGCGACAGTCCAGGAGGCTTCGGGCAACGAGGATACCCGCGGCATGGTACAAGCTTTGATTGAGGACTTTGCAACCGTATCTGAGGAGCTGGCGGAAGGTATTGAAATGGCTGAGGAAGCCGGAGATGCGCCAACAGCGGACATGTTCACCGGGTTTAAGGCTGATCTTGAGAAGCATATGTGGATGCTTCGTTCGTTCCTTGGATAAAGCGTGAATACAACAGAGTGATGCCTGTTCTTTCCTTGAATTTTGCAAGAGCTAAGGTTGCCGGTTACCGTGCCGTGTGCCTCAGCTCGTGATGTTGACCTGAGCACCGTCTGTCAACGCGCGATAAATGCCGGTGCCGGATGCAGTAATGATTCTCAGGAGCATTAGCAGATAGGAAGGGGAACAGGGCGAACGAAACAGGCTTGGCCGGTCTATCGGTCATGCCTGTTTTTTTAATTGTTACGGTTGTCTGAATGTTGTCTGTAAAACGCTTGTCCGGTTGAAATACGTCATATTTTATTATAAAATGGCTTGAGAATCATTGATAATCAGTTTAGAATGATTATAAATAAATAATTATTTTTTGTTTTATGAAATCAGGGCGTCCAATCCTGTTATCATATAGGACAACAATACACTACCTATTCAACGGAGGGAATCTAATATGTCAACCAAGTTTGTCATTGAAGGATTGAAAGCAACAATCGAAGGCAAGGAGATCCTTAAAGGTATCAACCTTGAGATGAAGGGCGGAGAAGTTCATGCCATCATGGGACCAAACGGTACAGGCAAAAGTACTTTGGCTTCCGCGTTGATGGGGCATCCTAAATATGAAGTTACAGAAGGTAAAGTATTCCTTAACGATGAAGACGTGCTGGAGATGGAAGTTGACGAGCGCGCCCTCGCAGGTCTGTTCCTGGCCATGCAATATCCAAGCGAAATCGCCGGCGTTACGAACTCCGATTTCCTGCGCAGTTCCATCAACGCACGCCGGGGTGAAGGCAATGAGATTTCCCTGATCAAGTTCATTCGTCAAATGGAAGGCAAAATGAAGGAGCTCGAGATGAATCCTGAGTTCGCTCACCGTTACCTGAACGAAGGTTTCTCCGGTGGTGAGAAGAAACGTAACGAAATCCTGCAAATGATGATGCTGGATCCGAAAATCGTCGTGCTTGACGAGATCGACTCCGGTCTTGATATCGATGCTTTGAGAATTGTGGCGAACGGTGTCAATGCCATGAAATCCGAAGAACGCGGTTTCTTGATTATTACCCACTATCAACGTTTGCTTAACTATATCACTCCAGATTACGTTCATGTGATGATGCAAGGACGTATCGTAAAATCCGGCGGCCCTGAACTGGCACAGCGCCTGGAGGCAGAAGGTTATGACTGGATTAAGGAAGAGCTGGGCATTACTGATGAAACTGTAGGTCAAGACGCGTAAATAGACGGGAGGAGGAAACGATATGACTACACAAACCATTCTTCCGGTCAACGCTGAGGCTCTGAAGGCATTGTCCGAAAGTAAACAGGAACCGGCCTGGCTGACAGACAGCCGTTTGGCTTCCCTGGAACTGGCTGGCCAGTTGGAACTGCCCAAGCTGGAGAAACAACGCATCGAGCGCTGGAACATCCAAAGCTATGGTGAATATAAAGAGAGCAACAAACTTGCTTCCCTTGACGAATTGCCAGAACAGGTTGCCAAACTTGTCGAAGGTTCAAGAGAAGGCGGCTTGGTTATTCAACGCAACTCGGGAACCGTATATGTAAGTCTGGCTCCGGAACTTGCCGCCAAAGGCGTGATTTTCACCGATTTGGAAACAGCGGTTAAAGAACATGCGGATTTGGTTAAACCTTATCTGCATCAAGCGCTTAAGAATGACGAGCATTCGATGGCCGCTCTGCATGCTGCTGTATGGAACGGCGGGGTGTTCCTCTATGTTCCTAAGAATGTGGAGGTCGATGTACCTCTGCAAGCGGTGATGCTGACGGATGATGCCGAAGCAACATTTGCTCCGCATGTGCTGATCGTAGCTGAAGCGAACAGTCAGATCACTTATGTAGACAACTACGTATCGGATTCTCTGGCAGCACCGTTGACCCATAACGGAGCGGTGGAAGTATTCGCCAACAATGGCGCAAAGGTGCGTTATGCTTCCGTTCACCAATTGGCTGGGGAAGTAACCGATGTTACATTCCGTCGTGCGATGCTGGACAATGACGCTTCGATCGAGTGGATCGTTGGTGAAATGAACAATGGCGATACAGCTAGCGATACCATGAGTATCCTAAAGGGCAACGGCTCGACATCTGATGCAAAAGTCATCGCGGTAGGTTCCGGCTCCCAGAAGCTCAACTACACCACGCGAGCGAAGCATTATGGCAAGAGCTCCGAATCCCAGATGATTACCCGTGCGGTTATGCGCGAAGAGGCACAAGCCATCATCAACGGAATTACCAAGATCGAGAAGGGTGCAACGAAGGCGGACGGACAACAGACCGAGCGTGTGCTGATGCTCAGCCCGAAAGCTCGCGGTGACGCGAACCCGATTCTGTTGATTGACGAGGATGATGTAACAGCTGGACACGCAGCGTCCGTAGGACAAGTGAATCAGGAGCAAATTTACTACCTGATGTCCCGTGGTATTTCGCGTACCGTGGCAGAATCCTTGATTATATACGGCTTCCTGGCTCCGGTAGTCAGCGAAATTCCGCTTGAGGGACTTCGCGACCAGCTGCAGGGGCTCGTTGAAAGGAAGCTGGGACAATGATCGCCTCTGTCCGTGAGCAATTTCCCATTCTTCATCAGGAGATCAACGGACATCCGCTGGTATATCTCGACAATGCCGCGACATCGCAAAAGCCGCAGGTGGTCATAGATGCTATCAAGCGGTACTACGAGTGGGAGAACTCCAATGTACACCGCGGGGTTCATACACTCGGCAGCCGTGCTACTGATGCTTATGAAGGAGCCAGGGAGAAGGTTGCCCGTTTTATTAATGCCGAGAGTTCGGAGCAAATTATTTTCACCCGCGGTACGACGACGGCCCTAAATCTGGTAGCTTCGTCCTACGCGCGCTCTGTGTGCGGTCCTGGGGATGAAATTGTCCTGACGGAAATGGAGCATCACAGTAATCTCATACCGTGGCAGCAGGCGGCTATCGCCGTTGGCGCTACGCTGAAATATATTCCTCTGCAGCCTGACGGCACGATCCGTGTCGAAGATGTAGAGGCACTCGTTACCGAACGGACCAAGGTTGTAGCCATCGCTTACGTATCCAACGTGATGGGCGTTGTACATCCCGTGAAACAAATGGCGGAAATCGCGCACCGCCACGGTGCCGTCATTGTGGTGGATGGTGCGCAGAGCACACCGCATATGAAAGTGGACGTCCAGGACCTGGATTGCGATTTCTACGCTTTGTCCGGCCATAAGATGTGCGCTCCAACAGGTATCGGCGCATTATACGGCAAGAAGGCGCTGCTGGAATCAATGGAGCCGATCGAATTCGGCGGAGAAATGATCAATGATGTTGGATTGTACGAGTCGAACTGGAAGGAGCTCCCTTGGAAGTTTGAAGGAGGGACGCCTATCATTGCAGGGGCTGTCGGTTTGGGCGCTGCCATCGATTTCCTGGAGGAAATCGGAATGGATACCATCGAGCAGCATGAATCGCAGCTTGCGGCTTACGCCATGAACCGCCTCTCCGAGATCGAAGGTATTTCCATTTACGGTCCCCGTGAGCGTAAAGTAGGCCTCGTTACATTTAACCTTGGCGACGTTCACCCGCATGACGTGGCAACCGTGCTGGATGCACAGGGGATTGCGATTCGTGCAGGACATCATTGCTGTCAACCGCTTATGCGTTGGTTAAAAGTATCCTCTACGGCACGCGCGAGCTTTTATCTGTATAATACAGAAGAGGACGTTGATCGATTAGTTAGCGCCTTAATCCAGACAAAGGAGTATTTTGGCGATGCAACTTGACGATTTGTACAGACGTGTCATCATGGATCATTATAAGAACCCCCGCAATCGCGGCAAGTTTGAAGACGATGCAGTAACCATCGATTTGAACAATCCGACTTGCGGAGATCGCATTTCCTTGCAGCTTAAGGTAGAGAACGGCGTAGTAGCCGATGCCAAATATACAGGGGAAGGCTGCTCCATCAGCATGTCTTCCGCTTCGATGATGACGGACGCTGTAAAAGGCAGAACGCTGGATGAAGCGATCAGTCTGGCGGATCGGTTCTCCTCCCTTATGAAAGGCGAGGCTGTAGATTTTGACGAGTACGAGGATATTGAAGCCCTATCCGGTGTTAACAAGTTTCCTGCACGCATTAAATGCGCAACTCTTGCGTGGAACGCACTCCGAAAAGGAATAGACGCGAAGTAAGTGAATCAATAGATCGATAGGGAGGTAAGTTAAATGGCTAAAAAGGCACCAGAAATTGGAGAATATAAATATGGTTTCCGTGACGAGCACAAAGCTATTTTTCAAACTGGCAAAGGTTTGACGCGTGAAGTCGTAACGGAAATTTCCAAAATCAAGAACGAGCCGGAATGGATGCTGGAATTCCGTTTGAAATCACTGGAGCAGTTCGAGAAAATGCCAATGCCTCGCTGGGGCGGCGATCTCGACGAGCTGGATTTCAACGATATCCAGTACTATGTAAGACCTTCCGACAAGCAAGGCAAGACTTGGGAGGAAGTTCCTACTGAGATCAAGGAAACCTTTGATAAATTGGGTATTCCGGAAGCAGAGCAGAAGTTCCTTGCGGGTGTATCCGCACAGTACGAATCCGAAGTTGTTTACCATAACATGCAAAAGGATCTTGAGGATCAAGGCGTTATCTTCATGGATACCGATACAGCTCTCAGAGAGCATCCTGAGATCTTGAGAGAATACTTTGCAACAGTGGTGCCTCCAACGGATAACAAATTCGCTGCACTGAACAGTGCCGTATGGTCTGGCGGAAGCTTCATCTATGTTCCAAAAGGCGTGAAATGTGAAATTCCGCTGCAAGCGTATTTCCGAATCAACTCCGAGAACATGGGCCAATTCGAACGTACGCTGATCATTGCGGACGAGGACAGCTTCGTGCACTACGTAGAAGGATGTACAGCGCCAATCTACAGCACGAACTCGCTTCACAGTGCGGTGGTCGAGATCATCTGTAAAAAGAATGCGCGCGTTCGTTATACAACCATTCAGAACTGGGCGCCGAATATCTACAACCTCGTGACCAAGCGTGCCGTTGCTGAAGAGAATGCAACGATGGAATGGGTGGACGGCAACATCGGTTCCAAGCTGACAATGAAGTATCCTGCTGTTATCCTGAAGGGTCGCGGTGCAAAAGGGATGGTATTGTCCATCGCTGTAGCAGGCAAAGGCCAGCATCAGGATGCGGGAGCCAAAATGATTCACTTGGCACCGGACACGACTTCTACGATCGTATCCAAGTCCATTAGTAAGCATGGCGGTAAAGTAACGTACCGTGGGCTGGCTTCCTTCGGTCGCAATGCAGAAGGCGCGAAAGCCAACATCCAGTGTGATACACTCATCCTCGATAATGAATCGACGTCTGATACGATTCCTTACAATGAGATCAAGAATGACAACATTACGCTGGAGCATGAAGCGACCGTATCCAAGGTGTCCGAGGAACAATTGTTCTACCTCATGAGTCGTGGCCTTAGTGAGTCTGAAGCTACGCAAATGATCGTTATGGGCTTCATCGAGCCATTCACCAAAGAACTTCCGATGGAGTATGCCGTTGAGATGAATCGACTCATCAAGTTTGAGATGGAAGGCAGTATCGGCTAAATAGTTCTTATATACACAGGGGGCAAATCACTCGGGCACGAGTGGTTTGCCCCTTTTTTATGCAGGGGATGCTTGGATTGTTTATATCATGTTGATTCATTGTGACATTTATAGTTGCGTGAGCTCGTCTCGATAGGATACGCCTTTTATTTTGCCAGAAATCAAGAGTGAGATGATGTGAGAAAAGTCACAAAAACGCACGAAAAAACCGCCAGCATACTAGTCTGGCGGTTATATGAGTTATTCATAAGGGGTCTTAGGCGAAAACGCCGGTTACAGAAGAATCTCTTGGATCTCGGTATTATATTCCTTGGAGAGGTCGATGAATCGATCCTCAGTCTTCACGAGCGGACGGAAGTAATCCGAAGGATTGTTCATGACGATACTGCCGGATTCGCCGGTCGTCAGCAGAACCTTTTTACCGATAAAGTTCGGCAGCATCTGCTGGATGAAGGCATGCGTCGGCTTGCCGTTCAGTTTACCGAAACTAAGACGATACAGCTCCCGAAGTACGGTTAACAGCTGCTGCTTGGATTGATAGACCCGGTTGGTTGTCATCGCGCTATATACATCGGCTACAGCGCAAATATGAGAGTATGGATGAATCTGGTCTGCACGGAGCGCTCGTGGATAGCCGGAAGCATCATCCCGTTCATGGTGCTGGAGTGCGACCATAGCGGTGACCTTATCTTCCATGGATTCGGAGATCATCTCGTAACCATAGATGGTATGCAGCTTCACTTTCTCATATTCTTCAGAAGTCAGCTTCCCTGGCTTGTCCAGTATATTCCTTGGAATCTTGCTTTTGCCGATATCATGGAGATAGCCCGCTTTGCCGATTTCATAAGCTTCCTTGTCGGAGTAACCCATCCAATCCGCGATATAGTACGATAACATTCCTACTTGAATGGAGTGCCTGTAGGTATAATCGTCTTTACCATTAAAAAGCAGAAGCAAGGAGACCACATCCGTATGCTCATTCAGAGAGCCGACTAAGGGTTTGAAAACATCATCCACAACGGACTCATTGAATTTACCGGTTTGTGACGCTTCGGTAAATAAGGTGGAGCACCCGTCAAATGCAAGATTGAAATGGGGTTTAACCTTGTTGTATGAATCTGAAATTTCAGATGATGAATCGAGGGATACGGACAGTTTGCGTGGGTTTATTTCTATGTAATCGATACCGTGCTGCAATAGCTTGGATATATCCTCTAAACGAAGGGTTGCTCCTTTTTGTAGAACATGAACGCCGTTTGTGTTGTAAGCATCATCCTGCATTTGATCACCGGGTATCAGGTCCGTGACATGTACTCTCAAATCATTGCACCTCTTGCCCTTATATAAGTAAAAAGATCAAAACTATCTTAGCAAGAAAATTATGGTTTTACAATGTGTAATCATGACTTATTGCCTAACGGTTGGGTCCCAGGGTCCGGTCTGCGGTCCTTTCCATTCCGAACCATCGTCCCAGATCTCCTTTTTCCAGATTGGGACGGATCGCTTCAATTGTTCGATGGCATAACGGCTGGCCTCATAACATGCATTCCGATGCGGGGAGGATACAGCGATAACAACACTGGTTTCTCCAATACCGACCGTACCGATACGGTGGGAAATCGCACATTGCGTGCCGGGCCATTGTCGAAAAATGTCAGCGCATATTTGCTGCATCTCTTTTAGCGCCATCGGGATATATGCTTCATACTCCAGCGTAACCGTTCGCATCTGGCCGGTCATCTCTCGCGTTGTACCTACAAAGGAAAGCGTTGCTCCATGATTATCATCATGAACTTTGGCAATGGTTGCTTCTACGGACAGCTGGTCGTAGGATATAGAGCACTTCCCATCTGCCGAGGACCTGGATCCGGAGTCTTGCGGGGCGGTTCCGTCACCGCCGGACACAGGTGGAATCAGAGCTACCTCGTCACCGCTTTGAATAAGCTGATCCGATAACGCATACTCTTGATTGACCGCGACGAAAGCCGTGGAAATCTGGGATTGGACATCAGGATAAGCCCCGCTAAGAAGCAACTTCAATTCCCCGGCTGTAAGGGGAAAGCCCGGTACGTTAAATGTAAGTGAAGCTGTGCCGATTCGATCAGCTAATCCTGCAAATAATAATATAGAAATGGTTGTTGACATTCTTCATCACCTCGTAATTCTTATGGGCTACAATATACCATATTCTTCGCTAAAATGTTATGCTTGTAAGACCGGAAATTATGGAATAACGAACATGGGGAGGGGGCCGCCAGATGGGGTTAGGAAGCAACAAGCAGAAGCTGACGATATTGTATACCAACGATATTCACAGCCATTTTGAAATGATGAGTAATGTGGCGGCACTTATTTCCCGGGAAAAGGCGGTTGCCGGTGATAAGGCAATTGTGCTGGATATCGGTGATCATATGGACCGGGCATCGGTGGAAACTGAAGGCACGATGGGCCAAGCCAATGTGGATGTCATTAATTTGACAGGATACGACGCCATCACGATTGGCAATAACGAAGGGCTCACCATTTCGTATGATGTTCTGGAGAATGTATACGCCGGACTGCAGTGTCCCGTTGTGTGCTGCAACATAAGCGAGACAAAGAGCGGTAAACCTCCTTCATGGATGAAGCCGCATGTGATCCTGGAACGAGAAGGCATTCGAATCGGGCTCACCGGCGCAACGGCTGCTTTTGCAGGATTTTATCAATTGTTAGGCTGGGAAGCCGGAGATCCGGTGCAGGCTATTGCTGAGCAAGTGCGAGCGCTTCAGGGCCAGTGTGATATCATGATCGTTTTATCCCATTTAGGACTAACGATTGATAAAAGATTAGCAGAAAATGTTGAGGGGATTGATGTTATTCTAGGCGGTCATACCCATCACATCCTTGAGGAGCCTCTGATGATTGGGAAGACTGCCGTGTGCGGTGCAGGCAAGTTCGGACAATACGTAGGTCGCCTTGTCATGCAGCGCGATCATGCAGAAGATCGCTTTACCTGTATAGAGGGAAGTCTGCTGCCCGTGGATAAAAACTTGATGGAACCCATCGTAGAGCAGGCGATCATGAAACACCATGAGCTGGCAAGGGAGAAATTAACGGAGGCCGTAGCCGTTATTGACCGTAGTCTGCCCATTCACTATGAGGAGGAGTCGCCGTTTGCGAACCTGCTGGCTCAGGCAGTGCTGCAGCATACGGATGCTGATTTTTCTATCGTGAACTCGGGGCAGCTGCTAGGACCGCTGCCGGAGGGCGAGATCAGTACCGGAATGCTCCATGGCCTGTGTCCGTCCCCGATTAATCCCTGTGTCGTTAAGCTGCGCGGAGAACATATTTATCAAGCACTTGAGGAAAGCCTGCTCCAGGAGTTCAGCGGGAAGAAGATACTGGGCTTTGGCTTCCGCGGTTATATATTAGGCGGCCTGGCTGTCGATGGCTTGAAGATTCACTATGACAAGAACGGAGAGCCCTATCGCAAGATCACGCATATCTCCATGAAGGGACAACCGCTAGAGCCGCAGCGAGAATACAAGGTGGGAACACTCGACATGTTCACTTTCAAAATCGGATATGAGTCGTTGTCACTTGGCAAGGACACGGTATATATGCTGCCGGAGTTTATTAGAGACTTGCTGCGAAGTGAGCTTTCGAGGCCCGGTTCGCTTGAAGAGTCCATGATTCCACGCTGGTTATCCTGACAATCCCCGACTAACTTCCTTTGGCCGAGCATACATATGAGGAGGACAAAGGTAAGGAGGGGAAGGATCATGGATTTTATCACATCCATTATACTGGGGATTGTGGAAGGACTGACCGAATTCATTCCGGTGTCTTCCACAGGCCATATGATCTTGACGGCTAAGGTGCTCGGTTACGACGATCAAACTCCGATCATGAAGACGTTTGAGGTTGTTATTCAGCTTGGCGCTATTATGGCGATCGCGATTGTTTACTGGAATCGGATTTTGAATCTGCTCGGCTGGAGCCGAAGTGAACCATTGACCAAGAAGATGCATCGAAGACGATTGAATTTGATTCATATCTTTTTGGGGATTGCGCCGGCCCTGCTGGTTGCTTTCTTTGCGAGGGATTTCATCAAGAGCCTGTTCCATGCACAGACCGTGTTGTTTGCACTCGTTGCCGGCGGTATTTTTATGATTTTTGCAGAATGGTACAATAAACATAAAGTTCAAGTGACATCGCATGATTTGGATGACTTGACATATAAACAGGCCTTTCAGATTGGCGTCTACCAGATCATATCCGTATTATGGCCGGGATTTTCCCGTTCGGGATCCACCATCTCCGGGGGGATGCTTAGCGGTGTGAGCTATAAGGCATCGGCCGACTTCTCGTTTATTATCGCAATTCCCATTATGTGTGCTGCATCCGGATATGAATTGCTGGATTCTTATCGATATTTTACTTTAGATACGATCGGTGTATTTCTTGCCGGATTTATCGTTTCGTTTGTTGTCGCTTATTTTGTCGTCTTGGCCTTCATGAAGCTCATACAGAAGATAAGGCTTACTCATTTTGCGATCTACCGTTTTGTTCTCGCTGCCGTTTTTTGGCTGTTTATCATGCATTAAGCAGGAGGAGACACAAGGAGGAGATCCGGCTTCTTCGTATCGTGATCCACTGAAGACTAGACGCTATATCCCACACAAGTTTGAGAATAGCAGAGGAAGTGACGGATTTTGCGTCTTATACCTATCAACGCGTTGAGGCCGGGGATGGTTCTTGGTAAAAGAATATATAATAGCGATGGTTTAATTCTGCTTGCCGAAGGCGTGGAGCTGACAACAGGGCTGATCCGCCGTCTGGGCACGTTGGAACTCGGGTATGTCTATATCGAGGAACCGATGACGGAGGATATCGTGGTTCCGGAGTTGTTGACCGAGGAAACTCGGCTGCACGCGATCCAGTCAATTCGGACGAGCTTCAAGACCCTGGAGAGCCAGGCTGCTCTGAAGGGAAGCTTCCTTCATTTAGGCAAAACGTTCTCTGGAATGATGGAGTCTATTATGGATGAAATATCGGATCATGACGAGTGCATGGTGCTGCTGACCGATATGAATACGAACGATTACAACTTGTATCGTCATTCTCTTAACGTATGTCTGTATTCAACGGTTCTTGGTGTGTCTTACGGGTATAATCGGCAGGATCTGAAGGTGCTGGGCTTGGGGGCATTGCTTCACGATATCGGCAAGACGAGGATATCCCAGAAGCTGCTGAATCATCCAGGACGTTTGAGTGAAGAAGAATTTCGCGAGGTTCAGAAGCATACGGAGATCGGGTTCAAAATATTGAAAGATGAACCCAACATTCCGCTGTTATCAGCGCATTGCGCCTTGTCACATCATGAGCGCCTGGATGGCAGCGGTTATCCCAGAGCCTTGAAAGGATCTGAGATCCATGAATACGCCAAATGGATTGCGATTACGGATTCTTACGACGCGATGACAACACAGCGGGTGTACAAGCCTGCCTTATTGCCGCATCAAGCGGTAGAGGTGATGTATGCAGGCTCGGGAACACTGTATGAACAGTCATTCCTGGCCATGTTTCGGGATCGGGTAGCGATATATCCTCCAGGGATCACCGTGAAATTGCATACGGGTGAGAGTGGAGTGGTATCCAAAATTCACGCACATGTGCCTCATCGCCCCGTTGTCCGCGTATTAACGGATGCCGAAGGCACACCGCTATCTGCACCTTACGAATTGGATTTGTCGGAAACGCTGGCCATTATGATCGCTGGTATCGGACGAGCACCATAGTTCAAACTTACACTTAAGGAGGTTGACTCGTGAGACGTAACAGCCATACAACATTGCTGCATACATGGGGGCGACAGATATATCGCTACCGTAAAGCCATTGTTGTGACCTGGCTTCTTTTGTTTTGCGGGCTGCTTCCGTTTGCGTTTAAGCTGCCGTCCATTCTGCAGCACAACGGGTTTACGCCGAAGGATAGTCCGGCCCAGATCGGGATTGAGAAGCTGGAAGAGGGATTAGGATTGTCGGCAGCCTCATTGGATGTTGTCGTAGTCAGTCAGCACGATGAGAATCTGACGGCAGGCACGGCGCAGAGGCGAATATTGACGGAGCTTGCGCCTTTGCGAGCCCGCCCCTATGTCAGGGATATTTATATGAACATGGCAGCTCATAAGGCAGGCCAGGACCATATCGTATCCGTGACGGTGCTGCTGGATCTGGATTCCACGGAAGCCTTGAAGCAGTTTGAAGAGATTCGAGATTCGGTTCCGGACATCACGGGAGCGGATACTTACATAACAGGGAATACCGCCATCTTCGCCGACATGAACCAAGCCGTCAAAAGCGATATCATCCATGCCGAGATGGTAGGCATTCCAGCAGCTTTGCTCATCCTGGCGGTCGTATTTGGAACATTGACTGCCGCGATTCTGCCATTGTTAGCCGGTGTTGCCAGCGTGGTGGTCACGATGGGAATCCTATATTTCGTCGCTTTGGCCGACGGTTCGATCAGCAATTTCCTTCCGAATGTTGTAACGATGCTGGGGCTGGCCGTGGGTATCGATTATGCTTTGCTGGTCGTAAGCCGCTTCAAAGAAGAGATGCGGGCACGGAGCGGAGATGTGGGAGCTGCCCTGGCTGTCACTTGCGCAACTGCCGGCAAAGCGGTAATGTTCTCCGGTGCGGCTGTGTTGATTGGTTTCGTGGCGATGAGTTTCATAGACCTGCCGATCTTCCGTTCCTTCAGCATAGGGGGCATTACCGTCGTGCTGTTATCGGTGCTGGCCGGTAACACGCTTCTTCCCGCATTATTGGGAATATTGGGCCCGCGTATAGAAACGCTCCCTCTATTCCCTGCCGCATACCGGACGCTTCGGGCACGGCAGACCTCCGGTATGTGGAGAAAGCTCTCCAGATTTGTCATGGCGCATCCTGTAACCATCTCTATCGCAGCGATCGGTTTACTGTTGGTGGCGATTTATCCTGTTAGGCACATGAATATCGCGATCCCCGCAGCCGATGTGCTTCCCCCCGCCTATGAATCCCGTTATGGTCACGACCTGCTCACACAGGCTTATGACGAACGTGATTTGAATTCGATCGTTGTGGCGGTGGAGCTTCCGGCCTCTTATGAGGAGTCGCGCAGCATCGAGCTAATGAAGGCATATACGGATGAAATCAGGATGATGCCGGGTGTGAAGCAGGTAGAGAGTTATCTGAGCATTGGCAGAGGATCGGTAGTGGAAGCATCGAAGTATTTATCCCGCGAAGATATCCGCCAGCAGCTGGAGCAGCATCGTTTTGTAAGGGGGAATATAGCAGCCGTCGCCGTGATCCCAGAATATGGGGAATCCCATGCACTTACAATGCAGCTTGTCCGAGCGTTAAGGACGATGGATACTCATGAGCTGACGACCTATGTCACGGGAAGTCCCGCATACAAACTGGACATCATGGATGCCATCCATCAGAAAATCGCCTATGTTCTGGTTTTTGTATTTGTAGTTACCTATGTCATTCTCCTCCTGGCGTTTCGATCGGTCGTGCTCCCTTTAAAAGCAAGCATAATGAATATGCTCAGCCTCGGCGCCGGACTCGGTATCGTAGTGTGGGTATTTCAAGAGGGGATAGGCGCGCAGTGGCTGGGTGTTTCCTCTACGGGATCTATCTTTGCGCTTTTGCCGATTCTGATATTCTGTGTGGTGTTCGGCATATCGATGGACTATGAAGTTATGATGCTCTCGCGTATGATGGAGAACTATGAACGGACGGGGGACAACGAATTCAGCACAGCTGAAGGTCTGGAGAGCACGGGCGGGTTGATTACAAGCGCTGCCTTAATCCTGGCCGTCGTTGTGGGTGCGTTTGTATTTACGGATAATGAAGTGATGAAAGCAATCGGTTTAGGCCTAACAGCAGCCGTTCTGCTGGATGCTACCGTAATTCGGGTGCTGCTTGTGCCTGCGTTTATGAAGATGATGGGCAAAGCGAATTGGTGGAGTCCAAGGTGGATGTTTCCGGCACACAAACTTACTTCCAAGGAACGCTCAGACAAACCTGGGGAAACCGGATGATTTCCCAGACGAAACAAGCAGAAGCCTTCTGTTTGGGTATGTTATAATCATATAATGGACATTATCAAAGCCGTAGAGTACATAAAGCGTAAGTTGTACTGCATGAATCGGTAATTCAAAGAAATAAGGTGAGAGAACCATGAGTAATACAGCACAGCCATTTCCATCAGCCGTAAGGCCCATTTCGCCGAGTTATGATCCGTGGGATCCGATAACTTCACTGCGCGAGCATGGTCGTCATGTGCTGACCAGTGTGGAAATGACAGTGACGCATCTTTGTAATATGCGCTGTGAGCATTGCGCTGTTGGTGATATGCTTGTCATGAAGGAAGCCCCGATGCTGCCTCTCGATACGATGCTGAAGCGACTGGACGAGGTAGAGCATCTACAGACGATTAGTCTGACGGGTGGAGAACCGGCATTTTTGGGCAAGACGGTGGACAACGTGATTGTTCCCTTGCTCAAGTATGCCAAGGAAAGGGGCATCCGGACCCAGATTAACTCCAATCTGACGCTCGATATTAGTCGGTATGAGAAAATGCTGCCTTATCTGGATGTTATGCATATCTCATTCAATTATTTGAACGGGGATGACTTCTATGAGGTCGGATTTGCAAATAGCGCACGTTCTGTCTCCAAGGAGACGGCATACAAAATGTACGATACGATGCTGGTCAATTCGGAGAAGTTGAGTGCAGCGGGTATGTACATATCCGCTGAATCGATGATTAACTATCGGACGCATACGAAACTCAGCGGCATCCACAAGCTGATCAAGGATATGGGCTGCAAACGGCACGAGGTTCACCCGATGTATGCCTCAAACTTTGCTTCCGCTCTGCCCGTATTGTCCTTGAATGACACGAAAGCTGCCATCCACCATCTGCTCGATGTCCGGGATCGGGACATGTGGATGCTGTTCGGAACGCTGCCCTTCTATGCCTGCAGCTCC
This sequence comes from Paenibacillus sp. 2KB_20, assembly GCF_052115765.1. Taxonomy (NCBI): domain Bacteria; kingdom Bacillati; phylum Bacillota; class Bacilli; order Caryophanales; family Paenibacillaceae; genus Paenibacillus; species Paenibacillus sp. 2KB_20. The sequence continues at coordinate 550,123 of NZ_JBFRHH010000001.1, read as the reverse complement.
GATGATCATGACCAAGAGATCATTCGCCGTCTGCGGCAAGAACCGAACGTAACGGTCCGGAATGATCCGGATGGTCGTAATCGGGTGAATGTGAATTTATTCTCGGGCGATGTGTATGTAACGGATTTTGCTGATATCCCGGCGTTTGGTAATATTAAGGAACAGAAGCTTGACGATATTTTTAATGAATGGACAACGGGACACCCGTTGAATCAAACAGTTAACTGTCACTGCGATGCAGTGAGCTGCTGTGGGCCGAACCTGTTGGTGGCGGACATGTACTACCAGGGTGTGGATTTCAAGTCAAGGCAAGCAAAGACAAACTAGAACTCTAGAAAGAAGGCGTGTCATCATGGCGGAGGAATTTGAGGTCGGGAAACTGATTTTGAATTTGCTCTTGGTTTTCCTGCTCGTTTTGTTGAACGGCGTGTTTGTAGCTGCCGAATTTTCACTGGTGAAAATGCGTCAATCCCGGTTGACCCAGCTCGTTAGCGAAGGGAACCGGCTGGCTGGCATTGCCCTGAAAGTAAATCAGAAGCTGGATGCGTATTTATCCGCAACTCAGCTTGGGATCACCTTAACTTCCCTGGGTCTTGGCTGGATTGGGGAGCCTGCCATTTCAGAATTGCTGGTGGCTCCCATTATGCATAGCATTGGCTTTACGGATGAACGATTGATTAGCACGATATCGGTTGCGGTGGGATTCTGTATTATCACTTTCCTGCATATTGTGTTAGGGGAGCTTGCACCGAAGTCTTTGGCTATTCAGCGGACGGAGGGGACGGCTCTGATTCTGTCGGCGCCGCTGCTCTGGTTTTATCGCATTTTTCTGCCGGTGATCTGGGTTCTGAATGCTTCCGCTAATCGTATTCTGAAGATGGTCGGCATCGAGCCGGCAAGTGAGGCCGAAGCAGCTCACTCCGAGGAAGAGATTCGGATTCTGATGAACGAGAGCGCAAAGAGCGGTGTCATTGACGAGAACGAGATGAAATTAATGGACAACCTGTTCGATTTTTCTGACTTGAGAGCCAGAGAAATTATGCTGCCAAGGACAGACATGGACGTTCTTTTCACCAATTATACATTGGAAGAGAATCTTCAGATCGTCAATGAGACGAAGCATTCCCGTTACCCGGTTGCAACGGACAACAAAGACCGCATTATCGGGTTTGTCCACATTACCGATCTCTTGCTGGCGGAGCCTGATAAGCAGCGTGATCTGGCTTCCTTGATGAGACCAATTATGGATGTATCGGAATCGACGGAGATCAGCGAGGTGCTGCGGAAGATGCAGGCAAGACATGAGCAGCTTGCGCTCGTGGTGGACGAATATGGAGGGACGGCCGGTATCCTGACAGCTGAGAAGATTCTGGAAGAGATTGTTGGGGACCTGTACGATGAATTTGAAGATGAGCGGCCTGAAATTGAAGTGTATGATGAGTACTTTTCAGTGGATGGGCGGATGCTCATTGAAGAAGTGAATGATTTGACCGGCTTGATGATTGAAGAGCATAACGTGGATTCCATTGGCGGTTGGCTATTCAAGGAGCTTGAAGGGAACCCGGCTGTTGGGAAGAAAACCACCTTTGACGGGGTGGTCTTTGAGGTAGAGGAGTCTACACGATTGCGTGTAACTCGCATCATGATTCATCAGAAGCTCGAGAGCAGCTTCACCTAGAACTAGCAAGACTCTATTTGTTAGGAAGTGGATTATGTCGATTAAGCAGCTCATATTTGTCGGTCTCGGCCTCCTGTTACTGTACGGAATGTTTACCGTTGGAGCTCCGTTCTTGTTGGCCATCGTGATTGCTATTGCATTGGAGCCGTTAAATCGGCTCTTAATGAAAAGACTTCGGTTGAATCGCATCGCGGCCGCAACGGTGACAAGCACGCTATTCCTTCTTTTGATGCTGCTGTTGGCTTATTTGATCGGTCTGCAAGTGTTTAACCAGCTCGTCGAATATTGGAGCCGGGCTCCGCAATATTTTGACGGGGCTAACCAATTCCTTCAGCATACGATTATTCAAGCGCAAGACATGCTGAACGGCATTTCGCCGGGGCTTGCCGACAGTCTTACCGAATTCATGTCGAATATTTCTTCCTATATACGGTCGCTTGTCAATTCGGTATCATCGACATTTTTGTCCTTTGCCAAAACGCTGCCGAACCTGTTCGTCACGTTCATTGTATTCTGTGTAGCGGTGTTCCTGTTCGCTTTCAGCCTCGATACGATGCGTGAGAAAGTGTTGTCGCTGTTCGATGAGACATCACAGTCGCAGGTGAACGAAGTGCTGATCAGCCTGAAAAAATCAATTTTCGGCTTTTTACGGGCACAACTGATTCTCAGCCTGTTTACGTACGTGATCACGCTGCTCGGCTTGCTGGTATTAGGCGTTAACTATCCGCTTGCCATCGCTCTGCTTGTCACCATTGTCGACATTCTGCCGATTCTGGGTGTAGGTTCCGTCTTGATACCATGGTCCATCTACCTGCTTGCAGTAGGCGATATTTTTACAGGGGTTGGCTTGATCTTCATGTTCATTCTGATTACGGTAATCCGCCGCGTGCTGGAACCGAAGGTCATAGGGGATGCCGTCGGAATCGGCGCATTGCCTGCTCTGGTCAGCATGTATATCGGATTTAAACTGGTGGGTGTGATCGGATTTTTTATCGGCCCTTTGGTCGTTATTATCTATTCCGCTATGCGTAAAGCCGGCTTGTTCCAAATCAAAATTAAATTTTGAGGACAACTCAACGAGAATCCTTTTCCCGGAAATATTCCAGGGGAGAGGTTTTTTTTGTCAATTTGCAGTTCATTTTCTGGGCGGAAGACATATGTTAAATACGAAGAGTCCTTGATAACGACGGATCGTAACGATAAGGAGGAATACCTGTTGAAGGAAAATCCAGAGGTGCGCGTATACCCGGTATTTCATTCGCCATTTGATCCATGCCCTCCCAAGCTCTACAGATCGTATGTGGTACCTGTTAACCAGTATGTGGTGTTTCAACCGGCAGGACTGCCGCAGTTCAGCCCTGCCGAGGCGCTGAGACACGGAACGTTATGGCCATCCTTGTATAGCCCGTATACCTCGCGAAAATTTAAAGGAGAGTGATCGGCGGTGAATGAAGCCACACCCCAGGTTGGAGATCTGAAATATTACGAAATGCTGGAGCAGCTGCAGGCATTGGATTTTGTCCTGGTGGAGCTGAATCTGTATTTAGACACCCATCCGGATGATCTCAAGAGCATCGAGCAGTTCAATAAATTGACGCAGGAAAGGACCGTGCTCGCGAAGCAATTTCAAGAGCTGTATGGGCCGCTGCAAAATTTTGGCCGTGCTTATTCCAGATATCCGTTTGAATGGGCCCAGGGGCCTTGGCCTTGGCAGGTTTAACGGTGACGGTGTTGGCAAGCGGGCTGCTGCCCTCTTCACCACCTGCATGCAGCCCTCATGAAGAGGAAAAGCGAGAACAAGGAGGCGGAAGATCTCATGTGGGTATATGAAAAAAAGCTTCAGTATCCGGTACGCGTAAGTAAATGTGATCCAAGGATGGCGAAGTTCTTGATTGAGCAGTACGGTGGGGCTGATGGGGAGCTAGCGGCAGCACTCCGCTACTTGAATCAGCGGTATACCATTCCTGACAAGGTCATCGGATTGTTGAACGATATTGGAACAGAGGAATTTGCACACCTTGAGATGATCGCCACCATGGTGTTTAAATTGACGAAAGATGCAACGGTTTCGGAGATGGAGGCTGCCGGATTGGGTGCGCATTATGCCAATCATGATCATGCGCTGTATTATGAGAATGCCGGCGGGGTCCCTTGGACAGCAACCTATATTCAAGCTAAAGGCGATCCGCTTGCGGATTTGTATGAGGACATTGCGGCAGAAGAGAAAGCGCGCGCTACATATCAATGGCTCATCGATTTGACGGATGATGTGGATTTGCAGGACAGTCTTAAATTTTTGAGGGAACGCGAAATTATTCATGCCATCCGCTTCAGGGAAGCGGTGGAGATTATTAAGGATGATCGGGCAACGAAAAAAATATTCTAAGGGAGAGGAGATCGTTTCGACATACGAATGTATAACAAATGACAGACCCGGTCGATATCTGTCCGGGCCTGTCCGTTTTATGTTAGATTGGGAGTTATGGCGGCCATTATATCCCGTGCGACTGCTGATCCGAGTCATGATAGGGCAGCCGGACCGTAAATGTAGTTCCTTGCCCCTGCGGGCTCTCCACCTGAATCGTGCCACCGTGAGATACGATAAATTCCTTGGCAATCGCCAGCCCCAGCCCCATACCGCCTTGATGCCGCGCACGTGCTTCATCCGCGCGGTAGAAGCGGTCAAAGAGATAGGGAAGATGCTGGGCGTCAATGCCTGGGCCTGTATCCCGAATATCAATCCGTAGCATGCCGGAAGCGGGCTCCTCTTGTAACGTGATGTGGATAAGCCCGTCTTGGGGTGTATACCGAACCGCGTTGATGAATAGATTCAGAAACACCTGTGTGATGCGGCTTGGATCCACAGGAACGGAAGTGTGTTCCGTAGCGCTCGTCAAACGCAGGGTCAAATTCTTGGCATCGGCATCTGGCTCTATGCGCTCCTGAATCTGACCCAGCAGATCCAGCATGTCCGTAGGTTTCCGAACCAGCGGCAGCTGCTTCGCTTCGGCCAGTGATAGTTGATGAAGGTCTCCTACAAGACGGGTTAAGCGAATCAACTCATCCTGGATGGGAAGCAATAGTTCCGGCTGGATCGGTTGCACGCTCTGCTGAAGCAGATCCAGCTTGCCTCTGACGATCGTCAGCGGTGTTCGAAGCTCATGTGCGACATCCGCAACCAGATTGCGGCGGACCATCTCGGACTGTTCGAGTCTGGAAGACATTCCGTTAAAAGCAACCGCGACCTTCCCGTATTCATCTTCCGAGGTAACGGGAGCCTGGATACCGTACTCGCCTTGCCCGAGGCGTTCGATGGCCGGTACGAGTTTGCGCAGCGGCGCAGTAAGCCTCCGCGATATCCAGTAGGCGGCTCCGAGGGAGAGCAGGACGAAGAGGATGGTGCCGCCTCCCAACAGAATGATGATGGATGTGGGTGTGCCAATTCGAAGTTTGGACAGGTTTGCTATATCCGTATCATAATAATACACGTCCGCAATCGGTTTACCTTCAAAATATAACGTCCGTTTAACCCCCAAGTGTTTGATCTGTTTTTCCACCGCGTCCCCCTCATGCAAGAGAACCGTTTGTTCCCTGGATACCAGCAGGATACTTTCCTGGTGGTCGGCTACTGGTAGACGTTCGCTTAACCATTCCTGATCCTGAATGGCACGGAAGGTGTTCCCATTCTTCACATAGTAGCTGAGCAGCCTGGCCTCAAGTTGATTTAGTTCCTCTTCACGCGAGGTTTGCAGCATGACATCCATGGAGTCGCGGATCACAATGTAAGTAAGAAGGACGAAAACGGTGCTGAATCCGATAATAAACGACGACAACACGATGAATATCTTACGTCCAACACTCATGGCTGCTGTTCAAACCGGTAGCCGAAACCATACACCGTTTTTATGAAAATGGGCTCGGCAGGGTCATCTTCTACTTTTTTACGGATCCGGCTGATATGGGCGTCCGCGGTCCGTTCATCATTGTGGATATCGTCCTCCATGGCCGCTTGAAGCAGCTGCAGACGGCTGTATACCACGCCCGGTCTGGAAGCGAGGGTAAGAAGGAGCTTGAATTCGGTAGGAGTCAGCTGTATCTCCTGGCCGCGTTTCCATACCCGGCATTGGGTTTCCGAGATCGTTAATTCGCCGCGCTCAAGCAAATCCTCGGAAACCGAACCGCCTTCCATTCTGCGCAGAACAGAACGAATCCGGGCAGCCAGCTCGCGGAGTGAGAAAGGCTTGGTCATATAATCATCCGCCCCTACCTCAAGCCCGATTAGTTTATCTGTCTCCTCAATCCTTGCAGTAACCATAATGATGCCGACACGGCTTGATTTTCTGAGCTCGCGGCATACCTCAATGCCGCTTAATTCAGGCAGCATCCAATCGAGTATGACCAGGGAAGGCTTGAAATCCCTCGCTTTGGCCAAAGCCTCCGTACCTGACGCAGCGGTAATAATCTGAAATCCTTCTTGCCTGAGGAATGACTCCATAAATTCAATGACTTTGCGTTCATCGTCTACAAGAAGCAAGGTATGTGCCATGCTGAATCCTGCCTTTCTTTTGATTCGTTAGGTTTAACCTTAAATCCCCCCCATTATATACGGTTTCCAGCCGCGAATGGAAAATTTCACGGAATCCGCAAGCCATCATCACAAGATCACAACATTCCGGTGATAGGATGGTATCCGTAACGATCATGAAACAAGAGAGGGGTATCGAGATGAATCAACAAGCTTCATCTGTCAGAAAAACACCGCTCGCCGGTTGGATTTCACTAGGGCTGGCCTGGATTTTTGTTGTTTGTATTGCTATTCAGACGCTATTTGCTGGCATGGCGCTGTTTCACGATGGATCGATGTGGAGAAGCCATACTCTATTTGTTCATTTTTTTGAAATTGTGCCGCTGCTTATGCTGCTTTCGGGTTTTGTAGGCAAGCTGCCCGCCAAGTATAAATGGAGCTCGTTGGTCATGTTATTATTGGTCCTCAGCCAGTATTTCACGGCCAATTTCCCTGGTGCGGGTGCATGGCATCCGGTCATTGCCATCGGATTGTTCTGGCTCGCGGTGGACACGGCGCGCTCCCTTCTGCCGTACTATCGACAGGGACAAAGAGGGGTAGATTGAATATGAAAGGCCTTGCGGTGTTGGTTATGGCTTTAATCGGAGGTTATGCGGGTGGGCTCATTCTGAATGAAGTGATTGCCGTTATGTCGCAAGTATTATATGGAGGAGACGAAAAAGGGTTGAAGGGTCTCAAGTATTTGCCGGTAGTTACCTCGGCATTATGCGCCGCCACATTAATGATTTGGCGTCCACGTCCGTGCTTTAAACGATAAACGCCACTCAGTTGGTACCTATCTCTATCCTATTACCCTTCAACTGCCAGCGATACCCAAACGAACAGGATATAGAACAGAATGGGGATCATCATTCCCATGGACAGCAGGAGCCATACGAGCGGCGTCCGGATCATCTCTTTAACCACTACGATCGGGCTGCGGACATACCGTTCTTTCTTAAGGCGGCTCACCATCCGCTTGAGAATGACAGCTTGTTCATGGGGATCATAGCGGCTTAGCTCAGCCAATAGCTCGGCTTCCAGCTGCCCAATTGGCGGTGTAGTATCAGACTCCTTTATTCCAGGCATGTAAATCCCCCTCATCGTAGTACGTGTTATATGTATAACAACTATAAAGCACTCCTGGTTACGCATATTTTATCCTTTCCCGGCAGAAGACCCCCACTTCAAGGAATGCGATAGGAGTAGCCCGATGAGTAAGTGGGGGATGAATGTCGGTTGGTGGTAGCCAAAATTTCGCTTACTATGTTAAAACAGGAACAAATGTTCCTGGTAGTGAGGTGAAATATATGCTTGTAAACAAATCTTATAAGTTTCGTATCTATCCAAACAAAAAACAGATTGAACTCATCAACAAAACAATTGGCTGTTCAAGATTTGTATTCAATTTCTTTCTTGATAAGCAAAAGGAAAAAGATGCTTACTGGTATATCTGCGAAGAAATGAAGCAGAATGGTCAACTTCCAACAAATAATTGGAAAGGAAACTACCTAAACAAATACGAAACGGTAAAATCTCTACCTGAATTAAAAAAACATTACCCCTTCTTGAAAGAAGTGGACAGTATCGCCTTACAAAAATCTATTGAAAACCTAGCTGATTCCTATGACCGCTACTACAAAAAGCAAAATAAGCAGCCACATTTTAAGTCTAAAAAGAACAAATTGCAGTCATATACCACAAAGCGTACAAACGGTAATATTGCTGTTGTTAAAAATAAGATGAAGTTGCCGAAACTAGGAAACGTTCGTTTTGCGAAAAGCCGTGAAGTAGAAGGTCGAATTATAAGTGCGACCATTAGGCGAAATCCAACGGGTAAATATTTTGTATCTTTAACAACCGAAGTAGAAGTAACAGAATGGCCGAAAACAAATTCCGCTGTTGGCATAGATGTCGGCTTAAAAGATTTCGCTATCCTCTCCAATGGAACCATCTACTCTAATCCAAAGTTTTTCCGTACCCTAGAAGAAAAGTTAGCAAGAGCACAAAAATCATGAGCAGACGAGCATTAGGTGGCTCGAACTGGCATAAAGCGAAAATGAAAGTAGCACGTATCCGTGAAAGAATTTCGAATGCAAGAAAAGATTATCTCGACAAGATTTCAACCGAAATAGTCAAAAACCACGACATCATCGTAATGGAAGCTTTGTCGGTATCTCGTATGCTTAAAAATAGGAATTTTTCCAAAGTAATCAGTGAAGTATCTTGGTCACAATTCAAAACGATGATTGAATATAAGGCGAAATGGTACGGGAAACAAGTTGTAACTGTGGCAAAAAACTTCGCTTCTAGCCAACTATGTTCTTGTTGTGGCTATAAAAATAAAGACGTTAAAAATCTCGGACTACGAGAATGGCGATGCCCAGAGTGCCGAACACCCCACAATCGGGATCGTAACGCAAGCTTAAATCTCAAAAATGAAGCCATAAGACTTCTAACTGTCGGAACGACAGGGATCGCCTAATCAATAACTGGTGGATACACTGGTGTTCTTAGGAATCTCCCAAAAATTAAGTGGGGGTAGTTCAAAGGCGGAAGATCAAAAGTAAATGAGGAGATGGGGTTTGCAGATGTGATATGGTTCCTATATGATGAGGAAAGATTAGACTAGAATCAGATTATATGGATTGAAGGGAAGGGAAGGACCAAATTGGAAAATACTGCAACGTTGATCAAGCCGGAAGCGATGATATTTGACATGGATGGAACGCTGTTTCAGACGGAGACCCTGCTGCTGCCCGCCTATCGCAAATTGTTCGACATTTTGCGCGAGGAGGGGCATTATGAAGGTGAAACGCCGGATGAGGAGCTCATGCTTGGATGTCTGGGAATGCTGCTCGAAGACATTTGGAAGATTGTCATACCGAATGCGACACCGGCAGCTCATAACCGTGCAAACGAGCTGCTGCTGCAACTGGAGCTCGAAGGTTTAAGCGATGAAGCAGCCGTATTGTATCCTGAGGTGAAGGAGACGCTGGAGGAGCTTCATCGGCGCGGCGTCCGATTGTTTGTTGCCAGCAACGGCCTGGAGCATTATGTGAAAGGCATAGCTGAAGCGAGAGGGATCATGTCGCTCTTTGAAGGCGTCTACAGTGCCGGAGAGCATGGAACGGCTTCCAAGGTGGATTTGGTAAGGCTGCTGCTGGATGAACACGATATCCGGGATGCCTGGATGGTAGGGGACCGGTCATCGGATGTGGAGGCAGGCAAAGAGAACGGACAAACCGTCATTGGCTGCCACTATGCAGGCTTTGGCGGGGAGCAAGAGCTAAAGGGATCAGACGTCGTTATTCATTCTTTTTCACACCTGCTGAAGCTTCATGATCAAGCAGAGTAGATCGATAGGAGTCATAAAGGCTGTTCCCAAGGGTATCAAGCAACCTCTTGGAAACAGCCTTTGTGCATTTCTGATTCTAAATTACGGTTTTTTATGATTTATCTTAAGCATTTTTTGCGGATTTTTTTTGACTATAGACCCACAGTGCATATTCTAAAGGCTTCACCATGGATTCACGGTATGCAGCCGTATCGCCGATTTGGGAGAAGACTTCTCTTGATGGCTTCGGATTCACCTCGAGGAGAAGAACTCTTCCGGTTTTGTCCACGGCCAGATCCAGGGCAAGCTCGCACAAACCTCCATACTGTCCGTCGAGAAATTGGGCTACATCCGCGCCGAGGGAATGGGCTTCTTCGCGGATGCTGGCGCGCTTGACCGGATCTGTGATCCATTTACTTAATAATTCTTCCATCATGGTCGCGCGTCCGCCGCCATGCAGGTTGGAGGTAACGCTCTTCGGCGCCCCGACGCGTCCCACACAACCGGTCACTTGCCATACGCCTGATCCGTTTTTCTGTACGAGCATCCGGTAATCATGCACTCTTCCATCCGGCAGCTCCAACTGTATCCCCTCTTGAACCAAATATCGATCTTTATTACCCCAGCCCGACAGATATTGTGCCAAATGGCCTGAAGGCATTCGTTTTGGTCGAATGATGCTCCGGTTGGAATTGCGTCCCCGGATTTCATACGTACCCGCAACACCAGGGACCTTCGTAATCCGCAGAATTCCGCGTCCGCCCGTTCCATTGATCGGTTTAAAATAGACGGTAGGATGAACATTAAGCATCCGGTGGATGTCACCTGTGCTTGTTACGATCCGGGTATCCGGCAGATGGGGCCGGAAGCGTTTCTTGGTGGACAGTACTTGATGAATCGTCCATTTGTTGCGTAAAGGTCTGTTCAGAAACAATAAATGCCGATAGTGGGAACGAAATCGCAGCAGCTGTTGAAAGCGGGGGCTCTTTTGAATGCGGCAGCGATCAAAGATCATATTGGGAAACGAGCGCCATCGCCGGCTCCATTTCCGATGATCTGGATCGTATTCCATGGCGTTGATCAGACCTTGGGTACTGTTGACGTCGGCAGGAGTGAAGACGTAAACGTCGAGCCCCATCGCTTTTCCTTCCCTGATCATATGCTCGTAGATATGCCGCTCCTCCAGCGTTTTTCGTTCATCCAAGTATAACGTCATAATACCTAAGACGGGTTTTGACACAGAAGTTCACCTTCTTGAATAGAGTCAGCACTAGATGTTGAACAACTTTGGGATGGGTGCAGGGGCAGGACTCCGCTCATAACGAGCGTAGGTTTGCTCGTCGGACCTTGCTCAAGAGCAATGGCCTTAAGCCCTGCATGAAAGCACATTTGCAAACATGCGGAATGATCGGCGGCCACTTTGCATCGCAGCCGTCCAAATTTGGATAATTGTGAGCGGATCAGGGAAGAACCGATATGCCGGTTGCGGTATAGAGGGTGTACAGCAATCATACAGGCACCTTCTCCATAATCCGCCGCAAAGCATATCCCCACAGGTATGCGGCCGATATCGCTTCGAACCGTAGCCGCCATGATTGAGGTGCCGGGCTGCAGCAGCCCTTCATAGGATAGCGAGGCCAGACACTGGTAACCTTCGCGGGTTAGACGTTTGTTGCCGTACCGTCGGAAGAAATCGCTGCACTGCTGTCTGGCATGCGGCCAATCTTCCGGGCTTGAGAGAGAGAGACATGAGATTTCCACATGATCCCCTCCTTTCATATCTTCCTTAACGGTTGCTCTAGAGGATGCAAGGACTACCTTTGATTGATCAGATATTCGGAATATTGAAAAATCCGCTCCAGTGATTTTTTCCGGATCGCGGGTTCGTCAAATTTCATGGGTCTTGAATTGGCTTCGAAGAACCAAAGGACGCCCTCGTTATCAATTCCGAGGTCCATGGACATTTCGCCATGGATTTGACCAGAGCTCTTCTCAATCTGCCGTGCCATATGCACGGCTGCTTTTTTAACTTCGCTAAGGATGGCGTCGGAGCGTTCCTGACCGAATACAATCGGAAGCAGCTTCTCTGGATCCTCAATCGTTCCTCCGCGAGGAACATGCGTGGTTATGCTCTTGGCGCCTGCCATTCGAGCTCCAATTCCTGTAACTGCCCAGACACCGTATTCGTTCTTCTGCACAAGTATACGGAGGTCAAAGGCGCGACCGTGGACCTGGGCCAGCTCGATTCCCTGCTGGATCAGGTATGAGCTTCCTTTAGTCTCTTGATAAACCCGGTTCCAAAGCCGCTCCAAGGAGGCTGCTTTGTATGTGGTGCTGTTTTTGTTGTTCTGTATCTGTATGCGGTAGGGGAGCGGTTTGTTTTTCTGATATCGTACCCTCATGATCCCTTGCCCGGCTTTGCCGTCCTCGGGTTTAAGATACAGGTAAGGCTTCCGCTTCATCATTTCATATAAAGTGGGGTAACCTTTCAAACGCTTTGTCAAAGGAGCCCACTTTTTAGTTAACCGGGATTTGTTCAGCCAAGCAAACAGCCGCCATTTATTGAAAAAGTGTGGATTATAGATATCGATATGGGGATGATCTTGGCATTCCTTGATTTTGCGGCGAACCCAGGGAAGAGCTTCATCCTCTCGGTAGGGGATCCGGTTATATATAACCTGGGGCAGAGGGCATGGCCTCTGCTCCCAGGAATGGTCGTTGTTCAGGATGTAGCCCTTGACAGTACCCGTATCAAGCTTCAGATCACGTACAGTCACTACGTAGACCATAAAGCCCATATCTTTTCCCGTCTTGATGATTTCCTGAAAGTTTTGCCGGTTGCCCCTGAACATCGTATTCGTATCGTGCATGGTCAGGATGGCTACAACCGGTCTTCCATCACTCTCCACTCGGTTGATCACGAATCATTCCCCCTGTGGAAGCCGCTGAGATACATACTGTGTTCAAAAATATGCTCGACCGATGCTTTTCCTTCCCCTTTAAGGGAAGGGTGGTTGAATATCGATCGGCCCGGCTTCGAATTCGCTTCAAACATCCATATTCTCTCGTTGTCATCTATTCCGATATCAAACCCGATTTCTCCTAACAGATGCGGATGATGATTCTCGATGGCTTCCGACATCTCGATGGCAGCGTCCTTGGCACGCTCCAGCACCTCTTTCGCTTTGGAGCCGAAGGCCCGGCTGAGCGCATGCTCCGGCGTCATCAAGGATCCCCCGTTCTTGATATGCGTCGTGACGCTACCCCTTCCGGCCTTTTTCGCACCGATACCAACCACGGACCAGCGGTTTTTGCTGTTCTTATGCATGTGGAATCTGAAGTCGATGGGGCAGCTGTCGATTTCAATGAGGCGGATTCCTTGCTGGATAACATAGTTTCGCAGCTTGGAGCCGTGTTTGGCTTGAAGCATCCGCATCAGACTATTAAAGTTTGGAAACTTGAGGAGGGTGTTGCCCCCGTTTCCATGATAACGCGCGAAGTATCCTTTTTTGGGAAGATAGGTTAACCGGTAAATTCCAAGGCCTAAACTTCCGGCTGAGGGCTTATAATACACAAAGTTGTGACGCTCCATCATATCCTTAATCCGCTCGGGACTAGGATTATTATACGTTTCCGGCAAATATTTGCCTGCCTGCACATCGCCGTCCAGTTGGGAGTACACATCGGATTTATTGAAGAAGGCCCAGTTGAAAAATTTGATGTTGCGCTTCAGAAACCGATCTCTCAGTTGATTGGTAAAAGGGGAGAAGTCGGTTTTCCGGCTAGGAAGGCGATTATAGACGACATCAGGGAGCGGAACAGTTTTGCGGACAAAACCGCCGCCGGAACCGAGCATATAGGCATGAACGGTTCCGCGCTGCCAGTTGATATCCCGGGGGGCAAAGGCATATGCGAACATTTTTTTGTTGCCCTCACGAAGAAGCTGCCGAATATACGAGGTTCGGGCTCCAAAAGGGCTGGATGGATTATGTGGTCCGTCGGACAGAACCCCAACCACAGGCCCCAGCACGATTTCGCCCTCACCGGGGGAATGGATATAGACAGGGCCCTGTCTGGGGACGTTGATGCCATTTCGGACACCGTTGCTTAAATAGATGTGTTTCCCCGATCGCTCAATCGGTTTCACAGCAGCGGACACCGTATTGGTACCGATGCGAAGCTTAATCGATTTCCTGCTTGATAGCCCCAGGCTCTTTAGAAGCGAACCGGATAAAAAGACGACTTTTTCGGGCTGCTGCGAGAAATGAATATTTCCGAAATTCAAACTCATGTATTTACCCTCCTAAGTTGTCGAAGCAATAAATAACGGGCGTATTGAATCGGATGTTCGACGGACAGCCGGGCTGCGTGACCATCTCCCGTTAGTGTAAATGCGCGGCGGCCCGGTTTGGAGTTGACCTCCAGAATCCAGATCCGTCCCTTTGTATCCACGCCAAAATCGATTCCCAGCTCGCCGAGTCGGCCGAATCCTTCTTCGAGCGAAGATGGAAGCTGAGCGGACAGATTCCGGATGGTCTGAATGATCTTCATGGCCTGTTCTTCTCCGAAATCAGTCGTTAGATAGGGAAGGGCTGGAAATGCCGTACCTCCCCCGTGTAGGTTCGAGGTCAGCCCTTGGCTTACGCCTTGCCGTGCGGCGATTCCTGTGATGGACCATACGCCGCGGTCATTCTTTTGAACCAATGACCGAATATCAAACGGGTCTCCGTTACGGTTGCAAAGCTCCAGGTAGGGTTGAATGATAAATCGGCGTCGGCCGGTAAAACGCCTCACCCATTCGTTCATCTCTTGTGTGGGAATGGTCTGCTGGAACATGCGATTGCTCCGATCCCTTCCTTGCAGTCTGACACGCTGGTGATCTGTCAGAGCGAGGTACAAAGTATGACGGCCTTGGGAGCCTCCGCTAGGTTTCATGAAAAGCCTGCTGCCAAAAGCCAGCAAAGCCCTGTTCAGTGTCTCGGCACCCGTATAGTTTAAAGTTGCCGGCAGATAAGGTCGTAAGGCGGAGGAGCGCTTTAATACTTCATGCACTTTCTGCTTGCCAGGCAGACCTCGTGACCACAGCTTTACGCCCTGCTGCAGCAGTTGGTCCAGACATTGGCCGGCAGCAGCCGTTTCCTCACCGTTTCGGTGCAGGCATCGGTCATAGATGACGTCAGGAGGAGGAAAGGTGCCGATGGTCCAGCCATCTCCCGGATTGAATTGATATCCTTGTATCCTGTCTATGGTGCTTGCTGCACCAGAAGCAGGAGAGGCATCATCCGGACAAAAAACAAATACCTGCATGCCGAGTTCCTTGGCCTTCAAGCTTAGTTTACGGAGAAATTCCTTCTCATTAAAGGGAGGGAAGCCCGGTTTGCGGCATACCATGACACCCAGGGTGCCTATCTTGTTTGAGGACATAGGGTTCTCCTTTTTTTAGAAACCCGTCAAGTATATACAGTACTGAACGAGTCGTACGGCTGACGGCCTTACTTTGGAGTCGGCATTCAGCGGTGCGTTTTCGCCTTTGGACGGCTTGGAGTTGACCTCCAGGAGCCAAATGCGTCCTGTCGTATCAATTGCCAAGTCAATGCCCAGCTCTCCGAAATGATAGGGGATGGCAGCTTCCAGACCATGAGCAATATCGAGCGCCGCTTGATTCATTCGAGCGGGGGCCGTTTGCTTGGAGTTTAACGGGATACTGCTCATGGCAAGCGCATCCTTGACGGAAGACAGTGTACCACCTCTGGCGAGATTGGAAACAAAGTGGTTTCCGCCGGCAATGCGGGCCACGACCGAGGTCACTGCCCATTTGCCGTTTTTGTTTTTATGAACAAGCGCGCGAAAATCAACGTTTCGCCTATTGATGCGGATTAAATCCAATCCTTGCTGAATTTGATAACGCGTTTTTTTTATTTTTCCGGATAAGCTGCTGAACAGCTTAGGAAGCGAGGAGTAGGTAGTCTTCTTGCTTCCTTCAAGAGAGGTGGTCATCGTATGATAATGGCCGTTCTCTTGGCGGGATATCCGGATGATACCTTTTCCCAGACTACCTCGGACCGGTTTCAGGAAGACCGTCCGATAAGTAGCACACATTTTTTTGAGCGTCGGATAACCGCTAAGCAAGTAGGATTCCGGCAAGTATTTCTGCAGTTTCGCATCAGGTCCGAGTGCCTCGAAGACATCGGATTTATCGAGAAATTTCTCGTTAAAGATATGGGTGCCGAATTGTGATTTTACTTCTCTCATAAAATGCTGTACGCTAGGACTATTCTCCAGTTTGCGGGTAGACAGCCGGTTATTAATGACGTCCGGAGCTGGAACGCTGAGCTTTTTCCATCCTGCGTCATAAGCAATGGCTTCAAGTGTTGCCGGGTTCGAACCGATCATGTCAGGTGTGAAAAAATATACATATGCGCCTTGTTTCTTGGCTGCGTTGACCATTTCCAAGCAGAAAGCTGAGATCGATCCGAAAGGTTTATCAGGTTCATCCGGTTGATAGCGACTGACCATGATCCCGATAAGCGGACCGAGCTTCAGTGTTCTTTCCGTTGGATAATATTTGAGATTCATGACGGTACGAGGAAGAAGTCCCGAATGGCTGAATACGAAAGGGCTTAGGGCCAGCGAGTTCGATTTTCCTCCTGAGGTAACGCTGACTTCCTGCTTGAAGGAGCCAAAGGCAAGCTGTACCTTTGAATCTGTCGGGATACGGAGCTGTCTTATGAGACGGTCACCAAGCTTGATATCGTTATCCGAAAGCTGGGCTGAGCGGATTAATTGAGCCGATATCTTGGATTTGGTGTTGGATTTAACCTTGGATTTGCGCATGATGGATCTCCTTCCGACAACAACTGGATACTTAAGTGAACAGACAAAGACTTCATCTGATCATTGCATGTAATGCATCATATGAGGACATATATCCCTTGGTGATTGTACTGCTCGGGAAAAAGGAGTGCTTAAAATGCAGAACTGGCTGTTTATTTTGGTGAACGTGTGCGTTGCTGCTTTTGTTGGCGGCATAACGAACCATTTTGCGATAAAAATGCTGTTTCATCCTCGTGAAGAAAAAATCATCCTGGGTCGCCGCATACCCTTTACACCAGGGCTCATCCCCAAGCGTAAAGACGAAATAGCCGAGTCGCTCGGACACGTGGTCTCGGATTACCTGGTAACAAGCGAGGGCTTGCAGGAGCTTATTCGTAAGCCGGTGTTTCGGGGTAAGATAGAGGACAGCCTCTATCGGAAGCTGGAGGAATGGAGCCAGTCGGAGCTGAGCTTCCGAGACTTGGCGCTAAAGGTATGGAGTTCGGAACAGTGGGAGCAATTGAAGGTCCGTGCTGAACAATCAGCCCGTCAGCTTACGGCCCGAGGTGCCGCAGCAGTATGGCATGGCTACGGGCTGGAGGCAAAGCCGCTGAAGGAGCTTGTTCCCGGCTGGTCGGAGGAAACGATCCAGGGCTGGAGCGGGGCTGCCGCCGATATTGTGCTGAAGGAGCTGAAGAACACGCTGCTGTCCGCCAAGGGACAGCTTATGCTATCGGAGGTGGCTTCATCGCTCATCGATAAGGCAGGCGGATTTCTCGGGACCATGGCTTCGATCTTTGTGGATGAGGATAAGCTGGTCCAGAAGCTGACGCCCATGCTGATTCAGCAGCTGGAGGGAGAGAAAGTCCGCAAGACCATCACGGATATCATCTCAGGAAAGCTGTCGTATTACGGTGATATGCCGCTTGGGAATCTCATCGAACATGTCGCGGATGAGCCGGGCTTAGCTTGGATCACCCGAACTTTGGATGATAAGCTTCCTTGGTCCAAGTGGATTGAGCGGATCGAGCTTCTTCGTGTTAGCGAAGTGATCGGACCGCGAATGCCGGCTATTGGGGCGGCCTTGCCTGGACTGCTCGATAAGGGACTGGGTTTCCTTGAGCGAAGCATCCCGGCTGCCATGAAGGCTGTTAACTTGCCGCAGCTCGTTCAGGAGCAGGTGGAGAAGTTTCCAATTGAGCGGCTGGAAGAGATCATTCTAAGTGTATCCGGCCGTGAATTCAGGGCTATCACCTGGCTTGGAGTTCTGCTGGGCGGAGTGATCGGATTGTTCCAATCCATGCTAATTGTGCTGTGGAGATGAGATGTTTGATGGAGTAAGGCGAAAGGCGAATTGAAAAAAATGGCATTTTGGCCGAATATATTGGAGGAATTAAAAATGAACATTTATGACAAGGCACATGATTTGGCAAAAGCGATGAGGGAAAGCAAGGAGGTAGAGGAGATCACCTCTGCTATGAAACTCGTGGATGCAGATCCGGAGAGCAGACGCATGCTGGATGATTTCCGTCAGCGCCAGATGGAGCTTCAACAGCGTATGATGTCCGGCGATATGCCGGCTCAGGACGAAATGGAGAAGATGGAGAAGCAGTTTGAGGTGCTTAGCTTGAACCTGAACATTCGTCGTTTGTTTGACGCGGAGCGGCGTTTGAGTGTCATCATCGAAGACGTGAACAAGATTATATCGGATAGCCTCCAGCATCTGTACGGACCAGCTCAACCATAAAGCAATCTATTTGTAACCATGATGCGGGCCGTTAATTTTGGATCGAATTTGAACAATTTTTAAAAACTTGTCTCATAAATTGCGCAAGCTCCTCATAGAGTAGAAATATAGATTTCAGAGAGTAGAGGAGCTGCGTTTATAATGAAAAAAAAGAAGAATAAGTTTAAACACACCGCTTATTTATTGGTTGCACTCGGCATGTTGATATACGCCCTTCCCAGCATTTCCTTTTCTGGCGGGTTCTCGTGGGTTTCGCTGTTTGGTGCAGTCTGGGCAGGATTTGCCCTGCTCGTGATCGGTTCGCATCTCTATTACCTCATCGGTGTAGATGAAGCGAAACAAAAAGCGCTCGATGAGATCCGCAAGGAGAAATTGCGTCAATGGGAATTGAAATGGCCTGAGGAACAGAAGAGCCAGGAAGCTAATTAAGAGTTGGATCATAGCAAGCGTTGTGATGAACAAAAACCTCCCTTAAGGGATACGGTTGGATCGCCCATCCGTTATCCTTTATGGGAGGTTTTTTTGTATCTGACGGGTATGGGAGTGTCATAGGACGTGATATAATAGATACAGTATGGTACAGATAGTGTTCTGGGGGTGTAACAGTTGGACGTTCGAGATGATACGATTACTAAACACGAGCAGTTGGTTCAGCATATTGAAAGTTTGAAGGTTGGAAGCAAAATATCGGTACGACGGTTAGCTAAAGAGATGGGCGTCAGCGAGGGCACCGCTTATCGGGCGGTGAAGGAAGCGGAAAGCCTGGGCATTGTGGTCACGAAGGAGCGGATCGGTACGGTTCGTGTGGAACGGAAGCCGCGGAACATCTCCGAGCAGCTTATGTTTGCCGATGTTGTTGAAATAGTGGAAGGGCATGTGCTTGGCGGTGCGGAGGGGCTTAATAAAAGCCTGCATAAATACGTGATTGGCGCTATGAAGGTAGAGGCGATGATCCGATATATCGATGCCGGAAGCCTCATGATTGTCGGTAACCGTGAAGATGCCCATTTCCTGGCACTTGAGCAGGGAGCGGGCGTATTGATTACGGGCGGTTTCGGAACCAGCCGGGAAGTGAAGCAGCTGGCAGACCAGCTGCATCTGCCCATTATATCGTCCCGTCATGACACGTTTACCGTCGCCTCCATGATTAACCGCGCCATTTTTGACCGTTTAATCAAGAAGAAAATTATGCTGGTGGAGGATATCGCTCATGATAAGCCGAAGAATCATCAGTTGAAAAACTCCGTCACCGTTGAGGAATTCAAACGGATTTCACAAGCGACCGGGGAAATCCGTTATCCGGTAACCGACGAATGGAACCGGGTCATCGGCATTGTTGGTGTCCGGGATGTGGAAGGGCTCGCCGACACCCAGCCGATCGAGAAAGCGATGACCCGTAACCCGGTGACGGCAAGCATGAAAACTTCGCTTGCATCAGCGGCGCAGATTATGATGTGGGAAGGGATCGATTTTCTGCCGATTGTGGATCGGAACCGCAAGCTGCTTGCAACGGTCACTCGTAAAGAAGTGTTAGGGGCACTGCGGGATGCGCGAAATCAGCCTCAGCTCGGCGAAACGTTTGATCAGCTGATCTGGAATGGGATTGCAGAGGATCGGGATGAGGAAGGGCGTTTGTTCTTTCACGGTTTTATCACGCCCCAAATGGCTTCAGAACTTGGAACGATTTCACAAGGAGTGCTTACGACCGTAATGAGCCAAGCGGCGGTTAAAGCGGCCAAGGATATCAGCGGCTGGGATCATGTGCTGGACCATCTGTCAACGTATTTCATCCGGCCCGTGCAGATCGAGGACCCGATCGTCATTATGCCGAAACTGCTGGAGATCAGCCGCCGTACCTGCAAGATGGAGATTGAGATTCAGCATCAGACGAACCTGATTGCCAAAGCGGTCATGACGATGCAGGCGATCGATCATGGCTGACGTAAATTCCGGACAAAATAAAGGGGCATCCTGCAGGTCTTATAATAGACCTTCCGGGATGCCCTTGTTCCGTTTAATTTAATTTAGCTGGCCGTCCGCGAATCCTTCAGTCTGCTGTAATAGGTGCGGCTTCTTATGCCGGAAAATATATTAAATGCGCCAAGCACCAAGAATACGGCTTCTACAATGACAGCCGGCGTGGAGCCGCTGAACAGAAACATGCAGACTAGCGAAAGGGAAACCAGCATAATGCCCATATAGAGGTTCATCATGGACATATAGATTCCGCGGTCTGCGGGATCCGCTACTCGTCGTGCGCGAATGCTGTACAGCGCGGCAGCGATCACGGACAGAACGAGGATAATGTATAGGATATAGTGGATGACTGTGATCATGGAATGGAAGGCTCCTTTATATTCAGTAACATGCTTACGATATAGCCAAAGTGCGTGTTCAATAAGTCAGGCTGACTTACTGAACAACCTCTAAAAGCGTGTAGATTCGATCATGTACAATATCGGTATTGTATCATGATACCGTTGACTTTGCATCCAAATGATCAAAGCTAACCCAGATTTGAAGTACACCTTCCATCACAAGCATGGTCTTGATTTGGACCTTGTAATCCTTTTCGCGAACCGTATATATTTTGTCGCTAAGGAGTGAGCGCGTCAGCTTGCTGTCCGCGTCGATATCAAACACATTACGGCCCCGAAGGGCTGCCAGATCATCCCCCATAAGCCTGATGAGTTCTTTGATGATCACGGGATCCAGCGGCGCCCTGTCGTTTTGCTCGCTCCGGATCTTGATTTCTTTGATGACCGTGGATTGTTTATTGTATTTTTTTAACGACTCGATGTCTTCTTCATATTGTGCAATTTTGATCTGCTGGCCTTGATTCGTTTCCCATAGTTTATTGTAGGCTGCATGATAGACCGAGTTGTAGACGATGCTGCCGACAACCATCCCCAGCACGAAGATGGATGCGACCTGATAGAAGGGGCGGAAGCGGTGGGTTGGAGGTACGCGCATCGATTAACTCCGGCTGGAGCACACCCATTTGACCAGCTCGCTGCCCATATGTGCTCCAAGAAATGCAAAGCCGAGATATAGAATTTGTTTGATCACAGGGGATAAATTACCGCCAAGCATATTGCTCTCAATGACCCGCATCGGATCGATGGTGCCTCCGATGGCAGCCGCAAGCGCCCAGATCTTAATTCGGTCTGCGACCTCCATCATGGTGTGGGTGGGGGGCTGCAGGGACAGCACGGCGCCCACACCTCCCACCATGGCTCCCCCCAGCACGATGCCGAAGGCTATAAAAAAGTCCAAGATCGCTTTTGATAAAAAAACGCTCATGCCCTCATGTCTCCTCTCTTCTCTTGGTGGATGTCACGGCAACCGCCTGTCCACGTACTCCCTAGTTTCATTCTATGGGCGGGCCTAGCGGGATTATGATAAAATGGTATAAAGACTTTTAAAGATATCTTTGGATTGATTTTAAATATACATGTACCGGCGAAAGGAAGGCGTTACGATGAGCTCTTTCGTGCATTTGCACGTGCATAGTGAATACAGTTTGCTCGATGGAGCGGCACGTATCGGTGACCTGGTGCGGGAAGCGGCGGCGCTTGGAATGAAATCGCTGGCGCTTACGGATCATGGCGTGATGTATGGTGCCATTCCGTTCTATAAAGCTTGCATGGCGCAAGGCATCAAACCGATTATCGGCTGCGAGGCCTATATCACGGCAGGTTCCCGCAAGGAGCGGGGAAGCCGCAAGGATCAGCCGATCTATCATTTGATTCTGCTTGCCAAGAATGAGACCGGCTATCGCAATTTGATGAAGCTGTGTTCGATCGGGCATCTGGAGGGGTACCATTACAGACCCCGAATCGATATGGAGGCGCTCGCCGCCCATCATGAAGGCATCATATGTCTCAGCGCTTGCTTGGGCGGCGAGGTTCCCCAGCATCTGCTTCATGGACGTGAGGCGGAAGCGAAAGCCGCTGCGCTTCGTTACCAGGCGATTTTTGGAGAAGACTACTACTTGGAGCTGCAGGATCACGGAATTCCGGAGCAGAAGCGCGTGAATCCCCAGCTGATTCAGCTGAGCCGGGAGACGGGTATTCCGCTGGTCGCTACCAATGATGTGCATTATCTGGCTGAGAGCGATGCCGAAGTTCAGGACGTCCTAATTTGCATCGGCACGGGCAAAACGGTGGAAGATGAAGACAGGCTGCAAATCCAGACGAACCAGCTCTATTTGAAGAGCGGCAGCGAAATGGAGCGTCTGTACCCCCATGTGCCTGAAGCTATATTGAATACGGCTAAGATTGCGGACCAATGTAACCTGGAGCTGGAGTTCGGCAAGTCCATTTTGCCGGAATACAGCTCTCTTCCTGAAGGGAAAAATGCAGCAGAATACTTGCGGGATCTCTGCTTGAACGGGCTGAAAGGACGTTATGAGAATACGGAGCGGTGGCAGGATGAAGCGCTGCGCAGCGAGCTGGAGCAGCGACTGAACTATGAGCTCGGTGTCATTGAGAGCATGGGCTTCAGCGATTATTTCCTGATCGTATGGGATTTTATCGCCTATGCCCACAGGCAAGGCATCGCGGTTGGACCGGGCAGGGGTTCATCGGCGGGCAGCTTGGTAGCATACACGCTTCACATTACAAATGTTGATCCGATGAAATATAAATTGTTGTTTGAACGCTTCCTGAACCCGGAACGGATTACGATGCCGGATATTGATATCGACTTCAGTGACGAGCGCCGTGAAGAGGTCATTGATTATGTGGTGGATAAATACGGGAAAGAACATGTCGCTCAGATCATCACGTTCGGTACGATGGCGGCAAGGGCGGCCGTCCGCGATGTCGGACGTGCGCTGAATGTGCCGTTCGGGGATGTGGACAAGGCGGCCAAGCTGATCCCTAACCACCTGGGCATCAGCATCGCAGGAGCGATGGAGCAAAGCCCACAGCTGAAGGAGCAGTACGAGACGAAGCCGAAGGTGCGCGAGCTGATCGATATGGCGATGAAGGTCGAGGGCATGCCCCGTCATGCTTCGACGCATGCGGCGGGCATTGTCATTTCCCGCGATCCGCTGACGGATGCGGTGCCGCTGCAGGAAGGCAGCGAGAAGACGGCGCTGACACAGTATTCCATGGAGAATCTGGAGAGCGTGGGGCTGCTCAAGATGGACTTTTTGGGTCTGCGGACGTTGTCAATCATTGAGCGTACGCTGCGATGGATTCAAGAATTGACCGGCAGAACACTCGATTTCGAACAAGTGCAAGATGACGATCATCTGACGTATGAGATGCTGGGGCGCGGCGATACCACGGGCGTATTTCAGCTCGAATCCGCGGGCATTCGGCGGGTGCTGAAGGATCTGAAACCTTCGGTATTTGAGGATATCGTATCCGTCAATGCCTTGTACCGCCCGGGTCCCATGGAGTTTATTCCGAAGTTCATTCAAGCCAAGCACGGCCGGATTGAGCCGGAGTATCCCCATTCGGACCTGATCCCGATATTAGGCGATACGTACGGCATTATCGTCTATCAGGAGCAGATCATGCAGATCGCTTCGACGATGGCCGGCTTCTCGCTCGGGGAAGCCGATTTGCTGCGAAGAGCGGTTTCGAAGAAGAAGCGCGAAGTGCTGGACCGGGAGCGGAGCCATTTCGTGTCGGGCAGTCTCAAGCTCGCCTATAGCGAGGATGAGGCCAACCGTGTGTACGATATGATCGTCCGGTTCGCGAATTACGGATTTCCCCGTGCGCATGCTGCCGCTTATGGCGTGCTGGCCTTCCAGACTGCTTATCTTAAGGCGCACTATCCGGTTCCGTTCATGGCTTCCATGCTGACTGCGGTTATGGGCAGTCACCGGAAGGTAGCCGAATACGTGCTGGAGGCACGGCGGCTCGACATCGAGGTCATGCCGCCGGATGTCAACGAAAGCGGAACGTATTTCACGCCGGTCATGAGCGGTCCTGCTGCCGAGGGCGGCGATGATGAGGGCCGTCCGGCCGGAGGCGGAATCCGATTCGGGCTTGCCGCGATTAAGAATGTTGGCACGCAAGCGGTGGAGAATATCGTCGAAATCAGGCGTGAAAAGCCGTTTGAAAGCCTGCTTGATTTTTGCCGCCGGGTGGACCTCCGCGTATGCAACAAGCGCGTGATCGAGTCGCTTATCCAGGCGGGGGCTTTCGATTCCTTGCAGGGTCACCGCTCCCAACTGGTTGCTATGCTGGACGAAACGGTCGAAGCGGCCGTGAAGTGGAGAAAGGAGCGGGATGATCTCCAGATTCAGCTCTTCGACTTCGTGGAAACGACGAATTGGGACATTGAATATCCGGACATCCCGCCGTATACCGCAAGTCAGCAGCTCGAATTCGAACGTGAGCTGCTGGGCATGTATTTGTCCGGTCATCCACTAGACGGATTCGAAGATACGCTGACGGAATCCGGAGCTGATCGGTTAATGGATCTGCATGAACCGGAAGATGAATCGATGGCTACGGTTGCCGGGATGGTGGTTACACTAAAGACCATTACGACGAAACAGGGGAAGGCGATGGCCTTCATGGAGTGCGAGGACCAAATCGAGCGCTGCGAGGTCGTTCTCTTTCCCGAAGTGTGGAAGCGAAGCGCGCATCTGATTGAAAAAGGCGCACTGCTCGCGATCCGGGCAAAGGTCCAACTGCAGGACGAAGGCTTCAAGCTGCTGGCCGAAGAAATCGCTCCGCTTGAGGCGCAAACCTTGGGCCAACTGGTTCACCGGAGCAAGGTTCGGGGAACAGCAGGCGGAAGAGGAAGATCCGGCGGAGAGAATAACGGTCGGGGCGTAAAATCGGGCGCAGTCGGCATGCCGCCGGTTTCGGCCGGTAATCCCTCGGCCGTCCCGCCTCCGGAGCCGCTTGCCGCCCGGAGTGGCGATGATTCGACCTCAATCCGAAATGAAGCATCGGGCAGCAGCTTATCGTCCGAGAAGGAATCCCGTACCGGCGTATCGAATCATAAGGCTGAGCAGCGCGTGTTTGTGAAAATAACGGCCGATGCGGAGCAATCGGAGCTGCTGGTGAAGCTGAAAGAGCTCCTGCAGCAGCATCCGGGGCATGTGCCAACGGTGCTGTTTTATGAGCGAAGCCAGAAGGTGCTTGCGCTTAGCGATGCCTATCGGATTAAGCCTTCGACAGAGCTTTTTGCCGAAATGGAGAGCATGCTGGGTAAGGACACCGTTAAAGTGAAGTGACATGAAAATTTAAGAACGTTTCCCATCCCTCCCGCATACAATTAGGACACTACAGGTAATGTTGGCCGAGTATTCGTATGAAGAAGGCTCTTCATGATAGAACCGGATTGAAAGAGCGCGGCCAAAGACGCGGGGGGGATTTGTGATGTCAATGGACTTGGCAGAAAGCATGCTCAGCCGCAGAGGAGTCAGCGTAAGCTCCATCGCGGATATTGTGTTGAAGCTGCAGCAGCGTTATCATCCGAAGTTAACCATCGAGCAGTGTGAAGAAAGCGTCCGGGCCGTTCTCGGCAAGCGCGAAGTTCAGTATACGCTGTATACGGGCATTGCGCTGGATGAGCTGGCGGAGAAGAAACTGCTGCCGGAGCCGCTGCAATCGATTATGGAGCAAGACGAACCGCTCTACGGAGTGGATGAGACCATGGCGCTTGGTGTCACGAGCATATATGGCATGATCGGATTGACCAGTTTCGGTTACCTGGACAAAGAAAAAATAGGTGTGATTGAGATATTAAATGAAAAGTCGGACGGGATACATGTGTTTCTGGATGATCTCGTTGCAGGCATCGCCGCTGCCGCTTCCTCACGCATCGCCCATAACAATCCCGATGCGGCCCATTATACCGCAGGTTCTGACTGATTTGCGCGAGCGGTGTCGAATCGCTGCATAAGGGTAAGATTTGGCTTTCAGCCCCCTGCTCTCTTTGTTGAGGTAAAAACTGAAGTATGTTATCATTATCCATTATATCGGCTCAGGATATGCCTGTGGGACGAGATTAGGGGGATCTGAAAGGCATGTGGACGGTAATCTATATTGCGCCAACTGCAAAGGTGGCGGAAATGATCAAGACCAGGCTAACGGAAGAAGGTTTTTTGGTTCAAAGCCGTCCTGTGAATCTTTCCAAACAGCAGTTTGAGATTTTGGTACCCTCCGGAGAGCTTGAGGAAGTACAGGAAGTGTTGAATTCGATATTGCACCCCTAGTTTCATCTGGGTTACATAGCGAAGCTTAGCGTACGGATCGGCGATGTGCTATTGCGGCGGCCATTCAAATTTACGGCTGGAGAGGTGTAGTTGTGTTTAAAGACTTATTTCAGAAAAAAAGGAAATACGCAACGATCCCATCGGAACGACTTGGGACAGCAGGGCAGCCTCAGGAAGGCGAACGCCCGAAACGGGAAATTCCGGAAGGTCTGATGAATAAGTGTGCCAAGTGCGGCACCATTCAATACAGCAAAGAGCTTGAGAAGAATCTGAAGGTGTGTCAGGAATGCGGACATCATATGCGCCTGAATGCGGTAGAACGGATTGCCATGACGCTGGATGAGACAGGCTTTGAAGAGTTTGACGCAGATATGATCTCGGTGGATCCGCTCAAGTTTCCGGGATATGCGGCCAAGCTGGAGCAGCAGAAGATGAAATCCGGTCTTCATGATGCGGTTATTACCGGTCAAGGCTCGATTCTCGGCCAGCCTGTTGTGGTGGCTGTGATGAGTTTTGATTTCTTCACGGGAAGCATGGGCTCCGTCGTCGGGGAAAAAATCACCCGAGCGATCGAGTTTGCGACGGACAAGCGTTTACCACTCATTATTTTCTCCACTTCCGGCGGTGCCCGGATGCAGGAGAGTATTCTCAGTTTGATGCAGATGGCCAAAACAAGCGCAGCCCTGTCCAGGTTTAACGAACTCGGCGGGCTTTATATTTCAGTGATAACGGATCCGACGACCGGCGGTGTATCCGCCAGCTTTGCGACGCTTGGCGATATCAATATTGCCGAGCCGGGAGCCGTATTCGGTTTTGCGGGCCGTATCGTTATTGAACAGACCATTCGCCAGAAGCTGCCGGATGACTTCCAGACAGCGGAGTTCAACTTGGCTCATGGTCAGCTTGACATGGTTATTCATCGGAAAGATATGCGCTCCATGCTTGGTAAGCTGCTGGAGATGCATACCGTGAAAGGGGGATTCTGATGTCAGGCGAATTGCCTTTTGAAATGCCACTTGCCGAAATGCGCAAGAAGATTGATGAACTGAAACAATTCGGACAGGAAAAAGGGATCGATTTCACGGATGAAATCGCCCGCCTGGAAGAACGATATAGTCGTTTGGAGGAAGAAATTTATTCTTCGATTTCGCCTTCCCAGAAAATGCATCTGGCCCGACATCAGCAGCGACCGACTTCGCTTGATTTGATCCAGTTGATCTTTACGGATTTTATTGAGCTGCATGGAGATCGTCTCTACGGGGACGATCTTGCCATTGTCGGCGGCTTGGCCAAACTGGACGGTGTTCCCGTCACGGTGGTCGGTCAGCAGCGCGGTAAGGATACGAAGGATAATATCGCGCGTTTCTTCGGAAGTCCGCATCCGGAAGGCTTCCGTAAAGCTCTGCGACTTATGCAGCAGGCGAACAAGTTCAAGCGTCCCATTATCACATTTATTGATACAAAAGGCGCATATCCGGGTAATACAGCAGAAGAAAGAGGTCAGTCCGAGGCGATTGCCCGTAATCTACGGGAAATGTCGTCCCTTGGGGTGCCTATTGTTGTTGTGGTCATCGGCGAAGGTGGGAGCGGCGGTGCTCTTGCGATGGCTGTAGGCAATCGTGTGTTGATGCTTGAGCATGCCATTTATTCCGCCATTTCACCGAACGGCGCCGCATCCATTCTGTGGAAGGATGCATCCAAAGCGGACCAGGCTGCGGAAGCCATGAAGATCACCGCTAAGGACCTGCTTGAAATGGAAGTCATTGAGGAAATTATACCGGAGCCTAAGGGCGGTGCGCACCGCGACTATGAAGAGACGGCCGCCGCCATTCAAAGCGCGCTGATCAGCCAGTTGAAAGAGCTATCCGTCATGGATGCCTGCGAGCTGAAGGAAGACCGGTACCGCAAGTTCCGCAAGATTGGCGAATTCGATTTTGCGAAGACGGAACAGGAAGACGATTCTGTGAAAATCTGATGAGTATGTGACGATATGACAAAGTTCCTATACAAATTAGACTTTTTGTAGTAGATTTAGTTGTTGGAAAAAGAGATATAGAGAACCCTTTAATAAACGGAGGAAACCCAAATGCGCAAAACAAAAATTGTATGTACCATCGGTCCTTCCAGTGAATCGTTGGAAAACACCAAGAAGCTCATTATGGCCGGCATGAACGTGGCTCGTCTGAACTTCTCTCACGGCGACTTCGAGGAGCATGGCAACCGGATCAAGAACATCCGCCAAGCTTGTGAAGAGTTGAACAAAACGGTAGCGATCCTGCTTGACACCAAAGGACCGGAAATCCGTACAGGTAAACTTGAAGTGGAACCGATTGAGCTTGTACAAGATGAATATATCACCCTTACTACCGAGGAAATCCTTGGTGATAAGAATCGTTTGTCCATTACTTATAAAGAGTTGCCGCAAGATGTTCAAGTCGGATCCACGATCTTGATCGATGACGGTTTGATCGGTCTGACCGTGGTGGAGATTCAAGGCTCCGAAATCAGATGCCGCATCGTCAATGGCGGAACCATTAAGAGCAAAAAAGGTGTAAACGTACCGGGAGTCGCGATTTCGCTCCCAGGGATTACGGAAAAAGACGCCAACGATATCGTTTTCGGGATCGAACAGGGCATCGATTTTGTTGCTGCTTCCTTCGTTCGTAAAGCAAGTGACGTGCTTGAAATTCGCGAATTGCTGAAGAAGCATAATGGCGAGCACATCCAAATCATCTCCAAAATCGAGAACCAGCAGGGCGTTGACAACCTGGATGAAATCCTCGAAGTATCCGATGGCTTGATGGTAGCCCGCGGCGACCTCGGTGTTGAGATTCCGGCTGAGGAAGTTCCATTGGTGCAAAAACGCATGATCGAAAAATGTAACCTGGCTGGCAAACCGGTCATTACGGCTACGCAAATGCTGGATTCCATGCAGCGCAACCCACGTCCTACCCGTGCGGAAGCAAGTGACGTTGCCAATGCGATTTTTGACGGTACCGATGCCATCATGCTGTCCGGCGAAACGGCTGCAGGTAAATATCCTGTAGAATCCGTTTTGACCATGTCCCGTATCGCAGAGAAAGCGGAATCCGCACTGAACTATCGTGAAATGTTCTTGAAACAGCGTATTGCTCAAGATACCAGCGTTACCGAAGCAATCAGCCAATCCGTTGCGATCTCGGCACTCGACCTGAATGCCAAAGCAATCATATCGTCCACGGAATCTGGTCAAACGGCTCGTATGGTATCCAAATACCGTCCAGAGGCTCCTATCGTCGCTGTCACGACTCAAGACAGAACGATGAGACGTTTGGCACTGACTTGGGGTGTAACGCCGGTTAAAGGCGAACAGGCTTCTTCTACGGACGAGATGTTTGATTACGCGCTGCAAGGCGGCGTGAAGTCCGGACTCGTTAAAGAAGGCGATCTTGTTGTGATTACAGCAGGCGTGCCGCTGGGCCGTTCCGGTTCGACCAACCTGCTGAAAGTGGATCAAATTCCACAACAGAAGTAATACAACAGTCAAGAATCCGTTGGATTCTGAATATAGCAGCATATGAGCAATGGACGATGATTCTGTCGACCATTGCTTTTTGCATAGATAAGGGGGTGATGTTGATGCCTAAGCCATCCGTGCCGACACTAAGTCGCTGGTTCTGGACGTCATTTCGGGTGCGTTATCAGGAAAGCGATCAAATGGGTGTCGTATACCATGCTAACTATTTAAACTGGTTCGAGATCGGGCGCACCCAAATGATCCGTGAAATGGGATTTACGTATCGTGGAATGGAAGAAGAAGGCGTCCTGCTCCCGGTGGTTGAACTTGATATCAAGTACCGCCAGCCTGCGCGGTATGATGATCTCGTAACCGTATTTACCAGAATGACTGATTTCTCCCCGCTTCGAATACACTATGAATATGAGGTCCGTTTGCTGAGCGAACAGGAGCAGGCAGATTTGGGGACGATGGATTTGTCTCCCGAATCCAGGCTGCCCGGTGCCTTGTTAACGGCAGGTGCGACCCGACATGTATGGCTGAATCGAGAGTGGAAGCCGGCCCGACTGGATAAATGCTCCCCAAAGCTGTATGATGCATTGAGGGACACCCTTTGGGGGAGGAAGGAGTAGCTTCATGTTCAAATGGTTGCTGGCAGCGATTATCTTCGTGCCTGCTATTGAAATATTCGGCTTCCAGATTGTTGCGGATCGCGTGGGTGGCATGAATACCTTGTTATTGACACTGCTGACCTCTGCGGTTGGCGTGGCCATGATGAGGTTCGAAGGTCGCAAAGCGATGGAAGATGCCAAGCAGAGAATGAACTCAGGCATGGTTCCGGGTGCTTCCATGGCTGATGGCCTATGTATATTTGCAGGTGGAGTACTACTTATTCTGCCGGGCTTTGTAACTGACATTATCGGATTTACGCTGATATTTCCGTTGACCCGCCCGCTGTATCGGATTTTGCTGTTGAAATGGATGAAGAAAAATATGAAAAACGGCAAGATTACGATCTTTCGCAGATAAAACAAACAGGATCACCCATAAGACCGGCCCCTTCGTGGGCCGGTCTATTTACTATCTGAACCTGCCTCCGATAATATAATTCCTTAGGTCCTTGAATACATGGGCCCGGTGGAATGCATCCAGGATGACAAGCGACACAGGACCTACAATCAATCCCAGAATGCCAAACAGCTTGAGCCCGACAAACATGCCCAGCAGGGCGGCGAGCGGGTCCAGTCCCACACTGCTGGCGAGCACCTTGGGCTCCATGATCTGCCTGACGATCAGGATGATGCTGTACAGGACGGTCAGTCCGATGCCGAGCGTCAGGTCGCCCGACATAAAGGCATACAGCGACCAGGGGATCAGGACGATGCCAACGCCGAGGTATGGGAGAAGATCCACCAAGCCGATCAGTAGTCCGATGGAGAAGGCGGAATCGACCCCGAGCGCATAAAGCGTGAGCATGACGATAAGGGCCGTGATGGAGATGAGGATCAATTGGGCCCTCGCGAATCCGAACAATGCTTTTTTCAGATCCGAGAAGATATAGATCATGGGTTTGCGAATGACGCCCGGTAGGATGCGGATAAGCGCGCGATTATGGCGCTCCCAGCTGTTGCTGAGAAAGAATGTTGACAGTAAAACAACAATCAGAATCGTGCCTAAGTTCGGCAAGTAATAAATAATTTGCAAAATTCCGTTAAAAATACTGGTAACTAAATCGGTCACGGCCGTGCCAATCGTTTGTGTCGTGCGGGTAATATTTTGATTGATGGTATCGTGATAATTCGGGTTGTTCTGATAGAACCGGCTAATCTCATTGATGATATTCTGGAAGCTATCATTCTGCATCCAGGCCGTCAGCCATTCCATCCAGGTATCAATATGGAGATTGAAGGACTGTGACAGAATAATTAGTTCCTTGACCAGTCTGGTAACAGCCGCAGTAAGAATCAGCAGAGCCGCTCCGAAATACAACAGCAGGGACAACGTGACGGCGAGCCACCGCGGCAGCTTCAAACTCCGCTGAAGCAGGTGGACGCAAGGATTCATGGCATAGGCGATGATCCAGGCCAGAAGGAAGGGATAAAGCAGCGGCAGTAGTACATATATTAAATAGGCAATCACGAAGATGGAAGACAGCACCCACACTCCCCGGCCAAAACGCTTGAGCATCAATCGTTCCAAACAATCACACTCCTTTGCAGCACTTCAAGGACGAGCAGAGTCGCTCATTCTCTATACCTATGCAAGGAGTTTCAATATAAGGATAAAGAGTTGGAAAACGCTTGTCTTCATGATTCGACAATGAGAATTATCACAGGTATAATGGAATTGTAAGTGATTTCAAAAAAATGTTTATGGTGTCGATAAAACAATTTGATGCGGCGAATGTCGCTGCTCATGTTCACATATCAGACAAAATCCAGTATGATATGAGAAGGTTTATGACTAGGACCATAGCAATTTTTTTCGCGTTTTCTTTTTTATCCGACTTCATGAAAATGTTTTCATGAATGTCAAAATAGTTCAGTTTATCCCGATCATAAAGGAGAGATGTTGCATGACAGCTACCAAGGGTTTGGAAGGCATTGTAGCTACCACCTCCGCGATTAGTTCGATCGTCGATGGCGTTCTGACTTATCGTGGATATGATATTGACGATCTCGCAGAACATGCAAGTTTTGAAGAGGTAGCCTATCTGCTCTGGTTCGGAAAACTTCCGAATGCCGAAGAGCTTAAGGCCCTTCAACAAGATTTGAGCGACTATGCTGCCATTCCGGATGAGCTTATCCAGCAGATCAAATTGTATCCGAAGGATACCAATACGATGGCTGCGCTTCGCTCCGCTGTATCCGCGCTTGCTCTGTATGACGCCGAAGGCGACGATATGAGCCGTGAAGCGAACGAAAAGAAAGCGGTTAAACTTCAAGCTCAGCTTCCGACGATCATCGCTGCCATCGCCCGTGTTCGTCAGGGTAAAGAGCCGGTCGCTCCGAAAGCCGGCGTCTCCATCTCGGAGAATTTCTTGTATATGCTCAGAGGCGAAGATCCTGATCAGACTTCGATCAAGGCTCTGGACCAGGCACTGGTATTGCATGCGGATCACGAGCTTAACGCATCCACGTTTGCTGCCCGTGTAACCGTAGCCACGCTGTCCGACATATATTCCGGCGTAACTTCCGCCATTGGTGCGCTGAAAGGTCCTCTGCACGGCGGTGCGAATGAAGCCGTCATGAAGATGCTGAACGAAGTCGGTTCGATTGATCGGGCTCAGGCTTACATTCAGGAGAAGCTGGACAACCGTGAAAAAATTATGGGCTTTGGACACCGCGTTTACAAAAACGGCGACCCGCGCGCGAAGCATCTGCAAAAAATGTCGCGTGAGCTTGGTGAAATGAAAGGCGACACTACGCTGTACGACATGTCGGTACTGATCGACGAAACGGTTACCAACCAAAAAGGGTTGAAGCCGAACGTTGATTTCTATTCCGCATCGGTCTACACGCAGCTCGGCATCGAGCAGGAATTGTTCACGCCGATTTTTGCCATCAGCCGTGTATCCGGATGGACTGCGCACATCCTTGAGCAGTATGAAGGCAACCGTATTATCCGCCCGCGCGCAGAGTATACAGGTATGACCGACCAAAAATATGTGCCGATAGAACTTCGCTAAGTGGCTGGCAATCATGTACAATAGGCTAGAGAACCGCTCAAACGTGAGTGAATCGCGGGTGGCGGGTTTCTCTGTGCCTATTCTGGTGGAATTTTTGGATTAGTTAGAGACAAGAACCATATTCAAAGGAGGAACTCATACTCATGAAATTGGAAAAATTCGCACTACCAACTGAAGGCGAGAAAATTACGATTGATAACGGAACTCTGCAGGTGCCTAACAACCCTGTCATTCCTTTTATTGAAGGTGACGGTACTGGCCGTGACATTTGGAAAGCTTCCAAACGCGTCCTTGATGCAGCAGTAGAAAAAGCATACAACGGTTCCAAGAAAATTGCCTGGTATGAAGTATTTGCCGGTGAGAAGGCATACAATACATACGGTGAATGGCTCCCGAACGATACGCTTGAAGCGATTCGCGAGTATATCGTTGCGATTAAAGGACCTCTTACAACACCAATCGGCGGCGGTATCCGTTCCTTGAACGTTGCCCTTCGTCAAGAGTTGGACCTGTACACTTGCCTGCGTCCTGTTCGTTACTTCGACGGCGTACCATCTCCGGTAAAACGCCCTGAGCTGGTTGACATGGTTATTTTCCGTGAGAACACGGAAGACATCTACGCAGGTATTGAGTATAAAGAAGGCTCCGAAGAAGTGAAGAAAGTGATCAAGTTCCTTCAAGACGAGATGGGAGCCAACAAAATCCGCTTCCCGGAAACGTCCGGTATCGGCATCAAGCCTGTATCCTCCGAAGGTTCCAAGCGTCTTGTACGTGCAGCGGTTGAATACGCAATCAAGCATGGCCGCAAATCGGTGACATTGGTTCACAAAGGCAACATCATGAAATTTACAGAAGGTGCCTTCAAAAACTGGGGTTACGAAGTGGCTGAAGCTGAATTCGGCGATAAAGTGTTCACTTGGGCTCAATACGATATCATCAAGGATAAAGACGGCGTAGATGCAGCTAATGCTGCTCAAAAAGCAGCTGAAGATGCTGGCAAAATCATCGTTAAAGATGCGATTGCTGACATCGCGCTGCAGCAAGTTCTGACTCGTCCAACCGACTTTGATGTCATTGCGACA
This sequence comes from Paenibacillus sp. 2KB_20, assembly GCF_052115765.1. Lineage (NCBI taxonomy): Bacteria > Bacillati > Bacillota > Bacilli > Caryophanales > Paenibacillaceae > Paenibacillus > Paenibacillus sp. 2KB_20. The sequence goes on along the minus strand of NZ_JBFRHH010000001.1, from coordinate 515,527 downwards.
TTGAACCTGAACGGTGACTACCTGTCTGACGCGCTGGCTGCACAAGTTGGCGGTATCGGTATCGCTCCAGGGGCTAACATCAACTATGTAACTGGACATGCGATTTTCGAAGCGACTCATGGTACAGCTCCGAAATATGCAGACAAAGACGTAGTAAACCCTGGTTCCGTTATCCTCTCCGGCGTAATGCTGCTTGAGCACCTCGGATGGCAGGAAGCCGCTGACCTGATCTACAAAGGGATGGAAACATCGATCAACAACAAAACTGTGACGTATGACTTTGCCCGCCTGATGGAAGGCGCTACCGAAGTGAAATGTTCCCAGTTCGCAGACGAAATCATTAAAAACCTGTAAGGAGGAGATTCATCGTGGCAATTACTCGTAAAAAGATTACGGTAGTAGGTGCTGGCTTTACAGGTGCGACTACCGCCCTGATGCTTGCTCAAAAAGAATTGGGTGACGTGGTGCTGCTGGATATCCCGCAGCTCGAGAACCCAACGAAAGGTAAAGCGTTGGATATGCTCGAAGCAAGTCCCGTTCAAGGATTTGACAGCAACATAGTTGGTACATCCAACTATGAGGATGCAGCTAATTCCGATATCGTAATCATTACAGCAGGTGTAGCCCGCAAGCCGGGCATGAGCCGCGATGACCTCGTTAATACCAATGCAGGGATCGTGAAATCCGTATGTGAGAACGTGAAGAGTCACGCACCGAACGCCACGGTGATCATCTTGAGTAACCCGGTCGATGCCATGACTTACGTGGCATATAACACGCTCGGATTTCCCAAGAACCGCGTAATCGGCCAATCTGGCGTACTGGATACGGCTCGCTATTGCACTTTCATCGCGCAAGAGCTGAACGTATCGGTTGAGGATGTCCGCGGATTCGTACTTGGCGGCCATGGTGATGACATGGTTCCGCTCGTTCGCTACTCCAGTGTTGGCGGCATTCCGATCGACACGCTGATTCCGGCTGAGCGCATTGAAGCCATTGTGCAGCGTACCCGGGTTGGCGGCGGCGAAATTGTGAACCTGCTGGGTAACGGTAGTGCATACTATGCGCCGGCTGCGTCCCTGGTACAAATGACGGAAGCGATTCTGAAGGACAAGAAACGGATCATTCCGATTATTGCTCTGCTGGAGGGCGAGTATGGCTATGACAATCTGTTCATGGGCGTACCGGCAATTCTCGGCGGAGACGGCATCGAGCGAATTTTCGAGCTTGAGCTGACGGCCGAAGAGAAAGCTGCTCTCGATAAGTCTGCGGAATCCGTACGTAATGTAACCGCGGTCGTGACCCTGTAATTGAATCAGGATTCACAAAATCGTCTAATAATGCAATCCCGTCCCGTGATTCGGGGCGGGATTGCTTTTCTTTGGAGGATCTCTCCAGTATAATAAGAGACGATGAACTTGATGTAATAAAAATCACACTAACGACTTTGGAGGAATTGTTTATGTGGAACGTAACATTTTTTCTGCATATGGTCGGTACGGCGGCGCTAGGATTTTACTTGATTCTGCCGTTTGTTGTTGGCGGTATTCAGAAGCTGTCCCTCGGCGCACAAGAAGGAGCCGTTAATACGATTCGTGTAGCGAACCGGTTTGCTCAGTACGGCTTGGTTATTCAGTTGTTGACTGGCGGATACATGATGTCCCAAGGCGAGTATTCGGTTCCTTGGATGATCATTGTAACGGTATTGCTGCTGGCGATGTTTGCTATTGGAGGCATCATGAGCAAGCCATTGAAGAATGCGCTTGCAGGAATCCGCGAGAAGCGTGAAGTGAAGGAAGAAACAAGCAAGTTGGGTACGCTTAGCGCACTCCTCTCCTTGCTGCTCCTGGTTATGATCTTCTTCATGGTATTCAACCATATCATCTAAGAACAGCTACATACGAAAGAGAAGCCGTCCGTTTATCGGGCGGCTTTTTTTGATATTATTGCATTCATATAAATTACCGGCGTCCCCCGCAAAGGATCTGAATGGACTTCGGAGCAATGCCCCACTTTGTGGGGGGAATTTATGGGGAGAGAAGGGCTTTACTTACGTTTGATCCCGTTCAATCTGGGTAAAAACAATAGCGAAGGGCTTTTTATGAGTATAAAGAGGCGTGTCGTACGCATCCTATGAGTGGTAGTTTGAGATACTGACCCGAAAGGAGAAATGTTCATATGCCACAAGATCAACAGAAACAAACCTTGCCGCCCCAGCATCAGGATCACAGACCCGGAACGGAATCGGAGATGAGTCCGAAGCCGGAGTTTGAGAGCAGTGCTTACAAAGCAGCCGGTAAGTTGAAGGGAAAGGTTGCGCTGATTACCGGAGGTGACAGCGGTATTGGCCGTGCGGTAGCGGTCCACTATGCCAAGGAAGGCGCGGACGTATCTATTGTGTACCTGAATGAGCATAAGGATGCGGAAGAGACCAAGCGTCAGGTGGAGCAGGAAGGCCGTAAATGCTTGCTGATCGCCGGTGACGTCGGCGACGATGCGTTTTGCCGCGATGCGGTTACCGAAACCGTGGAGAAGCTCGGAAAGCTCGATATTCTCGTTAACAATGCAGCCGAACAGCATCCGCAGAAGAAGATTGAGGATATTACCAAAGAACAATTGGAGCGGACGTTCCGTACGAATATTTTCGGTATGTTCTATCTGACGCAGGCGGCAATGCCGCATCTGTCGAAAGGAAGCTCGATTATTAATACAACCTCCATCACGGCTTACCGGGGAAGTCCACAGCTGCTGGATTACGCATCAACCAAGGGGGCCATCGTTGCCTTTACGCGCTCGTTATCGATGAACGTAGTCGGGCAAGGGATCCGGGTGAACGCCGTTGCGCCGGGACCGATCTGGACGCCGCTGATTCCTTCGACGTTCCCGCCGGATCAGGTAGCCGAGTTTGGGGCGACCCAGCCGATGAAACGTCCGGGTCAACCGGAAGAGCTAGCTCCTGCCTATGTATATCTGGCCTCGACGGACTCCTCCTACGTGAGCGGTCAAGTCATTCACGTGAATGGCGGCGAAGTGATTAACGGTTAAGGTGTTTGTTTCACTTACGTTGTGAAGACATACTCAATGAATAAAATAGAGCGGACATCCGGGGCTCCAGACCGTATGTCCGCTATTTTATCATGGGTGAATTATGAGGGATTACGTAGCTTACGGAGAATCAGATGGTTCTAAAACCGTTTGGAAGCGTACCGGTATCGCGGATCGCCCGGATTTGAGCAAGCGTCAAACGACGGTTGGAGCTGATAATGGATTCCGGCTCTTCGCCACGAATAATATCATCAAGATCGGCGATGTTGGTGTTGCCGCGGAATACTCTGAATCTGCCCCTGAAATTCGTTTCCGAGAACAGGACAAGGGTTGCATTGGGGTTGGTGGAGAAGAATCTCAAGCTTTCAATGTCACCGAAAGTTCTCTCGAGATTACGGATACCCACGTTTCCACGCACCACAAATCGCCGTCCTCTGTAAAACTCGTTTCTAAACAGGGCAAGTCTTGGAAAGACAACCTGGGAGACTGAGGCTTTCATCATGGCAATCACCTCCTTTCCTTAACCAAGATATGCGAGATTCATAGATTGGTATGGTTGATGCGACGGGGAAAATCAACACATTTTCTCTACTCTTTCATTTTTTGAAGTAAACCCTTTCATGTGCGAAATGATATGATATGATAACAATATTGGCAGTTTATAATGATTCTTTTTTACCATCATGTTTGGGTTATGAGAGAGAGGAGTTTACTAACGTTATGAAGTCATTTGAAGAGAGCATGTATCGACTGATTGTAGAAACCTCCACGAATTTGCCTGGAGATGTGCGAAGAGCAGTCAACCGTGGGCGAGCGTCTGAGGATGCCGCAACGCGAGCGGGGCTGGCACTGGCAACAATCGCTCAAAATATTGAGATGGCCGAGCAGGAAGTATCACCGATCTGCCAGGATACCGGCATGCCAACATTCATCGTACATACACCGGTGGGTGCGAACCAAATCGAGATGAAGAAGGCGATCTACTCTGCAGTGATTCGCGCCACGAAGGATGGCAAGCTGCGTCCTAACTCGGTGGATTCGTTGACTGGCGCTAACAGCGGGGATAATCTCGGTCCTGGCACGCCCGTCATCCATTTCGAGCAATGGGAGCAGGATCAGGTGGACGTCCGTCTCATCCTGAAAGGGGGCGGCTGCGAGAACAAAAATATCCAGTACAGTCTTCCTGCAGACCTTGAAGGATTGGGAAAAGCGGGTCGTGATCTGGACGGGATCCGCAAATGCATCATGCATGCCGTGTATCAAGCACAAGGTCAGGGCTGCAGTGCTGGATTTATCGGCGTAGGCATCGGAGGCGACCGGACGACCGGTTATGAGCTTGCGAAGCATCAGCTGTTCCGTCATGTGGAAGATGTGAACCCGAATCAAGATTTGGCGAAGCTCGAAGATTACATATTGGAAAATGCAAATAAGCTGGGGATCGGGACAATGGGCTTTGGCGGAGAAGTCACACTGCTCGGCTGCAAGATCGGTGCGATGAACCGTTTGCCGGCAAGCTTTTTTGTATCGGTTGCTTATAACTGCTGGGCGTTCCGCCGTCAGGGCGTATTGATTGAGCCGGAAACCGGGGAGATCACGGACTGGCTGTATGAAGCGGGCAGCGAGGTGCAGATGAACGCAAATTCCGAAACGGCTGTGTCCCAAGCCGAAGACGCCGGTCCAAGTGATTCCAAGGGCCGCGAAGTGGTGCTGCAGACCCCGATCAGCGAGGAGCAAATTCGTTCTCTGCGCGTTGGGGACGTGGTGGTTATCCGAGGCGAGATGCATACCGGACGGGATGCGCTTCATAAATATCTGATGGATCACGATGCTCCTATTGATCTGAACGGATCCGTGATTTATCACTGCGGTCCGGTTATGATGCAGGATGAAGAGGGATGGCATGTCAAGGCTGCAGGCCCGACAACCAGCATTCGCGAGGAGCCGTACCAGGGCGATATTTTGAAAAAATTCGGCATTCGCGCGGTCATCGGAAAAGGCGGCATGGGTTCGAAGACGCTGCAAGCCCTGCAGGAGCATGGCGGCGTGTATTTGAATGCAATCGGCGGGGCCGCTCAGTATTACGCAAGATGCATCAAAAAAGTAAACGGCGTGGATTTCATGGAGTTTGGCATTCCGGAAGCGATGTGGCATTTGGAGGTTGATGGCTTTGCCGCTATCGTCACGATGGATTCGCACGGAAATAGCTTGCATGCCGATGTGAGCAAGGATTCGGCAGAGAAGCTGGCCATGTTTAAAGAGCCGGTGTTCTCCTAATCCAGAGCATCTGAAGAAGCATCGATTGGCCATTATGTGCCGGTCGATGTTTTTTTGTTGAGCAGGGGAGGTGGGCCCTTATTTCGAATTTTCGTTGCGGTTTTCGCACACTCCGGTTTATGATGAAAGTCAAATACGTCAATTCAGACATGGGAGGAAACAGGTGAGAAGTTTTGGACTAGCCTTTGCATCTTGGTTTGAAAAGTATACCTTTCTCTTGATTCCCGGCTCGCTGGTGCTAGGCTGGCTGCTCTCGGATGTCTTGCTGGACTTTGTTCACTGGATTCCTTATCTATTCGGTTATATTACACTGGTTATGGCGCTTGGCTGTGGGATCCGTCATCTGCAAGGGGTTCTAAAACGCCCCTTTGCCGTTATGTTGACGCAGTTTCTTGCCCATGCGGCCGCACCGGTGCTTGCTTATGGACTGGGCTCGGCTGTGTTTGGTGCGCACTCGGATTATACGATCGGCTTGCTGCTGTTCGCGATCATTCCGCTGGGGATATCCTCGGTGATGTGGGTCGGGAGCTCCGGCGGCAGCGTTCCGTTCATCTTAGCAGTGGTCGTGCTGGATACCATACTCAGTCCACTAGTCGTACCGGCTTTGATGGATATGTTTATCGGGGATGCTTTGGTTACCTGGAATGCGTCTGAGCTGATTCTCGATTTGCTGACCATGGTGGTATTGCCCACTGTGATCGGGGTGATGCTGTATGAAGGCTCCAAAGGACGGATTAAGGACTGGTCGGCTCCCGTAGCCCAGCCGATCTCGAAGGTGTTTTTTATGCTCGTGGTTATGCTGAATGCAGCTGCCATCGCTCCCCATGCAGCAGGCATGAAGGAGGAGATGCTGGTGGTTATCCCGGTTGTTTTCACGTTGATTGTGATATGTTATTTGCTTGGTTATTTTGGCTCGTATGCGATGCCGGGACCGACACGGGAAATGCAAATTACATTTACATACGCGTCCGGAATGCGTAATATATCACTCGGGATGGTGCTAGCTACAACGTATTTCTCACCCCAGGCTTCCATCCCGGTGGTGCTTGGCATTATGTTCCAGCAGCCGGCGGCGACCATCATTCATGCGTTATTCCACCGAAGACGCTCACGAGCGGTAAGTTATCCAAAATGATCACGCGGCAGAAAGAGGAGAGACCATGAGGCAGTATCGCAATCGTTTGACTCTGATTATGCTTACTTTAATTGGATTATCTATGCTCGCGGCAGGACTGGCTATGGTGACGGTATTCAAGCAGTCCCATGTTCAGCTGCTGGAGGACAATATGGTCCGGGAGATTCGGCTTCTGCAGACGATGATGGAGTTTCCGGATGCGGACAGCGCGGATGCTATCACGTATTATACCAACAGATCCATACAGCTTGAGGAGCTGTCCGAGTCGAGAGTGACGTTTATATTGAAGGATGGCAAGGTCATCGGGGATTCGGAAAGTGATCCGTTAACTATGGATAACCACGCTTATCGCGAAGAGATGCTTCAGGCGGTTAAAGAAGGCCGCGGGAGTACCATTCGCCGGAGCGATACGCTTGAGCAGGACATGCTCTACGTTGCTCTTCCGGTCAAGGCCGGAGAGAACTTCGACGGATTCGTCAGATTGTCGGTTAGCCTGAAAGCAGTGGACCAGGGAGTCAGGCAAGGCTGGACCGTCATGGGGATTGGCCTGCTGGTGCTGTTCCTGATTGCTGCCCTGGTGAGTTATCGTGTCGCTAAAGGCTTGACGTCACCGCTAGAGAAAATCACGCGCGTTGCCAGACGGATATCGAGCCTTGAATATGATGCGAGGGTGAAGATCCACCGTAAGGACGAGATCGGTCAATTGGCGCAAGCGATTAACGGAATGGCCGACAGCCTGCAGACCCAACTGCGGACGATACGGGATAATGAGGATTTGCTGCAAAGCGTTCTAAACAATATGACAGGCGGTATCGTCATGGTGAACGGAGCAGGTCAGATTATTCTTGTGAACCGGGCTGCCGAGCGAATGCTCGGCATTAATGCCGAAGTGATAACAGGCAAATCGTACCGTGAGCTCAAGCAGCATTATGAATTGACCAAACTGATGGAGCAAGGCTTGGAGAGCAAGGAAGGCTTCCATGAAGAGCGCAACATTTATTATCCGGTGGAATCGATCATCCGCCTGGATGGCGTTGCGATGATGCAGGAGGAAGAGCAGGAGTCATATAGAGGCATGCTGTTCCTCCTGCAGGATGTAAGTGATATCCGCAGACTGGAACGCATGCGGAGCGAATTCGTAGCCAACGTGTCTCACGAGCTGAAGACTCCGCTCGCTGCGGTTAAAGGGTTTGCCGAAACGCTGCTTGGTGGCGGGGTTACCGATGAGAAGACATCGCGTTCCTTCCTCCAGATTATTTATGACGAGTCCGAGCGGCTGAACCGGCTGATCGGTGACATTCTAGAGCTGTCCAAGATCGAATCCAAGCGGATTCAGATGGATTATTCGCCGATTCATCTGTCGGCGTTCTTTGATACGATATCCGAAATGATGCGCACGGTCGCAGAGAAGAAGCGGATCAGCCTGGAGCTCGACATTCCGGAAGAGCTGTTTATGGAGGGAGACGAGGACAAGCTCCGCCAGATATTTATGAATCTGCTCTCGAACGCGATCAGTTACACGCAAGAAGGCGGACGAGTAAAATTAACGGCTCTTGAAAAGCATAGTCATGGGAACGCCGAGGATATTGTGGAATTCATCGTTAAGGATTCCGGGATTGGCATTCCGAAGAAAGATCTTCCCCGTATATTTGAACGATTCTATCGGGTGGATAAAGCGCGTTCGCGCGGATCAGGCGGAACGGGGCTTGGACTATCGATCGTGAAGCATCTGGTGGATCTTCATCACGGAACCATCAAGGTGGAGAGCGAGCTCGGAATCGGCAGCTCCTTCATCATTGAGCTTCCGATATTGCAGGAAACCCAGGAGACAGGGAGTTAACACTCCGTTAACATTCTGTTGATATACTTGCATAAGCAGTCCAATTATCAAGATAAGGGCGGGGGTAACATTGACGCAACGCATGCTGGTTATCGAAGATGAGCCGACACTTTCGCGGCTGTTGTCTTACAATCTGACGCAGGAAGGTTTTCAAGTCGAGGTAGAGGAACACGGTACCGCAGGTTACGAGAAAGCGTCGCATCATGAATATGATCTGATCCTGCTGGATGTCATGCTGCCTGGCATGAACGGCTTTCAGATTTTAGAGAAGCTTCGCAGTAACGGAATTACCACGCCGATCATCATTCTGACCGCGAAGAACGCCGAGGAAGAAGTTGTTCAAGGTTTGAAGATGGGGGCGGATGACTATATTACCAAGCCATTTGGCGTATCTGAGCTGCTGGCCCGCGTATCGGCCGTTATGCGCCGGGTTTCCGGTCACGCCGATGAAGTGAAGACGACAGATAATCAAGGAAATGTCATCTCACTTGGACAACTGGAAATCTATCCTGAGAAATACGAGGTTCGTCTTGGCGGCCAGAGCATTAATCTTAGGCCGAAAGAATTTGAAGTGCTGCTCTACCTGGCCAAAAAACCGGGCGTTGTGTTAACAAGGGATGATCTGATGAACGTGGTCTGGGGCTTCGATTATATCGGCGGGCAGCGAACCGTGGACGTTCATGTGAGTTCCCTGCGCAAGAAGCTTGAGCTTGATCCTGAATCTGTACACATTGACTCCATTCGCGGGGTTGGTTATAAACTTGTAGTAAATCCGAAAAAAGGCTCCCATCATTCCGTTTGAAATGATGAGGAGTCTTTTTTTTTTTTTTTTTTTGGGTCTTTGGTCAGATCCTGACGTGTCTAATGTCTCATATCCCCGCGATTATCCTTCCGTAGTTTACGCTCCCTTAATCATTCGAGTATATTCCCATAATACTTGTTCGGTAAGATGCGTCTAAAGGACCAGATGAAGAAGGGGTGAAGGCGCATGACACTGCTTCAGACCAAACCAAATCAGACAGAGAGAATGAAGATGGAGGTAGAGCCGGAACTTGATGGACAAGTAGCAAACGAGCCTGAAGCAGGTGCATTATATCGGCAATACATAAGAAGGGTCCCTGTTATAGGAAGGACTGAATCCTGCCTTGATGTGTTGAATGTTTTTGCGAAGGACCCGCGTATTCCGTGTGTTATTTATTGCGATGAGGCAGACACACCAGCAGGACTGATCATGCGGGATGTGTTTTACCAGCGAATGATGGGCAGGTTTGCCGTTGACCTGTATTATTCCAAGCCCGCCTTCCAGTTTGCGGACCATCAACCGATGCGTGTCGATATATCCGAGAAGGTCGGAACGCTGCTGGAATTGTCCCTACAGCGCCCGGATTCAAAATTCTATGATTGTGTCCTGATCACGGATTCAAACCAGCTGCAAGGTGTGCTTACCGTCCGGGATCTGATGAGTCTGTCCAGTGGGCTCCAAGCGGAGGCGGAAGAGAAGCGGGAACTGATCCTGCAGGAAAGCTACCGGCATACCCGGAACATTCAATCCTCATTAACCGACGTCCGAACGGCAGCGGCGAGAACGAACTCGGAATGTATACGGATGAGGGAGTGGTCTCAAACCGGGAAGGAGAAACTGGATCTTGTCCGAACCTCGTACCTTGGCCTTGTGGAGGATATGACGAAGCGTGAAGGCCAGGCCTCCGAGCTCGCGGCGGATGCCAGCCGCATTTTTTCCATAACCGGCATGATTACTGAGCTTGCGAACCAAAGCAGCCTGCTGGCAATGAATGCCTCGATTGAAGCCGCACATGCCGGCGAGCATGGGCGGGGATTTCAAGTGGTTGCGGCAGAGGTACAATCGCTGGCTAAACAAACACGCAAGCTCTCAGGGGATATATCGCAGCTGCTGGAGCAAATCCAGCGGCTGGCAGCAGATACAGCCAAGGGGGCCGTATCATCGCTGAAGGAAATTCAATCCTGCGAGGGGTATGTAACGGAAGGTGCCCAGATGTTTAATGAAATGGACAACGCCGTTCAAGAGGTCGAGAAATCCGGGAGCCAGGTTTATCAACTGGCCGAGGAAACCGTTAGGCGTGTGGAGCGGGTTAAGGATGAGCTTGCTGGAATGAACACCGGCGAAGCTTCGATCAAGGAAGAAAGATCGAATCTATAACTCTACTTTTATTAAAATATTTTACACTGCGTTTACATTTCTAAGAAACTGCTATTACATTCCGGGATTATTATCAATATTGTAAGCAGGAAGTAGAGACAACAACCATTTTGAAGGAGTGGATTCGTTTGTTTAGAAGAAGGGGTCGTAAACCAGCAGGTATTCTCGTATTGGTGTTAATGCTGAGCACACTTTTGGCAGCATGCGGAGGAGGAACTTCCGGCGGTGCTTCAGGAGAAAATAAAGAGAATGGTTCAGCACAGCAAACAGAGGAAAACACCTCAACAGCTTTGACAGGAACAATTGAAATTGATGGTTCAAGTACACTGCATCCATTAACCGAAGCGGTTGCTGAAGAGTTCGGTGCAGCTAACCCTGATGTCCGTATTCCAATCGGAACAGGCGGAACAGGCGCTGGCTTCAAACGTTTTAACAACAGCGAGATCGCAGTATCCAATGCTTCCCGTCCAATTAAAGACAGCGAAGCTGAGGAAGCAAAAGCCAATGGCATTACCTATCATGAGGTTCTGGTAGCTTATGACGGACTGTCCGTCGTTGTTAATCCAAGCAATGAATTCGTAGATAAATTGACCGTGGATGAGCTCAAGAAAATTTACGAGCCAAACAGCACCGTAAAAACATGGGCTGACGTTCGTGAAGGATGGCCGGCAGAGGAAATCAAGATTTACTCGCCAGGTACTGACCATGGTACATTTGATTACTTCACAGAAGCAATTAACGGTGAAGCACAAGCAAGCAGAAACGATAGCCAAATTACGTTCAGTGCTGATACAAACGCAGTCGTACAAGGGGTAGCTGGTGACAAGAACTCCATCGGATACTTCGGATTCTCCTTCTATGAAGAGAACCAAGACAAGTTGAAGCTGGTTCCGATTGATAACGGTACGGCTACAGTAGCTCCAAGCATGGAAACGATCAAGGATAACAGCTACGCTCCATTGTCCCGTCCGCTGCTGCTCTATGTTAACGATAAAGAGCTTGAGCGTCCAGAAGTGAGTGCATTCATGAACTTCTACCTTGAGAATGCCGCTAGTCTTGCTGGCGAAGTCGGATTCGTACCGCTTCAAGATGATCAGTACAAAGCAGAAAAAGACAAGTTGGCAAAATAATTAAAGACTAGATGCCCGGAGGGAATCCTCCGGGTGACCCATAGAAAGGGAAGAGGAGAATGAACAAAACTTCACCCGTGGCGGTAAACACAAAAAGCATGACATTCCGTCGAAGCAAAACACGCATCTCAGACAAAATCATTCCAATCTTACTCGGCTTGTGTGCCCTGCTTTCGGTGTTTACTACCATCGGTATTGTATATACGCTTTTGCAGGAATCCGTGATCTTCTTCAAGGAAGTACCGGTATGGTCCTTTCTGACTGGAACGACATGGAGTCCGATTCTCCCTCCAAAAGAATTCGGCGTGCTGCCCCTGCTGGGCGGCACATTGCTGATTACAGGCATTGCGATTCTATTCGCAGTGCCTATCGGCTTGGCATGCGCTATTTATCTCAATGAATACGCTCCTGCCCGGGTTCGGGGGGTTGTAAAGCCAGTGCTTGAAGTATTGGCTGGTGTACCAACGATTGTTTATGGATATTTTGCGCTTGAAACGGTAACGCCATTCCTTCAAAAGATTTTTCCCAACATGGGTATATTCAATGCGCTTAGCGCGGGTATCGTGGTAGGGATCATGGTCCTGCCGATGATTTCATCTTTAAGTGAAGACGCGATGCGTGCGGTACCCAAGAGTCTTCGTCACGGTGCCTACGCGCTCGGTGCTACCCGATTTGAGGTTGCACTGAAAATTGTGCTGCCCGCCGCTCTGTCGGGGGTCGTGTCGTCCTTCGTATTGGCATTCTCGCGTGCGATTGGCGAGACGATGATCGTAACGGTGGCTGCTGGTGCTACGCCGCAGCTGACGCTGAATCCGCTGGAAAGCATCCAGACCATGACTTCTTATATCGTTCAGGTAAGTATGGGTGATGTTCCGCGCGGAACGATTGAATACGGCACAATTTTTGCGGTAGGTCTGACCTTGTTTGTCATCACCTTCTTGCTTAATATATTGGCGCAGTGGGTCGCTCGCCGCTTCAGGGAGGAATACTAGATGGAACAATTGAATCTGGGAGATAGCAAAGGAATCAACCGGAGACGCCGTAGTGACCAGACGCTGCACATTATATTCCTGGCTTGTACCAGTATCGGTATTCTTGCCTTGATGGCTTTGATTGTTACGATTGTGACAGATGGTATTTTCAGACTATCGCCTGATCTGTTCACCAACTATCCGTCACGTATCGCGGATAAAGCAGGACTGAAATCGCCGATTGTCGGCACGATTTACTTGCTTCTGCTCATGGCTCCGCTGTCCTTCATATTAGGCGTTGGCGCAGCGATCTTTCTCGAAGAGTATGCGGGCCGCAGCCGCTGGGTTCGGCTGATTCAGTTGAATATCAGTACGCTTGCAGGGGTTCCTTCTATTATATATGGTATCCTGGGGCTCGCTATTTTCGTACGTGGGATGAATCTGGGCCGCAGTCTGCTCTCCGGGGTATTAACGATGACGCTGCTGGTGCTGCCAATTATTATCGTTGCCGCTCAGGAGGCGCTTCGCGCCGTGCCTAAGAACCGGCGCGATGCTTCTTATGCGCTGGGCGCAACAAAATGGCAAACGGTATCCAGCGCTGTACTGCCTTCAGCGATTCCAGGAATTATGACCGGGGTTATCCTGGCCTTGTCTCGTGCGATTGGCGAAACCGCACCGCTGATCATGATCGGTGCCTTAACGTACGTGGCCTTCTTGCCGGAAAATCTGCTCGATTCGTTTACTGTCATGCCGATCCAGATCTTTAACTGGATATCAAGACCAAGTGAGGCTTTCCACGAGCTGGCGGCTTCGGGTATTATTCTGTTGCTCATCATGCTGTTCATCATGAACATCATCGCCGTGTGGATCCGGAACAAGTATTCGAAGAACATCTAAGAGACGCTTAAGCAGATCTAATCGTGAAAAAGGAGACATGAATAAGATATGGAATCCATCATACAGATTAAGAAATTAAACCTTTACTATGATACGTATCATGCGCTTAAAAACGTGGATCTGGACATTCCGGAAAAAACGGTGACGGCGTTCATCGGTCCGTCGGGCTGCGGTAAATCCACGCTGCTGCGTACGCTGAATCGGATGAATGACATGATTCCTTCCACCCGGATTGAAGGCAGCGTGCAAATCGGCGGGACGGAAATCTACAGCGAGGAAGTCCACGTTGAAGCCCTGCGCAAGCAGGTAGGGATGGTGTTCCAGCAGCCGAATCCGTTTCCTAAATCGATTTATGATAATATCGCCTACGGTCCGCGACTCCACGGTATCCGCAGTAAAGCGGAGCTTGACCAAATTGTGGAACAGAGTTTGAAGCAGGCCGTGCTGTGGGATGAAGTCAAGGATTATCTCAAGCGGTCCGCGCTGAGCTTGTCCGGGGGTCAACAGCAGCGTCTGTGCATTGCCCGGGCACTTGCCGTACAGCCGGATATTCTGCTTATGGACGAAGCTACTTCCGCGCTGGACCCGATTTCGACCCTGAAAATCGAAGAGCTGGTACAAGAGCTGAAGAGCAAATACACCATCGTTATGGTAACGCACAATATGCATCAGGCCGCCCGCGTATCGGGGCAGACGGTATTTTTCCTGAATGGCGAAGTGGTTGAATCGGCAAGCACCGATACGCTGTTCTCAACGCCGTCGGATGCACGTACCGAGGACTATATCTCGGGTCGATTTGGTTAACCCACACTCATATGATCTTTCTTAAAAGTAGATAGGAGGAACATCACACATGATCCGGAGAATTGAGTTTGATCAGCAGCTTAATGAGCTGAAAACCTTGCTGCAGGATATGGGCAAGCATATGGAGGAGGCACTGGCGAGCAGTGTAGAGTCTCTCCAGACCCTGGATGCGGAGAAAGCGCAGGCGGTTATCAAGAACGATGTGCAGTTAAACACAATGGAAGAGCAGATCATGGAGATCGGCTCCCGCTTGATCGTAACCCAGCAGCCTGTGGCGAAGGATTTGCGCCGGATATTGGTTGCTTTCCGAATTGCCAGCGATTTGGAGCGGATGGGCGACTTGGCTCGTGATGTCGCTAAAGTCACGATACGTCTGCAAGGCCAGAAGCTGATCAAGCCCTTAGTGGATCTTCCGCGGATGTCGGATTTGGTGCGTGCTATGGTCTCGGAATCCATCGAATCCTATCTGATGGAAAACACGGATCTGGCTTATAAAATGGCCCAGGATGACGATCAGGTCGATCATTTGTACAGCGTCATTCTGCAGGACCTGTATTCGCATCTGACCTCCGATCCGGACTCGGCCAATCAAGCGATGCTGCTGATCATGGTGGGCCGTTACATTGAACGGATCGCCGACCATGCCACGAACATTGGCGAGAGCACCGTGTACCTCGTAACAGGTCACCGTCCCGACCTCAATCAATAGCATCATGACAGCCTAACGCTGGCGAAAGCTGGCGTTTTTTTGCGAAATTTAGAAAACTCCAGCGAAGCGGAAACAATTCTTTAATCGCATTTATATATTTGGGGTCCCCGCAAAGTATTTGGAATAGCATCGAAGCACAGGCTCCACTTTGTGGGGTTATTTTGCGTTTCATCAAGAATTCATCGTTAATCGAACGGATTGTTCGGAATTGGCGGTAACCTATGTTATCATGTGGAAAGGAAGTAATATTGGTGCGAGGTGTTCTATGGACAAGCTGATTTTGATTGATGGAAATAATATCATTTACCGTGCATTCTTTGCGATGCCGCCGTTGACCAATGCCAGCGGACAGCAGACGAATGCAGTTTACGGTTTTACGACCATGCTGCTTCGCTTAATTGAGGAGCATAAACCGACCCATATGATGGTGGCATTCGATGCCGGCAAGGAAACGTTCCGGCATGCGGATTTTCAGGATTACAAAGGTGGCCGTCAAAAGACTCCTCCTGAGCTCTCCGGACAATTCCCGCTGCTGAAAGAGCTGCTGAAGGGTCTTGGCGTCTCCCAGTTCGAAATTGGCGGTTATGAGGCCGATGACATTATCGGGACCATTACCCGTCAAGCTGACGAAGCTGGCCGCAAGGTGATGGTCGTATCCGGGGATAAGGATATGCTGCAGTTGGCTTCGGAACATACCACGATCGCGATGGTCCGCAAGGGCGTTACTGATATTGAGTATTACGGACCGGAACAGATTAAGGAGCGTTATAACCTGACGCCTGATCAGATTATCGATCTTAAGGGGCTGATGGGCGATGCTTCCGATAACATTCCCGGCGTTCCAGGAGTGGGTGAGAAGACGGCTCTGAAGCTGCTTCATGAATTTGGATCCGTAGAGGCCGTGGTGTCACGTACAGATGAACTGAAGGGCAAGATGAAAGAGAAGATCGAAGAGCATGCCGATTCCGCCATACTTAGCAAGAAGCTGGCCACGATCTTCCGCGAAGTACCGCTGGAGCAGTCGCTGGATGACATGGCATTTACAGGCCTGAATGAAGAGACGGCAGGACCTGCACTGGCGAAGCTGGAGTTTAAATCGCTGATTGAACGGTTAAACCTGAGCACAAGCGGAATGGGCGGAGATGCGGCTGAGTCGAAGCCCGAAGCGAAGATTGAAGTGACCCTTGTGGACACGAAGGAACTTGGGGAGGTTGCGGATAACCTGGCCCAGGTGACCGTGCTCCATGTTGAGACACATGGGGAAAACCCTCATCATGCTGAGGTGATCGGGCTTGCACTCGCTACAGAGGAACGACAGTACTTCATTCCGTTTGAGGTTCTGAAGTCGGAAGAGGCCGAGCCTGTCCGTACTTGGCTTGCCGATAGCGGGATCCCGAAACGCGGGTATGATCTGCACCGCATTGATCTGGCTCTCCACTGGCAGGGTATCGCTTTTGCCGGCGCAGCATTCGACGTTCATCTGGCTGCATACCTGCTGGACCCGACGGAAGCGAATCAAAGCCTTAGCGGGCTGGCCTCCAAATACGGGCTTGCGTATCTTCAAGCCGATGAGGATGTGTTCGGTAAAGGGGCCAAATACAAGGTTCCCGATGTGGAGAAGCTCAGCGAGCACATGGCCAGAAAATGTCTGGCTGTATCCGAACTGGTTCCCGTTCAGGAGAAGGAGCTGGCTGCTAATGAAATGCTGCCGCTGTTCCATGAGCTGGAGATGCCGCTGTCCCGCATTTTGGCCGATATGGAGAAACAGGGAATTGCCGTGAATGCGGAGGATTTGAAAGAGCTGGGTCGCGAGTTTGAAGGTCAGATCGCGAAGCTGGTTCATGAGATTTATGAGATCGCTGGAACGGAATTCAATCTCAATTCCCCTAAACAGCTGGGCGAGATTCTGTTTGTGAAACTGGAACTTCCGGTCATCAAGAAGACCAAAACCGGTTATTCTACCGATGCCGAGGTGCTGGAGAAGCTGGCTCCTTATCATGATATTGTCCGTCTGATCCTGAAGTACCGCACCTTGGCCAAGCTGCAATCCACTTATGTGGAAGGTCTTCTGAAGGAGATTTCGTCACAGACTGGCAAAGTGCACACCTATTATCGCCAGACGATTGCCGCAACGGGACGTCTGAGCAGCCAATTTCCGAATTTGCAGAACATTCCGATCCGTCTGGAGGAAGGTCGCAAGCTGCGTAAGGTTTTCGTTCCGTCCGAGCCGGGCTGGAGCATTTTGGCAGCGGACTACTCCCAGATCGAGCTGCGTGTGCTTGCGCATATCTCGGATGATGAACGGCTGAAGGAAGCTTTTGTCCACGATATGGACATCCACACCAAGACCGCGATGGATGTGTTTGGAGTCGGCGTGGATGAAGTGGACTCCAATATGCGCCGGTCCGCCAAGGCGGTTAACTTCGGCATCGTGTATGGAATCAGCGATTATGGCTTGTCCCAGAACCTGAACATTACCCGGAAGGAAGCCGCGGCATTCATTGACCAGTATTTCGAGGTGTTCCAAGGTGTGCGGCGTTATATGGACGTGATCGTCAAGCAGGCGAAGCAAGATGGCTATGTGAAAACGTTGCTTGAACGCAGACGGTATCTGCCGGAGATTAATGCCAGCAACTTTAATCTGCGGTCCTTTGCGGAGCGGACAGCGATGAATACGCCGATTCAGGGAACGGCCGCCGACATTATCAAGCTGGCCATGGTCCATATGGACAAGGCATTGTATGATCGTCAGTTGAAGAGCCGCATGCTGCTTCAAGTGCATGATGAATTGGTGTTTGAGGTGCCGGAGGATGAACTGGAGATCATGAAGGAACTGGTTCCGGAAGTGATGAGCCAGGCACTAAAGCTGTCGGTACCGCTGAAGTCGGAAGTCAGCTATGGCGAGAACTGGTACGAAGCGAAGTAAAGCTGCACATTGTGTCAGTCAATAGAAGATCTTTTTATAGGGATCATGGCGTGAAGAGGGGCGCGATATGCACCATACCTTTCCACAAAACCATGGTCCCGCTCTGTCCCAACTTCCGGTATAATGGGAAATGAGGTGAAGTCATTATGCCGGAATTGCCGGAAGTAGAAACCGTGAAACGAACACTGAACCAATTGATTAAAGGTAAGCATATAGATCACGTATCCGTACATCTGCCGCGGATCATTCAGCGTCCCGACGATATTGAGGCATTTGCGTTTATGCTGAAGGATCATACCGTGGAAGGTGTAGAGCGCCGCGGGAAATTTTTACGGATATTGCTGGATGGGCTAGTGCTCGTCTCGCATCTTCGGATGGAAGGGCGTTACGGGGTGTACCCTGCCGAGGAGCCGGTGGAGAAGCATACCCATGTCATCTTTCATTTCTCGGATGGCACGGAGCTGCGCTATAAGGACGTACGCCAATTCGGAACGATGCATCTTTTTGCAACGGGGGAAGAGTTCCAGCACGCTCCTCTTGCCAAGCTGGGTTATGAGCCGCTGGATGAGACGTTTACGTTCGGAACCTTTAAGGAAGTCATCGGCAGCAAGAAAACGAAGATCAAGGCGGTGCTGCTGAATCAGGCATATGTGGTCGGTATCGGCAATATATATGTCGATGAGGCATTGTTTCGAGCCGGGATTCATCCGGAGCGCAATGCTAACAGCCTGAAGGATGCCGAGCTCAAGCGATTGTATCATGCGATTGTGGATACACTGTCCGAAGCCGTTGACGCGGGTGGTTCTTCCATTAAATCCTATGTCAATGGACAGGGTGAAATGGGGATGTTCCAGCACAGTCATCAGATTTACGGACGGAAGGACGAGCCGTGTAATACATGCGGAGGACCGATTCATAAGATCGTGGTTGGCGGACGGGGGACCCACTTCTGCCCGAAGTGTCAGCCGTTAAGGAAGTAATCCAATAGGCGTGCACCCATTCCTTTCCTCACACATATAATGTGGAACATATGTGGAGCGCATGGAGCTGCTCTTCTTCATGAATGAGCCGCTTGATGTGGAGCTTACGAGGAGGGAAAAGGGTGCTCAGTCATATTTTCTCGTCTGTGCTGCTGGCTATGGCATTAAGCCTGGACGGATTTGGGGCGGGGGTTACATACGGTCTGCGCAAAACCAGGATACCGCTGCTGTCTGTATTGATCATCTCGCTATGTTCCGGCTTGGTGCTTGGCGCCTCCATGCAGGCAGGCGCGCTGTTACAGCGGTTCTTATCCCCATCTGTGGCGTCCGTGATCGGAGCCGCCATTTTGATTCTGCTGGGCTTATGGTCTCTATGCCAGCAAGTTCGCAGAAAAAACGAGTCTGATGTGCAGCCGGTTTCCAATAGGGTTATTACAAAGTCTCTTATAGAAACGCAGGGGGTTGACCATCAAGTAAAATTACGACGTGAGGTTAACACGGCAGGTCAAGAGCATCTTCAGCGGGCGGTATTCTCTCTTGAGATTCCGAAGATCGGCGTTGTCATTCAAATTCTCCGCAGTCCCTCGAAGGCGGATCTGGACGACTCCGGCAGCATCTCTCCGTGGGAGGCGATGTGGCTCGGGATCGCGCTATCGCTCGATGCGTTCGGGGCAGGGCTTGGCGCAGCCATGCTGGGCTTCTCACCGCTAGGTACCGCAACGGTTGTTTCCTTGTTTAGCGGGATATTCCTGGTGCTGGGCATGAGGGTTGGTTTACGCTTTGCGTCCAAAGGCGGCATGCGTTTTATCTCTTATTTGCCTGCTTTTTTGTTAATCGTCATGGGTATAATGAAGCTGTTATGAGGTGAAGTCATGAATATCGGTTTAACCGGAGGAATTGCAACAGGCAAGAGCACCGTGTCCTCCATGTTGACCATGAAGGGAGCACTTCTCGTCGATGCGGATCTCATCGCCCGGGAAGTGATGCTCCCGGGTCATCCGGTGCTGGGTAAAGTGACCGAACATTTTGGACAAGCGATCCTGTTTGAGGACGGTACGTTGAATCGAAAAAAACTCGGGGAGATGATCTTCCATCATCCCGAGCAGAGAACGGTGTTGAATGAGATCACGCATCCGGCGATCCGGCAGGAAATCCGGGAACGGACGGAAGCGTATGAGCGGCAGTATCCGGACCGGCTCGTGGTAGCGGATATACCGCTGCTGCTTGAGGCTAAGGAGCATTATTCTTATCTTGACCAGATCGCTGTCGTTTATGTACCGCGAGAGCTGCAGCTAGAGCGTCTGATGGTGCGCGATGATCTTAACAGGGAAGCGGCAGAAGCGCGTTTAAACAGCCAGATGGATATCGAGGAGAAGAAGCGTCTCGCGGATATCCTTATTGATAACAGCGGAACATTGGCCGAAACACAGCAGCAGGTGGACAACCTGTGGGGCAGGCTGGTTCGGTTATGAGGTGGCTCCGTAAAAAAAGAGTGCTGCTTCTGCTGTTTGTCTCTTTTGTAGCGCTGCTGTTTCTGAGCTCGAACTGGATGACCTTGCTGTATCCGATTTATTATAAGGATGAAATCCGGAAGCATGCCGCTTACTATGAGGTCGATCCCTTCCTGGTGGCTTCCATCATTCGAGTGGAGACGAACTTCAAGCCAGGCAAGGAATCCAAGAAAGGCGCGCTGGGCATTATGCAGTTGATGCCGGATACGGCGAATTGGGCGATGGAAATGGCCAAGCTGCCATCGGTGAACCTGCTGAACGTGAAGAATGAAGTGGATGCGAATATCCAGTTGGGCACCTGGTATATTCAGAATCTGCACAAGGAAATGGACGGCAATCCGATTGCCGCCATCGCCGCTTACAATGCAGGCCCCGGAAACGTGAAGAATTGGATCAACAAGGGCATGTGGGATGGAACCTACGAGAATGTGAAGAGTATTCCTATCGGGGAAACCCGTCACTATGTACAGCGCGTGATTTATTATTATAATCAGTATACAGATGTATATAAGGACGGCTTTTAACAAAAAAGAGCGCTGGACAGGCTCTTACATCGAGCCGTCCAACACTCCTTTTTTAAGGAAGAATCGATTATTGACCGGAGAATTGACCAGCCAATTGTTGCTCGGCCAGGGTTACAAGACGCTTTGTGATGTATCCCCCGATCGAACCGTTCTCGTAGGAAGTCATGTTACCTTGGTATCCGTCTTGTGGAATGGAGATACCAAGTTCTTGAGCTACCTCGTACTTCAATTGCTCAAGAGCAGCGTTTGCGCGAGGAACAACCAGGTTGTTGGAGTTGTTGTTGCTTTGTGCCATGTTAAGTTCACCTCCTTGGGTTGGTAAAAGTATTATGTCTCGGGTTTCGCATTTTCATAACATAAAAGAACAAAGTTTTGCTGGTAAATTTTTCTGTAGCGCCATTCAAGGCAAAATACGCTGAAACGAAGGAAGTGAAGATGACTTTATGAAATGTCCATATTGCAGTTATGCCGGAACGAAAGTGCTTGATTCCAGGCCGGCCAACGAGAATAAATCCATCCGCCGCCGCAGGGAATGCGAGCAGTGCAGCAAGAGATTCACAACCTTTGAGATGGTGGAGGAAACGCCGCTGATCGTCGTGAAAAAGGACGGAAGCCGCGAAGAATTCAGCCGGGAGAAGGTGCTCCGCGGTTTGATCCGGGCATGCGAGAAGCGTCCGGTATCCGTGGACCAGCTGGATATGATTGTATCGGATGTAGAGAAGGCACTGCGCAATACCGCAGCAGCAGAGGTGGAGAGCCGCCAGATCGGGGAGCTTCTGATGGAGCGGTTATATCCGGTCGATGAGGTAGCTTACGTCCGCTTTGCATCCGTGTATCGCCAATTCAAGGATATCAATATGTTTATGAAGGAACTGAAAAGCCTGCTGTCCAAGGGTACGGACGTTTCGGAGTTGTAAGAGCGCCATGGTTCCGCACGATCCAGGTGCTCTTCTGGTGCTCTCATAGGGCCCATTATCATCATCGCTAAGTGACATTATATAGAGAAGTAAAAGGGATACAGCACGTCATCAAAAAATGTGAAAAACATGTTGACATGCCTGCTGATTTTTTATATGATATAGAAGTCGCTTACGGGGCCTTAGCTCAGCTGGGAGAGCGCATCGCTGGCAGCGATGAGGTCAGGGGTTCGATCCCCCTAGGCTCCATAATAAGAAAACCCTTGATGATATATCATCAAGGGTTTTTTGCTTTATTAGGACGGTTTTAAATACATATCTAATTGGATTTGGGGACGAATTGGGGACGAAATTAATATGGAGAAACATGCATGGCCATTCATTAGGTCATGAGAACATGCAGCGCAAGGGAGGAGCATATATTCAACGTGTCTTTAGCGCTTACTATTAGGAGGAAAAAGACATCGGTAAAGTCTCCGTACTAACATCTTTGGCCGCTGAACTTGGTCTGGATGAAACAGACGTCCAGCCAGCCTTCTCATCAAGGTTGGCTGGACGTCTTTTTTAGGATGTATACTTATTTTTCAGCAACGATGGCAAACATGGGCCTATGGCGATTGAGAATTTTTTCTCCTGCGCGATAAAAATCGGCATCGAAACCTTCATGGACTTGGATTTTGGCAAATCCGATATATCGCAGCATTTCGGCGTCCCATCCCGGCCTTCTTACGTAGGTCAATGGCAAGGTAAGCGCCAATTGATCCCCTTCTTCGATATCCTTCTCTTCGCGATAAGGCAAGTAACCTTGATCAATTGCCTCTTCTTTAGCTTTTCTAAACAGCTCCGCCTCTTGGGGATTACTCAAAAACAAATTCCAGTTGGCATCGAAGATCATCACTTGTCCGCCGTCGTTCAGCATGCCATGCCAATTTTGATATGCGGCAACAGGATTATATAGGAACCAGGTGACGTTTCTGGAAATGATGATATCATATCTTTCTTCCGTCTTGTAATCGATAATATCGGTTTCTATTACTTTGAAATTGCAGTTATGCTTTTGCGCATTTTTATTAGCTCTAGCCACCATTTCAGACGAGGAGTCAATGGCGGTAACCTCATGCCCCATCCAACTAAGCAAAACCCCGAAGAAGCCGGGACCTGTTCCCACATCTAGGATTTTCAAATTTTGTTTTCCGGATAACTGATGATTCAAGATCGCTTTCCATTGATCATAGGAGTCGGTTGCAAATTCCGTATCTACAATTTCATCATAGACAGCAGCTCCTTTGTCCCAATAGTCACGATATTGCTGCGCGAGTTTATGCTCTGTCATTATTCAGATCTCCTTTTTTTAAAAAAAATGTTGCAAATCGTAATGATTACGATTAATAATATACAAAGATTACTCAGTATGCAAGCGGTCAAGATCATAGCGGCTGTTTAATCACAAACAACCTAGAAGAAAATTAGGAGGAGCATGGATGTTGGGGAGATTTAGATTCGGAGTTGCAGGACTTGTCGCATTATCTTTGCTTATGGGGTGTTCAAAAGAAACAGACCCGGTCCCTGGCAAAGCAGAAGACAAGCAAATCGTTGTTGCCGTAACGCAGGACGCTGAGGGAGATAAGCTCGATGCTTCGACCTACAATGGATCAAGACATACGCATGCCGCTGTATATGACGCGCTTGTGGAATATGAAGGAGAAGGGGAGCTTGTTCCCAGCCTGGCTGAATTCTGGCAGGTCTCCGAAGACGGTAAGATGTACACTTTTCATTTAAGGAATCAGGTGCAATTCTCAGACGGCAGCCCATTGAATTCAACGGCGGTTAAGTTTTCCTTGGAGAGGGCGGTCAGCAGGGAAGAGAATGCCACGCTGGAAATATCCCGTTTGATTGCAAACATAGAAACACCGGATGATGACACCGTCGTGCTTTCTTTTAAACATACCGCAACTCAAGTGCTGTATGAGCTCAGCCAGGCAAGGCCGTTTCGGATTATGAGTCCAAACTCGGTAACTCCAGCGGGAGACGCGAACGGAACCTTTCAGCAAGCGATCGGCACGGGCCCTTGGAAAATAGGCAGTTACCGACAAGGGGTGGAGACCATACTGATAGCAAATGAACATTATTGGTTAGAGGAACCGTCAGCGTATTCACTCGTTTTTAGAGTGATTACAGATCCTCAGGCAAGGGTGATGGCGCTGCAATCCGGAGAGGTCGATCTTGCAGGCGGGGAACTTGGTAATGTTCCAGCAGAAAGTCTAAGTGTTTTCCTAAATAACGATAAGTACGTGGTGGAGACCGGGGCGAGTACGATGTCCTACTTTTTGGTCATCAACCAAAACCAGGCGTTTCTATCGGACAAGAACATTCGCCAGGCCGTCAATTACGGAAACGATACGAGCAAATATGCCGATGGCACCGGCGATGCCGTCAGAGGATTGTTTCAAGAGAAAGTTGCGTTTGTAACTGATGATAATCAGCCTTCCTATCCTTACAATCCCGAGAAGGCCAAACAACTGATCGAAGCCTCGGGCTACGAATGGAACGAAAAGAAGCGTCTTTACGAGAAAGGCGGGCAAGTCCTGCAGTTGCGGTTGGTCATTCAAACGGAAGAATATCCAGAATGGAAAGAGATGGCGGAGATTTTCCAAGACAACATGAAGCAGATCGGAATCCAAATCCACATTGTGAATCAGGAAAGGGCGGCATACTACGATACGCTGTGGGGCAGCAAGGATTATGACCTGCTGATGTACCGGACCTATACGGATGCTCAACTGCCGTATCGATTCTTATCCTCGTTATTCTACAGCTCGCCATCTACGCCGGGGGTTGCCTTTCAAGATCGTCCTTTGTCGGATTTGCTGGATCAAATTGCGGCTACGGTTTCCGTCGAGAAACAGCAAGCCCTGTTCGACCAAGTGTTTCTTCGAATGCATGAGGAAGCTATGTCGGTACCCATATACTATACCAAGCAAACCTTTGTTCATACGAGCGATGTGATTGGCTTTGCATTCAATGCAATCGAGGACGATCCGTTGAAATGGCATCGCTTGAAGAAAGAAGACCAGTAATGCTGCGTTCCATGATCCATCGCCTGCTGATGCTGATGATTACCTTTGTCCTGTTTTCGTTGTTCGTGTTCGCATTGATGCGTCTGGCGCCGGGCGATCCGGCGTCCATGATGCTGTTAGAGATCGGAGCGGTACCGGAGCAGTCGCTGGTGGCTGATCTACAGGAACAATGGGGACTCGACCAATCGTTCCTTCAGCAATACATGGCCTGGGTGTTTCAGATTGTTCAAGGAGAACTGGGACATTCCTTCATGTCGGGGGAACCGGTGTTACATGAAATTATAAGTCGTTTAGAGCCGACGTATAGACTCATTGCAGGCTCTTTTGTACTAACGATCATCATTTCCATACCGGTCGGGATATGGCTGGGGCTAAATGAGGGTTCGATTCCTGATCGAGTCGTATACTCGTTAACCATCTTGGGATTGTCCGTTCCTTTATATTGGCTCGCTATTCTTCTAATGTATGCGTTTGGCGTCATATGGCCCGTCCTTCCGGTTATTGGCAGTTCTACCTTGCTGCATTATGTACTTCCGGTGACGGCCATTTCGCTGGTACAAAGCGTTTATTTCATTCGAATGGTACGTTCCTATACCGTTCAGTACAGCAAATTCTCGTATATCGAGGCTGCAAGGGCCAGAGGTTTGCGTAACTCGATCTTATATCCATCCTATTTATTTCGCTCAATGCTCGTACCGGTCCTGACGTTAATCACGACGAGTCTGCCAAGTTTTTTCGGGGCTTCGATCATAACGGAAACGATCTTTAGTTTCCCTGGGTTCAGTAAATATATGCTTGAGGCTATATATCGCCGTGATTTTCCAGTCATTCAAGGGAGCGCGCTTCTAGTGGCTGCGTTTATCTTTGTGTTTCATTTTGTGACCGATATGCTGTACTTCTTAGCCGATCCACGCATTCATCTGGACAAGCAGAGGTGGGAACTATGATTCGTCTCATCCGGGTCAATAAACTTCCGGCAGCAGCGTTGCTGTTTATCGCGATTCTTATGATTACAGGACTCACCGCCCCATGGGTTTCGCCCTATGACCCGCTCCATACGAATCATGAGCAAAAGCTTCTTCCTCCAAGCCTTGCTCATCCCTTTGGAACGGATTATTTAGGAAGGGACTTGTTCAGTCGCGTGATCCACGGCATCAGTGAATCGGTGTTCCCTGTTTTCATCGTTCTCGGCGTTGTCATGCTGATCGGGCTTTTTGTTGGTACGGCGAGCGCTTTTTTTGGGAAAAAACTTGATATGTTCATGATGAGCGTGACGGATACATTTATGGCATTGCCGAATATCCTGCTCACGATCGTGATTGTCGGTTTTCTTGGTTTCGGCATGGAACATGTCTATTTTGCCGTGATACTGTCCTGGTGGGCCAAGTACGTGAGATTAATACGGGGTTTGATCCATGACGTTAAGAAGGAACCGTATATCATTGCTAGCAGGGTAAGCGGATCCTTTGGAATGAGAACGATGATAAGGCATATGATACCGAATATCGCGCCTCAGATTGGAACCATGCTGATCCTTGATGTAAGCAAGGTGATATTGACATTATCGGGTCTATCCTTTCTAGGGATTGGCGCGCAGCCTCCGTCACCTGAATGGGGGGTTATGTTGCTGGATGGGATAAATTACTTGCAGGTTGCATCGTGGATGGGTTTCTTTCCGGGGTTCATGATTTTTCTGACAGCCTGTTCCTTCCAGATTGTAGGCGAACGGCTAAGGAGGGAGAAATAAATGGAGGTCATAGTCGAAGTAAATCATCTGAACATTCGAAATGCGGAGGGTCTAACTCTGGTGAATAACAGCAGCTTTTCTTTGGAATCGGGGAAGACGTACTGTTTAATCGGAGAGAGCGGGAGCGGTAAAACGTTAACAAGCAAAGCCATGTTAGGGTTGCTTCCTGCTAATCTGCAAATGTCTGGTGATGTCCTGTTGCGCGGCCAAAAACTGAATCGTTTATCCAAGCGGAACTGGCGGAAAATCAGGGGGAGACATATAGGTGCCATTTTTCAGCATCCTGAACAAGCCTTGCACCCTTCTATTCCTATCGGAAAGCAATTGAGTGATTTGATGCGGAGCCACTTGCCCGTTTCGAGATATGAGGCTGAGAAGCAAGCGGAGCAGATGCTATCTCAAGTGCTCTTGAAAGAACCGGCACATGTGATGAAACGTTATGCTCATGAGCTGAGCGGCGGAATGAATCAACGTGTCATGATCGCGATGGCGCTGCTGTTAAAACCTGAAGTCATCATAGCCGATGAGCCCACGAGTGCACTCGATGTCACAACACAAGCAGAAATCATATCTCTTATGAGTTCTCTAGTACAAGAACTGGACATGAGTATGTTGTTTATTACGCATGACTTACTCCTTGCCGCTTATCTTGCGGATCGGATTGGTGTCATGCGTGCCGGCGAAATCATCGAGCAGGGAAGCCCGGATAAAGTCCTGGGGCAACCTGAGCATGAATATACCCAACGGTTATGCACGCATCGATCGCAGAGGTTTCTTAGCAAAGGAGGCGTATGAGCTCATGCTTCAAGTGCATCAGTTGCATAAAGAAATCAATGGAAGGGAGATTCTGAAAGACATCCAATTTACTATAAAAGATGGAGGCTCTCTGGCCATTGTAGGTGAGAGCGGCAGTGGAAAATCTACGCTGACCCAACTGATTATGGCATTGAAGCAGCCGACATCAGGTCAAATTCTATTCAATGGGCGAGGGTTACCTAGCAAAGGAATTAAATCGTATAAAGAATGGTATCGCGATATTCAGATTGTTTTTCAGAATTCAGCCTCAACGTTGAATCCTTCGATGAGCTTGTTTCAGTGCCTGGAAGAGCCATTAATTAACTTTACAGATTTGAAAAAGAAGGAGCGTAAAGAGAGGGTTATGGAATATTCAAGCAAGGTCGGCCTTCATGAGGGCCTGCTCAGAAATCGGCCAGGCAGGCTAAGCGGAGGACAATATCAAAGGGCTTGCCTGGCAAAAGCATTGATCATTCATCCCAAACTATTGATTTGCGATGAAATCGTCTCCAACCTTGATATGATATTACAACAGCAGATCATCGAACTGCTTATGTCCTTTCAGAAGGAAGAGGGGTTGTCTCTTCTGTTCATTACGCATGATCTCTCGCTTGTACCCGGATTGTGTACGGATATT
This sequence comes from Paenibacillus sp. 2KB_20, assembly GCF_052115765.1. NCBI lineage: Bacteria > Bacillati > Bacillota > Bacilli > Caryophanales > Paenibacillaceae > Paenibacillus > Paenibacillus sp. 2KB_20. The sequence continues at coordinate 487,429 of NZ_JBFRHH010000001.1, read as the reverse complement.
CTGGTTATGAAAGAGGGGAAGATGGTCGAGGAGTTCCGTTCTTCTTCCCTCCGTCATGAGAGAGAGCGAGACAGCTACACCATGAATTTGGTTAAATCAACCGAAATGCTTGAAACTGCGTGGAAGCAGTATGTATAAGACGAAGCAATGACTCATTGAGAGTTTGTCTATATCGGAACGAAACTGGCCGCAGTATGAACCTTGATGAAATTGCACGTGATACCGAATTTGAGTATGACACTTACTTTATTAAGCAATTTAAAGCTAAAAAAGGAATTTCACCTACAAAGTATAGGAACATCACTCGTGAGTTCGCTACTGCTCAATAGAAGATGAGGAAGAATCTATTATGAAGTCAGTGTTTATAACACATGGCTGGCAAGTTAGGGGCAGTGTAGACTACCAAGGCAACAAGTGATCGAAGCAGTAGGGCATCGAAGCCGGAGCGGAGTTCAATACAGGCTTGTCCAATGCGAACGCTTCGAGCCTCTCCTAGCACGCGGTGTAATGATGGCTGCTGCAATACAAACCGGTCATTATAGTAGGTAGACTGGTTTAAGCGGCACAGGAAGGCAAGAGAGATTTCATCCTTGAGCCGTCGTTCGGTTTCCTGAACCATCCAAGTCTGTTCACTTGTATCAAAGAGTCGGTTCTATTGGACTGACGAGACTGACCCCATAACGTGAGACAAATTTAAACACCTTCAAGAGAATGCAACCATGTCGTAAGATATGGAGACAAGCTTGGAGGTGTTTTTGCGTTGGCAACAAGAGTAAGCTACCCTGTAGAAGTGAAGAGAAAAGCCATTGAAATGAAATTAACGGGTATTCCTGTGAGCGAAGTCAATTCCAACGATTGTAGTGGAGTGGATGGAGTCCATACGAGGGGAAGTCAGTGTAACCCAAGCAAGTCATGGATCGGGCTTCCTCGTGCCACCTACTATCGCTGGAAAGACGCCTACGGGAGCAAATACAAATCACATGGTAGAGAAGATTCGTGAACTCTGCAGGCAGCACAGGCTTAAGCGCCAATTCAACGCCGATGCCCAATATAACAGCTGCAGTTAAGGGCCTATGTGTTATCACATCTGGTGCTCTTAGGGAGTTGCGGAGATATGGTTGTTGTAACGTATAATGATAACCAGCTATGCAGATAAAACTCGCAATAGGGGGAAAAGGGCAAAATGTTGGAGTTGTCAATCGATGAATCGGAACGACTGAGAAAAGTGGCACATGCATTGGCTTCGGAAGTCCGGATAAACATTTTAAAGCTTTTGAATCACAGCCGAGAAAATATTGTCGATATTGCTGAAAAATTAGATCTGCCTGTATCGACGGTCGCCTTCAATGTTCGGGTGCTGGAAAATGCGGGCATTATCGCGACGGAGGTACTGCCCGCATCCAGAGGCACAATGAAGGTTTGCACACGAACGTTTGATGATTTACGTATGAGTTTGAAATTAACCAACGGAATCTACAGTCCGACCAATCTGCACCAGATTGAGATGCCCGTTGGCTGTTATACGGATTGCGAAATCCATCCGACATGCGGCTTGATCACTGAATCCGGAATGGTTCAACCGCCGGACGAGCCGGCCTACTTTTTTCATCCGAGCCGAATTTCTGCACAGCTGATCTGGTTTTCACGCGGATATGTAGAATATAAATTTCCTCTGTTTTCAGAGAGAGACGTAGACATTAAATCCATTCAGTTTTCGATGGAGCTATGTTCAGAAGCATTTCTTTACGATCATAACTGGCCGTCTGATATTACGATTTGGATCAATGATGTAGAAATCGGAACATGGACTTCTCCTGGTGACTTTGGGGACCGCAGGGGAAAGCTAAACCCGCCGTGGCTACCCGATAGTCATACGCAATACGGGCTGCTGAAAACCTGGAAAGTTGATAGCTCAGGGAGCTTCCTCGACGACGTTGCTGTTTCTGAGGTGAATCTAGATGATCTCCGTCTGCTCGAGAATAAGTTGATTAGTTTACGAATCGGGATCAAGCCGGATGCAGAGCATATTGGAGGCATCAATATTTTCGGCAAGCAGTTTGGTGATTATGATCAAGATATCATAATGAGAATCATCTACTGAATCATAGCATCGCAAGGATTGTAGAATCGAGATATAAAGTCGGATTTGAAAAATGCTGCTGATGTTTGTAAAACAGTCGAAACGGGTCGGATCAGGGGCTTTTCCTGTACAGGGAAGCCTCTTTTTTATGAATTAGATTTAGGTTTGATGGTTATAAATTTATTCATTACAATTATTTTGTTTTAATTAAAAAAACGATAAAAAAGTATTGACGAATGGATTTAGATTGTTTAATGTTTGGTTTATCTTTACCGGTTCTTGCTATATCCAATTATTAAGAGGGAGAGGAGAGCGGTAACGAGAACACTTAACCAACGAAGAATTTAAGCGGAGTTTTGTTTAGTTTTATCACTTTATAAGGGGGATTTTTATGAAAACTTCCAAGCTCTATAAAGTCGCATTAGGGATGCTGCTTGTTATGTCATTCGTGTTAAGTGCATGCTCATTAGGCAATGAAGGTAAAACCGATAACGGAAATGAAAACGCTTCAAAAGGGCCGGGAACCGCTCCCGGTGAGAAAGTCACCATCACCTACTGGAACATGTTCGGCGGAGGTGACGGCGCCATTATGAACGAACTGGTGGAAAAATTTAACGATGAACATAAAGGTAAAATCGAAGTGAAGGCATTGACGCAGGATTGGGGCCAGTTTTATACCAAGCTGCAAACCGCTGTCGCAGGCGGCAATGCGCCTGATCTTGCGGTATCCCACACGTCCAAATTAAGCGAGCTGGTAGAACTGAAAATCATCGAGCCATTGGATCCATATATCGATTCGATGGGTATTGATCTAAGCGGATTCAATGAAAACATGGTAAACGCAACGTTATTTAACGATCAGCAATATGCCTTGCCGCTGGATGCTCATCCGCTCATCCTGTATTACAACAAAAAAATATTGCGTGAGTTGAATTTGCTGGACGAAAATGAAAAGCCGATCATTGAACCTGGTCCTGAAGGCTTCAAGAGCTTTCTGCAAAAAATCAAAGACGGTGTTCCCAAAGGTAATGTGAATATGCTGCTCGGCTCCACAGGCGAGGATCCATACCGGATCTGGTGGGCGCTTTACAACCAGCTTGGAGGAGAGGGCCTGTTTGATGAATCCGGCCAAAAGGTGACGTTAAATAATCCGCAGGGCAAACAGGCTGCAGAATATATTAGCAGTTGGTTTGAGAGCGGCTTGATACCAAGAAACCTTCCTAAAATCGGCGAGACATTCCAAGCGGGGAAGGGTGCTGTGATGCCAACAGGGGTCTGGTTTACGAGCACACTGGAAGGAACAAAAGGACTGGAATTCGGAGCCATTCCTTTCCCGCAAATTTATGATAAGCCTGCAACCTGGATTGATTCACACAACTTCATTTTGCCTGTCCAGAAAAAAGGGCAGGACGAAAACAAGGTAAAAGCGTCGATCACGTTTGCAAAATGGGTGACAGACAACGCGGCTGAATGGTCCAAGGCCGGACATATTCCACCTTCCACAACGGCTGTCGAGTCAGAAGCGTTCAAAAATATGCCTTATCGCCAGGATTATTTGCAGGCTGGCAACGATGGTGTGTATTTGCCAAGATCGCCAAAAATGTGGCCGGCAAAAGACCAGCTTGTGCAGGCATTAGATACGATCTGGTCTGGTAAAGCACCTGTCGATAAAGGATTGGACGCAGCGGTACAAAGCATGGAAAAGCTTCTGAAACGATAGGCTGTTGCATTTGCATCGGAGTTACCGAGGATGTAACTCCGATGCACTTTGGGAGGTTGAATCATGAATCCGGTAACGGTAAAAGATCCTAGTCTGGTTGATATGTCCATAGGCAAGCGGAAAAGAAAGCTGCAGAACGAATTGCTGGCAACCGGTTTTCTTGCCCCGTATTTCTTTTTCTTTATTCTCTTTTCGATTGTGCCGATTTTCTACGGACTGTTCGTCAGCTTTCATGATTGGACGCTGATTGGCAAAGAAGGCTTTGTCGGCCTTCAAAATTACCTCTATGCACTGAAAGATTCGGATTTCTGGGCTTCTCTTTGGAATACGACCTACTTCGCCTTAATCTCCACACCATTTATGATCGTAACGCCTTTCCTGCTTGCCTTAATTCTTGATTCAAAGGTAAAAGGAAAGACCTTTCTGAGAACCGTGTTTTTCATGCCAAATGTATTGTCCGTAGCGGTGGTTAGCTTTGTCTGGATATTTCTTCTTGCGCCTTACTCAGGCTTAGTGAACACGGTGCTGCATAATCTCGGGATTCTCAGTCCGGAATCCGAAATTTTCTGGTTGAATGAACCGCAGCTTGCCTGGATTTCCATCGTGATGATTACGCTTTGGTGGACACAGGGCTTTAACATGATCGTGCTACTCGCGGGGCTGCAGGATATTCCTGCTGAACATTACGAGGCAGCGACACTGGATGGAGCCAATGCTTGGCAAAGACTCAAATATATCACATTGCCTGCGATGCGAGGCCTTCTCGTACTGATTACTGTGCTTCAAGTGATAGCGTCCTTTAAAGTATTCGGCCAGGTATGGCTCGTTACCCGCGGCGGGCCAGGGAATGAAACCCGGACGATGATTCAATACATTTATGAAACCGGCTTTACCGCCAACGATCTTGGATTATCAACCTCGATGTCATTTATTTTCTTTGTCTTTCTGACGGTGCTTTCATTCTTGCAGTTTAAAATTTTCGGTAAAAAAAGTGAATGAGGTGATGAGGAAATGGGTGATTTCGCTGGCTCTAAACGGTGGACGGGTCCAAAAATACTGCTGCACATCATAGCTTACGGTTTGGCAACGATCTTTGTCGTTCCGGTGATCTACATGATATTCACATCTCTAAAACCGCAGGGTAGTGCGATGGGCGATCTGATGGACCGTTTCCTGCCGCCGTTTTCGTTCGAAAACTACGCTTATATTTTTGAGAATGCGCCGGTGATCAAATGGACCATGAACAGCTTAACCATCGCTATTATTGTGCCTGTACTCAGCTTGACCATGGCTTCACTCGCCGCATTTGCTTTATCGCGGATCGATTTCAGTTATAAGAAGTTAGCTTTCTGGCTCATTCTCAGTGGAATGATGATTCCCGGCGAAGCGACGATTGTTTCCTTGTATATGGTAGCTAACAGCTTGGGGATTCTGGATTCCTATGCAGCCCTCATTTTGCCGGGGCTCGCAGGACCGCTTGGTGTACTCATCATGAAGCAATTTTTCGACGGGATGCCGAATGAGCTGGTGGAAGCTGCGAAAATAGACGGTTGCAGTTTATTTCGGGTGTGGTGGAACATTTTTATTCCATTATCCAAACCGGTGCTGGCTACCTTGATGATCTTTTCTTTCCTAGGCACCTGGAACGATTTCTTGTGGCCATTTCTGGCGATTCAATCGGAAGTCTTGTTTACGCTTCCCATCGGTATCCCGTTTTTCATGAGCTCATATAACCAGGACGAAACCTTGCCAATGACGGTGAATGCGTATGCTTCGATCCCGATCATTATCATCTTTATCATTTTCCAAAAGTATATCGTCAAGGGTGTAACGTTATCAGGAATTAAAGGTTGAAAATCTTCCTTGAATGAAATCATGGATAATCCCGAAAGCGGAGGCAACCCCGGATTGGCTTAGGCTCCCTGCCTCATGATGCTAACAAGCCAATAGACAAAAGACCTGGCCGCCGGCCAGGTCTTTCTTGCACGCGCCCCTTTACGCCCCAGGAACATCTTCATATCCTCTTCCACATTTGTAATGCCGCCGATTCCGAACTTGGCGTTAAGCTATAGACCGTCTTAATAATAGCTGCGGGAGGATAGAGTTATATCAAATCATGATCACTTCTATAGGAAAATAATATAAAGTGATTTTTATTGACATAACTAAGGAAACTAAAATAACATAAGAATTATTTTCATCAAGAAGGAGGCAGCTATGAACTTTAAAGAACAGTACGAAGAAATTGCAGATGTAGCACGAACCATATTCGATAACCCTGAGCTTGGCTACAAGGAATTTAAAACCAATAAAACGGTGTCGGATTTTCTGAAGAAGGTTAATCCGGATATCGAGCTGCAATCATTCAGCACAACCGGGCTTCGGACAACCCTCGGAACAGGCAAATCGCTGAACATCGCTTTTATTGCGGAGTTGGACGCCGTATATGCTCCGACTCATTGGCGATCAGACAAGGCGACGGGAGCGGCACACAATTGCGGTCATTATACGCAGGTGGCGATCGCCCTGGCTTTATACAAACATTATTTTGAATCTAAGGCGTACGAAGCTCTGGATTATAGAATAACGTTTATTTTCATTCCCGCTGAGGAGTATTTGGATCTCGCCTTTAGGGACGAACTGCTCGCCAGCGGTAAGATCTCCTATTATGGAGGGAAACCCGAAGCGATGAAACTCGGCGTGTTCGACGATATTGACATTGGACTATGCGTACACGCCATGGGCGGAGAGTTTGCGGAACGGACGATAGAAATCAACTGCGACCTGGCTGGATTCCTATATAAGCATTATACGTTTACTGGAAAAGCAACCCATGCCGGTTTCGATCCTTTCTCCGCCAAAAATGCCTACAGCATGTCGACCCTGTTCAATGTGGCGTTAGGCCTGAGCAGGCAGCAAATGAAGGACAGTGAGAAGGTCCGGATGAATCCGATCGTTCTGGAGTCCGACATGTCGACAAACGTCATTCCCAATCGGATTACGGTGGGCAGCGATTTGCGCACTCAGTCGGTCGACTACATGAAGGAAGCGGCCTCCAAGATGGATGATGCGGCCAAGGGCAGCGCGCTCGCCCTTCAAGGCGAGGTCGAGATTAAGACGCAGATGGGATATTTGCCGTTCGTTCAGGACCGGTATTTGTCCGAATTCGTCCTGGAGGCGTTCCAAGATAACGAGGAGATCGCTAAGGTTTGGAACAACAACGCCATCAGCGCAGCAGGAGACATTGGAGACCTCGCCTTCATGATGCCTTGTATTCAAATCGGATACAGCGGCTTTACAGGAACGATTCACGGCGACGATTTTAAAGATATCGATCCCGAGTTTATTTACGAAGTGTTTCCGAGATTCTTAACCCAGGTGCTGGAGCGAATGAGCGGACGTATCGACCGATCGAAGCTGTACCGCCGTACATTCGCTGAATACGAGCAGCTCCTTGCGTCGATTGTTGGCTCTAACTAAGAAACAGAAAAGAGGACATGGCATGAAGTTAAAACTACAGTATATATATTTGCTTGCATTCGTGCTCATTGTAATAGCGGTTGCCGAATTTATCGGCATTCAGTCGATCCATATTGGCTCCGTAAAAATTAGCCTGCTCCCACTCGTATTCGCCATTTTGATCACGATGTTGCTTGGCTTGTCTATTTTCCGGAAAGGTTTTATGAGGAAGATTTACAGCAAGGAGAATGTCGGCTTCTCCAGCAAGTATCTGATCTTCATTATGCTGCCGCTTATGGCGAGATACGGCGCTGACGTTGCGCCCAGAATTGAAGATATATTAAAAGTAGGCTGGGTGTTCATCATTCAGGAAATCGGTAACTTGGGTACGATTCTGCTCGGACTTCCAATCGCCATTCTGCTCGGTCTGAGAAGGGAAGCCATCGGCGCTACGCTCGGACTTGGGAGGGAAGGGGAACTCGCCTACATATCCGAGAAATATACACTCGACTCCGATGAAGGCCGTGGGGTGCTGTCCCTCTATATTATAGGCACCCTCTTCGGCACGCTGTTCTTCAGCATTCTTGCGCCGGTCATGCTTGCTGCCGGCTTCTCGATCGAAGCGTTAGCCATGTCCTCTGGCGTCGGCTCGGCCAGTATGATGACAGGCTCTTCTTCCGCGCTAGTCGCGCATTCTCCTGAGATGACGGAGACCATTAACGGATACGCTGCTGCGAGCCAGCTGCTTACCAGCTTTCTCGGAACGTATACGATGGTATTTCTCGCGGTGCCGCTGCAGCGGTTTATGTACAAATTAATGGTCAGAGGTGAGAAGAAATGAGCACCGGTTTGAATAAATACGCTAAATACGCCCTCGTCCTGCTGCTTAGCGTTGGTCTTATTTTATTTACGGAGCAAATGAAATTCATTAAAAACGGCGAAGGACATATTACGTTAGGGACGATCGCGGGTTTGGCCGTGCTGTGGCTTTTTTCCTTCATCGGCGTTCTGATCTCGACACTCATGAAAAAAGCTCCGCTGAAATTCTTGCAGGACTTCCCGGTTCTCGGCTGGGTATCGATCGTTTCGCTTATCTGCTGCCTGATCTCCGATGTGTTCGTGGATGCCATCGCCAACGTCAACTTCTTGTCCATTACGACCCCGATTTTGGCGTTTGCCGGCATTTCCGTTGCCGACAGGCTGGTTGATCTTCGCAAAACATCGTGGCGCGTCGCAATCGTTGCGGTTTTCGTGTTCACGGGAACGTACGTGGGAAGTGCACTGTTATCAGAGCTCGGCCTCTATTTATCTAATAAGTAAATGAATGCTATTTCTTTAGAAACCCGCCTGTCCTTGTTGACTGGCGGGTTTTTATTCTTTGAACAAATGATGAAATATATGTATCATCATATGGCTTTCAGTAGCAAAGATAAAATTAAGGAGATCTTTTGCCTGCTGTCCGATGCGGGAAATGTCCCCGCCTTGATCCCTTGTACTGGAGGAAAGGACTGTACAGGTTTTGTCACGGCTATAATTCAATTATTTCTTCATTCGATTAATGAGCCTGTACCGAATTCCATCAGAACGCATTATGAGATTATGAAACAGTATGGGAGTATTGAACAGTATTTGTTAAAGGGATGTTGCATTCCCCTGAGCTGCCTCGAGTCCTTAAAGCAAAATCTGCTCGATGGACTAAACCAAACTGCTCAATAAGCACTGTGCAATCTCCACGACGAGCGAATGCGACAGATCGCCAGATCCATATTTCAACGAGGCAATAACAGAGTAGGAACGCGCAGATAAGCTCAAAAAGAGAATGAGGCTTTCCAGTTATAAACATCTTCGGGCCAATTCAAGAAGTCGCACAATTGGTCATAACCCTGTCAAGTAGACAGTACAAAAAAGACATGATTTAAGCTGCGGCCGTTTCCCGGTATTCTACCGGGGAACGGTCGTTTAATTTTTTCTGGAATCGGTTTTGGTTATAGAACAGAATGTATTCGCTCACTTGCTGTTCAATCTCCGCCTTGTTCGCTGCCTCATTCAAGTATATTTTCTCGGTCTTTAAATGAGAGAAGAAAGACTCGATACAGGCGTTGTCCAGGCAATTTCCTCGCCTAGAGTGACTGCCTAGCATGCCGAGTTGTTTCAGTTTACGGTTAAATGGTTTTGACGTGTATTGAAATCCTTGATCCGAGTGTAGGATTACCCCACTCACATCCACGTGCTGACGGAGTCTATCCAGCGTTTCATGAACCAAAGCGAGGTCATTTCGTTCCGAAAGATGCCAAGCTACAATCTCGTTATTGTATAAATACTGAATCACAGACAGGTACACAAATTGTTCTCCAGCACGAATATAGGTAATATCTGTGACCAGTTTAGTTCGTGGCGTGTCCGCTTTAAACTGGCGCTGAAGCCGATTCGGATTCACCACAGAAGCTTGTTTTCCAAAGAATCGACGCTTCTTTCGAATGACAGAACAGATTCCTAATTGTTTCATTAATCGGTACACCTTTTTGTGGTTGACCCTAATGCCTTCCCTCCGTAAAGCTACCGTCATTCGAAGATAACCAAAGTAGGGATGAATGCGATGGATGGCAAGCAGATGCGATTCCAATTCATGCTGCTTTTGTCTACGTTCTTTTGCCGCTTGCAAGCTTTTTCTCCACTTGTAATAGCCTGAACGGGAAACTGCGGCTAACTTCAAGAGCCAAACAAGACGATGGTGTACGCGCAAGTCCTCTATGATCTGAAATCTAGCTGCTTTACTCGTCACTCCTTGTGTAGATTTGGATACTGCTTTTTTAAATATTCAATCTCCGCTCGCAAGTATGCCATCTCTTCTTCCATACTGGAAAACTTCGTTCTGGGGCGTCCCCGTTTGGATGTGGCAGGTTCTAGGCTCATTCCACGTTTCGTTTTCGCCGCCCATACTTGTACTTGAGATTTATTTTGAATACCTAAACGTTTTGCTACTTCACGAATACTCATATGTTCTTCGTTGACCAGCCGGGCCGCCTCCAATTTTAATTCCAAGGAGTACCGTTGGTAAGTTTGTCCTTTTTTAGCCATGAAAAATCCCCTTCGTTAGGCAAGATTAAGTCCATCTTAACAGATGTCTTTTTTCTCTTGTCTACTAAAAGGGGATAATACCAAATGTGCGGCTTTTTATCGTACATAAAATTATATCAATTGGCAAACCCGGGGCAAGAACCGTTATCGTAATTAGGGAATTTTAACAGGTCAAAATTACCATCAATAACTTGAGCCGACTGTGTAGATAACTAAATTGGGGAAAAAACAAAGGAGGTATTTACATGAAAAAAGCAGCAATTTTTGCATTGTCAACTTGTTTGTTCCTTTCAGCTTCGGCAATCACTGCATCTGCAGCACCAGTGGAAAGTCATCAGCACAAAATGCATGTTAAAGAACACGAAGCTAAAGAACACAAACTGCATGCGAAAGAACACAAAATGAAAGAACACAAAGCAAAAGAGCACAAAATGCGAGCTAAAAGCAAAGCGCATAAAGTGCACACCAAGAGCATTAAACCAAAAGCACTACCGAAAACAGGTTATGGCGGCGTGAGCGAATAAGAACAAGATCGAAAAGAGGAAAATTAGGTTTTCCTCTTTTCTTTTAACGAAGGATGATACTAATGAATGATAAACGCAAATTAACACTCATAGTATTTATGACTCTTCCTGTTTTGTTATTATCAGGTTGTCATTATCATGCATCGCAGTCTTCTGAAAAAGCGCCTCCCCCCCTGCGTCAAACCGGGTCGCCTTACTCTAAAGAAATTTCCGAGGGGAAAGCAGAACCAAGTGTAACCGTAAAAAATTCAAAGCAGCAAGACGAAGAGAACATAATAAATGAAGATGAAGAATCTGTATTTATAATACCAAACCAAGTGTGGGTTCCATCGGTTGGTATAAAGGCCCCTGTTGAACCAGTAGGACTGTTAGAGAATGGGCAGATGGATGCTCCCGTATCAAGCAAGGTAGCTGGCGTGTTTGTAGATGGCATTTTGCCTGGACAAAAGGGAAATGCTATTTTGGCAGGTCATGTTGACAATTATACAGGCCCCGCTGTTTTTTACCCACTTAAAAAGATAAAGCCTGGAGAACCTGTAGTGTTATCAGACAATGAGGGGAATTATCTCGTCTTCAAAGTCGTGGCCGTAGAATCTTACCCTACAGCTCAAGCACCTATCGAAAAAATATTCGGCGATACCGATATAGAGCAGTTAAATTTAATTACTTGTACAGGAAAGTACGATCGAATAAAGGGTGAGCATGAAAAGAGGCTAGTCGTTTATACGCGGTTGTTAAAATAACAATACTACGTAGAGAAAACGGGAGAAAAAAATGACGAAAACTGTTTATTTCAGTATATACACAACAATAGTGCTGCTTTTTGGAAGTTCACACATCACAAACACTAATCCTTCAGAGGATGAGATGAAAAAGTATTTAAACGAGTTATTCGCTGTTCGTTCAAATTTTTTAGTGAATAAAACATCGAATATGACGAGTTACTACGATCAAGCTTATAATTCAAGTCGCAATGCATATCGAGTAGAGGAAAAAAGAAAGAACTATCTAAATACATGGGGAAATTATAGAGGAATTCATTTTACGGATTCTCAAAGTGATATTCGTGTTACCCGAATTCAAATGGAAGGGGATACAGCGAAAGTATCGTTAGCTCATTCCCAAAAATTAAGCTACATATATGTAGATAAAATCTTGCCTACCCAATCTTTTGGTATTGGTACTTGGCATGCTATTACTTTGAAAAAAAAGAATGGAAATTGGATTGTGTTTAAAGAGTGGTATCTTGATCCTATAGAAGAAAACCCCAAACTAATTGGAGGGACTTCAGGAGGCACTGTGTATTTTCCTCTTCACAATGAAATTATAAGGGATGGGAAAAATTACAAAAGAAAGAAAGCCGTTGAATATGCCAATAAATATGCTGGTACTGCTTGGGGTGCAGGCAATAATGGGCGGTACAATCCAAAATATTTGAATTATAACGTTAAAGGTGGAGATTGCACGAATTTTGCCTCCCAGGTGGTTGGTGATCAGGCGGAGGGTGGAGGTCTCAAGATGAAGGGACCTTGGCGTTATCGCTATGGTGGAGGCGGGACCCGAACTTGGGTTCAGACGGATGCCTTTAAGAACTTTATTGTGCACTCCGGTTATGGAAAAGTCATTGCAACCGGATATTTCTCCGAACTTATAAAACCAACAAGCAAACATCCGGATACCGCTTTTGCAAAACTGTTACCGGGTGATTTAATTGCTCATGTTGTAGACAATGACGTAGACCACTTTTCAGTAGTAACCGGATTTGATGCCAACGGTTATCCTCTGGTTAATTCACATACTGCAGATCGTTACCGAGCGCCTTTTGATTTGGGCTGGGATAAACATACCAAATATATTTTGATTCACATCAACGACTAGCACATGTACTGGCATTCTAGATAAAAATGTTGCACCATTCATATCGCCTTCTTCATGGTCATAGGATGATACGGACAAGTCTTATGCAGTGGAGGAAAATGATGAGCTCTTCTTTCATCAAACAAACGGTATTCCGAATATGTGCAATTTTGATGGTAAAAGCAATCGGCTTAATCGGCAGAGTCTCATTAACAAGACTTATTGGTGCGGAGGGGATTGGGCTTTTTCAGATTGCTTACTCCTATTTTGGGTTAGGATTAATGTTGCTAACCGGCGGATTACCAACTGCATTAGCCTTGTACACTGCGAAGCATCCCTCACAAGGCTGGATATGGTTCAAGATTTTTTCTATTTATTTAATCATTATAGGGGGATGCGCAACTACTCTTACTTTTTATTATTCAGATACGGTAGCAAGGATGCTTGGTAACGAGCAACTTTATTATTTCATTCACTTTCTGGCCCCGGCCTTCTTTGCAGTTCCATTGTTAAGTCTACTTCGTGGTTATTTACAAGGCATCGAATTATACAATGTAATTGCTGTCTCCGAAATTATTGAACAAGCAGTTCGAGTGTTGTTCATGCTAGCTATCGTTTTTCTTTTCCTGCCTCAAGGTCCTGCAATTGCAACCGGTAACAGCATGTTGAGTACATCGCTTGGTGCGATTTCTGCTTTTTTAGTATTAATTTCATATTACCTATATGTGAATCGACAAGGTAATCAAGCCCCAATCCGTTATTCAGACATTAAATTTCAAAAGAGATTAAAGTGGTTTATACACAGTTCTTTCATTATATCCATTACCAGATTGCTGATTCCGCTTTCTGATGTTTTGGACGCTATTATAATCCCTAACAGACTTCAAACTGCGGGTTATTCATCTGCAGAAGCAACAGCAATGTTTGGAGTTCTTACAGGTATGGCTGCACTTGTAGCCTATATGCCCACCCTGGTCACTGCTGCGCTTTCACATACATTAACAATGAGAATGGTAGCAGATTGGCAGGCAAGAAACTATGAACGTTTTCATCTCCGTACCAGAATAGCACTGAAGGTATCCTGGATATGGGGCTGGATATCGAGTCTGTTTCTTTATGTCTATAATAAGGAAATTTCACTTATTTTATTTGGCACAATTGAGGCGGCCAGACCGATTCAATTTTTATTTATCGTTCCATTGCTTGTGGGTTTACGTGAAGTAAGCACAAGCATACTTTGGGTCCAAGAGTATAAAAAAGTACCGTTAATTGGTCTAATTAGTGGAATAAGTATTTCATTAATCGTTCATTACTTTCTTGTAGCAAAACCTGGGTTAAATTACAGGGGGGCAACAGTCGGTATTCTCACTTTGGAGTTCATTGCAGTATGCTGTAATTTACTTGCTATGATCCCTATGATGAAGAGGATAAAATGGAGTCAATTGATAATAGATGCGCTAGTCCTAATATTCATAATGTTTCTTGTTAATCATTATACTCATCATTCAGAATCTGAAATAATACAGATCGTTATCGGAATGATCATTTATATCGGCTGCAGTCTAATTTATGCGGTTATTCGTTTTAAGTCTGATACATAACTGGTATTTGCATGATTTCGAAATTGAAATAGTCCAGTTTGTCCGGCTCTTCACTTTCACATGGTTCTGATTGGATATGTGCAAAGAAACCCTGCAGTATTATTCTGCAGGGTTCTTTGTATAGAGCCCCCGTTATATTCGGCTAGTGGGTCTTTGTTTTCCGGTGTGTCTAAATAACAAATCGCCGTGTCAACTTTATAAAATTTCGAATAATTATGAATCATAACGTTGAAAAGGAGAGGCACTCATGGGTGAAGTTGGTTGCGAAAGAGCTTGCTTTTATTCATCCCCCACTTCCTTATAACCACGTTGATTTTTTTTGCGTTTACCTAATTGCTTGGCTATGGTATAGCCGATAAGATATGCAGCAGAAGAGGTGTTTCCATCGACTGTAAATGGAACTATGGACGCATCTGCAACGACCAAATCTTGAACTCCATGCACATTTCCTCTACGGTCAACGACTCCACCTTTCGATAAAGGAGCCATACGCAGAAAGCCTTGCTGATGGTGATTGTGATCGAAATTTTCCTTAATAAATTCTTCAAGCCTGTCATCATCGTCAATCACATCGAATGTTGGGGATAGGAGCTGATACGAAGAATCGATCTTTTCCAACTCTAGGGCAATGTCTTTGATATACGTTCGATAAATTCTTTTTACAGCTTCCATGTCGTCTGGATTCGAGAGAAATCCTTCGTCTGCCAATACAATATTTAGCGGATCTTTGCTTTGTAAGCGGATATCCCCGTTGCTCTTTGGCCGCAAGTACAAAATCGCTATCGTCAATTCTTCTTCAGATCCCATGCCAATGAGTTGAACCGCCCGTTCATCCGGGTCGATACCAGATGGATCTGGCAAGAAAGCTCCTCCCGTATAAAGTGCATTTGGATCTAGGGAAGGGAGGGGACGATCTTCTGAATTGGTAGTAAATACAGCGGAATTTAGCGTATGGTTTTTTAACCTTTGTCCAACGTTTGGGTTATCGAAGATGACAGGGATTCCAGCCTTTTTCAATTTTTTAGCGGGTCCAATTCCAGACAACATTAACAACTGAGGGCTATTTATCCCTGCAGATATAATAACTTTTTTACGCGAATACGCACGGATGCATTTGCCATCCTTCAAATACTCAACGCCAACGGCACGTTTACCGGAGAAGAGAATACGTAGAGCCGTTGTCCGAAACATTACAGTTAATTTTCGGTTACTAACACCACGACCTGCTGGCGTCATAATATCCGATGACAGGAAGGCAGTGGAAGAGCTCTCCCTACGACCATCAGGTTGTTGATATAATTGCCAACGGGTGAACGGTCCCAGAGGAGTATCCGGATCATTATAGTCAAGAATGATGGGAAAACCTGATGCCCGTTCGATCGCAGATGTCAGCTTGTGTGCCATCGGTGTTGGAGTTTCAGGAGCTTGCCTAATGTTGATTCTTCCTCGATACCCCCGAGCTTCGAAATTTGTAGTATCACCGTTATAATTCTCCAAAGCTTTGAATCGTCGTGTGGCTTTATCAGGTGACCATAGAGGTCCGAGCAGTCGTTCCCACTTTTGGAGCACGGCAGCTGTCGGTCGTACATATTGCTCTCCGTTTATTGAAGAGCCACCGCCCGAGAGCCGCCCCGTCGTCCATTCGAATGCGCGTCCATCAAGTGCTTCTTGGGGACTGCCTTCTCCCTGCCAAAAGTAATTTGGAAAGAAACCTTCTTCAAGCTCAAGCGCAAAGGTTGAATCCTTGATCGGTTTGTCTTTGTCATGATTTTCACCGGATTCTAATACAAGCACGGAAGTTCGCATATCATCAGTGAGTGACTTTGCGATAGCAGCTCCTGCCGGGCCTGTGCCTACCACAATGTAATCATAGGTTAATTTTTTCTTCATTAACGCACTCCTTCTGGAAATGAACTAATTCAGAATATTAATTTGTTCTGACAAATGTGACTAATACTGTATCTTAGTCGCCGTTGTTTTGTTAGTTAGTCCTTTTATCAGTGTAATTATTTCTGGCTTTCAAGGTACTTGGCGAGTTGATCAAAAGTACCACCAAATCCTTGTTGCACCGTTGGCACCATTCCATCCACATCCGTTCCCCAGTTTGTAAGGATATGCATATCAACGTCCATAATCGTCATAATAAGGAAAAACATGCGGGAATGAAGGGAGCAAAGGATAGTGAAGGAGCGATCTGCCAATTACGAGCAAAAGGAACACATTACCACACATCTAAAAGAATCTTTAGGCAGAATTGAAGAAGCTTTCACGGATACTCCCGACTTGATCATACGTAAGCTACATATTAAACAAACCGGAGAAGAAGCGGCTCTCGTATACATGGACGAATTAACCGATAAGACATGCCTCAATCATGATGTTCTCGCTCCGCTTCAGCTTGAGTCGGGGAACCCTTCCGAAGACTTCATTACAAATGTAGGGTATGTAAAACCAGAATCCAAGTGGGATGAGCTCAAGCTGAATATTATGCTCGGTAACAGTGTGCTGTTTATCGAAGGACGCAGTACCGCTTATGTGTTGGATACAAAAGGATTGCCGAAGCGTGCGATTGAAGATCCGCAGCAGGAACCCTCACTTAAAGGTGCACATCAAGGATTCATTGAAATCGGCTCTCAAAATATTGCCATGATCCGTCGTTATATCCCGGATAAAGAGTTAAAGCTAAGGCGCTAACGGTGTGCCGTTTTAATGTATTTCAGCTAATCCTGGTAGGTCGGCGATGCTACCAGCAACTTTCGTCTCGATGTTATCATCAGTCAGATCTGACCTGACGTCCCGATATAAGATTTGAGGCTTTCTTTCAGCGTTGTTACCGGACGGCCCAATAAATTCTCCAGGTCGCCAGAAGTTGAAGCCGTATCGATTTTTCTTAAAAAGCTAAATATCCAATGTTGCACCTCGTAGGTGGGACATAGGGATATCGGTTTGCCCGTTAGCTCTGAAAGAGTGGAGACCAAATCGTTGAAACTCCAAGCGGCTGGCGCAACAAGCTCATAAGTCTTATTCCAATGGTCCCCATTGGATATTACCCCCGCTATGGCGGCCGCCAGATCGCAGCGCGTAACAGCGTTGAATTTCCACGATCCTGGAGGGATGCGAAGAATCCCTGTTGACATGACTGTATTCAAATCCAGCGCTTCAATAAAGTCCATGTACAAACCACTGCGAAGAAAAGTATAAGGAATTCCGGTTGTGCGAATAGCATGCTCGGTAGCCAAATGCAAATGGGTCATTGAAATGTCGCTATGTTCAGGAAAGGCGAAACCGGTGTATAAAAAATGGCCAACGTTCGCTTTTTTTGCAGCTTCAACCACATGGGCATGCTGCCGCAAACGAACGGTATCATCGGGGTGGGGGCTAGAAATGAACAACAGCCGCGAGGCGCCGGCGAATGCCTCCTTCAAGGAGGCAGGTTCGTCGTAATCGCAGAAACGGACAGCAATTCCCAGCTCCTCCAATAATTTTCCGGACTCCATATGGCGAACGCAAGCAACGATTTGATCGGGCTGAACACGGTGAAGAAGCCCTTTGATAATGAAACGGCCGAGCCGGCCATTGGCTCCTGTAATTACGGTAGACATCGAATGTCATCCTTTCCATATTGGATTAAGTGCTTAACTAAATCGGCGTAAAAACATCGTTACGCTTCCTTTAATTTTTGGAGAAGGTCCAGCAGCTGCTTTAATTCAGGTTCAGTCAGCACGTTCATTTTGTCGGATATCCGCTGCCTGTTCGCGGGCAGGTTGTGGATCAATAGACGCTGACCTTCACTTGTAATAGTGATGACCGACTTTCGACCGTCCTGGGGATGGTTATCCCGACGAATCAAGCCTTCATTTTCCAAGGGGGTAAGCAGCAGACTGATATTGGGTTTGGTTACACCGATTTTTTGTGCCAGCTTGGAAGGAAGCATCGTTCCTCCCTCTTTCATAAGCTCAACTAAAATCCGTATTCTGGCTCCGTTCAGCCCTTGCGATTTCCAATAGCTTTCGGATACGTCGACCAGCATTGCCGTTGTTTCCACCAGTGTGAAGAAAGCAAGGGTAGGTAGCGGCAAATCCAGCACGTATTGTTGCAGGTCATTCAAAGTGATCACGCCTTTCATATAGTTAAGTGCTTAACTATATTCAATGTAATTCTAACTGGGGCAATTGTCAATCGACGAAATTCCCTAATCCGTTCGTTCCAGCTCTTAAAAGAAAAAGGGGAAATTTTCAACTGAAGCAGCAGCCTATCTGATTCGGGATACATCGGCTCTCCAGTAACGAATGAAATTGAATATGCCAGTCGGAGACAAGAACATACACCCATACAAAGTCGCGTAACCCGCGGCTTTTTTATTTTTAATCGAAGTAGACAGAATGACTGCCCAGATGGATGAATTGACACAAGAGAGAATAGTGTATATATTATATATATACACTATACACTTAATTAACAGCAGTGAGGTGAACGGCATAAAAATCATATTATCCAACGCATCGAGCGATCCGATTTACATACAGATTATGGACCAGATTAGACAGAGTATTCTGAGCGGAGAATTGAGCGCAGGTGACAGTCTCCCTTCTATAAGGCAGCTTGCTAAGGATTTGCAGGTTAGTGTTATTACGACTAAGCGTGCCTATGAAGAATTGGAGAACGAAAAACTAATCGATTCGGTCGTAGGTAAGGGGTGTTTCGTATCAGGGGCGAATAAAGATTTCATCAGGGAGCAGCGCATGAAGCGATTAGAAGAGAAAATGATGAATATCATTCGAGAAAGCAAGGAATTAAACATGAGCCAACAAGATGTAATCGATCATCTGACTTTACTGTTCGAGGAGGAACAAACGCCATGAATGTAATCGAATTACGAAATTTAACAAAAACATACCCTCTTTTTAAAGTCGATCATGTTTCACTGGATGTGAAACAAGGCTACATTACCGGACTCATTGGTCCGAATGGTGTTGGTAAAAGCACCTTAATCAAGATGATGCTTGGCATGATCCGTCCCGATTCCGGCAGTGTAAAAATACTCGGCCTTGATATGCCTAAACATGAAGTCGAAATTAAAGAGCGCATCGGCATCGTCTCGGATGATTGCTTCTATTATGAGCATCTTACGATTCGTGATACGAAGAGAATGATCGCACCTTTTTACAGCCATTGGAATGAAAAGAAGTTTAACCGCCACCTCGAACAATTCGAATTGTCTCCTAAGAAGAAGGTTGAAGATTTATCTAAGGGAATGAAGATCAAACTCTCCCTTGCCATTGCCTTATCCCATGAGGCTGAGCTCCTGGTCATGGATGAGCCGACTTCCGGACTCGATCCTGTGTTCAGAAGGGAAATGCTCGATCTACTTGCGGATATGATGCAGGACGAAAAAAATACGATTATCTTCTCGACACATATTACAGCGGATTTGGATCGCATTGCTGACTATATTACTTTCGTCAATGACGGAAAACTCGTATTCAATGAAGCAAAAGATGATGTGCTTGAGAGATACGCAATCGTGAAGGGCGACTTACAACTGATTGATTCGGATATTCGAAAGGAATTTATCGGGATTCGTGAGACGGCGCTTGGTTTTGAGGGCTTAGTAGATAATAGACGCAAGGCCGCGAAGCTGTTCGGCAATAATGCTATTTTAGAAAAACCATCCTTAGAAGACATCATGTATTTCACGGCCAAGGGAGGACGAGTTCATGCTTAATTTGCTTCGTAAAGACTTTATCGCTTTAAAAAGCTCACTTTGGACGATTCTTCTTTATCTCGCTGTATTCAGTTTCGCTTTTATACCCAAAAGTGAAATGTCCATTTATTTTGTAGGAATCTATACGGCTTTCGGCTCCATCATTCTAGCTACGATGATCGATATCAAAAACCATAATCATAAATTTCTGGTCACGCTGCCGATTAGTCGCAAACATATTGTGCAAGCCAAATACATAACAGCCATCATCTATACATTGTTTGGAGTCATTGCTTCTTACGGGATTCACCGACTCATTAAGCTTTCATTCCCACAGCTTGAAAAGCCAGACTATACGCTATTGCCCATATTGGTTTCAGTAGGAATGCTGCTTGTTCTCATTTCTATCTATATGCCTCTTTTTTACGCACTTAGTAAAAAAGGAGCCGGAATTATCAATGCAGTATTCATGGTCTCCCTAATTATCCTGGCACAACCTGCAGCGGTGCTAATGAATATGGTGAGTGAGAAAGGTCTCATTAACGATCAAACATTACTTCTTATCCTAATCGGTATCGTAGTTGTATTCATCGCTTCCTATCTCTTAACGATAAGCCTCTTTACTAGAAAAGACTTATAGAGTCCCCGCGGATGCATAATGATTTTTGCCGTTACTGGCGAGCCCAAATGATGTAATCATACACGCTCAAGGGAATTGTTAACTTCAGACGCAGTATGTTATATTTTGGGTAATTCAATATTTTGTTAACATTTCATCGAAGGACAGAATCTATTTCCCTGATATGTAAGACGGAGGTGACTGAATGGATTTGAACGATGACCCAAAAGAATCAGCTCTTGCTCCCGAAGAAGATCAAAGTGAAGAAAAGGAACGACGCTACATGTCGACCAGCAGCGGGCTTCTGGAATCGGCCGTCGACAAATTTGCCAGAGAAGGCGGCTTTGACGATTCACCGTTAAAGGGAAAGCCGATTAAGATCGAAGACGGGGATGTTCTAACCGGGATCATGAAAAACGCGAATTACCAGCCAGCATGGGTGGAGCTGAGAAAAGAAATCGCCGCCGACATCAAGCGGCTCTTGGAGCGCCCGGAGCCCAATGCGATTCCGGAGACAGCGTTCGAGGCCATCAATCAAAAGATTATAAAGTACAACCGAATGGTTCCGAATCCACAGCTGCAAAAAGGACTCCTATCCGAAGTTAACTTGCACGCAGCCTACGATAAATGGGAGTAGCTAATTACCTCAAAAATGTGCTTTTTCCCAGTTCCCCTTCAGGGGACCAAGATAACAAACGGCGAAAAAGACCTTGAAGCTATCCGCTTCAGGGTCTCTTTTGAATAGGATCATGTCTCAATGTGGAGGCCAAGGTCGACCCGATCGCGGGAAGCAAAAGCTGTCAATACTCACTTCATCTCACCCCGCCAAGCATCCAGCTGCTTCTGCACTTCATGTCGTACGTCGTCCATGCCGGCTTGCTTCAGCTCCTCATTAAACTTGGGGAGGATTGTATCCACATCGACGGAGCCTGTCATGAGGCTCGGATAATATTTATGCCAGACCATCTCGATGTTATCGGTTTGGGCGGTCAGCTGGGATAGATCGGGTGTAAAGCCGAGCACGTTGGACTTGACGACGCCTGCGTTGTATTTGCGAAATTGATCCCATTTGTCGAGGGGGTCCGGGTTATCGCCGCCCATGGTTTTCAGGATAAACCAATTCCCCTGCGTGTACTGTACTCCTGAATAGCGGCTTGCAGGCGCATCCGGAATCGGGTTGCCATCGCTGTCCTTGTCCGTAGTTAGAACGACTTGCCCTTGTTTATCCAGTGTATAGTGCACGCCTTCAATCCCATAGTTAAATAAGTTTCGTATTTCCGGGTCCGTATTGAGCAAATTCAGGAATTTAATACATTCCACCGGATGCTTCGTATTGGCGTTCACGGTCATGATGCCGCCCCGGACGGATTCCGTTGTGACGGTGCTTGGGGTTACGGGATTCGCTACAATCTTGTAGCCGCGATCCTTACTCCAGGTCGTCTCCGAGAGCGGACCGCCGCCTGAGGACTTCCAGAACACTTTGGCCCCTCGTTTAAGTCCTCCCGGCTCTCGCAGGGCGGCATCCTCATTAATGAAGCCTTCCTTGTAATAACGCCGCAACGTATCTAGCACCTGCCGCGCTTCCGTGGTTTCGAAGATATTCACCACCTGAGCGCTCGAGTCCAGTGATTTGATCATCAAGGGCAATTTATGATTCATAATATATTCGTATCCATGGAGAGCGAAGAAATTGTGGGAATCCCGATCCAATTCCATGGGGATGTATGCCGGCTCCTCCCGATGAATCATCCGAAGCAGCGGTTCAAGCGATTCCAGCGTATTGTATTTGGTAATATCGATATTATATTTACTCACGATGGAAGCAGGATACATCCACTGATCAAGCACGGCTAACTCTTTATTGGTCGGCACACCGTAAATGCTGCCATCGTTCATGCGTACTCCCTGCCAAAAGGTTGGATCAATGGCGTCGTACATTTCCTTGCCCAGGCCGCCAAGGTAGTCATCCAGCTTCAGCCAGGCGCCGCGCATAGCGGTGGTTGCATAATTTGGCGCAAAAGCAATGTCAAATGGACTTCCGGTGGATATCAGCGTGTTCAGCCGATCTTCATACTCCTGCCAGCTTACCTTGACATAGGTGATCGTCACACCGATTTTACGAGCCATGATTTCATTGATTTTATCATTGACGAGCTGCAGATCCTTGTCAGGCTCTCCGATCGTATAATAGATCAGGTTTACCGTGTCCCCATCATATGTTTCGTTGTTGTATCCAGGCTGCCGGAAGCAGCCGGTTGTATAGGATGTGAGCAGCAATATGAGACTGATGATCATGAAGATGCGTTTGGGCCTTCTTGGGTGCTTAAACATCATCGGTATCCTCCTTTTTCGCCGCGTTTGTTGTTACCCTTTTCCCCGCAGTTCAGAAGGAGATTTTTCGAAAAAGCTGTGAAAGTGCGTATAGAAGTAGTTGAGATTGTTGTAGCCAACGGAAAATGCGATGTAGGAAATCTTCTCATCTGTCGATTGTATTCGTTCTTGTGCAAGAAGCATTCGGTAAGCCATGAGATATTCGGAAAACTTCATCGCGGTTTCTTTAAGAAACAATTGTCCAAGGTAGGTGCTGTTCATCTGAAAACGCTCCGCTACGGACTTCAAGGTTATATTCTGAGCATACTCTGTCCTGATCATCAGCAGAATACGGTTGACCAGCTTGGATAAGCTGTCATAGCTTACACCTAATACCGGGTCCGTGTTCAGGCTTTCGCCATTCCTGTTACCTATCGAACCGCCCAGATCCTCAACGATGATCTTCTCAATCACTTGCTGCAGCTTGGTGCGTTCTATAGGCTTGAGCAGATAGTCTTTGACGCCACAACGAATGGCTTCCTGGGCATATGTAAATTCACTATAGCCGCTCATAATGATATATTTCGTAGGAATTTGAAATTCGTTCAATCTGCGGATCGCTTCATATCCAAGCTCCTTGCCAATGCAAACATCGAATATGGCGACATCCGGAAGCAGGTCCACTACTTTGGACATGGCCTCCTCCGTGGATTCGCAGGTTTCGATCCGACCAAAACCGTATTGTTTCCAATCCAGGATTCGCTTCATTCCCTCCAAAATCTGAGATTCGTCATCCACAATCATCAGTTTGTACATGTTCAATCACCTCTTTTGAAATCCGCACGGAAATGTTGACTCCAGATTCCTCATTATTCGCAATCTCGATCGAAAAGCCGTCCCCGTAGAAAAAGTGAAGGCGCGTATATACGTTGCGCAGCCCGATACTATTGGAAGAGGGTTCATCATGATTAGACATTGTGCTTCGAACGGTACGTAAACGCTCCGGAGGAATACCGCATCCGTTGTCCACGAATTCCAGTACATAACAGTCTTCGGCTTCAAAGCCATTAACGACATACAAATTAAACTCATGATTCGCGTTAAAGCCATGGATGAAAAAGTTCTCAGCCAAAGGCTGCATCCAGAATTTTACGGTAGGGATGAGGAGCAGTGCCGGCTCTACATTGACTTGATAATAAAAGCGCTCGGGATACTTAAACTCCATAATCTCCAAGTACTTCTGCAGCAATTCCAGCTCGCTTGCAATCGAAATGATATTTTCCTTTTTGACGATTTCGCGATAGAGCGTCCCCAGCGTTGCAATGGCGTCAGCGGTGTCCCTGTCCTGATTGACAAGAGCAGTGGAGCGGATAACCTCTAACGTGTTGTATAAAAAATGAGGGTTGATTTGGTGTTGAAGCGCTTTCATTTCAGTTTCCTGCTGTTTGATCTTTAACAGATATTCATTCCGGATATGCTTATCCAGCTGCTGAATCATATCGTCCAATTCCCGGGCAATCATGCCGTATTCATTCCGACGGTAACGGGCAGGGCGGTTAGGCGTGAAATTGGCCATTTTCACACGTCCAATCGATTGAATGATGCGGCGCAGGAAAAGGGCATCATCCCGCATATTGTATGCAATGAGCAGAAGCACACTAATCATGGCCGTCAATACGATCAGAAAGATGGTGATCAGCATCCCGGCATGCTGACGGATGAGCATGGATAAATCGATGATGCTCACGAATTTGAAATTAAACTTGGTGGATGGAAAGGAGACAAAAAAGATATGTTTCAAAACACCCCTAGAAATAATACCGTGACTGCGTCCATTCGCCGCTGCTAGTCGGGATAGTTCTTCTAGGTCCCGGTCCGGTCCGCTACCGATCAGATATATTTCACCGGAAGGGCTGACTGCAGCCGCATTACCCAATCGGAAGCTTTGAACGGATTTAAAGATTTGCTCACTGCTGATCAAGAAGCGCAGCTCACCGAATTCCTGGGGGCCTGACGTGGGATCCGACAGTTTCTTGCGATATACGAATCCCTTCATCAGGGTGTCGCGAAAAGCTTCATCCGTATTCGGAAGCCCGAAGGTAAAGCTTGCAATTCCGTTATCATTAAAACGGACGACATTGCCATACTTGTCGGTATGCGTGCTTATCTGCGTGATTTCACCTTGCGCCCAGCTGTACAGATAGGTCTTAACATCCTCCGGAAAAGAAACCAGCGGCTGTGAGAATTGGCTGTTCTGCAGCCTGCTGGTTAAGTATCCCTCAGCACTGCTGCTTAAAAAGCTGCGAGCATCATCCATCAGACCTGTATTGGAGTAAATACGCTGCATGTAAGCCTCAATGCGGTCAGCATCATACTGCAGCTCATTCTCTACACGCGAGAATGCATTAGCCGCCTCGATCCGGGAGTTGCCAACCCATTGATTCAGCAGCATGGCACAGGTCAGCGTACCAAGCGTGATTCCGATGGCGACGACGAAGATGACATAGGCAATAAACTTGTGACGATAAATTTTGATTTGCAAAAAAGAGCCCATATGACACCTCGATTGCAGCAGGTCGTTGAAACAAGTTGCTATATCTCAATTTAACACGATTAACGCCTAGCTTCATAGATCGTAAGGAAAAAGCACCCCTTAAGAGAGCCTCATTAAGGGATGCGCTTGAATGTAATCTTACTTGAAGTAATTGTTGATTTGCTCTTGGGCAGCTTGCATAATCGTGTCCATGCCGGCTGATTTTAATTCAGCCGTAATCTTCGGCACCATTTTCTCCGGATCGGATGCGCCCGTGATCAGCTCATATTTGTATTTATCCCATACCGCTTGGCAATTCGCCACTTCGGTCTGAAGATCGGTGATGTCCAGCGCAAAGCCTAGGATCGTAGAGGAGGTCGCTGCATCGTTCAGCTTTTTAACCTGTTCCCATTGATCTTCGGGAGCGCCTTTGGTCACCGCCAAATTAAAGAATGTGCCTTGTGTGTAGGCAGCCAGCGGCCAAGTATCGGATGTACGCTCAATCACCTTTTCGCCATCGACATTGTTGTAGTCTACGCCTATCTCGCCGAATGCCAGCATATTGCGAAGTTTGGGATCCGTGTTCACTAATTCAAGATATTTCAAAGCTTCCTTCTGATATTTCGAATTTGCCGAAATCGCATTGAGCGAGCCTTGGATTGTACTGGTGGTATAGATAGGACCATAATGCTGAACCATATTATACTTTTCAACGGCGTCATTGATTTGCCAGCTGACCTCGGCTCCCGGGAATGCCTGGGCTGCAAAGAACGGTCTGCCTTTGTCGTTCTCCGTTTTCGTCGGAGCATCCGGGTTGATGATACCATCCTGATACCACTGGTGCAGGAGCTTCAGATTAGCCATGACATCCGGCTGCTCGAGAACAGAGACGACCGTGCGTGCTGCATCGTCCGCTTTCACGCCGATAGGAGGGAAGCCTAGCGTTAAATCGTCATATTCGTTAAAGAAACCGTTCAAGCCTTCGCCTTGCGTCATTGGCAGCGGATAGAAGCTTTTGCCTTCGCCAGCCTTCATGTCATGGAGAGGTTTATCCAGATCCTGCAGCGTTTTGATATTATTCATGTCGATGCTGTACTTTTGCACATACTTATCATCGAATACCCAGTACTGCGTTAGCGCTGAATCTTTGTACGTCGGAACGGAATAATATTTGCCGCCGATTTTTGTGCCTTCCCATACTTTTTCGGGAATCAGTTTGTACAAGTCGGGCGTTTCGCTCTGAACCAGATCCGTAATATCGGCAAATGCGCCCATAGCTACTTGCTTGCTGTATTTACCGCTGTTCGTGAACATGATGTCGAAGGGTTCGCCGGTATTCACGATGGTGTTCATTTTGGTATCCCATTCTCCCCAGCTGGCTACCTTGATGTCAACCTTCACGCCAATCTTCTCGGCCGTATAGGCATTCATGGCATCAACCGCTTTGCTGAAATTGTTCGGCACTTGGCCCCCGATGGTCCACCAGGTCAATGTCGGAATATCCTTGCTTGTTTCGGTGTTGTCCTTCGGTGTGTCTGTTGTCGCTTTAGATCCATCCGTCGCAGTTGGAGACTTCGAGCCGCCGCAGGCTGCTAAAACGGTCAACATGAGTGCTAGTACGCACAGTGTAGAGATGAACTTAAAAGCTCTCTTCATTCCAAATTCCCCCTCATTGAAGTTAAATCGCTTAAGAGTTGTACAGTGTGATCTATCATAAACCAAGGTTTTTTCTTGGCTTATTTCGTCTTTAGCCTTTCACGGCGCCGACCGTCAATCCGGAAATAAAATACTTCTGGAAGAAAGGGTAGGCAAATGCTACCGGCAGCACGATGAGAATGGCGACAGCCATACGGGCTGATTCCTTCGGCATCGTGGCAACGAGCATGGCGTAGCTGACGCCCATACTTGCTGCATTTTTCGCGAGTGCGTCTACATTACTCATTAAGCTGTTGAGCAGTGCTTGCAGGGAATACAGGTTCTGGTTGTCGATATACAGCATCGATTGGAACCAGTCATTCCAGTAAGCAAAGCAGAGAAACAGTCCGATGGTTGCGATGACCGGCAGCGAGATCGGCAGGATGATAGAGAAGAAGATTCGCAGCTGGCTGGCACCATCGATTTCAGCAGATTCGATCAGCCCATCGGGAATCGTGCTCTTGAAGAAGGTTTTACATATAATCACGTTGAACGATGAAACAGCCAGCGGTAGAATAAGTGCCCAGATGCTATCCTTAAGTCCTAATAAATTGGTATTAATGAAGTAGCTGGACACCAAGCCGCCGTTGAATACCATGGGGATGAATACCACCCAGGTCAGAAAGCCCCTGAGCTTGTAGTTTGGGCGAGACAGCACATAACCCATGGAGGCGGTAAGCAATACGCCGAGCACGGTACCGGCGACGGTAACGAGGGCGGATACCCCGAGCGCTCGCAGAATCATCGTTCCCTGCTTAACGATATAGACGTATGCCTCAGCCGACAGAGCGACCGGGAGCAGGTGATAGCCGGTCTCACGGATGGACTCCTCACTGGAGAAGGAAATGGACAGAACAACAACTACGGGTATGACGCAGAGCAGAGCCAAGATGATAAATATCAAGTTGAAGAACAGATTGACGGCTTTGTTTGTGCGGTTAAACTTCTCAAGGCCTGTCTCGTAAGCGGTTTTCGGTGTCATCGTCTTGCCTCCTTACATCATCGCGCTGTCCGGATCGATTCTGCGAACAATCCAGTTAGCAATTAGAATCGTTGCGCATCCCAGAACAGACTGTACGAATGCGGCTGCGGATGCCATCCCTACGGTGGCGGTTTTCAGCTGCTTATACACCATGACATCGATGGTGGTTGCCACGTTGAACAGCGAATTGGAATCTCGCGTGACCTGATAGAACAAGCCGAAATCAGTGTAAAATATCCGCCCGACGGCCAGTATAAACATCATGACGATCACCAGCTTGAGCATGGGCAGTGTAATAAATCTCGTCTGCTGCCAAATCGATGCGCCATCAATAACAGCTGCTTCATAATAGGTGCTGTCAATGCTCGTGATGGTTGCCAGATAAATGACCATACCATATCCCAGGCCCTTCCAGACATTTAAGAGAATCAAGAACAATGGCCAATATTTCGGCTCCATATACCAGTTAATCGGATCGCTGCCCATATTGACGAGCATTTGATTGACAATCCCTTTATCGAAGCTTAAGAATGCCCAGCCTACCGCAGATACGACTACCCAGGATAGGAAATAGGGGAGGAACATCATTGTCTGATAGACCTTGCTCGCTTTGCGGCTGTGGAGGAGTCCGATCATAATCGCGAATAGAACGGGCAGAACGATTCCTAGCACGATAAACACAATGTTGTAGCCAATGGTGTTGCGAATAATGATCCAAGCGTCATTCGATTTGAATAAAAATTCGAAGTTTTTGAGGCCGACCCATGGACTGTTAAACACATTGCTCAAGAAGCCGCCGCTAATCTTGAAATTTTTGAAGGCGATAATGATCCCGAACATCGGTAAGAAACTAAACAGGAGGTACCAAATCGTGGTCGGCAGCGCCAAGAGGGTAAGTTCTGTATCCTGCTTGTGCCAGCGTGTTCGTAAGCGCTTTCGTTTATCTTTTGATTCGGCTTTCGAGCTCATGTTTCCTCACTCCTTACGGTGTAATCTCGCTTGTCGGTGCACTTGTTAGTTTCATTGTATAAGAGGAGGATTCGATGCTTCCAGATAACAAACTTGATACTATAGTCAACAAACGTTAGATTCGATAGAATTGATTGTTCTATTGGTCGGCTAATAAACAAGACAAGTGTTGGGATTAGATGGCTCTGTTTGACCTATGACAATATTCCAAATTTTAAATTTTTTATTGATGGAAATTGAGATATTTGATATGATGTACTCACAAAAGCTACTCACGATAACGGCAAACTTGTCGAAAGGCAAGGACGCAAAGCTACAGGGTCTTCTTGACGAAACGTCAATGACAGCCAGCTACCGAATGAAAACGCTTTTTTTGTTTTTTGGACAAACGTGGAACTCTAATATGATAATGGCAAACTTGTCGAAAGACTAGGACGCAAAGCTACAGGGCCTTCTTGACGAAATGTCAAATGGCAGCCTGGCCACCGAAGGGGAGTTACACATGCGCAACGCAGTGTTCGCGATAATTGGACTTTTTGCGTTTCTGATATGGGCTCCGGTTGTACAAGCTGCACCATCTGAAGATTGGCTGGGCTTGGAAGAACTGGACCGTGGGGCAATCGTCATTCAATATGACGTGAAAGCAGGCACCAAGACGAAACTCATGATCGGAAAAGGTCAGGACCAATATACATATGGGCTTTCGCCGGCCAAGCAGCAGGAAGTTTTTCCACTGCAGATGGGCAACGGAGATTACACGATTTCCGTGCTGGAACAAGTCAGCGGCAGCAAATACAAGATCGTTCAGGAAGCGGCAGTTAAGCTGCAACTGACGAACGGTAGCAAAGTGTTTTTGAACTCTGTACAAAATATCGATTGGAGCGAAGAGGGCAAGGCTGCTCAGCTTGCGAAAAAGCTAACCCGTTCTGCCCACTCCGACGAGGAAAAAGTACAGGCTGTCTACGAATATATCGTCGGGACGGTCCGGTACGACAATGCTCTAGCATCCAGCAAGCTGACGGATTACCTTCCCGATAGCAACCGCACGATCGCTGGACAGAAAGGGATGTGCTATGATTACGCCTCCCTATTCGCTTCCATGCTCCGCAGCCTCGATATTCCGGCAAAGCTTGCCATGGGAACCTCGGAATACGTTGATGTGTATCACGCCTGGAATGAAGTATATTTGAATGGGCAGTGGGTAACCATTGACACAACCGTCGATGCAAGCTGGAAAAGCAAAGGGACCGGATACAAAATGATTAAAGATGCCTCCAGCTATTCAGCATCCAAATACTACTAATTAATGCGTAATAAACTAAGCTTTGGACGAATAAGTCCAAGGCTTATTTCGGTTGTATAGAAATTGTAGAGTTTTGGCCGATATAATGCAGAAAGCCCGCTGGGTTCTGAAGGAAAATACAGACACCAATGAATCGTGCGCCCATAACAGGTCTTGGAGATGATGGCTCATGAAGTCCATTATTGGCATGCATTTTGGTAGAAGCATGGGACGAAATGAACGCACGGAAAGTTAGATCGGAACCGAATATTACGAGGGTAATGATAAGATTGAGGGAGAGATTATGAAGAAAAAAGTAAGTGGAATTGTTGTGGCGCTGCTGCTTCTGTTTCAAACACTACTCGGCACATTCGCTTGGACAGCGAATGCTGCTGGTAGCGAGCAGCCATCAGCCGTTACTGTGCAGGAATCAGAGATTGGCGTGCAGGAATTAGAAGTTAGGGAGCCAAAGACAGTCACGGATGACGTATATAACACGCCAGCACCAGCAGTCGATATGGAAGGAATACTAACCAAAGTCGTATTAACCGATGTGAACGGTACCGTGGTTGATGCGGTGTATAATCCGGACAGCAGCCTGGACATCGGTGCAGCCGTTAATCTCAGCTACGAATGGGAGCTTCCGAACGGACACGGCTACAAGAATGGGGATACATTCACTTTCGAGCTGCCGACGCAGTTTGAGATTTTTACGGACATTGACGCACCGCTCCTTGCCGGTCAAGGCGAAGTTGGCCGATTTACCGTTGATCGGAATGGGAAAATTGTGATGACCTTCAACGATTACGTGGAGAATCATTCCAACATCAGCGGCAAGCTGGAAATTCGTACCGAGTTTAAAAAGGAAGTTCTTAAAGGAAGCACGGAAATCATTATTGCTATTCCGATCAAGGGCGGGGTTCAGACCATCATCGTGAACCTAAAGCCGCAAGGCGGAAAGCTGATCGAGAAGCAAGGGAAAGCGATTGGCAAAGACCAGATCGATTGGACGGTCCAGATCAACAAATCATTGGATAAAATCAAGCACGCGGTTCTCATAGATGAAATGCCTGAAGGCTTGGAACTCATCGCGGATTCCGTAGAGGTTTACAACCTGCAGGTTAACGGTGACGGCTCAGCGGTTCTTGGTGATAAGCTGGACGCTGGGAAGTACGCCCTCCAAACGGGCGGCGGCAACCTGGAGCTTGCATTCCAGGATGAGACGATGAGCAAAGCCTACGAAATTCGCTTCTCGACGAAGCTTATCGGTCAACAGTCCCGGTTTGAGAACACCGCTGTCCTGTCGGGCGAAGGGATGGAAAATGCCCAATCGACGGCTACCGTAACGGTAGATCGCGGCCAATTTCTGGATAAGTCGTATCGCCAGAATAAGGATACCGGAATCATCACTTGGACGGTGAAATACAATTTCAACGAGAAAAAGATTCCGAGCGCTCAAGCCATCATTACGGATGAATTTAGTGAGAACCACACCTGGATTGCCGATTCGTTGAAGGTGTATAACGGAAATTCGACGAATGCCAAAGACTTGGCTTCCGAAGAGGATTACACCGCTGTAGCGAAAGGTAAGAACGGATTCGAGCTTCAATTCAATAAGGATATCGATTCGCCGTATACGATCGTTTACCAGACGAAGCCGATCGATCGCTTGAGCTCCGAAGGGCAGGGTGTCAAGAACAAAGTCGTATCGGGTGAAGCGTCCAAGGAAGTAACGGCCCCGGGCTATGGAAGCCCTGCGCTGGTGAAGGGAACCTCGAGCATCGATTTCGCCAATAAAACGGCAAAGTGGAAGATTACGGTCAACGGTGATAAAAAACCGGACGGCACCAAATATAGCATGGAGAAGGTAGTCATCACGGATACGTTCCCGCAAGGCGGACTCGAATTCGTTCCGGATTCAGTGATCGTAAAAGCGGACGGGAAAGTCGTTCCAGAGAGCGAGTACGCGGTGAAGTACGATAATGTACGCGAAGGCTTTGTAATCGAATTCTCTAAGATGGACACCACCTATACGATTGAATATGAAACGAAGTTTAACATCAGCTGGCTGAAGGATCGCAAACGGGACTTTTTGAACAGAGCTTCGATGACATGGATCGAGGAAGGCAAGACCAAAGGACCGATTGAGCGGGATGCGAGCTTCTCCGCTGACGATTATACGAAAAATAACGGCGGTAAAGACGGCAGCTACAATCCTGTCAGCAAAGAAATTACGTGGAACATCAAGCTGAATTATAATCTCGATTTGCTTAAAGAAGCGATCGTCACCGATGTTCTGAAGCACGAGCAGAAGCTTGTGCCCAATTCGGTCAAGGTATACGAGATGAAGCTGACCGGGGGACGTAATGGTGTTCAGAAGGGCTCGCTAGTTCCAACTGAACAATATGTAGTAACGGAACCATCAGAAGCTAACGGAAACCAGCTGTCCGTTCGGTTTACCAGCCCGATCTCATCGGCATACTGGATTGAATTCAAAACATCGCTGGAAGGCACATTGATTGTCAATAAAATCGATAATACAGCGGAACTGCTGGATGGCAGCGCTAAAAAAGCGACATGGAACGCCAGCGTAACGATTCCGCACGGCGGCGAATATGTGAAGAAAAACGGCGCCCAAAACGGAAACAAAATCGACTGGGTGATTCGAATCAATGAAGGTCAGTCGCATATTTCCAACGCCAAGATAATCGACTATCCAAGTGCGAACCAAATATTGATCGAGGATTCCTTCCACTTGTACGCAACCAAAATCAATGCAAATGGAAAAGCGGAAAAAGCTCAGGAGCTGACAAAAGGGAAGGACTACACCTTAACCATCAATAGGCTTGACGGAGATCAGGAGACGTTCGAATTAAAGTTCGCAGGTGACATCTCAACGGCCTATATTTTGGAATATCAGTCGTTCATTATTGCTGAAGATAAAGAGGCTGTACAGAATAAGGTGGCTCTCGAAGGAGATCAGCTGAAGACTGAAATTCGGGAAACGACAGAAGAGGTTATTGTCCGTACTTCCATCGGCTCAGGTTCGGGAGGCGGCGTAACGGGCAGCCTGGAAGTAACGAAGGTTGATCAGGACGATAAGACGAAGCTGCTGGCAGGAGCAAAGTTTGCTCTTTACGACAAGGCCGGCAAACGAACGCCGATCGTAAAAACTACGGATGAGGAAGGCAAAATCCTCTTTACGAAGCTGCTGTACGACGAGTATATTTTGGAGGAGCTGGCAGCTCCAGAGGGATATAAGATCGAGCAAGCGACGTGGGACGTAACGATTGATAGCATCAAGAGCCAAGGCAATGTGAAAAAAATGATCGTTACGAACCGCAAGGAAGAGCCGGTTACACCTGGCGAGCCTACGGATCCGACAGATCCAACAGACCCAACAGATCCTGGCAGTCCGACGGATCCAGGTAATCCAGGGAACCCGACAGATCCTGGCAATCCGACGGATCCAGGTAATCCAGGGAACCCGACAGATCCGGGCAGTCCGACGGATCCAGGTAATCCAGGGAACCCGACAGATCCCGGCAATCCGACAGACCCAGGCAACCCGGGGAACCCTACCAATCCGGGTAATCCGACCGGTGAGGTAGAGGTGCCGGATGAGGATGTTCCAAGAGGTGAACCAACAACGCCTGAGACGCCTCAAACACCTGAGACACCTCCGGCAGAGCCGGAAACACCTGCCGTCGATATTGACGAAGAGGATATTCCGCGAGGGGGCGTCGATCCTGAGCCTCAAAAGCCGGAAGCACCAACTCCATCTGAGAAGACTTCAACACCGCAAACGACGGTTCCGATGCTTCCCAAAACCGGTGAGGCGAGCCCTTATCCATTCTATTTGGCTGGTCTCGGGCTGATCGCTTTCGGTGTATGGTTAGGTCGCAAACGGATAAAAATGAAACCATAATTCGTCAGATTTCGGCTCTCCTTGTCCTGTAACCAGGGCAGGGGGAGCCGTTTTCCATGAGGGGGATCAACCGCCAGGATGTATGCATTTATAATGTGCAGTAGCATAAATACCTCTGATCGAGATCAGAGGTATTTATGATGCGTTATCTCACTGGGGGGTTAGTTTTATCATGATCCTGCTGAAATGATCTCGTCAATTTTAATCCAACGCGATTCCTCTTCGGCCATGGAGAGTTTGATTTCCCGTCTAAACGTGTGGATCAGCACGACAATTCCTGTCAATTCCGTGTTCTCATATTCATCGAACAGCCTCACGGTAATCATGCGGTGTTCATGAAATGACTCGGCGAGAGCACTCTCGATTAATTCCATTTCTTGCGGATCCAGCGTCGGCCGGTCTTTTCTGCCTTCTTCCAGTTGCCTGCGAATGATGGTTTCTTTGTGTTCCGGCAGCATCATCCGACTGGATTCCCACAGTCCGTTACCCTCAAGCTTTTTTCGTGTTGTCATTTATAGTGTCCTCCTATCTTGGCTGATCGATCCAGCGCTTGGCCTGCGTCTGTTTTGGATACGGCTCTAATCACAATCGAATTCCCGTATTTATTTTTGAGGGCATCGGTCACCCGTTCAAGTGCCATTGACCGCTCCCGTCCTGTATCAAACAATGACATTTGGTATTCCGTATCCGGGGAAAACTGTGACAAGCTAATACCGACCCGCCGAATCGGCAGGCCGTCCCAATACGTTTCAAGCAGCCGGCATGCCCAGCGGTAAACCTGATTCGTAATATTCGATGGATCCTCCATCTTCATCTGTCGGCTAAATCCCGTAGGGCGGTCAAAGTCTGCTCCCATACAACCGACCGACACCACATGCCCCATAAAACCAAGACCGCGGCATCGCTGGCAAACCAACTCGGTTAGCTCAAGCAGCACGACCTTGATTTCTTCCAGCTTGGTATAATCCCGAGGGAGGGTCATCATGTGTCCAACCGATTTAGGGTCAACTTGGTGAGTGCCTGGTCTTACCGGGCTATCATCGATTCCGTTGGCAATTCGCCAGTACATCTCGGCTGAAATATCGGAATTTTTACCGAATTTACGGCGCATCATCTGCTTCAATTTAGCAAGAGGCGTCTGAGCCACGCTGCCGATCGTGGGCAGCCCCATGACGTTAAAGTGGCGGGTCATCTTGCTGCCGGCCATAAACATACAGCTAACGGGCAGTTTCCAAAGGGTATCCGCAAGCGAGTCCTTGGACAACGTGTAGATGCCGGACGGATTTTTCTTGGCGTAGTTGTCACAGGCGGTTTTAGCCAGGATTTTGGTTTCACCGATGCCGAAGCGAGCGTAAACACCCGTAGCATCCATGACATGACGCTGAATGGTTGTGGCTAACTCATCGGGTGTGCCGAACAGGTGCAGCGAACCGGTAACGTCCAAAAATTGCTCATCGATACTGTAAGGCTCAACCAAATCGGTATAACTCTTGTATATCTCCGTGATTTGCATCGAAACGTCAATATACTTCTGCATCCTGGGTTTAATGACGACAAGATCCGGGCACTTTGACAGTGCTTCCCCTAATCTCTCTGCCGTCGTTATTCCTTTTTCTTTAGCAAGCGGACAAGCAGCCAGCACGATGCCTGAACGTCTTTCCGGATCCCCTGCAACTACCAAAGGGCGGCCTGTATACTCGGGATGGTCTGCCTTCTCAACAGATGCATAAAAGGACTGGCAATCCCCTAACATGATGACTCGGCTAGATGATTTCACAACAGACTCCCCTTATCTGCAATTTGTAGCCCCAGGTAGGTGTACGATCTTTGCTCGATCTCCGCCTCAATTAGCCCCCATAGTATGGACAGCTTGTGATGATACCCTCTACAGATGAATTCAACCTCAATGCCAAGCTTTGTTTTTCGATCCTCGTAAACCTTAATGGCATATTCACGCATTTTTTTACGAGCCTGAGCTAAATCGGATAATGCGGCTGCCTGCAAATGGTCGATGATCGCATTCGTTAGCTCGGGGGTCTTTAAATCTGCTCTGCATAGGATCGAACGATCATGCTCTAACACATCAAGTAAAAGGGGTAATAAAATATAATCCTTCACCAGTTGGGTTTCATCTGGCTTCAACCCAATACTCAACATCATTAACCACCTCATTGACGGGAACGTTTGTTTGTATTATATGCGAACATTCGTTCTTTTATCAATGTAAATTATACCCTTATGGTGACGGATCAGAAATTGACAAGCGATACCCCTCATGATCAGGGATTAAAGCCCCCACCTGGAACCTTTCAATCAACGGATTACTTTTATTAAGATTCACTTTCATTACAAAGTCGGAAGGGAGCTCTTGGATGCAAAACGAAATATCCTCCTGTAAAAATTCCGGTTTTTCATTATCGTAAAATTTCTCGGCCGCTTCTGACTTTCGAATCCGTTCAATGGTTTCCTCGGCAGATATACGGTTAGTGTCTTGGAGAATCTCCGATATATATTGTGCGCAGGCCAGATCATCATCCCCTGACGGATGCGAAGCAATTAAATTAATCATCATGTTGTCTTCTTTTAATAAGTTTCTCTTTATAAACTCTGCTGTTGTTCTTGCATTGGTGAACCCGGTAACGAATAGGTGCTCGGTACTCAATGCGTTTAGGGTTGCTGTAACCCCATTGGTTGTCTTCTGGATCAGAAATTTCTCCCGAAGATCCAAGTTGTGTAAACGTACAGGCGAATTGTCTAGTTCAAACCCCGGAATCGGCAGCCCCTGTATCTCTCCCGCTAATAAAAAGTCAGGATCGATTTTCTTTAGACGCAAGGCGTCGTCTAGAGTTCCTGCCAGAATGATACCTTGAACCCCATTGATAAAGGCATAGTGCGCTACGGTAAAAGCCCTTATAACATCAATTACAACATTGATGTGTGATGCTTCCAATGTATGATGATGTCCTTGGATAATCTGTATCGGCATGCAGCAAACCCCTTTCACCCGGCATACTTGGGCTATTTTAGTAACAGTATATTTGCCCAAATCCAAGGAGTGCTCAAATCCTCCAAGGATTCCGCAGCAATGAAGGAATATTAAATTCGGATGTGGTGATAATTAGGAAGCATGTACTAATAAATGGCCAACTATAAACGAACTTCAAGTCCGAGGAGCGATACCATGGAAAAGACCAAAAAGCGAAAACTGAATATTAGCTTTAATAGCGATATCGACCTGCAGACCGACTCCGCGGAGACAAAAGACAGCGAATCTTCCGGAAAATCAAAGTCTTCTAACAGCTCAAAGGGTCAATTGTGGGAATTTATCGCACTGGCGACGATCCCGATCGTACTCGTTTTCGGCAATTCCATGCTAGTCCCGGGGCTTCCTGAAATGCAAAGGGAGCTTGGTATCAGTAAATTTCAAAGCAGCTTGATCATCACAATTTTCTCCTTGGCAGCAGGCTTGTTTATTCCGATTATTGGTTATTTGTCCGATCGATATGGACGAAAAATTATTATTATACCCGCCTTGATCATATATGGAGCTGCCGGTATTCTGGCAGGATTCGGCGCCATTTGGAACTCATTTGCGGTGATTATCACTGCGAGGGCGATTCAGGGGCTAGCGGCCGCCGGAACAGCACCGATTGCCATGGCGCTCGTTGGCGATTTATACGATGGCGGGACCGAAAGCAAGGCACTGGGCTTAATCGAAGCTTCCAATGGCGCAGGGAAGGTACTCAGCCCGATCATCGGTTCCCTGCTTATGCTGATCGTGTGGTATGCTTCCTTTTTCGCATTTCCTGTGTTCTGTGCGTTATCGTTGTTGGCCGTCATTTTTATGATCAAAGAATCGAAACAATCTTCAAAGCAAGAACTAGGGAAATACCTTGGGAAAATCAAAGGCATCTTCAAAGAAAAAGGCCGCTGGCTCATCACTGCTTTTTTTGCCGGATCACTGGGGTTGTTCATTTTGTTTGGCGTACTATTCTATTTATCCAACATTCTTGAAGACAAGCCGTACCACATCGACGGGGTCAAGAAGGGATTGATATTGGCCATTCCATTACTCGGGATGGTGATCACCTCCTATACAACTGGAAGCTTGATCAAGAAAAAGGGCCTGCTGATCCGTTGGCTGATGAATATCGGGCTGATTGCCATGACCCTTTCTCTGGCGGCTACGCTTTTCTTTTTTAACAACATTTATGTGTTTATCGGGTTGCTAACAGTCAGCTGCATTGGAACCGGAATGCTTCTTCCATGCTTAAATACAATGATCACCGGCGCTGTTGAGAAAAGTGAGCGGGGAATGATTACGTCCCTTTACAATAGCTTGCGATTTTTGGGGG
The DNA here is from genome assembly GCF_052115765.1 of Paenibacillus sp. 2KB_20. Lineage (NCBI taxonomy): Bacteria > Bacillati > Bacillota > Bacilli > Caryophanales > Paenibacillaceae > Paenibacillus > Paenibacillus sp. 2KB_20. The sequence continues at coordinate 448,733 of NZ_JBFRHH010000001.1, read as the reverse complement.
TTGCAGCAGGGCCTCCCTTATTCGGGTGGATGATGGACAAATCGGATCATGTCGTTTTTATAACCGTGTCTTCACTATCTTTGGTTGCTTTAGGATTCGTGTTCTTTTTGATTAAGCCGCCTCGGCAGATCGGATGACCAGACAAATCGCTTATTGTAAAAGATGGGCACCTGTCAATGGGCATGAGCATATTATGCCAATGTCATTGGATTAAACGACTACATCAAAAAGAATTGAGGAGATCCTAAAATGAACAGTTCCCTGCGAACAGTTTGGCCCATGGAGCTATGTGATCCGAGCGGGCTGCGCGAAAATCCCGAGCACGGCAAAAAAGACCACGACACCTACGAGGTCATGGAACGCGGGATGACGATGGTTATTGATAAAGGCTTGGGTAGAAACATGTTTTCAGATGTGATCGAGACAGCCTCGGATTACATCGATTGCGTCAAATTCGGTTTTGGGACGGCTCCGCTGTATAAAACGGAAATGCTGCTATATAAGATCAATCTAGCCAAACAACATGGAATCGCGGTCATGCCCGGCGGAACCTTGCTAGAGACAGCCGTGCAGCAAGATGTCGTCCCCGCATTTTTTAATACCGTTTGCCGTCTTGGATTTAACGCTATAGAAGTATCTGATGGCACGATTGAGATGTCGCGAAAAAAACGAACGGAGCTCATCCGGGAAGGTAAACAACGCGGACTTCGGGTTTTTACGGAGTATGGTAAAAAGCAATCCGGTTCCCGCATCGAAGCCGAAATGCTCGCGTATACGATGGAAGCGGATTTAGACGTAGGTGCCGAGTATATCATCGTTGAAGCGCGTGAGTCAGGACTGGGTATCGGTATTTTCGATAAGCATGGCGAGTGCCAAGAAGAAATGATAAATACTATCATCGACTACGTGTCGGATGCAAGAAAGCTGATTTGGGAGGCACCTCTTAAGGAGCAGCAAGCGATGCTTCTCCGCAAATTGGGATCTAATGTGCATTTGGGGAATATCCAACCCACCGAAGTGCTTTCCCTTGAAACGATGCGCCGGGGACTTCGTCAAGATACGTTTGAACTCGGGGTGAGAGAGAAACATACGGATGGATTTTGTTACGTGATTTAAACATAGACCAAACCACAAGAGAATGATAATTACTAGAGGGCTGTCTATGGATATCTCCAGAGTCAGCCTATACATATTTTCGTTGAAGAGACTGATCCCGGTAATCCCCTTCAGGGAACAAGCATACACTAAACAAGCAGGACTGGCTTGTTACTCTAATCTATGAAGGATGATTCCGTGTGAATTTACAGATCATGCCCGGGCGAAAGAGCCCCTTTTTCTTTCGTCGTATTTCCAAGAAACTCTTCTTCATTACCGCCGGCTCCATCATTCAAGGTTTTGCCATGGCAATGTTCTTGTTTCCTCACGCCATTCCTTCGGGGGGAGGAGCAGGGATCGCGGTTCTTCTGAACCATGTGTTTGAGCTCCCAATGAGTCTCGGACTGTGGTTAGCCAATTTTATTTTCCTCGCCTTTACAGTCCCTTATCTTGACGGTGTCAGTGCCTTCGGGACCATATTTGTTATAACGGTGACGTCCGTTTCCGTTAATTTCTTCGAGGTGTTCTTAGAACCCCCGTTTGGCAACGTATGGATCGATCTTCTATTCGGCTCGGTTATTCTCGGAACAGGTGTCACCATCCTCATAAAGCAGAGGGTATCGAACGGGGGAATCGGTTATGTTGCCTTAGCCATTTATAAGTATAAAAGAATCAATCCCGGTACCTCATTGTTCTGGATGAATGGAATCATATTCGCCTTCACTGCCTATGTGATCGATTGGAAAATTATTATCCTTGCAGTTGTATGCCAGTGGATATCGACCCGGATCATTAACTGGATTCATCAGTTTCCTCCTCCTAAGTCGATCTATGAACCCGCTTGGCGCAAAAAGTGATTCTGTGTACGGACATAAGAGTGATTGACAAATATAACAAAAATATGGAAATTTGGGTCGTGCGGCCTATATTAAATGAAAAACAATGTAAGTTATAGTTTAAATATGTCATAACATGTTTGAATATTCGACAAATTCACACTTCGTAGTACGATAATAGCAAACCCACTGAAAAGTGGCGACGCAAAGCTACAGGGGCTAATGTGGAGCTACTTAAGACCGCGATGCCAGCCAGTTACCGAATACGACGGAAGCCTCCGTCTGTTTTGTTGTGGTTATCATAATGGATGGGGTTTTTTTATTTTTCGCTAGGAGCTGCCGAATGCAACCGCGGCGATGAATAGGAGATCGATTCCATTATTAATCGCTTATTCTTACAAGGGAAGAAGGGAAAATAATGGGTCAAAGAACACTGGTAGAAGCAAACAATCATTTTCCTAATATCCTCAGTATGACTGAAATAAAAGAAAGGTTGATTGAACGGAAAGAAATTCTTTATTTGCTCCAAGAGGAAACAAGGAATATGAACGATTTGCTGTCTATACCCTATTTATTTGTTATAACAGATATGGATGGAACCGTCATCGATTATTGCGGAACAGGTTCGTTAAAAAGTTTTCTCGAGAGAAATAATATGAAAAGTGGGACCTCATTGGCAATGGAAGACGCAGGAAATAATGCCATTTCATTATCCATGGAACAACAAACGCTTTCTGTCGTAGTTGGGGCCGAGCATAGTAATCGCTTGTTTTCAGAATTGGCGTGTGTTTGTACTCCCCTTCGAATAAAAAATGTGATCATAGGCTACCTAGGCCTTAGTTTTCATTATTTACACGAGGTTACATTTGCCATACCACTCATTGAACACTTGGCCAAGAATATTGAAGAAAAGTTACCTCAAAAGGATCCCATTCTGCAAAGGGAGCTGATCTATTCTCACTTTCACCAATATGAATTAACGAATCGAGAGAAAGAAATAGCATATGGGTGGCTGGAGAATAAAAATGTACCTGAAATTGCTGATATTTATGGTATTAGTCAAAGTACGGTTCGTACTTTTATTAAAAAGATATATGCAAAAACGAGAGTCAACCATAAAGGAGCATTTCTTAAAAAATTTACATAACCGTCATAAAAATTCTTAAGACAAAGATTACCCAATTCTGGGTATTTTTTTTATTTACGTCGAATTTTATAATGATAAGTAGCTGTAGCTTTAAGCTGATTCGCGTTATCGATAAGATGAGAGCTTCAATTCTTTTGGTTTGAAAAAGTTTGTCCCAGGAACTGTGGCAACGGTCATCAATCACTTGTTACGACGGGGGTGGGTGAACAAGATGATTTCTATCGAGAGCGAGCTCGAACAAGTAGCAAAAAAACTCGAACTTCTACGAAGAGAACTTGAGCGAGTGGCCAGCAGTTTCGAATTGGTGCATCAAGATGTTGTCGCCATTTCACAGTCGTTGGATAAGCTGATTGTTCGTTACATGCAATTAAAAAACCAAGAGGAATATATCAAAAGAAAGTAGATCTTCTTCATAAGAAGATATCTACTTGGGCGGTGAAACAAACGGATTAAGATTTACTAAGGCAAGAAGCAAAAAAAGATGACCTCCGAAATTTGGAGGTCATCTTTTTTTGCTCGTGGACTGTCCTCATGAATCCATTACCAACACCCGAAGGGAGGTGCGGCGGAGGATTCGTGAAGCCAACCAGCAGCCGCTGACGGCAATAGCAAGCGCGATCAGAGCCAGCCCAATGGCCAGCGGCCATTCCATGATGAGTGGCAGCTTGACAATACCGTAGGTAGAGAGCAGACCGCGCAGCACGGCTGGCAATGCGTAGACACCGCAAGCGATGCCAACAAGTGCACCAAGCGCAGCCAGTCCGGCAATGCCACTTGTCAAGGCACGACGGATATCGGTTGCTGTCAGGCCGAGCGAGGCATAGATGCCATATGTTTTCGTTTCCTTACGAATATGCAGACGGCAAGTCGTATAAACAATAAGACAAGTGACAGCCATGAACAGAAGAGCCAGCATACTCATCGGAATGAGCAAAACCGCCGCAGCTTCTTTGAATACGGAATCGAGCAGCACTTCCTGCTTCAGCGCTTGGATGGAAGGGCCGTAACGCTCGTTCAGCTGCTGTACAAGCGCATCGCTATCGGTTTTGCTCTTAAGCTGAATAAACCCGGCGTCCGGATGCAACTGCTCCACAAGGTCCGAGGTGACCCTGGCGACGTTCGACAAATTGGAAATAGACTGAAAGGTGCCGGTGATCAGCAATTGCTGCGGTTTTCCTTCAATGTAGATCGTGAGTATGTCGCCGATATCTTTGTCCAACTTACGCGCAATATTGATTCCGATAGAAACTTCATTAGGCAGTGCAGGATTACGGCCCGCAAGCGAGGCAAATCCCATCTCGTCCATGCTGCCTTCCACGACCGTCAAAGGGAGGCTAAACGTCTGTTGATGATCGCTATCCCCTTCGACATCCGCGATGACGCCGGTGGCGGCCCCAGACCAGTTTAGACTGAGAACCCGAGGGTCGTTTTGGATATAGGCTTGCATTTCTGTCCGATCCATACCTTCCGCATGGATAACCATAATGGCGATATCCGCATCGTCATAACCCCACTGGGCCGACGTTTCACCAATGCGATAGACACTGGTTACTAGCACGGCGCCAAAGACGAGCACAGCCACCGTGATGCTCATTAGCAGAAAGATCAGTACTGCGCTTTTTTTGTTGCCGCTCACATGCTTCCAGCCGATGACCGTGGGTACGGACCATCGGTCCAGTAGTCTTATGCGGGCACCATGCAGATGGGTACGACTATGCGAGGATTCCGACATGCCGTAACGGATCGCTTGAATGGGCTCAATATGGCGTGTCTTAGCAGCATAAACAAGGACGCATAGAAGGATGATGAGCAGCAGGCCGCAGCCGGTCCAGATCGCAACATCTGCTGCTTGTACGGGAACAGGTGCTGTATCGGATTTGAGAAAAGACAGGGAATTCTGGATGATGACATCTGAAAGGAGGCGACTTGCAATCAGTGCTGGGACCAAGGCGACAATCGCCATTAAACCGTATTGCAGCAAGTAGGTACCGATGATGCGTTCGGAAGTCATGCCGATCGATTTGAGAATGCCGATGGTGCGATAATTGGCAAGGATCGTGTCCGTGATCGTAAAGCCGATCGTAAGCAAAGCGACGAGGATCATGATCAGCCCGAGGAAACTCATGACAAAGCCGATCACCTTGTTCATGATAAAGTAAAAGGCCGACAATTCGGCAAACGAAACGCGTTCCTCCAAAAACGGCGATTCGAGCGCCTGCTCAAAGCGCTGCCAGTACTCCCCGCTTTGTTCGGGATACGCATAGCGAAGCGATAACATGTATTGCTCCGGAGTGGACAAGCTACCCATGGTTGACCGGTAGTCGGCATCGTTCATCCAGATGCGGGCAGTGGTCGAGAAAGGACCGCCATGGGATAAGTCGATGACAATGGCGCCAATCGTGAAATGTACTGGTGCAGTCCCTGAGGTGAACGTCAATTCATCACCGATGTGCATGTTGTATTTGTAGGCAAGCGAGGTGGGTATCCAGATCTCGCCGGCTTCCGGAACGGTCAGATGCTCAGGGCCTGTACCGGGAAGAGGATTGTTGACCCCGTGCGGCATCGGAGGCGTATTGATCATATACAGATAAAGATTGGGCAATTCTTTTCCGTTATAGACCAGTCCCGTCCATGGCTTATAAGGGACTAAGCTGGATGCGGTTACTCCGTCTTGGCTTGACCACCAATCGGCTACCATTTGTTTGTCATGCAACCCGCGGGTCATATTGATGACTTCATGGGCACCCTGAGCAGCCGTATGGCGATCATTGAATACATTTTCCGTATTCATCAAGACCGTAAATGCGGTGCTGACTAGTAGGGCAGATAGGGCAATAAGCAATGCGATCAGCGTGTTTTGCATTTTTCTTTTGCGCAGGTTGCCCCAGCAGAGTGTTAATATGGCTCGCATCCCAGACTACCTCCTCCCGGTGACATAAGCAAAGATCATCGCTTCCCGCTCGGAGGCTTGCTCTGGACTGTAGGGTCCCATATCCAGCGTGCCCCCGATCTTGCCATCTCGAATATAGATGAGGCGATTGCCGCGGCAGGCTGCCTTCATGTCGTGGGTGACCATGACAATCGATTGACCTTCCGCGTGCATCTGGCTCAATATATCAAGCACCGTAACGCCTTGCTCGTAGTTCAGGCTGCCGGTAGGCTCATCGGCGAAGATGATGTCCGGGTTATTGATGAGCGCCCTGGCGATTGCTGCCCGCTGCTGCTGTCCTCCGGATACTTGGGAAGGCAGCCGGTTGCTCTGTTCAAGGGACAGATTGACCATTAAGTCATGTGCCCGTTGTCGTACTTGCTCCTTGTCCTGATTAGCGATATATCCAGGGAGGGCAATGTTATCAAATAGCGACAGATCCGGTACAAGGTTGCTGTTTTGATAGATAAAGCCGATCTGATTCGCCCGAAAGCGTGCAAGCTCCTTGGCTGAAAATTGATCAAGGCGCTGTCCCTGCAGACAGACTTCTCCGGCTGTCACTTCATCAAGTCCGCTGAGCAAGTACAGCAAGGTGGACTTACCCGACCCCGAATCGCCCATGATGACGGTAAAGTCTCCTTCATAAATGGACAGATCGACATTGCGGATGGCATGGTATTGCTCCTTGCCGGTGGTGTATGTTTTGCATAAATTACTAGCTTGCAGCATGACGGTGTTGCTTGAAGGCATATTGTGATCTCCTCTCTTTATCTCCCACTGCCACCAAAGTATAGAGGACAAATCTTGCGCATTTGTTATCAAATTATAAATAAAGTATGACAGGAGTCAGCTAAAGGGGCAGAGTTAAGCAGAAGGTCGTTCCCTGCTGCTGTTGACTGTGAAAAGAGATCGTACCGCCATGTGCTTCCATAATATATTTGCAAATCGACAAACCCAGTCCGACCCCGTGGCGCTCGGCCAGTTGGCCGGCAGTTCGTTGTAAAACGTTACCCTGGTAGTACCGTTCAAAAATAAAAGGCATATCACGCGGGGAAATCCCGCTGCCTGTATCGGAGACGATGATCTGCAGGCAGGATGTTTCCGAGTGTTCTTCAACAGCGAGGCGAATTGTATCCCCGGTTTTGGTATGCTTCAGTGCGTTCGTGACGAGATTGGCAATGACTTGCTCGATCCGTACAGCATCGATTCGGACAAGCACGTTAGGAATCACAGCAGGCTCTTCGCAGCGTACGCCCATTGTTCGGATATAATGGCCCATCACGTTGAAGATAGGCTCCAGCGTTGGAGCGCTGTACTGCTCAATCGGATGTACGGCAATCTGTTCCAGATCACGCAGTGCGTGCAGCAGCAAATCGTCTACGAGCACGGCCATCTTACTCGTATTTGCGTGCACAACTTCAAGATAAGTCATCACACTTGGCAGATCAGGGCAAATCCCTTCGCGAATTGCTTCAATATACGCTTTGATTGTCGCCAGCGGAGTTTTCAAGTCATGAGACAGATTGGATATGAGTTCTTTATGCGACTGGCTGTGTGCAGCTTGCTGGATATGTAAATTACGAATCTCTTCACGCATGAGATCAAATACGGCATAGAGCTCCCCGACCTCATTATTGCTTGTCCATTCGGCACGCTGCTCATAGTCACCTCTCAATATAGCTTCCGCATAAGGCTTGAGTCCGGCAACAGGCTGCACCAGGTCATGCTGCACCCGGCGTCCGATGGAGAAGAATAAATAAAGCAGCGTCAAATGTGCCAGAGAAAGCATGATCCATGGCACATAAATAAAGGAGTCGGAGGAGGGCATTGCTGCGGCCAAGGCAGATGCCGGGACCGCAAATTGAGCGTAACCTACAAAGGCTTTGGTGCCCGCATCCCGCAGCGGAAAAGCGAGATGATAGTGGGGCGGTTCGCTGTCAGAAATGCGCAGCGTATAGTCTAGTTCAAAGCGCGGATTGATTGGGCGCTTCGATGAATTTTCGCTATCATAGATCAACGTTCCATCAGGAAGCACAACCTTGAGGCCGCCCCGCGTCTCCTGACTCCAGATTGTTAATTGCCGCCGGATCGGAGCGTCGGTGAGCAGTAATTCCGCATGCTCATTTTCCAAGGTATGGACGATCGGATTCGTCAGTACGCGAATTTGCTTCACAATAGTTGACGGAGCCAGCTGGTTTGAAGGTCCAATAAGAGTAAGCCAAACGACAGATAGTATCACTGTAATGATGGATAGACCAGCTGCCCAGAGTCGTCTAGCATACCAAGTTTTCCAGTCCATAGAGGCTACTCCGTTTCATCGGGGTTGAATTTATATCCGACGCCCCACACGGTTTTAATATAGGAGGACTTGATTTCGGTTCGTTCCAATTTCTCACGGAGCCGCCGAATGTAGACCGTGATCGTATTATCCTCGACATAAGCCGAATACCCCCACACATGATCCAGCAGCTGCGATTTGGTAAACACTTGATTAGGGTTGGAGGCCAAAAAGTATAGCAAATCAAATTCTTTGGCGGATAAAGAAATTTCCAGCTGTCCGACCATGACCTTGCGGGCATTTTTATCAATCGACAGGGCGCCGAATTGCAAGCGCTGCTGTGGGGATACCGGGAGTTTCGGATCTGCCATTCTGCGCAAATGTGCCTGAACGCGAGCGACCAGTTCACTGAGCGAGAAGGGCTTGGTCATGTAATCATCGGCGCCAAAACCCAGGGCAAGCACTTTGTCCGTGTCGCTGCTGCGGGCGCTCAAAATTAGAATGGGTGCAGCCGTCAATGTACGGAGCTTGCGGCACACTTCAATCCCGTCAGCGTCAGGCAACGTCAGATCGAGAATGATAAAATCCGGCTGCCGTTGGCGGACCGCCTGCAATCCGTCGCCGGCATTTTCCGTGATGAACGCGCTGAATCCCTGAACACGCAAATAGTCATTCACAATGCGCGAGATATCCTGTTCATCTTCAATGATCAGTACTGTTTTAGGAGAATTCATTAAAAAGTCGCCCCTGTTCCGTATGCTTTAAATGGTGAGTCCATTATAGCATGGGCCGAGGAAAACAAGGGGAATATTACCAGTATGGTGGTGAATGGTGACGGAATATGCGGAGAAACGGACGGAATTGAAAGAAGAGGGGGATTATGAGGCTTTGGAGTATGAGGCTTAGCGGAAATTGCCTCGCCGACTCTTCCACAACAAAGCTGCACAATCGAAATGCGGTTACCTGACCTGTCGAGAACTCAGCCAGGGGATGATTTTATTGGCATCTTAGGTGAAAAACAACAGCTATCGGGATATTCCCGATAGCTGTTGTTCATAGTGTTCGGATCAGCCCGCGGCTTTCATTATTTTGTCCATGTGCCGATCTTATAAGCTCCGTCCGAAAGGCGCTCCGTATTAGCAAAATCAACCCCGGGTTGGTTCGTGGACGGATTAAGAATCGCTATGGCCAGCTCATAGGTACCGTGTGGCAGCGCGTTGGTGGAGATAGAGCCTGAGACTGTATGCAAACCAGTCCTCCAGGTTCTTAAGTCCGCCGATGTGGATTGACGTGATACGATATGTCCCCCGCTGCGCAGCTGAACTTCAACAGGCCAGTTGAACGGGAAGTGTTGAACCCCCTTATTTTCCACAGCGACGGATACATTTAACGCACTTCCGCTATTTTCTTGTGGATATGCAACTTTCTTCAATACAAAGTGATAGCCCATTCGTTTCTTCAGCGTATCCATATTGCCTTGCAACGGATTGCCTAGCGCCAAGGAAGCTGGAGAATTCGGTCCAAGCCAGCTCGGTTTGCTAAGCTCGGTCTGCCGCAGCGTCTCATTAAAGCCGCTGCCTGTCGTGAGCGCAGCATTCATACCATAGGCACCCCCGTAAAATTCGCCGCCAGAGACGCGAGTGTCCCAGAAGTTGGCATGGTTTGGCTGCTGCTGGCCGATATCATCCCAATAACCGTTCTGTGTGCCAGTATACCATCCCCATTCGGAATCGAAGCTCGGCTGATCTCCGAACACGTCATTATACATTCCTAGAATCAGACCCTTGTTATTATTCTTGGCCAATTCCACGCTCCGTCTGATCAATAGCTGCGTATGATGCTCCTGATCGGCAAAAGCATCAATATAGTGCTGAATGTACTGGTTGGATATTGGGTTCGGAGGAAACGCGCCTGTATAGTTGCTTTCCCCGTTCGGTCCGATATAAGGCCAGGTGTGGAATTCCGCCCAATGGCCCAGCGAACCGATTTGCACAAAAGCAATCGGGCTATCGGCCGTGTTGTAATGCTCCGCAATCGCCTCAATGGCAAGCTTGTGTCTGGCGATCAAATACTCGGAACTGTAATTCGGGGAGAAGCCCGTGTTGTTGCCGGCTCCCATACCACCGGTTTCATCTTGGTAGGCTTTACCTGGAGATTGTCCCAAACTGGCCATGTCGTTGTACAGCCAGTCGGGAATATCCCGGTGAGGCACGCCGGAAGGACTGTCCAGAATAAAGCGCAGCACCACCTTGACTCCGCGGCTCTGCCAATCGTCGAAATGATTGGATGCTTCAATTGCACTGAAATCATAGTTGCCTTTGGTTGGCTCTAACTCCTTCCAGGTGACACCGGCATACACGAGACGGTGGTCCTGCGGGTAATTGGTTGATTTCGCTGAAGGAGCCCAACCCTTAAACGGGTTATTGAGCGGATCATTCAGCTCGGCTGGGTAGAATTCGATCATGTTTCCTCCCGGATTTTGTGCTTGTAAGGTATAAATGGGAAGCGGCTGGTTCTGCGCTGGCAGGCGATGGATATCCGAATTGTTGTCCAGATAACCAATGTTCACGCTGCTGCCTGCAGCTAGTCCAAGTGTAGCGAGAGGGAGTGCAACTTCGATCACAGATGAGGAACGCACGTATTGAGAAGAAGGGAGGGAGGAAGACCAATCCCAATTCCAGCTGCTGCCATTTCCGGCGTAGCGGTAAAGCGATTGATTTTCGAGGAGCCATTCAATTCCGGTCGCCCCCCATCCGAAGGCTTGATACCCGGTCGAAGCATTCTTGTCCGTATTCAGCCAGAAGCTCCCCATTGTAGTGCTAAGGCTTGAGCCTTCCACAAGCAGATAAAGATTCTTGTCATCGTGGGAAGCCTTTAAGACACCAGCGGTTCCCGAATTCGTGGCAAGCGCCGGAATCCCTTCCCAGTCACTCGGATTACCATCCACAACGATAGAAGCCGCTTCAGCAGTCGAAATAAAGAGGGGATAAGGGAGCAAGGTAAGGAGAACAGCCGTCATAATAAAAATAGCGAATGTCATTTTCATGTTAATACCCCATGCTTTCATGTCAAAACCTCCTCACAGAATGATTGGTATCATAGAGTAGCAAGTCCAAACGTCTTTGTAACAATGGATTCACTCTACCGAATCTGAAGCTCTCACCTCCTTTCCTATGTAATTTCCTTACTTCCAACATCCACCATGAAAAAAAGAGCACCGTGTCAGGTGCCTTCATGTGTAATGCGTTGATGAATATATTCATTTCAACTTCATAGTCCCTTTAAGTGGAACTGCGTACGACCAAACGGGTAGGCAAAATCACCTTCTTGGGCAGTAGTTGATTTCCGTTCATTCTGTCAATCAGGTTGTCGACGGCAACCATGCCGATTTCTTTTGTCGGTACATCGATCGTTGACAGAGGCGGATTGGAATACTTGGACACCTCGATATTGGATAGACCTATGACAGCCACTTCAGTAGGAACGGCAATGCCGTTGTTATACAAGCCGTTGAGGGCAGCCATGGCCATTAGATCGCTGCCTGCAAAGAAGGCGGTCGGGCAATTTTTGGTCTTACATAAATGATTTATTTGTTCAATGCAGACCGCTTCATCCCACATGCAATCAATAACCCAATCGGGATTCACCGACATTCCGGCAGCATGCATGGTGGCGTAGTAGCCTCGGTAACGGCGGCTGTCTTTCAGGTTATTCGTTAATCCGCTTCCCCCGATGTAACCAATCTGGGTGTGGCCTTTTTCAATGAGGTGGTTGACGGCCATCGAAGCAACATTGTAATGATCATAGCCGACATTATCGATATCCCCGCGCTCGGTATCAATCCCCACGATATAAGGGACCTGCTTGCGTATATACTCATAGGTTTCACTGTTCAACGATTCCATAAGAATCAGACCGGTAATCGGTTCGCTGAATGTATTGAATAAGATCTTGCTATCATTCAGCTCGATTCCAGTCCGGATAAAGGAAATGTTATATCCCGCACTCAGCAATCGCTCTTCCACACCGGATAAGATCGACATGAAATAAGGATCGTTGTATTTATCTTTTGTTACGCTTAGTACACAACCGATTTTGATATGCGACTTGCTCTCGGAATGATCCTTGGTTGAAACTTTTCGCTTGGGACTTGAAGTGATTTTATAGTTCAGCTGCGTAACCGCCTGCCAAACTCGTTCCCGGGTTTCGTCCGTAATTTTATATTTCGTATCATTGTTTAACACTCTGGATACGGTGGCAGTAGATACATTTGCTAATTTAGCAACATCCCGAATGGTACTCATAAATAAACACATTCTCCTTTTTAGTTACGAATAGTCACCATTTAGAGTTTATAGGAATGTCACATGGTAAACAATGATGGACCTGTTGGTTGTTTTGTTGCGTTAGTTTGTTGCGTTATTCCGTTACGTTCTAAGTTTACAGTCATTCATGATTAAAATCAATCATAACATGTTCCTGTCGTGCAATGTTACTAGAATTTTTTTAAAAATCTAAAATTATTATTGCAAGGATATGCATGGATGATATAACATGAAGTCACGAAACAACACATGTGTTTACACTGCTTTGTTACGTAACATTAACGTAACAAAATAACCGTTTGAGCAGGCGGCGGGGGGCTGATTAGAACATGAACAAAGCTGTAACGGTTTACCCCAAGATTTTAGAAGACATTCTAAACAACCCAGGCGTTGGTTTTATAGCAGCACCGGGGTTAATGGGGGACCCGGATCGGATCTGCGACAACCGAGGGGAAGAGCAGAAGAAGTATAAGTTCACGGAAGACAGCAGAACGTACAATCATCCCGACAGTAAAGTGTATTTCTGCAGCGCGCGCTGGCGGGACTTGGAAGTTCGCCAAGGGGAGTACAGCTGGGAAGTTCTTGAGGAAAAGCTGGACTACGCCAAATCGCTAGGCTGTACGGCCGTGGTTCGCTGTTCCCCATACGCGTTAAGCGAAGAAGATGATATACCAGCTTGGTATCGTGCGGAACATCCGGAGGAGCCCGACTTTCCGTTCTGGAGGGTAGACCCTGAGACCACACCCTATGTGTTGTATTGGTCTGACTTTATCAAGGCGTTTGCCGCACGGTTTGACGGACACCCAATCATAAGCTCGATTGATTTGACGATTGTAGGGGCCTGGGGAGAAGGCGGCGGAACGGAGTTTTTAAAGCCGGAGGCCATTAAGCGCATTACAGATGCTTACTTGGATGGGTTTAAAATAACCCCTCTCCAAGCTCTGCTGCATGATCCCCTGTCGATCAGCATCATGAAGGAGCGCAAAGCCAAAGTGGGCTTTCGCGTCGATTGCTTGGGTGATATGGGCGGCTTTCATGGAAAACAGTGGTCTCATATGACGGATTTCTATCCCCAGAATATTCAGAAGTTCAACATGGGAGATGCCTGGGAGAAGGCTCCGATTCTATTTGAAGCATGCTGGCACATGAATGATTGGTATCTTCAGGGCTGGGATATGGATTATATCATTCAAGAAACGCTGAAGTGGCACATTTCTTCCTTTAACAACAAAGGAACGGTAGTTCCTGAACCGTGGAAAGAGAAGGTCAAGGCTTGGCTGAACAAGATGGGATACCGCTTTGAATTGAGGAAATTCACGTACGATTCGATGGTGAATGCGGGTGGTCGGCTAACAATCAGTGCGTTGTGGGCTAATGTAGGAGTGGCCCCGATCTATAATCACTATCCGCTGGTCGTGAGGCTTACCGGCCATGATCAAACCTATACACTGCGCAGCAGAGAGGACATCAGGGAGTGGCTGCCGGACGAAGATATTGCTTGGGAAGAGAGTTTCCATTTACCCGGTAATATGTCCGAAGGCGAATATCATTTGGAGATTGGCATCGAAACCGGAGTTAAGGAAATCGGGAATATCCAGCTGGCGATCGAGGGGAACAATGACGGCTATTACCCGATGGGCAAGCTAATCGTTGAACGGGGGAGAAAAGGAAATGGAGAGTCTGTTGAATTTTAACGAGTGTATCGCAATCTGCAACTTTGATTATCTGCCAGAAGGATTGGAAGCTAAATATAATCGCCATAAACCGGACAGTAAGCCCCATCTTATCCCGCGGGAGTTCTTGTCTGGAATCTTTGAGCAGCATCAAATTCCTGAACCTACCCGCCAACGGCTGGTTCATGGGGTTGAGGCGATAGAGAAAGATGCCGTACTACTTCACTTCACCCAATTTTTGGTAGATGATATGTGCACTTTGCGCAATCGCTGTGATGAGACTCATTATACGAATATGACACCAGGATGCATGGAGCAATACGGAGAATTATACTCCTTTCTTTTGCTGCTGGCCTGCGTTGTTCCTTCCATGAACATGCTGGAGGCGCGTTCCGTGCCTAAAGCCTACTACGAGCAGATCCCTCACCAGCCCCTGAAGCTTCAATTGGAAAAATTGGTGGAGCACGGCGATGCCAAGGTTCATGATTTTCCATGGGTGATGAATTTTTATACCTGCTCCATCTTTCTGTTAGACCGGTTTTATTTTATCCCCTACCGATTTGAGGATCCTTTCACCATGTTCCGTCATGTGGACACGCAGGAGGTTATTGCCCTTCGGCACGCAGGCGAAGAATTTCGCAGTGATGGACAACGGAACGGCATCAATGATGTATATGATCTTCAAGGAAACTTCACCTCAGAATGGCACGAGAATGCCGAGTTTGTCATCGCTAATCGGATAAATCCCATGGGATTCGTAGAAAGAGAAACAACGCCGATCCTTAAGAAGGAATGGGAGCCGGCACTTCAAAAAGGGGATACGCTGTTAGCCCTTCACATTCCATCTGGCCCCGGGTACACACCGGACAGGTTGAAGAGCTCCATGAAGATGGCCACTGCATTCTATGACCAGTACTTTCCGGAGTTATCCATCAAAGGTTTCTGGAGCTCAAGCTGGCTTTATGATACAAGGCTGTCGCTTATCCTGGACCATCAAAGAAGCAATATCGTCCTCGTTCAACGACAATTCTATAATTATCCGACCATGGAAGGGGACGGCATGCTGCGTTATGAAGCCTTTGGAGACAGGAAGGCAGACCCGGTCCGAAACCCAGGCGAATATACAACCTCCCTGCAAAAAGCAGCAGCGGCGTATATGGAGACGGGAGCCCGTTTTAACACATTAAGCATGATTGTATTGCGGGAAGATATCGATAAGATTGGCAGCCGGCCATATATAACCGATGCAGATATCGAGCAATTCCATAGAACCGTTGACAGCCATTTGCAAAGGAGAGAAGAGGATGGGGAAATACTCGCTCGAAAACTACGAGAAGTATAAAACCGTAAAAATCCGACCGCAGCCCTTATCGAATAGCGAGCATGATGCAAGCCAGGGACCATTCGAATACGTCTCCTTTTCCTGGAGAGCGCTTGAGCCGGTTCGAGGAGAATACAGACTTGAAGCGATCCATGAAGCACTGCGTACGGCCCAAAACCCCATTCTTGTCCTGGTACCGGAATTGCCGATCTGGGCTCCGGATTACGCACCTGATTGTTTTGCCGCTTTGATCCGAAAAGTCGGGAGTTATATCGACTCCGACAGACGCTTAACAGCCGTTCTGATATCAACCTTAGCTGACAGTAAGGAAGAATGGAACGCTTATGTGGAGTCGTTTGAAACGCAGACGCTGCTAGCCGAACTGCAGAATGACAGATTGATTCAACATTTAAGAGAACGCAGTCGCGGATTTGGCCTGCTGGTGAAGTGCGGTGAGGAGAATTGGATCGAATGCTGTGAAGCTTTTGCCATACATAAGCTGCAGAAAGTATGGAAGCGTTACCAGGTGGTCCTTCATGTGACTGATAACGTTTGCGGTCCTCATACAAGACGCGAGGCGTATCGCTGGCACGCCGGCCTCTCCAATCTGAATATAGGGCTTGGATATCATATAACTTTACGTAGACTGACTTATCCGGAAACGGTATATAGCCGTGGGAGCTTGCCGCTGCGATTCTGGTTCGTCAACGCGGGCAGTTCGAGAATTTATCGGGAGTTTCAGTTATGGGTGCAGTTAAAGCAGGGGGAGGTTTCCTATGAGTATCCCCTGCACGCAGCCACGCATTCCTGGTTAACCGGAGACCTTGTCCATAACGAGATGGTCCCCCTAAAGGATATGTTACCGGGAAAATATACGCTGAGTATAGCACTCTATTTCGAAGACCGGTCGTATATCCCCCTGCATATACAGAATCCGCAGCAGGATGGGTATTATGAGGCAGGCATGATACAAGTCGAAATATCCAATGAGGATCCGCTTATGAATATTTGGGATGCCTATTATCCGGAAGGATATTATCCCTTGGAAGATCCTGTGGTTCCAGAACAGGAGTAGATTGTTTAGGACAAATTAAAGTTCGCTGGAGGTTATGGAATTGAAACTAGCATTAATTGGTGCAGGACAAAGAGGCATGATCTATTCAAGGCATGCTTACCAAAGTGAGGAAATTGTGGCGGTAATCGAGCCGGATGTCGGCAGAAGAAAGGCAGCGGCGGATGAGTTTCAGATTCCGCTGGAGAAACAATTTGCATCCGTAGACGAATTTTATCGACTCGGTAAAATTTGCGATGCCGTCATCATCTCTTCCATGGACAAGGACCATTATGAGCAAACAATGAAGGCGCTTGATCTTGGTTATGATATTTTGCTCGAGAAGCCCATTTCACCAAGTCCTGAAGAAAGCTTGAGAATACAACGAAAAGCCAATGAAACAGGCCGGAAAGTGATTGTATGCCATGTGCTCAGATATACGAACTTCTTTGCGGAAATCAAGAAAATCATCGATAGCAATGAGCTCGGCAAGATCGTGACCATACAGCACAACGAGAACATCGGCAATTTCCATATGGCACATTCTTTCGTAAGAGGCAATTGGAGAAGAAGCGATCTGGCGAGTCCGATCATCATGCAGAAGTCCTGCCATGACATGGATATTCTATCCTGGCTTGTGGACAGCGGGGCGAAACGAATCTCTTCGTACGGAAGCCTTACGTATTTCAAAGAGGAGAATGCACCGGCAGGCAGTGCGGAACGATGCCTCGACTGCAAGGTAGCTGCGGACTGCCGATTCGATGCAAGAAAAGCCTATTTGCCTGTAAGGGGCCAATGGCCGGCTGCCGTCATTTCGGCGGATCAAAGCGAAGAGGGACTGCTCCAAGCGCTCGCAACGAGTCCTTACGGACGCTGCGTTTATCGGATGGACAATGATGTGTGTGATCATCAGGTGACCATTATCGAGTTTAAGAACGGGGTTACGGCAACGTTTAACTTGAGCGGATTTACGAATAAAATGTACCGCACGCTCAAAATCATGTGCGAGCATGGGGAGATCCGCGGGGATGACAGTTTGAATGTTATTGAAGTCACCCGCTTTAACTCCAATATGGCAGAACCTGTTCAGCAAACCGTCATTCGGCCGGCAACGGTGAGCGGCGGACATAACGGCGGCGATACTGGTCTGATGAACGACTTTTTGGAGAATCTGGGGAATGCCGACTTCAGCAGCAGATCCTCCATCGACATGTCCGTTGAAAGCCATATGATGGCCTATGCCGCGGAAGAGGCGAGAATTACCGGTAACGTGATCGATCTGGATGAACTAAAGATGAAGCTGCAACACGGCATTACAGTATAGTCGTGTAATCACATGTAAAGGGGTGATGGAATGAGTTCGGCTGTTAAGGGATTTCTCTATGAAATAAAAAAACACAGGATCCTGTATCTCATGTGCGTGCCCGCGCTGATTGTGCTGATCATGTTCTCCTATATCCCGTTTGCCGGGATATGGATGGCGTTTACCGATTTCAATGTGGTCGACGGCATCTTCGGCAGCAAATTTGTGGGTCTGGACAACTTCAAATACTTTTTCTCGGAAAACAGCATGGGATGGAAGGTTACCTATAATACGCTGTACATCAACTTTTTCGGTCTCATATTGGGCATTATCATTCCTGTCAGCATTGCCATTCTGATCAATGAAATTCGGCATAAAGCCTACAAAAAGATCGCTCAAAGCATGATGTTTTTTCCGTATTTCATATCATGGGTTGTCGTCGGGGCGATTCTGTACGGAATTTTCTCCACGGATGTGGGCGTAGCGAATCATATTTTGAAGTTCTTCGGTGCAGAGCCGATCTCCTGGTACTCGGAGCCAAAATATTGGAAGTGGATCATCATTCTGTCGAGCGTCTGGAAATGGAGCGGCTACAGTTCCATTGTCTACATGGCGGCGATGTCCAATTTTGACGGGAGCTTATACGAAGCGGCCAAGGTGGATGGCGCCAACAAATTGCAGCAGATTCTTTTCTTGACCGTGCCCATGCTGAAGCCGACGATCATCGTTTTGAGCTTGCTGAGCGTCGGACGAATCTTCTACGGGGACTTTGGGATGATTTACGGTATTGTCGGCAACAACCCGGTCCTGGCTGAAGAAGTCACGGTCATCGATACCTATGTTTATCAGTCGATGCGTACGCTGGGCTTTTCTTACTCGACGGCAATCGGGCTATTCCAGTCCTTGATGGGCTTGATCCTGATTACGGCTGCTAACAAATCCGCTAAGAAAATAAACGACGGAGAGGGTCTATTTTGATGATGGAAAAGAATAGATTGCTTGGTGATAAATTGGTGATAGCCTTTGCATATGTATTCATTGGCTTATTCGCACTCGTTTGTCTGTATCCTCTTGTATTAACGTTAAGCGTGTCCTTTTCTTCGGAACAGGCCGTTGCGAGAAACGGATATTCGATCATCCCACTGAGCCCCAGCTTGGATACCTATAAATATATCTTTGTTAATAGTGGAATGAAATTGCTCAAATCCTATGGCGTGACCCTGTTTGTAACCACTGTGGGGACGTTCGGGGCTCTGTTGATTACCAGCATGATTGCATTTTCCCTATCCATAAAAAAGCTAAAATACCGCAACGTGCTCGCCTTCATTAGCAACTTTACGATTATCTTTTCAGCCGGTTTGATTCCGTGGTACATGGTCAGCGTCAATTATTACGGATTGAAGAACAGCATTCTGGCCTTGATCCTGCCGTCCATATTCAGCGTATGGAACATGTTTCTGATGCGAACGTACTTTGCAAGCATCTCTCCGTCTTTATATGAAGCGGCCGAGATGGATGGCGCCAATTATTTTACGATCTACGTAAAAGTCGCTCTTCCATTAAGCAAGACCGCACTGTTGACGGTCGGTTTAATGTATGCGCTTCAATATTGGAATGATTGGTGGCACGCGCTGATCTTTATTAACGAACGCGATTTATTTCCGCTTCAATATTTCCTCTACAACATTCTGTCGAACGTCAATGCGATAAGCTCCGGACGGATTCCGTCAGGGGCATCAGGCAACATCACATTGCCTGCGGAAACCGTGAAGATGGCCATTACGGTCATTACGATCGGTCCGATCATTTTCCTGTATCCTTACATTCAAAAATACTTCGTGCACGGGATTATGGCCGGAGCGGTAAAAGAATAGACACCTGCGTGGTTATTGGCCGATTCAGGCTTTTAACATAGATTAACCATTTTATTAGGGAGGGTCTTTCATGAAAGCAAGGAAAATGCTGATCTTATTGGTTTTATTGATCGCATCCGTTTCGGTAATGGCAGGATGCAGCGGCAAAAAAGAGGGGGCAGCCGCGCTCGAAACCGTCACGATTCTGTACCCAGGGGAACGAAGCGATCGCATGAACGAATTTCTAAACAACGAATTTGCAGAGAAAATGGCAGCCGATCTCGGTCTGAAGGTCGAAGTCACATTTGTGCCGTGGGCCCAGTATTGGGAACAAAAAGATATCATGCTGGCCGCAAATGAACCGATCGATTTATATTGGGATGGACTCCCGGACCTTTCGACGATCGTCAACAAGAAACAAGCCATGGTATTGGATGATTTAATCCAGGAATATGGTCAGGATATGTTGAAAGTTTTGCCGATGGAACAGCTTCAAGGCGCAACGATCGATGGGAAAATTCATGGCATTCCGTCGGCATATGCACCGTCCTCGGCCATGTACCAGTTGGTTGCCGTCCGTCAGGATATTCTCGAAGCCGTGGGGATGACCGACTTGAAGACTGCCGATGATCTAAAAGAATTCGCAACAAAGGCGAAAGCCAAGTTTCCTGAAATGAAAGGACCTGCCGATGTCGTCTTTAAACCTTTAACCCGATATTTTGCCGATGAACAATATAACTGGATCGCCGTAGAAGATTTGGTCGTATTCGGGGAAGACAGTAAAAAAGCATACAGTTATTATGAAACAGAGGCTTTCCAGCAAGTAGCGAAGTTTAACCGTGGAATGTATGATGCAGGGTTATATACAGAGGATCTGACCATTAAATACAATGAGAGAGACTCTCGTATGCAGACAGGCTTATATTTATGGGTTGAAGGCTCTTTGGGCAAGGAAATGGAAATTATTAATACAATCAAAGCCAATGCACCGGATGCCAAAGTTAAAACGTACCTGTTAGCCGAGGATAAACCGCGCTATGTGACAGCCACAGGCGGAGAAGTTCTTGGCATACCAGTAAATGCTCCTAATCCGGAAGGAGCCATGAAGTTTGTGAACTGGATTTATAAATCCCAGGAAAATTACCAGTTTGCCCTCTATGGCGTCGAAGGCAAGGATTACGAGATTGTGGATGGAAGAATCAATAAGCTGACCCCTAGCGAATTCTTCTATGAATGGATGTTCAGAAACCAAAATTACCAATTGTTCGGGCCGGATGTGGCACAAGAGTCCATCGATAAGTATAAGAGCTGGGATGACCAGGCTGTACGATCCGCTTCATTGGGCTTCCGATTTAATAATGAGAAAGTCAAATCTATCGAAACAGCTCTGAAAGAAGTCGTTGGCAAGGACTTAGCTGCTATACGTTCCGGTTTTGTGGACTTTGAAACAGCGTATCCTAAGGCCATTCAGAAGCTAAAGAAGGCAGGCATTGATGAATATGTAGCTGAGGTACAACGTCAGTTAGATGAGTTTTTGGCGGGGAAATAAAAGCGTATACCGTGTCGACCCATAGATTCGAAGGAGACTACGAATCTGCCTATGGAAACATGGCTATCCGAAACCTAATAAGAGAGCGGCAGGGTCTGATTTGACTCTGCCGCTCTAGTTTTTTAAAACGTAATCAACATGCTAAGAATGTTGCCAAAGTTCCCTCTGTTAGAATGACGACAGCGTTTCCAAAAAATATATTGAAACGTTTCCAATTTGGTGTTATGATGATTTCCATAAAAGAGAGAATAAGTGGGGGGTTAGATGTCTAGTATTAAAGATGTTGCCAATTTAGCTGGCGTAGCTGTGGGAACTGTGTCCCGCGTCATTAACAATTCGGGCGCCGTTAAACCCGCAACGCGCAGAAAAGTCGAGCAGGCCATACAAGAGTTGAATTATATTCCTAATGAGATTGCCCGAAATTTTAAAATGCGGAAGTCCAAGATGGTAGCCTTGCTGCTCCCGAGTATCTGGCATCCCTTTTTCTCCGAACTGGCTTATTATATTGAAGATGAGTTGGATCGGGAAGGTTTTAAGCTCATGCTATGCAATAGCGGCGGCAAACCTGAAAAGGAATTGTATTATCTTGATATGCTTCAGCAAAACAAAGTGGCAGGTATTGTCGGCATTACGTACAACGATATTGAAAATTACGTTAGCAATGACATTCCGATTGTCAGTATCGACAGGCATTTCAACAAGAAAATCACATGCGTCACTTCGGATAATTATGAAGGTGGGCGTCTGGCGTTAAGGGAACTTGTCAAAGCTGGGTCCCGAAAACCTGCCTTTTTGGGGAGTGTCACTTCCGTTTTCAGTGAAACCATGAATCGGAAGGAAGGCTTCATTCAGGAGGCCAGTACAATGGGAGTCGATTATGTTATATACGAGAAGACAGACCCCGTTGTGGACGACGATGCCTATTATGGCGAGTTTCTTAATGAGTATCGGGACGTGGACGGCATTTTTGCTATTACGGATATGTTCGCCGCCAAGTATATCGAAAGAGCAGGTAGGCTGGGCATTCGCGTTCCAGAGGATGTAAAGGTCATCGGGTATGACGGGATTCAGGATCATCCGTATTTCCATCCAATATTGTCAACGATCAGACAGCCTGTAGAGGAGATGGCACGTACGACGATCAGGCTGCTTTTCAAAAAGATTGATGGCGAAACATTGGACCGAGAAGTTTATCGTCTTCCGGTCATGTTTAGGCAAGGTGAAACGACTTGATTGTTCCTCAGAATAAAAAGGCTTTACCAGTATTGGAAAAACATCAACTGCCACGGCTGTTTCACCGGTGGATTAACCGGGTGACGTTTTTCTCATGGAAAATTGGAAACGTTTCAATTAAATTGGAAACGTTTCAATAACGTAAAATCATTTTACGAAGAAAGGGAGTATGACGATGATTTCACGAGATTCCGGGGGACAACAACCCCTGATCAAAGAAAATCGTAAAACTTGGAGTCGAGTCAAACGCAACTACGAGCTGTATCTGTTCCTGCTGCCGATCATTCTGGTTTACCTCCTGTTCAAGTACTATCCGATGTATGGAGTACAAATTGCATTTAAGGATTTTTCACCGAGCCAGGGCATTTGGGGCAGCGAATGGGTAGGTTTCCAGCATTTTATTGATTTTTTCAATTCTTATAACTTCTGGATCATCATGAAAAATACGCTAACCCTCAGTTTTCTATCGCTTGTGTTCAGCTTCCCGGCTCCGATTATTATCGCGATCATGCTGAATCAGATGCTGGGCAAGCGATACAAGAAATTTATCCAGACCGTCATTTATGCACCGCACTTTATTTCTACCGTTGTGCTCGTCGGTATGCTCCATGTTTTTTTATCTCCAAACAGCGGACTCGTGAACCTCATCATTACCTGGTTCGGAGGAGAACCCATTCTATTCATGGCTGACGAGGGATGGTTCCGTCCATTGTACATTTTGTCAGGCATATGGCAAGAGACCGGTTTCGCCACGATTATTTACCTGGCTGCGCTTGCCGGGGTTAATCCCGAACTGCATGAGGCCGCGATTATGGATGGAGCAAGTAAATGGAAGCGTGTATGGTACGTGGACATTCCGTCCATCTTGCCAACCATTGTCATTCTGCTAATTCTCGCACTCGGGAACGTCATGAGCATCGGTTTCGAGAAAGCATTTCTAATGCAAAGCGATCTGAACTATGCGACTTCGAATATTATTCCAACCTATGTATATGAATTGGGGATTCAGAAGGCGCAGTACAGCTTTTCTACGGCAGTCGGACTGTTTAACTCCGTCATCAATATCATCCTGATTGTCACCGTCAACCGGATCGCCAAAAAATTAACGGAAACCAGTCTTTGGTAGGGGGGATTCACTTTGAACCAGTTATTGAAGAGAAAAAGCAGAGGAGACGCATGGTTCGACGCCATCAACTATTTCTTCTTGACCGTAGTCATGCTGATCGTATTATTTCCGCTGTATTTTGTGCTGATTGCTTCATTCAGTGATCCCAATCTCATCTATTCGGGGGAAGTATGGTTATTTCCGAAGGGTTTTACGCTCGATGGCTATGAACGAATATTCAATGACTCCTCCATTTGGATCGGGTATGCCAACTCCCTGCTATACGCGGGTATTGGAACTTTGATCGGAGTAGCGGTTACCGTATTTGCCGCTTACCCGTTAGCCCGTAAGGATCTAGTTGGAAGACCTGTTATCATGTGGTTCTTATTGATCACCATGTTTTTTAGCGGTGGGTTGATCCCTACGTATTTGTTAATCAAGGATCTTCACATGCTGAACACGATCTGGGCACTTGTGATCCCCGGTGCCGGCGGCATCATGAATGTCATTATCGTAAGGACTTTTTTTCAGTCCTCCATCCCGGATGAAATGTGGGAAGCTGCTTCGATCGACGGTTGTTCCAACACCCGATTTTTCTGGAGCATTGTATTGCCTTTATCCAAGTCCATAATAGCCGTCATGGTACTGTATCATGTCGTCGGTTTCTGGAACGGTTTCTTTGATGCTCTGATCTATTTGAACGACGAAAGTAAATATCCGCTGCAACTGGTGCTGCGCAACATTCTCGTCCAGAATCAGGTGAACTCTGGCATGATGGTGGACGTGGAATCCTACGCGGCGAAGATGCGCGTAACGGAGCTGATCAAATACGGCGTCATCATTGTATCCAGTCTGCCGCTGCTGATTCTCTATCCTTTCCTGCAGAAGTACTTTGTCAAAGGCGTTATGATCGGATCGATCAAAGGATGATGAAGACATGATACTTGAAAGGGGGGATGCGCAGCAGAATCGATATATCAGCATCCAGACCACTATAGAGAAAGACAAAGTAATGTATCAATCTTGCGTAATGATCTAAGGGAGGTTATGTACGATGAAATCTGTATTCAAAAGAGCGGGGATTCTTATGTTAGCCGGAGCTTTTGCGCTGAGTGGATGTTCAGGAGACGCCAAGAATCAGTCGGATAATCCTGATCAGGCTGCGAATTTTAACAAAACGGGTCTTCCGATTGTGAATGAACCGGTATCGTTAAAGATGGTATCCCCGAAAGCAGCATTGGCGCCAGAGTATTCGCAAATGGAAATTTTCAAACGATTGGAAGCGGAAACCAACGTTAAGATTGAGTGGGAGAACATTCCGGACACCGACTTTACAGAGAAGAAAAATTTGCTGCTGGCCAGCGGCAACTTACCGGATGCTTTTTACGGAGCCGGATTCTCCGATTACGAGCTGGTTACTTACGGAGAAGATGGTACCATCCTCCCGCTGGAAGATTTAATTGATCAATATGCGCCTAATCTGAAAGCGCTCTTAGATCGCCGGCCTGACATTAAGTCCTCGATCACGGCACCGGATGGGCATATATACGGGCTGCCTTCGTGGGAAGAGAACAATCTTGGAACAAACCCCTTCTTTCACGTCATCAATAAAAATTGGCTCGACAAGCTGGGGCTGAAAATGCCACAGACACTGGATGAATATACGGAAGCATTAGTTGCCTTTAAAACGCAGGATCCAAACGGTAACGGCAAGGCCGACGAAATTCCGTTAAGCTTTATGCACATGCAATGGTGTATGGATATTGCTGGCATATTCGGAGCTTTCGGACTTCCTGATAACATGGAACATCGGATCGTCCGCGACGGAAAGGTGATCTTTACCGCCACGCAGCCTGAATATAAGGAAGCGTTGAAATATTTTTATCAAAAATGGTATAAGCAGGGCTTGATTGACCCCGAATCGTTTACCCAGGACGCCGCTCAGTATCTGGCCAAAGGGAAAACAACAATCGAAACACTCGGCTCCTATATCTGGTGGGAAGTCGATGAGGTGGTCGGACCGGAGCGAAGCGAGGATTATGCTTTGCTGTCTCCGCTCAAAGGACCGAACGGGGATCAATTGATCGGTCGCGGCAACGGTGGCGGTCCAGGACGCGGCGCTTTCGTGATTACTAAAGAGAACCAGAATCCGGAAATTACGATGCGTTGGATCGATCAGCAGTATGAGCCATACATGGCTGCTCAAATCCACTGGGGTCCGCTGGATATCGTATTCGAGAAGGACGAGAATGGGAAATTGGTGAACCTGCCGCTTCCTGAGGGTACTTCCGCAGGCGAATTCCGTCAAAAAGTGGCTCCAGGTGCTGGCGGACCAGGCGTTATTACCATCGAAGATTTGGGAAAAGTAGTTGATCTGGAGCCTAGAGCCCAGCAGCGCGTTAAAGACTTGGAGAAATATTACGATCCCTATATGGAAAAGGAAAACTATCCGAGTATCTTCTTTGAGCCGGAGGAACTGGACAAAATCAATAAAATTGAGCCCGAATTGATTAAATATGTCAATACTCAACGAGGAAAATTCATTGTTGATGGCGGCGTGGATGAACAGTGGGACAGCTATGTGAAGACCCTGGAGAAGATGGGCTTGAACGAGTTGATGGAGATCTATCAAAATGGGCTGGATCGTTATAACGCAAATTTAAACAGATAAATAATCAAACGACAGGTGGGGAGAAACTGTGCTTGAAGTAATAACCATTGGAGAGGCATTGATAGACTTTACCCCCTCAGGGCGTACAGCAGGAGGCAACGAGCAGTTAGAATGCAATCCCGGAGGGGCTCCGGCTAACGTAGCAGCTGCGCTATCCCGTTTAGGAGCCAAATCTGCATTAATTAGCAAGGTCGGTAAGGATCACTTTGGTTCGTTGCTGCAAGGCACGTTGCTTAGCTGCGGGGTCGACGTGAGCGCGCTTTCGTTTACGAATGAAGCCAAAACAACGCTGGCATTTGTCCATTTGGATGACAGCGGAGACCGATCGTTCAGCTTCTACCGGCAGCCGGGAGCGGATACCTTGTTGCGCTCAGAGGATGTCCCGCTCGACAGGATTGGGAACTGCCGGGCACTGCACTTTGGTTCATTGTCGATGACCCATGAGCCGGCACGTTCAGCAACAAGAGCGGCAGTTATTAAGGCCCAGGAGGCCGGAGCTCTGCTTTCATTCGATCCGAACATCCGGTTTGCATTATGGGAGAGTAAGGAGGAAGCAAAGCAGAATATCCTGTGGGGCATGAAGCATGCAGATATTTTGAAAATATCAGAAAAAGAGCTTTGCTTTATCACGGGTATAACCGATGTTGAAAAAGGCTCGCTCCTGTTACAGCAACAATTCGGTATCGCCTTCATTGTCGTTACGTTAGCTGAACAAGGCTGCTATTACCGGTTGGCTGCTCATGAAGGTTATGTCCCGGGTTTCCAAGTGAATACCATCGATACGACGGGGGCCGGCGACGCTTTTCTAGGCTGCTTGTTATATAAAATACTGGAATGCGATATTTCTTTAAATAAACTAGAAAAACAGCAAATCATCAGCATGCTGACTTTTGCCAATGCTGGCGGTGCGTTAGTGACAACACGGAAAGGGGCTCTTCAGTCAATGCCGACGATAGATGAAGTCAATAAGATCATGGAATCAAATAAACAGATGGATGAGGGATTTAGACCGGGAATTCATTTTTCGCCTCCATCCCATTGGATGAACGATCCGAACGGATTAGTCTATTACGAGGGAGAATATCATCTGTTTTATCAACACCATCCCTTTAGTAATAAATGGGGGCCGATGCACTGGGGCCATGCTGTAAGCCATGATCTGATTCATTGGCAGCATGAGCCTATCGCACTGTTCCCGGACGAGCATGGAGCCATTTTTTCCGGCTGCTGTGTGGTTGACTTTAATAACAGCAGTGGACTGTTCGCGGGTACCCATGGATTGATTGCGATTTTTACCCATGCGGACACATGTCCAGAGACCGGGCAGCCGCGCCAGCGGCAAAGCTTGGCTTACAGCAGCGATAAAGGCAGAACCTGGCACAAATATGAGGGGAATCCGGTTCTTGCCGAGCCTGATCTGGTAGACTTCCGAGACCCGAAAGTGTTCTGGCATGCACAAAGTGAGCGGTGGGTTATGACCATTGTCGTGGGAGACCATGTTCGGTTTTATGGATCGGCAAACTTGCGTGATTGGTCGCTTACAGGCGAATTCGGCCATGAGGAAGGCTCGCATGACGGTGTTTGGGAATGCCCGGATCTCTTTGAATTGCCGATCGATGACAGTGGGCGTTCCAAATGGGTGCTTGTCATGAGCATTGGGGATAACCCCTCCTGTCCGGAAGGATCACGCACGCAATATTTTATCGGAGAGTTTGACGGAAATACATTTATCAACGAAAATTCGGCAGATCATATCATGTGGTTGGATCATGGTCGGGACAACTATGCAGGGGTCACCTGGTCGGATATACCTGAGCAAGACGGACGGCGCGTGATCATCGGATGGATGAGCAACTGGAAATATGCCAACGACACGCCTACCGGCGCCTGGAGAGGCGCAATGACGCTGCCACGCGTTTTGTCATTGACCCATCGGGATGAGGGCATCGTGCTAACCCAAACGCCTGTCCGGGAAATCGAGCAGCTGCGGAAAGAGTCGAGGAACTGGAATATGCTCACGGTAGCCCCTGAGTTCCCGTATGTGCTGAAGATGAAGGATGACTTGCTGGAGATTGAAGCGGACATCGATATTCGATCCGCCGGCGAGGTTTATATCAAAATGCAATCGTCCGGGCAAAGTGAGACGATCATCGGGTATGATCCTGTACGCCAATGGCTATTCATCGACCGTTCCAAATCAGGCATGACGGATTTTCACGCGTCGTTTGCGTGTAAGCATGGCGCCAGTTTGGTTCCGGAAAATGGGAAAATCAAGCTGCATATCTGGCTGGATCGCAATGCGGTTGAAGTGTATGCGAATAAAGGCCTGGTTGTTCTCACGGATCAAATTTTCCCGGATGCCCCGATTAATAAGCTTTCAATAAGTACGGAAACAGGGCAGGTTGTACTGAACTCGCTCCATGTCCATACACTTCGGTCTATTCATACTTCCAATAACAACATAGAACAGATATCAGGGAGGGATGAAGCGTGAGCCAAACACCTGACAATCAGGGGCTGATGATGTATTGGCCCTTCGATGAAGGAGCCGGAACCAATGCTGAGGAGAGCATATCTCAAGTACGGGATGATATTCAGTACGTATTGAATCAAGCCGAGTTTACGGAATCCTGCGATCCGCAGTGGAGACAGGGAGTTATGGGAAAAGGGCTTCTGTTCGACGGTTACTCGACATATATTACCCATCCGTTCAAAGAGGGAGATGCGGACCGGGAGACAGAATATCGATCAGCACTGAGTATCGGAGTATGGGTAGCTCCCCGTTCCTATGAATGGGGGTATGAAGGTAAGCTGTCAGCCATCGTGAACCGCTGCAACATGGATCGCCAGCAGGGTTATCTGCTGGGCATGTTTCGTCATGGCTCCTGGTCCTTCCAAGTCGGGCTGGAAGGAGGAGACTGGAAGGAAGTTTGGTCGCCGGACGGTCTTGAACTGCCCAAAAACAAGTGGTCTTATGTACATGCTGTGTTTGATGGGAAGCAAGGGGAAATGAAACTGTACTTAAACGGTAGTGAAATCGCTTCGGCTGAGCTACCTCGTCATTCTCGTCTGGCCGAAGCAGTAGACACGGAACTGCTCATTGGCAAAAATAATCACAGCAGCCAATGGGCGGGCGTTTTTAGCCTTCACATGTTTAGCGGTATCATGGATGAACTCAAGATTTATAATCGCGCTTTGAGCGCGGAGGAGATTGCCGAATCTTACCGGCAAGTGTTGAAAGATGCCTTCGGAGGAGTCCATCCGCAATTAGCGTATGATGAGATCAAGCTGGATCGGACGCCTTTGCTTCTGGATCGACACAGACCGCAGTATCATGCCAGCCCGCCGGCACATTGGATGAACGAGCCCCATGCTCCGATCTATTTTGATGGCCAATACCACCTATTCTATCAGCATAACCCTCTTGGGCCATTTTTTTATCACATTCATTGGGGACATTGGGTAAGCGAGGACCTGGTCCATTGGCGTGATCTTCCTGTGGCATTAGCCCCTGAAAAAGATCAGCTCGCACCGGATGGGATCTGGTCGGGAAGCGCGACCTACGATGCAGACGGCCTGCCTGTTTTGTTCTTTACGGCGGGCAATGACAGTGCTTCGCCGAATCAGAGCGTGGCGCTTGCACGAAGTACCTATACCCGGGATGGAGATCCGGATCTGGTTCATTGGATCAAGCATCCGGTACCGTTGATTGTACAAAAGAAGGGCATGGGCGCATTCGGGGATTTCCGGGATCCGTTCGTGTGGAAGGACGATGACGTGTGGTTTTCTTTGGTCGGGTCCGGGATCGAAGGCGAAGGTGGAGCAGCGCTGGCTTTTGAATCTCAGGATATGCTGAATTGGACATACAAAGGGCCATTGTTTCAAGCGGATATTCAGAAGTTTCCTTATCTTGGACCCATCTGGGAGCTTCCCGTGCTTCTCCCCCTTGGCAGCGACAAGCAGGGAGTGGACAAGCATCTTTTACTGGTCAGCCCTGTAGGACAGGGAGCGGATGTCGAGGTATTCTATTGGATCGGGCAGCTTGACAAGCAAAATCTATCATTTATTCCGGATCAAGAGGAACCGCAATTGATTGACGTTGGTGATTTTCATTTTACCGGTCCGAGCGGAATGGTTGATCCGAAGACTGGCAGAAAGATCATATTTACAATAGCCCAAGGCGACCGGACTCTCGAACTGGAATATCAATCGGGTTGGGCTCACAACGCCGGGTTGCCGCTCAGCGTGTATTTGAGGGAGGATGGACGGTTAGGGATTGAGCCGATTCAGGAGCTTCAATCGCTGCGCGGCTCCAAACGGCTATCGCTCCGGGACAAATCATTGGCTGAGGCTAATGAACTGATTCAGGATGTTCAAGGTGATATGCTTGAGATCCAATTGGAAATGGAGCCGGGCAGCGCCAAACAATTCGGAATCAAGATCCGTCGTACACCGGATGGGGAAGAAGAGACGCTTCTGTTTTATGATATGAACCAATCCACGTTCTCTGTCGACCGAACAAAAACCACCCTTCACCCGGGAGAAAAGTGCGGAGGAATTCAGGGCGGCAATCTGGAGCTCTTAGGGGAGAATCTAAAGCTTCACATTTATTTGGACCGCTCCATGGTTGAAGCCTATGCCAACGGATTGAAAAGCCTGACGACCCGGGTGTATCCGAGCCGCAAGGATGCTTTGGGGCTTGAGATTTGGGGAGACGGGGAACTAGTGGTTAAATCCTTGGTTATATGGGATATGCAGGCCATCTGGTAACGTGAGCGCTTAGGCGCTCCTTACCATTTGGGTAAAGCGACAGATGACCAAGAAAACGTGCAGGTACAAAGGAGAGACTAACATGAATCAAACGGAGCAGGTTTATACGTATCAAGACCTCGTGAAGCGATTATATGATCTGGAAGCTCTGGCTGTACCGCCGCAGGCCGGTGAGAAATCGGGGTGTTTCTCAAGCTTTGACCGGAGCTCCATTTACAATGCCGAGACAGGCTTATACGAGAATTGGGGCGCCAATGATGACGGAAGAGGCTTCATTCGTAAGGAAGGAGACAGCATCGTCGCCATGGAACTGGACGGTCCCGGCGTCATCTGGAGATTCTGGTCCGCGCTTCCCGAGGATGGACATATCCGGATTTATGTTGATCATGCCGAACTCCCCGTGATCGATCAGCCCTTCCGAGATTATTTTGAAAAATTCAATCAGGAAGGGCCACCATCCAATTTTCCGAATTTGTCACCTACTTTGTCCCGTGGAAGAAACTGCTTCATCCCCATCCCGTTTCAAAAACATTGCAAGGTGCTGCTGGATAAAGGTTGGGGCGCTTATTATCACATAACCTATACCACCTTCCCTGCCGGAGTCCAACTGCCGTCCTTTAATGGCAGCATTGACAAGGAGTCTGCTATTGCCCTGGCTGAAGCAGACCGGGTTTTACAGCAAAGAGGAACGTACTCGTTTATGAAAACTGAAGAGTCCTTTACTGACAGCGTTACGGTATCCGTACCAGCAGGCGGCAAAGCGTTGCTTTTGGATAAACAAGGGGCCGGCGCTTTTTCCATGATCCGGATGAGGACAGACCTTGGACGAAAAGGCGAGGAACAGCAGCGGATCATGGCCAGGCAATTGGCTATCTCAATGAAATGGGACAATGAAGAAACCCCTTCCGTATGGGCTCCGCTGGGCGATTTTTTTGGGAGCGCGCCCGGGATCAAGCCGTACCGCTCTCTGCCTCTCGGTATGAATGAACATGAAATGTACTGTTATTGGTACATGCCGTTCTCGGAAGGGGTGAGGATTGAAATTGAAAATGACGGGACGGAGGCATGCGAGATTTCGGCGGAGATCTTGTATACTCCTCTATCCAAGTCTTATGCGGACAACCTCTTGCGGTTTCATTCCAAATGGCATCGGGATGATTATCTGGAGCTGGATGCGGAGCGCTTCAAGGAAGGAGGAGATCGCTGGCCGGATTGGCCTCTGCTGCTGACGAAAGGCCGGGGAAGGTTCTGCGGCGTTCATCTGCATGTGTACAATAGCTGGGAGAAACCGGATGAGGAAGCCGAAACCTGGTGGTACGGGCTTTGCGACAATATTCCCTTCATGAACTCCTTTGAGGGATTTATTGAGAAGTACAAGGGGAATCATTGGGGCGCTAATAACGAATGTGTGTATGCTGCCACCGTTTACTGGTATCAGGAGCGGGGCACAAGCGATGCGTACATGCCCGTTTCCTTGGATGAACGATTAAGCCACTTAAACCATCAGGAGGGATGAAGATGAAGGAATTTTTCTATCGACCGGAGAACGCCTGGGTAGGGGACGTTATTCCCTATTATGAAGACGGGGAGTTTAAGCTGTTCTATCTGCACGGCTGGCGGGATAACTACCGGGAGGGCCTTGATCACGGCTGGTATCTTGTCGGAACGAAGGACTTCGTCAATTATCGGGAAGAAGGACCCTGTAAGATTGAAGGCGGCACCGGTCATATTCTGAAAGTGGACGGTATCTACCATATGTTCTATTGCATATTCCCACCGGGCAAGCAGCTGGTATGTCATGCGATCAGCAGAGACTTGAAGACCTGGGAGCCCATTCCCGAGGATACCTTTGCAGCTGACGACCGCATCTATGAGCTTTCCGATTGGCGCGATCCCTTCGTGTTCTGGAATGAAGAGGAAGGCCAATATTGGATGCTGCTTTCGGCGATGGCGAAAGGGCCGACCAATCGAAAAGGGTGCACCGCGCTGCTGTCATCCAAGGATCTGAAAGCCTGGGAGTACCGTGAACCTTTGTACGCGCCGAATCTGCACGTGGGGGCTCACGAATGCCCCGATTTGTTCCGAATCGGGGATTGGTGGTATTTGATTTATTCCTCTTATACGGGAAGATTTGCGACATTTTACCGGATGAGCCGCAGCCTGAATGGCCCTTGGATTACCCCAAAGGAGGATACTTTTGACGGGAGGGCCTTCTATGCGGCCAAATCCGTGGCTGACGGACAGAAACGTTACCTGTTCGGGTGGAATCCAACGAAGAATGACGATTTATTCGGCTGGAATCCTCCGAAGTCCCAAGGCAAGGATTACGACACTTGGGATTGGGGCGGGAATCTGATCGTGCATGAAATCGTGCAGCGTCCGGATGGCACCCTCGGCGTCAAAGTGCCAGATACGGTCGATGCTGCATTTAAAGAACTGATGCCCGTGCGCTTTAACTGTGTTGAGGGAGCGTGGCTCGATTCGGATTGCTCGCTCTCCTGCGAGTCGCCGTATGGGTTTGCTGGCTGCACGACCCGGGAGGATCTCCCAGATCAGTGCAAAATATCCGCGAGTGTTTCATTCTCCAGACAAACACAAGGACTTGGGTTCATGCTCCGAACAGAAGACACCCTGGATGCGGCCTATTATATTACATTTGAACCGCAACGAAACCGCCTTACTTTCCGGGGATATATTATGCAGTCGGAAGAGGGCGGAAAGACATTCCCTTATGAGGTAGAGCTGGAGCGTCCGATTGAGCTTATTCCCGAACGTCCTTACGAAATCAAAGTGTTTATAGACGGCTCGATTTGTGAGATTTACGTGGATGAGAACATAGCGATGAGTGCCAGAATGTACGATATCCAGTATGGGAAGCTCGGTTTGTTTGTCAGTCAGGGCAGTGCTCAATTCAGCGATGTAAAAATCGAGACCAGAGGATAAGATAGAAAAAGTCGAGCAGGGGACCTCATCGTTCCCTGCTCGACTTTTTTGAATTAAATTGTCGGATTGCATTCCTTGTCAAGCTTATTATCCTTCTTGTCTACAATTCCGTACTTCACAAGAAAAAGTTGCCTATATAGCATCTAAGTTTCAAATATTTCGAATCAATGTACGATCTAGGTGATGAAAGAGACAAACCGGCACCAAGCCAGTTCGTCATGTTTGGAGATAAATTTACTACGCATGACCTGTCGATTGTCGGAAAACCGGTGTTGTCTTGACGTGAGTAACCTGTGGAGGTCTATAGGGATTTTCGATTCTTTTAAGCAGCATCTCGGCAGCTAGAATTCCCATTTCGGAACGGTGGATATGGACTGTCGTCAAATGGGGTTCTATGATCCGCGATTCGGGGGCATTGTCGAATCCGCAAACCATAACCTCCTCAGGTATTCGGATATTTAAATCCTTCAATATGCGAATGACATGAATAGCGATGAAATCGTTCGCGCAAACGAATGCGGACGGGAGTTTTTTCATGCTTGTTAGTTGCTGCTTAAGCCACTGATAGTCAGCGATGTATCGGTCTTCTTCAAGGATGCAGAACGATTCATGGGGTTTGATCTGAGCTGTAAAGAATGCTTTGTTGAATCCTTCCCAACGTTCACTGAAGCTCATACAATGGCGGTAATCGCCGATAAACCCGATTGGGGCGACGCCTTCATCAATCAATCGTTTCGTTATCCTGAAGGTACTATGGCTGTTTTCCATTAGCAGTAAATCCGCCTTCATCTCAGAAAACGCCAAGTCTGCCGAAGCGTCGATAAATAATGTCGGTATCTCAAGCGAGGTAATAAATTCAGTATAGTTCTCGTCAAACAATTCGATACAGACTATACCGTCTACTTTACTTTTGTCAAAATTCACAGGAAGAGCTGGTGATTTCAGTTCATTCTCTCGAACCATGTGTATTGATAAATTAAATCCTACGGAGCTGATCTTTTGTTCGAGCCCGCTTAATAGGGACGTACCAAAATGTGAATTGTTCGGCATGTTAGCCGTAAGCAGGGCAATATTACCTGATTTTTTGGCAGAAGCAATCTCATGTTCGAAGAAGGCGAACTGCTTGTATTTCATCTCGACTGCTTTCTGGATCACTCTGCTGCGTGTCTCATCCGGTATAGAAGGATTATTATTCAATGCTTTGGACACTGTATTTCGGGAAAGTCCTAGCGAATCTGCTATGTCTTGAATGGTAACCTTTTCTCTGCTCAACGATAATGGCTCCTTTGGCAAAAGTATTACGTCTTCGACTAAATTAATCGTAGTATAACTCCACAAAATAATCAACTTGAATGTTACAAATGAACATTTTGACCATTTAGTCATTCGTGATGGAAATAAGAAATTATTTTCATTCAGTAAACAAATGAACAAATAAAAATAGACAAATCGGAGTCGTTATGTTTTGATTTTATATTGAATTCACAGGAAAAACATAACTAGTTTCATGGATAGTGACGTTTTTTTACAAAAAGAAACAATTGAAACACTTTCAATATGTTCAAATGTAAACTTTTTGTGTTGCTAAATTTGTTGACGGAGTGATGCAGTTGTTGTAAATTGTATTTGCTATATTGATGATGACGACTGATGGAAGCACTTTCTTTTGGATGGAAGTTTCAAAAATCGCATTTTCAATTGTGCTAATGAACAAAAAGGGGGAGGAGAACTTGCAGCAAACTGCAGGAATCACAGAGAACACTAGATCAGAAGCGAATATCAGAACAAGCGGGCTGAAGGAGAAGCTTAGGTATATCAAATCAAACTACTGGCTTTATCTGCTCGTCCTGCCGGATGTGGAGGAGGACACTGTCATCACGAGTCTGGCGACGCTCGTCTCGGACAACGGGCCGACCCGGCAGGCCAGCGCGTCCGTGCTGGCGATTGCAGAGGAAGAGGAATGATGAAGATCCCGTTCTCCAGGCAGGAGAACGGGATCTCTTGATTTCAATTTGGGATGGTCGTTTTTCGATATCACTCGAAATAGATTGGAACTATCCATCAATAAACCTTCATTTACAATATGTGCCATCATTGTGTACACTTTTTTTATTCCGACTGTTCAGTATAAATAAAAATCAAAGATACAGGTGAAGAAATCATGCCCAAATTAGGGATGGAACAAAAACGCAGGGCAGACGTCATTAATGCCACGTTAACCTGCATCAGCATGTATGGGATTGACGGCATGACCCTGGATAAGGTTGCTGATCATGCGAACTGCTCCAAGGGAGTTGTTACTTATTATTATAAGAATAAGGATCAATTGACGATCGAAGCTTTCAAGTCGTTCTTGGCGTACTATGGACTGAAGATCGAATCAGGCATTGAACATACCATGACATCGGGGGAAATGATGGATCTTGCCCTGAAGTTTATGCTTCCCCCGCTCACCGATGACAAGGGTCAAACGATTAATGTGTCACAGCTGGATGGGGTCGAGAAGATGTATATCCCGCATGCAGATCAAGGCAAGCTCTTTGTGCAGTTTTTCTCAAAAGCCATGCTGGATCACAATTTGCAGGAAGTGGTATCGAAGAGTTACGAGGCTGATCTCCAAGGCATCACCAAGATCATGGATTACGGTAATCGGACGGGACAGATGTCCGTTGAGGATTCCCATAGCGCTGCCTATGGGTTGATGGCGATGGTTATAGGTCTGAGCTTCTTTAGAGTAGCAAACGTTCCACCGGCCAACGGCGGCGATAACCGGTACATATGTGAGGATTATGTAAGAAGACTTACCCAAACAGGAGGGAACTATGGATATCGAGAAGGTTGAAACAGATAGAGGAACCATAGCGGTCGTAAGCAGCAATGAAATATTGATAAAGGATGTCCAATCCGCATTGGATCTTATGGCAACCGTGCAATATGAAACGGGCAGCCATCGTATGGTGATGAATCAGTCGATATTCAGCGAAGCCTTCTTCGATTTGAAGACGCGCCTTGCAGGCGAAATCCTCCAGAAGTATATCAATTATCATGTTAAGGTTGCGATTATCGGAGATTTTTCTATTTATCCGAGCCAAAGCTTGCAAGACTTCATATATGAATGCAATAAGGGAAACGATTTCTTTTTCTTGCCGAGTGAACAACAAGGAATTGAACGGTTAAGCAGGTTGAACTAAGAGACGAAAGCGGGAGGAAGACGGTTGTCAGTACCAGGGTTTAATCCAAAAGAATATCCGATGGTAGACATTCCAGCAGGCGAAATTCAATTAAGGGACGACCGAATCAAATCTTCGTGGGCGGTTGAAGTAAATGCTTTTCAGCTTGCACCGACTCCTGTTACAAAGGCGTTATATTTCTCGCTTATGTCGCAGTCGGCAGGATTCACTGATGTCATGCAGGCTCCGGTCGTCGATGTATCATGGAATGATGCGATATACTTCTGTAATATGCTATCTCGTCACTCAGGTCTAGACGAGTGTTATTCGGCCACGGAAGATGGTGAGCGTGTGGTGTGCAACTGGGAGACGGATGGGTACCGCCTACCGACGGAAGCGGAATGGCAATATGCGTGTAGGGCCGGGAGTGATGGCTATCGATACGGAGAGCTTGATGACATCGCTTGGTATGAAGGGAATTCCGGGGGCGCCCTGCATGTGGTAGGCAAAAAGCATCCGAATGCCTGGGGGCTTTACGATATGCTCGGAAATGTGTGGGAATGGTGTTGGGATATATACGATCCGGACATATACGGCTCATACAGAGTATTCTGCGGCGGAAGCTGGGCGGAAGAGGCCAGGGGCTGCGGGGCGACATGCCGCCGTCGTAGCCACCCGACCTTTCGGATTGAGGATCTCGGGTTTCGTCTGGCGAGATCCATTTTACAGTAAAGCTGATCCTTAATGGATTAGCTTTTTTTGCGTTCGACAATAGCGTTCTGGACGGACTCCCGATTGGCACCGATCCCAAGCGGAGCGGGTTCCTTTCCTCATGAACCAATACATCCACCCCTTATATGTTAGATAATATAACATAAAATACCTCTTGTTTTTGCTTATAGACAACGCTGGAAGACATCAGTAAGATGAGTTTAACTTTTTTGCGGGAGGTGTGGAGGAGCTAGTGGGAGTCATCATTGGTATCGCCGCAGTGGTTACTCAGGTTACAGAAATTGAAGGATGAAGGGGATAAGAAGATGCCACATGGACCAACATTCAATAATCCGATTGTGGAGCAAGCAGCCGATCCTTGGGTATGGAAGCATACGGACGGCCATTACTATTTTATGTCGACGAGACGCGATCGTCTGGAGTTGACGCAATCCGCGACATTGACAGGCCTTGCGGAGGGCCGGAAGAAAACGATCTGGACTCCGGAAGCCGGCGGACGCTATAGTTATAACCTGTGGGCGCCGGAAATTCATCATTTGGATAACAAATGGTACATTTATTTTACGGCAAATGATGGAGGAGGCGACGAGTCACGCCAAATATGCGTGCTGGAGAACGTGGAGCCTGATCCGATGGAAGGCGAATGGGAGTGGAAGGGCGCGCTGCCAACCCCTGTACCCGGACTGGACGGTACAGTCATGACCTTAGGGAATCAGCTTTATTTCCTGTATGCCGGGTACGGACATTTCCCGGACTACGGTTCTGCCATATACATCATGAGAATGTCGAACCCTTGGACCTTGACGGGGGACCATGTATTGCTCACGGCCCCGACCCTATCCTGGGAAAAACAAGGCGGAATGGCCATTAACGAAGGTCCCGTCATCCTTCAGCGAAACGGCCGCATCTTTCTAGTATACTCGGCCAGCACCACCTGGTCTGAGGATTATGCGCTGGGAATGCTCACGATGGATGAAACCGCAGATCCGATGGACCCGCTTTCCTGGACTAAATCCATGGAGCCTGTATTTTGCAAAAGCGTGGGAAACGGGGTGTATGCCACCGGCCATAACAGCTTCACGCAATCACCGGATGGCAAGGAGGACTGGATCGTCTACCATGCGCTTCCAGCGCCTGGAGCAGATACGGCCTTGCGATCGACCCGCATCCAGAAGTTCGACTGGAAGCCGGATGGAACCCCGGACTTCGGTGTCCCTGCCAGTGATTCGGAGGCCATACCGATACCGTCCGGAGAATCATGTATGCGGATTCATAACATAAACGAGTAGGTACTGCCGAGAAGAACGATGATGACGGCAAAGGAGTGGCAAATGCCGCACTGATGAAGTGAACATTCATAGGATTTTATATAAACCCCCATTCATTACGGATTTTGTGTAATGAATGGGGGTTTATTACGGATAAGAGTGAAACGTGAAGGAATTGCAAATCCATAACGAAAAATCGTGTTTTTTCAAACGGGAACCCCTTTATATAAAGGGATATGAGTTTGTTTATCGTTTCCGATATCCTAAATTAAAAGCATGTATTTGAAAAAACGACTCATTTTAGTTACGAAAATTATGTATGAAAGCGTTGACAAGATAAATAGATATGCTTATACTTCGGTTAAAGATACAGGATAATTGTATTAAATGGACGCGTAGAGGTTGGTAATACCGTCAACTTACATGTGAAAGGGGATCCATTGGAATGGTGATTAGACACTCCGACGATTGAAGAATGGTGGATAGCAAGGCTTTAAACTGGCGCCCCTTAAAAACTACGGAATATAGATCCTCTCGGCGCTAATGCTGGGGGTGCTCGTCAATTATTCATATCATGGGAGGTTAAGCATGAACAGAACGATGAAGCGTTTTTCCACTCTGTTATTCATATCCATATTGATCATTTCGATGGTGACCGCTTGCAGCGGTAAAGCAAAGAATGAGCCCGATAATACCGTAACCCAGGAGGAGGGCGTCTCCAAAGAGAAGAATGAGGTGACCTTTGAAGATATTAGCGGGGACATACGCGGCAACAAAGCACCAACACAGGAACAAATTGACGAGGTAAACAGCACGTTGAATGATACATACCTTGGCGACGTTTTCGAAGAAGTCATTCCTAGCGATTATTCCGCTTATCCCGTCAAAGGCGATGTGGTGCTTGATGTATGGATGCCTGCCAACTCCAACATCCCGGATATGAATAATCACTTGGTTCAGAAGCAGGTGGAGAAACTGACCGGCATTAAGGTGAACTTCATTACGCCGCCTGTCGGGCAGGAAGCCGATGCCTTTACCTTGATGATCTCCTCCGGTGAGCTGCCGGACATCATCATTGACCCGGGTCGTTATCCGGGAGGCTTTGAAGCGGGGGTGAATGACGGCGCTTACCTCGATCTGACCGACCTGATGGAAGAGCATGCTCCCAACTATACAGCGTGGCGCAATTCGGACGAAACGAGAAGAAAAACGACCGTGACCGACGATGGCAGGCTGCTGGGTTTCTACGGCATCGCCCCGTATTCCGAATGGATCTGGTTCGGAACGCTGATCAAGCAGGAAGCGCTGGATAAGACGGGACTTCCAGTCCCGACAACAATAGACGAATGGTATGAGTTTCTGAAGAAGTCTAAGGAAGTCGGATATAAAGCTCCACTGAATTACGGATCGACGTACGGTCAAATTTTTACCGGCATCATTAATGGTGCATATGGCGTCTGGGACTGGACCTTCCTGGATGAGAACGGCAAGGTCGCATGGGGTCCTGCGCAGCCGAAAGCCAAGGAATATCTCGCGACCATGCAGCAGTGGAACAAGGAAGGTTTGCTGAATCGGGATTGGGCAACCGCTGATTTCAATCAACGGATGGCTAGCGCGATATCCGATGATACGGCCGTGATGATGGACTCACCGGATACGATGTGGAGCTATTGGAAAGTGCAGAACGATATTGATTTCGTGGGGGCGCTGAATCCTGTACTTAACAAAGGAGACAAATCCTCGACCACCTATAAAAACTTCAAAAGAACCGGAACCAGTGCGGCCATCACCACCCAGAGCAAAAATGTCGAAGCTGCAATGGCATGGCTGGATTTCAACTTCAGCAAAAAAGGCTGGGAGCTCATTAACTTTGGCGAGTACGGCACGGTGCATTTGGTGGATGAACAAGGAATGCCTTATTATCCTGAAAACAGCTACATCTACAATGATCCGGACGGTCAGCCGGTAGACGTCACACTTTGGAAATACCGCTGGCACAGTTGGCCGAATATCCGCGACGAGCATCATGCCAACCCGTTGATCTCGGCGAAAGGAAGTTATTCCGGAGATATCCGAAAGAATTGGACGGAAAACATGGATACCAGCATGGCGATGCCGCCAATCACGTTTACGAAAGACGAAGCCTCGCGCGAAGCCGAGCTTGGAAACCAGTTATCGACGCTGCGCGGAGAATATTTTGCGAAGATCATTATGGGCGAATTGCCGGTCGATGCTTACGATAAATTTTTGAAGGAAGCGCAGAGCATGGGGCTGGACGAATTCATAAGTCTCCATCAAGCAGCCTTGGATCGGTATAACCAACGATAGTTTTCATAATAAGAACAGGTGGTTGATTCATGGAGATATTACGGAAAAACAGGGAAATAGACCATGTTCGGACGCCCTCGGAGCCCAAGAATGCCAAGCGGTTGATTCAAAAGGACCTGAAAAAGAATTGGTTCGTCTATCTGATGGCCCTTCCCGTCGTGGCGTGGTTCATTATCTTCTGCTACGGGCCGATGTGGGGCGTTATGATCGCATTCAAGGATTTCAAGCCTTTGCTGGGCTTCGCGGATAGCGATTGGGTGGGCTTCAAGCATTTTATCGATTTTTTCTCCGGACCCTATTTTTGGAGAGTCGTCAAGAATACGCTCCTGCTGAATGTGTGGGGCATCGTGTTTGGATTTACGGCACCGATCATCTTGGCATTGCTGCTGAACGAAGTTCGTTCTTCCAAGTTTAAGCGGACCGTTCAAACCATTACGTATATGCCGCATTTTATTTCACTGGTGGTTGTGTGCGGGATCATTCACATCTTTACGGCCAATGAAGGTGTCGTTACGCAGCTGCTTTCGTTCATAACGGGAAAAGACTACTCATCCCTTCTCGGGTATTCCAATTTGTTCCGGCCGATTTATACCTTTTCCGGAATCTGGCAGAGCATCGGATGGGACAGCATCATTTATCTGGCTGCGATGAGCTCCATCGATCCATCATTATATGAAGCGGCCGATATCGACGGGGTCGGCAGGGTGAAAAAAATGTGGTACATTACGCTGCCTCAGATCAGTCCGGTCATCATCATCCTGTTTATCTTTGCGATCGGCGGATTGATGGCCTCCGGTTACGAGAAAATTATCCTGCTCTATAATCCTTTGATCTATGATACGGCGGATGTCATCGCCTCCTATGTTTACCGAAGGGGCTTGAGGGAAGCGAGCCTAAGTTATTCCACAGCCGTCGGATTAATAAGCTCCATCGTGAACTTCGGGCTGTTATGGATGACAAATACCATCGTGAAGCGCAGATCTGAATCCAGCTTATGGTAAGAGAGAGGGAAGGCTATGGAGGATATCAAGCAACTCAAAGTGAAACGAAGAAGGAAGCATAAAAGCATAGGGGACCGCGTATTCGACTTCACGAACTATACGCTGTTAACCGCATTAACGTTGGTTTGTTTTTATCCCATATTGCATATCTTCTTTGCTTCCGTCAGCGATCCCAGTGCCTTGATGGCCCATAAAGGGGTATTGTTAAAGCCGCTGGGGTTCACACTCGACGGTTACAAGCTGGTGTTTAAAGACAACAGCCTGCTGAAGGGGTACATGAATACGATCATTTATGTTGGACTGGGCACCTTGGTCAATATGGTCATGACGATATTAGGCGCATACGTGCTCTCCAGGCGGGACTTGTATTTCAAAAATTTTATCATGATTTTAATTACGATCACCATGTTTTTTGGTGGAGGGCTGATTCCCTGGTTCCTGTTAATGAAGGACATCGGCTTGTACAACAATCTGTGGGCGATGATTCTGCCGACCGCTTTAAGCACTTGGAACATCATCATTTTAAGAACCGGATTCCAATCGATTCCGAGAGAGCTGGAAGAAGCGGCATTGATTGACGGCGCGAGCCAGGCCAATATTCTGATCACGGTCATCCTGCCACTGTCGAAAGCCACGCTGGCCGTTATCTTCCTGTATTATCTGGTCGGGAATTGGAACTCCTGGTTTAACGCGATGGTCCTGCTGAAGGATAGGGAATTGTTCCCGTTACAGCTGCTCATGAAGGAAATCCTGGTCGCTAATGATTCGACGGCCACCACGATCGGCAGCGCGGGCGGGGTTGTCATTAACAGTGCTCAGAGCTCGACGGCTTTCCGGGAGTTGGTTAAATATTGCGCAATAGTAGTTTCGACCGTGCCTATATTGCTGGTGTATCCTTTCCTGCAAAAGTATTTTGTGAAAGGCGTTTATGTGGGTTCGATCAAAGGCTAGACGTTCAAACGAGCAGATAGAGAGATTGAATAATTAGGAGTGAGTTGCATCATGTTGACAGAAGTTAGCAAGACACAAACGGTTCGCAACGAATATCCGAGACCCCAGTTTCAGCGCAAAGAGTGGTTAACCCTCAATGGCGAATGGGATTTCCGTTTTGATGATGAAACCATCGGCGAGGATGAAGGGTGGTATCTGGCGGAAGCGATGGCTTCCTTTACACGGAAGATCAACGTCCCCTTTACGTTCCAAAGCAGGCTGAGCGGCATTGAAGATCCTTCTTTTCATGATGTGGTATGGTACCGCAGAACGTTTGAAATCCCGCAGAACTGGAACGGGAAACGGATCGTGCTTCATTTCGGTGCCGTGGATTATATGGCCAAAGTGTGGGTGAACGGGCATTTGGTGGCCATGCATGAAGGAGGGCATACGCCGTTTCAAGCGGACATTACGGCCGCGCTCACGGAAGGAAGCAACACGGTCGTGCTGCGGGCGGAGGATTTCAGCCGCGACGTCACTCTGCCGAGGGGCAAACAATATTGGCTTGAGCATTCGGCAAGCATTTTCTATACCCGTACGACCGGCATCTGGCAGAGTGTGTGGATAGAGCCGGTATCCCCGGTACATCTGAGCAAAGCGATGATGACGCCTGACATTGACCGGAACGAAATTCGCATCCGGACATTCCTTGACGGCTATAAATCTACAGAGGATCTTAAGCTGCAGATCACCATATCGTATAAGGATGAATTGGTTGCCGAGGATCAGTATACGATCCGAAATGCGGAACAGCTCCGGACTATAGGGCTGAGCGATTTTACGGATCATGGCCTGGGACGCCTCTGGAGCCCCGAGTTTCCGAACTTGTATACCATCGAGTTTCGCCTTGTTCAAGATGGGAACGTTGTCGATCAAGTATCCA
Source organism: Paenibacillus sp. 2KB_20 (assembly GCF_052115765.1). Lineage (NCBI taxonomy): Bacteria > Bacillati > Bacillota > Bacilli > Caryophanales > Paenibacillaceae > Paenibacillus > Paenibacillus sp. 2KB_20. The sequence goes on along the minus strand of NZ_JBFRHH010000001.1, from coordinate 404,279 downwards.
GTTATTTCGGGATGCGGAAGGTATCGATCGAGAACGGCAAGCTGTGCCTGAATAACCGCCCGTATTTCCAAAGGCTGGTGCTGGATCAGGGGTATTTCCCTGATGGAATTCTGACGGCTCCTTCAGACGAGGCTTTGAAGCGCGATGTGGAGCTGGCGAAGGAAATGGGATTCAACGGCGTGAGAAAGCACCAGAAGACGGAGGACCCAAGGTTCTTGTACTGGTGCGACCAGCTCGGCTTGCTGTTATGGAGCGAGGCGGCTAACGCGTATGAATATTCCGAGTCCTATGTTCGCCGCTTCACGGCGGAATGGCAGGAGATCATCGAGCGGGACTATAACCATCCTTGCATCGTCACCTGGGTTCCGCTCAATGAGAGCTGGGGCGTTCCCAATGTTCAGATGGATAAGCGTCAGCAGCAGCATGGGCTTGCCATGTATCATTTAACGAAGTCATTGGACGATAGCAGGCCGGTTGTTTACAACGACGGGTGGGAGCATATGACCACCGACCTGGTTACTATTCATGACTACGAGAGCCGCCAGGAAGTGCTGGAGGAGCGGTATGCAACAACCGCTTCCGCGGTGGAAGCCATGCCGGCTAACCGGAGAATATTCGTCGGCGGTGCTTCTTACGAAGGCCAACCCATTCTGGTATCGGAGTTTGGCGGGATAGCCTTTAAGAAGAGCGATTGGGAGGGCTGGGGGTATTCCGGCGCCGAGAACGAGGAGGACTTCCTGATCCGGCTCAAGGCCGTAGTGGATCCGATGTTTTCATCCCCGGTGATCCAGGGATATTGCTATACGCAGCTGACGGATGTTGAGCAGGAAATCAACGGTTTGCTGACGTATGACCGTAAGCCGAAGGCGCCGCTTGAAACCATTCGCAACATCATGACGGGTAAATAGGAGGAGGAGAAATGGAAGGGACGAATGCCTACGAAGGCGTATATCATAACGAGCGAGCAGTTTATTTGAGAGCCGGGGGTTATGAGGCCATCATGCTTCCGGATATCGGCGGGAATTTGATATCGTTCAGGGACCTCGATAAGGGCTATCGGTTTCTGCATGAGCCGACGTCGGAGGAAATGCCGGGATTCAAAGCAAGGCCGATGATTCATGGCATTCCGGTATTGTTTCCCCCGAACCGCTATAAAGACGGCCAGTTCCGGTGGAACGGCAAAGTCCATCAGCTGCCGGTCAATGAAGAGGCAACCGGTCATCATCTGCATGGATTTCTGTACAACATTCCATGGGAGGTCGATGAATACGGGCATTCCGGGCAGGAAGCTTATGTGACCGTGTCTGTCCACGTGGATGAACAGCATCCGGTATTCCAAAGCTTCCCGTTCCGGTTCCATATTCAGCTTCGGTATGGCTTAAGCCGGCAGGGGCTGTCCCAGCGGGTAACGATTACCAATACAGGCCAAGAAGCCATGCCGTGTTTGCTGGCGTTCCATACGTCCATCAACGCGCCATTTACCAATGGAGGCGACGCCCAGGATTACCGCTTAAAGCTGACCGTCGGGAAGCGGTGGGAGCTGGATGGGCGAATGCTGCCCACCGGATCCTATCAGGAGTTGTCCGCTAACGAGCAGGTCATGCAAGGAGCAGGCGTGTACCCCTTCTTCGAAAGTATGGACAATCATTATACCGCTGTAGCTCAAAATGGAAGAAACCGGATGGAGCTTACCGATCGGGCGGAGAAATTGACGCTGGTTTATGACGTAGGCACCTCCTATAAACAATGGATGATCTGGAACAACGAAGCGACCGAGGGTTTCTTTTGCCCTGAGCCGCAGATCAATCTGGTCAATGCGCCCAATATGGACATGGAAGTCGAAGAAATTGGGTGTTTCAGTCTTGAGCCAAATGAAATCTGGGAAGAGACCAGCAGGCTGTACGTGAAGGAAAGCCGAGGCTAAAGCCATAGGTGACAGCCGGGTAACAGATAAATACCGACAAATTAAACCTAAAAGAAGGAGTTAAACATGACAGAATTAACACTGCCGCGTCCGGAGTACCCCCGCCCGCAATGGGTAAGACCTGAATGGATTAATCTGAACGGTGCTTGGCAATTCGAAATCGATCATGGGAAAAGCGGGAAGGAGCGCGGATTCCATGAGCCGGGACATGATCTATCCGGAACGATCACCGTTCCCTTCTGCCCCGAAAGTAAGCTGTCCGGCGTTGAATATAAGGATTTCATGGCAGCTGTATGGTACAAACGCGATTTTACCGTGCCTGAAGAATGGAAAGGCAGCATCCTGCTTCACTTCGGAGCTGTGGATTACGAGACGGAAGTATGGGTAAACGGTGTATCCGTAGGAATGCATCGCGGAGGATATACGCCTTTTAGCTTTGATATTACGTCGCATGTGATACCGGGCAAGAACGTGATTACCGTCTGTGCGGAAGACGACGTCCGTTCCGGACGCCAGCCGCGCGGGAAACAAAGCGGGCGGTTTCACTCGCATGGCTGTGATTACACCCGTACGACGGGGATTTGGCAGACGGTATGGCTGGAGCGAGTGCCGGAGGCCTATTTGTCCGACATGAAAATAGTGGGTGATCCCGATAATGCCTGCGCGCACCTGGAAGTAAAGATCAGCGGAAATGCTGTGGGACATAAACTGAGCGCCTCCGCTCTGTATGAGGGAAAACCTGTAGGGAACGCCAGTGCGGTCGTATCCGGGCCGTCCGTCAAACTTACCATTCCATTGGCGGAGGTTCACTTGTGGGAGGTGGGTCAGGCCAGGCTGTACGATCTGAAATTAACCCTGCAAGGACGGGATCAGGTGAGCGACACCGTCCAATCCTATTTCGGGCTTAGAACCGTCATGCTGGGCGGCATGGCCTTCCGCATCAACGGCAAATCCGTGTTTCAGCGCCTTGTGCTGGATCAGGGCTTCTATCCGGATGGGGTCTACACCGCCCCAAGCGATGAGGATCTCCGCAAAGACATCGAAATTTCGATGGGACTCGGCTTTAACGGCGCAAGGCTTCACGAGAAGATGTTTGAACCGCGCTTTCTATACTGGGCGGACCGTTTAGGGTATCTGGTGTGGGGAGAACATGCAAATTGGGGATTGGACATTACCACAACGGAGGGGCTGTCACATTTTCTCCCGGAATGGCTCGAAGGCATGGAACGCGATTTCAATCATCCTGCTCTCATCGGCTGGTGTCCTTTTAACGAGACATGGGACCGTGACGGCGCCAAGCAAAATAACGAAGTGCTGCGCATTGTGTACGAAGTATCGAAAAAGATGGATCCGACGCGTCCCGTCATTGATACGAGCGGTAACTTCCATGTCGTGACGGATATTTTCGATATCCATGATTACGACCAGAACCCGGAGACATTCAAGGAACGATATGAGCCGATGAAGAACGGCGGAGAGGTGTACAATAGCTTCCCGAATCGGCAGCAGTATGAAGGCCAGCCTTATTTCATCAGCGAATATGGCGGCATATGGTGGAATCCGGACCAAAAAGACGAGAAGTCCTGGGGTTACGGCGACAGGCCGACCTCCGAAGAAGCGTTCCTAACGCGCTATGCGGGCTTAACGAATGTGCTGCTGGATCATCCGAAAATGTTCGGATTTTGTTATACCCAGCTGTACGACGTGGAGCAGGAAGTGAACGGATTGTATACCTATGACAGACGTCCAAAATTCGATCCCGAAGTGATTCGCCGCATCAATTCCCGCAAGGCCGCGATTGAAGATTGAGCCGGTATCATGACCGTTATCGAAGTAGGCGGTGTTACATTTCTGCGTGGTGTATGATTGCATATTATCCGAAAGGAACGTGACGAAGGATGAAGGTGAATTACCGGAATAAATTATTGCTCACGATATGCGCATTCCTTATTCTTCCTATGGGTCAGGCGACACATGCGGCTACGCTTCAAAATAACTTCTACAACGTGGTCATGCAGGAGGGGGCGGATCCATGGGTATATAAACACACCGACGGCTTCTATTACTTTACGAAAACGACCGGCGGAAATGTGACCATATGGAAGTCCGCACAGCTTACCACGATCGATGCAGCTCCGACGACCGTCGTCGAAACGGGCTGCTGCAGCATCTGGGCTCCCGAATTGCATTACATCAATGGCGCCTGGTACATCTACTATGCCAAGGATGATGGGGATAACGTCAATCACCGCATGTATGTCATGGAGAACACGTCGGCGGATCCGATGCAGGGAACCTGGCAGTATAAGGGCCAAATTACGGACCCGACGAATAAATGGGCGATTGACGGCACGGTGCTGCAAACAGGCGGTCAGCTGTATTTTATATGGTCCGGCTGGGAAGGCGACACCAACGTCCGGCAGAATTTGTATATCGCCCGCATGAGCAATCCCTGGACGATCGATTCGAATCGCGTTGAAATCGCAAGGCCTACCCACAGCTGGGAAACGAACCATTCCCCGCATGTAAACGAAGGGCCTCAGGTGATTGTGCGAAACGGTCTCATCAATCTGGTATACTCGGCAAGCGGAAGCTGGACCAACGACTATTGCCTGGGCCTCATCACGGCCAGCACAACCAGCGATCTGCTGAATCCGGCATCATGGAGCAAACGCAGCCAGCCTATATTCAAGTCCGGTCACGGTCTGTACGGACCGGGTCATCATTCGTTCACCAAGTCGCCCGACGGTACGGAGGACTGGATGCTCTATCATGTCGCCAAATACAATAATGCCGGTTGGAACCGCGAGGTTCGAATGCAGAAATTCACGTGGCATGCCGACCACACGCCCAATCTCGGCGTCCCGGTGAATCCGAATGCTCCGATAACCTTGCCTTCCGGCGAAGCAGCACATATCCGTTATGAAGGTGAGGAAGGGACATTTGGAGGTATCGCCTATGCATCTCAGAGCCCTAACGGCTCGGGAGGCATGAAGGCCGGGCATATCGATACACGGGAGAGCTATGTGGAATTCAAGGTACATGCCGCGTCCGCAGGCGAATACATTCTGCTCGCCCGAACGGCGAATGGAACAGCCGGGGGGAATTGGTCCCATCTCATGCTCAGCGTAAATGCCGGTACCGCAAGCAAGTTCCACATCACGAATAAAGGATGGGAGAACTGGGGGCTGTCCACGGCGCGGGTTCAGTTGAAGGCTGGCGTGAATACGATACGTTTTTCAAAAGGCGAGGGATACGGAGAAATCGACTTTTTCGACATCAAGCCGCCCAACTAGGATACAGCGGATGGCATAGCGGGTCGATAAATAAAGTGTTGTTAGCTTGATCATGGATGGCTTCCGGTTCTCCCGGAGGCCATTTCTGGCTATGAAAGTCATGGTTTTCTACGTCCGACTATACGATGCCCTATGGCAAGAGGCAGGAAAATGGATGGTGTAAGCCTTTCCAGTGTGATTGTTTTTCATTTCATTAAGAAGTAAAATTATTGTAATGAATATGTTTAAAGGAGAGCGGATTTGTGCTGGAACTTGGTTTTAACGACCCGGAAAGACTGGTCACGGTAGCTCATGCCTTGTCAACGCGCTCTAGGGTGGATATTCTGAGGCTCTTGAACTCCAAGAACTTGAATGTCATTGAAATCGCCGAGAAACTCAAACTTCCCGTTTCTACGGTTGCGAGCAATATCAAAGTGTTGGAAGCGGCCGAGTTAATTAATACGGAATTGCTTCCGGCTTCGCGAGGAGCAATGAAGGTGTGCAGCCGTAATTATGACGATGTTCATTTTGCATTGAATTTAAAAAATTCAGTACCTAAGGGAATCACGCATGTCTATGAAGTAGAGATGCCGATTGGCCATTACAGCGATTGCGAAGTATCGCCGACATGCGGAATGGCGAATGCCGACGGGTATATCATAAAGGAAGACGAGCCGGCGAGCTTTTACCATCCCAAGCATGTCAATGCCCAGATCATTTGGCTGCGCAAGGGATATTTGGAATATTTGATGCCGATGGATATTCCGGCCGGTGTACGAATCGAATCACTTGAACTGTCCATGGAGATGTGTTCGGAGGCCCCGAATTATGACCAAAACTGGCCTTCGAATATTTCGGTGTGGGTCAATGGCGTGGAGATCGGCATGTGGACAAGCCCCGGCGATTTCGGGGATCGGCGCGGCAAGCTGAACCCGAATTGGTGGTACGATTGGGCAACGCAGTACGGGTTTCTCAAGACATGGCGGGTTGATCATGAGAAGACAACGCTGGACATGGAGAAAGTGTCGGGCGTTACATTGGATGAACTGAATCTTTCCGAGAGTCCCAAATTGCGGTTGCGTATCGGCATCAAGCCCGATGCCGTCAATCAAGGGGGGCTGAATCTGTTCGGACGCCAATTTGGGGATCACGAACAGAATATTATCATGCAGGTAAAATATACGATGGATCAGGATGGGGAAGACCTTTAATCATGCTATTCGTAAGTGGCCGAAGGCTTAACAGAAGACGAAGAAAAGGCAAGTGCAGCGGCAGCATGTGGGCGGAGAGGTTTCCCGTTTGTATAAAGGAAAAAGTGGCAGTGCAGAAGGTATTTCTGTGCTGTCACTTTTTTTGTTTACCCTCAGAATAGTCGGAGTAAACCGCGAATCCTTATCGATTGAGAATCATTTCATATGAAGAGCCCATTCTTTTCCCGGTTTACATTCCGTTTAAATAGGGGTGTTACGATTCAAGCATCATCCATTAGCAAAGAGGAGGAAATCATAATGGAGCATGTATACAGAAAGAAAATAGAGCCTAACCCTGGTGACTTGGCCGTTGAGGCTTATGGACTAGTCAAAACATTCGGCGATAATCGTGCCGTGGATGGCGTGGATCTGAACGTGCGTACCGGAACGATCTACGGTGTGCTTGGTCCGAATGGGGCAGGCAAGACGACCACCATCCGGATGCTGGCGACCTTGCTAAGGCCGGATGCCGGTACGGCCCGAATCTTTGGACACGACGTGCAGGCGGAATCGCAGATCGTCCGTCAGTTGATCGGGGTAACCGGTCAATACGCGTCGGTGGACGAATCGCTCAGCGCTACGGAGAATCTGATTATATTCTCCCGTTTGCTAGGTTTGGGGCGTACGGAGGCGCGGCGCAAAGCGAGTGAGCTGCTTGAGGAATTCGGTTTGTCGGAAGCCGCGAAGCGACCGCTAAAAAATTTCTCCGGCGGCATGCGGAGAAGACTGGATCTGGCGGCAAGCCTTATTGCCCAACCGCCGCTCATCTTCCTGGATGAACCGACGACGGGGCTTGACCCGCGTACGCGTTCCCAGATGTGGGATACGATCCGCCGATTGGTGAATACCGGTTCAACGGTATTGCTGACCACGCAGTATCTCGAGGAGGCGGATCAATTGGCAGACCGCATCGCCGTTATCGATTACGGCCGGGTTGTGGCCGAGGGGACAGCGGATGAACTGAAGATGTCGGTAGGCACTTCCTCGCTGCATTTGACCGTCCAGCATTTACAGGATATGGATCGCGCCCGCCATACCGTGGAACAAGTGCTCAAAGTTCATGCTAATGTATCGCCGGAAGCGGGAAAGATAACGGCACCGATGGCTAATGCGGGTCTTGTTACAGACCTGTTGATCGAGCTGCGCACGGCAGGAATCGGCTTGTCCGAGATGAGCGTGCAGAAGCCGACCCTGGATGAGGTGTTCCTAACGATCACCGGCCACGGCGTGAAGGAAGACGCTGGCCAAGGGGCTTATGAATCCAATGATAGAGAGGTGGCAAGGGTATGAGCAGCACCATGATTCAGCCAGGGACGGAACGTCAGCTCAAGAACCGCACGAGTTTCGGTCAGACGATGCGAAATTCGTTGACAATGGCCTACCGCGGGCTGCTGAAGCTCCGGCGTACGCCCGAGCAGTTGTTTGACGTCACGTTCCAGCCCATTATTTTTACACTGATGTTCACCTATATTTTTGGGGGCGCCATCTCCGGTGACGTGGCGAGTTATTTGCCCGTTATCATTCCCGGCATCCTCGTCCAGACAGTGATTACGACCTCCGTCGTCACAGGTGTTCAGCTGCGTGAGGATATGGATAAAGGCGTATTCGACCGGTTCAAATCGCTGCCGATTGCACGCATTGCACCACTGGCCGGTGCCCTGCTGGCAGATACGATTCGATATACCATTGCAACGGTGCTTACCTTTACGATGGGTTATATTATGGGATATCGGCCCGAGGGCGGCTTGGGTTACGTTGCTCTTGCCGGGCTGGTCGTCATTTTGTGCTCGTGGGCCATCAGTTGGATCTTTGCTTTCTGCGGCGTGATTGCAAGATCCGCCTCCGGCGTACAGGGAATATCGATGATCGTGCTGTTTCCGCTCACGTTTCTCTCCAACGCGTTCGTGCCGGTGGATACGATGCCGGGCTGGCTGCAGTGGTTCGTCAATATGAATCCGATCTCGCATCTTGTGACAGCCGTTCGGGATCTCACCAACGCTGGCACCGTGGGCTGGGATCTCACGATATCCTTGGTCGGCGCCGCGGTCATCGTGGCGATCTTTGCTCCCATTACAGTTCGTGCGTACATGCGCCGCACCTGATACCAAGGGGGCTCATCCGACGAACGTTTACCCATGCTGCCGGGGAAAGCAGGACATCCGTCCGAAACGCAGGTTGACATCGATTTATTAATTCACTATACTGTCTGTAATCTTATAAGCAACATACGTTGAAAGAGCCCAGTAGCAGCTTGGTCCCTGTTCTAGAAAGCCGGGGGATGATGGAACCCGGTACACACCAAGGCAGCGAATTACACTCTGGAGTATCTCGGGTAATGCCGAGCGGAAACGGCGAACGATATCTCGTCTAATGAGCGGCATGAATGACGCGCGGCAAGCGTGCAGATCATTTGTGCAATCTGGGTGGTAACACGGTTAATAATCGTCCCTATGTCTATAACAGACAAGGGACGATTTTTTGTTTTTCAACGAGTTGGACGTTTCGTTATAAGGAAATTAATGAATTGAAGGAGTGTTAACACTGTGAATATTATCGACGAACTGGAATGGCGCGATGCGATCAACCAACAGACGGATGCCGAAGGCCTCCGGAAGCTTACGAATGAAAAATCAATCTCGCTGTACTGCGGCGTAGATCCAACGGGCGACAGCATGCATATCGGTCACCTGATTCCCTTCATCATGCTCAAACGGTTCCAGCTTGCCGGCCATCGTCCGGTCATTCTGATCGGGGGCGCAACCGGCACCATCGGCGATCCAAGCGGACGTCAAACCGAGCGCTCGCTGCAGACGCTGGAGCAGGTTCAGGCTAACGTTGATGCGTTGACCGGACAAATGAAAAAGCTCTTCGTGACGGAGGGCGACAATCAGATCCGCATGGTTAACAACTACGACTGGACGCATAAAATCAACATTATCGAATTCCTGCGCGATTACGGGAAAAACTTCAGCATTAACTCGATGCTGGCGAAAGACGTGGTTGCGAGCCGGCTTGACAGCGGGATTTCATTCACGGAATTCTCTTACCAAATCCTGCAGTCGGTTGACTACTTGCATCTGTACCAGCATGAAGACGTACAGCTGCAAATCGGGGGATCGGACCAATGGGGCAACATTACAAGCGGCCTCGACCTGATCCGGAAGAAGGAAGGACCTGAGGCAAAAGCATTCGGCCTGACCATTCCGCTCATGCTGAAGGCCGACGGCACGAAATTCGGCAAAACGGCCGGCGGCGCGATCTGGCTCGACCCGAACAAAACAACGCCATTCGAGTTCTACCAGTTCTGGGCGAACACCGACGATCGCGACGTCGTGAAATACCTGAAGTACTTCACGTTCTTGACCAAAGAGCAAATTGACGAGCTGGCCGAAAAGGTGCAGAGCGAGCCGCATAAACGCGAAGCACAAAAAATGCTGGCTGAGGAAATGACGAGATTCGTGCACGGCGAGGAGATGCTGGAGCAGGCCAAGCGCATTACGGCGGCCTTGTTCAGCGGCGATATTAAATCCCTTACGGCCGATGAGATCGAGCAGGGCTTCAAGGAGATGCCGACATTCGAAGCCACGCCGGAAACGAAGAATATCGTGGACTGGCTTGTGGATCTGGGCATCGAGCCTTCCAAGCGGCAAGCTCGCGAGGATATCACCAAAGGCGCCATCTCGATGAACGGCGAGCGTATCAGCGACGTCGGTCACGAGGTGACAGCCGACCAAGCGATCGGCGGCCGGTTCATCATCATTCGCAAAGGAAAGAAAAACTACAGCTTGGTGAAAATGTCCTAGAAGACGGTGTAACCATCAGGGGGAAGAGTCTCCCCCGGACGAAAGCACCCGTAAAAAGCCGCTAAACACGTTTCAAGGTGCTTAGCGGCTTTTTTTATAGATAAGAAAGTATAAACTCCCGATGCTCCCCCTCCTGATCTCGCAAGAAAAACATCTGCTGTAGAGAGTACTTCTTATATGCAGTCTGTCTTCTGGAAAAGTACGTCGATCGACGTTTTTCTTTTATTGGAAGTTTCCTTCTATATAATAGGATAATATCTGTAGTGTTAAAGGAGGTAGATTATATCATGAACATTCAACTGCAGACCGATCTGTGCGAGCGGTTCCAAATCCGCTATCCGCTCTTTCTGGCAGGAATGGCCGGGGGACCGACGACAGTTGAACTGGTCGCCGCCGTATCCAACGCAGGCGGACTCGGCACGCTGGGTGCGGCTTATATGGAGCCGGCTGCCATTCGTCACAGCATTCAGGAGATTCGCAAGCGGACGGATCAGCCTTTTGCCGTCAACCTGTTTGCGACACGTGCCCCGGATCGCCATGAGCGAATCGGAGAGGTTCAACAGGAGTTAAACCGGATGCGGAATGACCTTGGCATTCCCCATGCGGGCAAGGATCACGTAACAACCCCGGATTGGTTCGAGCAGCAATTCACAGTTCTGATCGAAGAGAAGGTGCCTGTCATCAGTACGGCATTCGGGATTCTGGAAGAGCCTCATATGCAGCAAGCGAAAGCGGCTAAGCTTCTGGTTGTTGCGATGGCTACCACAGTCCGCGAAGCTATGCTGGCTGAGCAGGCAGGGTGTGATGCCGTCGTCGCCCAAGGCAGCGAAGCGGGCGGACACCGTGGAACGTTTGATATTTCGGAGCACCCGATGGGCGCCCAAATCGGAACGTTTGCCTTGGTACCGCAAATCGTGGATCGCGTCAAGATCCCCGTTATTGCCGCCGGAGGCGTGATGGATGGACGCGGACTCGCGGCTTCGCTTGTTCTTGGAGCCCAAGGCGTTCAGATGGGGACGCGATTCCTGACGGCGATTGAATCGGGAGCACATGAGGTTTACAAGCAAGCGCTGCTTCAAAGTACGGAAGAGAGCACGGTGATCACCAAAGCGTTCTCGGGACGGCCTGCAAGGGGAATCCGCAATGCATTCATCCGGCAATGGGACGAGAGCGGCATAGAGCCGCTGCCCTTTCCTACGCAGAATACGGTGACCCGTGACATACGAAACGCGGCTAATCGCCAAAACAATCCGGAGTATATGTCATTGTGGGCGGGGCAAGGCACAAGAGGGCTGACTTCGGGACAAACGGCAGCGGATATCGTTGCCGAGACGATCCGGGAAGCGCTGTTGATCTGCCCATTTCGTGAATCCGATCATTTGAAATGAGAGATATGCTATACGCTAGGAAAACATGAAGCAGCAGGCCACCTTAGGGAAAACCTTGAGGTGGCCTGTAAAGCTTTTTGCTAGAAACCGCCGTAAGTATCTCCGCCTTCGCCGCTCCACGTCATCTCCACGAAGGAGGACGGATTGGTAGACGTCGCTGTTTTGGAGCCGGAAGCGTAGAGTCCCCCGGCAACGCCGGTCATCGTATAGTCGGTATATAATTTGTTCGAAGTATAGTTCGTGTAAATCATCGCTCCCGAAATATTCGATGCGGTTACGTTCTTAAGCTCCAAATTGCTTCCGTAGGACACTCCGTCCGAGGCCGTGGTTTTGCTCGTTCTGAACGCCTGGCCCGTGGCCGCATTATTTTTGACCGTGGTGTTGATAATCTGTACGTCATTGGCCCGCATGAATATTCCGTTGTTGCCCACAGTTGATTCCGGCACCGTATTCTGAAAGTCAACCGTGCTGCCGATCACTTTGATATGATGCGTGCCCTCTTTGAAATCAAAGCCGTCGTTTTTGGTTTGTAAGGCGCTGCAATTCAGGAACGTAATATAACCGCTTCGATCCGGATTCGGCAATGTGGTCCAGTTCTGATCGGCATCCCCCACATAGAAGCCTTCGCCGAATTTTCCGCCTTGCCCCGCGCTTTGGGCGGTACTGTTCGAGACAAGCCAGTATTGGCTGTTTTTCCGAATCTTGAACGCTTCTGCGGTCGTGTTTTTGACCGTTACGTTGGTAACGTAGCCATGAGAGGCCTCAATCAGCAGGCCTTTGTTTGATTTGGAATTGGAGTTAATCGTCACATTCTCCAGCTTGTAATAGCTGTTCTTGATATGGAAAGCTGCATTGCCTGCCGATGCGGTGAAATGAAATGTTGCTCCGCCGCCCGTGCCGCGAATCGTGATGTAATTGCCTGACGCTCCGTTCCTGGAGGTTGCAATGGTTCCATCCGACACCGAGTAGGTCCCGGATACTTCGATAATGTCACCGGGATTCGCACTGGCTAAGTAGCTCCGCAGCGTCGCGACGTCACCTGCCGGGACCGATTTGGTTGCCGCCTTTACCATATGACCAGGGTAGAATGCAAATACAAGCATGAAGCAAAATAAGGATACTATGCCAAACTTGAATGATGGCTTGAACATCATGAAACCTCCTCGCTATTTTTGACACTATTCATCGTGCAGTCGCATTTGTTGCCTTATGTTCTTTCTGGGCGAAACACATCACCTCACTTAACGGGGATCAGATTCATTGTTTAAGCGCTCTAATTATAATCCAATCCGAATACCACATTGCTGCTTGAAAATATCATAATTTCGTCTGCATTCGATACTGGAGAGGCGTCATGCCGTACTTTTTTTTGAACATGGCGATAAAATACGAGGGGTAGTTGAATCCGGTCTGTTTACTGACCTCTTCGATTGTCAGAGAAGGCAAGCCAAGAAGCGTTCTGGCTTCCTCCAAACGCTTGTTGTTCGTATATTCGATGATGGTCATGCCCATCTGGTCTTTGAACAGCTTGGACAAATAACTGGGGGAGAAATGAAGGTCCGCAGCTATTTCGTTAATCGTAAAGGATAGATGATAGTGCTTGCCAATCCAACTTACCATGGCGCCGACAGGTTCGAGCGAAGCAGCGGCTGTATGATACTTGAAGCCCCCGCTGCGATCCGGAGGATAAATATGGCTATTGAAGTAGGTGAAGAAATGAAATAAAAACAAGGCAACAACTTCCTTCTGAACCTTTCGCGGAACGCTGGCCAGCATCTCATGCAATTGCAGAAATTGATTTTCCAAATATAAAGCATCCTTGGATGAAAGATGAAAAACCTGATTGGACCACGGATGCTCCAACAATTGTGAAACAGCGGTTGTCAGCTGCGGGAGTGCGGTGAGGAAGCGCTCGATGACAGAGGCTTTGATTTTCAGCAGGCTGCGAATGTAATTCGGCGGTACGATGACTTGAATATGGTGTATTTGAAAAGGCTTAATCAACACCAAGGTGCCGGGCTTCAGTGAGTGCGTTTGATTATTGACGATATATCTTCCGGCGCCTTCATGAATGTACAGGATCTCCAACCCTTCGTGATAATGAAAATATTCCACCGGCTCTGTATGTACGCTTCGATAGTTGAACAGATAAAGATTGTCACGCCAGGGAATCGAATGGTGAATTTTCATCTGGAACCTCCTTATGCATGAATGATAGGGATGATGGGTTCAATTACAGGGCTTCAAGCATTTCGCATACATCGTATGCCTAACCCTGCAAATCATGCTTCTGCGTTTGACTGCAGCGAGCGAATATCGCGCACAAGAGGGAAAACCGGGAGGCTGTCGAACACTTTATCATAATATATATGTTAAAAAATGCTGCTATGACGGCATAACGGGGGTTATGATGTCCACGCCTATTTTGTCTACGAAACTGTATATACCTTCTCCCCGATCGAGGGCAGTTCTTCGCCCCCGCTTGATCGAGCGTTTGAACGAGGGGCTGCGATTGCAACGCAAGCTGACTACGATTTCCGCCTCTGCAGGCAGCGGTAAAACTACGCTGCTCAGCCAATGGATCAAAGACTCACGACTGCCCGTCGCCTGGCTGTCTTTGGAGGAGGGGGATCGTGAGCCAGCAAGATTTCTGGCTTATCTTGCGGCTGCCCTGCAAACCGTCGGGGTTGATATCGCAGAGGGCATCATAAGCAAACTCCAAGCTCCATCCCCACTTCCTCTGTCGGTCGAAGCCATCGTCACGGCCATCCTTAATCACATTGCGACCATGGGGAACCGTTTCATTCTGGTTCTTGATGATTACCACGTAATTGATTCCAAACCGATAGACAGCGCTCTTGGCTTTCTCATTGAGCACATGCCGCCGCAGATGCATGTGGTTATCGCCAGCCGCCAGGATCCTAATCTGCCCGTGGCCCGGCTGCGTGCCCGGGACCAGTTGACGGAAGTGCGGACATCGGACTTGCGCTTCACATCCGCTGAAACCTCTAAATTCCTGCGCCGCTCCATGGGACTGGATTTGTCAGCTGAGGATGCGGCGCTTCTCGAATCCCGCACGGAGGGCTGGATTGCCGGCCTGCAATTAGCGGCGCTGTCCATGCAGGGCCAGCAAGATGCCGCCACCTTCATCCGATCCTTCGGCGGCAAGCACCGTGACGTACTGGACTATCTGGTTGAAGAAGTGCTGCAGCAGCAGCCTGAGGGCATTCAGGATTTTTTGCTAAATACCTCCATTCTTGACCGGCTGTGTGGTCCATTGTGTGAATATATTCTTCGTAGCGAAGACCGTGATGCTCCGAAGAACACCATCTCCGGGCAAGAAACCCTGGAGTATCTGGAGCGCGTCAACCTGTTCATCGTTCCGCTGGACAAGGAGAGGCGCTGGTACCGATATCACCACCTGTTCTCGGATGCGCTTCGGCAGCGTCTAACCCGAACGGGTGCTTCTGCGGCTGGCGGAGAGAGGGACGTGTCCGAATTGCATCGTCGTGCCAGCGAATGGCATGAACGTCAAGCTCTTCTGCTGGAAGCTTTTCAACATGCGATTGCCGCTCAGGATGTGGATCGCGCCGCACGCCTCATTGAAGGGGAGGGGATACCTTTGATCTTCCGTGGAGCAATAGGACCTGTGCTCCATTGGCTGGATTCCTTGCCTAAGGAAGAAATGGATGCAAGGCCCGCGCTACATGTCATGCATGCTTCCGCCATGTTAATGGTCGGTCAAATGACCAGTATCGAACCCAAACTTCAAGCCGCCGAAATCTATCTGCAAGCTTCGGAGGACGATTATACCCGGGATCTTATAGGGCATATCGCCTCTATACGTGCCACCCTTGCTGTCAGCAAACATCAGCCGGAAACCATCATGGCGGAATCACGCCGGGCCTTGGAATTATTGAGTCCGCATAATCTGCCCGTGCGCACAGCGACGATATGGACGCTGGGATATGCCTACCAGCTGCAGGGGGAGCGGGCCGCGGCTGGCAAGGCTTATCGGGAAGCCGTGACCATCAGTCAGAAGATTGGGCACATCATGATCAACATGATGGCGACGCTCGGACTCGGAATGATTCAGGAGGCGGAGAATCTGTTATATGCAGCGGCCGAGACGTATCGGCGCGTTCTGGATTTAGCAGGTGATCCTCCGCTGCCGGCAGCGTGCGAAGCGCATCTGGGCCTAGCCCGAATATGCAGTGAGTGGAATGATCTGGATGCCGCGGAACAGCATGGGCAGCAGGCCCTCCACTTGGCCGGGCAGTTCGAGCATATAGACAGGGGCGTGGCTTGCGAGGTATTTCTCGCAAGGCTGAAGCTTTCACGGGGAGCGGTGAGCGAAGCGGTTGCCATGTTGGCTAAGGCGGATCACTTCGCCCGTCAGCATCATTTCGCGCATCAGCTACCCCATATTGCCGAGGCACAGGTGCTTGCCCTGCTGCAGCAAGGGAATGCCAGTTCAGCGTTGCAGCTTGCCCAGAAGTTTGAGCTCAAGCTAAGCCTAGCCAGAGTGCTGCTCGCACAGGGGGATACGGCGGCAGCGCTGGTGATGCTCGAACAACTGCGGACGGATATGGAAGTTAAGGAATGGGTGGACGAACAGCTTAGGGTAATGGTGCTGCAGGCTTTGGCCCTTCAAGCCCATGGTGAGAAGCTGAAAGCGGCACAGATTGCTGCGGATGTGCTGGGGATGAGCGAGCCGGGCGGTTTCATCCGGTTGTTTATCGATGAAGGGGAGCCGATGCGGCAGTTGATAAGCGCAGCAGCTGTGAGCAAACCGATGCAGAAGCTATTTAGGGAAGCCGTAGACAAATCGAAGCAGAAGCAGCTGTTAAGAGAAGCTATAAAGAAACCGATGCATGACTATCTGGAGCGGCTGCTGCATGCATTTGATGCTGAAAGACTCGAAAGTGGTGTTACATCAGTATTCGTTCCAGGGTTAGTTCAGCCTGCGGAGTCCCTGATTGAGCCGCTAAGCCGGCGGGAATTGGAGGTTCTGCGTCTCATTGCCGAGGGGCTATCTAATCGTCAGATTAGCGAGAGGCTTTTTGTTACGCTCAGCACCGTGAAAGGGCATAACCGGATGATTTTCGATAAACTCGAGGCCACGCGCCGTACCGAAGCTGTAGCGCGTGCGCGCGAGCTGGGTTTACTGTAGGCGACGATCACAGAATCGCTATTCATCCATAGCGATCTCCCTTCAAATATCGCTGTTCATGAGAAAACCATACTTAAGTATCTATGGCTCGGTACCCTACGGCAGATATACTGATTGCAAATGCAGGTTTGGAGGAAACCCATGAAAGCAATGGTATGCACCGCTTATGGATCACCGGATGTGTTAAAGCTGCAAGAGGTCGAGAAGCCGATCCCTAAGGATCGCGAAATTCGGATCAAAATTTACGCCACCACCGTCAATTCGGGGGATTGCCGAGTACGGGGATTACGCAGTCCTCTTTTGTATAAGATTCCCATGCGGCTGGTGTTGGGCCTGAGAAAGCCAAGACAACCGATACTCGGGGTGGAGCTGGCAGGGGAAGTAGAAGCGATAGGCAAGGATGTTACGCGATTCAAGGTAGGCGATCAGGTCTTGGCATTCAGGGGAATGCGATTCGGCACGTATGCCCAGTATATCTGCATGCGCGAAGACGCGTTATTGCTGTTAAAGCCCGATCATGTGACTTATGACGATGCCGCCGCCGTATCTTTCGGAGGAACGACGGCCCTGCATTTTCTAAGAAAAGGGAATATCCGGCAAGGGCACAAGGTTCTGATTTATGGAGCGTCCGGTGCGGTGGGGACTTTAGCTGTACAGCTTGCCAAGCAACATTATGGAGCAGAGGTTACCGGCGTTTGCAGTACCGCGAATGTGGGACTGGTGAGGTCGCTCGGAGCCGATCGGGTCATTGATTATACAAAAGAGGATTTGACCACAAGCGGAGCGCGATACGACATCATCCTGGATGCGGTCGGTAAACTGCCGAAATCCAGATGCAAGCATTTGCTCACCCCGGGCGGGAGCTATGTAACCGTTGAAGGGCAAGGGGTGGCCAAGGTGCTGATGGAGGATCTGAGATTGCTTGCGGAGCTGCTTGGAAAAGGGAAGATCAAGCCGGTCATCGACAGAAGGTATGCATTGGAGCAAATGGCTGAGGCGCACCGGTACGTGGATGAAGGACGCAAGAGGGGCAGCGTTGTCATCACGGTGGGGCATGATCATTGAGGGAAAGTCATCATTCACGGCGGCGCATGATTATGACAGCAGATGAAGCAAGGCATCATTCAAGGATATAGACAGCCATCCAAGCATGCCCCCGGACCACTCACCGTGCTGGCACAGGGAGCAGTGCCACACGATGTACTCATTTACCAGCCGATCCTGCAGAGGGTCGGCTTTTCTCATCGGAATGAGGGGGAGCGGTGATCAACATCCGGATGATAGCAGGAAGAAATCTCTGAGCCTTCTATGGAAGTCATATATAATGTGATCACAAGAATGAAATGAATTTCAAGGGAAGGACTGCTGCACACGATGTCCAAAGCGGATAATATGCTGGCTATTCTATGGCTGCTGAAATCGCGAAGAAGAATGACCGCTAAACAACTGTCGGAGGAGCTGGGCGTACATATTCGGACGATTTACCGGTGCATTGATGCGCTGTGTATTTCCGGCGTGCCTGTCGTATCCGAGATTGGGCGCGATGGAGGTTACTCCATCCCGGAGCATATCAAGCTGGAGCCGCTGTTTTTTGAGGCCGATGAGCAAAAGGCGCTTCTTCATGCAGCTGCATTCGCACGGGAAGCGGGCTATCCCTCCGAAGAGCCGCTGAATCGAGCCGTTTCCAAAATAAAACGATATACGAATCCGGAGCAGTTGGAGCGTTTGGAACGCCACAAAAACAGTATTGAGGCCATCCATCCTCCTACAGCTTCTTCGCTCACCAGGATACTGCATGAGATCGAGGCGGGGATCGACCGGCAATCCAGTCTCGAGATCGATTACACCACAGGCTACGACGGTATGAAACAAACACGTATCCTGGATCCTTATGGACTCGTCCATTGGAAAAGTAAATGGTACGCGGTGGGATATTGCCATCTGCGCGGTGAAATTCGCTGCTTCCGTGTCGACCGTATGAGCGATATCCGGCATACCGACAACACGTTTGACCGTCCGGCGTTTTCCCCGCGGGAGTACGTATTGGACAGCTTGCTATCGGGGCGAGGTTCCGAATCCAATCCTCATTTGGTTTCCGTGCATATCCAAGGAATCCCACAAGCTTTGGACGATTTATGTTCGCATTGGCTGCTCAGTCAAGCCCTCGTCGATCGTACGGCGGAGCATGCGGTGTTCAGGCTGGATGAGCATACGTTATACACGCAAGTTGCCTACTACCTTTTGTCGTTTGGCGGAAAAATTCGAATCATGGGGCCCGATGAACTGAAATCAGGCATGATCGACATTGCGGAGTCCCTCTTAAAATATTATCAATCCTGAATACAAACACTGACCTTCTTTGTCAGTGTTTGTATTCTATAATGAACACCATCAGATAGTGTCAGGGAGGAGAGAGTACGCTGATGGCAGGCTCTATTTTTAAACAAGAAGTGATGAAGGTAACGGGACGTTCTTGGGAAGAATGGATTGTGGCACTTGGGCAGGAAGTGGGCCCGCTCTGGTCACACGAGCAGATCCAAAGCCATATCGTTGAGCAGCATCAGGTATCCGGGGAATGGGGCGAGTGGATCGCCGTTATGTATGAGCAGGTCATGGGGCGGGTGCCGGTCGGCGTTTCCAAAGATGCCGGGGTGCAGATCGGGGTCAGGAAAACGATGGCCGTGACGAAAGAGAGAGTTTGGGATTTCCTCATATCTTCTGTGGGGCTGTCGTTATGGATCGGAGATGTCCCTTCTCTGGAGCTGCAGGTCGGGCATGAGTATGAGTCGAAGGAAGGCGTGTCCGGCAAAATTACGGTGGTCGTACCTTACCATAAACTGCGCCTGACCTGGAAACGCAAGGAGTGGGACAACCCATCCCGGCTGCAAATCTATGTGTTGTCCACGAATACCGGAAAAACAACCATCGCGATTCACCAGGAGATGCTGGATGATGTTTATATGAGAGAGATCATGAGGCGTTATTGGGATGAGATGCTGACTACCTTACAAAGCCAGGTTATAGCACCAAAATGAAGAGATTCAGTCATATGGATCTGAGGGTCCGTAGGGGTAGGTATGTTGCCCGAGCAATACTAGGCCGCAGTATGAGTCTGGTGGATATCTGCAAGAACTGATGCATGCTCACGTAGGTACTGCCATTACATGCGGATTTTAGAGATGTTATAAGTACGGTCTCGTGTTTGACTGTTGCAAGTGTTGATGTTTATTATGCACGGTCTTGGGTTTGACTATTGCTACGTTATGAGGACAGAGGTTCCGCTATTACGTCTCGATCGGTGGGTTTTGGGCTATATGAGGACACCAGATCCGCTATTACATAGGGAAGTGCGATAATTCGTGGTATTTAAAGTAAATAGCGGATTCTGAGTCCGGAAGTAAGGGTAAAGTGGCTGTTTATTTCGGAATAACGGATCTGGTGTCCTTAGTTTGTTTAGTCGTCTATTGGATAACTGAAATACTTGCAATATTTGTAATAACCTGTAATACCTGCAATACCTGCAATACCTGCAATACCTGCAATACCTGCAATACTTGCAATACCTGTAATACCTGTAATACCTGTAATATCTGCAATATCTGCAAGAACTGCTGGATGCTCCGTCAGTACTGCGATTACAAGCGGAGTTTTATAGGTGCGTGTTCGCAGTTTATTACATGCGGAGTTTATAGATACGTTCTCGTTGACGAGTGTTGCAACGTTATTTATGAGGACAGAGGTTCCGCTATTACGCCTCGATCGGTGGGTTTTGGGCTATATGAGGACACCAGATCCGCTATTACATAGGGAAGTACGATAATTCGTGGTTTTTAAAGTAAATAGCGGATTCTGAGTCCGGAAGTAAGGGTAAAGTGGCTGATTATTTCGGAATAACGGATCTGGTGTCCTTAGTTTGTTTAGTCGTCTATTGGATAACTGCAATACTTGCAATACTTGTAATACCTGTATTGCCTGTAATACCTGTAATACCTGTAATACCTGTATTGCCTGTAATATCTGCAATATCTGCAAGAACTGCTGGATGCTCCCGTAAGTCCTGCTGTAACAAGTGGAGTTTCATAAGTACGTGTTTGCAGTTCATTACAAGCGGAGTTCATAGGTTCGGGCTCGTTGTTGACCGCTTGCTATGACCAGAATCTGGAGCTCGACCAGTTTATGCAATAAGCGTCGGGTATGCCGGTCACTCACCCTAAGATGATTAGCGAGTTCTAAGGGCGTTATCGGTCGCAGCAATCGCCGCGCAAATCGGACAGCTTCTGCCTCCAGCCAACTTAAGGACGCAGGTACATCTGATGCCACAAATCTGCCAACGAAGGATAAGATGAGCTGCTGGCACTGTTTTGGCTCATCGACGATGGAGGGGTAGGCAATGGGAAGGAATGTCCAACCATCCAGTGCCAATAAGCAGTGACGGCGGCATAAATCCTTAAACCTTCTTACGTCCAGATCACGGGCATGCGGCCCGTATCCTTGGATTTCGATCCCTCCTCTCGCATCACCGGGCATATAGGCAAGGTCCAAATAACGATAACCATTGCCGAAATCGCGTACTTCCCATTCCGGATGCAAGTCATTGAAATTACCGATCGTCGGAAACCATACCGAGCGGAGAAACTCGACGGTGCCGTGGCCCAACCCTTTATGAAGGATCTCGAGCCTGCGGGGATTCGTTTCATTCAGGATATTCGTGTGCATCCAAAGCTCATATTGTTGATCAAACCGTGACATGTTCAATTTTCCCCCTTAGTATCAGATGGAATGCGATTACGCTAGAACATAAAAAAGCCGCCCCATACAATGCAACCCAATCTTTCATTGGGGCACTTTGCATAGAAGCGGCGTGTTCTTCACGTCCTTATGATGGCTAGTATAACTCGTGTTTTGCGGGTTTAGCAATAAGGTATTGCTTTCATATTATGCTTGACAGCGATATAGTTCGCCAATTGATTTAAAAAGATCTGAAAGCCTGATCTTCGTAAATTTAGGTCATTGAACCGCTTTCTGTTACTACAGGGAGCGTTTTTTATGTTGTTCAAATAAATATGACGTCATATATGATGTTATTAAACAAATACATGAATATATATTGTGTATTATTTATAATGTACATTAATCACATAAGATGATTATAAAATATGCATTATTGGAGGTGGATCGAAACCAGACGAGTTTGAAGCGAGAAGGGGAGGTTCAGTCCTGCAATTAATAAGGAAGACGATGGCTGGGAAGTTCGAACACAAATCTGATACCAAGAGAGGATGAGTGAAGCGTGAACAATTCCATTAAAAAGGTGAATATGGGTGTCATCTTGTGAAGGCATTGTAACTCTCAAATCGATACGGTGGATACGAATCGAATTGTTACTTTTTATAGCGTGTGCGATCAGCCGGAGTGCCAGCAGCTGCACAGCCGTATGCATGTATCAGTAAGTGATGTAATAGACGAGGAGTAATGATAGGAGAAGGTTGTTCCCATAAAAACGTACCACTTAATGTGGTGCGTTTTTATGTTGAACGAATCATGCGATTGCTGTGAACTCTATCGTGCTTGTCAAACAACAGTGCTTAAAGCACTTGTCTAACTACAATGCTTTGTTCACGTACAGCGAGTACTCTATTCACGCTTGTCACAGTGCACCCTGTCGCGCCTGTCAAACTGCGAGTGCCCCGTACTCTTTCCACCTGTCAATCATAATCTATCAATCGAATGAAATGGCATGGTTGACTTGATGAAAAGTGGTACTTATAGCTGTCTATCCATCATGCTAAGATCAAACTGAAAATATCCCATTCTTGATGGGGAGATACCCAATCCACTTCATATGCAGCAGACTGGAGGTTATCATTTATGAAAATATTCGTAGCAGGCTCTACTGGCGTTATCGGTCAGCGGTTGCTTCCGAGGCTGGTGCAAGCTGGTCATGAGGTTACAGGCATGACCCACCATCCTCAGCGAAAAGGGTTGATCGAATCATGGGGAGCAAGGGGGATCATAGCAGATGCTTTTGATCGGGAAGGGATGATAGCCGCGATCGGGGAAATACGGCCGGATGTCGTTATCCATCAGCTCACTTCGCTAAGCCAATGGAATCTGGAGGATAATGCGAGGATTCGAATGGAGGGTACCCGTCATCTGGTAGAAGCCGCGCAGATCCATGGCGTTAAACGAATGATTGCCCAGAGCATTGCCTGGGCTTATGAGCCCGGAGATCATCCTGCCACCGAAGACGTCCCCTTGGATGTCCAGGCGCCTGCGCCGCGCAAGTCCACGATAGACGGGATCGTCTCGCTGGAACATGCCGTTGCACAAATGCCGAATCACGTCATTTTAAGGTATGGTATGTTTTATGGCCCTGGCACGTGGTACGACGCCAACGGGGTAATGGCGGAAAAGGTACGAACTCGAGCTCTTCCGGCAACGGATGGCATCATGTCGTTTCTCCATGTCGAGGATGCGGCGAATGCCGCTCTGCAGGCATTGAACTGGCCAGCGGGTCCGGTCAATATCGTAGATGACGAGCCTGCTACAGGTACGGTGTGGCTACCGGTGTATGCCGAGGCGCTGCAAGCGCCTGCTCCAGCATATCAAGCGGGGAGCAAGCGCGGCGAACGGGGTGCTTCCAACGCCAAAGCCCGGCAGGAGTACGGTTGGCATCCGCTGCACCCCACGTGGCGAACAGGGTTCGCGCAATCGCTGAGATGAGAGCGCTTAGCGATGCG
Source organism: Paenibacillus sp. 2KB_20 (assembly GCF_052115765.1). Classification (NCBI taxonomy): domain Bacteria; kingdom Bacillati; phylum Bacillota; class Bacilli; order Caryophanales; family Paenibacillaceae; genus Paenibacillus; species Paenibacillus sp. 2KB_20. Next base: position 380,726 of record NZ_JBFRHH010000001.1, on the reverse strand, counting down.
TCAACCGGTTCCACCGTTAAGAGTACATACACAAGGAGTATGCTATTCACAATGGACAGCGTAAAGGAAGGATTAGCATATAGAGCATGTCCCGGACCACGCACCGTGCATACAGGGAGCAGCGTGCACGACTCCAATGGAGACGCTATAGGGCTCCCAATCATCATGCTCCCTAATATGCTGAAATCTAAATACCTGCCGGTCCAGTGGTATGATTCATTTAGCCCCTGTTGATATGGGAATGAAAAGAAAGCTATAGTTAATAGAGGAGATTATGGCCATGAGGATGAATAGGAGCCAGGATCAAACTGAGTGGACTTACCATAGAATAAGAGCCAGAATCCAGCTGAACCGAGTTGACTAACCATAGAATAAGGAGGGGCTAGCATGACAGAACGGCTGCCATGTCGAAGCGAAGGCTGTTCCGCAACGATATTACCGGCAACCGCGGCCAAGACCGGCGGTTATTGCATGCCGTGCAAGCAGGAAATGGAGCGCAAGGAACGGCAGCGTTACATAGAACAAAATCGGAGAGACATCGACTTATACGAAGGGATTACAGATCCTGTAGAGATCCTTAAGATCATGCATGCCCCGCTGAGGCGGGATCCATTGATTCGATATATTCCCTATACTCTGAAAAGAGAAGAGGTATATTCAGCATTATCACCAAGTGAGGCCGAGCGCATGCTGACTATTGCCCTTGATCTGCTGGAAGCGGGCGATGAGGACACCTGCCAGGAAATTGTGGTTTCCCTGATCTGCTATCAGAACAAGTCGCTTGAATCCTGTATCCCAACATTGATGGAGCACGGTATCTATTACCCCGGCATTTTGTTCAAAGATGCATCTGCCCATAGCCGCGACAAGCTGCTACAACAAGTAGAACAGGACAAGGATAACCGCAACCATCTGCTGCTTGCCCTGGCTTGGATTGGGGATGATCAGGTTCTGCACCAATTTCAAGAATGGAGGGCCGTGCCTCCATCATGGGCAGAGGAACTATACGTTCCGCCTGAAGCTTATGCGCATGAGGGGGGATGGGAGCTTACGGAGAAAGGGAGCAAGCGCCTATTATTCTACCATGACAGCTACGCCATAGAAAAAATAGAGCTGTCAGAAAGCACATATGTAGCAGAACCGGAACCCGCAAAATTTTTGAAGGAGCATTCCACTCTCTGTCCATGGTGCGGAAGCAGTCTAACCACCTTGACGGATCTGGACATCAGCCATCCGAAGCTTCAATTCTTGGGGTTGTCCGGAGAGAGGCTGCGAGTGAGCACCTGCCTGAACTGCAGCTGTTACGATACGATCTATATGGACGTAGATTTCCATGGGAAATCCGAATGGAGCCAAGTCAATAGTAGACAGGGTTATGTACCGGAGCCTGATTCCGAGGAGGATGATAGGAACTATTCGGCGGTGGGGCAGTCCTTACGGCTTGCGGACCATCCTCGCAACAGCTATTATGCGGCCTATTGGGCGCTTGGTCCGGCGGTTTCGCAAATCGGCGGCTATCCGGCTTGGATTCAGGACGCCGTATATCCCTCCTGCTCCTGCTGTTCCAAAAGCATGACATTCATCGGGCAGCTGGACTGGGAACAGATCGAGGAGTACGGGGAAGGCATCTATTATATGTTCTTGTGCGCGGACTGCAAAGTGACGGCAACATTATTCCAACAAACATAGGCTGAATCCAGCCATTTTTGAATAACGGATTCCAGTTACTGGAAGCGGATATACTATTTTTCCCTATCATCTTTTAAGATATGGTATTATATAACATTATAGATCGTGAATGGAGGCCTTATTCGTGAAGAAATGGAATCGTAGGGTAGCTTATATGTTAGTGACGATACTGCTGGCAGTCAATTGTACCTCGATGGGCGTTGTGGGAGCTGCGAAGGCCGTGAACGGTGATTCCCGCCCCATACCGGTAAGCGTGGCTGGCGGCAGCGGGCATGGTGTAGCGGCATGGAGCGACGGCTCCGTGACCGCCTGGGGTTATAACAAGTCAGGTCAAGTAGGTGACGGGACTAGCATTCATCAATTGGTGCCAAAGCAAGTTGAGGGTCTAACTGATATTGTTCAGGTGGCGGCAGGTGACAATTCTTCATATGCCTTGGACAAAAACGGGGATGTGTGGGCCTGGGGCGATAATTACTCGCCTTATATTAACGGGGATCCTTTCCAAAAACGGGGAGGGCTGATGAAGCTGGAAGGACTTAAGGGTGTAGCCAGTTTGGTCATTTCAAACCATGGTTCTGTCGCATTACATAAGGATGGGACTGCAACGATATGGCGTCCGACGTATGATCCGAATGATCATTTAAAGATGACCGTCAAGTACTTCCCTATCAAAGGAGTCACGAATGCAAAAACAATAGTGGTCGCCGGACATGAGGCACTGATTCTCGGTAAAGACGGCAGCGTCGATATGTTAACGGTATATAACAGTTTCTACGATCGATTCCGCCTGGAACGTGAGTTTGGCGAGGTTAAACCGCTGGTTACCTCCTCCATTACCGGAATCGCAGTGGATTGGTATGACGTGTTCCTGCTGCATGAGAATGGGACGGTGCTGCGGTGGAATGTGAATACCAAGCAGCAAGCGCCGAATGCAGTAAAGGGCCTTAAAGAAATCCGAGAGATAAGAACAGGGTCCAAACGTTTATTTATGCTTAAAAACGACGGCACGGTCTGGCAGTGGAATTACAACGACCCGACGGCAAAGCCCTTTCAAGTGAAAGGTCTGACAGGTATAACGGCGTTATGGGGCACCAAGGGATATACAGGTTATGCAACCAATCAGGACGGTAAGGTGCTGGCTTGGGGAGAAGAGAAATATCAGGGCAGCGGCTCTCTTAACGAGAACGATGGGAATTCAGTCTTCGTACAGACTCCTCTGTCCTGGTCGGTAAACGGACAAAAGGTTAGCTTCTACGGATCATCCGCCATTGTGAAAGACAAGCTGTATGTACCGTATAATAGCGTATTTGAAGCGCTCGGGATCAAAGTGAAGCGCGGACAGTCCAATCCGGATCCGAAACACGGAAATCATCGATTTCCAGTTTGGTCTTTCACTTATGGAGGGAATACCGTATCCATTAAGTCCAGTGATCCTGCAGTTGTATTGGTGAACGGGAAGGTGACGCGAGAAAATGCCAGCATTCCATTCCTGGCTGATTCGAGCATGTTTCCATTGGAGTTGATCACATCAAAGCTTGGCATTCCGTCGTTCTGGGATAAAGCGACAGGCGAAGTGATCCTGGGGAAAACACCATAAGGAAAGGTTGATGAAGGCACGCCCATACCGGCGTGTCTTTTGCTATTCTAAGGAAAGGCATGCGGACATCACAACCGTCGGCGAAGATGCCGCATAATCCTTCCGATGATGCCCGCCTACAAACACATGAAGGGTCCCACTTTATCAGTAAGAACAATTTCCTCTAACACTTTTCGCTATAGCTGGGACATGACTCTTCACTTCACCTGTGTGAACATCCGCTTAGTTTCTACAAACGAAGTAATGCCAGCCTCTAGGAAATACTCTCCTTTAGATTTTTTAGTAACCGTTACTGCCCTTAACGCCTTTGGTCATAACCCAAAATATAAGAGCAACAGCGCTGACGGAGGCTCCAAGCAAGCAAACTCCATGCCAGCCATACTGTGCATAGATATGGGTCGAAGCAATGGAACCGGCGGCACTTCCGATGGAATAAAAAATCATATACCCGGCAACCATGCGACTGCGCGCTTGTGGGTGCAATACAAATATCATACTTTGATTCGTGACATGCACTGCCTGTACCGCCAAGTCCAGCAGAATAATACCAATGACTAAGGCAAACAGGGACTGTTCCGTGTAGCTGATCGGCAGCCATGACAGCAATAGCAGGGACAATGCAATTCCCGTCGTTCTTTGGCCGTAACCTCGATCGGCTAGCTTACCGGCCTTAGCTGCAGCCAATGCACCCACGACGCCCACGAGACCAAACGCCCCGATGGCAGAGTGCGAAAGGGATAGTGGCGGCGCGCTAAGAGGCAGCACCAATGGTGTCCACAAAATGCTGAAAGCGGTAAAAATCAGCATAGCTAAAACAGCGCGGATTCGTAATAAGCGTTCTTGCAGGAACAACATCAGTACCGACTTAAGCAGTTGAGAATAGGGAAGAGTCTTTACCTTACGCTCAACATTGGGCAGCACCTTATATAATGCGTAAACCATGAGCAGCATCAACGCAGCAGAAACCAAATAAACCGAACGCCATCCTGCAAGATCCTTCAAAACTCCTGAAATGGTTCGAGCAAGAAGGATCCCAATCACAATTCCACTGGTTACCATACCTACGGCACGCCCTCGTTCAGCAGGAGCAGCTATGGTCGCCACGAACGCCACAATAGTCTGCGTTACTACGGCAAGCAATCCGACCAAAGCCAATCCTGCAAAGAGCATCGTGCCGGACGAAGCAGTTCCAACGATAACGAGAGCCGCCATGGAGATCGCCATTTGACCGATAATTAATCGACGCTGGTTCAGTAAATCCCCTAGAGGCACCAGCAGCAGCAGTCCCAATGCATAAAAGATCTGTGTGACGGTAATCAGAATTCCAATGATGGAATAGTCCATGTTGAACTCGTTCGACAGCTCATCGAGCAGCGGCTGAGCGAAGTAGATATTGGCAACTGACATACCGCAAGCAATCGCAAACAATAACGTAACGTAACGAGTCAGAGGCATACGATTCCCGGATTCGGCCGTGGTCAACGCCTCCTGTGACGCATTCGCCGCTGCTTCGTCATGGACCGCTTTTTTTGCTATCAATTTTTCCATTTTATGCACCAATCCTATCGAGGTTTTTTATGTACCGATTGGTATGCTAAATCGCCTGATAAATATATCCCATAATAACAATCTATGTCAACGGATTTATTTCAATCGTATGAGTAACATTTGATAATGTAGTTATAACAATGCGATATACAGGGAATCGGTATTTGACAAAAGTAGCCATATATCATAAAATCAATTATACTGATTGGTAATTAAAAACCTGTTTTCTTCCCAGTGTAATCATAAAATTTCTTTAAAATCAAATGTAACGAGAGGTATTTCAATATGGGACGAGTCCGCGAATTTGATGAAGAGAAAGTATTAGATGCCGCGATGCAGTTATTTTGGGAGAAGGGATATGAGGCTACCTCATTAAGCGATTTGACCTCCAGAATGGGTATTCAGCGGCCCAGTATATACTCAGCCTTTGGCGACAAGAAAGAACTGTTCGAAACCGCTCTGCGAAAATACACGATGTCGCATGCTTCCGAGGCGCGAACCAGGCTTCAAAACAAGCCATCGGTCAGAGAGGCTTTTCGAGTTCTTTTTGAGAATGTGGTTGATGAGGAATATTCCGTAAGCCGCAGCCGAGGATGCTTTTGCATCAATACGATGGTCGAGCTTGCGCCTCATGATGAGAAATTTGAAATTCTGACAAGGGAGCATCAGATGTACCTGGCGGTCATATTTCAAGAAACCATTGAACGAGGCATACAATCGGGCGAGCTTGCGAGTGACACAAACGCCAAAGCTTTATCACAAGCGCTCATCGTATCGCTAATTGGGCTGACCGTCATGTTGAAATCCCGTCCGGAGCGCTCATTCGTAAATAATACGATAGAGGTGACTCTTACATTGCTTAGATAAATGGTCATCCTAACTGGAACGTTTAAAGGCGCTATCCCACCAAAGTAATTCGCGGATGCCTTTTGGGTTTCATGTTTAGGTGTTGTTGCAGCCGTCCAAGCATAGTAAACTGTTCTAAAAAACAATAGTAGGTGCATCGATGGATATGAACATACGGACAGGACGAATAGAGGATCTTCAAGAGATCATGGCTTTGATAACCCGCTGTGTTGCGGTCATGCAGGCCGGAGGCAGCGATCAATGGGATGATCAGTATCCGAACCGAGAGGTGATCGGTGAGGATTTGCAGCGAGGAACATTGTTTGCAGCTGAGCGCGAAGGCCGGATCTTGGGGATCGTAGTCCTCGATGAAACGCAGGATGAACAGTACGAGACCATTAATTGGAGGCAAGTAGAGGGACCGCATCTCATGATGCATCGGCTTGCCGTCGATCCGGAAGCACACGGACAGGGCATTGCGCGAAAATTGGTAGCCTTCTCCGAAGAATATGCCGCGCGAGAGGGCTACACGAGTCTTCGGTTGGATACCTATGCCAAGAATACCGCTGCACTCAAGCTGTATCAAGGATTAGGTTATGACCTGCGGGGAGAAGTCAACTTCCCGGGCAGAACAGCAAGCTTTCCGGTATTTGAAAAGGTACTTGGATAAACAGACCTTGAAAGTAAGTCTGCTGAGGATCAGCTCATGTGCTGTTCCGCAGCGGACTTTTGTTGTTTTAAGATAAGTAACGATTTCTTGGTTATGGTGATGGGGCCTGTCGGGATACCCATTTTATCTTCTATTTAGATTTTTTTCAAAATAGGTATTGCCATTCGGTGCAGGGATGAGAGATAATGTATTTAGATGAAATTCTAAATAGAAAATATGGGTGATGCACATTGGGGTTTCCGGAAACATTCAAGGCGTTGTCTGATCCGGTGAGACGGGACATCCTCGTTATGCTCAAGCGCGGTAAAATGTCAGCCGGAGAGATCGGCCAGCATTTCGATATGACCGGGGCAACTATTTCGTATCATCTATCGCAGCTGAAGAAGGCCGGGCTGATATTTGAAACGAAATATAAAAATTATATTTACTATGAGATCAACGTGTCCGTTTTCGAAGAAATTATGTTGTGGTTTTCACAATTTAACGGGGGGAAACAAGATGGGGAAAAAGAATAGTTCGATGCTGGTTATAACAACGCTGATCTGTTTGTTGCCGATTATTTTATCAATGACGCTATATAGCCAATTGCCTGAGCAGGTGGCTGTTCACTGGGACGCGGCGGGCAATCCGGATAATTATGTGTCGAAGGCGATTGCGGCGTTTGTGCTTCCGTTGTTTACGGCAGTTATTAACGTCATTATGCATGTAGCGCTTAACAACGATCCTAAGAAAATGAATGCTGCCCCGGTTTTAAGAACGATGGGTCTTTGGCTCATCCCCGCGCTGTCTCTCATTCTCATGCCGATCACGCTGTTCAAGGCCATGGGGGCCGAGCTGCCGATCCAGACGATTGCACCGGCTCTCGTGGGCATGCTTCTCGTGGTCACCGGCAATTATTTGCCGAAGAGCAAACAGAATTATACGGTGGGCATCAAGCTGCCTTGGACGCTGAACAGCCAGGATAATTGGAATAAAACGCATCGTTTTGCAGGGTATCTATGGATGGCAGGCGGAGCGTTCATGATCCTGATGGCGTTTCTGAAGGTGAACCTTGCCGTCGCAGTTGTCCCTATCATTATACTGATTGCAGCGGCTCCAGCGATATACTCATTCTCTTTGTATAAAAAGGGTGTGTAATAACGGGCGGGTTCTCAAAGCATAAACTACACGAACTGCCAACAAGCTGACTCCAGGATCGAATGGGTCAGCTTGTTTATTTTACGGCAAAGCGCGAGTCTATCTGTTCGGGAGACCTCCCCCATAGCAGCTATAGGCACTGCGCCGCATAGGGATGGAGCTCATACTTCACGACATGTTTGCCCTGGGACCCGGTTACCGGAATTAACAGCCCCTTATCGCAAAGAGAATGAAGGAAGCGAAGGGCGGTCCGATGATTCAGACGCAGATGTGTCTTCACATCGATCGGGCGGAGGGGTCGTGCAAGCATGCATGCAAATCGGATGATTTCACGTTCTGTTACCGTGGATACACTTGTTGAATGCGGTTCTGCCAGATACCGGTTTATGACCATCCGCAGGAGCGTCATGCACAGCTCCGGGCGGTGAGCCACATCATCGCAAGCAAATGAAATCACCTGATAACCCATGGCGGATAAAAAGGTTTCCCGATTCAGCTCGTTGCAATATTTCTGCCGGTCCATCTCGGTTGTATGTGTGCTAAATGGTTTAACCTCGATGATCAGCCTCAGATGCGGAGTGATGAAGGCGAAGCTGCAATAATAGGATCGTCCGCGCCAATCCAGCACCTCGAATTGTGGATGTAATTCGCGAAAATGACCACGCAGCGGCCACCAGACATTTTGGCAAAACAAGGTTTCGGCCTCACCATACCCTCGTTCCAGACGACCTCTTCTTTCTCCGGTTCTGTTCCTTAGATGATAATGCATAAATGTCCCATGAGCCTTCTCAAAATCCATCTTACGGTATACCTCCCCATATAAATAAAAAAAGAACGCCCCGGTCTCACTCCAAATTAGGAATGCGCTGGGACGTTCTTCGTCTCTTATCACTCATTATAATCAAAATGTGATCGTTTAACCACAGGATTCTCATGAAAATTACGAGTTCTGCTCGAGCACTGCTTCCCGGGCTCTTTTGCTGCGCAAACGAAACATGATCCGGCGCAGCAGCTTGATAAAATAACCGACCAGAAAAGCCGAAATGACCGTGCCCTCCCGTACGCCTTCAATCGAACCGAAAGCAAACAGCGAGATGACGATGCCGATGGATACCAGGGTCCAGTCGAACATGATCTTAATGTTCCCGAATTCGGCACCGAGCTTTTCAGAGATGACTTTCACGATGCCTTCACCCGGGTTCAGGATCGTTTTCGCGATGATTTGAAGATAGATGCCGATCGCCAGAATCATGCAGCCCGTCAGTAACGCCAAAATTTTCATGAAATACACTGTAAAGTTGAGCGAACTTACAATATACGCCCCCATATCCAGAAACAGGCCAAACAGAACACCGACAAACACTTGCAGATATTGCATCTTGGGAAACTGCTTACCGAGCAGGAGGACCTGGATCACCACAAACAGCAGGCATAACAGGATGGTCATCAGTCCCATGGAGAGGGGGAATTTTAAACTCAGCACATACGGTACGCTGGCAATAGGGGAGGTTCCAATATTGGCTTTGGTCACGAGAGCCGTGCCAAGTCCCATTAAGAATAGACCTACAATGAGGATGATATATCGTTTCATAAGCTGCCTTGTCATGGTTGCATTCCTTCTTCGTTATGATATAGATGGATCCGCCGACACTAACATCAAAAAATGATAGCAGCTTTCATTATATCACTAAACAACGACAGCGAAGCAGCTGTATAAAAAATGAAATAAAAAAAGCTGAACTCCATCATCGTGGAATTCAGCTTGGTATGCCTTATTTACCGTACGGATCAATCGTCTGAATGGTACCGTCCTCATGGTAGGTCAGCTCGGTGAACTTGACGCTGCGTTTGTTGTCGGCCCCGCCGGAGAGGGAGCTGTCATGGTAGAAGAGATACCATTTATCCTGAAACTGAACGATGGAGTGATGGGTCGTCCAGCCGATAACAGGTGTTAGAATCGTGCCTTTGAACTCGAAAGGCCCCGTTGGACTTTGACTCGTGCCGTAGACGATTTTGTGTGTTGAGCCGGTAGAATAAGAAAGATAGTAGGTGCCGTTGTATTTATGAACCCAAGGTCCTTCAAAATATCTTCGCTCTTCATCCCCCGCGACAATCGGGTTGCCCTCCTCATCGACGATGGATATTTCTCGCGGCGTCTCCTTGAAAGTAAGCATGTCGTCGCTCAGCTCAGCCACCCGCGGTCCGATGGCAGGCGCATCTGCGGCAGGTCCTTCCGCATCTGAAATATGCGATCCGGTCTGCCATTGTTCCAGTTGTCCGCCCCAGAGGCCGCCGAAATAAATATAGGCCCGGTTATCGTCGTCCACGAATACGGCAGGGTCAATGCTGTAGCTGCCCGGGATGTAATGAGGCTCCGGCTTAAAGGGGCCGGAAGGGGACGAGCTTGTCGCTACGCCAAGACGGAAAATATCGTCATGATCCCTGGCAGGGAAGTATAAATAGTAAGTATCGTTCTTGAAGGCAGCATCCGGTGCCCACATTTGCTTTTTCGCCCATGGAACATCTTTTACATGAAGGGCTTCGCCATGGTCTACGCATGGAGCATTCACATCATCCATTGATAGAATATGGTAATCTTCCATGTCATACTGGTCGCCGTTATCATTGGAGGTATTCTCGTGGTCCAGATCATGGGATGGATAAATATAAATTTTACCCTCGAATACGTGGGCGGAAGGGTCCGCGGTATAGATATGGGTTACGATCGGTTCATTAGGCTGTACGGGTTTGGTCATCACGTTTCCTCCTTGAATCGTTGCATTGTAAGCGCTTGTATTTATTCTATCAGACGCTTTCCTCCCAAAAAACCTAATAAAATTAGGTTTTTTACCTAAAAATATTAGATCTTTTTAGATTGAGGCTCGGTCGGATATAATCAAGCATAGAAATGACAGGAGGTGCATGATGAGAAAATACTTGTCCATCCTCTCGGATATGGAATCCAAAATCTCGGAAGGACAATACCGTCCCGGGCAGAAGCTGCCTTCCGTACGGAGTGCTGCGCTCACGTACGGATGCAGTGTCAGCACCGTGCTGCGAGCCTACGCCGAGCTTGAGAAACGACATGCGATCTATTCCGTATCCCAGAGCGGATATTATGTGGTCGACCGTCCGAAAGCGGAAGAAGACGCGAGTGTCAGCACCATGATCGATTTCTCTTCGGCCTCTCCGGATGTGAATGTATTCCCGTATCTGGATTTTCAGCATTGCCTGAACAAGGCGATTGATACCTATAAATATGAACTGTTTACCTATGGCGATCCGCAAGGGATGGAGAAACTGCGCCATACCCTGGTCTCCCATTTGGCAGGAGCTCAAGTGTTCACTGCCGCGGAGAGGATCGTGATTACGGCGGGCGCCCAGCAGGCACTTGAGATTTTGACAAAAATGCCGTTTCCCGGCGGACATTCCGCCATTCTGGTCGAACAGCCAAGCTACAATAACTACTTGCAGTTGTTGGAGAGTGAAGGAGTACCCGTTATCGGATTAACCCGCACGGCAGCGGGGATCGACCTGCGGGCTCTGGAGGGGCATTTCCGATCCGGACATATTAAATTTTTCTATACGATGTCAAGATATCATAATCCGCTGGGCACCACCTATAGTGCAGAACAGAGGAAGGCTATTGCTAACCTGGCGGCGAAATATAATGTCTACATTGTGGAAGACGATTATATGGCTGATCTCGGCGAGGAGCGGGGATACGATCCCATCTATGCCTACAACCGAACTTCGCATGTCGTGTATTTGAAGAGCTTCTCCAAGATTATTTTCCCTGGATTGCGCCTGGGAGCCGTCGTCCTGCCGGAACATTTGCTCCAAACGTTTAATGCCCACAGTAGTTATGGGGATACGTCGCTGCTGTCCCAAGCGGCGCTCGAAATTTATATCAGCAACGGAATGTACGAGCGGCACAAACAGAAGATTTATAGCCAGTATGAAGTCCGAATGCAATCTCTGAATGCTGCTGTGCAGCGATACGAGGGAACTGGATTGATTGAAGCCGTACCCGGCGATGGCGGAATATATAAGCTGTTTAAGCTGCCGCAGACTGTTAACCTGGAGCGATTGATCAGGCGGCTGCAAGAACGGAACATTCATGTGGTGTCTGGCAAGCTGTTTTATCTGTCCGACTACCTTATACGCGAGAAGTTTATACGTATCAGTATTTCCAGAGCACGGTTGGATCAGATCGAGGAAGGGGTTCGTGCGATAGTCGAAGAAGTAAAGCGGGAGGTTGGAAATAGTTGGTGATGTCATATCGTGGAACGAAGGAGCGAGGCTTACATGGAGAATAAAGACAAAGTGTACAATACCGCGGTTGAAGCTACGCTGGAGGTCATTGGCGGGAAGTGGAAACCGGTCATTCTCTTTCATCTTACCTTCGGTAAAAGACGCAATAGTGAATTTTTAAGCCTGATTCCCAAGATCACGCAAAAAATGCTGACACAGCATCTGCGGGAACTGGAAGAGGAGGGCGTTATATTACGCAAAACGTATAATCAAGTTCCGCCCAAGGTGGAGTATGAATTGACCGAGTATGGCTGGAGCTTAAAGGAAATTCTTCATCTGATGTGCAGATGGGGAGATACGCATATCGAACGGAAGTATGGCGAATCCGCCATGGTGCTGGAGAAGCCGGCAGTGGAGGATCCGCATTAAAAGATATAGTGAATGAAAGAGCCGACTTTGAATCCATAAAGTCGGCTCTTCTATCCTTATGGAATGATTTTACGCCGCCGGAGCTCGTCAAAGATGTTCATGAACATGGCCTCTGTATCGACATACTCATGAAATCCGAAGCGGCGGGCCTTCGAACCGTCTGCAAAGAAATCATAATCCCAGGAGAACACAAAATCACCGAACTTCCAGGAGGAAACCTCTTGATACGTGTGCTCCGCAAGTCCGTGCTTCTCAACCATACGATTCCAAACCGGCTCTTTATCCGCCATGACCGTTTCCAGATTCATCTGCAGGGGTGGTGCGGTTTCCATGTCAAAGTATTTCGCAATCTTCGGCCATAACTCGTTCCAACGGAACAGGTCCCCGTTCGTGATATTAAATGCTTGATTGGCGCATTGATCATCGGTTGCTGCCCATACTGTAGCCTTCGCGAGCAGATCGGCATCGGTCATCTCCAGCAGAGTGTGATAGGCCCCGGGCTTACCTGGAAAACGAAGCGGGATGCCGAGCTCTTTCGAAATCGAGGCATAGACGGCAATGACCATCGCCAGATTCATCGGGTTTCCAAGGGCGAAGCCGCTGACAACGGATGGACGCAGGGCTGACCAGGTCCAAGCTTTGCCTTGCTGCCGTTCCTCGAGGAAGTTCTGCTGATCGATATTGAACTCTGGCGGCATATGGTTGGCATCCGACTCCCGTGCTGGCGTCTTGAATGGACCGAGATGCGCGCCATATACCTTGTAGCCCTGCATCAGGCTGACATGCTGCAAATTGGCAGCAATCGGCTCGATAGCTTCCACTACATGGACGAGCATCGCCAGATTCGGTGCAACGAGCTCGGCCCACGTTGGCCGGTCCTGATAGGCAGCATAGAAGATATGCGTCACTTCCGATAAGTGACTTAATTTGGCGATCGTATCCTCGCGATCAAGCAGGTCGGCCGATATATAACGAACGCGGTTCGTTGATTCCCCGCCTCGGCGCGATACACCAATAATATCCCAATCGGGAAGCGTCGCAAGGTATTCGATGAGGTTGCGGCCGATCACCCCATTGGCTCCTACAACCAAAGCCGTCTTTTGCGAATAATGTGAATGTTGATCCGTATTCATAAATTCATCTCCTAACGACATGTTCTTGATTAATGTCATTTTGCACGTTAGGGTTCGGATTGAGAAGTACGCACTTTGAAGTGACCTAGTTACCTTTTGGTAATGTTTAAGCAATGCCAACCACATAAATCTAAGGGGATACGAAGCTAATGGGTTTCTTTGAACAGGATGACAAAAGAGTTTTGAATGATAAACAAAACTTTGAGGATCGGGCTCAGAAAAATAGTCCCTTCTTGAATTCCAAGAAGGGACTATTGCTTTTTAAACTATTAGTTTTTTCTATGAGAAGATCTGAAATTAAACGTATGGTTTTATTTCTTTTTGATAAAAGTCATATAATTGATCAACGGAAGAACTGGACAAGATATGACTGACCCGTTCAATTTTCTCGCGCTTCCAATCAAACCATCGCATTTCCTTTAACTTTTCAATTTCTTCTTCCGCAAAGCGTTTCCTTATCTCTTTAGCAGGGTTACCGCCCACGATAGTATATGGTGGGACATCTTTTGCAACAACCGAACCAGCCGCTACAATGGCGCCTTCGCCTATGGTCACACCTGGCATAATCATGGCATTCATTCCAATCCAGGCATCACTTTCGATGACTGTATCGCCTTTTGGTAGGTAAGAAGTTTCAATCTGCTCCACAAACGGATATACGGTTATCCATTCAGGATGATGATTGTGATTTCCACCCATTAAAATAACTACACCACTTGCAATGCATACGTAGTTTCCAATAATCAATTTATCTATATGCCAACCATGGTCTTCGATGGGGTTAAACAACCTTCTGGATTTTTCATCTCCCCATAGGTATCTAACGCACCCATCTTCAAAATCATGATGATCGTAATAACCAGAATAGTAAGAGTATTCCCCTACTTGAATCATGGGGTTGGTGACAATATCCTTTAAATACTTAATTTCGGACCAATGTTCAAACGAATGTTGTTTCATTCTTTTTCTCCTCGCTTCTAAGTAGAATAAATCATGATTTACTCAGAAGCTTAGTGCAATAGCTACATTCTTAAACCTTTTCAAACGACGAACCATCGTCCTCATCCTTTTCCTGTTTGTTGGTGAGATTGTAACAAACGTATTATCTTTTCGTCAAACACGCAGTTTGAATATATAGTGAATTTTTGGCTCATTCATTACGCCTGCTCATTTTCTCACCTCAGATGCATATTGAAACATGCCTTCACCATATACTTTGCTATCAAGTCAATAAAGATGGTTGTCTTTAAGTGTGCGGAAGGGCGGGATATGGTTTGTCGGATCCTTTTGTAGTCCGATCATTAGACGAAATACGTTTTTGGTCACGCATTATGAAAGAACATTCCTTTTTTCTGCGGCTAGGTTTTAGATGTGAAGACACGCAGTTAATTAATGAGGCTAATCAATTTCATGCAATCTTTGAAGAGATTGAAAGAAGATCACATTCATATCATGCAGATACGGATCCGCAAACGATTCGACAGTTTAATTCAGAAGTTCACAATGCGGCTGCACACATTTGGGCATTTAAGAGAAAGGTACTTGGGCTTATACTACGGTGCCAGCTTCCTGGGGGGACGAATTTCCCGCTGCTTGTAGATCACATTAGCCGAGAAGCCAATTACTTTAGGAATCGGCTGGAGGAACTCAACAACGGAAAACTTGAACCATTACCTGATGCAATTATCGATGAAAATGTATTTTTCTTGAAAATCATGGCTGACCATGCGAAATTTATCGGTCATCTGCTTGATCCATCCGAGCGAAAATTAGTGGAACAAGCAAGGGAGTTTAGCCAAGACTTTGATACGCTGATGTATCAAGCTATTGACTTAAGTTCCATGCGTCCACAATCGCAAACCCATCCGTTACTAAGTCAATTTGTGGATGAAAACCGCGTTTCAGT
This sequence comes from Paenibacillus sp. 2KB_20, assembly GCF_052115765.1. Taxonomy (NCBI): domain Bacteria; kingdom Bacillati; phylum Bacillota; class Bacilli; order Caryophanales; family Paenibacillaceae; genus Paenibacillus; species Paenibacillus sp. 2KB_20. The sequence goes on along the minus strand of NZ_JBFRHH010000001.1, from coordinate 365,517 downwards.
CAAATCATTGCGAGATTTTAAGAAGACTGCCCGCGACTTGATTGAGGAATGTCGAATCAAAAGCATCATTCATCCCTTATTAGCAGATCACGTTTTTCGTGAGGCTGAACGATTCTTATTTATCCTTGACATGTTCGATCGGTCGTTGTCTGGCATGAAGGTTAACAAGAAAGAAATCATACATTAAGAAAAGGAGGAATGTTCATGTTCATCCCTTTAATGGAGATACATCCTTTGATGTTGGACATTTCCATCATTACGTGGGTGTAACTGAACCAGCTCCAAGTGGCGTTCCACACGTCCATAATTATCATGCCCAAACATCATTTAATGACCAACACAAGCACATGATTAGAGGAACAACTGGCCCCGCCATTCCCTTGGCAGGTGGCGGGCACTATCATTATTTTGAAGGCTATACCACAGTAGATGGCAGGATTCCACATGCTCATCGATATAGTGGAAACACGGGTAATGAACAAGGATAAAATAACATCAAACGAAGTCAGGAACTTTCATCTTCGTCTTGTTAGGTGAGTGTGCCCGCACTGTAATGGTATTTGGTAGACTTTTTTTACTCAATGAATTCCTTTCAGTCATAAACCGAAGCCGTTCCCTCTCCAGGTGCGGCTTTTTGATGTCCAATGTATACATGTAATTGATTCAGTTGATCAGGATCTGCCATTTTAGTGACAAGGTCAGAAGATAGCAGAGAAGGGGCAACGCGTTGGCGTGTGTTCCTATGTGTCGTGCATTCATATACGTAAACCAACTCAAATTGGATTGGTTTAGGCGGTGGATAGATCTTGAACAGGGGGTTATAATTATATAAAAAAAAAGGAGGATTCATAGTGGATTTTCTGACATTAGTATCATTTTTAAGTGCTGCAATCTTGTTAACATTGGCACCTGGGCCAGATAATATGTTTGTTTTGGCTCAAAGTATTTCTAAAGGGAAACGTGCTGGTATTTTAACATCTGCGGGGCTTTGTACAGGCTTAATTGTTCATATTCTTGCAGCAACCTTCGGAATTTCAGCAATTATCTATCAATCTTCAGTAGCCTTTGCAATTGTCAAATATGCAGGAGCGGCTTATCTGTTGTACTTAGCATATAAGGCATTTCGAGAAAAGGATTCGAGTTTTGCACAGACTAATTTAAACACCTCAAAACATGAGTCTTTGTATAAAAAAGGGATTATAATGAATATCCTTAACCCCAAAGTATCACTGTTTTTCCTTGCATTCCTCCCGCAATTTGTAAATTATCAAGCTGGAAATGTATCGTTACAAATGCTTCTATATGGAATGATATTCTTAGTGCAAACGATAATAATTTTCACTTTTGTCAGTATATTTGCTGGTAAACTGGGACATTTCCTGCATAAGAGTCCTACCATCTCCAAAAAGATTAACATTTTGCAAGGCTCGATTTTTGCACTTATTGGATTGAAAATCGCTTTCGCTCAAAAAAATTAAAAACTCTTTTATAGAGGTGACCTGACAAAACAAGAAGGATGTCACGACTGGCTAATTATAAAACGACTTGGCTCGATATTTCGGAAGAGGAACTAAGGATTGCCATAATCCATACGGCCACATCCGGTTATGCGAAGCCGGTGCTTGAGCCTGCGTATAACCTTTCTCTGGCAGAGCCAAAAAAAGACTTCCGGTTCGTGAGCGTGAGCCGGAAGTCTTTTTTATCCTAAATGATGCTGTTTATTCGTAAATACCAGCTAAATGTAAGAAAGAAACAGGGTGGCGATGCCAAAGTAGATGACAAGCGATAGGATATCGTTAATGGTTGTAATTAACGGCCCCGAGGCTACGGCAGGATCGATCTTGAATTTGAACAGAATGAGGGGGATGATGGTACCTGCCATGGTTCCCACGATGAGTGTTGCAATCAACGAGCTTCCGACCACAAACCCCAGATAGAGATTGCCCTGCCAGAAATATGCGATCAAGGATATCAGAATGCCGCATGTGACCCCAATCATCAATCCGACCTTCAGCTCTCTCGCTAATAGCCGGTACACCAGCGATTTCGTCATTTCTTTCGTGGTCAGGCCTCGCACAATAACAGCAAGGGACTGCGTGCCAGTGTTGCCGGTCATTCCTGCAATCATGGGCATGAAGAAGGCTAGCGCCACAACCTGAGCCAGCGTCTCTTCAAATCGGGAAATGATCGTTCCGGAGATCAGACCGATGAATAAGAGCAAGATTAGCCATGGCAATCTTCGAAAGGCGGCTACGGTTGCTTTGGTGTTGAAGTCGATGGATTTACCCCCAGTGGCATTCATTTTCCGAATGTCCTCGTCGGCTTCCTTGATGACGACGTCGAGAATATCGTCAACCGTAATGATGCCTACAAGCCTGTTATCCTGTTCAACGACGGGGATGGCGACGAGATCGTATTTTTGGATAATCTGGGCGACTTCCTCCTGATCGGCATCCACAGGTACGGACAGAACCCGGCTGTGCATGATATCTACCATATATTCATCCGGCTCGGCCAAAATGAGTCCACGGTAGGACACTACACCCATCAGTTTTTTGTCTTGGTCAATGACGTACAGATAGTTGATCGTTTCCGAAATGGAGACGTAGGTTTTCAGCTTCTGGACTACCTCCGATACGGTGTAATGCTGGGGAATCCACACATAACGGTTCGTCATGATTCGGCCCGCAGTTTCCGGCGGGTATTTCATCAGGTTCTGGACAAATTGGGATTCCTCGTCCCGCATTCCCTTGAGGAATTCGTCTTTCTGCTCGGGTGACAGCTCGTCAAGCAGAATGGCGAGGTCGTCGTTATCCATCAAGTCCAGGATGATGGCTGTTTTTTCTTTGCCCAGCTTGCCCAAAACCTCGATTTGCTGGTCGTGCTCCATTTCCTGAATCATATCGGCCAGCTGTTCCTCGTTCAGAAATTGCAGAAAGCGGGTTTGGTCTGTATCGCTGAGATGGCTATGTATTCTGGCCAGGTCATAAGGCAGAAATTCATCGATCATTCGCTGAAAGTCATTTGGTGTTTTTGCTTTCAGACTCTCGATAATATCCGGTATCCATTGCTCCAGTGTCCGAGTATTCACGTCGACAATCCTCCTTTCTGATTCCGTTCTATTATAGCAAAATGTTTACGTATTATAGGGTTCACCATAACGACTTGTTATTAAACAGTCAGGATGCGGCAAGTGAATGAAAATAAGGTTTATGGACGAAAAAAAGAGTCTGCAGCAAGAGTTGCAAACGGTTGCAATTTCAAATAAGATATAGGCGCACAAATCTACGAGTAGGGGTGAGTATATGAAGTACAGACGTCTCGGGAAAACGGATCTGAAAGTATCGGTAGTCGGTGTGGGAACCTGGCAGTTTGGCGGTGATTGGGGGAAGGATTTCAATCAAAAGGAAGTCGATGCCATCTTAACGCATGCGAAGGAACTTGGCATTAATCTGCTCGATACAGCCGAATGTTATGGGCCTCATCATATGTCCGAGAATTTCATCGGCGATTTCTTGTCGCGCGACCGCCGCGAGGATTGGGTCATTGCCTCGAAGTTTGGTCATCGATGGCATGAGCAATGGGAGCACGCTTGGGATGCGAAGCAAATCCGAATTCAACTGGAGGAATCACTTAAAGCGCTTCGTACCGATTACATCGACCTGTATCAATTCCATTCCGGCTCGGATGAAGTGTTCAACAATGATGATATGTGGACGATGCTGGACAAGCAGGTTCAGGCGGGAACCATCCGTAATCTGGGCATTTCCATTGGTAGCAACAAAAATATCTATCAAACCGACAAGGCCGCGGAGGTTAATGCCAAAGCCATTCAGGTCGTGTATAACCGTCTGGACCAAGCTCCGGAGGAAGAGGTTCTTCCTTCATGCATGAAGCAGGATCTTGGCGTATTGGCGCGAGTTCCGCTAGCGAGCGGGTACTTAAGCGGAAAGTATAAGCCGGGGACGGTCTTCAGCGATAATGTGCGCAAGAACCGTGACCAGGACGAGATTAATGCCAAGCTGAAGCTTGTGGAAGAGATTAAGCAGAACGAAGTGCCGGAGGGCGTGAATATGGCCGAGTGGGCGTTGGCCTGGTGCTTGAAGCATCCTGCTGTCAGCTGTGTTATTCCAGGCTGCAAGAGCGTCGAGCAGGTGCAGATGAACGCAAGAGCCGTGGAGCTGGATTTGGTCCAGGACGACCATCCAGGTGCGTGGAGGGAATAAAACGCTTGGATTTCATTTATTATTTTAGCTGATCTTATGAGCTGCGGCTTTGAATCTAGACATAAATAATATGAAAATCGTAAAAAGCCACTTTGCTAAGTGGTTTTTTTCGTTAGATTGTAATCTTTCAGATCAAGAATTATGAACGAATTGGGAATCGTATTTAGTAATAGGTTATAAATATGATAGAGTAGTTTTATGGAATGAAGATCGTGGGAGGAACCATATGAAACCGATTAATAAACTTAGCGTTCAAGATGATTTTGTTGGATTTTACTTGCTGAAAGAGTTAAATATGAGACAGACCAACGGCACGCCGCCAAAAGATTATTTTGACATTATTCTCTCGGATGCGAGCGGTCAGATTTCGGCCAAGTACTGGGATGTGACCATTCAGGATAAAGAAACGTTCCTGCCGATGCAATTAGTCAAAATCCAGGGAACCGTGCTGAGCTACAGGGATCAGCTTCAAGTCAAAATCAGCCGAATCCGTAAGGCAACAGATGAGGATGGCGTTTCCTTGACCGATTTTGTAAGGGCTGCGCCAATCCGTCCCGTGGATCTGTTACATACGATCAAACTTACGATGAATGAGATTACGGAGCCGCAGGTACGAAGCATCGTGCAGTATTGTGTGTCGAAGGTGGAAGAGAAGCTGATGCACTATCCGGCTGCCAAAACCTATCATCATGCTTACTTTGCCGGACTTGCCTATCATATTGTCCGCATGCTGGAGATTGGCGATTTCATCTGCAAGCAGCGGCCGTTTCTGAATCCGGACTTGATCAAGGCCGGCATTATCCTTCATGATATCGCAAAGCCGGAAGAGATGATCGCCAAGATGGGCATCGTTACGGACTACAGCAACCAGGGTAAACTGATTGGGCATATCGCCCTGGCATCCAACTGGATCGTGGAAGCGGCCATTCAGAACGACATCGCGCTAGAATCCGAAGTGGTACTCGGATTGCAGCATCTCGTACTTTCCCACCATAACCTGGGAGAGTGGGGGAGCCCGGTTCAGCCGCAAACGGCTGAAGCCGTTGCGCTGCACCATATCGACCTGCTGGACGCCAAGCTGCAGATGGTAGAGGATGCCCTGGATACGACGCTTGAAACGGAGCCGTGGACACCGATGATCCGCGGACTCGATAATAAGGCGATTTATCGGTTAAAGGTATAACAATTGAGGCATCCCCGATCCATAGGATCGTGTAGGATGCCTCTTTATGATGCTTGGAGAAGTTATGATGTTTGGGTCGGTATGGTAAAGCGCACCGTTGCCCCGTGAGGCGGGGTGTTCTCGGCAGAAATATGCCCTCCATGATGCTGAATGAGAAGTTTGGCGATATACAGCCCCAGACCGGAATGCCCTTTTTGTCTGGAGGAAGGATGATTCCCTTGATAAAACTGCTTAAATACCTGCTGCAGATCTTGCTGCTGCCCAAAGCCTGCTCCATTATCCGTCACAGCCATCATCACCTCCTGCTCGGTGATTTCGATCCGCCATAGAATCTGTCCGGCTTCTGGGGTATATCGAATGCTGTTCGAAACGAGATTATCCAGAACCTGCATGATGCGATAGGGATCCAGGATGACGGGCTTCTTGTTCATTCGATTATCGTTGATCTCCGTATGGAATGTTATGTCCTTATTGCTGCATAAAGCGGTATATTCCATGGTTTTATCATCCGCTAATTCTTCAATATCCACGGGAAGCGGTTGAAGCCGAAAAGATACCTTTTCAATTTCTGCGATGGTGTTCATATCCTGAAGGAGTTTCGAAGCACGTGTGGTGTTGCGTTTGATGACTTGCAGATATTGCGATTGTTTAGCTCCATAAGACTTCCCATTCATCTGCTCCAAGCCCTCAACATGTCCTTGAATAATCGTAAGCGGTGTCCGAAGGTCGTGAGCGAGAGCCGCAAACATGGTGCTTCTATCCTGCTCCAATCTCCATTCCCGCCGGGTGGATTGCTCCAGCTCCTGACGCATGTCCTCAAAAGCATTCGTAAGCTGATTAACTTCCGTTATGGATGATGTCCCCGTCATGGAAAAGTGTAAATTTCGCTCCTTAATCTGTTCGGCTCCTTGGAGAAGCTGCTGCAGCGGAGTGCTGATTTTGCGGCTGAATCGTCTTCCGAATATCAGAGTGAACAAGATGATATACAGAAAAGGCGTCAGAATAAAGGCCAGGGAGCCAAAGGTTATCACGGGATTCAGCGCCGGATTGGCTGCCGTCACCTTCAGGTTATATCCAAGCAGAAGAGCTCCTGCAAGATCTCCGTCACTGGAGACAACCGGAATGTATTTAACGACTTGATTCATGCTGCTGCGCGTCTGGTTCAAGCGTGCCAGTATCTTTTGCCGGCTAAGCGATTCTTTTAGAGTAAGATCACCATATAAGGGTTCGCCGGTAAGGGATACAACCAGGTAGGACATGCCCTGCGAGGGGATCACCTTTTCAAGTTCGGCTTGTCCTTGCGTGCTCATGACAGAATCGCCCCGGTCTACCGCGTACTCCGAAATAACAGGGATCTGAGCTTCGTAATGATTTGCCGGGAGCACGATGTCATGGTTGAACAAGTACCCAAGAAGCATGACGAGCAGTCCCCAGGTTACAAGCGTAGCCAGCAAGCTGCAGGCCAGAATGGAGACGAAATGGCGGGCGAACGTGTTTTTGATGGAACGCTGTTTCATCATTTGGGATCCCACTTGTAGCCGATGCCCCATACGGTTTGAATATAGCTGCGGTCCTTGGCGTGGGCGGCCAGCTTGGCCCGGATTTTCTTGATATGCTCGGTAATGGTAGCGTCGTCCCCCTCAGCGTCAAACCCCCATAACTTCTCGTAAATCTGTTCTCTGGAAAAGACCTGCCCCTGATGCATCGCCAGCAGTTCTACGATCTGATACTCCTTATTCGTAAGAGCGATGTTGTGCCCGCTGCAGGTAACGGCTTGTCCCTTGCAATCAATCATCAGGGATTGGAATCGCAGGACGCCTTGTTCTTTTTGCGCGTGAATTCTCTGTTCTCGCCGCAGATGGGCATGGATTCTGGCTTTCAATTCCGCGAGGCTAAAGGGCTTGAGCAGATAATCGTCCCCGCCAGCAGCGAGCCCTCGAATCCGGTCCATTTCACTTTGGCAAGCACTCAAGAACACAATGGGACACTGCGTCCTTTCCCTAAGCTGCTCGCAGACCTCAATGCCGTTCATCTCGGGCATCATCACATCGAGGATGATCAGGGACGGCTGCTGCTCGCTCTGGATTAGCGCCTCCCGTCCACTTCCGGCAGTCAGTACGTGATAGCCTTCAATCTCCAGAGCGTCTTGTATAAAAGAGATGATTTCTTCTTCATCATCCACCAATAGGATCGTTTCGTTTGCCATATTTATTACATCCTCCGAAAAATAGCTATTAAAAAGGTCTATTTGGTTAGTGTACACGTCATTTCTAAAGAATGGATAAAGAAAGTCCTGTTACTTGAAGTTTATACATGCCCCTACTTCAACGGAGCAGGCGGAATCGATCTGGAGAAGCGGAAGCGGTCGCCTTTGCCCCCGGATTTCAACCATTCTTAAATGGATAGATAGAAATCTGGGGGCAACAGCGATCGGAAGAATGATCCGCATGCGCAGTGATGCTTAAGCTGCTGTATACTTACAGGTCAATTTGAGCTTCTTTATCCTTTCTTTATGATTGTACCTTAACCTGAAGGCACAATGATAAGGAGGTACGATGATGGCAACGAATCCACAGCCAAGAATACAGCTCATCGATAGCTTGAGAGGATTTGCACTATTAGGCATCTTTTTAGTGAACATTACGTTTTTTACAACATCGCTACAAACCATTTCCTTCGGGGTCGAATTATGGTCAGGCTGGTACAATGAGGTCCTGATGCTGCTGCGCGGAATTGTTATTGACGGCAAATTTATTTTGATTTTCTCTTTCCTGTTTGGTTTTGGCATGGTGTTGTTACAGGAGAGCAGTCAGGCCAAAGGCCGAAGCTTTAACCGCATCTATACTCGCAGGTTGACGGCTTTGCTTCTGATCGGTCTGATCCATGGCATCCTGATTTGGTACGGAGACATTCTGACCCACTATGCACTTATGGGTTTTCTGCTGATGCTGTTTCAGCGCTGCAAGCCGAGAACGCTGCTGATCTGGTCACTGTCCCTGCTGCTGCTCGTTCCCGTCCTGCTGACGGGAGCAAGTCTGCTGAGCTCTTCGGCCGGACAGGTTTTTGAGCCGTTGAGCCAGGCGGATGCACATCAGATGGGGATCTATTTCCAAGAGCGGGATACAGCCATATACGGAGAAGGGACGATGACTCAGATCATCGCTCAGCGGCTGAATGATTACATCGGCTCCATTTTGAATATGGTGGTCTTCTACCCACAAGTATTAGGAATGTTCCTGATGGGTGCCTACTTCTGCAAGCGCCGTATTTTGCATGAGGTCCAGAAGAACCGGAAGGGGATCATCAAATTGGTCGTCATTGGCGGAAGTTTGGGTCTTGTCCTTCAACTCATGATGTCGCTAGCGAATGGACTTCCATCCTGGGGCGAGGCGGTAGCCTTATTCGTTGGTGCACCACTCTTGACCCTGGGCTATATCGGCGCGTTTGCACTTTTATACCAGAATACATCGTGTCAGAAAGTGCTGAATTTATTTTCTTATCCCGGAAAAATGGCCTTCACCAACTATTTGCTCCAATCGATCCTGTGCGGATTGATCTTTTACAGCTATGGATTGGGGTGGTACGGAACGATCGAACCGATCTGGCAGATGGTGATGGTTGTCGTCATTTTTGCTCTGCAAGCGATCTTCAGCAGAGTCTGGTTGAAGCGGCTCCCGATAGGACCGTTCGAATACATCTGGCGCCTGTTTACGTATTGGGGAAATCCGGTAAAACAGGGGCAGAAGGTGAATGTTCGTCTCTGACATGAAGCCCGCTTATATAAACTTCAATGCATCAAAGCACCCAAGCTTTAAATAAAACTCTTGCAATTTCAATCCGGGGTGTATTACAATGCTTCTTAATTAACGAACACGATATGTTAAAACAAGCGATGATGGAAAGAGTAAGCGAAAGAACGTTCCTGACAGGAAAGGGCTGCCACCGACTGAGAGCGCCCGGGCGAAGGTTCTCCGCTGAAGTTCATTCCGGAGCTGGTATGCTGATAATCTGCATGTTCTGTGCGGATGGTAGGTTTACCCGTAACCCCTGCGTTAAGAGGTTCAAGTGAGATGTGTTTGCTTTTTTCGGCATATCTAATAAGGGTGGTACCACGACTCCTCGTCCCTTTCCGGGCGGGGGGTCTTTTTGTTTTTATAAACTAGAAAAATAGGTGAGGGAGAGATTTCGTATGAGTCAAGGACGTTTGGAACAATTAAGATTGGAGCTCGATGCCGTTAATCTTCAGCTGCTGGAGCTGTTGTCGGAACGGGCACGGATCGCCCAGGAGATCGGTCAGGAGAAGCAAAAGCAGGGAGTTCCTGACTTTGACCCGGTACGTGAGAAAAAAATGTTGGATACTCTGGTGGAGCATAACCAAGGTCCTTTCGATAATGAAACGGTGCGTCATTTATTTAAACAGATTTTCCAGGCATCCTTGAAGCTGCAGCAAGTCGATCACAAGAAGCATTTGCTGGTGAGCCGGAAGAAGAAGCAAGAGGATACACTGATTCAACTGGGCAGCACCATCATTGGTGGCGGCACGCCGGTAATGATCGCAGGACCATGCTCGGTTGAGAGTTATGAGCAAGTACGCCAGGTTGCGGCTGCCCTTAAGGAAGCGGGCATGACTGTTATGCGCGGCGGTGCGTTCAAACCAAGAACATCGCCTTACGATTTTCAGGGCTTGGGTATTGAAGGCCTGAAAATTCTGAAGGAAGTGGCGTCCGAGTTCGGACTGAAGACGATCAGCGAAATCGTGGATCCTGCGCATATCGAGCTTGCGTGCGAATACATTGACGTCATTCAGATCGGTGCGCGGAACATGCAGAACTTTGAGCTGTTAAAAGCAGCAGGGGATGTTCAGACGCCGGTGCTGTTGAAACGCGGTCTCGCGGCTACGATCGATGAGTTCGTGCACGCTGCGGAATACATTGTATCCCGCGGCAATACGCAGGTGATGCTGATTGAACGCGGCATACGGACGTATGAGAAGGCGACGAGAAACACCTTGGACATCTCGGCGGTACCGATTCTGAAACAAGAAACACATCTTCCAGTACTGGTGGACGTGACCCATTCCACAGGCCGTAAGGACATCCTGGCCCCTTGTGCCAGAGCGGCTCTCGCTGCAGGGGCAGACGGTGTGATGGTTGAAGTTCATCCCGATCCGGCTACGGCGTTGTCCGATGCAGCGCAGCAGCTGAATATTCCGGAATTCCATGATTTCCTGGCGAATGTGAAGAAGTCCGGATTGCTGTAACCCATGCGTTCTTTTACTTTTGGAAGATAAAGGGTTGACAAAACGCTTCTCTTTCCTTAAGATAGTTATCAAAATTCATATCGAAATGTTTTGATTAGAAATAGTAAAAGCGTAATGACTTTTCAGAGAGCCGTTGGCAGGTGTGAAACGGTAATGTCGTTCCCTTTGAACTCGTCTATGAACAGCTGCCTGATCATGTAGGGTTAGCCGGAGTTCCACCGTTATAGGGATAGATGGTGATGGCCATCGAAGAAGATCATTTTGCATAAAAATGAATTAGAGTGGTACCGCGGGTTCAACCCCGCCTCTATACGTAGAGGCGGGGTTTTTTGTTGGTTAAATTCCGGGTTTAACCAACCCCGCTTGATATAAATGAACGAAAATGAACGATCGATTATCGAGGAGGAATATCAAATGGAACGCAACATTATCGTATTGGACACAACCTTGCGCGACGGAGAACAGGTTCCGGGCGCCAAACTGAACGTACAGCAAAAGATCGAGTTTGCACAGCAGCTAAAGCGGCTGAATGTCGATATTATCGAGGCGGGTTTTCCCGCGTCTTCGGCAGGGGATTTCCAAGCGGTTCAGGAAATCGCCCGAACCGTAGGCGATAGCGTCTCCATTACCGCACTTGCACGTGCGGTGAAGGGCGATATCGACGCCGTATATGAAAGCATTAAGCTCGCGCAAAATCCGCTGATTCATATCGTGCTCGGCACCTCGAATATTCATGTGGAGAAGAAATTCAACCGCTCCAAGGATGCGGTGCTCCAGATGGGTGTTGATGCGGTGAAGTACGCCAAAACGCTGCTGCCTCATGTCCAGTATTCGACCGAGGACGCATCCAGGTCCGACTTCGAATATCTGTGGACAACGATCGAGGCCGTGGTAAAGGCCGGTGCCACGATGATTAACGTTCCGGATACGGTCGGTTATGCCGTTCCGGACGAATTCGGCGAATTGATCCGCAAAATCAACGAGCGCCTGAAGAATCTGAACGATCAGGTTATCCTCAGCGTTCACTGCCATAACGATCTCGGGCTTGCTACGGCAAATACGCTCAGTGCCGTGCGGAACGGTGCGCAGAAAGTGGAATGCACGATCAATGGTTTAGGGGAGCGCGCAGGCAATACGTCGCTTGAAGAAGTGGTCATGGGACTCAAAGTCCGGGAGAATCATTTTAAGGCCTCCACCAATATCCGGCTCAAGGAGCTGATTAGAACCTCCAGGCTGCTGACGCATTTGACGGGCCTGGATGTGCAGGTGAATAAGGCGATTACGGGTGAGAATGCCTTCGCGCACTCTTCCGGCATCCATCAGGATGGATTGCTTAAGGATAAAAAGGTTTACGAAATTATGTCGCCGGAGGAAGTTGGCGCTGACAGCATGGAGCTGATCCTGACAGCGCGATCCGGAAGACATGCGTTCAAGAATGCGGTGGAGAAGCTTGGTTTCGAGACAGGCGAAGGCGAAGATTTTGAAGCGCTGTTTGAGAAATTCCTGCAGCTTGCCGATGCTAAGAAGGAAGTATATGATCATGACGTTTTTTATCTGGTGACCCAGCATCGTACCCATGAAGAAGTCAGCAGTCATCTGTATGAGCTGGATTCGTTCCAGGTCGTGACCAATGATCTGTATCCGACGGCAACCGTGAAGCTGAGAAAAGGCAGCGAGACGTTCAGGGACAGCATGGTGGGGGATGGCCCGATTGATGCGCTGTACAGCGCCATGAAAGCGTTGGTCGGTTTGGACGTACAGTTAAAGGATTACAAAATCAACAGTCTGTCTAGAGGAAAAGAAGCCATCGGCCGGGTAAACATTCGAATCGAATATCAGGGCAAAATCTATTCCGGGCGCGCAATGGATACGGATATTATTAAGGCAAGCGCGTTGGCTTTTCTTAACGGAATTAATGCGGTATTGCTTGATACCAGCCACGATACGCAGGTGCAAGAGCCGGCGAGAGAATTATAATGAATGCCGTCATTGGGATCGTTGATGGTTGATTTGATAAGCTAAGGAAGCTCGGTACGTTCACTAATGAGCAAGTCATTAAGGCAACGTAAAGCTGTTGCGGAGCTAAATACCCCACCCTATCTCTCATGTAGAAGTGGGGTATTTTGGCTGTCGTAAAGGACAATTCTGTGGAATGAACAACATTTATTGACCGACCGTTACAAAATATATATAATGAGCTGGAACCCTTAGGAAAGGAGCAGCCAACACCATGCGCAAGCGTATGGAGGGCATGTTGTTGCAACGACGAAAATGGTACGTTACGAAATGTAGTAATTTAGAGAGGCATGTTTTTTGAATATTTTTGTACTGAGTAGTAAAGAAGTTGGTTTTATGTGAAAGTGTAATCCAGCTATAGTGTGGTTTAAAGTGTGGTTTAAAGTGTGGTTGGACTTATTGCGCTTATTTTTGTACCGAAAGTTACAAAACTATTGAATAATTATGATAGGAGCTGTTCCCATTGCCTTTTTCCATTTATGTATTAGGCCTAATGATCTTCTCAATGACCACCTCCGAATTTATGGTGGCTGGCATTATGCCTTCGCTTGCATCGGAATTCAACGTTTCGATTGCCGCCATCGGGTATCTCATTACCGCATATGCAGTCGGGATGATCGTAGGAGGGCCGCTGCTGACGATAGGGCTGTTGAAAGTGAGGCCCAAACAAGCCTTCATGACCGTGTCCGTTATCTTCCTAATGGGACAGACTTTAGGCGCCATAGCCCCGAATTACGAAGTCATGATGGCGGCGCGGATCATTACAGGGCTTTCCTCCGCTGCCGCGTTCGGTGTATCGCTCGCTATCTCCTTCAGCCTTGTTGATCCGGAGTCGCGGGGACGCGCAAGCTCTATCGTTATCGGCGGATTGATGGTTGCTACCGCGATCGGAGTTCCGCTGGCGATGTGGATCGAGCAGCTGCTGGGCTGGCGTGCCAGCTTCTGGGCCGTGGTTGTCCTGCTGCTTGTTTCAGGACTGGTAGGGCTGTTTACGATTCCATCCTTGCCGAAGACAGAGAAGGCTGGCATCCAACAAGAGCTGGCTGCCTTTAAGAATCGCCGGCTGTGGGCTGCTTATGCTACAAGCATGCTGATTATAGGCGCAACCTTTGCCGCATTCAGTTATTTCTCGCCAATCTTAACCGAGCTTGCTGGATTCAGTGTTTCGTCGGTTCCAATCCTGCTGGGCGTATACGGCGTGGCCACGGTGTTTGGCAATGTGGTTACCGGCAGGCTGGCGGATCATTATATGATGCCGATTCTCACGATAGGGCTGATTACCTTAGCCGCTGCCTTGATGGTATTTGGACTGTTCGTTCACAGCCCGGTCGTTGCCATGATCGCTGTTGTGCTTGTTGGTCTGGTGGGTGTGCCAATGAACCCGGCGATGGCTACTCGGGTGATAAGGGTCGCCGATACGGGGTCACTTGTAACGACGGTTCATGGTTCTGTTATCAGCTTGGGGGTTGTTGTCGGCTCCTCTACGGGTGGAATGACCATAGATGCCGGTTTTGGCTTGGCATCGCCTCTGTGGGTTGGTGCGCTCTTGGCTGTCGTGGGCTTGCTTTCCTTGCTGCCTGGCATTAGAGGCAAGGAGAGAAAAACGGCGATTGCCAAATCTTCCTGAACGAAAGAACCGACTCGTATTCTGGAGGAGTCGGTTCTTTTTTTGCTAAACATTTAAGCATCATCTCTTTTATAGTACATTAGGAAATAAGATCTCAGCATCAGGGAATGAATGTTAGTATTAAGAAATTGAAATGTAAGAACAACAGGGGACCTTTCGATTGATATTTGACAGGAGGTGCTTCATTGATGGTCGATTTTGAGTGGTACAGAAGCTTTTGCACGATTTATAAGCATAATTCCGTTTCCGAAGCGGCGAAGACCCGGATCATGACCCAGCCGGCGATGAGTCAGCATCTCGCTGCCTTGGAAGCCGAGGTGGGAGAAGCGCTGTTTATTCGCACGACCCGAAAAATGGTGCCAACCGAACGAGGCAAGGAGCTGTACTCGCAATTGGCTCCTCTGATCGAGTCACTTGAAGAAACGACGATGCAATTTAAATCGGCTTCGCTTCCCTCGCTTACGGTCATTAAGATCGGAGCGGCGCATGAATTTTTTAGTGAGAAAATCCTGCCCCAGCTTGAAACGTTCAGCACATGTACGCTCTCCCATTTTGGGACCGCGGATGAGCTGCTGGAGCTATTAAAAGAAGATAAGCTCGATATTGTCATTACGTCCAAGAAGTATCAAACACCGGGAATCGAGTATGTGAAGTTTATGGAAGAAGAATTTGTTATCGTTGCTCCCGGGGATTACGACGTACCTGTATTTACGGGGGTTCAGCAGAAGGAGCGGTGGCTATCCTCCCAGAGCTGGATCAGCTATGGCTTGGAATTGCCCATCATACGAAGGATTTGGCGAGAGCACTTTAAGAAGAGGCCATTAATTAGACCGAAGCATATCATTCCGAATTTACATATGATTTTGAGGGCGGTTGAGCAAAGTATGGGGTTAAGCGTTGTGGCGACCTATCTGTTAGGCGATTCGGCAGACAAGGGTAAATCGAAAGTCATATGCGAAGAATGCAAAGTGACCAATGAGTTGTTTTTTGCTTATCAAGCCAAACATAAGCATCTGCCTCAAATTCAAGAAGTCATCTCCACAATTCGGGATTATATATAATAATATTTATAAATACGCGATAATTTCATGATTTGTTTTATAGATAGGGCTGCCGTTAGAATGAGAGGGCAACCTAAAGTCTGAAAACAGGAGGAGTTCACAACATGAAAGTCTTTGTTACAGGTGCTACCGGTTATATAGGAGGCTCCGTTGCGAAAGTTCTGCTTGATGCAGGTCATACGGTGTACGGCTTGGTACGCAATCGAGATAAAATAGATGCTCTTCAGGAGCTGGGCATAACGCCCGTACTCGGGACATTGGAGGATACGGAGACGCTAACCCAATACGCGCAAATGAGCGATGCGGTTATTCACACGGCGGACTCGGATCATCGTCTGGCGGTGGAAACATTCATTGAAGCTTTACGCGGCAGCGGAAAACCATTCCTGCATACGTCGGGCTCCAGTGTCGTCGGCGATGACGCCAGGGGAGATTCCGTCAGTGAACGGATTTACGATGAAGAGACGCCATTCACGCCGATGGATATCCGGGAAGAACGCGTGGCGATCAATAACCGTGTGCGTAGAGCCGGAATCGACGACGGGGTCCGAAGCGTCGTGATCGTGCCTTCCATGATATATGGGGACGCGCTTGGTTTGCCTACAGAGAGCGATCAATTGCCGCAGATTATTCGGAAGTCGCGTGAAATGGCAGCCGGCATTCATGTGGGCAGAGGGGTCAACCGTTGGTCCAACGTCCATATCAAGGATTTGGCACGGCTGTACCTGCTGGCTCTTACGAAAGCGCCGTCCGCTTCCTATTTTTTTGCGGAGAATGGCGAGGAATCCTATGGGGATATCGCAAGATCCGTCAGCAAGGCTCTTGGTTTCGGCGGAAAAACGATGTCTTGGCCGGCTGAGGATGCGATGGCTGAGCTTGGAGACTGGGCGAGGTTCGCGATTGCCTCGAACAGCCGCGTGCGTGCCGTTCATGCCCGGAATTTACTCGGCTGGCAGCCTGCGGAAGAACCGCTGCTGAACTGGATTCGTGATCATGTAAAATAAGCTTTGCAAATCAAAACGGCAGAAATGCCGTTTTTTTGTGCGTTTGACGAGGTGTTTCCATGAAACGGTTATCGGCATCCCGGTCTGCTTACGCCACTAGCATAGGAAAACACATGCGATCAGAAGAAAGTACATGTTAATATTCGGGAGTTGGATGTTATTATGAAAGCGCTTTATGTTTTGAGGTGATACGCCAAGGGGGAAAGGGATATCCGGTTCACAAGGAGATGAGCAGCTCGAAATTCGAGTAGTTATCAGAAGTGCAAAGGTAAAAAATTTGTAAGAAATATGGAAGGAAGCGATATGAATGAGAAGAAAATGGAGTTTGGTTTTGATGAGCGCGCTAATCACCTTAACGGCGGTCGGCTGTAATGGTGCCAAGGAAGCGGATGGCGGAACCCCCGGTTCTTCGGGCGGTGCGGCTGATGGCAAGCTGTCCTTCACGATGTCTATGGCAACCAGCGGAAACAAACATGTCGAGCGTTCGAAGGATGTAAATGAAGAGAGATGGGTGAAGGAGCTTGAGAAGCTGACCAATACGGATATTGAACTGACGATGCTTCCACTGAAGGACTTCGATAGCAAAATGACTTTAATGTTTGCCTCTAATGATATTCCTGATGTCGTTCAGAACGTGGGAGGGGCTACAAGCAAGGGGATGTCCGGTTCCGTAGAAGCAGGCGTATTTATGCCGCTTGACGACTTGCTGAAGGAGCATGCTCCGAATTTGATGAAGAGTGTGCCGAAGGAAGCCTGGCAGGAGACAAGCTATGACGGCAAAATTTATGGAATACCGGCATGGCTGTCCAACCCGTCCCGGAGAGGGCTGTATATCCGGACCGATCTGCTGGAAAAGACAGGGCTCCCGGCACCAAAAACGGTGGATGAATTTTTGGACGTAATGCGTGAGATGAAGAAGGAAGGCGTTGAGTTCCCGTATCAAATGCGGGAGAACTTTAAATATGCCGACACGATTCTGGGGGCGTTCGATGTGCTGCCATCCCAGTACGAACTGCAGAACGGGGAGGTTGTTCCCAAGTTCTTTGACGTGGAAAATATGACGAAAGCACTGGAGACCTATAAGACCATGTACGATGAAGGTCTGATTCCCAAAGATTTTGCGACCCTGACCTCCAGTGACTATGGCAAAAACATTGAGAGCGGTAAATCCGGCATGTGGTCCGCCAACGCCCAGCTTTTGGCAGGCTTCCGCGGCAAGCTGAAAAATGCCGTACCAGACGCCAAGGTTGATATCATTGCATCGCCGCGCGGTCCGGAGAACACCGGAGGCCATCTTCTGTATTCAAGCATTAATACGTCTTATTATATTAATAGCAAGGTCTCAGAGGAGAAGGCCATCGGCATTATCAAGTTTTTTGACTGGATGCTGACGCCGGAGGCGGAGACATATTTCTCGTTCGGGATTGAAGGTGAAACTTACACCCGGGAGAACGGCGCAATCAAGTTCACGCCTCCATCCACGCCTGAAGCCATGGATGAAGACGGTTTCCGCAGCATGTTCTGGTTCGTCCACGATATGGTGTACAACAAGGCAAAGGAAGAGTTGACCGAGGACGGGCAGGACATGATCAAGTTCATGGATACGGTGGTCTTCAAGGAAGGGCTGGGGTCGATCCGCTTCTCCCCGGCATTGGACGCGTATTCCAAATATCCGGATACCGCACCGCAAGGCGATGACGTGGGGCCGAAGCTGGTTCTCGATCATATGATCAAGATGATTTATGGCAGAGAGCCGATCTCGGATTGGCCGAAAGTGATTGAGGAATATAAGAAGAAGGGTGGCCTTGAGATTATTAAGGAAGCCACAGACCGCTACAACGAAGGGAAGGGCGTTGTCATCTCGGAAAACCGGAAATAACCGATTCATGAAGAGAAGGAGATGTTCACATGAGCTTGCATGATATGAGCGGCAAACAAGCTGTATTCTTCGAGCAAATCATGGGGTTGCCGGTCTTCGATACCCATACCCATCTTATCGGTGACCGGCTTGGCGCAAGGGACTTTTGGGAGATCGCCCATTACTTCTGGTTCTACCGAGAGCTGCAAGCCGGTGGCTACCCGGATGAAGCGGATAAATTGCCGGAGGCGGAGCGAATTGCTGCTTTTCTAAAAGCCTATCAATCAACGAGAAGCACGCTGATGAACTGGGTATTTACCTCCATTATGCGTGAATTATACGGAGTCACCATCAAGGATGAACATTCGGTGCAGGAAGCTATGGCTCGCGTACGGCAAGCGTCCGCCGAAGAGGGCTGGGCACAACAAACGGCAGACCGGATGAACATCCGCCGGTTTGTCGTGAATCATCCGGAACATGCAACGTTTCAAGGGATGCGGGATGATGCCGTATTGATCCCCCGGATTGACGGGGTGCTGGGTCCATGGGTTGACCGCATGGTGCATTCTAATGATCCGGCCAGGACTTTTCTGGATGTGAGAGGCGAGATTGACCTGCTGCTCGGCGGATTTCGTGAAGCTGGCCTCCCGGGCATCATGACAACGCTGCCGCGGTATGAATCGAGTTCGCACATCCGTAAGGAGATTGGGCCCGCAAGCGGGCGTGACGACATTCTGATGGAGCTGCTGCACGTCATATGTGGTGCTGCGGAGCGGAACGGCCTGCTCGTACAGCTGTTTCTGGGAGTAGAGAGGTCGTGGTGCGGTACGGCGTTCCCGGCCAACGATACAGAGCGGATTCTAAAGCTGACTGCTTTGTTTGAGTCGTATCGTTGCGAATTTGAGCTTGTGCTTGCATCGGAGCTCAACAATCTTGATGCGGTGCAGGCTGCTTGGAATTTCCCGAACGTTCATGTTGGCGGCATGTGGTGGTTCAACTTCCGGGCGAGCACCTACCGGGACAGCATGCAGTACCGTCTGGAGGCACTCCCGGCAAGCAAGAGCTCGATTATCGTCTCGGATGCCCGCTGTATGGAATGGAGTTACGGCAAGATTTTGCTTGTGAAGAAGCTGGCTGCCGAGTTTCTGTGGGAGCGGGTCCTATCTGGCTGGATCGACGAGGAGACGGCGCTGCATACGGCAAATGGATGGTTCTACGCGAGTGCCATGAGACGCTATGGCATTCGTTCGGGAGGTATTTGAGGGAAATAGGTTGACACATCGATAATTCTCGATATAATGATACGTATGAAACCAATCGAAGTTTTTAAAGCGTTGTCGAATGAATCGCGGCTTGAAATATTGCAGTGGCTCAAGGAACCGGAACAACATTTTACACCCCACGAAGGGATTGATATGAGGAAAGTCGGGGTATGCGTAAGCCAGGTGACCGAGAAACTGAATATGACGCAGTCCACCGCATCGCAATATTTATCGATTCTGCATCGGGCGGGTTTGATCAAGACGGAGCGGCTTGGAAAATTCACGTATTATAAGCGGGATGAAGAAGTTATCCAAGAAATCGGAGAGTATTTGAAGCAGGAGATATAACGCAGGTACTGAATGATTCCTTAAGAAATAAGGAATATTCAGTCTTGCTCCGTACCATATATCTATATATTGCGATATGTCTTTTTATTGGTTTAACATATCGACAATTCACAATATATAAATTTGATGTAAAGGTGGAATTTGCAATTATGACAGGTGCATGGAAGATTTATTTTTTGGCTATCGTTAGTTTTTTAGTGGGAACATCAGAGTATATTATATCGGGGGTTTTGGATAAAATTGCGGATTCGTTAGGAATTACGATAACCGCTGCTGGCCAGCTGATCACGATTTTCTCTTTGGTATATGCGATCTTGACCCCTATTCTTATGGCGCTGACCGCTAGAGTGGAGAGACGGAAGCTGTTGGTTTATTCATTGGGTATTTTTGTGATCGCGAATCTATTGTCATTTGCCCTTCCGGGGTATATTCCGTTTGTGATTGCGCGCGTTATTATGGCGATGGGGGCAGGGATGGTAGTTGTAACGGCGCTCGGGATAGCCGCCAAAATCGCACCGCCGGGTAAACAGGCGAGTTCAATCGCTACGGTTGTCATGGGCTTCACAGCTTCCCTGATCATTGGCGTCCCCCTCGGTCGTGTCGTAGCTGCTGTTTTTGGATGGAAATCCGTATTTGGTTTCATTGCCATTCTAGGGGTTGTTTCCATGATCGTGCTGCATAAAGCAATTCCGAAAACAAAAGGAGATGCTCCCGTGCCGCTGCTTCAGCAATTTGCGCTGCTCAAAAAGACTAAAGTCGCACTCGGTTTGGCGATCACGTTCTTCTGGCTAGGCGGGTACTCCATTGCCTATACGTACCTGTCTCCTTACCTTCTTCAAGTCAGCGGCCTAAACGAAGGTCTGATTAGTGCAGCACTGTTTGCCTTTGGCATTGCCAGCCTTATCGGCTCCAAGTTCGGCGGATTCAGTACGGATCGATGGGGAGTGCCGCTTACATTAACCGGTGGCATGCTTCTGCATATTCTTGCGCTAATCGTTCTGACCTTTACCCAAGCAGCCGTATCTGTCATCTTCGTGTTTGCGATTCTTGTAATATGGTCGTTATCCGCCTGGTCTTCGGGTCCGACGCAGCAGTATAACCTCGTTCAGCTGGAGCCGAATTCATCCGGGGTTATGCTAGGCCTGAACCAGTCCGTGATGCAGCTCGCCATGGCTGCGGGCGCAGGCATCGGAGGAGTTGCCGTGGAGCAATGGTCCTTATCGTCCATCACCTGGATCGGTGCCGGGGGCGTTGCTATAGCCGTGGGAGTGTCGTTTGTACTTTTCCGATTAGGGAAGCGGGAGAGCACAGAGCGCGTGCCATTGGAAGCTTAATGTGAGTAACCGCTGGTGACAGCTATGCTGTAACGGCGCCTGATATGCAGCATTTTCATACTGCCGGAAACGAAAGAATCCGCAAAGAATCGGCAAGACATCACCTTTCCTTTCAGCAATGAGATGGACATCAATTTGACGCCCCAAAATGAGAAAGTTTATGCTATGATCAATGGATGGCGGAAAATTTGGTTCCAAATTTTGCGAAGGAGGAGATGCGATTGGCTAAGCTTAAAGATATCGCCGAACGGGTCGGGGTATCCATATCTACGGTTTCGCGGGCCATCAGCAATGATGCAAGCCGTCCGGTCAGCGAGGATACCAAGCAGAAAATCAGGCAAGCTGCGCTTGATCTTGGATATAAACTACCTGAGCCATCCAAAAGTGTACATGATAACGGCATGGCCGATAAGCGGGTTGTCTGTGTCGTGCCCCAAAACCTGATGGACGACCACCCGTATTTCTCAACGGTTCTTGCCGGTTTCCATAAAAAAATGGAGGAACTCGGACAGCCCCCGGCGATCGTTCGTACATGCGAGGAAATCGGCGATGCGGACAAAATAAGCCTTATGCTTAGGGAGACAGGAGCCCAGGGGATTGTAGCCGTCAGCTGGTACGACAAGGAGCTGTTTGAACTGATACAGCAGGCCGGAGTTGCCATCATGGGTGTGAGTTTGAATGATGAGCGGCTGACCGTGCCCGTTGTAGACTGTGACCGGATTTTATCAGCGAGGGCAGCCGTACGCCACCTGATTGACCAGGGGCACACGCGAATCGCTTATATCGGGGGGCCTGCGTATTCCAAGCAGATGGAGAGCGAAGAACGGTATGTCGGATATAAATTCGCTATGCTGGAAGCCAACCTGGAAGTGCGCGAGGAGTGGCTGATGAATACGGGATGGAATGTGGATCGGAGCTTCAGCAAGATGTCCGAGCTATTGGGAGGGCTTCCCAAAGAGTTATGGCCAACGGCTGTTTTTTGTGCCAGCGACATGCTTGCCATTCCAGCCATGCGTGCCGTTGTCGAGAATCAAGGTCGCATACCGGAAGATATCGCAATCGTGGGGATGGATAACATTGATGTAGCACAATATACAACGCCTCCGTTAACCTCGGTTTCCGTGCCCAAATACGAGATCGGCAGGGTGGCTGCCAAATCCATCGTGGATTATTTGGACGGACATTTCAAGGTGGCAACCAAAATATTACTGCCATGCTCATTGATTGTTCGGGAGTCCTCAAGTTTCACAAGAAAGTAAAATTAACTGACTTAATATGTATGATTAATTGACATGAAAAGATAAAAAAAGGATCATCGAACAGCTGTCGGCTTGAAATCCGACAGCTGTTTTTTTATGGGTTTTACCTAAAATTTGAGATTTTTGCGCCAAAAAAGTCCAAAAAGTGTTTGACAATGCCATATTGCTATATTATTATGAGTGAAAATCAATGATGTGTTTGGAATAGATTTTCTGATTTTGGAATTCGGAATAAACGACACTTCGCATATTTCCACTTTGTTTTTGTTTGCGCTTTCATTTCTTTTATATAAAATAGATTATAAGAATAAAGCAATTCCCCTTATTAATGTATTAGGCCCTGCGCTTGCTCAGCGTTATGCCTTTCATACACCAATATATATCCAAATAAAATCCGGAATTAACCAAATGAATATCCAAAACAAATCCAAGAAATGAAATAACACCTGACTTGTTCGGGTTTTATTTATAAAAAAATGTTGCGTTACTATATCTAACATATAGTGCGCTCCAAAAACCATATTGGCTAACGGATAGCTTGAGGTGGAGGTAGCTTAGTCATATGACGGATTGCAGAGAAAAGGAGGGAAATCATAAACGAGTACTTTCCAAACTCCATTCATGTGAATTGGAACTGATCCGCCGAATGAGCGGATATCCCAATGCTTTAATGGCATGTCAAGATCGCTTTGCTAGTGAAACGAGGTTAACCTAATCCATACATACGAGGTGATGCTCATTGGCTAATACGACCCTGCAGCCCGCAGCAACCGCGGTACCTGAAACGAAACGTAAGCGCTTACTGTGGAATCGTGTTTTACGTAATTGGCAGCTTTATGCCCTGATTTCACCGGTCATCGCCTATTACATCCTGTTCCAGTATGTTCCGATGTACGGCATCCAGATCGCCTTTAAGGATTTTATAGCAACGCAAGGGATATGGGGCAGTCCGTGGGTCGGCTTTGAGCACTTCGATCGTTTTTTCAACAGTTATTATTTCTGGCGCCTGATTAAGAACACGCTGGGCATCGGTTTATACAGCCTTGCTGTCGGTTTTCCGATCCCGATTATTCTGGCTTTACTCATGAACGAGGTTCGGGCTGAACGTTTCAAGAAATTCGTGCAGACCATCACGTATGCTCCTCACTTTCTGTCTACCGTGGTTGTTGTCGGGATGATGATGATTTTCCTGTCGCCCCGCTACGGCATCATCAATCATTTTATTGAAATGTTTGGCGGTCAGCCGATCAATTTCATGACGGAGCCCTCCTGGTTCAAATCTCTGTACGTTCTATCGGATGTATGGCAGACCATGGGCTGGAGCTCTATTATCTATTTGGCAGCCCTTGCCGGCATAGACAACCAGCTGCACGAAGCTGCGCGTGTCGATGGTGCGACCAGGCTTCAGCGCATATGGCATATTAACATCCCAGGTATTATGCCAACGATCATCATCCTCTTGATCCTGAACATGGGCAGCATTATGGGGATCGGGTTTGAGAAGGTGCTCCTGATGCAAAACAACCTGAATATGGATAGCTCCGACATTATTGCCACCTATGTCTACCGAATGGGGATTCAGAATGCCGAGTACAGTTTCTCCGCAGCCATCGGATTGTTTAATTCCGTCATCAATTTTGTCCTGCTGGTCGTCGTGAACTTTATTTCGAAGCGCGTGAGCGAGACCAGTCTTTGGTAAAGAGGGGAGCGAAAGAGCCATGCAAATTGAAACCAGAGGGGACCGCATTTTTAATGTTATCAACTATACGATTCTGATCCTGGTCACCATCATTGTTATGTACCCGCTGGTCTTTGTGCTCAGCGCATCGTTTAGTGACCCGCAGGCGGTTCTGAGGGGCGAGATGCTGCTGTGGCCCAAGGGAGTCAACCTGAATTCCTATGTGAAAATTTTCCAGAACAAGGATATCATCAGCGGCTTTACCAATACGCTGGTGTATACGTCGCTTGGCACATTCATTAATCTCACAATGACCATCCTTGCAGCCTATCCGCTGTCGCGGAAGGATTTTGTCGGGCGAAATGCCATCATGGCGCTGCTGGTCTTCACGATGTTTTTCAGCGGAGGACTCATTCCGACGTACTTGCTGATCAAGAACCTCGGCATGCTGAATACGCTCTGGGTCATGATTATCCCGAATGCTGTATCCATCTGGAATATCATCATTATGCGTACCTTCTTTCAGCAGTCCATACCCGGCGAGCTGCAGGAGGCCGCGACGATCGATGGATGCTCGAACATTAAAATTTTGACCCGGATTATACTGCCGCTGTCCATGCCGATTATCGCGGTGACCATTTTGTTCTATGCGGTCGGTCATTGGAATGCGTTCTTCAATGCACTTCTGTATTTATCGGATAAAGATAAATTTCCGCTGCAGCTCATCCTGCGCGAAATTCTGATTCAGGGGCAAACGAACGACATGGTCAAAATGTCGACCGAATCGGCGATCAAGCAGCAAAGGGAAGTGGAGGGCATTAAGTACGCGGTGCTGGTCGTGGCTAATATTCCCGTGCTGGCGCTCTATCCGTTCCTGCAGCGGTATTTTGTCAAAGGCGTTATGATTGGGGCCATCAAAGGATAATTCCTTGCATGGATATATGGATGGAACATGAAAAGGGGAGGATTACGGATGAAGCTGAAGCAATGGGGAAGTCTTCTGTTGACCTGCATGTTGTCGGTATCGTTGACGGTGGGCTGCAGTTCGAAAGGTTCGGGAGGAACGGCTGAATCGGACTCCGCGGGTGAAGGGAAAACAGCGATTAATGAGACCGGGTTTCCGATTGTCAGTGACAAGATGACGGTGACCGGATTTGCCGGAAAGTTCTTTGCCAACGCGGACTGGAACAACATCAAGCTGTGGCAGGAATATGAGAAAATGACCAATATTCAGGTACAGTGGGACACGGTGCACAAGGACAACTTGGCGGAAAAACGGAATCTGCTGCTCGCCGGCGGCGATTATCCGGAAATGTTCTATGCTTCCGCATTCCCGAGGCCAGATCTGCTAAAATACGGCAAGCAGGGCGCTTTTATCCCGCTGAATGACCTGATTGATCAATATGCGCCGAATTTCAAGGCATTGATGGAGAAATATCCTGTCATCGAGAAGGGGATTACGATGCCGGACGGCAACATTTACGGGCTTCCGACGCTGTACGATCCGGAATTCCGGTCCGTGCTCTACGGAACGCCGTGGGTGAAGTCGGAGTGGCTGACAAAGCTTGGCCTTCAAGAGCCGCAGACGCTGGATGAATTCTACGATATGTTGAAAGCGTTTAAGGAGAAGGATCCGAACGGCAACGGCCAGAAGGATGAATATGCATGGGGCGGCGTGGGAACTACCGGTATCGTCAACTATTTGCGCGGTTCGTTCGGCCTCAATTATCACGGAACCTCGAACATTAACGTGGATACCGATCCGGCGAGCGGAAAGGTCCGGTTCATTCCGACGGATCCAAGATACAAGGAACTGCTTCAGTTCGTGAACAAGCTGTACAAGGACGGCCTGTTGGAGCAGGATATCATGTCCGTGAAGAGCACGGAGGTGGACGCCAAAGGCGTGGAAGGTCTTCTCGGCGTCGTTGATAATGTGGACCCGATCGCCATCTACAACCAAGAGGGTTATGTAGGGCTTCCGGTATTGAAGGGGCCGCACGGCGATCAGATGTTCAGCGCCACGGGCTCTCCGCTGGGGAACATTGGGATGTTTGTCCTGACCGATAAAGCGAAGAATCCGGCCGCGCTGATCCGCTGGATGGATTACTTCTACAGTGACGAGGGCATCCGCATGTTCTTCATGGGCTGGGAAGATGAAACGTATAAGGAAGATGCTGATGGCAATGTGGATTACGTGGACGAGATCAAGAACAATCCGGAGGGTCTCAATCTGGACCAGGCGGTAGGGCAGTATCTGATATGGCCTGGCGGATATTATCCGGGCTTCGTGAAGCAGAAGTATTTCAAGGGAGCAGAAGGACTGCCGACGTCCGTAGAGAATGCAAAAAAAGCCGAGCCGTACGTCATACCTCAAGACAAGGTCTGGCCGCCGTTTAACTTTACCGCCGATGAGCAGTCCGAGCTTACCGGTATCCAGACCGACATTAATACGTACGTGGATGAGATGCGGGATAAATTCATAGCTGGCAACGAGTCCTTTGATAACTGGGATCAATACGTAGCTAACCTGCAAAAGATGGGGTCGGAGCGCTATCTGGCCATTTACCAGTCCGCGGCTGATCGATATACCAAATAAAAGCGAGTAGCATAAAAGGAGCGACATGATATGACACAATTGAAAGCCATATTGATTGGGGCAGGCGCGCGCGGCGCCGGGGGGTATGCCCCCTATGCCCTGGATTATCCGCATGAGCTGACCTTCGTGGCCGTGGCCGAGGCCGATCCGGCGCGGCGAATCCGTTTTGCCGAGAAGCATGGAATTCCGCCGGAACGGTGTTATGAATCCTGGGAGCCGCTGCTGGCGGAGCCCTGCCTTGCCGATATCGCCGTCATCTGTACACAGGATCGCATGCACTATGGCCCAACCATGCAAGCTCTGGAGAAACAGTATCATGTGCTTCTGGAGAAACCAATGTCTCCGGAACCGAAGGAGTGTCTTGAGATGGAGCAGGCGGCCATTCGCAACAACCGGCTGCTGACCATATGCCATGTTCTGAGATATACCCCTTTTTGGAGTACCATCAAACGGGTGATTCAGGAAGGGACCATCGGTGAGGTGGCTTCGATCCAACTGAACGAGAATGTGGGATACTGGCATATCGCGCACAGCTTTGTGCGGGGGAATTGGAATAACTCCGACAAGGCAAGCCCGATGATACTGGCTAAATCCTGCCATGACATGGATGTGCTGTCGTGGCTGATGGACCGGCCGTGTACGCAGGTCACTTCGTTTGGCTCCCTGATGCATTTCCGGGAGGAGCAGGCTCCCGAAGGTTCGGCCGATCGGTGCCTCGATTGCCAGGTGGAACCAACCTGTCCGTATTCGGCACCGCGGTTTTACTTGAGCGACCAGTACAAGGGATGGGCGGGGCATTTCACCCAGGAGCTGACCAAGCCGAACATCATTCAAGGGCTTCGCGATACGGACTATGGCCGCTGCGTATATCGGAGCGATAACAATGTGGTCGATCATCAGGTCGTTAACATGGAGTTTGAGGGCGGTGCCACCGCGATGTTCAGCATGTGCGGATTCACGTATGAACAGGAGCGCAGAATTCAGATCATGGGCACCCGCGGCGAGCTTCGGGGAGAGGAAGGCAAGATTACGGTTTACGATTTCCTGACCGGACAGAAAACGGAGATCACGATTCCTTCGCAGTCCAGCGGGCATGGCGGGGGCGACAGCGGAATTGTGGCGAGCTTCCTGAAGGAGGTTCGGAGCTATAACGGGCAGGAGAGCCTGACGTCAGCTAGTGCCTCCGTGCGAAGCCACCTTATTGCGTTCGCGGCGGAGAAATCGAGGTTGAATCACGGCCAATCCATCAATTTGAACGAATATGCGCGGGAATTGATGGCGGAAGAAAACGCGGTGAAATAAATGAAATTACATTAAAAATGCATCATATGAAAAATTCACAATAGATACCAAGAAGAAACCGCCGATCTCGTGGATCCGCGGCTTCTTCTTTTTTATTTCACCTGATCAATGGACAGGCTGACTTTATAATTGCCGTACTTCAGAAGCTCTTCCAGAAAATCATTCAATTCCTTGGGTGAGCTGGCCCGTACTCTTAACCAATAACACCCTTCACCACTGACGCGATGGGTTTCGACAACCATGTCATGTGACTGAACAAAGGATACAAAGGCGGAATGAGCCGTGTTTAACACCATGAACATGGTAATAAACGCATGAACCGTCAGACCGATTTTGTCCGGATTCCAGCGCAGCGTAAAGCCTTCAATGACACCCAGATCCTGCAGCTTCCGAACACGGGCCCCGACGGCTTGACCTGTCAAATGTACCTGCTGTCCGATGGCTTTGTGAGATAGGCTCGCATCCTCCAGCAGGTGATGTAATATGCGAAGATCGACTTTGTCGAGTTCATGAGCGCTTGGCATGGTCATTTCCTTTCACGATGAAAGTGAGTTCCCCTAATTCCTTTCACGAAGCTGTAGGCGGGAATAATAGGGTTCTCTATAATGGGTTCAGAACCATATTAAATGAAACAAAGGGGAAATGAAAGTGAAACTTCAGCTTATACGTAATGCTACGTTAAGAATACAGTATGCCCATCTTGAACTGCTGGTCGATCCGATGTTTAGCAATGCCAAGGCGAACCCGCCGGTCATCAACACTGCGAATGACAGACGGAATCCGCTTGTGCCGCTGCCGTTCTCCATGCCTGACAAGCTCCGTCCGAACGCGGTGCTGGTCACGCACCTGCACCTGGATCACTGGGATCAAGCTGCTATGGATGTACTGCCAAAGACGACGCCGATTCTGTGTCAACCGGGGGACGAGGATACCTTGGCATCGCAAGGTTTTACGTCCGTGACGGCAGTCCAGGAAACCCTGGAATATGAAGGGGTTACGATAATCCGAACCGGCGGTCATCACGGTACGGGTGAGATCGGTCAGATGATGGGGCAGGTATCCGGTTTTATTTTGAAGGCAGAAGGACAGCCGACCCTGTATATAGCAGGCGATACCATCTGGTGTGATGAAGTGAAAGAAGTTTTGGATGCCCACAAGCCTGATATGACGGTGGTCAACGCCGGCGGTGCCCGGTTTCTCACGGGAGATCCGATCATCATGGATGAGGACGATGTGGTGGAACTGCTACGTTATGCTCCCCACACAAAGGCGGTTGCGGTCCATATGGAAGCCATCAACCACTGCCTTGTGACAAGAGAGGGGCTATCTGGCCGTCTGGCAGCGGAAGGTCTGCGCGCACAAATCGAAATTCCGCAGGATGGCGAATGGGTCGAATGGAAAGCGTAATACGCAACAGCTGGGCATAGCAGGGGGGGGCTGTCTCAAAAGATCTTAGATCTTGCGGGGGCCCCTTCTTGCTGTTAGAAGACGCTCCGTGTACGAATCGTTTCTCCCATCGCTGTTGCCCCCACATTTCTTGGAATGGTTCTGAGCAAGGGCGAAATGTGGGGGCAAAGGCGAGCGCTGACGCTTGTCCGAAACTGATTCGTCCTCTCCGCTACACCGTGCAGATTGCTTACTTTTAGACGCAAAGAAACCGTTCTTTGGTAAAATGGTGGTGCTAACCAAACCATGTACGAAAGGAACGGTTTCTTTTGTACATTCAATTACCATGGACCAACTCGATCTGCCAATGGATTTGTAGGAAGATATTCCTTAGGCACCATCTAGTTCGCGTCGTAATGAAGCCAATCAACCGTTTGGACGACCGAATTTTTGTGAGTGCCTATCCCGGCGGCGGTCGAGACAGCTACCATCCCAAGATGCTCACTAAAGTCATCGTCTACGCTTACACACAACGGATCTTCTCGTCAGATCGCCAAGGCCGTTCGCAAGAATGTTATGTTCATGTGGATTGCCGGGAGAATCTTCGAAGCGAGGAGGGTCATGCGTTGTCGGTTCGGCGAATGGTCGAGCCGGAAAGTGTGTTTGGGTAGATCAAAAACAACCGGGGATTCCGGCGCATTCTGCTTCGGGGCTTGCATAATGTGAGCCTGGAGGTCGGGTGGCTTTCGCTTGCCAAAATAATCCCCATTCCAACAGGAACGATATTTAATCCTGACATACTAGATGTCAGGATTTATGATTTATCATTCGATTCAGAAGTCAAAAAGTACGACACGCGAGGAGTGTTAACGATGAAACTCGACAGGCTGCTAGGCATTACGATGGAATTGTTGACCAAAAAAAGAGTGACGGCCACGACGCTTGCCGCCCGGTATGAAGTCTCGGTTCGTACGATCTACCGCGATGTGGACCTCATTAATCAGGCTGGAATCCCGGTTGCTTCCTATCCCGGTGCGGATGGCGGCTTTGAATTGATGAGCGGGTTCTATCTGACGAGGCAGCACTTCTCCGTTGATGACTTTTTGGCGATCTACAATCTTTTGAAGGGCATCGAAAGGACTGTGAAGGGGAGATACACCACCATCATGAAGAAGCTCGGAACCTTGCAGCCCGCCCTGTTGAACGGAGGATGTCATGAACAAATCCTATTCGATATGAGCACGTCGGAACATGAGCGGGCATGGGTACAGCCCATTCTAAATGCCATTGAACGCTCGAACCTGATGACCCTTCATTATACGAGCACATCCGGCAGCTGCTCGGAGCGGCAAGTGGAGCCGCTTCAGCTATACTGGGAACAAGGTGTGTGGTATTTGGAGGCTTACTGCTTGTTAAAGCAGGCAAAACGAATCTTCAGAGTATCGCGCATATCCAGTCTTGAAGTATCCACTGACACGTTCTTCCCAAGAGGTAACCTGGTTCGGGAGGATCAGGAGGTGGTGCCGGGTATACAGGCTCATCTTCGTTTCGATTCTTCCGCCGGACCGCGGGTGACCGAGCAATTTCCGGAGGCCTTCATCTCCGGCGAAGGACTTCTTGATGTCCAAGCCATTTTTTATACCAAAGCTTATGCGATCTCGGTGATCTTAAGCTACGGTTCCAAGGTGGAGATCATCTCCCCGCCGGAACTGAAAGAAGACCTGCTGCAGGAGCTGAAGGAAATACGTAAACGTTATGAATGATGAGTAATCCAAAAATATGAATCGTAAATCAACGATCAAGGAGGAAGTTCCATATGACCATTTTGGTAACAGGTGCTACAGGAACCGTTGGAAAGCACATCGTGCAGCAACTTGTTCAACAAGGTATAGAAGTAAGAGCGATCTCTCGCAATCCGCAGCAAGCGAAAGTACCGGAGGGCGTCAAGATGGTTGCCGGGAATCTCAATGACCCGGATAGCCTGATTCCCGCTCTGCAAGGCGTGACGGCCATGCATTTGATCATCTCCAGTGATGAGGCTTACGGGACCCTGCAGACAGATCCCCGGATTATCGAGCTTGCCGAGAAGGCAGGCGTAAAGCGGGTAACGGTATTGGTGGGCTATGAAGAAGGTCCTGTCGAAGCCGCCCTTCGAGACAGCAGGATGGAATGGACCTTGCTGAAGCCAGGCGAATTTATGGCAAATATTCTGGTGGATTGGCAGGAGTCGATCCGCACGGAGGGGGTTGTCCGCGAGCCGTTCGGCCATGCGCTGAGTGCGAGAATACATGAAGCCGATATCGCGAGGGTTGCCGTCGCCGCACTTCTTGAGGAAGGTCACCATGGACAAGAATATTTCCTTACGGGACCGGAAGCCCTCTCGCGAACAGAAGCGGTTCGGATGATAAGCGAGGTAACAGGCAAGGACATCCGTTTTGTCGAACTGACCGAGGAACAGGCGAGGGATAAATGGAGAGAGCAAGGCTATGACGAGGAATCGATTGAGTTTTTTGTGCAAATGGGAAAAAATCCGCCCGAGATCGGTTATACGGTATTGCCGACGGTGGAGGAAGTCACGGGGCGGCCGGCAGCCACGCTTGCTGATTGGGTCCGTGATCATCTGGACGATTTTTAAGAGTAAGCCAGCATGGCATTCTAGGGACAGATTTTTATAGGAAGAGGAGGAGCTGTGAAACTTGCCTTACGCCATTGAAACGAAGGAGCTTCGCAAATCTTACAACGGCATGGAGGTCGTTCGAGGAATCGATCTGCGAGTCGAACAAGGAGAGCTGTTTGCCTTGTTAGGTCCGAACGGCGCCGGAAAAACAACCACCATCCATATGTTATCCACCCTGGTTAAGCCGGATGGGGGGTTCGCAAGCGTGGCCGGATTTGACGTCGTAGGCAATGCCCGGAACGTTCGGAGAAAGATCAGCCTGACAGGCCAGTTTGCAGCACTGGATGAAGGACTTTCCGGTCTTCAGAATTTAATGTTGATTTCCAGGCTCTTCGGTTATTCGGCGAAAACGGTTCGATCCTTAAGCGAGGAGCTGATCGAATCCTTTGGACTCGGCGAAGCGAAGGACCGCGCGGTGCAGCATTATTCTGGCGGGATGCGGAGGCGGCTGGATATTGCCGCCAGCATCGTTACCGAGCCTGACGTTATATTTCTGGATGAGCCGACAACAGGCCTCGATCCGCAAAGCCGCAATCAAGTGTGGGAGGTGGTAAGGTCGCTTTTGAAGCGGGGAACCACCGTGCTGCTGACGACGCAATATCTGGAAGAAGCTGACCAGTTGGCGGACCGGATTGCCGTGATGGATAAAGGGAGTTTGATTGCGGAAGGGACACCCCGGCAACTTAAAGCTTCCGTTGGCAACAGAACGTTAACCATCCAATTCATCGAACCGACCGATCAGCACAAGCTCGGTACTTTGTTAAACGAGGAACACGCGCTGAACGTATTGCAGGACGATCATCCGTTGGTACATAAGATTCCGGTGAAGGATGCAAGTGCTGCGAATCAGGCCATTTGTACGCTGATGAAGAACGGATTCGCCATTGAATATTTCGCCTTAAGCGAACCGAGTCTGGACGAGGTCTTTCTGTCACTAACCCACGTGAAGTCGAAGGGGGGCACGTGATGAGTGTAAGCCATCATACAGCGAATAAGGACGGCGTGCTGCCTGTTCGCCAAGCTGACACCGATCCTCCCAATACCCTGACGGCAATTCGAATTTTTATGTGGAGAACCTGGCAGCATACCAAGCATAACGGATTTGGTCTGGTGATGGACGCGGTTCTGTCGCCGGTTCTGCTGCTGCTTATATTTAGTTACTTGTTCGGCGGCGCCATGGCCGGGACAACCGGGGCTTATATTCAATTCCTATTGCCCGGCATTCTGATCCTGACAGTCGTTCCCATGACGGTGTATAGCGGAACCACGATATGCTCAGATATTACCAAAGGGGTATACAATCGTTTTCGAACGCTGCCCTTTTGGCAGCCCGCTTCCGTGCTTGGTTCCATCCTGACGGATGGTTTACGCTATACGGTCGGCGTTATCGTTGCTCTGGGTACAGGGCTTGCGCTGGGTTTCCGCCCCGAGGGCAGCGTCATCCAAATTGTACTCGCCATTGCTTTCATCCTATTTTTTGCATTCAGCGTCAGCTGGATATTTGCGCTGATCGGCGTCGCGGCCAAACGGCCGGAGACGGTTTCGGGGTCCAGCATGATTGCGATATACCCGCTGCTGTTCGCCAGCAACATTCTGGTGGATTCGTCGACGATGCCAAAATGGACGGGCATTCTCATCGATCTGAATCCGATCAGTATGGCGGCAACCACCGTCAGGGGACTGATGAACGGCACGGCAACCCTACCTGTGATCATGACAGGAATCGGGGTCTGCGTGGTGATTATCACTATTTTCACCCCGCTTACACTGTATCTGTACCAGACAAAAAACGAGCGGTAATAGGCACAAAAAAACCAGGTTTGCATGAGCATGCAGCCTGGTTTTTCTCTATGTATCGTCATTATGGTTGATATAGATCGTATGGGTATTTTTGGACCCACGATAAATACACAATACTACAACGGAAAGTATAAGTCTATATTTTTTTCGGGAAACCCCTATACTTAGAGCTATTCTTTAGCATAGAGGGGGAACTTACGAATGCTGAATCCAAGCGAAAGCGCAGAGCGGGAGTATCTAGAGTTTGTATTAAAGGAGCTTCATCGAGCATCGGAGGAGTTAGAGGGGAAGGTGTCTGATTCGTACAAGGATATCATTGAAGCGAAGAAATATCTGTGGGTGAACATGGCCCAATTGGATGCGGCGGAACGAGCGGCCAACCGGGTTGATATTTCCTTATCGATTGATACGGGAGAGAAGACGGTGGCCAGGCTGCAAAAGATTCGCAAACTACTTGCCTCGCCGTATTTTGGCAGGGTGGATTTCCGAACGAATGAAACGATTGAAGAAGGTGTTTACTATATCGGCATCCATTCTTTCACGGACGGAGGGAGTCAGGAGCATTTCATCTATGATTGGCGCTCGCCGGTAGCAAGCTTGTTCTATGATTACAATGTCGGTCCTGCGTCGTATGAAGCGCCCATGGGCAGGATGCAAGGCGAAATTACCGTCAAAAGGCAGTACAAAATCAAAGACGGTCATATGGAATATATGATTGAGAGCGCCATGAACATCAATGACGATGTTCTGCAGAAGGAGCTCAGCAGCACGTCGGACGAGAAGATGAAGAATATTGTGGCTACCATCCAGCAGGAGCAAAATGCCATCATACGAAACGAAACCGCAAATGAGCTGATCATACAGGGGGCGGCAGGCTCAGGCAAAACCTCAGTGGCTCTGCATAGGGTAGCGTTTCTATTGTACCGCCATAAGGAGACCTTGACTTCCAGCAACGTGCTCATTATATCCCCCCATAAAGTGTTCTCCGATTATATATCCAACGTTCTGCCAGAGCTTGGCGAAGAGAAAATCATGGAGGTTACGATGGAGGAGCTTGCTGCCAAAGAGCTGGGTGGATTATGTCAGTTTCAGACCTTCTCCGAACAGGTGAACGAAATCGTGAGCACCCATGACGAGCAGGTCATTGAACGGATCCGGTATAAGGCCAGTATGCACTTCGTACACGAGCTGGAGGCTTATATGAAATATGCAGATGAGCAGTTCCTCCTGCCTGCGGATATTCAGCTGAAGGGCGTATATATTTTGGCTTCGGAGATCAGGGACATTTACCTTGGCATCATGACCATGCCGCTCAGGCAGCGCTTGGAGAAGACGGCCTCCATCCTGTCAGGTCGTGTTCGTACAAAGGATGGAGAGAGACTGACTGCGGCAGAAGCAAAAAAGGTCAAAACCGCGATCAAGAAAATGTTCAAATTTCAAAATGCACTCAGCATGTACAAGGAATTCTTCTCGTATAGGAACATACCGGACATGTTCGTCATGAAAGGAAGGAAAATGATCGAGTATGCAGACGTTTTTCCGCTGCTGTATCTCAAAATGTATTTGGAGGGAAGCACGTCATACGATATGGTGAAGCATCTGCTGGTCGATGAAATGCAGGATTATACACCCATTCAATATGCCGTGCTCTCCAGATGGTTTTCGTGCAAAAAAACGATTCTTGGGGACAGCAATCAGTCGGTCAACGTATATACGTCCACTTCACTGCATGACATCAAGGGCGTGTTTCCACATGCCGATACGATTGAGTTGTTAAAAAGCTATCGCTCCACGCTGGAGATTATGGGACTTGCGAAGCGGATCCATCCGGGCAGCACCATGATTCCCGTGGAGCGGCATGGAGAAGAACCACAGGTGATCCGGTGTCGTGACGCCCAGCAGGAACTGGAGTTCATACAAGATCTTAGCCGTCACTTTTTAGATTCCGGAATGCAGACGATGGGGATCCTATGCAAAACATCTTCACAGGCCCGGCAGGTGTATGAGTTCATCAGGGAGCTTAAGGGCAGCGTGAATCTGCTCGATTTTAGCAGCGACCGCTTTCAGGATGGGATTACGATCACCTTCGCCCATATGGCCAAGGGCCTGGAATTCGATCAAGTTATCGTTCCTTTTGCGGACGCCGAAAACTATCGTTCCGAGATGGATCGAAGCTTACTCTACATTGCTTGTACCCGGGCCATGCATAAGCTATCGCTGACCTATTCGGGCGAGCCGGCACCTTGGTTGGCCGTGTGAGCGTGAGCCGAAAATCAGGATAGCGTCATCCATGTCATCCATAGGAACACCTTTTTAAAAAAGTCGCGACCGAGGTTTGCGGCTTTTTTCTTTAGATGATTGGAGTGAAATTACATCGATTATTGTTACTCTAGTATGTCTAAATTTGAATAAATCATATGGCCGTTCAGGAAGGAGGACCGATTTATTTCTAGAACCTATTAATATGAGAGTATCACAGCAAACGTATGGAAGGAGGAAAACGTAACGGACTAATCAATCCAACAACGGGACAGGAAGTGATATAGGACATTGGACTCTCATCGAATACTCGGAGATTTTTTCAGGAAGACGTGGCCGTTTTATGTATTGTCGGTTTGCTGCCATTTGGTTGCTAACATCATTCACGTTAATTTCCCGAGGGTGCTGGGCAATTTCACGGATGAACTGAAGGATGGTTTATTGTCTGTCGACGGTATCGTGCAGTACAGTTGGACGCTGCTGGGCATCGGTGTCGGCTTTGCCATCATCGGCGGCATCGGCCAGTTTCTGGTGATGTACACGGGACGGTATTTCGAATTTATGAACCGGCGCCGATTGTTTGTCCACTTTACGGGGCTCAGCGAGCGATTTTATTCCAAGAATGGCGTTGGCAAGCTGCTAAGTTATTTCATGAATGACGTGACGACAGTAAGAGAAGCGATCTCGATGGGGATCAATCAGACGGCAAACTCCTCCATCCTTCTGGTCTCCACGATCGTCATGCTGCTAATAACGAACGTACCGCTGTATCTGGTGGCTGCGAGCATCGCTCCCTTGCTGCTGATTCCGGTAATTGTCGTTTGGCTCGGGCCGATTATCAGGAGAAGATCGCTGCAGGTTCAGGAAGCGCTGGGTTTGATGACGGAATCCGCAGAGGAGCAGTTTGGCGGGATCCGTGTCACCAAGAAGTTCGCGGTGGAAGACACGATGAAACGGCGCTTTGGGACGACGGTGGACCGCATCCGGGACAAGCAGCTGCGGCTGGTTCGCGTGTCATCGCTCTTTCAATCGATCATTCCGTTTCTGGGTGCCACCTCACTCATTATCGCCCTCTTATTCGGCGGTTACCTGACGATTCTGGGCCGCATTACGGTCGGAAACTTTGTCGCATTGACGCTTTACATTCGCATGCTGATGAATCCGCTGCAGCAGATCGGCAATGTCATTAATGTCGTTCAGCGCGCGAGAGCTTCGCTTGACCGATTGAACGACCTGCTTGGCAAGCAGGCCGACATTAAGGAACTGCCTGGCGCCAAGGCGCTGAATCAGGAGATTCCAGGCATCGAAGTGCGTGATTTATCCTTCTCCTATGATGATGTGAATGGTCAAGAGGAGGGGAATAGACAGGTTCTGCGCGGCATTCAATTGGATGTTCCGCCAGGATCGACGCTGGGCATCATTGGCCGAACGGGAAGCGGCAAGACTACGCTGATGAAGCTGCTGCTGCGCACCTACGATCCGCCTCCGGGGAAAGTGCTGATCGGGGGCGTGGATATTCGGAAACTTACATTAAAAAGCCTGCGCGAAGGGATTGCCTATGTTCCCCAGGACGGCTTCCTGTTCAGCTCGACCATCCGCGAGAATATTGCCTTCTATAAACGGGACACGGAGCCGGCTGTCGTTGAGGAAGCAGCGCGAAAAGCACGCGTATATGACAACATCGCGGAGTTTCCGGATAAGTTCGAAACCCGCTTAGGGGAGCGAGGCATTACGCTTTCCGGAGGACAGCGCCAACGGACAAGCCTTGCACGGGGAATGATTAAGGACGCACCTATCCTCATTCTGGATGATAGCGTAAGCGCCGTCGATGCGGTGACGGAGACCGAAATTATGGAGACGATTCGCGATATCCGCGCTGGGAAGACCACGATCATTATTGCCCACCGGATCAGTGCATTGAAACATGCCGATGAGATCATCGTCCTGGATCAGGGAGAGATTGTTCAGCGGGGTACGCATGAAGAACTGCTGTCGAAGGACGGACTGTACCGAACGCTGCATGACATTCAGGAAGAGGGGATGAAGCATCATGGCACAGGCCATTAACAATTGGCAGCTGGACCAGAAGGCGGATCTGAATGCCCCTCAGTCCAAGCCCAAATATATATCCACATTTCGTGCTTTATCGGGTTATATGAAGGAATATCGGCTGATCTTTGCCGGGTTTATCGGCTGCACCTTGATTGCCATATCGGCAGAGCTGCTGCAGCCGTACCTGATGAAAATCGCAATCGATGATAATCTGATGGTCGGCAAGAACGATTTTCGGAGCCTGATGGTCATTTGCGGCATTTATTTTTTGTTATCGCTGCTCAGTATGGTGTTCACCTATTTGCAAAATAATTTGCTGCAAAAGGCGGGGCAGAGCATTGTAGCGAGCATTCGCAAACGGCTGTTTGCCCATATATCCAAGCTGTCGATGTCTTATTTCGATAAAGTGCCGAGCGGCAGCTTGATTACGCACGTATCCAGTGATACCGAAGCGATCAATCAATTTTTTAACCAGGTGCTGCTCAGCCTGTTCCGCGACGGATTCACTTTGATCTTCATTCTGGTCTTAATGTTCCAGCTGGATGTCACGCTGACCTTATACTGCTTGATCCTGCTGCCGATCATTGCGGGGATCGCCATTGCGTTTCGGCGTTATATGCGCCACACCTATCAGATGGCCAGAACAAGGTTATCCCGGCTGGTGGCCTTTGTGGCGGAGAATCTCTCGGGGATGAACCTGATTCAAGTTTTCCATCAGCAGAAGGAGCAGGAGAAGCAGTTCGAGGAACGGAACGGCTCTTACTTCAAGGCCAACATTCGAGAGATCCGGACGAACGTGCTGTTTAACCGCTCCTACGAAATTTTGAACAACTTGGCGATTGCGTTCGTGACGTGGCTCGGTGGACAAGCCGTCCTGGGGACAACGCTGGAGTTCGGCGTGCTGTATGCCTTTATAACGTATATCCGTTTATTCTTCCAGCCGATCAACACGATCACCCAGCAGTGGAATACGCTGCAATCGGCAACCGTGGCGATTAACCGGATATGGGGCCTCCTGGCGATTCAGCCCGAGGTTACCGATCAACGCAAGCCGGTGACTATTGAGAAAGCAAAAGTTGAGGGACGCGTTGACTTTGACCGGATCACGTTCGGTTACGAAGGCGGGGCGCCGGTCATTCAGGACCTGGATCTCCATATCAAACCCGGAGAGATGATCGGGATCGTCGGAACTACCGGAGCGGGAAAAAGCTCGCTCATCAGTCTCCTGTGCCGTTTCTATGATGTGAACGAAGGAAGCATTCGGATTGATGGAATCGACATTAGGGAGCTGGCACAGTCCGATCTGCACCGGATGGTAGGCCTTGTTCAGCAGGAGCCGTATCTCTACTCCGGCACGGTACTGGACAATGTACGGTTGTTCGATGAGACCATCTCGAGAGAACGGGTGATCGAGGCTTGCCGCTTTATCGGTGCGGATTCGATCATCATGAGGATGAAGGAAGGCTATGATACCCGGTTGTCGGAGCGGGGCAGCGGCTTGTCCGCCGGTGAGCGGCAACTGATCTCCTTTGCCCGGATCATCGTGTTCCAGCCCAAGATTCTCATTCTTGACGAAGCAACCGCCAATCTGGACTCACACACGGAGCAGCTGATCCAGAACGCGCTGCAACTCGTGGCCGAGGGGCGAACGACCCTAGTCATTGCCCATCGCCTATCTACCATCATGGGGGCAGACCGGATTTTAGTCATGAGCAAAGGCCGGATCGTGGAGCAAGGCACGCATCAGGAACTGCTGGACTCCCATGGGTATTATGAAGAGCTGTATCTTCACTCCCAAGGACAGAAGCAGGAGCAGGAGGCTGCCGGTTCATTGTATCGGACAAGATAACAGCTATAAATTCTTCCCAGAGGACGGAGCTTTCATTAGCTCTGTCTTCTTTTTTATGAGGGGCAGATTATGGAAGCAGTAAGTAGTTATAGCGCACTTGTCAACAAGTCAATGAAGTTCAGAGCCGTTCTGGAGACGTGATGATCTCTCAGCCAGATCAAGGCTGTGGAAGCCGCAGCCGGGGTGTCCTTGATTTTGTAAGCATGAACAGAAGCAGGCAAGTGCTGCTTGACCAGCGTTTCGGGAACGATCGCCACGCCAAAACCCGAAGCGACCAAACGCAGCAGCAGCGAAATGTCGGAGCATTCGGCTGCGATGTTCGGCTGGAGTTTCTGTTCCGAGAATGCCATCTGGATCGTATAATACACGCCCAACCCTTCCGTGCTTGGCAGAATGAGCGGATACTGCGCAATATGAGGGAGGGTTATCTCTTGTTCGATGGATGGCTCAGAGGTGAGCATATAAAAAGGCTCCGTCTGCAGATGAAGGATCGAGAAATCATCCAATTCGAGCGGCAGGCGGACGATCGCTAATTCGAGCGACCGGTTTCTCACGAGCTCACAGAGCTGATACGACTCGTTCTGCTGAATTTTATATGAAACTTGGGGATATCTTGCTTTGAACTCCTGCAGCCATGACGGCAGTTCTACCGAAGATAATGTATTGATGCCAAGACTCAGTGCTCCCTTATCACCGTTCCCGACCTCTTTAACCTCGGCTTTGGCCTCTTCCATGAGCTGGGTCATCTGGAGCGCATATTTATACAGCGTTTTACCTGATTCGGTGATTTCGAGCCGCTTGCCTCTACGATATACCAAGACGGACCCGAGCTCTTCCTCCATCGCTTTCAGCTGCTGACTGAGAGGCGGCTGGGAAATATGAAGCCGGTTGGCGGCAAGCGAGATCGTACCTTCCTCCACGATGGCAATAAAATACCGGAGCTGTCTGATGTCCATAGGTTGAAACAATCCTCCTTGTATATGAAAAACCTTAGTGAATTCAATTTTTTAAGTATTTTTCATATGGTTCTGTCTCATGTTAGCATACCAATATACACGATAGAAAGAGGAGGGAGCATCGAGTGCTGCGTTTATCAGCGATTCTATTGATCCTTTTCCTGTCGGCCTGTCAACCTAATCTGAAGAAAGAAGAGGTGCAGAATATGAATCATGAACTCATTGAATATGCCGAGCAAGGCAATACGGAGCAAGTACGCCAGCTTCTTCAATCCGGCGCAAACATCAATGCGACGGATGAGCAGGGAAGAACAGCGGTAATGGCTGCAACCTACCACAATCATGTCGGAACGGTAGAGGCTTTGATCCAGGCTGGCGCTGATATCAATATTCGAGATAAGCAACTAAATAATGTATTTTTGTATGCCGGTGCAGAAGGAATGGTGGAAATTTTGCGGTTGGCGATCGAAGCCGATGCGGATGTGACGTTGACCAACCGTTTTGGCGGGACGGCTCTCATACCGGCCTCCGACCGCGGACATGTAGAGATTGTTCAAGAGCTGCTGACCCGGACCGACATCGATGTGAACCATATTAATAACTTGAACTGGACCGCGCTGCTTGAGGCTGTCATTCTCGGTGACGGCAGCGAGCATTATCAGCGCATCGTGAAGCTGCTGCTGGAGCATGGGGCGGACGCCGG
Source organism: Paenibacillus sp. 2KB_20 (assembly GCF_052115765.1). Taxonomy (NCBI): domain Bacteria; kingdom Bacillati; phylum Bacillota; class Bacilli; order Caryophanales; family Paenibacillaceae; genus Paenibacillus; species Paenibacillus sp. 2KB_20. Next base: position 323,821 of record NZ_JBFRHH010000001.1, on the reverse strand, counting down.
GCTTCCCGACGGGAATGGCGTAACTCCCCTGCAGCATGCCAGGGAGCGGGGATACCAAGAGATCGAGCGCATCTTATTGGACGCTGTAAACGAAGAGCGAGGCAAATAGAAGGCAGGTATAAACGAGAAGGGGATGAATACTATGATCGAACAGAGTAATGCATATTGGCTGCTGCATGTCCGTCTGGAGACGGGTTATCGCTACGAGGATGACGTCGTGATCGGAACCGAAACGGGACTTTTTCATGTGAAAATAGAGAATGAGGCTTTCTCCGAGATCCGCCCTGCGGATGCTTTGCCTGATACGTTATTGCCGACATGGGACATGAACGGGGATCTGATGCTCCCATCATTTAGGGATATGCATATCCACCTGGACAAAACCTATTATGGAGGCCCATGGAAGGCACCGAGACGTCCGGCTCATGGGATCTTCAGCCGAATCGAGGAGGAAGAGAGGCTGCTTCCGGAGCTTCTTCCTACCGCCAAGGAAAGAGCGGAGGGACTGCTTGACCTGTTGCTGCGCTATGGGTCTACGCATATCCGCTCCCATTGCAATGTGGATCCTGTTGTCGGCTTGAGAAATTTAGAGGCCACCTTGCAGGCGGTTGAAGGATACAGGGAAAAAGCGTTTGTTGAGATTGTAGCATTTCCTCAGCACGGCTTGCTTCGCAGCCAGTCCGTATCCCTGGTCAGGGATGCGCTCCGAAACGGCGCAGCGCTGGTTGGGGGCTTGGATCCTACAACGGTGGATGAGAACATGGAGAAATCACTGAACACCGTGATGGAGCTGGCTGTTGAAGCCAACGCCGGCATTGACCTGCACCTGCATGAGTCGTCACATGTTGGGCTGAACACCTTTAAGCGCGTGGCTGACCTTACGGAAGAGGCGGGTTGGAATGGGAGAGTCACGCTCAGCCATGCGCTGGCTTTCGCGGATGTCTCACCAAGCGAAGTAGATGAGGTGGCGATTCGGTTGGCGGATTTGGGCATCTCGGTCACCTCTTCCGTACCGCTTGGCCGAACCATTCCGATTCCGCAGCTGCACCGCCGTGGTGTAGACATCTCGCTTGGGCAAGACAGCATAATGGACCATTGGTCCCCGTTCGGCAAAGGGGATAATCTGGACAAAGCGGGCTTGCTGGCCGAACGTTTCCATATGTCCGATGAGCGTTCCCTCGGACAGGCTCTCGGGTTTATTACGGGAGGCGTGACGCCGTTAGACCAGGACGGCCGCTATGCCTGGCCTAACGTCGGGGATGCGGCAGACGCGGTGATTGTAGAAGCCAGCTGCTCCGCAGAAGCCGTTGCCAGACGGTCACGGCGCCGGGCCGTGCTGTTCAAGGGAAAACAGGTTTACGAATCATGATAAAGAAACAGCCGCTGCATGCCGGACTTTTCCGGTATGCAGCGGCTGTTGTTGGTTATGGGGTTTACAGCTGCTTCGTATCATCATGAGGATCATCCTTGACGCTGCTTGAAGGTCAAGTCTCTATTGAGGAACTCTTTTGACAACGAACCGGTCTCCTGCCCTGTTCGGATTGGAAGGTATGGAAGTAACGCTTAAATTCTGAAGCATAATGCCTCCGTCATCGGCTGTGAGTTTTGGACTTTTCCCATTGACGCGGCAGCAGGAGAAGGCGACAGGGGATAATCGTGCCATTGTTGCAAGTGCCCCATTGACCTGCGGCGCTTCGACGATCCATTCCGCCGAGGTCTGTGGACCATTGTAACGTTGTAGTGTTCGAAAGATCCAATTTCGTGATACGTTTCGAAGGCAGATTAACCAGTTAGAACCGCTGCGCTTGCTGATGCTGGCATGCATCCGATCCCCCGGCTGAATTGGCAGCGGAATGATCGTAGCTGAGGCGGGGAGAATCTCCCACCAGGCATAATAATAAGCCTTACCATCTATGAATTCGTGACCGGTTCCGGTCTGTATCAAATGGCTGTTGCGGAACCCGTCGATTCCGATCCAAGCAGAGGAATAGGTCGCCGCACGGCTTGGACGAACAAACGGCACATTCCATTTGGCGGATATCCGTTTGAAGGCCCCTTTTTTTCCTGTGACGCTGTATCCGCTCCAATTGCTTGAAATCCATCCGATGTTACGACGCGGCTTGGCAGAAGTGTCAAGTTGGCATGCATGATTCCACTTATCTATCATGGGAATCCCCATATCTCCACCGCCTTTACTAGATTGATAGTATATCTAATGAAGAATCGGTAGATTTGGTATGGGTTTTCTGTTAGAAAGTTTGTTTAGATCTTGGTGTACCCATGAAGAGGGCTAGAGGAGTCCGGCAATTTCATGGGGCTCGAAATCGTATTTGCTGCCGCAAATATGGCATACAAGTTCAATCGGTTCTGCTCTCATAACAGCGTACTTCAAATCTTTCTTTTCTAGTGAATGAAGTATGGGGTATAACACTTCTTTTGAACAGCCACAGAAATGTTGAATCGGGATGCTCCCGACAATCTCTATGTCTTTGAAAATCTTGCCGGGTATCTCCATGAGACCGTTGGATTTATCCGCCAAAATGTACTGATGCGTTCTGAGCTCCTTTTTTATCTGCTGAATCCGATGCGGGGGGCAGCCGGGAAGAAGTTGAACCATGATACCTCTACTTAAAACAATTTCTTCGTTCTCATTAAATTGGATATAACTGTAGAAATCGGTGGATGTTTGTTCGCTTTGTTGATAGTAATGTGACAAGTCATCTATGATGTTACGATAAGGCATATCCGTAATTCCGGTGAACAAGCTGTTCATGCCTAAATCCTTCGTTATATGAATGCTGCCCTTATCACCGACTATTTGTTTAAGATGTATATGATTCAGCTGATCCGGGGTTATGTGTACCAGTTCATCACTGAGGTATCCCCGTACATTCCCCATGCTGTCTACATCAGCAAAAATTTTATGACGCGCATTACTAAACTTGATTTTTAAGCTTAATCTCTGATTGTCTTTTAATGTTCCTATAATCAGACAAGCGGAGGTTATGGTTTGTCCCCATGCTGTTTTGAGCAGTTTGTGCATCGACGGGGGATGGCACATATCGTTAAGAAGTTCAGTATTCTCTACAAACAAAATGCGCACTTGATGATTGTAGGCTAACGTTTGTAGTACGAAGTTTCCATTCTGCATTGTATCCTATAGTCCTTTCTGATGGTATTTACTGTTGAAAACTAGTTGGATCGTATTATTTGCAGTATAATTCCTGACGTAGCGTCAGGTGCAAGAGGGAACAAAGCTTCTTACATTATGATTGAGTCGAATCGTTCAACTATTCTTGGGAGGGGATCGTATCCGTAAGCGAAATTGGAAAGTCGGTGAACTTGCGAAGCGCACAGGGATAACCGTTCGAACGCTGCACCATTATGATCAAATCGGGCTATTTTCCCCCTCGGAAAATACGGAAGCGGGTCACCGTCTCTATACCGAAGACGACGTAGCTAAACTGCATCAAATCATGACCTTGAAGCAGTTAGGATTCTCATTGGAGGATATCAAATTAACCATAAATGAATCGGGACATTCTCTTAGAGATATGATGGATATTCAGCTCGCTCAATTGAACGATCAAATCGAATTTTTGACGGAGCTGCGTAGTCGAATCGAGGGAATCGATAAGTTGTTCCTATCAGGAGAACACGTGTCTAGTGAGCGTTTATTGATGGCGATTCTGTTGATGAGGATGACGGAGAGTCGGCATTTTAAAGCACCGCAATCCGAAGAGATGAAGAAATGGTTCAGCTTGGTGAAAGAAAACGAACTGGAGGAATTGCAGGCTGAAGGGGCTCGGCTTCTTTCCGAATTTCGAAGGTTATATGAGAAGGGCATGGCACCACATGAGGACGAGGTGAGGATATTGGCGAAGATTTGGAGTGAAAAGATGTCGTCATGGGTTCATATAAATGAAGAGTTTATTCATTCAGCAGAGCAGTACTATGCGGAGTATCCGGATGATGCATTATCCTATGGGATGGACGGAGAATTGTACAATTTTATCAAACAAGCGGTGGGCGTTATAACCACAGATGCATAAATTTTGCTTGACGGAACGAAGGTGGAAGTGGGTTCATTCAATTACTTCCAATCGGCTGTGGAAGAGAACGATGATATTGCCGTGATCATTTAGGATGAAGCGACAGGCGCAAGTTTTGAATCGGCATTTAATAACATGTGGAACGATGGGGAGGCATTCAAGGATTATGGATTATAGCCGCCCCATTCCCGTGATCCCGTCTTAAGGGAGATGCCGTAAGGCAAAAACAAACAGGATCATCGCCCCTAAAGAAGTGATGGTTCGTACATGATTCCATGGCACCCAGCGTCTCAGGTAGTTAATCCATACCTCGCCTCCGGCACCGCTACCTGGGTCAACCGCGGCCAGTGCGTCGTTTAGCGGGACGTTGAACGCCATCGTTACGATGAATCCCGCTAAATAAAGCAGGCTGGCGGCAAGCAAGTACAACGAGCCGGGTTCCCCCCAGCGCATGATGGATAAGACCGCAAGCACGATACTGGTTAATGCAGTGCCTGTAAACAATGTGCCGAACAAAGGATTGAGAATGGTTGCATTGATGGACTGCATGGCATGAATCCCCTGTTCATTGGGAATCCGGGCCAGTGCTGTCATTATAAAAGACGAGAAAGCGAAGAACAGCCCGGCTATGAGTCCCGATCCTGTTACCGAGAATAAAGCCAACAAAAAAATCAAGCGGTCACTCATGGATGGTATACCTCCAATGGCATAGGTTATTACTGGTATGGTTCCAGTCCAGTATGTTCATTTAATTGTTTGTACATACAAATATAATTGGATTTCCAGCAAAAGTAAAGACCTAAATAGGCAGGAACTTAATATCAATCAATAGACTCACATTTATATATTAATATTTTCTATTTCTGGTAATTAGTTGATTTCATATCCTGTTATGAAAATAAAGAATATGATGAGAAAATGCAGAAGAATGGCTGCTATAGGTCGCTTTCATATTGAGCGGCCTATTTGTTACGAAAAAAAGTTCCGAATATCCCCACTATTTTCAAAATAGAGTTATATATACGCTCTCGTAAGCGTATACAAAATTTGGATAATATATCAAATTGCTGCAGCCAAAAGGAGGGATTCGTATGAAGTCAAGCAAGAGGGGTTTTTGGCTAGTAACGACGGCTTTATTAAGCGTTTCTTTGTTATTCGGTTGTACCGGGGGTAAGGGAACCCCAGCCGATACCGGCGATCCGGAGCCGGGAAAGGATGGAGAGACAGCCAAGAAAATCATTACCGTGACGTTTCGGGATGACGGAATCGGCGAGAACGGAGCGTTCTATAAATGGCTCAAGGAACTATCGGCAAGTTACCCCGACAAAAGCGTAGAGATTAAGCCGACACCGATTCAGGCATCGGAAGGCGATTATTTTGCCAAGGTGGCCTTGGCGCTCAAGTCCAAAGATACGGCGCCGGATATTGTGACAGAGGATACCTTTATCCTGAACTCTGATGCAAGCGCAGGCTATCTGGAACCGCTTGACGATAAATTGGCGGCATGGGAAGACTGGGGCAACGGTTCCTTCATTGAAGCGATGAAGAAGGGGGTTACCGCTAGCGATGGCAAGGTGTACGGCGTACCGTACAATACGGATTCCAGGGGCCTCTGGTACAACAAAGACATTTTCAAACAAGCAGGTCTTCCGGAGGATTGGCAGCCTAAGAACTGGGAGGAGGTCTTAAGCGCTGCGCGAACGATCAAGGAGAAGGCGCCTGACGTTGTGCCGATCTGGATGAACATGGGCAAGGCTACAGGCGAAGCAACCTCCATGCAAACCTATGAAATGCTGCTCTACGGAACAGGCGAAAGACTGTATGACGATGCCGGCGGCAAATGGATTACGAAAAGCCAGGGCATTCTCGATGCGCTGACCTTTGTGGAGACGGTTAATAAGGAGAAACTCGGACCGCCGCTCTCCAAAGTATTGAATGGCCAGGCAGGCAACACGGCTTCCCGCGAATATCTGCCGCAAGGCAAGCTGGCGATTTCGCTGGATGGCTCCTGGATTACGGGCAACTATATGGAATCAGGCGCGGCGCCATGGCCTGAATACAAAGATGTGCTCGGCTTCGCGCCGATGCCGACCAGCCAAGGGCAGGACCCTGGGTCCATTACGCTGGCCGGAGGGTGGGCGCTGTCGATTCCAAGCAATTCCAAGAACAAAGACGAGGCTTGGGAATTTATCAAATATGCGCTAAACAAGGATAATACGCAGAAGCTTGTTATGTCCTCAGGGAATATCACGGTACGTGCCGATGTTGCCAAAGATCCGGAATATACAAAAATGCCGTTTAACGAAATCGCGACCGAATACCTGCAGAATGCAGAGTTCAGACCGGCGCAGGAGAAGTATCCGGAAGTGTCGACACAGATCCAGACGATGGTAGAGTCCGTGGCAACGGGAACGTCGCCTGCGGATGCCATGAATAAATATGCGCAGGACGTCACCCGCATTGTCGGAGCGGATCATATCTTGGAGAAATAATCGATATACGCACAGAACCGGCTTGCTCAAGCGCTCCGTTTATCGCGGCGGCTTGGGCAAGCGGTTTTTCAGATCATCTGCATGGAAGGAGAAGACACATGAGCAGTTTGTCCGTGGACGTTTACCCGAAACGAAGAAAAACGTATACCTGGCTCTTTTTTTTGCTTCCTTCAATCGCGATTATGCTCGTGTTTTTTATATATCCGATTCTGTTAACATTTTTCTATTCCTTCACCAACCTGGCGTTAACCGGCGAAGCGGCGAGGGAGCTTAAGTTTATCGGCCTTGACAACTATGCCCGGATGTTCCAGGACCCCACGGTTCGAATCAGTATATGGAACACGCTGGTTTTCCTTATCGGCTCGGCGGTGATCGGGCAGCAGGTGCTGGGATTTCTGATCGCCCTGCTGATGAAGCAGAGGAACAAGACGTTTCGGCGAGTGATTGGAACGATTGTGCTTGCGGGCTGGGTGACGCCGGAGATTGTATGCGCTCTTTGCTTGTACAGCTTCTTCGGGGATGAGGGCACGCTCAATGCAATTATTACTTTTTTTGGATTTTCGGAAGTGACCTGGCTGTTTACCGTCCCGATGCTGACGATCATTCTTGCGAACATTTGGCACGGTACGGCTTTCTCGATGCTGGTATTTCAAGCTGCGCTGGATGACGTGCCTAACGAAATTGAGGAAGCGGCGGTGGTGGATGGAGCCTCCAAGTGGAAAATCTTCACGCGTATCATTATTCCGTACATTAAAAGCACCATTACAACCAACATGATGCTGGTTACGCTGCAGACGCTTGGGGTGTTCGGACTCATCTATGCGATGACCGGGGGCGGTCCGGGCAATTCTACGACGACCCTGCCGATCTTCATGTACAATCAGGCATTTGTGAACTATCAATTAGGCTATGGAACCGCCATTTCGCTGCTGCTGCTGTTGATCGGGATTGTCTTAAGCCTGCTGTATATCAGGTCGATGAAAGAGTAACCAGAGGTGAGATCATATGAATGCCAAACAACGTAAATTAATCTATCGTATTCTGCCGTACGCGATCCTTACGGGGATCGGCATTTGCTTTGTGCTGCCGCTGCTCTGGGTGCTCGTGGCTTCCGTCGATCCGAATGCGATGCAATCGCTGAAGATGCCCAGCAAGGTTACCGGCGCTAACTATGTTGAGGTGATTACCAGCAGCGAGAACCAGCGCGCTTACCTGATTGGTCTGGTGATGTCGCTTGGCCAAGCCGTATTGGTTGTTCTTCTGGCGCTGCTTGCAGCTTATCCGCTATCCCGTTATCAGATGAAATATAAGAAACCCTTTATGCTGACCATTCTATTTATGACATCGCTCCCGATTACGGCTGTGATGGTGCCTGTTTACCAGCTGTTCCTGGGGCTGAAGCTGTATGACAATATTTTGGGCGTCATCTTGTTCTATGTAGCGTCATCCATGCCATACGGGATTTGGATGATGAAGAATTTCATGGATTCCGTGCCGAGCGATCTGGAGGAAGCCGCCTGGGTGGACGGGGCTTCGGTGTTTACGGGAATGCGCAAGGTCGTGGCACCGCTGATGGTTCCGGGTATTTGTACGGTGGCGATATTTACCTTCTCGGGCAGTTGGGGCAATTTCTTCGTCCCGTATATTCTGCTGCAGTCGCCTGAGAAATTCCCGGCTTCCCTGAAGCTCTATCAGTTCTTCGGGCAGTATGGCATGGTCGATTACGGCAGCCTGGCCGCCTTCTCGGTGCTGTACGCCATCCCGGCGATCATCATGTACATTCTCTCCCAGCAATTCATGTCCAAGGGCTTCGGGCTGCAGGGCGGAACGAAGGGATAGGGGAAGCTAACGAATCAGCTGTTGAGTAAACCTCAACAGTTTTTTCTATTGGAAGGATTTGTTATACTAGTCGTGTAGTTACATGAGGGTGTGTATAACGTAGATGTAATGATATTTTTAGCATGATGAATGGAGGAGTATAAGTTGGTAGTTAAACGCATTGTCGCAAATGTCGCAACGAAGGATGTCGCCGCAGCCAAGACGTTTTATCAAGATGTGCTGGGTCTGGATATGTTAATGGATCATGGCTGGCTCACCACTTATGGCTCGCAGGAGAGGATGAGCATACAGATCAGCTTTGCTTCCGAGGGAGGCAGCGGCACGCCCGTCCCGGATCTGTCGATCGAAGTGGATGAGCTAGAGGCTGTGCTGGATGCGATGAGGCGGGCAGACTTTTCCATTGAATATGGACCGGTTGATGAGCCTTGGGGAGTAAGACGCTTTTTTGTCCGCGATCCGTTCGGGAAGCTGGTCAACATTTTGATGCATCTGTCACATGATTGAGTATACGTGGGTCAAGTCGGTATCTTCGCACTGATGCTTATATGCTACCCAGTACATAAGGATGAGCATATATGATATACTGTTTATAATATAAACAATTATCGATGACATCAGAAGCTAGGATGCAGAAAGGATACACTGTTTATGTCAAACGATCAGAGTATGGATTCGGATATTGGATCCAAGCTGCCCAGAGGGGCGGCTCTTAGCTGGGGATTGGTAAAGCCGCCGCAGCGGGGACCGAAACGGGAGATGAGCCTGTCGCAGATTGTGGAGACGGCTATCGATATCGCCGATAAAGAAGGGCTTTCCGCTGTCTCCATGAATCGAATCGCGTCCTCCTTGGGTTTTACCGCCATGTCGCTGTACCGGTATATTTCCAGCAAGGACGACCTTTTGCTGCTAATGCAGAACGCCGCGTGCGATATTCCCATTCCGCCGGAAGATTCTGCCGACTGGCGCGAGAATATGCGGGCCTACGTCAAATCGACGATGCAGGTATTCCGGGATCACCCCTGGTTTGGAGACATTCCAATTACGGGTATTCCCATTACGCCGAACAATCTGCGATTTATCGATTGGGGTCTGCGGTTCATGACGGATCTCCCGCTGAATGATTATGAGCGGATGTCTTTGATTCTCTTGTTAAGCAATTACGCTAGATCAAGCGGCATGATGCAGCGGGATATGGACCGCGCCATACAGGCAGGCTCCACCCCGGAACAGTTCAGTGGAATAGATTATACGGCAGCGCTGAAACAGCTTATGAAGCCGGATCGGTTTCCGTTCCTGTATCCGGTTGTGATGTCGGGGGTCTATACGGAAGACAACGAGGAAGTGAATCCGATTGGCAATGACATTGATTTCGGGTTAGAACGCATTCTGGACGGCATTGATCATTATCTCCAGACCAAGACACAGCCGGGAAAGTCGGACAAGTAATGATATCGGCCAAAGTTACAGTTACAGGTCGTGGTGGATAAGAGAGTGCAATAAGAAAGTGCCGTAAGAGCATGCAGATAAGAGTGTGGAGTAAGAGTGTACAGTAAGAAAGTGCAGTAAGAGTGTGGAGTAAGAGCGTGCGGTAAGAGAGTGCAGTAAGAGTGTGCAGTAAGAGTGTACAGTAAGAAAGTGGAGTAAGAGTGTGGAGTAAGAGCTTGCCGTAAGAGAGTGCAGTAAAAGCGCGCCGCAGCTGGGTAAAAAAACCGATCCTCGCATGAGGATCGGTTTTTTTTGCTGGTTGATTAGGCCCAAAGCGGATGTTTTATCAAGCGTCGGGTTTGGTTGATATCGTTCCGGGACGGACATGACATCCGCTGGAAGGCAGATGCCATGTCCAGATTGGCTCTTAAAAAAGCATTGCTACATCGTGCGCACTGCTCCATTATGCGCACGGTGCGTGGTCCAGTGCATCCTTGGATAGCTGTCGACCCTATGCATAGTTAGCGTCGACCGGCTTTTCTCTTAAACGTCCACATGCTCCATACCATGGACCCGACAAGGATGAACAGACACCATCCTATCGCCCAGCCGATGTGATCCTGGATAGAACCTCCCGTCAGCAACACGCGAATGGACTCAATGACGGGCGTGATCGGTTGGTTGCTTGCGACCCCTTGCAGCCATGTCGGCATCGTCTCAGTAGGAACGAAGGCGCTGGAGAGGTAGGGGAGGAAGAGCAGGGCAAATCCATAGCTGCTCGCCGCTGCCGGACTGCCTGCAACGAGGCCGATGGCGGCATAAAGCCAAGTGAAGGCAAAGATGAAGAGCGCGATCAAGCCGATGGCGAGAATCCAATCCAGAAGTCCGGCTGAAGGCCTGAATCCAACGAGCTGAGCCACAGCGATAACGACGCCAGTCGCCAGCATGTTTCGGGCAAGGCTGGCTACCACATGTCCTGTTATGACACTCATGCTTTGAATGGGCATGGTCCGGAAGCGGTCAATGATGCCATTGGTCATATCTTGGGAGACATCGACGGCCGTGCTGGACGATCCGAAACCTGCGCATAACAGAATGATTCCCGGCACCACGTAGTCTACATACTGTCCGCTGGGATCAATGGCGCCGCCAAATACATAGGTGAACAGCAGCATCAACATGATCGGCAGCATCATTGCCGTAATCATCGCCTCCGCGTTCCGGATGCTGTGACGTAAGCTGCGACCGATAAAGACGCTCTGGGTGACCGCAAAGGACGTTGTTTTTGTGTTCGAAGCTGTTCCTCTCATCATACGATTTCCTCCAATTTCTTGTCTGTTAGCGACAGGAATACATCATCCATATTTGGCCTGTGAAGACTTACGCGCGTCTCGTTCGGTAGCAGGTGAGTGAACTCATGGAGCGTCTGAGCGACGTCCCCGATGCTGCCGCTTGTCGGAATCCTGTGAATCACCTCGTCGTGTTCGTCGCGGAGCTCCAGAACTTCTCCTCCGACACGGGTCTTCAGCTCGGCCGGACTTCCCTCAGCAACGACTCGCCCGCCATCCAGGACCGCGATCCGGTCCGCGAGCTGATCCGCTTCCTCCAAATACTGCGTGGTCAGCAGTATGGTGATACCTTGGCTCTTCAACTGCAGAATGATATCCCACAGGGTACGGCGGCTGCGTGTATCCAGTCCCGTGGTTGGTTCATCCAGGAACAGCACGGGCCGCGGCACAACAAGGCTGATCGCAAGATCAAGTCTTCTCTTCATTCCGCCCGAATACGTCTTCACGCGCTTGGCGGCAGCAGCGGCGAGATCGAATTGTTCGAGCAGTTCGGCAGTTCGCAGGCGCGCTTCCGCTGCGGATAGACCGGACAGCCTGCATATCATCCGCAGGTTCTCTTCCGCGGTCAGCACTTCGTCAACGGCAGCGAATTGGCCGGTCAGACTGATGGACTGCTGCACATCCTGTTTGTGATGGCGGAGATCAAATCCGTTAATCTTCACGCTGCCGGCTTCGGGCGTCACCAATGTGGACAGGATGTTGATCAGGGTTGTTTTGCCGGCCCCATTAGGACCAAGAAGAGCAAATACGTTTCCTTGCGGCACGCTTAGGTCGATCCCGTCCAGCACGGTTTGGTGCCCAAAGCTTTTGCGAAGTTGCCGAATCTCAACAGCATAGTTACTCATTGTCAGCACATCTCCCTTAATTGTATACATAATAAACAGTTTAATTGATAATTAGTATATTGCATAAACAGTTATTGTGCAATACGATTTTTTTTGCGTTGAGGAATTGCATGATGATCCAGGAGGATAGGGTGTCGGGGCATAAAAAAGAGCCTGACGCGATGTAACAAAACATCATCAAGTCAGGCTCTTATAGGGATTAGTTCATGGTATATGCGATCTTATCGTTACGAACGATCCGATTCGTCATAAAGCTCCAATTCAATGACGGTATTGCGTTTGTCGGGGAGCGGATAGGTGAAGTGTTCAGGCCGCGCGAAATTAACGAATGCGTCTTCGACGAATTCGGCGGCGCTCCATGGGCGGCTGAGGAACAATTCGTATCCGTCTGCGAGCAGACGGGCTTTCTTCACCTTGTCGGCCATGCCGATGAGATTGATCGGTCCGATGGACTCCTCAAAGACGTGGGCGTACAGCTTATTGCCTTTTTGGGTGTACCGACCCCAATCCGGCTTCGGATAATCGGCGGCCGCGCAGCCATAGATACTGTCGCCGTTCTTGCTCATCCAGTCACCGATTTCCTCCAACACGTCAAGGCTCTCCTTAGGGATGACGCCCCTCGCGTCAGGCCCGACGTTCAGCAGCATGTTGCCGTTCTTGCTAACGCATTCCACCAGTTTGCGGATGATCGTGGTTGCCGATTTGTAATTGCGGTCGGCGGCTGCATAGCCCCAATTGTTATTCAGTGTAATGCAGGCTTCCCATGGGATCGGGGCACCTGTCTGATCCACGACGCCGTGCGGCGGAATGATCTGTTCAGGTGACGCGAAATCTCCACTGTAAACGGAAGGATCGGTAGTATAGATGCTGCCTCCGCTCTCGCCGCTGCCTTCGAGCCGGTTGTCGATGAGAATGTGCGGCTGCAGCTCGCGGATCATCTTCATCAGCTCGGTGGCGCGCCACACTTCGCCGCGCATGTTACCATAGGAGAAGTCAAACCACATAATATCGAGCTTACCGTAGCCTGTCAGCAGCTCTCGAACCTGCCCGTGCATGTAATCCAGGTATCGGTCGAAGTTTTTCGGATCGCGCTTGAAGGCTTCGTTGGCGCGCATCGGGTGAATGCGGTCCCCATAGGCCGGATAGTCCTCATGGTACCAATCGATCAGCGAGAAGTAGAGGCCGACTTTAAGGCCTTCTTCACGGAAAGCTTCCAGAAACTCCTGCACGAGGTCCCGCCCGGCTTTGGTATTCGTTGATTTATATTCCGTCAGCTTGCTGTCGAACAAACAGAATCCGTCATGGTGCTTGGCCGTCAGCACCGCATATTTCATGCCTGCTTTTTTGGCCGCTTTGGCCCACTCCCGCGGATTATAGTCAACGGGATCAAATTCATCGAAATAGGTCTGATAGTCTTCGATGCTCATTTGTTCCGAGCTTCGGAGCCATTCGCCTCTGGCTGGGATCGAGTAGAGCCCCCAGTGGATGAACATGCCGAAACGGTCGTTCTGGAACCATTGCACACGCTGGTTTCGTTCCTGGATGACTTGATTGGTTGGAGTGGTAGTTGTTGTCATGGATTCAAACCTCCGATTCTTGGAATTGTCGAGTTTGATTTTAACAAGAATGTGTTAGTATGAATAGATAATTACTTAACTCTGACGGGTATTATAATAACTTTAGAGGATAATCGCAGATGAAGAATGAACGAAATGAACATGAAGCCATTCAGCAGATGCTCCTGAACATGCAGGTTCAGATCTGGGAGGCCGAAAGAACGCAGTGCTGGCCGGAGTGGAAGGAATTCGACTACACCGTGTCTTACAACAAGCTCTATTTTATCCTGGATGGGGAAGGATGGGTGAAAATCGGCGATGAGGAGCTGTATCCCGTTCCGGGTCAATTGGTTCTGATGCCGGCACGGACCAGGCAATCCTACTCTGTCATCAGCGGCCGTCCCTATCTTAAATATTGGTCGCATTTCTCGGCGACCGTAGGTGATTCCGATGTGTTTTCCTGGCTGAACGTTCCTTATTGCTATGATTTATCGGAGAACGCGGAGATTCCGTCATTATTCCAGCAGCTGGTGGATGCGCATCGTACCGGTACCATCGCCGCGCGGTTAAAGGAAAAGTCGGTGATGCTGGACATCCTGTCCCGAGTGTTCGAGCACCAGCACCCGCAGATTCATACGGACAAAATGGAAGATATGGGCAGGCTCCACAAAGTGCAGCAGTACATTAAGAATCACCTGCATGAGGAAATTACGCTGGAGCAGATGGCGGGGACGCTGCATTTGCATCCGAATTATTTTATTAAGTACTTTAAACGCCATTTTGGGATCACGCCGCAGAAATATTTAAGCCTCAAACGAATGGAGCAGGCCAAACTCATGCTGAGAACGACCCCTCTGAGCATCAAAGAAATTGCGGACGCAACTGGCTTTGAATCGGCGAACTATTTCTCGAAAACGTTTCGTAAAGAGGTTGGTTACAGCCCCTCGGAATACCGGAACAATATATAGCAAAAAAGAGGCTGTCCCTGAATTTCGATTCGGGGACAGCCTCTATTCTTCTGATCAGGGTTGGGTTACCTAAAAACCTTTTCCTCCTAGCGGTTTAAGCCTGAGCGGCTCCGCACCGGCAATCAGCGGCCGCCCGCGCTGCAGCAGTTCGGACGTATCGGCTCCCTGCAATGAAGCGGCATGCGCGTCTTGGCTGCTCCACAATTCCGTGACCCAGACGGCATTCGGATCGCTGTCCGAAACGTTGACGATATAGAGTTCACAATCTTTGTTATCGCTAAGCATCGCTGCTGCTTCGAGCAGGATCTCTGCAAGTTCATCCCGTTTGCCGGGATGGGCAATCAGCTTTCCGTACATCGCGAATTTCTCCATCGGGTTCACCCTTCCTTTTTGGTCATGTCGCTTAACATGCGTTCGTAATGGAGCGCCATGCTTGTCGTGATTTCTGACAGTTTCAGAACAAGAGAAGCGGGCTCCAGAATGGTTAAAGATTTGCCATATGGGAGAAGAAAATAGGGAACATAGGACGTCAGCGAAGACGTATCCAGTCGGAAATGAGCTTCTCCATCACAGCGTTTCACAAGCGTATATCCAAATAACCAATGCTGACTTAATTCATTCAGAACATGCTCGTGGCCTTGGATGACGACATGGACCAGCGGTTCATGGCTGCCTTGATCGGGCAGCAGACTGCCAAGCAGTACATCCTTGGCCGAAAAATCAGCGGGCCGTTCAAATCCATGCTCTGTCAGCTCCAGCTCGATGATCCGATCCACGCGAAAATTGCGAATCTCTTGACGCAGATGGCAGAAGCCCGCAGCATACCATTGACCCTTCCAGTGGATGATCCCGTAGGGATCGAAGTCTCGGGTAACGCTTGCGCCTTCCCTGCCCTTCGAATACGTCATCTTCAGGGTTTGCCCGTGCGCCGCGGCACTTTCAAGCGTCTGAAGCAGCGGCCGCAGCCCCTTTTGGACAGGAGGCTGCAACACCGAGACGCCGCCGCTGTGCCGTTCGATCTGATGAAGCTGCTCTTCGTTCGTATAAAGCTTCAGCTTGTCAATCGCCCGCTGCAGTGCGTCTGTAAACGGATAGCCGCTTTCTTTGGCAAAGATCGAAGCATGCACCAATGCCTTCTGCTCTTCTGCATCAAACATCAGTGGGGATTCGGCAAAATGTCCGAGGATCCGAAAGCCGCCGTTCGGCCCGGAATCGGCGATGATGGGCGCGCCGCTGGCGCATAACGAATCGATGCAGCGGTACACCGTTCGAACATGGATTTCCAGTTCATCGGCGATTTGCTGTGCGGTCATCTTCTTGCCCGAGCGGAGCATCCACAGGATCGACAGCATATTATCCGCTTTGGACATCTAGATTCGCTCCTTCCAGATGGGATGATCCCGAATGTTTGCTTTTAAGTAGATTGTATCTTTTCTACACGAGCGGGTCCATTCCCTTGTCGATCCAGGAATCGTAAGTCGGACCGTAGAGCTCGGGAATTCGCAGGCCGGCTTGTCTCATCAGCACCGTCATCTGTCCGCGGTGATGGGCTTGATGAACCAGGGTAAAATGCAGGAATGCCGCATTTGCCCAAGGCTCTCCGTCGAAATCACGAGTTGCGCGAAGATCCTCCTCGCTCCACTGCGACTGCACCGCATCCAGAAAGGCATGCCGGATCCGGCGGTAACTGTGCTGAATCTCGGCGGCGGAACCTGGGATTTCCTGCTCGCGAGATGGGGCCTCAAATTGCAAACCGAGCATGGTCATGTACTGAATCGACATCACCAAATGCCAAGCCAGCTGACCGAGCGTGCGATGCTGTTCCGTCATGGCGGTTTTGAGCGAATCGTCGGTTAATGCGTCCATTACTTGTTCCGTAATCCGTGCCTCTTTTAACCATTCTGTCGTAAAATCCTCTAAACTCATGTTCATGTGTAAACCCTCGCTTTATATTAGGATGGATGCTGTAAGTCGAGTATATTACATCATTCCTGACAATTACGGTCAGTGATTATGGGGCGCAACGAATTTATTTATTCCAATGCTTAGCCGGAGATTGATCTGCATGGTCTAATGAACCCTCTTCCTTTATAATGTATGAGATTTAAAGATCGTGCAGGTTATCGAATATAGGGGGTGTACAGCATGCAGGAAGCGATTCGCGAAATCCCAGGGGCTCATAAGTGGATTACCGTTCAAACGGTTGACAAGGGCTGGTCGGCAGATCGTAAATACTATGTTCAGGATACGGAAGGCCAGGAGTGGCTTCTCCGATTATCCGACATCTCTCAATATGAGCGAAAGCGGTGGGAGTTTGAAGCGGTAAAAAAGCTTGATTCTATCGAAATGCGTACGTCTCGCCCGATTGATTTTGGCGTATGCCATGAGGGCAGGCAAGTATTTTCCCTGTTTACATGGGTTCCGGGAGAAGATGCAAGGGATGCGATTCCATTGCTGGATTCTGAGGAGCAGTACCGGCTTGGCGTTCAGGCAGGGCAATATTTGAGCGAAATGCATCGCATTCCGGCTGAAAGCAGCTTTGACACATGGGCGGATTATTATAATTCCAAAATGGATAGGTACATCAAAAATTATAAGAACTGTGGCTTCCAGCTTGCAGGTGCTGAGAACATCATTCGTTTTATGGAGGAGCATCGGTATTTGCTTGATGAGCGGCCCCGTGCTTTTCAGCATGGGG
Organism: Paenibacillus sp. 2KB_20; assembly: GCF_052115765.1. NCBI lineage: Bacteria > Bacillati > Bacillota > Bacilli > Caryophanales > Paenibacillaceae > Paenibacillus > Paenibacillus sp. 2KB_20. The sequence continues at coordinate 306,597 of NZ_JBFRHH010000001.1, read as the reverse complement.
ATTATCATGTCGGCAATATGGTGGTTACTCCTGAAGGTGAGTTGGGCATCATCGATTTCAACCGGGCGGATTATGGTGACCCTTGGGAGGAGTTTAATCGGATTACGTGGGATGCCGCGATTAGCCCGTGGTTCGCTTCCGGTCGTATTCACGGATATTTTCAAGGACGTGAGGTACCGGATTCATTTTTCAGATTAATGGCACTTTATATCGCGAGCAATCAGATTTCCTCGATTCATTGGGCGATTCCATTCGGAGAGCAGGAAGTGGAGGTTATGGTGAATCAGGCTCAAGAGGTGCTGAACTGGTATGAGGGGTTCCAGACGCATATGCCCAACTGGTATAAACCAATGGCGAGGTCGTCTTAAACCAACGCTGCTAGGATAGCAATCCAGAAGAATTTTTCGGTGATGCTGCATGATACAATGACATCAAATCCCAAAAGGAGGTTTGTACTCATGTCATCAGCGGATATTCAGTTTGTCGGCGGAAACAATATTGCCCTTAAAATTCCGAAGTACAAGTATGAGGAAACCGTGCATTTTTACAAAGAGGTTTTGCGGCTGCCTTATTTAGGCTTCAAGGATGGTTCACACCTCTTTCAGCACGGCCCGAATAATTTATGGCTGGATTGCATGACTCACTATGCTCAGCAGGATGTCTGGTTAGAGGTCAATACGGATCATCCCGAGACCGCCGCTTCATATTTGAGAGAGCATCAGGTGGATCGCAGGGATGAGGTGGAGGTTTACGAGAACTCGCGAGGCTACTGGATATCCGATCCGTGCGGAACGATCATCCGGGTGAATCCCAGAAAAGCGAATGAATAGACAGCCTACCCGGCGAATATGTTAGCCGTTGACGACACGCATCCCTTGAGACTTGAGGTCATGTCGAAGCGTCCAACACTCATCCGAGAAGATTTTAAGCTCACTCACTAAGCTCCATCAAAACAGGACATAAAAAACCAAGCAATTCCTATCCAATCCAAAGGTTGTGACAGGGAATGTTTGGTTTATTCTTGTAGCTTTGAATTGACGCTACGGCTTCAGAACCACCTTGGTGCAGTCTTCTTCATGATCGCTAAATATCCGATAGGCATCGCTTGCTTGTTCCAGTGGAAGCCGGTGGGATACAATCTCGGTTGGATCAAATTCCCCGGCGGTGATCTTCCTGAACAGCTCCGGCATATAATGGATGACAGGGGCTTGTCCCATGGTAAGGGTAATGTTTCGTTCAAAAATATGGCCCAGCGGGAACATGTTGTACAATGAACCGTACACGCCGGTCAGCTGAACGGTGCCGAATTTGCGAACGGCATCGAAGGCAATATCCATTGCGCTTAACGTTCCGCCTTGGAGCTTCAGCTTTTGACCAATGGCTTCCATGGTTGACTTCTTTCCGTCCATGCCAACGCAGTCGATCACAATATCCGTGCCGCCCTTAGTGATCTCGCGGATGTACGCGCCCATATCATCATAGTCTTCAAAATTGTAGATCTCAACATTGTTCATCCGCTTTGCTTTTTGCAGCCGGTAGGGAAGGCGGTCCACGGCGATTACCCGTTTAGCCCCCTTCATCCAGGCGAATTTTTGGGTCATCAGACCGACCGGTCCACAGCCGAGCACCGTGACGGTATCGCCTGGCTTCACGCCGGCATTCTCCACGCTCCAATAGGCAGTAGGCAGAACATCGGACAAGAAGAGAAGCGCCTCATCCTCCAGTTCGCATGATTCGGGGATGACAAACGGCATAAAGTTCCCGTACGGTACGCGCAGATATTCAGCCTGCCCTCCAGGATAATTTCCATAGCGTTCGGTGTAACCCAGGTATCCACCGGTATGGACATCCGGGTTGCCATTGGAATTGTCGCATTGACTCTCCATATCATGATTGCAATAGTAGCAGTGGCCGCAAGAAACATTGAACGGAAGAACGACGCGGTCGCCTTTTTTTACGCGGGTTACGTTAGCACCGATCTCTTCTACGATTCCCATGGGCTCATGGCCGATCACGAAATCTTTAGTCGTGGGCATAGTCCCGAGGTATATATGAAGATCGGAACCGCAAATGGCTGTAGAGGTGATGCGGACGATAATATCATCCTGTGTCTGAAGGGATGGATCCTGCACGTCTTTGACCTGAATATCTTTTGCGCCTTGAAATGTGACTGCTCTCATTTGTTCCCTCCTCATGCGATGTACATATGTTCTCTTTTTAATACCCGATATGCACTTTTATTAACATCCCCATCGCTATTTATGCATTTGCGCTGCTATGCGCAAAAACATAGTTTGTTTGAAGAACGGTCAATGCTAAACAGAGTAAAGTCACGGTGTTAACAGAGCCCGACGGCAAGCGTGTTAAATGTATACTTTCGGGCTTACCGGACATAGGACGGTGATAACTGCTGGTTCGATAAGTGGATAACTTCGAATTCTAACGGACACAGGATCCGTTATTTGATCCGATAAGAGCTAAACTGGGATCCTAGCGGACATGAGGTACGTTATTTGCATAAAAAGTCCGTTTTCCCGCGGCGAAAGGGTTGAATAACGGACTTGGTGTCCGTTAGGATAAGAAAATCGCCTGAATCGTGCAAATAACGGATCTGTGGTCCGTTAGATGCGGCTTATTGTGATAGTGTGGCTTGTTGGTGATAGCAGCGGCTTGTTGCTGATGAAATTACCTGTTTGGTGATAGCAGCCAGTAATAAGTTTTTGTAGGACACACCCCATGGCCGATTTTCTTCGGTAAACCGAAGCCGCAGTCCGATGGTCGGTATGTGGATGGCATAAGGGACTTTTCTTAAAAACAAAGAACGCGTATTGGCAGGGATTCGGTTATCCCGCCATACGCGTTCTTTTTTAGGATCTTTACGATTACTCTTTGGGCTTTCCTTCTCGCGTGAAGGTCGCGGTGTCCAGGTGATGTTGGCGTCTACGCTTTGGCCGTTGGCGGCAAAAGTTTACACGAGCTTCAAATACTCAACGATCGTCAGCAAACCTTTATCGAAATTCTCCAAATTCAAATGCTCGTTCGGAGCATGCAGATTCTCGTCCGGCAAGCCAAAGCCCATCATGACGGCAGGAGCATCAAGCGTGCTGGACAGCTTCTCGACGATCGGGATGGATCCGCCATCCTTTGTAAAGAGGGCACGCGTGCCGTAGACATGTTCGAAGGCGTCCGCGGCTTTTTGCAGCATTGGATGGGACGGATCTATGTTGAAGGCGAATGCCTTTTCCTTCGGTTTAAACGTAATCTTCGAACCGACTGGAGTGTGGGCATGCAAGTGGGCTTCAATCGCGTCGAGGACCGCTTGCGGATCCTGGTCCGCCACCAAGCGGCACGTAATTTTGGCATGGGCTTCCTTCGGAATAACCGTCTTGCTGCCTTCACCCTGGAATCCGCCGTATACTCCGTTCAGCTCAAGGGTCGGACGCGCTCCCACGCGTTCAACGAAGGAGAATCCTTCCTCACCGTACAGGGAATCGAGGCCGAGATCCTGCTTCAGCTTATCCTCGTCAAATTCCTGCTTGGCAAATTCCTCGCGCATTTCAGGCGACAGCTCGAGCACGCCGTCATAGAAGCCTTTTACGGCGACACGGCCTTGCTCGTCATGAAGCGAAGAGAGCAGGGAGACGAGGGCATGCAAGGCGTTAGGTACGCCGCCGCCATATGTACCGGAATGAAGGTCGGTATTGGCTGTTTCCAGAGACAACTCTAGGGAGCACAATCCGCGAAGGCCTGTGGAAATGGCCGGTTTGCCAGGTGCGAGCAGGGATGTATCCGAGATCACGATGGCGTCTGCGGCCAGCTTGTCCTTGTTGTTGTCAAGATAGAGCGGGAGGTTCGGGCTGGACACCTCTTCTTCGCCTTCAATGCAGAATTTGATGTTGACCGGAAGCTCTTTCTCTTGCTTCAAAATGGCTTCAACGGCTTTGACATGCAGGAAGAGCTGGCCTTTATCGTCCGTTGCTCCGCGTGCATACAATTTTCCGTTACGGATAGCCGGCTCGAAGGGCGGCGTTTCCCACAGATGAAGCGGGTCTACAGGCTGTACGTCATAGTGACCGTATACGAGCACGGTTGGTTTGCCTTCGGCATGCAGATAGTCTGCCGTAATAATAGGATGTCCTGCCGTTTGATGAACTTCCACATGCTCAAGGCCTGCTTCCGTCAGCTTGCCTGCGAGCCACTCGGCAGCCTTTGCCACATCGCCTTTGTGCTCGGACAGGGCCGAAATGCTCGGAATGGACAACCATTCCTTCAACTCATTCAGATGGGTTTCGCGGTGTTCAGCGAAATACGCTTTATAATCAACGCTCATGTTATAGGGATCCTCCTTCAAAATTCTCATTGGCATTCGATGGATGCCGTACCTTACTATTCTAACCGTTTTTCGAGGAATACGAAATATAGCGGGATTAATCTTGAAACTTGTCATGCGCAAAAGCCGGAAGAATTGACGGAGATCCGTAGCCGTTTCATCAGTCGCCACGTTACATGGATAAAATGATTGTTTTCGGCCACCCTTCTACGTTTCGTCTAGGTGTACCGCCAGAGGAGCTCTGGTATGGCGAGGGTAAGCTGGGGATCGATACAGGCGCAGGACATGGATATTATTTAAGCCTGGTGAATTTGACATCGGGCATTCAGTGGTCCATTTCGGTTACACGGCCTGAGAACATTGCGTGTCGGAAGCTGAAAATAACGGGAGCATCCCGTCTTCCTAAATAATATAATTCCATATAAAAAAGAGAAATACGCAGCATCACTGACGAATAGTGATGCTGCGTATTATGCTCGAGGACCTATCACCAAAAGGTTGATCAGAATTGATCCCAGCCATTTCCAATCAGCTGGCGCTGTAAGAATGGCAGCTGCCGCTGCTGTTGGATGAATTGCTGCCGCTGTTGTTCTTGTAACTGTTGTTGTGAACGGAATTGCTCATGTGATGGACCTGCTGTTCGCTGCGGTTCAGCAGCATATGCTCCATGCTGCGGTTGATCCTGAGTTTGAAATTGCTGCTGGAACATCGTTTGCTGTTGCTGCTGCTGATATTGCTGTTGCTGCTGCTGCTGCTGAAATTGCAGCTGCTGTTGTTGGTATTGCTGTTGCTGCTGCTGAAGAAGCTCATAGTCTCGACGATTACCAGATGTTTCTTGATGATAATAGTGCTGATTATGATGTGACAAATGCTGAGGATGTTTCATCTGCCCTTGCACTTGCTCTTGCTGCGAGCAGTCGTTGGGCGGGCCGATGATAACCGTATCGGTAATCGGAGCTAGGGTATCCTTGACTTTGGCTTCATCCAGGCAGTAGGTGTGAGCGAACACGCTGGCTGGCGTCAATCTCAAAAGATCCGAACCTCCAATAAACTCAGGCACCGGTGCGTCAAAAATCGCGATCAGGTGGGTGTTGTCAACCGTCGCCATTTCATAATGCCACCAGCCTTGGGGCACGAGCACAACCTGACCGGGCGTTAACGTAAAGTTTAGCAGCTCCTTCGTAAATGGATTGACGATAGAGACGATGACTGCACCAGAAATGACATACACCAATTCCGATGCATTCTGATGGATATGCGGCTCTATCACGTTTCCGGTGCTGAGGTATATATCCAGCAGGGAAGCGTTGCCGAGCGTGTTCAATTCTTTTATGGAGAGAGAATTAATATAATTTCGGCTATCTTTTTTGAAAAACGGATTATTGCTCATATCATAAGTATACTGAACGGACGGTGAGGTGAAATCCATATAAGAGGTTGCCACTGTGATTCCTGCCCTTCATATTGTAATAGGCGTTGACCCATAAAATACGTTATTCCCATGGGCAATCATGCGTGAGCCCATTTTTGGAACCAGCAGCATGCAAGCCACCCGTTGGCAGGGTGGCTTGGGCAAATTTCATATGATGGAGCGGGTGAGGTCAAGCCGATTTTGGAACCCATGTCTTTCGACCGGCCGAGAAGCTGACAAGTCCTGCAGCCAGGCCTAGTGTGAGCACGAATCCACCGAGCCATGGATGATATTGAAGCGTGGATGTCGTATTGACCATGAAGCCTCCTGAACCCGCGCCTGCGGCTAACCCGAGGTGCACAATGGAGGTGTTTAAGCTGAGAATCAGATTGGAGGAGCACGGTGCCTTCTGTATAAAATAACTCTGAACGGCCGGACCCGCCGCAAACATGGACAGCACCATGATTCCCATCAGCCCGAGTCCTATAAACGATTGGCCTATGAGCAGCGGAAGAAATGCGAATACCGCGATATGAATGAGCGTGCTGAGGGTAATCACTTTCGCAGGCCCAAACCGGTCGACCCCATATCCGCCGAGCCTCGAGCCGATCGCTCCAAATAGTCCAAAACCGAGCATAATGATACTGATGCCTGAGGGAGCGATATGGAAGATATCCTGGATAAATGGCGTAACATACGTGAACAGTACCGAGTTGCCGGATTCCCGGAAGAACGTAAGCAGCAGCGCGCTCATGATGACGAGACTCCCCAGCACTTTGAATTGCTGGTGAAAGGGAACGGGGGCGTCCCCTTCAACATCCGGCAGGAGTCTGATCAGGATAAAGGCGACCAGCAGACTGAGCAGAGCCAGCAGCAGAAAGATCGATTGCCAGTTCAGCAGATTCGTGATCCATATTCCGATCGGTACGCCAAGTACCATGGCGCTGCTGAAACCTAGCACGATGGTGCCGATGGCACGGCCTAATGTATCCGGTGATACCAGCTTGGCTGCTGTCCCCATTGCGGCAACGAGATACACTCCTGAGCTTACCCCCAGGATGATGCGGGAACCCATGAGCATCCAGACTTCAGTGCTGAAATAGGAAACGAGACTGCCGGCAATAAACAGCAAAAGAGAGCCGAGCAGCACTTTTTTACGGTTGAACCGAGCGGTGAGCGAGACCAGAATCGGTGTTCCAATCGCAAAAGCAAGCGAATAAGCGGTAATCAGCTGGCCGGCAAAGGCCAAGGAAATATGAAGATCGTCTGCGATTGCATACAGAATACCGGAGACGACCAGTTCCGAGGTGGCAGTAAGAAAAACCCCAAGCGCCAATAAATATATCGTAAATCGATTCATATTTAATTCATCCCTTCGTTAGGAGATCACTACCCTCTGCGATCATGGCTAGCACATGCCGCAAGCGAGTTGGATTAACTTGAAACCTCTTTGTGTTTGTATTATAAGTAAGACGCATATATTATGTAAGAAGGCAAAGTATTTGGATATTATCCAATCATTTTGACTAACTTACGATTAGTTAGTAATGGGGTGAGGCAGTGGAACCGGTTAAAGAAGACTTTCAGGAAACGCCGGCGTTCAATCATATCTGCTCAGTGCTGCAAATTCTTGGAGCCAAATGGGCGTTTCTTGTCATCGCGCAATTAGCTCAAGGAGCGAAACGTTTTAACCAGCTTCATCGGGATGCAGCTATTATCAAGACGCAATCCTTAACGGATGTGCTGCGGCATTTGGAAGGAAACGGTATCGTAAGACGTGAGGTATTCCCTACCGTTCCGATATCCGTTGAGTATTCATTGACCGAGAAGGGGCTGGACTTCCTGGATTCTTTGAAGGAGATGGAGAAGTGGGCCGAAAAATGGGGAGTGGAACAATCCTCTTGACTGCTGCCACATGCCACTAAAATAGTACACATATCAAAAAACTCATTTCCAAAGGTTATAACAGGAAATGAGTTTTCTTTTTTTTGAAAATTACGTATTCTTATAGATAACATTTTCAGATTGGGTATGAAGGATAGGGAGGTGGTCGCCGCTTGCGAATCCATAAGATTAACCTGCTGACAAAATTATTGATTTCCTATTTGCTTGTGCTGATGTTTCCCGTGATTGTCATTCTGTGCTATTACTATCCTTATTCGGCAGAAGTGGTGAAAGAGAAGGAAATGGACTGGAATGCGCATATTACGGAGCAGTTTATGACATCGATGGATACGTTTACAAGGTATGTGTACAATCTGCCGTTTGAGCTGGTGCAGAACCGGGAATTCAAAATGTATAAGGCGGAGGAAAGCGACTACCAGCGGGTGCTTATTGCCAATGAGATGAAAAAATACAATGCAACCGATGCTTTTATTTACAACACCTTGCTGTATGTGAAGAACATCGGTTATTTGTTTTCCAAAACTGGAAGCGCATACAGTCTGGACGACCTCTCCATTCCGGGTGTCGGTTACTATTATGAAAACTGGGCGCATGAAGATATGATCCAGACCCTGAATGATCTTAATGCTCCTATCGTCAGGCCTGTGGAGAATGTGGTTGTGCCCGGCAATAACCGGGTCAGAATGCTGACCTTCGTTCAGCCGCTGCCGGTAGGGGGCTCGAATTCCCCCGGAGCCGTCATGATCATGGTCAGGGAGGATACGATTGTCCGGATGATGAAGTCCGTTTCGGAAACCTATAGCGGCGATTTTTTTGTGTTAGACGGCCAGGGAAGGCGATTGGTATCCTCCAATGACACGTCATACCAATCCTCCGATGATTTCAAGAAGCTTGTGCATGACTTAGGGGAAGAGTCAGTTTCCTCCTCGGGTATTCATACAATCAGCGGATCGGACTATCTGGTATCGTCCTCGGTTTCGGAGAAGAATGGATGGAAATACGTGAGTTTGCTGCCGGTATCTAAGTCCCTGCAGGGCATTCGGACGATTCAGCTGAATACAGCCATCCTTGTCGGGCTGATTCTGCTGCTTGAAGTGTTCATCATCTACGTATCCATCCGGAAGAACTACCAGCCAATTCGACGTCTGGTTGATCTGGCCGTACATGTGTTTAAACCGCAGGAGCGAAAACCGATGAATGAGATTGATACGATCAAGTATACGTTGGAGGAGCTTTCGCAGGCTAACAGCAAGCTGGATGAGCATGTGAGAGGATCTTTGCCAATTATGCGGGATAACCTGCTGTTTGAGCTGGTGAGTGGGCATATTCCAGACTGGGAGAACTTTGAACAGGAAGCCTGCATGGTCGGCATCCAGTTTCGTCATGATAACTTCACGGTTGCCGTATTATGCTGTGAAGCGGATGGAGCAGGGATGGACAAGATATTGGCTTGCTGCCGGGAATATGAAGGCCTGCTGCCTGATGATGCCCAGGGTTACTTCTTCAAGAGCATCTATCAGCAGGAATTGATTCTGGCGTGCTCCCATACAGATGATTTCCCTATTAAATCCTGCCTAGAGCGGCTGCAGGAAGAAATCTTGGAGCGTACCGGCCAACAGACGGCGATTGGCATCGGCAAGCCTAGCGCTGCCCAATCGCCGGTGGACCTCCATCTCTCCTACCTGCAGGCGCTCCGCACAGCGGAGTTTCTGCGCATCCGGAAGACCGGGACCGTGCTGGTCTTTGACAACCTTGAGGTCCCCCAAACCGGAGCCGTCTCCTATTTTGCCGAAATCCTGCAATCCCTAGAGCTTGCGATCCTCAAGAACGATGCGGCCATGCTGTCCTCTTTGGCGGAGCGAATGATCGGTTACTTAAGCAATGACAGCCTGCCGCCGCATATGATACGGAGCGTGTACCTCAATACGGTTACCGTCATCTTCAACGGCCTCCAGCGGTTCCGTCATGACGACCAGAGCCTGCTTCGGCTAACCGAGGCGGCATTTAACCACCGTTATACACTGGAGCAGATGATCGGAATTATCAGGGAGAGTTATGCCAAGCTATGCGATATGATCAGCGAAACGCTCCCCGTGTCTCGTACGGCAACGCAGGAAGAGATTCTGTCCCTTATTGCGGAGAAAGGAATGGATCCAAACTGCTCGCTGCAGATGATGGCCGATAATTTTGATATGTCGGTCTCCAACTTCAGCCATCACTTCAAGAAAACGATGGGGCAAAATTTCAAAGAGTATATCGATCAGCTTCGCATCCAGAAATCCATACAGCTTCTGCGGGACAGCGAGGAGACCCTCGAATCCATTTCCCAACAGGTCGGATACACCAACACCTCGAGTTTTATCCGTTCCTTCAAAAAGATGGTGGGTACGACACCTGGTCAATATCGAAATACGCATAAAGCATAAAACGAAGACCGCTGATGCCGAATAAGGCAGCTTACAGCGGTCTTTTGTAAACTTTTTTCGTTATTCGCTTCTTTGCCGGCGCTTTCTTAAAGCCGAGTAGCTTCAATTTTTGAACATATACAATATTTGAATTCCCTGTAGCGATCCGGACTGGTCGCACTTTTACCTCTTTAATTATAAGCGCTTTCAAAAAATGAGGATGCTTAAAAAACTGTTCGTTTACGGGGCTCTTCCCCTCCGTTTAGAGTGAAATATGTCCCAAGGCAAGGCCAAAACATGGCCACATTCCCCCATGGACCAGACCAACAAACCAAATCAGGAGGTAATGGAATGAAGAAAAGGGTAAACGTTTTCATCTCGCTTATCGTCGTCTCTGCATTATTATTAGCAGGATGCAGCGGGGGCGGAGGTGACGCTAACGAATCGGCCGAAACACCCGGAGATCAAATAGGCAAAAAAGTAAAACTCACTGCCATCATTACCAAGCATCCGCTTACAAAGCCGCTGGCTGAAATGGAATGGCTGCAAAAGGCTGAGGAGACGGCGGGCGTGGACATCGAATGGCAGGAGATTACCGCGGATTGGGGACAGAAGAAAGGGACGATGCTAGCCAGCGGGGATATACCGGATCTGTTTATCGGACCGAACGTGATTACGGATGCCGATTTTGCGCAGTTCCAGGGGCTCTTCCAGGATCTGTCCGGCATGCTTGATCAAGCACCCAACGTACAGAACATGTTTAATGAAAAACCGGATACGAAAGTGATTGCAACGCAGTCGGACGGCAGAATATACGGTCTACCGAAATATCAGCGGTTCTGGCCGGCTTCCGCCAGCAGGCAATTCATTAACCAGCAGTGGCTGGATCACCTCGGACTGAGCATGCCGACGACATGGGATGAGCTGTATGAAGTGCTCGTTGCCTTCAAAGAGAACGATGCCAACGGCAACGGCGATCCCCGTGACGAGATTCCGATGGATTGGCCGGGAGGCATCGGCGGATATTTTAACCCTGCGGTACTCTTGGGCAGCATGGGCATTACGCTGACAGATGGCAGCGGGCAGGGCTATTTTGTGGAGGACGGACAGGTGAAGAACTTCCTGACGGATGAACGGTACAAAACGATGGTTATATTCCTGAACAAGCTGTACAAGGCGGGGCTGATCAACCCGGAAGTGTTCACCCATGATTATACGAAATATCAATCCATTGCGCGCGGCGAAGGGGACACGGCGAAGGTCGGCTTCACCTGGGGATGGGTGGCTTCCGACCGTTTCGGTGAGCAGTTGGCACCGCAGTATGCTTCCATGCCGCCGATGAAAGTATCTGCAGATTATGCAGGGAAGCTGTCCTGGAGCTATGATCATTACTCGCTGAACTATGGACCCAACCATATTGTCATGTCCGCCAAGACCAAGAACAAGGAAGCGGCCATGAAATTCATCAACGAGCTCTATGCGCCCGAGGTGGGTATGCAAGTGCTGTTCGGATCCATCGGTCCGAATATTAAAGATAACGGTGACGGTACATATGCCGTTCTGCCTCCTTCCGATGCCAAGATGGATCCGGGAACATGGAAATGGACCTCAACGATGGCGGACAACGGCGCATTTTATATCCCCGATTCCTTGAAGCTGACGCTCGGCACCGATATGCAGGAGGTGCTGGGACAATCGGAGCCTCTGGAGGCTGCTTTAGAAGTGGATCCCGACAAGGACGTGTTTCCCGGCATGTTTATTAAATATTCCACCATGGACAATAACGCCATGAGCCTGAACAACACCAATGTGATGAATCTGGCGGAATCCAGCTTTGCCAAATGGGTGACCAAGGGCGGAGTGGAATCCGAATGGGACACGTACATCAAGGAAAGCGAGAAAGCAGGCCTGAAGCAGAACTTGGAAATTATGCAAAAATATTATGACGACTACATGAATCAAAACTAGGAGGGAGGATATGGAATCCCGTAAAAGACAGAACACCTTCAGACGAGATTATCAGCTGTGGATTATGATTTTTCCGGCTATTATCGTCATCCTGTTGTTTAACTATATCCCGATGTACGGCATCCAGCTTGCTTTTCGGGATTACGATTTCAGCAAAGGCTTGACTGGCGGTGAGTGGCGAGGACTTGCCTACTTTCAGCAATTCATCGACAGTTATCTGTTCACGGATTTAATGCGCAACACATTTCTGATCAGTTTGGCTACGATCGTGCTCGGCTTTCCGGCTCCGATCATATTGGCCCTCATCCTTAACCAGATCCGCAGAAAAAGAATGAAGCAGCTGATGCAGACCACTGTATACCTCCCCCATTTCATATCCATCATCGTGCTGGTCGGCATGCTGAATGTGCTGCTATCCTCCGAAACCGGAGTTGTCGGTCACTTTATGAAAGCGGTGGGGCTGGGGCATATCAATCTGTTAGCCTCCACCTCGACATTTATCCCGGTGTATGTGCTTTCCGACATATGGCAGCATTGCGGCTGGAACAGCATTATCTATCTTGCAGCCTTGTCCACCGTTGATCCCCAGCTGTATGATGCTGCCAAAATTGATGGGGCCAGCCGATGGCAGACGATCCGGTATGTTGACATTCCCGCTCTCATCCCGACCATCATCATCCTGTTTATTCTCAGCATGGGGAATATCCTCGGGACCGGCTTCGAGAAAATATTCTTGATGCAGAATTCGCTGAACCTTCCCGTCTCGGAGGTCATTGCCACCTACGTCTATAAAATCGGGATCATCTCCAATCAATTCAGCTTGGCTTCGGCTATCGGTTTGTTTAACACGCTCATCAATTTCGTATTCTTGTATGCGATGAACACGATATCGAAGAGAATGTCGGAAACGAGCCTATTCTAATGATCGGGGAAGGAGAAACGGTTGTGGAACATGAACATAGTAGAACGCGCATCAACGGTAAGGAGATAGCGTTTAAGATCATATTGGGTTTTCTGAGCGGTTTGATTTTTCTGCTGATCGCCTATCCGCTGTACTTTATCATCATTGCTTCGTTCAGCGACTCAACGCTCGTATCGACGGGGAAGGTTATGTTTATCCCCAAAAACATCAGCTTTTTCGGTTACCAGGAGATTTTCAAGGATATGCGAATTTGGACCGGGTACCGAAATACGCTGTTTTACACAGTGTTTGGAACCTTGGTTAACATGCTGTTCACGCTTCCGGCGGCTTACGTGCTGTCCAGAAAGGAATTTCGCGCCAGACGAATCATCATGTTCATTTTCGTGATCACGATGTTTTTCAATGGGGGGCTGATTCCCACCTATTTGTTGATGAAGGGGCTTGGACTGACCAACACCATCTGGGTGTTCATTCTCCCGTTCTCCGTGAATGTGTTCTATTTGATCATTGCGCGGACGTTTTTTGAAAACTCGCTGCCGCAGGAGCTACATGAGGCGGCCGTCATGGACGGCTGCTCCCACTTCACCTTTTTCTTCAAAGTGGCCTTGCCGCTGTCCAAAGCCTTGGTATCCGTCATCGGACTTTATTATTTGGTGGGGCATTGGAATGATTTCTTCACCGCGCTGATCTATATCCGGGACACGAAGCTCCAGCCGCTGCAAATCGTTCTGCGGGATATTCTGCTGTCGAACCAGGTGTTCTCAAGCGGTGCCGGAACAGGTGGGGATGCAGGAGGATATGCCCAGCGGTATGCCGATCAGATCAAGTACGGGGTCATTATCGTATCAACGCTTCCGATTCTACTCATTTATCCGTTTATGCAAAAATATTTTGAGAAAGGCGTCATGATTGGCTCCATTAAAGGTTAACGCGTTCGGCGAATTTAATAATCAAGCTTAAGAAAAGTAGACAAAAAAGGGGTGCCCCAAAAGATCCTGGATCTGGTGGGACGCCCCATGTTCTGTTCTGCTTATTTTGTCGGTTCGATTATTAACCTCGTGAATGGAATGTTTTGATTCTCCTTCACATTAATATGTTAATGATGCATATCATGATCAATTTGAAGGAGGATGGCATGTTTGATGAGAAATACGGGAACGAACCGCGGCCTAATCAAACCGATATTAGTCATTTTGACGCTGCTGTTATTGACGTCTACATGGGTTAGATCGGACTACGCTAATGCCGAGTCGTCAGTGGTATCCGGTGGAAAGGATACATTAAGCAGAAAGGGTACGGCTCTTGCCGAATGCACGACTATTCCCTGGAATGTTGGTAGCGCTTACAAGAGCGTAGCTGAAGTATCGAACCCTGATCCGTCGGATCTTATCGCTTGTTCCACAACGTCATGCTTGCAGAGCGCATTGAAGAATGTGGTACCTGGGAAGCGAATTGTCCTGGCACCCGGGACATACACGGGAAGTTTCTCCACGGATGTCGAGGGAACTGCCCTGAAGCCTATCGTCATCGAGAGTCAGAACCCGGCTGAACCAGCCATTATTTCCGGGTATTCCGCAGGTTCTGGTTACAGTTTACGCGTTCGGGGCGACTACTGGATCATACGCAATCTAAAGTTTACCAATGCGCAAAAGGGAATCATCCTGGACAATTCCAACTTTACCCGCATCACGGATGTAGAGGTTTACCATATCGGTTACGAAGCGGTGCATTTCCGGGACGGCACTTCCTATAGCTCCATTGAGAACTCCCGTATTCATAATACCGGCAAGACGGGAGCGGGCTTTGGGGAAGGGGTCTATGTAGGTTCTGCAGAGGGAGCGAGCTACAACCAGAATACCCACTACAATACGATACGTAATGTTATTTTTGGTCCGAATATAACGGCAGAGCACATCGATATCAAGGAACTGTCGATGGGAACGCTCGTTGAGAACTGCATCTTCTATGGCGAGGGAATTAGCGGTGCGAATTATGCTGACAGCTTTATCGATGTGAAAGGCAATGGGGCTATCATACGGAATAATACGGCTTATCAGAACGGGAACAGCACCATTGTGGATGCGTTTCAGCTCCACGAGATCGTGCCGGGGTGGGGAATCGATAACGGGTTCTCCAACAATACGCTTTACCTGACAGACCCTTCCGCGTATGTGATCGGGGCTTATAACAATGCATCAGCAACGGCATATCAGAATACGAGAAGCCCGGCAGGAAATATGTATAGGGGAAATGTAACGGTAACTTACTGATTCCGGATCATATCCACGAAGTTCATGGCGGCAGCGGATAACGGTTCATGCTTGCGGGTGCAAACTGCTATGATATTTTGCAGCTCGATTCCATCAACATAGACCCGGCCCAGCTCGCCGCGTTCCACATACTCCCGCACGACGAGTGAAGACACAAAGTTTGCACCGTATCCGGCAATGACGGCTGTGATTGCTTCGTGCAGACCATTGAATTGCAGCGTGATCCGCGGGGAAGGTGCGCTATGGGTACGGCATAAGGCAAATAACCGTTCCCGCGTTGAACTGCCTTCCTCCCGCATAACAAAAGGCTCTCTCATCATCTCTTCCAGAGAGATACGCTGATTGGCATAACGGTGATCGGGGGATACGACAAACCATAACTCATCCCGGAACAGCTCCTCGGTCTGTATCGTATTCAGAGATTCCTCTGGCAGGCCGCCGTATATCGCAAGCTCGACATCCATATTTAACAGCTGCTTAAGCGCATCGCTTGAATTCGTGGTGGTTATGCTCATTTCTACTTCTTCGTACCGCTGCTTGTATTTCGCAAGCCAGGCCGGCAGGAGAAAATGGGAAGGAAGATAGGTTGCCGCCATGCGGATCTGTCCCCTCGAACCGCTGCGGTAATCCAGACAGAATTGTTCAATCTGCTGTTCGACAGAGAAGAGTCTTTTGGCAAGCGGGACGAGCTCGGCTCCGGCCTCCGTCAATCCGATGCCCCTGCCTTGCGGTTTAAAGAGAGTAAGGGACAGTTCCTTCTCGAATTTTTTAATCTGGGCTGTTATGGCGGGTTGGCTTATATTTAACAATTCAGCAGCACGGGTAACACTGCCCGTTGTGGCGATGACGTAAAAGAGACGTAATGCGTGTAAATTCATGAGAGCCGCACTCCTATCCAATCATATATTTAAGTTATATAAGTCTTTTAAATATATATTATATCTATAACAATAAATCACATACAATGATTTTGTAAGATCCAGATGGAGAATAAGGGAGGAAACGGACATGAAAAAGAAGGATGCTGCAGCTGCAACTTGGGGAAAAGTGGATGATTACATCGCAGAACATTTGATTCCTTATGATGAGGTGCTGGAGAAGGTGTTAGCTGCAAATCGCGAGGCCGGATTGCCGGAAATTGATGTATCCAAGGCTCAAGGTAAGCTGCTGAACGTCATCGTTCAGATCAAAGGCGCGAAACGAATTTTGGAGATCGGTACGCTGGGAGGTTACAGTACGATCTGGATGGCTAGGGCGATTGGGGCTGAGGGGCAACTAATTTCACTGGAGCTCGATCCGCATCATGCCGAGGTTGCCAAATCCAACGTGGTATTGGCCGGACTACAGGATAGAGTGGAAATCCGGGTAGGCGATGCCCTACTGCAGTTGGAGCAGCTGGCCAAAGAGAAGGTGAAGCCGTTTGACCTGATCTTTATCGATGCCGATAAACCCAACAATCCGAATTATTTGAAATGGGCGTTACAGTTCTCACGGCCAGGCACCGTCATTATTAGCGATAATGTGATCCGGGATGGAGAAGTTATCGATCATCACAGCACAGACCCTCGGGTGCACGGTATCCGCAAATTCATGGATATGCTGTCCGAACACTCTGCCATTTCCGGCACAGCTATTCAAACGGTGGGAAGTAAGGGGTATGACGGGTTTTATATCGGAGTTGTATCGTGAGCTGCTAGACTGGAGCATCTTTTTCGTTTGCGGCGATCCTGATCAAGTTAATGGCAGAAGGAACAAGAACCCGAAGCAATCGGATCCGTCTATATTTGAAAAAAAGGAGGGTGTCCCAAAGATTTTAGATCGATCTTAGATCTGACGGGACCCCCTCCTTTTTCTGTTAAGAGATGCTATTCCTCCGGATCAGGGATGACAAAAGATACGCTTGTCCCCGCACGGACCTCGCTTTGAATGGAAAGACCGCTCCCATACGTCTGAATCAACCTGCGATTTGTGTTATACAGACCGATCCCTCTTTTGTCCTTGCGCGGAGCATCCAGCAACTCCTGTACTTTTTCTCTATTCATTCCCATGCCGTTATCCTTGACCTGAATTAGCGTGGACTGCTCCTGACGGATTATATGGATTTCGACGGTGCCGCCTTTAGCTATTGGGATAATACCGTGCTGTACCGCATTCTCGACCAGAGGCTGAATCGTTAAGGGAGGAAGCAGGAGGTTCGCGTCCTGATCCACGTTCCATATGACATGGAGCCGGTTACCATGTCGCTCCTTCTCAACATACAAGTAAGCGCGTACGAGTTCGAGTTCTTCCGTTAGTGAGACAAATTTGCCGGAGTTTTGATATTGAAAACTGATTTGCAGGTATGAACTAAAAGCCTCATTAAGTTTTCGCATTCTATCCACATCAATTTCACTCAAAGCGTGGATGGAATTCAAGGTGTTAAACAAAAAATGCGGATGGATTTGCGCTTGCAGATAAGCGGCCTCCATACGAAGACGCTCGTTTACGGACTGCTTTAATGTAATTAATGACTGGATACGGTATTTAAGCTCCATTGGGTCCACCGGTTTCGTGACATAATCGTTAGCACCTGCCCGAAATCCCGCATACATGTCGGAGGGCTCGCTGCGCGCCGTCAGCAGAAGCACAGGGAGTTCGGAAGAGGAGTAACGCTCTCTTATCATCCGTGTCAGCTTGTAGCCTGAAATCTGCGGCATCATCACGTCTGCGATAACCAAATCCCATGGTTTCGTTCCGAGCAATTCCAGCGCTTCTCCGGCCGAAGTTGCTAATTGCAGGTGGTAAGGTTCAGTCATCAGTATGCTGGCAAGCACTCTTAAATTTACAAGATTATCGTCAACCGCCAGGATATTCATCTGCTCTTCCATGGACGGCGCTTCTACGGTTAGGAGCGGCTGGCTGTTGAGGTTGTTCCGGCTTGCTGCCATTTCTTCATAGGCTCCCAGCCGCTCGGTCAATATGCTCGGAGAAATCTCAATATCCGTCGAATCAGCCAAAGGAAGGGTGAAGGTAAACGTTGAACCCTTTCCGACTTCGGAGTGAACCGTCATGCTGCCGCCATGAAGCTCTACCAGCTCTCTGCTGATGCTAAGGCCCAAACCGATGCCGTTGGTGTCGCCGTATCCGGGATCGCCTTGTTCGTATGGTAGAAATACACGCTGCTGTGTTTCCTGATCCATTCCTGTTCCCGTGTCCGTTACCTCGATGATCATTTGCCCGTTCTTGGCGATGGCCGATACGGCAATGATTCCTTCCTCGGTATGTTTGATGGCATTATGCAGTACATTCATGAGGATTTGCACAAGCCTCTTTTCATCGGCCATAACGAGAGGGAGGGCTTCGGATATGTCTAAATTCATTTTCAACTCTACGGCTTTTCCTTCGACCAAATACTTCAAGATATCGATAACGCCATTTACGACAGAGGGCAGGGACAGCGGCTCGGCATGCAGTATGATTCGCTTTTCCCTCAGCCTTACTGCGTCCAGGAGATCATTCAGCAAATGCGACATCTGACGTCCAACCTTAATAAGGAGATTCATATCCTCTGCACTTCGACTGTCCATATGATGCTGCTCCCTGTCCGTCACACTCTGGGCGATATTCATAATCCCGTGCAGCGGCGTTCGCAGCTCATGTGACGTCTGGGCTAGAAACCGGTCTTTCATTTTGTCCGCTTTCTGTAATTGGCGGTTGAGCTTGCTGATTTTATCGGCATTGCGGAAATAACGCTTAAACCAATAGGCCGAGAAACCGATGATGGCCGAGATGACATCAACGGGGTAGTATACGGTTGGAAGCTCCTGATATTTGTTAAGCGCTCCCCAGATCACGCTGGAGAAAATGCCGCTGGCTGCCAGGAGCAGAAAGATCGCGTCATCCCGGCTTGCAGCCACCATTCTCCCGAACATATAGATAGAGATGACAACCGGCAATATATAATAAATGCTAAAAACTTTATATTCCACCGTCCAGAACACAAGGGAAGCAGGTGCGATTGCAATAAATCCGGAATATAGAAGCAGGGAAATGCCATAACCGATAAACCATCGGCTGCGAGTCTTTATGGTGAAACTTCTGGTCATTTTCAATATGAAAAAAGATAGCCAAGAATAAGACAAAATGGAGATTTTAAGATCCCAAGTGTAATTGATGGACAGCCATTTCAGCAGTAAATCGTCATCTGACACTACAATCGTCACGGATGCGGTGAGAAGCAGCAGGAAAAAATCAAGCAGCGTCCATTCCTTCGGATTGAATAAAAACAGGATGCAGGAATACAGACCGTGAAGGATGAGCACGACGAATGTAATGAGTTGAAGATCGATGGAAAGTCCGCGTTCATCGTGGATGGCTTCGCTGGATCCCAGCTTGATGGAATTTACGATTCCGCCTTTGAGCGGATGCTCATTATTGGCCACCCGTATAATCAAATCGATTTCTTGCGTGTGGTTAGCGGGAGCGTAATCGACAACGAAGGGACTTCGAGCCGGTGAATAGGTGTCTTTTCCGTCCTCTCCGGTTTTGCCCATCTCCCCTACCTTAAGCCCGTTTATCTCGACGCTCGCCGAAGCCTGAATTTGTTGGATCCAGAAGGAAAGGGGAGCGGTTAAGGCTGGATCAATCAGAATACGAAGCCGATAGGTGCCGGTACCATAGGCGGATTCGGATTCCTTCGTTTGGCTTCCCTGCCAATTTCCCGGAACCTGCACATAGCGATGCTGCGGATGGGTTTGCTCCAGCTCCTGTTTTGTGGCGAGTTTGTCAGGGTAGAACGCCCATTCCCCGTCCAATGTTATGGATTTGGAATGAATGAGGTCCCAACTGCGCAAGTCGAGCACCCCTTGGGAGGCTTTCGGGTGGTGGGGAGGAACGAAGGCTTCGATCCAATACCAGCGAATGCTGAGGAGCAAGGACAGAAAAACAGTAATTGCCAATATATACTGAACAATCTTTTTACTTCCCATGTGATATGTATTTTTTGCAGATCGCGTCGGCACGGTTCACGTTCCTTCTAGGTTTTGTATGGGTTGTTGTGAAATTCGAGATTCTTCTTCTTAATATACGAGAAAATGTGACGGTCGTATAGTTATTCCCCTGCAAAAAGCATTTGTTCAGTTCTTTGGAGGCAGTTCCAAGTACGAACAAGGTTTCCGTTCATTTTTAATGATATGGCGTATAAAAAACCGCCTTTTTACCTGTCATCAATCAGGAAAAAGGCGGTTATTGTGAATATTGTTAGGTTTGGGTCATCTTTATAATTGTTACATTCCTACGTCATGTCCGGAAGGGCTGCTCTTTGCGTCCTGCTCCTTCGGGGTGAACGGCCACCAGTTAGCCCGGCCGAAGATACGGACCATTACCGGTACGAAGAATGGTAGGAACAGGAGTGCGTAGAGCACAAGTCCAACCAGGACAACCGTTGCGATCTGCATCATGGACAGTACGCCGGACGGATACATCGCCGCAAAGGTACCGCCAAGAATGACCACCGCGGACAGGATCACAGTACCCATATTGCGCATGGCATGTAAGATGGCATCCTGAACATTCCAGGACTTGTTCTCGTTGAAGCGCGCCATGAGGAAAATGCTGTAATCCACCCCAAGCGCGATCAGCATGACAAAGCTGAAGAACGGCGTGGCCCAGGTAATGCCGGAATACCCGAAGCCATGAACGAAGATCATCTCGGTTACGCCGACAGCCGTAAAGTATGTGATGACCAGTGAGACAATCAGATAGATCGGCATCACGATGGAGCGCAGCAGCACGACCAGGATAATGAAGATTCCGCTCAGCATGAGAATCACGGTACGCGCGTAGTCTTCATTCGATATGTTTTGCAAATCGTTATTCGTGCTGGTAATGCCGCTGATAGCAACCTCGGCATTCTCCAATTTCGTGTCTTTTACTGCGCGATCTACCGCGGATTGAATCTGTTCGACGCTGCCCAGCGCCTCTTCGCTGTACGGATTGGTTGCCAGAACCACGTCCAGCGTCATCACTTTGCGGTCCTTGCTGAGATAGGTATCGAATACCGTCTGGAATTCTTTATTCTCAAGGGCTTCCTGCGGAATGAAGAACCCGCTGAGCTCTTCATCCTGAACGTCCTGGATCTGCTGCAGATAATCCTGAGCGGAATGCAGTCCGTCCGAAATTTGCTTCAATCCGTCCGCGCTGGAGTTCAGTCCTGCCGTAAGCTCTCCGATCTGGCCGGTTAGATCGCCAAAGCCGTCGGCAAGCTGCTTCTGCCCGACCTGCAGCTGGTCCAGACCGCCCGTAATGGAAGGAATTTGGTTCACGATCTGTCCTTGCCCGTTAGCTGCCTGCGAAAGGCCGGATTGCAGCTCGGCGATACCGGTCACGAGCTGCTGAAGACCGTCGGCAAGCGCCGTTTGCCCGGCGGCTGCCTTAGCGTAGCCGGCGTTTGCTTCCGATAAGCCGGCAGACGCACCTTTAAGCTGCTCGGAGATTTGTCCTAACCCTGCTGCCAGTTCGGCTGTGCCTGCAGCTGTTTGCGTAACGGTACCCTTAATGGTTTGATAGTCGGTATCTTGAATGAGTTCCGGGTAATTGCTCTCCAATCCCGTGAAGGAGCCTTCAAGTCCACTCAGTGCAGCCGCCACGCCGCCCAGTTGCTCTTTAAGTTCGGCAACGCCGCCGTCAAGAGCTGCTAATCCGGTATCAAGCTGTTTATAACCTTGAAGAAGCTGGGCATGGGCTGCAGCTAACTCTTTCGCGCTTTTCGCAGCTTGGGCAAGCCCGGTTTTGAGTTCGCCTGCGCCTGCGCTTCCGCTTTGGATTCCTTTTTGAATGGCGCTGAGGCCTTGGCCAAGCTCCGTAATGCCGTCCTTGAGGTCGGCGGTTCCCTTGGTCAGCTCTTTGGCTCCCGCTGCGGCTTCATTCAGCTTCGGCGTATTCTCGCTGAGCTGCTTGCCTGCTTCGGATAGTCCATTCTGGATTTGGGTCAGTCCGTCTTTGGACTCTCCCAATCCTTCATTTAACGTTTTCACTTGCGTTGGAATGAGGAAATCGTTGATCTGCTCACCGGTTGGACGGGAGAGCCCGCGTACGCTGGATACGCCATCAACCTTTTCCACTTCCCGGCTGATTTTTTCCGCGAGTCCCATGTATTCTGCCGTATCCATCCGGTCATCGTTCTTGATCACGATGGTGGAAGGCAGCGATTGTCCGGGACCGAAGCTATCCGAAATAATGTTAAAGCCCTTGACTGAAGCGTAACTTGGCCCGATTTCCTCCAGGCTGTTAAATGACAGTTTGCCGCTGTATGTAGCCAAGAAAGGGGCCACGATCACAGCGACGACAAGCAATGCCGCCCAAGGGCGCTTAAGAGAGAAGGAACCTGCCGCTCCCCAAAGCTTATTCTCGCTATGCTCCAGCTTGCCGCGTGACGGCCAGAAGAGCTTCTTGCCCAGCACCGCCATGAAGAATGGGACGACTGTAACCAATGCTAGAAGCATAACGGCAATGCCAATTGCAACCGCAACTGCGGATTTGTACAGAATGAATTTGGATAACCCGATCGCTGCAAAACCTACAAATACGGCAAGCCCGGAATAAAGCACGGTGCCGCCGGCTTTTCGGTAAGTCTCAATGATGGCCGATTTGGTATCCTCCGACGTGGTGAGTTCTTCCTTAAACCGGCTGATCAGCAGGATGCAGTAGTCGGTTCCGATCCCGAACATGACGGCCACCATAAAGATCTGGGTGAAGGACGATATCGGGAAGTTGAATTGGTCCACGAGAAAAGAAACGACTGACTGTGACACGATATAACTGAGACCTACGGTCAACAGCGGTACGAATGGTGCTACGAAGGAACGGAATACAACGAATAGAATGAGGAGAATAAAGACAACCGTAATATATTCCGTTTTCTTCAGGCCTTCCTCCGAGCTGACGATGGTATCTTCATTGATGAGACCTTCGCTTGTCAGGTAATGATCGGCTTGAACGCCTTCCAGCACCTGATCAACCTTCTGGGGCAGAGCTTTCACGGCTTCCTGGCCGCCGCTGACCTGAAGCGCGACCATGATGGTCTTGCCGTCTTTGGCAATCAGCGTGTCTTCCAGCTCCGTTTGCGTGAACGGTTCATTGATGGAATCAATATGGAGGCTTTCTTTATTGTTGTTTAAAGCTTGAACGCCCTCTCGGATACTCTCCTTATCCGTTTCGCTTAACCCATCGGGTTTATTGAAGACGAGCGCAACCTGGTGCAAGGTCTCCCCGCCTTCGCCGCCGGAAGCTTCCTTGAGAATTTCTGCGGCCCGCGACGAGGTGTATCCGTCAGGAACGGATAACTGCCCCTTCTCCCGGACCAGGTCCGACATGGAAGGTGCGAACAAAAACAGCACGACTGCCGCAATCAGCCATAGAACGATAAGGGCCCATCTTGCTTTCAGTATGGCTTTCAATTCTTTCTCCCCCCTGATTCAAACATCAATTGCCCCAGCTTCTCGAACATCGAGATGAACATTTCAATATCTTTTTCTTCAAAATGCTGCAAGTAGGGGGAGATGATCTCCCGCATCTGCTCCTGGGCGGATTCAAAAATAGATTTTCCGTATTCCGTTACATTTAGATATACCAGCCTTCGGTCCGCTTCATCTCGGGTTCTGTCAATAATGCCTGCATCCACGAGACGATTGACGATGGCGGTAATCGAGCTCTTGCCAACGGCGAGTGTCTCCGCCAAATGGGACGAAGTACAGTGATCCATGCTGTTGATTAAACGCACAACCTGAAACTGGTCATTGGTCAGATCCTCACCAAGATGCTCCCGAATCTGGGCGTTGATCCGCCGGGTGACCAGCAGATAGACATCCACATATCGGTCGATCCATTGCTTTGCCTTGTCGTTCAACAATAGTTCTCCTCTCGAATAGTTCACGTGTAATATAGTTTCATTAATGAACTATATGGCAGGAGTAAAAAAAAGTCAATGTCAGTTTGACGGCACATGCAGCAGCCTGCCTTGGAATGCCAATCCCTCGGCAGGTCTGCTTGAGCATTTTGTAAGAATGGGGCAATATCCGAAAAAAACAGGGGAGAACAGGCATTATCTTGGATAATACGAATATCCCGGAT
Source organism: Paenibacillus sp. 2KB_20 (assembly GCF_052115765.1). Lineage (NCBI taxonomy): Bacteria > Bacillati > Bacillota > Bacilli > Caryophanales > Paenibacillaceae > Paenibacillus > Paenibacillus sp. 2KB_20. Next base: position 282,278 of record NZ_JBFRHH010000001.1, on the reverse strand, counting down.
ATTTTACGACAGGCCACTTTTCTTTGCGCAGAGCATCGGTGACTTCGGATCCGATTCTCAGGTTATCCTGGGCCAGGTCGCGAGGGGTCAAAGCCATCCACTGATTCAAGGAAATATCCTCGAATCGGTCGCTTTTGAACATCTCCAGAAACCATAAAGACTCGGTGCCCGTGTTCTGTATGTAGTGGCCAAAGGCAAAGGGCACATAACCGACGTCGCCGGCCCTGTAATCAAATGTCCGAGCCACCCCATTGCCTGCAAATACGGTCATTCGTCCTTGTCCTGCAAGGTAATACTGCCATTCATCCTGATTCGGATGCCAATGGAGCTCTCTCATCGAGCCAGGTTTAATCTCGACGAGTGCGGCTGCAACGGTTTTGGAGATCGGAAAATTGCTCGAGTCGACAATCCTTACGGAGCCCCCCGGGGTTACGATAGGCTCCTGTGCCAGCAGCCGGTGCTTGAAGCTGAGTGGCACCTGACCATATGGCGACTGGATCTCCTGACTTTCGAGTGAACCCGGTACCTGATCCTGAAAAATATAAACCTGTTTGTCCGGGATATGGTCAAAAGCGCTCTCCGGTATGCCAAAGTTGGCGGACAACACATCCTTCGGCGTGTGGGCAAACCAGTCGGAAATCGACAGGGTGTTCAGATCCGAGAAGTGACCATCGTCAAACACAAGCAGAAATTCACAGCCTCCCTCCAGTCCCTGGATGGAGTGGGGGAGACCGGCGGGAAAATACCACAGATCACCCTGTCCCACATCCGCAATGAAATTTCTTCCGTTTTGATCGACTGACGTGATTCTGGCGCTGCCCCAGATCATGTAGGACCACTCCGCTTGCTGATGCCAATGGAGTTCCCGAACGCCGCCGGGCGTCAGGCTCATATTCACACCGGCCAGTGTGGTGGCAATCGGGAGATCCCGTATCGTGATTTCCCTCGACCAGCCGCCATGGTTCAGCTGCATATGCGTGTCGGAGAACGACACCCTCAAATTGGGCAGCAAGCCCGAATCCGTGACCGGAGGCACAAGCATGTCGGGATTCTGCATATCCCTCATTACATCCCGCGGACCATAATCCGGTCCGCCTGCTCCGTCACGGCGTATCGGTTGAGGCACATGGTGTTGATTTCTTCGGTTCTGGTTCTGATTCTGATCGTCCATGAATGCGTATCTCCCTCCATACGTTTTTTTCTCGCAAAGTTTCCGTTTAAACTGCTATCTATTATGGTTATGAGCCAGCGCTTGGCTTATATGAAGATTTTTGTGAGGTACATGAAGCAGCTTGTTTTTTTTATCTTGCATAAATTTCAATTCGTACCCGATCACAGTCTGCCAAGGTTTGATATAATCATCTTGAATCAGTGAAAGTTCTATTTTCTCATTAGCAAGGAGGTATTTTCCATCCATAACGATGAGCAACATGATCCAAAAACATCTATCGAGCTATTAGATGATACCGTTGGCCCTGCCCCCGAAGATGAAGTTGAGGGTTGGAACACGGAGGACGACAATGAAGATGATGAGCTAAATACTCCCCCCAAAAGAATATGGATCAAAAAAACAATCATTATTTTGCTGGTCATGCTGCTATTCGGCAATCTGATCGCGTTTGTTCCGCAAATTTATAATCTTCCGTCACTTCGGTTTTTGAAGAAGGACTCACAATTATCGCAAAATGAACAGATCCAGCATTATAAAGAAGCCGTTGTCAACATAAATGCCGGCGATCGGAAAGGCACTGGCTTCAATGTAGCCGCAAGCGGCCTCATTATTACGAATCAACATGTAACGGAAGATGACAAAGTTGGCACTGTTCAATTTCTTCATGGTAAATCATATCTCGCAGATGTTATCGTCAGTGACATAGAGCTCGATATTGCCATACTTCAGATTAGAGACAATGAGACCGACCTGCCTACACTTCAACTAGAAACAGAGACACCGTATCAAGAGGGCGAACCTATAAATGTCATCGGAAATCCGTTATCATTCAACCGAATCGCCACTGAAGGTATCGTGCTAGGATTAACTCCAACAGCTAATCGAGAGCTTCCCATGCTCATGATACAGGCGCCTATCTATAACGGAAACAGTGGCAGCCCTGTAATCAACAAGGAAGGAAATGTTATCGCTGTTGTGTTTGCCACTACAACTACAACACGGGAAGATCAATCGATTACCGTTGGGCTCGCCATACCCATCGATTATTTGCAGAAATATGAAAAGATAATGAGAGTGAATCTCCAGGCCGAATAAGTATCCCCCGTCATCTTATCTTTGTTCCAACGTCATCTATCTTTTTTGCACATTCATGATAATCTTCCAATTGTTCATCAGGAAGCGGCAGAGCGAGTAGCCAGTTGGAGGACCGCACGGACGGGCATATGGACATTTCTCATCAAAGGATTGAAGCTAGACGGACCTGTGCTGCTGCCAGTGGAAGAGGATCTTCCGTACTTGGCTCGGCCATTTACCCCTGAGGAGAAAGCACAAGCGTTGCAGGCGGCCCGAAGCTGGGGGCTGGATCAGATAGAAGACACCGCGCCAGTCTCCTTCATTGGCACAGGCGCCACTCTGAACGAGGCGACCGCCAACGGGCTGCAGCGGGCAGCAATCGTTTTGGGTATTTCCGTGCCGGAAGTGATGAACCGGGCTACGATTACTGGTTCCATCGACATCGGCCGGGATCCGGGAGTTATCACCGTCACCTTCCTGGCACCTGTTCCGCTTCTTGAGCAAGCAGGATTGGCGGATGTGGTGCTGGAACACTACCAGTTGAGATATTAAACGTTACATATTTCTTCGGATTGGCGCCATTTGCTTCCCGAGCGTCAGACCAAACCAAACCAGAAACAGAACGATGGGCAAGGCGATCAATGTTCCAATAATGAGCGCCGCGGTATCAACGATACCTGCATGCAGAAAGCGATAGAGCGCATAGATCCCATAAGGAATCTCAAGGAACGCGGCTGTAAGGACACCCGGGGTGTATGTCTTAAGAGCAATCGAAGCTCCCACGTGTTTCACACCATCCAGCAGGAAAACCGCAACAAAGCCGGCAAACAGCACGTTGAATGGGCTGCCGATTTCGGCGTTAAGAGCCGTAAGGAACGTTACACTGGTGAGAATGAAGCCGATTAGCAGTACGGCAAATGTGAATTGCAGGGTGATGTGTTTATCCCATGGAATGGAGACAGGCGAGAATTTGGAGATCCAGGGGTTATTCTTGTTCTTCCTGAGCCACCATTCCATCGTGGCAATCTCTTCTCCATCGTGAATGAAAAATACGACCGGCAGCAGCCACAGTATCATATTCAGATTCCAGTGTTGAATGAGCGATAACGTCAATTCCATAACTCCCTTCGGTATTTAATATATATGGCATCTACAGAAAACTGAGTATACACTCAAAATGAGAGCATGAAATAAGCTGATGCAGCGATGAATCTCGGTACTGCTATCAGCTTTTTTCATTGCTGTGTGTAACATCTTGTCTGATGAACCGGATTATGACTGTCCATTCCATCCGTGCATCAGCAGCCGGACAAGCTCACGAATATACGATTCGTCTCCGAGCGGGAGCGCCTCCTTCCCGAAACGGGATTGGAGCATAAAGTAAACCAGGATGGAGGAGGTTATCATCATCATCGCAACCTGAATCGTATGTTCAGGTTGATGTTTCGATCCCGCCGCCTGTTTGAGTATGCTGCTGCCTGCTGTCCCGAAGCCACCGATCAGCCGAGACACCTCATTCGATACTTCGGCATCCTGTATTAATTCGGGTGACCAAATGAGCATTACGTAGTCCATGTTAGCCCTGAGAAACTGGAGGTACGTCAAGCCGTATTGAAACAGGGCTTCCTCCGTAGGCAGCTTTGCCAGTTCCCGGGCATCCTCTTGAACCTGCGGTACAAAGGAAAAATTGTTCACGAGATAGAGCAGCAGCTTGCGCTTATCTCCGAAGTGGTAAAAGATCAGCCCTTCGGCTACGCCGCTTTCGGCGGCAATCTCTTTGGTTGTCGTCGCATGAAATCCCTGCTGTGAGAACAGCTTCAGAGCGGCGTTCAATATCCGTTCCTTCTTGGCGTTTCGATTGTTTGTTGTCGGCATAGGCAGATGGCTTCCTTTTTTGATTAAATGACGAATCCCATATACTGAGTGTTTACTCAAGAATATTGTCATTTCCAGGTATTGTCAAGGCTCGAAATATCAAGGCATGGAATGTTCTAAATTTTAATTGTTGTTGATAATAATGAAGGGAGGATTGATTGGAGCATGCTGCATATGTGATGGAGAACAGGAGAATCACATAAATTGCTTGTCTATTTTTCGGCATGCAGTTTATGTGTTTTTTTGTTCTCTTTTTTGCGAATCCTTACGTTTTTTTTCGAGTGGCAGAGAGAAATTTTCGAAGAAAGGGGTATGTTGGTTGACTAGAAATGAAAGCGTTTTACATGACAAGAAACCTAAGAGTGCAGCGATAAGAAAAAAGCTATGGGGTGAGCACGCTTTAGCCTATGGATTCTTGGCACCCTCCATCATCGTGTTTATTATGTTTCTGTTCTATCCCATGCTGAAATCGATTTATCTTAGCATGACCATAACTGATCCCCGAGGCCAGGTTGTCGAATTTGTATGGCTGGAGAACTTTATCCGGCTTTTATCATCAGGATCATTCTATAAGAATCTTGGCGTAACGCTGATGTTTATTTTGTTTACCGTGCCCACCTCCTTGATATGGTCGCTGTTTCTTGCCGCCATTACCCACAACAAGCTGCGAGGGATGAAGGTGTTTCAGTTTGTCTTTTCATTGCCGATTGTCATTTCCGTCGGGACCGGCTCGATTATATGGTTTTTGTTGTTTCATCCTACGGCGGGCATGCTGAACTATTTTCTAAGCTTCGTTCATCTCGGGCCGATCCCTTGGTTAACCGATCCTTCCTGGGCTCTGATCTCGATCTCGATCATGACGATCTGGATGAACATGGGGTTTCTGTTTATTGTGCTGTCCAGCGGTTTACAGGGAGTTCCGGAGGAGATATACGAGAGCGCCAAAATGGACGGCTCCGGGCCGATCCGGACCTTTATCCAAATCGTACTGCCACTGCTGTCACCTACGATTTTCTTTGCTTTGATTGTATCGGTTATCGGTGCATTTCAAGCATTCGGGCAAATTCACATTCTGACCAAGGGAGGTCCGATCAACTCCACCAATGTCATGGTTTACTCCATTTATCAGGATGCCTTCGTCAATTTCCGGTTTGGCATCGGCAGCGCACAGGCTCTGATCCTGTTTGCGATTATTCTGCTCCTTACGCTGCTGCAGTTTAAAGTTCTGGAAAAGAAGGTGCATTACCAATGACCCTGCGCGGAATTACGTCCCTGTTTACCTATCTGCTGCTCATCCTCCTGTCTTTGATTGTGTTATATCCGCTCATCTTCACGGTGTTCTCAGCCTTTATGACCGAGAAGGAGGTAGCTAATTTCCCACCACCGCTGTTCCCGTCGAGCTTCTATCTGGGCAATTTTACGGAGGCCATCTCCGGCTTCCCGATTATTCGCTTTATTCTGAACAGCTTCATTGTCTCGTCGGCCATCATGATCAGTCAGGTCATTACATCAAGTCTGGCCGCATATGCGTTTGCATTTCTTAATTTTAAGGGTAAGGCACTGCTGTTCGGACTCTTCTTGTCAACGATGATGATTCCTTGGGAAGTCACGATTATTCCGAATTATCTGACCATTAAGGATTGGGGCTGGATGGACAGCTACCAGGGATTGATCGTGCCGTTTATGGCAGGGGCCTTTGGCGTGTTTCTGCTGCGCCAGTTTTTTCTGCAGCTCCCGCGTGAGCTGTTTGATGCGGCCAAAATCGACGGGTGCGGTCATATCCGCAGTTTTCTGTCCATGGTGCTGCCGTTGTCCCGGTCTTCCATTGCTACCTTGGCGGTGTATACCTTCCTCACGCACTGGAATCACTTCTTGTGGCCGCTTTTGATCACAAACCAGGCCTCGATGCGAACCGTACAGATCGGGGTGGCTATGCTGCAGCATGCTGAGGTGATGTCATGGAACCTGATTCTGGCCGGCGTGACCATCGTGCTGATTCCTTCCTTTGTGCTGCTGGCTTTTGGCGTCAAACAATTGGTGCGCGGAATTACCGCTGGTGCGTTGAAAGGTTAGTGCGGTGGTTGGCCTGTCATATGCAGGTTTATCATAGGAAGCATTTTACGAACGAAAGGAGAGGGAATCGCGGATGAAAAAAAGAACGAGGTTGGTAAGTATCGTGTTAGCTGCGATCATGCTGCTGCTTAGCGCGTGTAACATTAACATGGGTGAGGAGCCTGATAAGGGGACGGATTCCGTACCAAAGACCGATGTTGGTGTTCAAAAAGTGGTGTTCTGGCATGCGATGGGAGGAGCTAATACCAAGGTGGTTGATCAATTGGTCGCCAACTTTAACGCTTCACAGGACAAGGTGCAGGTAGAAGCGGTGTATCAGGGAACCTATGATGACCTGTTAAGTAAACTGAAGGCGTCGATGGGAACAAACGAGGGACCCTCCGTGGTCCAGATGTACGAGATCGGCAGCCGGTTTATGATCGATTCCAAACTAATTACACCCATGCAGGAGTTCATTGATGCGGATCAGTGGGATGTGTCGCAGCTAGAGCCTAACATCAGCGGGTATTATACATTTGAGGATAAGCTTTATTCCATGCCTTTCAACTCCTCTAATCCGATACTGTATTACAATAAAGACTTGTTCAAGGATGCGGGGCTCGATCCGGAAAGTCCGCCTAAGACGTTTGAAGAACTGAAAATCGCGGCAGACACGATATCGAAAAAAGGGAAGGCGGTTGGAGCGAATTTTGCTATATACGGCTGGTTTATGGAGCAGTTGTTTGCCAATCAGGGTGCGGAGTATGTGAACAACGGCAACGGCCGAGACGATCTGGCGACCGAGTCACTAGTCAATACCGAGCCTGGCGTAAAGGTGCTGACTTGGTGGAAGGATCTGATCGATTCCAAGGCAGCCAATAACCTGGGACGTAAAACCGATGATTCCAAGAAGGCATTCTCGGCCGGTCAGGTCGCCATGATTCTGGACTCAACCGCAGCATTGAAGGGACTTGTGGATAGCTCGGAAGGCAAGTTTGAAGTAGGCACAGGCTTCCTTCCGAAGCCGGAAGGAGCGGAAGAAGGCGGTGTTATCGTGGGCGGAGCAAGCCTGTGGATGATGAACAGTCGTCCTGAAGCAGAGCAAAAAGCCGCATGGGAGTTCATTAAATTCCTGACCTCTCCATCGGAGCAGGCATACTGGCATATCAATACCGGGTACTTCCCGATTACCACGAAGGCGTATGAGGAAGAAAGCGTGAAGGAGAATCTGAAGAAATTCCCGCAATTCCAGACAGCCATTGATCAGCTGCACCAGACGAAGCTGGTTAAAGCGACCCAGGGTGCCGTGATGGGCGTATTCCCCGAGGCAAGACAGATTGTGGAAGGGGCGATTGAAGAGGTGCTGAACAATAAAAAGTCACCGCAGCAGGCACTGGACGACGCAGCGAAAGAAATTACGACCAAGATTCAGGATTATAACCGTACCGTGAAGTAGCATAGAGGGGAGCCTCAGGAGAGACAGGGAGTAACAAGCCGATCCATCAGGATCGGCTTGTTGGTTCGTGGCATGAATGCTCAGCCAATAACGATTCACCGGGAAGTTTCGCTTAAGCGATACATTCTTAGAAAGAAATCCACCTCAACCGCAAGCGACGGAATCATGAGTACCTGCGTTCTCTTGAGGCTATACTGGTGGTGTTTGAGTTTACAAAAGAAACGCGAAAGCGTATACTCAGACAAAATAATCGTTAATTATAGTAACTCACCGAATAACAGCCACTTCGTGAGGAAATTCCCTTCCTCGTGTTAACACTCACATTTAGGGCGTATAATAACGTTATTCGAAGCTGAATGCCCCTATCCCGGAAGAATGCGATTAATCGCGCTTATCGGATGGAGGGCGTTTTTTCATATCATGCCGGACATAGACAGGGGATAGACAAGATGAGCAGATTGACTAAGGAATTGGCGCAAGAAATTGTAACGCGGACGATGCAAGTGATTCATTATAATGTGAACGTCATGGATGAACGGGGGCGGATTATCGGTTCTGGCGACCGCTCGCGCTTATATCAGAAGCATGAAGGGGCGCTCATTGCGATTGAGAGGAAGGGTCGCTTCGAGATTGACGAGGAAAGCGCGCGCAAGCTGCAAGGGGTGCTGCCCGGTACGAATCTGGCCATTCACTTCCAGGGCGAAGTTGTTGGGGTCATCGGTATTACCGGCGATCCGAACGAGGTGACCAAGTACGGCGAGCTGGTGAAAATGACGGCGGAAATGTACTTGGAGCAAGCAGATCTGCTGGAAAAAGCCCAATGGGATAAGCGGATGAAGGAGGATTTCCTTCAGTCCATCATTCATGCGGACGGCGAGGATAACGCCATGCTGCGCCTCCAGGCGGAACGGATTGGCTTCCATCCGGATAAAGCGCGGGTTGCATGCATTATGGAGCTGATCGGTGCGCAGGACGCGAATTCATTGTCTACCCTCAAGCAGGTGATTGAAATATTGGAAGGTCGGCCCGCCATCGACCTGATCGCCATTCACAATACGCGCCAAATCGTGTTGTATAAGCCCCATCTCCACCCGCGGGAGCCGAACGCCGATATATGCGAAGGCATCCGTCACATTCGCAGGCTGCTGGAGGAGAAGCGGATTGCGCCGCTCCGCATTGCGGTTGGCAAGGCGTATTCCGGCATCGACGGCTTAATCGCGTCTTACCGTTCCGCGCAAGATACGATGCGGGCGGGCCAGGCGATATACCCGGGGCAGACGGTATACTACGGCGAAGATATGCCGAATGAGACCGTGGCAGCGAACGTTACGCCCTCGTGGGTGGCGGAAGAGCTGCAGCGGCTATGGCGGCGGTTTGCGCAGGAGGATAAGAGCGGGGAACTTCAGCAGACGCTGGAGGCCTATTATGATGAGAACGGCGAGCAGCAGCGCATCGCCGAGCGGCTGTCGATTCACCGGAATACGCTTCGCTACCGACTGCAGCGCATTCATGAGGCGACCGGCAAAGACCCGAAGCATTTTCGCGATTTATATACGCTAATGACGGCCCGCTGGCTAAGCGCGCTGAAAGAGAGGAAGCCGGAGAGTGACGGCGTCTGGAAGGAACATGCATGATTTGTGCATTTGAACAAAAAACACGCTCAATAAAGCGCTTTATTTCATTTTTATGCATGATGAAGCGCTTTCACATTACAGGTACAGTAATAGTATAACGAATTGAGACAACACATTAGGGGGTCTTGACTATGGACGTATCTGTAACTGTACTTGGTGCTTTGACGGCATTGGTTGTGGCGATTGTGCTTATATTGCGTAAAGTCCCTCCTGCCTATGGCATGATGATTGGGGCACTTGCCGGAGGGGTCGTCGGCGGAATCGGGCTGGTTGATTCGGTGAATTTGATGATGGATGGCGCGAAGGGCATGATTCCGGCCGTGCTGCGCATCCTGGCAGCCGGCGTGCTTGCCGGCGTCTTGATTGAATCGGGCGGCGCGAAGACGATTGCCGAAACGTTGATTCGCAAGGTCGGCGAGACGCGTGCGCTGTTTGCGCTGGCGTTCGCGACGATGGTACTGACGGCGGTCGGCGTATTTATCGACGTCGCGGTCATTACGGTGGCGCCGATTGCGATCGCGATTGCGCAGCGCGCCGACTTGTCCCGCATGGCGATATTGCTTGCCATGATCGGCGGCGGGAAGGCCGGCAACATTATGTCGCCGAATCCGAACGCCATCTCGGCGGCAGAGGCATTCAATATTCCACTGACATCGATGATGATGGCAGGAATCATACCGGCTGTCCTTGGGCTTTTTGCCACTTATCTGATCGCGAAGCGCCTGTCCAAAAAGGGAACGAAGATCACGGGCCAGGAAAGCGTAGACGACGGCGCTCAGCAGCTTCCGAGCTTCCTGGCAGCAATGATGGCTCCGATCACGGCGATTGTGCTGTTGGCGCTGCGCCCGATTGCCGGCATCGTCATCGATCCGGTTATCGCGCTGCCGGTCGGCGGGCTCGTTGGCGCCTTGTGCATGGGCCGCATCAAGCAGATCAATCAATTTGCGGTATCGGGCTTGGGCAAAATGTCGGGCGTGGCTGTCATGCTGCTCGGCACAGGGACGTTGGCCGGCATTATATCGAATTCGCAATTGAAGGATGTCATCATCGACAGTCTGGCCTCCTCCGGCTTGCCGGCTTACTTGCTTGCGCCGATAAGCGGCGCGTTTATGTCCTTAGCCACCGCTTCGACAACAGCAGGTACCGCAGTCGCCAGCTCGGTGTTCGGCTCGACGATTATGGGGCTTGGCGTTGCTTCCCTGGGCGCTGCGGCGATGATTCACGCCGGGGCGACCGTCTTCGACCATATGCCGCACGGCAGCTTCTTCCATGCAACGGGCGGAAGCGTCAACATGGTGATGAAGGAGCGACTGCGCCTTATTCCGTATGAGACCGCAATCGGTCTCGTCCTGGCCGTCGTATCGACATTGGTGTTCGGCGTGTTCGGCTGGTTCTTGTAATCTACGGCAAAATGATTGTTCAGGCAGTTGGTTAAGACTGATGGAGAGGGAGTGGAGAGAATGAAGGTTGTAATTGCTCCAGACTCATTTAAAGAGAGTTTATCCGCATTAGAGGCATGTCATGCCATAGAGAAGGGAATACGCGCCGTGTATCCCGAAGCGGATATCGTCAATGTGCCGATGGCTGACGGCGGGGAGGGCACGGTGCAGTCTTTGGTGGATGCGACAGGTGGACGATTGGTTCACCGCGAAGTGACGGGACCGCTTGGCACCCCCGTGACCGCGTTCTACGGCATACTTGGTGACGGAAAGACTGCGATTATCGAAATGGCGGCCGCCTCGGGACTAGCGCTTGTGCCGCCGGAGCAGCGCAATCCGCTCGCGACGACGACGCGCGGCACCGGGGAGCTTATTACGTCGGCGCTGAACGAAGGCGTCAGCACGATTATTCTCGGCTTGGGCGGCAGCGCCACGAACGACGGCGGCGCTGGCATGGCGCAGGCGATCGGGGTGCGGCTGCTTGACGCCGATGGCTCGGAAATAGGCCATGGCGGTGGAGAGTTGCATCGCATTGCCCGCATCGATACGGGCGGAGCCGATCCGCGGCTGAAGCAGGTTGCCTTCGTGGCCGCGTGCGATGTGGACAACCCGCTGACCGGAGAGCGCGGCGCCTCGGCCGTATTTGGCCCCCAAAAAGGGGCCGATCCAGCCATGGTACAGCAGCTTGACGGCAATCTCGACCATTATGCGGCGATGATTAAGGCATGCTTGGGCCGCGACGTGGCCCAGATTCCCGGCGCTGGCGCAGCCGGAGGGCTTGGCGCCGGTATGCTCGCTTTTTTGGCCGCTGAGTTGAAGCGGGGCGTGGATATCGTTATCGAAGCGACGGGGCTGGCTTCGCAAGTGAAGGATGCGGATCTCGTCATTACGGGAGAAGGCCGCATAGACGGCCAGACGATTTACGGCAAAACGCCGATGGGCGTGGCCAAGACGGCCAAGCGGTACGGAGTGCCGGTCATCGGCATCGCGGGCTCGCTTGCGGACGGGCATGAAGCTGTGCTTGAGCATGGCATCGATATCGTGTTCACGATTGTGCCCGGCGTATGCAGCCTGGACGATGCGATAAGACAAGCCGCCGCCAATATGGAGCGTACAGCGCGCAATATGGCGATGACGTTAAAATGCGGTAGCAAGTTGGCTTGAATAAGATGACGATTAGAGGCGGGCATGATGGAATTCGAGTATAGGATTTGATTGACAATCCTGTTGCTTTGGCACTAGGGTATAACGTAAACATCTAAGAGTGGTACTTAAGGGGTCGTCCCATAAGTAACTGCTTACTCGATGAGACGGCGTCGAGACAGTACCATCCCAAGATGCTCACCAAAGTCATCGTCTACGCTTACACACAACGGATCTAGAATTACGTCAAAGAGAGAAATGGCGGTACAGGGCTGATCTCCCTGGAACCGCCATTCCTTTATTTTGCTGTTTTTTCATCTATTGACCGCCGCCGGGATAGGCACTCGCAAAGATTCGTCCAAACGTGTTGATGGCTTCATTGAAGATGCAAACCAGATGGTGCCTAAGGGATATCTTCCTCCAAATCCATCAATGGTTTGGATAGCACCTCCATTTTACCGAAAAACGGTTTCTTTGCGTCTAAAAAAGTAAGAAATCTGCATGGCGTAGCGGAGAGGACGAAACGATTCCGGACAAGCGTCAGCGCTCGCCTTTGCCCCCACATTTCGTCTTTACCCAGAACCATTCCAAGAAATGTGGGGGCAGCAGCGATGGTAGTAACGATTCGTACACGGAGTGTTCTTCTAACAGCAAGAAGGGGGCCTCCCGCAAGATCTAAGATCTTTTGGGACAGCCCCTTGTGGTCGGCTTACCGTGATTCCGCGTAATATTCCACGAGGAAATCACGGAAGGCAATTGCGGCCTTGGACAAGTACCTGGATTCCAGCCATGCAATTTGGAATATGCGACGAGTCTGAGGCTCTCGAATGCTTAGCTTCGTCAGCTTTAACTCCTTGCCGCTTCTGCATTCACCGATTAAAGCTACGCCAAATCCAGAACGGACCAGATCGGCTATGGTTCCGGGGTCTTCCACCTCGCAGACGACCTTCGGCTGAAAACCGGCTTGTTTGCAAAACTCATTATTCATCTTCTGATACGGATGGCCTTCTTTATAACCGACATATGATTCTCCTGCAGCCTCGCTTAAGTGAATTTGATTTTTTTCGGCTAAACGGTGGGTGGGGGGAACGGCCAAGAACACCTCTTCGACGAGCAAAGGCAAGCTGCGTATATCCGGGTGCCGGATGGGCATGGAAGTGAGAAAGAAATCAACCTCATTATGTTCAATGGTCTGAACCATATCCTCCATCGAAGACTGGATGATATGAAAGTTGACTTTCGGATGTTTGCTTAGAAACAATCTTAAAGGCTCTCTGAGTTGCTCCATGTTGGATAAGGCCATATGAATGCGCCCATGCTCCAGTCCCGCCAGATCCTCGACTTCCCTCCGTCCTTCTTCCAGCAGCTGCAGGGCTGCTTTGGCTTTTGCCAAAAATGCTTTGCCATACGGATTGAGACGGATTTGCCGGCCTTGGCGTTCAAATAACGGAGCGCCGAGATTCTCTTCGAGTCTGGAAATGGTCTTGCTGAGCGCCGGCTGAGCAATATGGAGCTCCTCTGCGGCTTTGGTCATATGTTCAAGTCTTGCTACGGTTACAAAATACTTCAGCTGTAACATTTCCATTACGGTCCCCCCCCCTTGCTTATATACTCCAGTATATATATACATAGACAATTTTGTATTTTTTATTATCTATTGATGATTATAGAATGATCTCAGAAACAAGATCAAGGAATTCATGAAAGGATGATCGATATGAAAGCCGCTGCGTTTAGTACGATTGGACCGCCGGATGTCCTGCGTGTCTTGGAATTTGAAGATCCTCAGGCCGGTAACGGCCAGATAAGGGTTAAAGTCAAGGCTGCAGGCGTGCAACCGGCCGACTGCGGGATCAGGGGGAGCGGCTGGGCGCCGCCCGGCGTGACATTGCGGATGCCGCAAATCCTTGGTAACGAGTTCGCCGGAACGATAGATCAGGTAGGTGAGGGGGTCACCAGCTTTGAGGTTGGAGAGGACGTCATTGGCTGGTCTTTACTCGCCTGCTACGCTGAGTATGTGGTGGTCAGCACAGATCAAGTTGTACGCAAACCGGATTCCATGCCTTGGGAAGAAGCCGGAGTCTTGACCGCATCGGGGCAAACCGCTCATACGGCACTTGGGACGTTAGGGGTTGGTCACGGGGATACGGTCTTGATTCATGCGGCAGCAGGTGGCGTCGGTTCTTTTGCCGTCCAGATCGCTCGAGCCAGGGGAGCCCGGGTCATCGGAACGGCGAGCGAGCGAAATCATGATTATCTTCGTTCACTGGGCGCTGTTCCTGTTGTTTATGGCCCAGGTCTTGTAGACCGGGTCAAGGCGGCAGCCCCCGAGGGAGTGAGTGCTGCGCTTGATGCAGCTGGCGAAGAAGCGCTGCGAGCCTCGGTGGAGCTTGTCGGAGACCGGAGCCGCATCGGCACGATTGTAGCCTTTGATCAGGTAGAAGAACTGGGAGTTTGCGCGATCCGCAGTCAGCGATCTAAGGATCGATTGGCTGAACTGGTTCACTTATATGAACAAGGGAAATTGAAGATCCATGTGTCCCGGACATTTTCGCTGAGCGAAGCGGCGGAAGCGCATCGCGCCGTGGAGTCCGGGCATGTTCGGGGGAAGGTCGTGCTGCGGATAGCGATGGAGGAATGATTCGTACGTGCAGCGTCATACAAAAGACGGAGGGGCGTCCCAGACTAAGGTCCAGGAAGAAACTGGTCCGTGGCAGCGTGTTAACTTTTTCCTTCACGATATAATGGACATATACATACATAGGAATGGACGTGGAGGATTTTATGAGAAAACATAGCATGATGGCAGTGAAAATTTCATCGCTGTTGATATTTGCCGTGCTGGTCGGATGCGACGTCGCCCAAAATGCGGATGAAGCGGTAAATCGGGAGCTTGGTAAATTAGCGCAAGTCGGGAATATGGCCGGCGATTCAGCACTTGCTATCAGTGATCATGTAAAGCGGGAAGGGAAAGAGTTCGAGTTGACGACGGCTCAGGAAGTCGGCACAGCCGAGGGACTGGCCATCGACCATGCCGTAGGCAATGTGGAGCTCATCGCTGCACCCGGTGATGAGATCAAAGTGAAAACGACCGTGTGGTTTAACGAAGGCTTCTTCAAGAATGACAACATTCGTACCCAGGTTACGGAGCAGGCCGCTACTTCCTTTACGCTCAAGGACGACATCCTGGAATTAAGAACGCACCCTATGGAGGACTCCAGCAAGAGTTTATGGGATTGGTCGCAGAAGCAATTTGGCGACTCCGGATTCATGATAGATTATGTGATCGAAGTACCGGAAGACCTGCAGCATATCCGCATCAAGAATGATGTTGGGAAGATTCGGGTGAACGAATTGAAGGGGGATTTTGACCTTCAGTTGGGAGCCGGGGAAATTCAGCTCGCCAAAACGGAAATCACGGGCAATTCCAAGATCGTATCCGAAGCGGGCAGTGTTAAGCTGGACCTTGAGCAGATCGATAAGGACAGCACGCTGACGGCCAACACATCGGCAGGCAGCATCACGGCCATGTTTGCGCCGTCCATGAAATACACGCTGGATACCGAAACCGAGCTTGGACAGATTACTGGAGCAAGCCGGGGTCAGAGTGACATAAACGGCGGCGGAGCGAAAATATCCCTGACGACTGCCCTTGGTTCCATCAAAGTTAATCCATAAGCGGCACATGATAGCTAAGAGCACATGCCAATTTCCATAACGAGATAACCTCTTGGATAATCGGTGAAACTCTTTGAGTCTCCCTAATATATGGTGATTAAGGATCAAAAAAACAATCACGGATGATCTACATCCGTGATTGTTTTTTTTGTATGTTAAACCACAGTGTGAATGGGGAATGGGCCTTACATTAATTTCAGCACTTGGCACAGCTGATATAGATAGTGAACGCCGCGTATTTGGTTATGGTTGCGGTAGTTGAGGTATACCAGCGTGTCCTTGAGCACTCGTCTGGCGTTATCGACTTGATGATGCTCGAGTTCTTGCAGTACATCCTTGATGACCTCCAGCGGGTAATTCGCTGAGCGGAGAATCCGAATGATCATGATCTGCCGGATCTGGGCGCCATCGAACTTCCGATAGCCGTTTTCCCGATCCCGAGGCAGATTAAGGACGCCTTCCTTCTCCCAGTGGCGGATGGCCGAGGTGGGAACGCCGGTCTCGGCCGCAACCTCCCCGATGGTCAGCTCTCTTTTGCGGCCACGGGTATCGACCACGTCAAGCTGCTCGGTTTCCAGAATGCGGATGGTCCGCTCCGCGAGGATTTTATCCTGCTGGAGATTGGCTTGGACCTCACTTACGATCCAGAGCGCTTCATCCAGCTCGCTCTCCTGCAGTTTGACCATCACTTGCTTCGTAACGTCTACGCCGAAACCAGGAAACATGGCTCGGATGCACTCAAAGTAAGCGGCATGCTCCTCGGTATATATCCGGTATCCGTTCGGGGCACGCTTCGCGGGAGGAACAATCCCCCATTGCTCATAGTGCTTGAGCGCACTTGTGGTAATCCCCAGTTTCTTGGCGATATCAATCGGTCTGATACCCATGATGGTCCCCCTTGCCTCATGCGGATCTGCCTGAATCCTTTTTTCTGGGGGATTGTATCATGAAGCATGGCTCAATGAAAAGTCTGCTGGGAAAATAGCGGTATCATCGTCTTGATCTATGTCATGATGATTGCCGTTCCAAAAATGTTTTAACTTGTAAAGTATTGTTTTGGGTATTAAAAAAGAATCTTAGATGGTTTATCTAAGATTCCTTCGTTTGCTGCTGTTTCTGACGCTCCAGATAAGCCGCGACCTTCATGCGGTTTCCGCATGTTTTGGGGCTGCACCAGCGCCTTGTGCCGTTTTTGCTATTGTCGTAAAAGCGAAGCACGCATGCCGGATTTTCGCATTTTTTCACCAGTTTCAAGTCATGGGTAGTTAAAAAATCAACGGCAGATGCGGAGATCGGGGTCAACAGATCCAGCGGCTTGCGAAACAGCATCCGGCTTTTGCGGCTGTACGTGCTGCCTTCTGCCACAAGCGTTGTGCGAATGATTTGCTCCTGCAGCAGCCCATTGACAAACTGTAGACTTGCCTCCGTTGAGGTTTCGTTCACACTGCCCGGCTGAATCAGATTAAAGAGGTGATCGCGGAGCAATCTGGCGGCTTCCACGATCCCGGCTTCCTCCTCGGAGCCAGTCCATACCGCCTTGCGCAAGTTTCGCTCTACCTCGGTCAGCAGGTTAGCCTTGACCTGCCAATCCAGTAAAGCCTCGAAGTCATGCAGCAAATCCAGCGGCTGACCGTTGACAGCAATTTTGGTATTGACGAAATCCAATACGGGATGGTTGCCAATAAAATAAAACTCGGGTGCGATTTTTTTCGGCATAGGTACCGCTCTCCTCAGAACATACGATAAGTACTTATTTGTAGCCCATTATATAGTCCATGCTGTGTTTACACATATGAAACGGCACCAAACATTATACATAAACCTTAAAGCTCCGTGACGGCTTTTGATTTCCAAAACGGCGATAGATCAACCTTTTTCTGTTTGGAATTATGTACTTGCATCAATGTTGTAAGATGGGTTTGTAAAATGAAGTATGGGAGCTAGCTTCCAAAATGAAAGAGTATGTTTTCGAAGCGAGTTTGATTGCGAAGTGTTCCAATGAAGTTATGCTCCAAAAAACTTTTAGGAGGCTCAAAAAATGGAAGGAACGATTAAGATTCGCGGTGCCCGGGAGAACAATCTGAAGAATGTTTCGCTTGAAATCCCGAAGTACAAATTGGTTGTCATGACAGGGCCGTCCGGCTCGGGCAAGTCCACGCTCGCGATGGATACGCTTCAGCGGGAGTGTCAGCGGCAGTACATGGAATCCATGGGCATGGTGTCGGACTCGGTCAGCAAGCCGAAGGTGGATTCGATTGAAGGACTCTCCCCGTCGATCAGCGTGGGACAGCACATTACCAACCGGAACCCAAGATCCACCATCGGAACGGTGACGGATATCTACACGCTGCTTCGAATTCTGTTTGCCAAGCTTGGTGAACGTACTTGTCCGACCTGTGGCGATACGGTGATGCCTCATGTGGATGGAGAAGTCTATCACGGGCTAGCGGATGAGGAAGAGATCAGCGATTCTCACGAGACGGTACATTGTAGGCGATGCGGCCATGGTCTCGAAAAATTGACGATGTCGCATTTTTCCTTTAACAAGCCGGAAGGCGCATGCGAAACATGCAGCGGACTCGGTCAAACGGTGAGTCTGAACATGGATGCCGTGTTCCGTCCGGAATTAAGCCTAAGAGACGGCGGGGTGGCAACGTGGTACAGCGCTCTTACCGATTATAACACCAGCATTCTGAAAGCGGCAGCCAAGTATTACGGGTTCGCATTCGATGAGTTCATGCCGCTTCGGGATTATGATGATGTTCAGCGTGATCTCCTGTATTTCGGTGTAGAGAGCGAGCAGTTCAGCCGGCATTTTCCTGAGATGAAGCCGCCGAAGACCGTAGGACAAGGCAAGTACGAGGGTGTAGTTACCGGGATATGGAGAAGGTACCGGGAGAAGGGGAGCGAGTCCGGTGAAGCCTCCCTGTTTCATGAGCATGTCTGTCCGGATTGTCACGGAACGAAGCTCAAGGAGGACAGCCGCCGCGTCCGGGTAGAGGGAGTCTCCATTAACGAAGTCAACGCCTGGTCGATCGGGGAAGCCTTGAACTGGATGGAGGCACTGCTGAAGAAGCTGACGGAGGACCAATTAACGATCGTGGAACCGCTTATTTATGATTCTGTCGTGAGACTGCAACGCATCATGGATGTCGGGCTGGGTTACATGTCCATGGAGAGGCAGGTCGTCACCATGTCGGGCGGAGAAGCCCAGAGGCTTCGGCTCGCATCGATTCTGGGATCAGGCCTCACGGGGGTGCTTTACATTTTGGACGAACCGACAACGGGACTGCATCCCAAAGATACCAGGGGACTCATCCAGGTTCTGAAACAACTGAGGGATCTGGGCAACACGGTCCTCGTCATCGAGCATGACGAAGAAGTGATGCGGGCCGCTGACCATATCATTGATATCGGACCGGGTGCGGGAACGATGGGCGGTACGGTCGTCGGTCAAGGAACGCTGGAGGAATTGATCCAAAATCCCAAGTCTGTGACCGGATCCTATTTCCGGGATAACACGATGCTCACGGCACCGAGTCAGCGCAGGGCTGGAAACGGAAGGCTGCTGACGATCGAGGATGCACATTTAAGAAATCTGAAACATATCACGACCTCTTTCCCGCTCGGCTGTCTCATATCGGTGACAGGTGTATCGGGATCCGGTAAATCCACGCTTTTGTTTGATCTTCTGGCGGAATCCGGAAGCGATCAATCAACTCCAATCGGCTGCAAGGCCATCACGGGTTGGGAATCGGTAGGGCAACTGATTACGGTTGACCAATCGCCGGTATCCCGAATGCAGCGCTCCAACATTGCTACGTATACCGATGTTTATACCCATATCAGAAACTGGTACGCCAGCTTGCCGGAAGCCAAGGAAAGTCAATTGACGGCCAAGCACTTTTCCTTTAACACGCAAGGTGGACGATGCGAGACATGCCAAGGCCTTGGCGTGGTGTCCGTGCATATGCACTTCCTTCCGGAGCTGGAAGTACGTTGTTCGGATTGCAAGGGCAAACGGTTTAAGGAAGAGGTTCTGCGCGTGACCTATAACGGTTATACCATCTCCGACATTTTGGATATGACCATTGAGGAAAGTCTGTCGATTCTGGAGGATCGACCGAAAATAATGGAATTGACAAAGCTGCTCTGCGATGTCGGACTTGGGTATTTGAAGTGGGGGCAATCGGTGAGTACCTTATCCGGCGGTGAGGGGCAGCGGATTAAATTGGCCAAGGAACTAAGCAAAAAAACTAAAAATCACACGCTGTATTTGCTGGATGAACCTTCAACCGGGCTTCACCCAGGAGATGTCCGGCAGCTGCTCGTTCTGCTCAACCGCTTGGTGGACGCGGGGAACACTGTGATTTTGGTTGAACACAATCTGGACTTGATCTGGAAATCGGATTGGATCATCGATATCGGACCTGGCGGAGGAGCTGCCGGCGGGTCTGTGGTGGCGACAGGAACGCCTGAAGACGTGGCGGCTGTGGAAGCCTCGTTTACCGGCCGTTTTATCAAAGAAATCTATATGTGACGGATGGATGCGAAAAGGGAGGAATTCCATGTGGAGCAAACCGTAGAAGAAAAGGGTAAGGTTACAAAAACCACGATTCGATATTTTTTGAAGCTTCTGCGTTCTTCGGGTATTCCGAAGCTGGTGCTCTTTCTGGCCATCGTGCTCAGTTTGGTTGGTGCGGTGACGGGACTGGTCGTCCCGCTCATCACCGGCCAATTCATCGATAATTTTGCGGCAGATTCGTTCAATATTCGCATGGTCGGCTTTTTGGCCGTTCTGTTCCTGCTGGAAGCCGTGGCGAGCGGACTTTCCTATTATATGCTTGCCTATGTCGGGAACCAGACGGTCAACAAAATTCGGAAACGGCTCTGGACCAAGGTGCTGGCCTTACCGGTTCCGTTCTTTGACAAGCATCGCTCGGCAGAAACGATGAGCCGGGTGACCAACGATACAAACGAAGTGAAAACGCTGATCACGGATCATTTGATTGCTTTTTGCTCGAATCTATTGACCGTTTTGGGGGCCGTTGCAATCTTGTTTTACTTGGATTGGCGGATGACCCTCATCATCCTGATTGCCGTTCCGGTAGGGTTCGGCATATTAATGCCCATTGGCGGGAAGATGTACAAAATCTCCATCAGTATGTATGGACAGTTGGCACAGCTGTCCGCCATGCTGACCCAGGTGATCGGCGAGATTCGCCTGGTGAAAGCCTCCAATGCAGAGCGGAGGGAGGAGAAAAGCGGGTACGAGGATATGGACAGCCTGTACCGTTTTGGCATGAAGGAAGCCAAGATCAACTCGGTCCTGATTCCGTTGATGTCGATGGTCATGGTTGTGCTGCTGGTGGTCATCATCGGATACGGCGGCGTTCGCGTCTCTTCAGGGGCACTCAGTGCAGGCGAACTGGTATCGTTTATTCTGCTGCTGTTCCAGATCATGTTTCCTTTCAGCCAGTTTGCCACTTTCTATTCCCAGCTCCAAAAAGTGATGGCGGCAACCGAGAGATTGCGACTTATCCTCGAATATGAGCCGGAGAGCGACGATCGTGCGGTGCGCATGGCACCGGAAGGGCATCGGGACGTTGAATTTAAAGAGGTGACGTTTGCTTATCATGAAGGCGAGACCATTCTGTCCGAGGTATCCTTTGCGATTCCTGCCAAGAAGGTCACCGCTCTGGTAGGACCCAGCGGCAGCGGCAAAACCACGGTGTTCTCCTTGATTGAGCGATTCTACGCGCCATCCGGCGGGGGGATTTACTTTGGCTCGGAAGCGATCCGTGATTATACTTTGGAGTCCTGGCGGCGAAAGCTCGGGTATGTGTCCCAGGACAGCCCGCTGATGACCGGAACGATTCGGGACAATATCGTCTATGGACGGGAAGAGCCGGTCTCCGACGAGGAAATTGCTGAAGCGGCGAGATTGGCCTATGCGGAGGGATTTATCGAGGCTTTGCCGAGAGGATATGACACGGAGGTTGGGGAGCGAGGCATCCAGTTATCCGGAGGTCAGCGTCAACGGGTGGCGATTGCAAGGGCGCTGCTCCGGAAGCCGGACATCCTGCTTCTGGATGAAGCGACGGCAAGCCTGGACAGCGACTCCGAGCATGAAGTGCAGAAGGCGCTGAACAATCTGATGGTCGAGCGTACGACCGTGGTCATCGCGCACCGGTTATCGACTGTCGTCGAGGCTGACCAGATTATTGTTCTGGAGAAGGGCCATATTACGGGAAGCGGGACGCATGAGGAATTGATCCGGAACCATCCATCCTATGTAGAATGGGCGAAGAAGCAGTTCCAGACCGGGGAGTAGGACCATACAGGAAGGTTTTTATACTGCTCGAATCGAATAGAAATATTAGGTAACATAGCTTGAGCTTAGATGAGAATAGAGGAGATGAGCAGAGCATGGCGCAGATCAAAATTTACGGCGTCCGGGATCGGTTGAACCCAGTCAAAGAGCAATTATCGGAAGTGATACACGCATGCGTGGTCGAAGCGTTTGAACTTCCGGTGGATAAGAAATTCCATCGGTTTTTTCCCATGAACAGGGAGGATTTCCGCTTCCCTGACGGGAGAACGGATCGCTACACCGTGATCGAGATCAGCGTATTTGAAGGTCGTACTGTGGAGGCCAAGAAACATCTGATTCGATTGTTATTCGAACGGATTCAGAATACGCTGCATATCGCACCACAGGATGTGGAGATTACGATATTTGAGACACCGCAGCATAACTGGGGAATCCGGGGGCTTCCGGGGGATGAACTGGCTCTGGGTTATAAGGTGAATATTTAGAGCCTTAGTTAGTCTTAACAAGCGCTCAATTACCAATAACTTCGAAGAAGCCTGGTGATTGGCGCTTGTTTTTTTTCATTCGTGTCTATTGACGGTGGCACTCCCGATTTCGTAATGCGTGTAACCCCCCTCATGTATGAGAAACATCGACAATCCAGCCGCATTTTTTTGGATCTGATATAGACGTTCCACCAGATCACTTCTTATGATGGAAACGGGTTATAATGGTTCTAAAGTTGATACAGCAGTCTCCAAACCGATTGGTGCTTTCGATTGCTAGCCGGATTCCATCTGCTCACGGTGATCCATCCAAGTACAAAGCGAACCTTGGCAGGGTCGGTGTTTCCGTATTTCTGCCTCTGAAGCATGAATAGCAGTAGATATGATGCACGAGTGTTTTTTGAACATGAAATATAAAAGGGGGGCTCGTCTTTGACCTTACAACAATTAAAGTACGCCATTGAGGTAGCCAATCGAGGCTCGATGAATGAGGCGGCCAAACGTTTGTTCATTTCCCAGCCCAGTCTGTCCAACGCGATCAAGGATCTGGAAGAGGAGCTCCGCATTACGATATTCGAGCGGACCAACAAAGGCATATCCTTGTCCAAAGAGGGCGCGGAGTTTCTAGGATATGCACGACAGGTGGTAGAGCAGGCCGAGCTACTGGAGGGGCGTTATCTGAATGCGAAGCCTTCTCCGCAGCATTTTTCGGTATCCACTCAGCACTATGCTTTTGCGGTCAATGCCTTCGTGAATCTGGTTCAGGAATACGGACAGGATGAATATGAGTTGGCCCTGCGGGAGACGAAGACTTATGAAATTATTCAGGATGTTAAAACCCTGCGCAGCGAAATCGGCATTCTGTACCTCAATGAATTCAATGCCAAGGTGATCAACAAGCTGTTGAAGGATGCAGGACTGCAGTTTACCAGCTTGTTTACGGCGAGGCCGCATATTTTTATCAGCATCAAAAATCCGCTGGCGAAGCAGTCCATCGTGACCATTGACGAGCTTCAGAATTATCCGTATTTATCCTTTGAGCAGGGGGAATACAATTCGTTCCACTTCTCCGAGGAAATTCTCAGCACGTTATCCCATAAAAAGAGCATCCGGGTCAATGACCGCGCGACCCTGTTCAATCTGCTGATTGGTCTGAACGGCTATACCATTTCGACCGGAGTGCTGAGTGCTGACCTGAACGGGAACGAGATTATTCCGGTTCCGCTCGCATGTGATGAGACGATCAACGTCGGATGGATCAGTCATAAGAATGCGACTCTGTCCAAGCTTGCTGCCGCTTATGTCGAGGCGCTGCATGAAGCGATATCCACCTGATTTTGATGGGTAGCAACTATCATTCATTAAGGAGATTGCGGACGATATTTGGAATTCGTAACCAAATAGTCGCCCATCATATCCCCCTTGGGAGGTATCGGAAAAGGATTCCGATAACCCTCTCAGGGGGATTTTTATTAGCGGTTGGACATGATCTGGTTACGGAATTCCCCCGGCGACATGTTGGTGAACTGCTTGAATACCCGGCATAAATAATGGACCTCCATTCCCACCTTCCTCCCGATTTCCTCCAGCGTCAAATCCGTGGTCATCAATAGACCCTTCGTTTTCTCGATCCTGACTTTAATAATATACTGCACAGGTGTCATCTTCATTTTGGATTTGAAGAAGCGGATAAAATAGTTGGGATTATAATGGATAAGTCCCGCCAATTGTTCCACGCTTACGTTATCGCTGATATGCTCCTCGATATACTGGAATACCGTGTTCAGCTTCTGCATATCAGGCAGCATGGACAGCGAGATTTGGCGCTCGGGAACGATGTCAAGATAATGTCGGACAAGCTTCATCAGTAGTTCGTTCCTTTGCAGTGGGGCGGTCCAAGCGCTGCTCCGATAGGCATCGATCAATTCCTTGAATAACTGCTCCATATATGACTCGTCCGGCACATCCAGCACGTGGGGAAGATGAATCAGCTGAAACAAGTTCAGCGTGTCCACCTTGGCGGTAAAATGGCACCAGAACTTCCTGTAGGTGTTGTCGTTAACGACAGAGATGGAATGAAGCGATCCGGCTGGCATGAGAACGATTTGTCCGGGGGAGGGATGATATTCTTGTTCGTCGATCTTAATCCAGCCTTCCCCTTCCCTTATAAAATAAAGGGCGTTATAGGACGGCCTCATATTAAAGAAGCGCCAGTTCTGGGACACTTTATCAACCTTGGCAATGGATAAGCGAAGGTTCGTGTTAGCGAGGTAATTCTGAATCAACTTCAGGTGATTAATATCCATTGGCTGCCCCCTACCGGTTGTGTATTTTGGATACATTGATGTGTTTTTTATGCATTACAAATCCGAGCGGCATTCATTAAGCTAAATGAGGAATCCCATTCAATGACATATCAAGAGGAGGAAATGACTTCAAAGCTTTGGGCTGATTTGCCATTCCATCAGGATATCAAAGGAAATCGAGGAGGAATCGTTAAGGAATGAAGATGATGAAACGGATTAAGAAATTCGCAGTAATCGGGTCAGCGATATTATTAATGACCGCATCCATTGCAACTGCCGAACCTGCGGAGATCAGTAAACGGACGGTGACGGATCCTGCTATGGCAAATACCACCGGGATGCCCGAACTTGAATCATCCAGAGCGACTGATTCCGCTTGGTTAGCAGGAACGCCACTGGACGTACTTAAGAACGATTTCAGCATATTTTATAAGGATTTGCAAGCGATTCCATATTTCGCTGGCGGCGGCGTTGCTGCAGTAGGGGACGCTGCATTCAATATCAACGTGCCCGATTATTATATTCCAGCCATCTCGGCAGCCCGTTACGGCAAAGGGCGTATCGTTGTCGCCGGGAGCAAGGAGTATTTCAATCTGTCCGGGTCGGCGGGTGATCCCGCGAGTAAGCTTGCCCGGAATATTTTATGGTGGCTGACGGACGATGCCTCTACGAATCAAGGTCAAGGAAATGATCATACGAACCGCTATGAGGATGCATTAAGGAAGCCGGGAAAGAAAATTCGATTAATAACTACCTCTGCCGCTCTCACGGTAAATTCGGATTTACCCATTGAATTGGTGAAAATCGACAGTTGGGCTTCCGTAAACCTGAATCCGCAAAAATATGCGGCAGCCTATGTAGACCATACGATGAAGGATAAGGATCTGGAAGCGCTGGATCAATATCTACGGTTAGGAGGCGGCATCGTCGTGACGGATAACCTGAGCGGCATCGAGGGAATAACACGTGATACCCCTGAGGAAATCGTGCTTCAGGTCGGCAATCTGAGGGGAGCCAGACTCAGCCGTGATTTTGCGATTCAAAAGCTGCTTAACCGGGCTGGACTGACGCTGATGAATAGAGGCTCAGAGTCCAATGTGGGCGAATCGGCATTGACCTATGAGCAAGCCAACGATCATCATATCAAGACACGGCTTGCTCAA
Source organism: Paenibacillus sp. 2KB_20 (assembly GCF_052115765.1). Lineage (NCBI taxonomy): Bacteria > Bacillati > Bacillota > Bacilli > Caryophanales > Paenibacillaceae > Paenibacillus > Paenibacillus sp. 2KB_20. The sequence goes on along the minus strand of NZ_JBFRHH010000001.1, from coordinate 256,468 downwards.
GGCAAGGAAGTGGAAGAGGGAACGATCACTTACGATCAAATCAATATCGGTCCGCCGGGCACACCCACGAACAAAAAACAGGAGCGGCTCTACAATATACTAAACGAGACGCTCGAAACGTTATCCAGCGAATCCCCGCTGTACGCTTGGGCAGATACAGAGGCCGACAGCCTGCCGCCCGCCGAGTTCCCGATCCAAAAATTTCAGCAGCCCTATACGAATGCGCTGCATAACTTCCGTTTCAGTCATTTTACCTTGGATAAGGCCAACGAGAAATCTCCGTATGCCGACGCATTTCCGGGAGTAGTTTCGGAGGAAGCGGCCATCGTTAACGACCGCGAAGTCGAGGTCGACTTTGATTTCCCCAATACGATGTACACGCACGCCCTTCCGTCGAAAAATTGGATCAGTACCGGATTGTATGCACCCCCCGGTAAAGTCATTACGCTTGAAGTACCGGAAGGCGTGGAGCATTTAACGGTTCAAATCGGTTCGCATGATGACGATTTGAGAGGATCCGGCCAGTGGGGACGAGTTCCGCTTATCGTAAACCACCAGAAGCTGACCCCGGGCATCCATCAAGTCAACAGCCCATATGGTGGCTTCATATATCTCATTCCCCTAAAGGCGAAGGATGATTTTCGGGCAACCGTCAAGATCAGCGGGGCGGCGGAAGCACCGCATTACGTGCTCGGCAAGACTACGCTTGAGGAATGGGATAGAATTCGCACGGGGCCGGTTGCCGTCCCTTTTGCGGAGCTTCAAGGCGAAAGAATGATCCTGACGGTCCCTTCGGATTTGATTCGCCAAGTAACCGACCCGGAGGAGTTGATGCGGACCTGGGACGAAATTTACGACAGTTATGATGAACTGGTAGGCCTTGATCCGGACAGGGCGATGCCTCATACCGCCCATCAATTGAACCGCCGTTACGTCGCCGACGGACAGATCTCTTCCGGGGCGATGCATGCGGGATATCCGATCATGATGCCGTTCAGTTATGCGGCCAACCTGCTGGATGTCCATTATGTAAAAACAAGCGCTTGGGGATTCTGGCATGAACTTGGGCATGAATACCAGCAGCGGACATGGACCTGGAGCGATGTAGGGGAAGTGACCGTTAACCTATTCTCACTGTACACCCAAGAGAAGTATGGGAATGCCTCCGAACTATTGAAAATCGGGAATGACGGCAAGAATTACTATGACCGGGGAATCGAATTTGTAGAAAACCATGATCCGGCAAAAAAATACGGCCAAATCGGCAATTATGAAAGACTGGTGATGTTCAAGCAGCTTCAGCTTGCTTACGGCTGGGAATTCTATACCCGGATATTCGAGAAATACCGCGAATTATCTCGCGACGAAATTCAAGGTACGGTGGATACTTTTGCCGTCATAGCTTCTCAAACGGCTGGGGAGGACCTGACTGAATTTTTCGACAAATGGGCAATAGGTCTGACGGAAGACGGAAGAGGAAGGATTGCCTCATTGAATTTGCCTAAGCCGCATACCGATATTTGGACGTTAAAAGAATAACCATGAAGAAGCCATGCTTTCTCGATTGAGGAAGCATGGCTTTTTTGTTTATGCAATATAACATATTTTTGTACAGGATATTGCATGCGTGTGACTTTTTGCATACAATGGAATGGTAAATGATATGTACGTTAAGATACTTCGGATCCACGGGAGGAATTTCATATGTCCAGTCAATCGTTAAGCGCTTTCTTACAGGATAATCTAACAGAACTCAAGGAGCAAGGACTCTATAATACGATCCAGCCTCTTGAAAGTCCGAATGGTCCGCTCATTACCATTCAGGGTCGTGAATTCGTGAATTTATCTTCCAACAACTATCTCGGACTGGCGAATGATGAGCGATTGAAACAAGCGGCAATCCGGGCTACTACCGATTTCGGGACTGGAAGCGGCGCTGTTCGCTCCATTAACGGAACGCTTGCACTTCATGTAGAGCTTGAGGAGAAGCTTGCCCAGTTCAAGGGAACCGAGGCGGTGCTGACGTATCAATCCGGTTTCAATTGCAATATGGCGGCAATCTCGGCGGTGATGGGTGCCGGGGATGCGATTTTGTCGGATGAGCTCAACCATGCGTCCATTATTGATGGCTGCCGATTGACCAAGGCGAAGGTTATTCGTTTTAACCATTCGGACATGGACGATTTGCGTTCGAAAGCACAAGAAGCGAGAGAATCCGGTTTATATAACAAAATTATGGTCATTACCGATGGCGTGTTCTCGATGGATGGCGATATTGCGAAGCTCCCCGAAATCGTGGAGATCGCCGAAACCTATGATCTGATTACTTATGTGGATGACGCTCATGGATCTGGCGTTCTTGGGGGCGGTGCAGGTACGGTGAAGCATTTCGGGTTGTCGGAGCGGGTAGATATTCAGATCGGCACGCTGTCCAAGGCGGTTGGCGTTGTCGGCGGGTATGTTGCTGGATCACGGGATCTGGTGGATTGGCTCAAGGTCCGCAGCCGGCCGTTCCTGTTCTCCACGGCGCTGCCTCCAGGCACCGTAGCCGCTTGTATTACCGCTATCGATATCCTGCAGAACAGCAAAGATCTGCAAATGAAGCTGTGGGAGAACACCCGTTATCTGCAGGAAGGACTTAAGCGTCTTGGCTATTCTGTCGGTCGTACCGAAACTCCGATTACGCCGTGCATTATTGGAGATGAGACAACCACCCAGAAATTCAGCACCAGATTGTACGAAGAAGGCGTGTATGTCAAATCGATCGTGTTCCCGACGGTACCAAAAGGCACGGGAAGAGTTCGGAATATGCCAACCGCCATTCATACGAAGGAGATGCTGGATCGCGCACTTTCCGCATATGAAACCATCGGACGCGAGTTGGGTCTGATCTAATAAGGGGGCACAAGTGATGAAACGAATTATGGTAACCGGTGCGCTCGGTCAGATTGGCTCAGACCTGGTGGCGAAATTGCGGCAAGTTTACGGTGAAGAAGCTGTTCTCGCAACGGACATTCGCCAAATCCATCATGAAACGGTCCAATCAGGACCATTCAGAATACTGGATGTAACCGACCACCACGCATTCCACGAAGCGGCTAAAGAACACCGGGCGGATGCGATTATCCACCTTGCAGCCCTGTTGTCCGCCAAGGCAGAATCCAATCCGGCACTGGCGTGGAACCTGAACATGGGCGGTTTGTTAAGTGCCCTCGAGACGGCACGGGCATTATCCTGCCAGTTCTTTACGCCGAGCTCCATCGCGGCATTCGGGGCGGATACCCCGAAAAAAGCAACGCCGCAAGACACGGTGCAGCGCCCGTTAACGATGTATGGAGTCAGCAAGGTCTCGGGCGAGCTGTTGTGTGACTATTATTACCATAAATTCGGAGTGGATACCCGCGGATTGCGCTTTCCAGGGCTGATCTCCCACTCCGCGCCTCCGGGCGGGGGAACGACGGATTATGCGGTTGAGATGTATGTAGAGGCCATCCGCAATGGAAGCTACACTTCCTATATTGATAAAGGGACCTACCTTGACATGATGTACATGCCGGATGCGATTTCCGCCATCATGACATTGATGGAAGCTGATCCGTCCAAGCTGAAGCACCGTAACGCCTTTAATGTCACGGCGATGAGTGTCGATCCTGAGGGGATTGCGGCTAGCATCCGCCGGCATATACCGGATTTCAGCCTCGACTATGACGTGGATCCTGTCCGTCAGGCGATTGCGAACGAATGGCCGGATTCCATCGATGCAACTGCAGCACGCGAAGAATGGGGATTTGATGTACAATATGATTTGAACCATATGACCGATGATATGGTGTCAAAGCTTATGGAGAAGCCGCAAGCGGATCAGAGCAAGATCAGTTAACGGCTTAGTTTCAGAAGGAGGATATGGTTACACTTGGAACCCATTCATAAAAAAGTAGGGAGAAATCTGCAAGCCATTCGCAAATCACGGGGCCTCAGCCTCGATAACGTAGCCGAGTTGACCGGTGTAAGCAAAGCCATGCTGGGACAGATCGAGCGGGGGGATTCCAATCCGACGATCTCCGTATTGTGGCGCATCGTTAGCGGCCTCGGCATTTCATTCACCACGCTCATCGAAGAGGCGGAAACCGAAGTAACCGTGGTATCACCTGAGGACGTGGAGCCTTTTCACGAGGCAGAAGGCGCGTACCGGGTATACCCTTTGTTCTCCTACAACCTGCGCACCAAATTTGAGTCCTACATGGTTATAATGGATCCGGGATGTGATCACGGATCTGAAGCTCATAATGATGGCGTGGAGGAGTATATTTTTGTGCACCAGGGGGAGCTGGAGCTCTGGCGCGAAGACGAAAGCTACACCGTGCCTGCCGGAAGCTCCGTGCATTTCTCGGCTAACCGGCCCCATCGGTACGTGAATCCTGGTAATGAAACAACGAAATTTTACACGATTATCTTCTATGCGGATGCCGCAGCCAGGGGCTGATCATTAGAAACAGGCACACCGCTTGATTACCGTCAACCGAATATTAAAAAAAGGCAGAGCCGTCCGGAAAAAATACAGTCCGATCTTAAAAATCGACTGTATGGTGTTCCGGGCGGCCGTTTTATATTTAGGACGTGGGGAGAAAGGGATCGCAGGGGAGGTGGAATCGAAGTTATTCGTCTCATTGCTAATTACGAAATCATCGACAAAGGAGTTGAACGGTTGACTATGGGTTTCCACACCAAAAAGTGGTTGAAGCTGTTATTGGCAGTTGCGTGCGCGCTTGTGGCCGTTCCGCCAGCAGGAAAGACACTGATGGCGGCCGATGGTATGACAGAGCAGGCTGATGTTCATTTATTAGACTCGAACACCGCCGCGAATATGGCGACTCAACAGGATCTTGATGTTATTTACAAGGGTTTGTCCGGTTATCCGACGGTATCGGCCACGTATAACGGGGGAGTAGCTGCCATCGGAGATCAAGCCTTCGTCCTGGCGGTGAACCCCGATACGACGCCGATTCTCGCGGCTGCCCGTTACGGAAAAGGCAAAGTTGTTGTTGCAGGTGACGATTCCTATTTCAAGTTTACCTCCGATATTACCGATGAGCGGAAGACGGTGGCCCGTAACATCCTCCTGTGGCTGACCGAGGATTCCGAGACGTTGACCTATCAGGAGGCATTGGAAGGCAAGGGCCGATTGCCCATGTTGTCGGCAACGTGGAAAAATTATACCATCGAAACCGATGTGCCGATCGATCTGGTCCGGTTGGAGCAATTCACGCCTGAGCACTTGGATCCGTCCCGCTACCCCGTAGCTTATGTTGACGGTACCCTGAAGGATAGTGAGGTCGACCTCCTCGAGGACTACGTCGCGCAAGGCGGTCATGTCGTTGTTCCATTAAAGGGCTGGGTGATGGAGCAGCATCCGCATGTCTTTCTCGGGAATGCATATGAAGGCCGGTCGGGTAGGCTCAGTGAGGATTTCCCGGTACAGCGTCTTTTGAACCGGATGGGCCTCGGCTTAATGAACAATACGGCATCGAGTCGAACGGAAACCCTGCCTAAACTGACGACGGAGCAATCCGCCAATTATCATTCGCTAAAGCTGCTGGAGCAGGCCGAAGCGATTGAGGCAGGAACGCTGTCACCGGATCAGGTGAACGTCGGGCGGCCTGGCGCCGGCGCGGATAAGAAGCTGCAGGTCATCGCTTCGGTGACAGGTGGAACCGTCAGCAGCATCACCCCTCAAAGTCCGCTGTATGCCGTGATCGAGCAGGATGCCAGCGATTTGGAGTCCCAGCTTACGTTTCCGCTGGACCGTTCCAAGGCGCCCTATACCAGTGCATTGTTAGCATTTCAATTGGGGCGGATCGGCAATGATCTGACGGCCCCCAAATCCCCTTATGCCGATCAATTTCCTGGAGCTGTTCCGGCGGACGCCCCGCGAGTGACGGGACAATCCGTTCACGTGAATTTTGATTATTCAACCTTTGACTATTTACGTCAAGGGACGGTTCCGAAGAATTGGATCAGCACGGGGCTGTACGCGCCGGCCGGAGATTGGGTAACGGTTCAGGTCCCTGAAGGCACGCAGCATCTGGATGTGCAGATTGGGGCACACACGGACAATTTGACAAGTAAAACGGAATGGGAACGACCTCCGGTCATAACGCAGCGAAAGCCGCTCCTTCCGGGTGAAAATCGGATTCGCAGCCCTTATGGCGGTCTGATTTACCTGATTCCGACCAAGCTGCAGCCTGGCGTTGAGAAGAATATTGAAATCAGCGGGGGAGTTCGTGCTCCGTATTATATCCTTGGTGAGACCTCTTCTGACGAATGGGAAGATGCGATTCGATATTATCCTTCTCCATGGTCAGAACTTCAAGGACGCAGAGTGATCTTGACGCTTCCGTCCGAGTATATCAGGCAGCTTGGAGATCCGCAGCAATTATTGGAGAAGTGGGACGCGATCGTGGACTACACAGAGGAAGTCGCAGGACTCTCCCCAAATCAACCGCTGCCGCATAAGAGTATAGACCTTCCGTTCCGTTACGTTGCGGATCGTCAAATTAGTGCGGGTTATATGCATGCAGGCTATCCGATCATGTTCCACATCGATCCTTCAGCGGGCCATGCCGTGGACATATCCCGAGTTACTCAGGGAGGATGGGGCTTCTGGCACGAGACCGGCCACGAATATCAGCAAGGAGCCTGGAACTGGAACGTAACGGGTGAAATCACGGTAAATATTTACTCCTTATACGTCCAAGAGAAATTCGGCAACAGCAGCAACTTATTGATTCGCAATGCCGATGGGAAAGATTCCTATGACTTAGCGTTTGAATATATCGAAAGCGATCTTCCGGGCAGGTCGTTCGGCGCCTCTGGCCAGCTGGATCTCTTCGGCTATCTCGTGATGTTCCGCCAGCTTTCCCTGGCTTATGGATGGGATTTTTACGCCGAGCTTCACAAGGCCTACCGGGAGCTGCCGGCGTCGCAGCTGCCTGCGACGAACCAAGAGGAGATCGATACGTTTGTGGTCATGGCATCCACAATCGCAGGCGAGAATCTGACGGAATTCTTTGACAAATGGGCCCTGCCGTATTCCAAAGATGAGGTTCGTTCCCGCGTTGACGCCCTGAATCTGCCGATGCCTTCGCAGGAAGTATGGCGGCTGCGGGAGACGAATACGCTGAACGCTCCTCCCGAGATTAAGGCCGACATGGACACCGAGTGGAACCGTGAATCGGTGAAGGTCACCGTTGCCATGACAGCGGAAGCTGAAGCGGCGGGCATGCGAAGCCAGTACAAGATCGGATCCGAAGGCAAATGGACGGATTACACGGCTCCCATACTTGTAGAAGCGGAAGGCCAGACAACGATACATGCCCGAGCGGCCGCTATGTCGGGCGTGACAAGCGACGAAGCTTCCAAGACGGTGAAGATCGACCGGACCGGGCCGGAAATCACGGCAAACGTGACCCAGTCCGTGTACCAAACCGAGCATATCACCATTTCGCCTCAAATCTCGGACACATTAAGCGGTGTATCCAATATCGCCTTGGAGCTGGATGGTAAGGAAGCTCCTGATACGGTGGTTGTAGAAGCGTTAACGCTAACGGCCGGACCACACACCCTTCGGATATCGGCAGAAGATGCAGCAGGGAATATCACGGTTCGCGAGTATCCTTTCGAAGTTGTTGTGAATCAGGAACAGCTCGACGATATCGTGAGAGCAGGGGAAGAGAAGGGATGGATCGATAATCGTGGTATCTCCCAAAGCTTATTGGCTAAAATCTCGGATCTCCAGCGGCATCTGGCCCGAAGCGAAGCCATCGAAGATGCGCTGACTTCACTGGAGAATGCCATCAAAGCGCAGCAAGGCAAGCATATCGATTCTGGCTTCGCGGAGCTTCTTCTTGGAGACATAGACTACATCCGAAGCCGCAGCTCGGCTTCCTAGCAGCTTATATTGATGAAAAGGGCGGCCGTTTCGGCCGCCCTTGAACTCTTTAATGACCATCTATCGTTAAATAAATCAGTCCAAGATTAAATATAGACAATGTACTGCCTTAAAAATATACTGCACAATTAGAAAACACGGCAGTGTTCAATCGCCAGAATGTTCAGTAAGGTGGTGCTTAACAAACCAGAAGTTCACACAACATGCAAATGAAAAGGGAGGCAAATGATAATGAAGGTCAACAGGTTTAAAGTATTCTGGATGGTTTTGCTTGCCGCCACCATCGCCATAACAGCAGGCTGCGGCGGCTCTGCCAAGGAACAACCGGAGGCAGCGTTGGACCCGGAATCCCCTCCGGTTCTATCGGAACTGACGTATTGGGTGCAAATCGTTAGCCAAGTGTCCGCTACGATGAAAAGTTATAACGAAATCGAGGCTTATAAGGAACTGGAGAGGATAACCGGGGTGAATGTGGATTTTCAGCATCCTCCGCAGGGCCAGCAGGCTACGGAGCAGTTCAACCTCATGATGACCTCGGATAAGCTCCCGGACGTGATCGAGTATTCATGGGCCGGTTACCCGGGGGGACCGGAGAAGGCGATCAAGGACGGCAAAATCATCAAACTCAATGATTTGATCGACCAATACGCCCCGAACTTTAAAAAGGTGCTTGAGGAGCATCCGGAGTGGAAGAAGGAAATTACGACCGATGACGGCAGCATATATGTGTTCCCGTTCCTGCGCACCGACGACAAGCTTAAGGTATTTCTCGGACCGACGGTCCGGCAGGATTGGTTAGATAAGCTGGGGCTTTCGATGCCGACAACGATTGATGAATGGTACAACGTGTTGAAGGCTTTTAAGGAACAAGATCCGAATGGCAATGGCAAGGCGGATGAGATTCCCTTGTATCTGACGAAAGGAGATGTCGATACAACGACCGCTTTTCTCGGGGCATGGGGAATTAATGCCGGATTTTACCAAGAGGAAGGACAGGTTAAATACGGCCCGACGGACCCGAGGTTCAAGGAATTCCTGACGCTCATGAACCAGTGGTACAAAGAAGGCTTACTTGATCAGGACTTTGCGACGACCGATGAGAAAATGCTGGAGGCCAAGATTACGGGCGGGCAAATCGGATCAGCGATTCTATACACCGGCAGCGGGATTGGCAAGTATGGAACGCTGATGAAGGATAAAGATCCGAACTTCAGATTGGTGGCAGCCCCCTATCCTGTAATGAACCAAGGCGATAAGCAGATTTGGGGATATAAGGACTATGCATTTAACGGAATCGGGGCAGCCGTTACCACCAGCAACAAAAATCCGATTGAAACGGTTAAGTGGCTGGATTACGGCTATTCCGAGGAAGGTGCCCTGTTGTTTAATTTCGGAAAAGAGGGCGTCAGCTACGCGATGGAGGACGGCAAGCCGATATTTAAGCCCGAAGTATTGAAAGATCCTTCCGGACTGCCATTGATCCAGTCCATGTCCAAGCATAACCGCGCAACCTTCAGCGGACCGTTCATGCTTGATATACGATTCGATCAACAATACACGACCGAGCCGGATCAGCTGGAGTCCAAGATCATCTGGGCAGAGCCGACCATGGAAAAGAAAATGCCGCGCACAACGCCGACCCAATCCGAGAGCAGCCGCTATGCTTCAATCATGACGGACATCAACACATACAAGGACGAGATGTACTTGAAGTTCGTCATGGGCGCCGAGCCTTTGGATCAGTTTGACAAGTATGTGAAAACCATTGAATCCATGGGTCTTGCCGAAGCTCTGGAAATACAGCAAAAAGCCTTGGAGCGTTACGGTAAACGGTAAACGGTTAAACGTCCTGAAGCGGCGGAAATCTGCAGTCTCCGCCGCTCTTGGCGCTGCAATATAAATTGATTTGGAGGGAGGGATTCGTTTGTCTGCAACCCAGGATAATCCCTTCGAGCATCACAAAGGGAAATGGACAACGATTGCGAACGATTTGAGAAGGAATAAATTCGTTTATATACTGGCGCTTCCCGTCATTCTATACTATGCCGTCTTCCACTACGGACCCATGTACGGTCTCTTGATGGCTTTCAAAGATTTCAGCATTGCCGATGGCATCTGGGGAAGCGAGTGGATCGGATTTGAGCATTTTCGCAATTTCTTTAACAGCTATTATTTCGAACGGCTTTTGCGCAATACGGTGCTGATCAATGTCTATGAGCTTATCTTCGCGTTTCCGGCACCGATTATTCTTGCCCTGCTGCTGAACGAAATCCGCAGCCGGCTTTTTAAGCGTACGGTTCAGACGATATCATATTTACCGCATTTCGTATCCATCGTCGTGGTGACAGGGATCATGTTCGATTTTCTTGCAAGAGATGGCTTGGTGAATCAGATTCTGGGCTTTTTCGGCATCGAATCGATTCCGTTCATGAGCGAGGCCAGTTGGTTCCGTACGATATATGTCGGCTCAGGCATTTGGCAAGGCGTAGGCTGGGGTTCGATCATTTATCTTGCCGCCATCGCCACCATTGACCCGACCCTTTACGAAGCTGCCAAGATGGACGGGGCTGGCCGGTGGAAACAAATGCTGCACATCACGCTGCCGGGCATGCTGCCAACGATCATCATCATTTTTATTCTCAATATGGGCTCCATGCTTAGTGTTGGCAGCGAAAAAGTATTGCTGATGTACAGCCCGCTTACTTATGAAACGGCAGACGTGATCTCGACCTTTGTCTACCGTAGAGGGGTTCTGGAGACGGATTACGGTTTCACGACCGCCGTTGGATTATTTAATTCGGTCGTCAGCTTCATCCTGCTTGTACTCGCGAACTCGATCAGCAAGCGGGTCAGCGAACATAAACTGTGGTAGAGAGGAGGGCGTTCATGGCTAACAAACGATCCGCAGGAGAGTTAACCTTCGTCTGTTTGAACGCGTTGATCCTGACGGGCCTCTGCTTCGTCACCTTATATCCGTTCGTGTATGTTGCCTTCGCTTCGTTCAGCGATCCCGCTTCATTGGCCCAACACCGGGGGCTGCTGTTCGCTCCGCTTGACATTAACTTCGAAGCCTATAAGGCGGTGTTTAACAACCCGATGATTACGACGGGATATCGGAACACGCTGATCTACGTCGCGGCGGGTACAGCCATCAATCTGGTGGCCACGGCGATCGGTGCTTACGTGCTGTCCCGCAGAAACCTGTACTTCAAAAATCTCTTGATGATGCTGATCGTCATCACCATGTTTTTCGGCGGCGGCCTGATTCCGACTTATTTGCTGATCAATAACCTGGGGATGCTGAACACGATCTGGGCGATGCTGATCCCCGGGATGATTGGCACGTTCAATATGATCATTATGCGGACCGCCTTTCAGTCCGTCCCGATTAGTCTTGAGGAGTCGGCGAAAATCGACGGTGCGAACGATCTGATCATTCTGTTCCGGATCATTATTCCGCTGTCCATGCCCGTTATCGCCGTCATGATTCTATGGTATGCCGTGGGGCACTGGAATTCATATTTCGGGGCGCTCATCTATCTAAGGGACCGGGAGCTATTCCCGCTCCAGCTCGTGCTACGGGAAATTCTCATAACCAATACAACGGACAGCATGATGACGGAAGCCTCGGGAGACCGGATGGCGATCGCGGACACCATTAAATATGCAACGATTATCGTATCCACATTGCCGATCCTGCTTCTGTATCCGTTTTTGCAAAAATATTTCGTCAAAGGCGTTTTGATCGGCGCCATTAAGGAATAGGAGGAGTACGATGGCTGACTCATTAGAGATCGTAACGGAAAGGAAGAACCGGATGCAGTGGTGGAAGGATGCCAAATTCGGCATGTTCATCCACTGGGGGGTATATTCGCTGCTCGGCAAAGGGGAGTGGGTCATGTATGCCAACAAAATACCGGTAAAGGAATATGAGAAACTTGCCGAGGAATTCAATCCGACACAGTTTGATGCCAAAGCTTGGGTGAATTGCGCCAAAAGCGCAGGCATGAAATATATCGTCATTACAGCCAAACATCACGATGGCTTCGCCATGTACCATTCACGGACGGACCCGTTCAATATCGTGGATGCTTCTCCATTCGGCCGGGATGCGTTGAAGGAATTATCCGAGGCCTGCAGGGAGGAAGGAATCCGCCTCTGCTTTTACTATTCGCATGTCATTGATTGGCACCATCCGCATGCGCTTCATGATACGTTTAACAATCTGTGGGACTACGAGCTGGAGAAGAAGGCGTTCTTCAGTTACTGGAACCATAAAGCGAAGGGACAAGTACGCGAGCTGCTGACGGAATACGGTCCGGTCGGCCTGCTCTGGTTCGACACATCCGGCGGATTGTCGAAGAAGGAGAGCGAAACGATGGTGAACATGATCCGCGAGCTTCAGCCCGAATGCCTGATTAACAGCAGGGTAAGCCATTGGCCTGATTTCGGAGACTACCAATCCAAGGGTGATAACGAAATCCCGATGCATGGCGAGGAAACAAGGGAATGGGAGACGCCGATGACCCTAAATCAATCGTGGGGGTACAGCACGAAGGATCAAGTATGGAAATCGGCGGATGCTTTGGTCCGAAAATTGGTGCACATCGTAAGCAAGGGAGGAAATCTGCTGCTCAATGTCGGCCCTACGGAAACAGGAATAATTCCGGAAAAATCCGCTCTACGCCTGGAGGAAGTTGGCGGTTGGCTGGCGCGAAATGGAGAGGCGGTCTACGGCACAAGCGCAAGCCCGTTCCCTTACGAGCTGGAATGGGGGGCGATTACGGTGAAAGGAAATACGCTCTTCCTCCATGTGTACAATCGCTATTGGCCAACGGAAGAACTGTTATTGAATGGGGTGAGAAATACGGTTAAAAAAGCTTATCTGTTCACAGACCCGAGTACAGGCAGTCTTCCCGTGCAACAGAGCTATCGGCCGGAAACGGACCATCACGCGATGCGGATCCGATTGCCGGAGCTTCCTCCGGAAGATCACGTATCAGTTATTGCATTGGAAGTCGAGGGCAGGATCGATGTAGATCGGAGTTTTATCCAACAGGCGGATGGCGCCATTCATTTGGATCTTGTACTGTCGGACATAACGACAGGCAACGGGATGAACGAGGCCCGGTGGACCTTTAAGGCGTCGTCGTCCGGCATATATGAAATCAAACTCGTCAACTTTAAAAGATCCGATGCCGTTTGGGAAAAGGAATATGATCATGAAGTCACCGTACAGGCAGCAGAGCAGACGATTGCGTGTGTTCCTCAAGAGGATAAGGTCGTCAGCGACTCCATATCCTGCCAGCATCCGTATACCGAGGTTCAGTCATCGATCGGGCGAATCGTCATTGACAATCCAGGTACGTATGCATTGACCTTATCGACCAAGCTTGCGAAGCCGAAACCTTTCGGACCGGAAATTTGGCAGGCGGCTGCCGTGAAGCTTCGTTCGGTACGATTAGTTCAGGTGTTTTAATACCCCGTACCCAAAATTTAAGCATCCCTTTTAACGGGGGGTGGCGTCTCTCTTGGGGTGACCGAAATTATTAAAGGGTTTGCTAGTCCGTTTGGCGAAGGATTCAAGAAATAGGTTTTTCCATACATTTTCTTGGAGGAATGCGTCATGATCTCGATACCCGGCCTTCTTCCCGGCAAGCGAAAGAGCAGTCGGGGACGCGTCTTGAAAACCATGATCGTTTCGTATTTGCTCATCCTTTTATTGCCTATGACCGTAGGGCTTTTTCTATATGGACGGGTGGAAAACGTGATGGAAAACAATGCGGAGCGTTCAAATTCGGCGATGCTGGAACAACTGCGGCTTTCCATGGACAGCAAGCTTAAAGAAGTGGATATTTTGGCCAAGCAAATTATGTTTAACCCCAAACTGGCTTATTTGCTGAATCTTGATCGGCATGATCAAGGGGGGGCGTACCGCCAGGTAGAATTCGTCCGCGATTACTTAAATCGTTATCAATCTTTTGTAAGCGGATTCGTGAAGGACTACTATGTTCATCTGCAGGCGGGAGACGTCATTTTGAAGCCTGGATTGCGGACGGATGCAAGAACCTTTTACGACAAGTATTACCGGTTTGGGCATATGGACTTTGATACATGGAAGCGGACGTTGCTTGGCAGCTATCATAACAAGGCATTTCTGCCCTCCGATGTGCTGCTTCAGGACCCGAACCAAGGAAATGGCAACCCGGCGAATGTGATCACTTATGCGCAATCCCTTCCGCTTCATGAAGTGTCTAATATCCGCGGAACGTTGGTTATCATGATCGATGGGCAGCAGCTTCAAGAAATGTTCCGGCAAATCGAGTCCGCCAACGACAGCGAGATTTATATCCTCGATAAGGAACGGGGCGTGATCGCAAGTTCCTCGGACTCGGAGCTGTCCGTGCAGGTGACGGAAAGACTAGCCGGTCCATCGGGATTGTTCAAGACAGCATTAAATGGCACGGACAGCATGATCACTTTTACGGAATCCAGGGAGGCCGGCTGGCAGTATGTATCCGTCATGCCGATGGACAGTGTCATGGAACGAGTAACACAACTGAAGAGAATGGCGCTGACGGTGTTTGTCGTTTCGCTTGTCGCAGGAGCAGCCGTTGCTTGTTGGTTTGCATACCGACAATACAGTCCCGTCAAACGGGTGGTTGATGCCATTCTTCAAGGAAAGCCGATTCAGGATAAGCCGGCCGCGAACGAATATGATTTCATTTTGCAAACAATCGAAGGCTCGCTCGTTGAGCAGCGGCATCTGAGAGAGCGACTGTTCAGGCAAACGCCCGTCATCCGCGCTGATTTTCTGTCAAGGCTCATTCGGGGGTACATCGATCCGGATCATGCGGAGAATCAAGGAGGGCCGTCATTAGTGGGCATGGGCATCCACTTCGGGTCTGATATGTTTGCAGTAATCATCGTTCAAGCTGTGGATATTTCAAGACTGTCACCGGAACCATCCGAGCAAGATTGGACGCAAATCCGCTTTATTGTCTCCAATATCGGCACGGACATTGCGAATTCGGGTCACCAGGGATTCGCCGTCGATATGGAACGCGACCGGGTAGCGTTCCTGGTCAATTTCCATCCGGTTGAGGAGGCGGATGCCGAGCTCTTCCTTCATGAGATTGCAGAGCGATTGCTCCGTATACTGGAGGACCGTTTCCACATTTCCGTGACCATTGCCGTCAGCAGCATACACACAGGAAACGGAACCATCGGCAGTGCTTATCTCGAAGCCATGGCCGCTCTGGATTACCGAATGTTCAGCGGAAGAAATTCCATCATTCACTTCGGTCATGTGCGGGACATTAAGCATCATTATTACTATCCGATCGAATTCGAGACGCAGCTTGTCAATCATGTGAGAGGCGGAGATAAGGAAAACGTCGCTAAGCTGCTGGACAATATTTATACGATGAATTTTAATTCGGCGGGCATGACCCCTGAACTGGGCAGATGCCTGTTCTTCAATATCATAAGCACATTTCTGAAAATACTGAATTTGACGAACACGGATCATGAAAGCCTGCTGGGCCCGAACTTTGACCCTGTAAAGCATATATTCGGTTGTGCCACAAGCGATGAAATGCAGGCTGAGACCAAGCGGTTGTATGAAAAGCTGACCCGTCTCTTTCATACGGAGCACAGCGATCACAGCATCCAGCTGCAGCAGGATATGATGGCATTCATTGACCGGAATTTAACCGATTATAATTTAGGACTCGGTATGATCGCCGATCATTTCGGCATGACGCCGCAATATATTTCGAGTTTCTTTAAGAAGATGAATCGATGCAATATCACCGACTATATTACCCGAGCGAGAATTGAGAAAGCGAAGACATTGATGGAGCAATCGGAACTGACCAATGCGCAGCTGGCCCAACTGGTCGGCTATACCAATGATGTCGTGTTCATCCGGGCATTCAAGAAATTGGAGGGGGTCACCCCCGGCAAATATCGGGTGAGCGCAAGCGGGCAATAACGTTAAACGCGGAGAGGAGTGGCCAATTAGAAATGGAAGCGATCCAGGAACCTTTAAAATACGGCGAGATAACGACATGGACGCAGCAAAGGACCAAAGCCGCCATCGAATTCGTGCTGCATAAGATTGATGAGAATTTAGACACATTTTCAGGCTGTTTTCCATCCCCTGCAAGCCGCAATCATATCTACGAGCCAATCGGCAATATGGAATGGACCTCGTCATTCTGGACCGGAATGCTGTGGCTGGCTTATGAAGTCACGGGAGATGCCAAGTACCGGTCGACTGCGGAGCTTCAGCTCCACAGCTACAAGGAGCGCGTGGAGCAGCGCATCGCCACGGAGACGCATGATCTGGGATTTTTGTATTCCTTGTCCTGCGTTGCCGCCTATAAGCTGACCGGGAATGAGGAAGCAAGACGGATTGCCTTGGCCGCAGCAGACCTGTTGATGGAGCGGTATTTCGAGAAAGCCGGGATCATTCAGGCTTGGGGCAAGCTGGACCAGCCTTCACAGCGCGGCCGAATGATCATCGACTGCTGCATGAATTTGCCTTTGCTCTATTGGGCGACAGAGGAAACCCGCAAACCGGAGTATCGGCGCGCCGCCATAAGCCATGCGCAGCAATCCTCCCGTTATTTGATCCGCGAGGATTCCTCAACGTATCACACGTATTATATGGATGTCGAGAGCGGAGAACCAAGGTTTGGGCAAACGTCCCAAGGATATGCGGATCATTCATGCTGGTCCCGCGGTCAGGCCTGGGCCATTTACGGTATGCCGCTCAGTTACGCATATACGAAGGATGAATCGCTGCTGCATGATGCCGAGCGAGTCACGAATTACTTTTTGAATCGGCTGCCAGAGGATTATGTGTGCTATTGGGATTTGATATTCACCGAAGGAAAAGAAGAGAGGGACAGCTCGGCCGCAGCCATTTCGGTATGTGGAATGCTGGAACTGGCAAAGCATTTGCCGCTCTCACACCCGCGGCGTCGTACGTACGAGAACGCGGCACTGCGCGTTCTGGGGTCATTAAGCGATCGCTATACGACGGTATCGCTCCCAGGATCCAACGGCATTCTGCAGCATGCGGTGTACGGAAAGCCGCTCGGCAACGGAATCGACGAATGCTGCATTTGGGGGGACTATTTCTATTTTGAAGCTTTGGTAAGGGTCTATAAAGATTGGGATATGTACTGGTAAATGAAGAGGATCCGTATTCAAAAGACAGAGTGAATGTATGCCGTACCCCTAACATCAGCGTGCCTGATGTTAGGGGTATTTTGACTGTCTGCTATTTGATATGGTTGTGTTGACAAAATAAATTAACTCGTGTTAATTTATTTACATAAGTTAACTTTAAGGGGGCTATCACAATGGATCCGGATATCCCATTAAGGGAATTAAAAAAAGCCAAGAACAAAATCGCGCTGTATGAAGCGGCATTATCCTTGATGAGCGATCGGATGTTCAGCCAGGTTATGGTGGAGGACATCTGCAGGCGAGCCGAAATCTCAAAAGTCACTTTTTTTAAGTTCTATCAACGCAAAGAGGATCTGCTGATTTATTTTATGCGGGTATGGCTGACCAAGCGGGTTATCGAGATCGATACGGAAGGGAAAAAGGGATTTCAGGCTTTCCGGCATCTGTTGTCCCAAGTGGCTAATGAGCATCAAGTGAGGCCAGGCATGATGCCAAGCCTGATCTCCTTTCTCGCGGAGCAGAACATGCAGCCCTGCATGCCGGAGCTCAGCTCTGCGGAAGTATCGTTGCTCTTTCCCGGACACGAGGAAGCGGGAAGCAAGTCACCTAACATGTACGATTTGTTCCAGCAGTTCATGAAGGAAGAGGAGCAAGCCGGAAGGCTGAACAAAGCTTTTACCTTGGAGCAAGCTGTACAGATTTGTTTCACCATTTTTTATGGCGCGTTTCTGACGGCGCAATTGTATAATTCAACCGAAATCAGTCGCTTTTACGAAACGCATCTTGGTCTGCTAGAAATAAAGGAAGAGGAGTGAACAGGTATGAGCAAAGTCATTCCAGGTCGATATACCGCACACATGGAAGGATCCTTCGTTGTATTCGTGATCGGGTTTCGGATTAACAAGTGGTGGGCGGTCCATAAGTGGCTGCCTGTCATGAATGCCATGTCCCCGATGCTTCAGGAGCTGTACCGGAACAAGGATGAGCTCGGTTTCATGGACGGTACCTATCATTTTTCCGGCAAGGGGCTTACTCTTATTCAATATTGGAGGAGTTTCGAACACCTGGAGCATTATGCCCGTCACGGAGCCAATCACCTGAAGGCATGGCAGGATTTCAACCGCAAGATTGGAACGGGAGGGGACGTAGGGATATTCCACGAAACCTATTTGGTTCCGGAAGGACAATATGAATGTCTGTACAACAATATGCCGAGGTTCGGTTTGGCCAAAGCGGGAGCCCATGTCCCCGCGACGGGACGCAGGGAAACGGCAAGCCGGCGGCTTGGCCGCGAGGGAGAACCAGCAGTGCCGACTCCTCCAAATCCGTAGTTTCGGTCTATAGTCGGTTGATCTCCCTCTGTTGCCGCAGCTTAAGACAAGGATAATTACCATAGCTTAAGGGCGGTGTAAATGCTATGGAAGTCGTGATGCTTTAGACTTGTTTTTCTTCCGTACTCCAAAAAAGTGTTGGTAATCCCCGTTCATTCTTCTATGTCGGGCGCAAACGCATTTGCCGCTTTCCCGCTGTACGGGCTCAATATATCAGGCTTACCATTTTGGAATCGAGATGGTGTCCGCGTCTGTCCGGCTTTGAAGTATACCGTAGCTCGGATTGATGGGAGAATTCTAGCATCTTCGCGGAATTCCGGTATGGAGCCATAATAAGGCGGCCACCGCAAAGGAGCGGTGGCTCCTTTTTTTTCGAAAACGCAAAATTCACCTTCCGTTTCATCCAGATTAGTGTAAGATGTACGTGAAAGTATCCCATTTCATTGTAGAGAGGTGTAACCTGCATGAGTCATTCCGTATCATTTGAGACCCGGCTGTTGAGCTCTTTGTCCAAAGTATTTGCCGATGAAGAACTATCCCAAGCCTCGTATGACAGAGGGTCGTCGTTTGGCAATGAGACGTACTCGTTTCAAGTTGCTTACCGTTCCAATCGCTTGTTGAAAAACATCCGGGTTCATCTGCAATCTGAGTTGAGCGAGCGGATTACCGTCCGTTCTGTAGGCCTGGTTCCATCGGAGATGCCTACATATTATGATCATGACGAGTTTATCTTAAGAGCTGCGCCCGGGCTGTATCCGGACCCGCTGCTGCCTCTGACATCAGAGCCTGTGATAACCGGATGCCCGAACCAGTGGAGAAGTCTATGGATTACGGTACAGCCTGAGGGTGAGATCAAGGGCGGTACATATGAAATCCGGGTCTGTTTTGAAGAAGAGTCAGGGGAGTCGCTTGGAGAAGAGGTGTTCACGCTCGAAGTGATTCCGGCAATCTTGCCGGACCAGACGCTGATTCATACGGAATGGTTCCATGCCGATTGCTTGGCGAACTACTACGAGGTGGAGATATTTAGTGAACGGCACTGGACGTTGATCGGTCAGTTTATGCGGACCGCCGCTCAGCATGGCATCAATATGATCCTGACGCCATTGTTTACGCCTCCGCTGGATACGGAAGTGGGCGGAGAACGGCCAACGGTGCAGCTGGTTGACGTTGTTGTAAACAAGGATGGAACATATGCATTTGGGTTTGATAAGCTGGACCGCTGGGCAGACCTGTGTGATTCTAATGGGATTCAGTATCTGGAATTCTCGCATCTTTTCACCCAGTGGGGAGCCGGGCATGCGCCGAAGATTATGGCTAACGTGAAGGGAAAGCCTGAGAAGCTGTTCGGATGGGAGACGGATGCAACCGGAGAAGAGTATCATGCCTTCATCAGACAATTCATACCGGACCTCACCGGTTGGATTGAAAGCCGGGGACTTGAGCAGCGCTGTTATTTCCATGTATCCGATGAGCCATCCGAGTCCCATCTGGAGGCCTACGGTCATGCAAGCCGGTTGATGAACGAGCTGCTGCCGGATTACCCGATCATTGATGCGCTCTCCGATATTTCGTTCTATGAGCAGGGGCTGGTGAAGCGTCCGATTCCGGCCAGCAATCACATTGAGCCTTTTCTGGATCAACAGGTAACGCCACTGTGGACCTATTATTGCTGTTCCCAGTACAAGGAAGTGTCCAACCGTTTCTTCAATTTGCCTTCGGCAAGAAACCGGATCATCGGGATTCAGCTGTATAAGTTTAATATCGAGGGATTTCTCCATTGGGGATATAACTTTTGGAATTCGCAATACTCGAAACGCGCCATTGATCCGTTCAAGGTGACGGATGCGGATTGCGGTTTTCCTTCCGGGGATGCTTTTGTGGTATACCCTGGTGAAGAAGGACCGATTGAATCCATTAGGCTGAAGGTATTTCAGGAAGCGCTTCAGGATTTGAGAGCGCTTCAGCTGCTGGAGACGCAGATCGGCAGAGAGGCTGTGCTGCAGGCGCTGGAGGAAGGGCTCGAAGAGCCAATCACCTTTAAGACGTATCCGAGGGAGCAGGAATGGCTGCTGTCGAAGCGGCAGTGGATCAACGATAAGATCAAGGAAAGTTTGGTTGTGAAGTAAGCCGGCTGGTGAGTACAAACTAAATCTTGGCGGCATTGAACTCTGTATAAGAAGGTCTCGCATTCCCGTTATAGGAATGTGAGACCTTTATTTTATTTACATAATACGCGCTTGAAGAAACGAATGGTTTCTTTCCATGATTCTACGCTTGCTTGTGCAAGAGCCTGTTGGTTTCCCTGATCGGAGGACACCGCTCGCAGATAAGGTATACCAATGTAATGTCCTGCCCCATCATAGATCAGATGTTTGGATGCGTCTTTGCGGAAAGCTGTCTTTCGTTTGAAACCTTGCTCCGAGAGATAAGCGGAATTCCAGCTCTCATCAGCCAATCCCGATATCATGAGGAGCTCGCCGTTCATCCTTTCTAGAGGAATGGTTGCAGCTTCAACCAAATCCGTGTTTTTCGCAAGTCCGTCATGCCAGGTTCTGAAGGGATTTCCATTCCGGTTGGTCCACATATCCTTACATTCACGCGCTAATTCGATTGGATTATCAGGCTGAAGGTAAGGAAGCGGCTGTCCTTGGTAGGTCCATGCAGGTGGAAGTGTCGGCTGATCAGTCCACGGAACAATGCCACAGAATGATACGGCCGATCCGCTTAATGAAACCGCTGCATGAATGTCAGGAAACAAGGTCGCTGACCACAAAGCCAATTCACTGCCTCTGGAGGTACCATGAATGCCGATTCCGCCTGCCTGAACTTCAGGTCTGTTGTGCAACCACGTTAAAGCCGTCTGTATGGTTTCAAGCGGAATATCTCTAAGTTGTTTTGGTAGACTCTCCAAGCCGAAGTAGCCCAGGGATAACACCGTGAATCCGTGTGAGGCTAAAAGAGCGGCGGTTTTCTCATTTATTCCTCCCTCGGATCCACCAACAACCATAATGGCAGGTCTGGGGTTCATATCTTGGCTATAGAAAAAACTACCAGTTAAACCGGCTTCCCGAATGTTAAGTTTCCTTATGTCATCGCTCATCCAATGGCGGGTGATCACTTGATGTGCAACCACCTTGTCGTTCATTTCCAGCAGGACAAGTAGAGCTTGCGGAGATAGCTCATCACGATGCTCGGTCTGAATCGACGTGTTGTCAAAATATTGCGTCATTACATTTTTGGTGACCGGCTTCATGGACCAAAACAGAGCCATACCGTCAATGCCGCGGTACGTGCCGTGATCAGGAGCTAGCTCGTCCAGAGCAACCTTGCCGTGTTGATCTGCCCTAAAGCTTGCCCATGAAGCTAAATAACGTTCTTCGTTTATTTTTTTGATGAGGTGGAACGTCACGGCTTCCCGTGGCTGCATACCCATGGCAGATATCTTTATAGGCTCGTTTATCATGGAATTAAGATTGCTTATTACAATTATTGGAAGGTTCACCATCATAATCTCCTTTGCATTCGTGTCAAGATGGTATAGTTCTGTTAATAGACACTTAAATCCTGTTAAATCCAAAGAATTGGCCAAGGTTGTTTGATATAAAAAGTCGGCCTGTCACCGGCAAACCACGCCCGAGGCGAAAGAGGCCTGCTGTGGTTCTAGTGGTACCGCCGAATTTATGCCATCATAAGAGCAAGGGGGTAAGAACGATGTATTTGGATTTCAAGTTGGCGGATGATCGTCCGGCGTACATTCAAGTTAAAGATTACATGAAGCGCTTGATGACGACCGGGGCGCTGCAAGCCGATCAGAAGCTCCCCTCTACGCGCGAGCTAAGCGCGCTGTTTCGGGTAGGCCGTAATACGGTCCTGAGTGCTTACTCGGATTTGGAGGATGAAGGTTATATCTACGCGGTTAAAGGGCAAGGGCACTTTGTTGTCCCTTCGATCAGCGGGGCATCCATGCAGCCCGAAGGCAAACGGCTGGACTGGGGTCCTCGTCTGAACGAATACGCCAGGCTTGCGGAAGAGAATGATCTGATGAAACACGGCATCCGCGCTGAGAAGGGCTCCATATCTTTTACAAGCATCGCTCCCGATGAGAAGCTGTTCGATCTGCAAAATGTCAAACGGGCATTCCTGGACCGGATGTCGCTTGAAGGTGATGTACTTCTAAACTACGGTTACGCCAAGGGCTATAAACCGCTTATTGATTACCTCCTCCGTTATATGCAGAACAAGGGTGTGAACATTCAGGGTAAGGATATGCTGATCACCAGCGGTTTTACGGAAGGATTAAGTCTGGTGCTATCCGCCTTGAACAAAGGGCATGGCCGCATTCTATGCGAGAATCCTACCCATCATACAGCTATTAAAAATTTTAAAATGCACGGGTACGCCATTACCGGCGTCGAGATGAAGCAAGACGGCATTAGCTTGACGGAGCTCGCACGCGAGCTGTCGGAGCGGACGTACGACATGGCGTACCTTGTGCCTTCCTATCATAATCCTACAGGAATCGTGATGTCTCACCAGAAGAGGCTGGAAGCGCTCCGGCTGCTGAATGAGTACGAAATTCCCGTTATCGAAGATGGTTTCAACGAAGAGCTGCGCTATTCGGGCTCGCACATCGCGCCTCTCGTTGCATGTGCAGGCGGAGAGAACAACAGCGTGATCTATTTGGGCAGCTTCTCCAAAATCCTATTTCCTGGCCTGCGAGTCGGTTGGGTGCTTGCCGACAAGACCTTGATTCATTATCTGGAGAGCGTGAAGCGCGCCCGCAGCATTCATACGTCGACCCTGGATCAATCCCTGCTCTTTCAATATTTGTACAACGGCAACTTCGAGAAATATTTAAAGAGGGCGAAGGCCGAGTACAAGCGGAAATATGAGCTGGCGATCCGCTGCTGCGAGGAGTGGATTCCGATGGAGCGGTTGTCCGGCGACGGCGGGCTTCACCTGTTTGTTGAATTCGGTCCCGACTTCCGGACCCGGGAACTGCTGGAAGCCTGCTCAGCCCAGGGCGTGGTGTTCACGCCGGGCGACATTTTCTATACCGATGGCGGCGGCCATCACACCATGCGTCTGGGATTCTCCCGCGTCTCCGACGAGAACATCGTGAAGGGAATCCGCATCATCGGCGAGGCGGCCAGAAAGCTGGTGTAATAAAGCTACAACGGAGAAGGCGGAATGATTCTGTAGAAGCGCAGCGTTCTCCTTTGCCGTCGGATTTCAACCATGAATATTCAAATCAGTAGAAATCTGAGGGCAACAGAGATCGGAAGAATAATCCGCATGCGTAGTGATGATCAGCTTGCAAGGAAGTTGGTCTGAGAAAAAGAACTTTTGACTTCAACGGTGAAGGCGGAGCATGCGGAGAGGTGTCACAAAACTTTTAGGAGGTCTACATCATGAAGGTTGGCGTCATCATGGGAGGCGTATCATCCGAGCGTGAAGTTTCGCTAATGACTGGCAAAGAGATGATCGCTCATCTGGATAAAAGCCGCTACGAGGTTTATCCGATCGAGATTAACAATAAACGCGAGCTGATCAGCAAAACGAAAGGCATCGATATTGCTTTGCTCGCCCTGCACGGGCAATACGGGGAAGACGGGACGGTGCAAGGCACACTCGACTCCCTGGGCATTCCGTATACAGGCAGCGGCGTTCTCTCCAGCAGCGTTTGCATGGATAAAGACCTGAGCAAGAAGCTGCTGCGGTACGAGGGATTGATTACAGCCGATTGGATCATGGTCAGCAGTATGGAGGAGTTGGCCGCCGCTGACGTGGAGGGACTCGGATTTCCTGTCGTGGTGAAGCCGAATGCAGGCGGGTCCAGCGTGGGCACTCGGATCGTGCGTGATTCGGCAGCCCTTGCTTCTGCCGTCGAAGAGGCATTGCGGTGGGACCGCTCGGTGATGATCGAGCAAATGATCAAGGGAGAAGAGATCACTTGCCCGGTCTTGAACGGCGAGATGCTCCCGATTGTGTCCATCAAGCCGAACTCCGAGTTTTTCGATTATACATCCAAATACGAAGAAGGCGAAGCGGATGAGCAAGTGATTGAGCTTCCTGCCGAACTTCAGCAGCGGGTGCGCGCAGCTGCGCTTCAATGCTATAAGGCGCTGAAGTGCAGTGTGTATGCCCGGATCGATATCATCCTGAAGGAAGAGACTCCTTATATTTTAGAGGTCAACACGCTTCCGGGTTTAACGAAGAACAGTTTGCTGCCAAGAAGCGCGGAAGCGGCGGGCTATTCGTTCAGCGGGCTTTTGGATGCCATCATTGAAACTTCATTATTGGAACGAAAAAGCGAAGGCAAGGAGTAGAGGCATATGAATACAACGAGCAGCTTTCTAACATCAACGGTGCAAGTCATGCCGCCTTCCGGCATCCGGCAATTTTTTAATGCGGCGGAAGCGGATGATGATGTCATTTCTCTCGGCGTGGGGGAACCGGATTTTGTGACGCCCTCGTGTGCGATTGAGGCCTGCAAACGAGCTCTGGAGCATGGCCGCACGATGTATACGCCGAATGAAGGGCTAATGGAGCTAAGGGAAGGGGTTGCGGAATATCTGGTTACTGAATTCCAGCTGCAATACGAACCGACGAGAGAGATACTGGTCACGGTTGGCGGCAGCGAAGCGATTGATCTTACGCTGCGGGCGCTCATTTCGCCGGGAGATGAAATTATTATTCCCGTGCCGGGATATGTCGCTTATGCTCCTCTTGTGCAATTGAACGGAGGAACTGTCGTTGAACTGGAGCTCTCAGCAGAGCATAACTTCAAATTGACTGCGGATGCGCTGCAGAAGGCGATTACCCCTCGGACGAAAGCGATCGTTGTTAACTTTCCAAGCAATCCGACAGGCGCCGTGATGACCTATGAGGATTGGCTTCCGATTGCGCACCTTGCGGTTACGCACAATTTGGTGGTGATTTCAGACGAGATGTATGCCGAGCTTACCTATGGCCGCACGCATACCAGTATTGCTTCGCTGCCTCGGATGCGGGAGCGCACCATCGTCATCGGTGGATTTTCCAAAGCCTTTGCCATGACGGGCTGGCGGGTAGGTTACCTCTGCGGCGATTCCCACTTGGTGAGCGCTATGGTCAAGATTCATCAGTATACTGCGCTCTGTGCACCCATCATGGGGCAGATTGCGGCTCTCGAATGTTTAAGGAATGGACTCGGGGATCGGGACGTGATGAAGCAGGCTTATGATGAACGCAGAAGGATGTTTGTGCAAGGTCTGACCGATATCGGCCTAGGCTGCCGCGATCCTCAGGGTGCTTTCTACGCGTTCCCCAGCATAACCGGAACGGGTCTGGGCTCGCAGCAGTTTGCGGAGCGATTGCTTCGGGAGGCAAAAGTCGCCGTTGTACCCGGTCATGTGTTCGGTGCCGGGGGCGAAGGCTTTATCCGCTGCTCGTATGCAACTTCGTCCGATCAATTGAGCGAAGCACTCGATCGAATGGAGCGCTGGCTTCGAACGCATGCAAGTGCTGACCATGGTCTGCCCACCTTACAGAATTCTTGAGAGTTTACGGTAATCGGTAGCGGTAATTCCCTCCAGTCTGCGGAAGATTCGGCTAAAATAATGAATGTCCGGGTATCCGACCCCTTCGCCAACCATCTCGATCGAGATGTCGGATTCCCGGAGAAGCCGGCGCGCTTCGCGATGACGAACGGTTTGCACGAATTCACTTGGCGGCATTCCGGCAAAGCGTTTAAACAATTTGGCGGTATGATCCGGGCTTAACATCAAATGCTCCGCAATCACTTTGTTGCTCCAGTCTTTGGCTGGAGCTTTTTCGATTTGAGACATCAGTTCAATCAGTTTGGCATCGTGCGGTGACGTTTCCGTCAAGGCTTGGGAAGGATGCGTCCGTAGCAGCTGAACCAGCACATCCAGCATCAGCCCTTTGCAGGCAAGCTCATAGCCGGCTGGACGCAGGGTGAATTCCTCCACGATTCGTTCCATCATCTGAACGCAAGGCAATGGGGGCGTGTAGATGACACGGGAAGAGAGTGGGGGAAAAGCCGAGGACACCGCTTCATGCGCGAATTTATCCGTATCCAGCACGGCTTCATTCACGATCATATCCGCTTCGGTCTGTATGTCCAGCTCATCAAAGAAATCAAAATGAATCCCCAGAAACCGCGCGTCAGGATGGGAAACCACCTCATTCTGATGGTAAACACCTGACGGCAGGAAGATCAGCTGACCAGCTTCGATGTGATAGCGGTTCCCGTACATCGTGGTGGCAGCTTCCCCTTGGTATACATAGAGCAGTTCAAAATCGTATAACCTGCGCTGCGGGAGTGATCCCGTCGCCATGCGTTGAAACTGCGCATAGTGAATGCAGGGTGACCATTCGCGAAAAGGCGCTTCGCGTTTTATCGGAAAATTGAGGTCCATATCGGCCATTGTAAACTCACTCCACAATGTTATTAAGAGATGATAAATAGAACGGAATTGTCCAAATAATCACTTTTCTATCTAAATCATTTGACGGAATATTTATTTATTATATAAGTATTATTACATCCGAATGGTTTATTTACAACTTGACGGAAAAAGTCAAATGATGTGTTTCAGAAAACGAGTGTTACAACATCAACCTATTGATTTTAGGAGGGATTCACGATGAAGAAAGGGATTAATATCTGGTCGTTCCCGGGAGATGCTTCCATCTCCGACTGCATCCGATTGGCAAAAGAAGCAGGGTTTGAAGGAATCGAATTGTCATTAAACCAAACAGGGGAGCTCGGACTTCAGGCTGGCGATAAGGAAGTACAGGCCATAGCGGCACAGCTGAAAGAAGCGGACCTGGATATCGCGGGTTTGGCAACAGGTTTGTATTGGGAATACCCGATGACAAGTGATGACCCGGCTGTCCGTGAGAAGGCCATGGATATTTGCAAGAAGCAGTTGGAACTCGCGTCCGCTTTTGGAGTGGATGCCATACTTGTGATCCCAGGGGCGGTCGGGGTCGATTTCGTTCCCGGTTCAGCAGTCATTGACTACGAATATGCCTACGAGCGGGCTCAAGAATCCATTCGTAAGCTGGTTCCTTACGCGGAAAGCGCCGGCGTGGCCATCGCACTCGAGAATGTATGGAATAAATTCCTGCTGTCACCGCTGGAGTTGCGGACCTTCATTGATGAGATCGGTTCCGAATATGTCGGCTCCTATTTCGACGTAGGTAATGTTGTGCATAACGGTTATCCGGAGCACTGGATTCGGATTTTGGGTGAGCGGATCAAAAAAGTCCATTTCAAAGATTACCGCAGACAGGCAGGCGGATTGCACGGTTTTGTTGACCTGTTGGCAGGGGACGTTAATTATCCGGCCGTTGTTGAAGCGCTGCGCTTGATCGGCTATGACAACTATGTCACGGCAGAGATGATCCCGGCGTATACCCACTATTCGGAGCAGATCATATTTAATACATCCAATGCAATGGATGCGATTCTTGGACGTACGCCATCTTTGCGCAAGCCGGATGCACGCCAGCATCAAGGCCAATCATAATAAGGGATACGGAGGGAAAGAGAATGCTGAAAATCGGAATATTGGGATTTGGTTTCATGGGGCGCATGCATTTCGATAATTATGTTCGACTAGCCGAAGAGGGTGCGGACATCCAACTGGTGGCGATTTGCGATCTGCGTATTGATGAGCTTAAGGACAGCAAAGCCAACGGCAATATGGCGACCGAGCGGGATGTATACGACCTGGAGCCCTATCATCTTTATGACCATGTGGACAAAATGCTGGAGAATGAAGAGCTGGATATAGTGGATGTATGCCTGCCGACATATTTGCATGCGGACATGTCCTGCATGCTGCTGGAGAAGGGCATTCACGTCATGTGCGAGAAACCTGTCGCAGGCAGCTCGGAGGAAGCCTGGCGCATGGTGAAAACAGCGGAGCGCACAGGAAAAACGCTCATGATCGGACAATGCCTGCGTTTCTGGCCAGCCTATGAATATTTGAAAGAATGTGTGGAGGACGGCCGTTATGGAAGCATCGTTGCAGGCGAATTCTTCCGGGGATCGGAGCCGCCTAAAGGCTGGTTCCTGGA
The DNA here is from genome assembly GCF_052115765.1 of Paenibacillus sp. 2KB_20. Lineage (NCBI taxonomy): Bacteria > Bacillati > Bacillota > Bacilli > Caryophanales > Paenibacillaceae > Paenibacillus > Paenibacillus sp. 2KB_20. The sequence continues at coordinate 227,893 of NZ_JBFRHH010000001.1, read as the reverse complement.
AGGAGACAAGAGTGGTGGCTGCATTACGGACATGCATGTGCATGACGTGGATATGATCCACTATCTTATGGGCAAACCGGAGCGGGTATCGACATTTGCCAAAACGATTATTAAAGGAAGCTCGTACGATATCGTATCCACCCACTACAGTTTCCCGGATGGCAAAGTGATTAACGCGCATGCGGATTGGACACTGCATGGCGAGCACGGTTTTTATATGGGATATCGGGTAAATCTGGAAGAGGCTACGCTGGTGTTTGAGAATAATAAACTGACGGTGTACCCTGAAAACGCTCCAGGCTTTACGGCTGAGCTGTCCGAGGATTCCGGCTATTACCGTGAACTCCGGTATTTCATTGACCATGTTGCGCAAGGAAAGCCGGTAACGGTATGTACACCAGAAAGCGCTGCCGGATCGCTGGAAATTATTGAAGCCGAGATTCGTTCCGCGAGAGCGAACGGCGCTTTGGAGACGGTATCTGGGAAACAGGTAGTATCCTAATTTTACTTACTATAGGGTAGAACAAATATAAACAAGGCCAATCAGGGAACAACCTGATTGGCCTTGTTTAGTTATTTGGTTAATGAGCTCATTGCAGACGACCAAAGCAATAGCGCCTGACATCCCACAGCAAGAACACTAAATAATCGTGTAAATGTTAAGCTCTGAATGTTTTCAAGAAGTCCACGGCGAGCTTGATATCCGCTTCCGGATTGGCTTTCACTTCACGTTCGATTGTCAGATACCCCGTATAGCCAATATCCTTGAGAGCTTGCAAGTAAGCATTCCAGTTAACGCCACCTTCTCCAAGAGGTACCTCACGAAACTTCTCGCCGGATTCGGCCATATCGGCAATTTTGTCATGGTCAAGCGCAGGTGCTTCGTATCCGAAATCACCGTATACATCGCGAGGATCGATATAGTCAGCCAGCTTGATTCCGTCCTTCGCGTGTGTATGAACGATATAATCCTTCAGATTGTACACACCCTGTACCGGATCGTCTCCAGTGACCATGACCATATTGGCAGGATCAAAGTTAACGGACACACCGTTGGAACCGAGACCATCCAGGAATGATTTCAAATGAGCAGAAGGCTCCGGACCTGTCTCGATGGCAAAGAAGGCGTCCATCGACTTCGCGAATGTGCTAAGCTCCAGACAAGCTTTATGCATCGTTTCATATACGCGGCTGTTATGATCTTGCGGCACGATACCGATATGCGTGGTGATGATATTGGTTCCCAGCTCCAAGCCGAGCTCCATGATTCGTTTGGATTTCTCGATTTTAGCCGCATTTTCGGCAGGGTCCTGGAAACCGTGTCCGCCAAGGTCACCAACGAGAGCGGAGATTTCAAGTCCCAGTGAATCGATGTAATCCTTCAATTCTTTACGGGCCGAAGCAGAGAGGTTGGGCGGATCCATTTCGCCATGAACGGCATAGATCTGAACGCCGTCTGCTCCGACATCCCGGGCTTTAAGAAGGCCGTCTCTTACTCCAACTCGAAAGCTGTCAACAATAACGCCAATTTTGTTAGGCATGATAGGCTTCGACATCCTAATATCCCCCTTGTATCATCCTTGTGTTCATCCATCGACCGTCTAACTTAAACTTCATTCCAGGCTTTACGGACATATTCCAATCCAAACTTAGCTCCCGTGCGGCAATCTTCCAGCCCCTCGAATTCAATCGAGATGTAGCCGTCATAACCGGATTCCTTCACGATGCGAACGACTTCCGGCATATCGATATCGCCTTGGCCGACAATCGCGCCACGCAGCCAGTTGCCGCTGGAGGTATTAAACCAACCGGATCCAGGTGCGCGGTGAGCCGGGCGATAATAGAAGTCCTTAAAGTGAACCATCGAGGCCAAGCCGATGTTGTTCGCCACAGCCACAGTGGACACCTCATCTGCACAGAGGAAGTTTCCGATATCCAGGGTTGTTTTGAAGTTAGGGTGATTCACGGTCTGAACCAGCGCTTTTACACGGTCGCTATGTTGAATGAAATAGCCATGGTTCTCCACGCTTGTCGTAATGCCACGTTCAGCCGCATAATCGGCAATGATCCGGCATGCATTGGCGAGGCGGGGAAGCTCCTCCAGGAAATGCGTGATGGACAAGTCTTTGGAAGAGGCTACGTCATGACGCATCAGCTTAACGCCAAGTGCGGCTGCAATGTCCACTTCACCTTTAACTCGTTCAATCTCCGCTTCATATGCAGCGTCATCCAATTCCGCAAAATTGGCGCCGATGGCATAGTTGGAAATTTCAAGCCCTTTGGAAGCGGCATGGGATTTAATTGTATCGATCAACTCCGGTGCTTCCTTCAGGTTAAAGCCGAGCGGAACGATCTCGATATGCTCTCCACCGATTTCTGCAACGTAGTCGATGACATCGGTAATGGTCATTTCGCCTTTGTTCATGGCCTGGTACAGGCTGTACGAGCTTATTCCAAGTTTCATAGTAGAACTTCAACCCCTTTTTCGGCGGATTCATAGATCCCGCATAGAATCTTCATGATCTCAACGCCGTCTTCTACTGGGCTGAGAGGTGATGTGCCGTTCTCGATGCTGGAAATGAAATGATCGACTTCGCTTTGGAAAGCCGCGTCGAACGCGAATCCTGTGCTGTCTGTCTGAGGCTGAATGTTGATAATGGTATCGTGTTTCTCCGTGACGATGACCACTTCAGGATCAATCTCAAAGCCGCCCTTGTCTCCATATAATTTAACGGATTGCAGATTTTCCTTAGCGTGCAGCGTGAAGCTGACGTCCACCAGTATAGAGGCGCCGTTTTCAAAACGGATCATCGCATTCGCCATATCCTCAACCGTGTTCTTCTCCGCGTCATAGTCAGCCGCTTTGTAGAAGGAGAGGTTGCGAACGTTAGAGCGATTGCCCAGCTTCCGGTATGTATTGGCGCTGACAGAAACTGGTTTAGGGCGACCCATCATGTACCAGCACAGATCAATGACATGCACGCCGATATCGATGAGAGGTCCGCCGCCGGAACGCTCAATGTCAGAGAACCAGCCGCCTGGATTGCCGAGGCGGCGAACGGAGGAAGCCTTCGCGAAATAGATTTCCCCGAATTCACCCTTGTCTGCAAACTCGCGGAGCATTTGAGCGTTAGGATCGTAACGTCTTACGAAGCCGACCTGAAGCAGCTTGCCGGAAGATTTAACGGCTTCTTGAACTTGAAGCGCTTCCTCAACGGTACGGCAGAGAGGTTTTTCAACCAGAACGTGTTTGCCCGCATTCAGTGCCGCAATACTGATTTCGGCATGTGTATTGTTCCAGGTACAGATGCTTACAGCATCGATTTCCGGATCAGCCAGAAGTTCGTTATAATCGGTGTAGACTTTGGTAGCACCGTATTGTTCAGCTGCACGCTGTGCTCTTTCTTCATTTAAATCGCACACGGCGAGCAAATTCGCGTTCGCATGTTTTTGATAGGATTGCAAATGCATAGCAGAGATCGATCCCGTGCCAATGACGCCAATATTAATAGATTTCATGAGTTCACTCCTCTGAATTTACTGCATTACACTTTCGTATTATAATGCTTTTAGAGGAAGACACCATGATAAACCGTGCTGTTTGTTTGTACAATTGTGCTGTCTTACTGGAAGGAGATCAGAACATTGGACAAAACACTTCAAGAACCGATGACAATGCCGGATCCTCAGTTTCCGATTAAGGTCCATCGTTGCGAGTTTGACGGCCGGGGACAGGTTTTGTTTAACCATCATTGGCATGAACATCTTGAAATTCTATATATTGTATCTGGGGAAGCGAGTCTGGAGTGCGGCTCGTCCACCTTCACGGTCAAAGAAGGCGATATGATCGTCATTAACCGGAATGAGCTGCATTACGGCCTTAGCCTATCGGATCATTTGTTTTATTATGCGTTAATCGCGGACTTTTCGCTGCTTCAGAGCCATTCGCTGGATGCAACCGAGATGAAATTCATCACACCCATCACCCAGAACCGGCTAATCTTCGAGAATCGAATTAGCGGGGATGATGCGCTAGCCTCCATGTTGTCCATCATTCATGAGCTGGAACAGCGGGAATTCGGTTATGAGCTGGCGGTCAAATCAGAGCTGTATCGGCTGCTTACGCTGCTTGTACGAGGTTATGTAGCGACGGTCCTTACACTGGATGAATACGCCCGGCGGATGAAGAATGTAGAGCGCTTTGCCCCGATATTCAAGTATATCGAGGAGCATTACCGGGAGGATTTGTCAGTGGAGTTCCTATCAAGCATGGCTGGTCTCAGCCGTTTTCATTTCAGCCGCTTGTTCAAGGAGATCAGCGGTCGGACCGTGACAGAGTATGTGAATGAGACGAGGCTCAACCGGGCGGATTATCTCCTTCGGGAAAGTCCGCTTACGGTGTCCGAAATCGCGGCTGCAACCGGATTTAATGATATTTATTATTTCAGTCGAACCTTCAAGGAATATAAAAGTATGGCTCCATCGGCTTTACGAAAAAAGTGAGAATCGGCTTTAACGGTTCTGAATGGGCTCCATGTAGACATAAGTATAAAAGCAACCTATAATGAATAATCATATTTATTGCATAAAGTGGCGGAGATAACGGAGAACCCTTTTGCTTAAATGCGTACTGTATTCGGTATGTATTCTTAGCAGAGGCGGTTCTTTTTTGAATTTTAAATTCAGAGAGGAGAATGTCAGGTGTACACAAGCTTATCCGCCAAGATGCGGACCCAATATTTGCAGGACATGTCGGCCAAAAAGCTGGATGTGCTGGTGATTGGCGGCGGTATCACGGGTGCGGGAATTGCTTGGGACGCCAGCTGTAGAGGGATGAGCGTCGGATTGGTGGAAATGAATGATTTTGCTTCGGGAACGAGTTGCAGATCAACGAAGCTGATTCATGGCGGTCTTCGGTATTTGAAGCAAGGAGAGATCGGCTTGGTACGCGAGGTAGGTTCTGAACGGGCACTGCTTCACCGGAGCGCCCCGCATCTGGTGGAGCCCATTCCCATGCTGCTCCCTATTTATAAAAAGGGTACTTATGGTTATCTTGCCAGCGCGATCGGGTTGTATCTGTACGACTGGTTGGCAAGGGTCAAACGAAGTGAACGGCGAAAGATGTTCCGGCGCCAGAGTACCCTGACCCTTGAACCGCTCTTTCGAAAGGAGGGATTAAAAGGTTCCGGTTATTATTATGAATACCGAACCGATGATGCGCGATTAACGGTTGAAGTGATGAAGTCTGCAAGGGCCAAAGGAGCTCTTATCGCGAATTATGCCAAAGTCCAGGAATTCATGTATCGAGGAGGAAAAGTAGTAGGAGTTCACGTAGAAGACCAAGTGAGTGATAAGACCTATACGATATGCGCCAAAAAAATCATCAATGCGGCCGGGCCATGGGTGGATCAGGTCAGGCTCAAGGATAATTCGCTCAAGGGAAAGCGGCTGCTCTTAACGAAAGGCGTTCACCTGGTGGTGGATCATGCCAAGCTTCCCATACGCCAGGCTGCTTATTTCGATGTGCCGGGTGGGAGAATGATTTTTGTCATTCCAAGAGAGGGCAAGACCTACATCGGAACGACCGATACCCTTTATGAGGGTACGATTGAGACGCCCGGTATTACCGAGGAGGATCGGCGGTATCTTATCGATGCGGTGAATCATGCTTTTCCGGAATCAAGGCTGAAGCTGAACGATATTGAATCCGGATGGTCGGGGTTACGGCCACTCGTCCGCGAGGAAGGAAAGGATCCTTCGGAAATATCAAGGAAAGATGAGATGTTTATATCCGATTCCGGATTGATCACCATTGCAGGCGGAAAGCTGACCGGATTTCGGAAAATGGCTGAAAAGGTCGTGAATCTTGCAGCCAGACAGCTTCAAGACGGCGATGGCACCATCTATCCTCCTTGTACGACGGATCGTGTTCCCATCAGCGGTGGCGACCTGAATGGCCTCACCTATGAGGAGGTTCAGAAGAAGTTAATCAAGCAGGGTGAATCCCTCGGCATCAGACCCGAAGACATTGTGAGCCTCATGAACAGGTACGGCTCCAATACGATGGAACTGATGAACCGGATCGGTGCTTCTTCGCAGGAAGCAGACACGGTCGAGCATCGATTGTTACGCGCGGAAATCGAGTATTCCATCGAATATGAGATGACGATGACCGCAGTGGATTTTCTATTAAGAAGAACAGGCTGGATATTATTCGACCGGCAAAAAACCGAGCGAACCCTTGCTTCCGTGATGAGAATAATGCGTGAATATTTAGAATGGAATCATGTGGAAGTCAACAGGCAATGGGAGCTGCTGCAGGATCAATTGCAATTGGCATGGGGAATGGTGGAAGACAGCAGGATGGAACGGTTTACGGATCTGCCGGATCGGGAAGGCGTCACAGGACCGCGCTCCGACGAGGAAGCCGAGCATTCGTCTGCCGTTTCAGCGATGAATCGATAGGAATCTTATTTATCAGGAGCATCTTGTCAAATGTAAAATGTGGATGTAGTATAACCATATAAAGTTATAGAGCTGGGCAGAGATGATGAGAAGCCCTTTGCATAACGAGAATCTTTCATTTGTCATGAATGAAGGCTTTTTCAATGCAAAGTGCTTCTCATTTTTTTGTATCCGCGTGGAACCGCTTGTCCAAGGACTAAAGGGCATGACGTTGTCATATGTATACTTTACGGATGGGGACTGTGGGTCCATAACAGAACTGATCTGGCCAGAACATGTCCAATTTACGTTTACGGGCGAAATTACAGATTGAACATGCAGAGGAGAACGAAATTATGGATCATTATTCAGGGTATATTTTTGATCTGGACGGCACGATTTATCTTGGGGCTGAGGCCATTGATGGTGCGGTGGAGACCATTCATTATTTGCAGGGACTAGGTAAGAGGCTATTGTTTTTGACCAACAAAACGATAGATTCCAGGGAAAACTATTTGAAGAAATTAAGGAAGCTTGGCATTCAAGTTGAACTGAATAATATATTGAATCCTGCACTCGTTACGATTCATTATCTTCAAAAACATCATCCGGGCGCAAACGTGTATATCATTGGCGAAGATATATTGAAGAATGAGCTGTTGGACAATGGAATACGATTCGCCTCATCGCCGGAGGAAACCGATGTTGTGGTTGTATCTTGGGATCGGGATTTTCACTACCGTCATCTGGATTTTGCATATCAGGCGATTAAACGGGGCGCTGAAGTGATTGCCACCCACCCGGATCGAACATGTCCAATGCCTGGCGGCGATGTGCCGGATTGCGGCGGTATGATCGGTGCTATCGAAGGCACTGCCGGTATAACAATCACGACCGTCATGGGCAAACCCTCCGTCTTGACGGCATTGACGGCTCTTGATATTTTGGGAGTGCAGGCTGAAGATTGTCTGATGTCAGGGGATCGGCTGGAGACGGATATCAAGATGGGAAATCAGGCAGGGATGAGTACGGCAATGGTGCTGACAGGCGTATCAACCAGGGACGATCTGATGAACAGCAGCGTGAAGCCCACCTATGTACTGAATTCCGTCTACGATATTTATCTCAGCGGTACTGCCGTGAAGCAGGCAGACGAAGCCAAGTCATGAGTATTTACAAAAATAAGCCGGGGCAACGGGAGAATTGGAGATGCTGCTGCGGCAACGAGGTGAAGACATGAAAACCAGTGTTGAAGGTGCACAACGAATTTCGTATTGCTTGAAGCGTAAGCCCATTATTACTTCATTAATGAATGCCGATGAACTCCCCAATGTACTAGCAACCGAATCGAATATCGTGTTTATTCTTAAGACCGATATTTTTATCATCGAATCGATTGTTGAGCAGATTCGGGAGGCGGGCAAGCTCTCGTTTGTGCATTTTGATCTGATTGAAGGGATCGGCAAAGACAAGACGGGGGTTAAGTATTTAGCAGAAAAGGTTGGCATCGATGGTATTGTTACGACAAAAAACACCGCGATTGTTGAAGCGAAGAAACTGGGCTTGTTAACGGTTCAGCGACTGTTTGTATTCGATTCTGTTTCCCTGGACAACGGGATCAAGATGATTAAGGCCTCCAATCCGGATGCCATTGAAGTGCTGCCGGGCATGGTGTGTCAGCGGATTATGGAACGGATTCGTGCAGAGGTGGACGTGCCCGTCATCGCAGGAGGACTCATGATCGATCTGGAGGATTTTGATACAGCTTTGAAGAGCGGTGTAATTGGCATATCCACCTCCAGCAAAGAGCTATGGCGCTGGCAGGATGAACATATGGTATAGCGAAAGAGCCTCCGTAAATGACAAAGATGGGTGGAGATTAGGGAATGGATGTGTTTCAACTGGATACGGAGACCATGCTGATGCGGCTGCTATTGGCTGCATTGCTTGGCGGTTTAATCGGTTGGGAGCGGGAACGCAGAAACAAGCAGGCCGGTTTAAAAACCCATCTCTTGGTGGCTGTCGGATCAACACTGATTATGCTGACTTCCATTTACGGTTTTGATTCTGCACTGATCAATCATCCTAATGCGAGGGTTGATCCTGCCCGGCTGGCGGCACAAGTTGTAAGCGGTATCGGTTTCCTTGGTGCCGGGGCAATATTGCGGCGTTCCAATCATATCATTTCAGGTCTTACCACGGCGGCAACCCTATGGGTAGCAGCGGCTATCGGTTTAAGTGTCGGTTCCGGATTTTACTGGCCCGCGATCATAACGACGGCGATCGTTCTCGTCAGCACGCTGGTGTTGAATAAATTGGAATCAAAATTTCTCTTTATCAAAAAGTCAGGCAGTTTGAAGATCATCATTGAGGCTGGAGATCGTCCAGTTCATGTAAGTACCATTACGGAATTGCTGCAAAAGGCAAATATGACGGTGGAAGGCATGATCGTGAATAATGACACGACGGAAGACGATTCGACCAAGGTGACGATGGAATTCCGGGTCTATTCTTTTAACAGCAAGGGAATTAACGGATTGTTCGAGCAATTGTGGCAGGTAGAGGGGATTAAGCAGGTTCGCATGAACTGGCGGGATTAAGGGCCTTATTGGATTTATTTTATGTTCGAATGGACGATGGTCAGATCATTTGAATGGCAGAATGATGAACAGGGCTGAGCCCGGGTGCAAGGTGGACCCGGGCTCAGCTTTACTGCGTTCTATTTGAACATGGAGGTGTTCAGTGCAGCGGTGTTTGTGTATTGCGCGTTAGGGTTATCAAAAGCCGCGATGCTTCGAGCTATGAGAAATTGGGCGGCGTAATAGGTCGTCATAATCCACACGTCCGAATAGCGGATATCAGCAACAAACATGTTCCAGGACAGGATGGAGTCCGAGATCACAAACAGCAGGCTCCCGATCATCGCCCATCGGTTTCCGGTCATCATCGCCGACCAGAGCATCAGCGAAATAACCGTGATATAGGCAATAACCGGAATAATCAAAGCTTGGTCACCGTTTGTCTTGATAGAAGTCACCAATTCATTGCCCATCCATACGGAATAGACTGCAACCGGAACGATGCTGAGGAGACGCAAAAGCGTATAGCGCCATTGACCCAGGAAGCCGGCCGTATAGAACAGATGTCCAATCAGAAAGGCGGTGAGACCGACCACAAACCAGATCAATGTTCCATCCCCGATCATGCAGAAGAACAGCCCGGTTAACAGGAGATAGTGAACTTTGGATCGATGGGGCGGAAATTGCCTATAAGCAAACAGAATGATGAGCCACATCGGAACCAGCTTAAACAGCAGTTTGACAGCTAGGGGTTCGGATGGAATCAGGAAAATATAAAGCAGACTCATGATCAGGATGACCAATGGCAGCCCATAACGTTTCAAATGAGAATCCTCCCAACGAATGTGATTTCCATGTTTAGACAATTCTTCGCTCGGCGTCCTGATTCCTCTTTTCCTGTCCGCATGAAATAGGAATGTAAAACATCAATAGAAATACATTAAATCTGCTGAATATTGCTCGGGAAATATATTTCGTGATTTTATATCTTAGTTATCTTAGTATAAGGGGGAACATACCATGGAGGATGAGTATTCGGAACCAGTGAGCGTGAACCGAGGTTTAAAGCGGAACCGTATCGTCATTTATTTACACAAGCGATTTTGCCGCTGCGCCTTGGGTGGGTTACAACCCATTCAACAGCGAATGAAATAGGTTGAACAATCGACCAGCCAGTATAAAGGGGGAGTCATCGTCGAGTATTATTTCGATGAGGTTCATCCCTGATTATACCGGCATGGACTGGGAAAGCCTGCGCCTTGTGTTTCAGCAGGAAGGGAATACATGGGTATTATGCGGAATTATTCATGATCAATGGACGATCTGATGTTGCCTTGAATGGTCGGAATCATGCGGGATGTATGGTTTCGACCATTTTTCAAAAATAATGCTTGCTTTTTAACTCTGGGCGTAATATAATCTTAAATACGGTGATCAACACGATACCGACTTACATACATGCGGTCGTGGCGGAATTGGCAGACGCGCACGGTTCAGGTCCGTGTGGGCTAACCCCCGTGGAGGTTCGAGTCCTCTCGACCGCACCACTTTAACAATGAACAAGCTCTTGGATTTGTCCTTGCGACAATTCAGGAGCTTTTTGTATTCTTGGGATTTGTAATGTGTTGCTCATGATTTGAGTTGACGAAATCTTTGAGCTGTAGTCAAGATGAGCATAAATGCTAGCCGTCGTCGAATAATGACTATGCCCCAACCATTCTTGAATTTCTTTCAGGCTCACGCCATTTGTAAGTAACAGGCTCGCACAACTATAGCGAAGATCGTGGAAACGAAGGTGCCTAAGCCCGTGCTTCTTGAGAACATTTGGAAAATATTGAGTGATATACCCCGATTTGATTCGGTCCCCCAGCTTGTTTACGTAAATGTATTCCTCATATTGGTATTGGTACGAGTCCTTGAATAAGGCACGACTTTTTTGCTGTTCCTCCCAAAGTCGAAGCAACAGTTCAAAGAAAACAGGTGCGAAAAGCAAAGTACGATAGCTTGCTTTGTTTTTTTGCACGCTCTTTCTCTACAATGATTTTTATGGTGATATGGCCTACTTTGGGTAGGCTTCCTCTCATACTTCATTTGTAGGGGCAGCGATTTGAATATTGGTAACCATAGCCATTGCTTTATTCAAATCATTATTGAATGTTCATTAAAAAACTGGTAAGCTACTTGGTAAAGGAGGTGCCAAGTGAAGAATATTGTGATTTCCGGTGGAACCGACGGAATAGGTAAGGCGCTCGCGCTTACCTATCTAATCCGAGGGGATAACATCATCGTCATCGGCCGTAATAAGGAGAAGGGAAGGGCCTTCATCGAAGCTGCCAACGAAATTGACGCTGGCGCGAGGTTTTTTTTCATCCAAGCAGACCTGAGCCTGGTTAGCGAGAACAAGAAGGTTATCGAGGAGATCAAATCGAAATTCTCTGTGGTGGACGCGCTCGTATTGTGTGCGCGGCACTATCGTACGACACGGTTGGAAACAGCGGAAGGGTTCGAGGACAATTTCGCGTTGTTCTACCTGAGCCGTTTTCTCCTCAGCCACGGTCTGGTCGAGCTGTTGGAGAAGGCCAACAACCCAATTATCATGAATGTGGCCGGGCCTGGAGCCGACATATCCGTGATCCAGTGGGACGATCTCGGGCTAGAGCAGGGCTACAACGGAGGCACGGCGTTGACGCAAGGCGGCAAGTTGAACGACCTGCTCGGTGTCGCCTTCGCTGGCAAGCGCGGAGCGGGCCGAACCCGATACGTTCTGTTCCACCCGGGCACAACGTCTACCAGTTTCTCCGGTGAGTACGATGAGCCGACTGCGGCTCACATCGTGGCGATGAAGAAATTCGGGAAGCCGGTGAAGGAGAGCATCGAACCGATTGCCGTTATTATCAACGCTCCGCCGGCCGAGCCGCTGAGCGCTTTCGTGGAGGGCAAGCGGATCAGTGTAGAGCACAAGTCCTTCGACAAGGACGCCGCGAAGCGGCTCTATGACGTCACCCGGGAATTGCTGTCACATTGACTTAAAGTTGTTTGTACGAGGAGGGAAATATAGTGGCCAGACCCAGAGAGTTCGATACGACAGAGGTTCTTTCCAAAGCTATGGATTATTTCTGGAAGTATGGTTATGAAGGTGCGTCCATGCAAGAATTGGTGAATCATGTGGGAATCAAGGCGCAAAGTCTTTACAATACTTTCGGGGGCAAACGCGACTTGTTCTTCGCGGCGCTCAAGCATTATGTCAATCAAAGTACGGTGGTTCATACGCTCGAACATACGCCTTCGGGAAAAGAAGCCATCACTCAAGTATTTCATGAATTGCTGGCAGGTCTTGTCCGTTCGGATCGAACGAGGGGATGTTTCATAAACAATACTTGCGTGGAACTCGCACCGCATGACTCCGAGATTGCCGATTATATAGAAAAGGAAAGAATCCGTCTTGAACGCGCTTATTACCTTGCATTGACCCGAGCCAAGGAACAGGGAGAAATCAATGAGCGCTATCAGGATCTTATGGCGCTTGCGCGATATTTGAACAATGCGCAAGGGGGATTGATGGTTACCGCCAAGACAGTAACGGATATGACTGTTCTGGAGGACATCGTTGGGGTCACTCTTTCGATATTCGATTGAAAGACGGTCCCTTTTTTTTCTTTATTATTTAATGATTGTTCAATAATGTGATGGATAAAGGGTGATTGAAAATGAACAAGAACGTGGTCCTTTATTTACTTGCCTTTTGCGTATTTGTCATGGCATCAGCCGAAATTGTTGTAGCGGGTATTCTGGGAATGATTGCGCAGGATACGAATGTGTCCGTAGGTATGGCCGGGCAATTGGTGACCGTCTATGCCATTGTCATTGCGGCTGGATCGCCCATACTGCTATCGCTAACTTCAAGGATGGAAAGGAAAAAACTTCTTCTGCTTACCTTTTTTGTTTTCGTCATCGGTAATTTGCTTGCCTTCTTCAGCCCTAATTTCACCATTCTCATGGCTTCCAGAATTGTTCAGGCGGCGAGTGCTGGTGTGTTTACAGTAGTCGCTTTGACTGTAGGCGCAAGTATGGCAGCGCCGGAGAGGCGGGGCAGTGCTATCGGCATCATTATCATGGGTGCAAGCACGGCCTTGGTCGTCGGCGTTCCGCTTGGGACTTTAATAGGAGAATATTGGGGATGGCGTTTGGTCTTTATGTTTATCAATATTTTAGCCCTGTTTTCAATCATCGGGATTGCTGCATCCGTTCCCAAAATGGAAAGTCAGGAATCGGTTTCGTTAAAAACGCAGCTTGCGGTATTGCGGGATCGCCGAATCATTAGCGGATTGTTCATTACGTTTTTTTGGGTCATAGGGTATCAATTGCTATTTACCTATATCTCCCCCTTTCTACAGGAGGCTGCAAGCCTCAATACGGCACAGATCAGCGCAGCTCTATTCATATGCGGAGTATTTGCTGTAATAGGTTCGCGTATTGGGGGATACGGCGCTGACCGGTGGGGGATTTACCGGACTCTGCTTGTCAGTCTGCTGCTCCACGCTGTGTCGCTAGCGGCACTTTCTTGGGTGGGAACAACATTTATAGGGGCTATAATGATCCTTGCCATTTGGATAGGATCTGCCTATATGACAACGCCTGCACAGCAGTACTATCTTGTATCGCTTTCTCCGAACTCCTCCGGTTTGGTGCTCAGCTTGAACAATTCCGTGCTTCAACTTGGAATTGCTGTTGGAGCCGGTGCAGGCGGATGGGTGGTAAACCAAACATCAGTCATGAATCTGGGCTGGATTGGAGCAATTAGTATTGTGATCGGTATGTTTGCCGTAAATTACTCGTTTTCATTAAAAAGTAAACCACTAAAAGAAGCCTAATGCAGCCTTATAAACCGGTTCTTTTTCCGGCTCCAACATTTCTCGTAAAATGCGATTAGCATTGGATACTCTCCATAACCATTGCGCAAAGGATAGCTCGTTATGTGTAATTTTATAATCAGGAGGGCCCCTACCAAGCACTTGGAGACGCTAAGCTGAATGCAATCTATGAACTGTCGACTGCATCGAAAGCTTCTTAAAATCTACCAAACGAACGGGGGAAGACTTAGCTTTATTTTCTTCGGTTTCGTGTCTTGACAGAGGGGGCATTACATAGGTTGAGGTCGTTTTATATCACTATATTCAAGATTGCCACAGAAAAAATGGCAGGGATGTCGATTTGCCCTACTCCCGTTCGTAGTCTTAATAGCGGCGAAGTTCAGCTGACCTTGGATGAAGGACATTCGGGGGATACGCAGCGTTTTGGAATCGACCGCACGACACGAAAGGACGGATATAAAAATGGGAAAAATCATCATGCAGCAATTCATTACGTTGGATGGAGTCATGCAGGCGCCTGGCGATCTCTATGAATTTGAGTATGGGGGCTGGCAGCGGTCATATGTTGGCGAGGAGCACCTGGCACTCATTGTCGAGCAGGCCCACGCGGTTGAAGCGCTTCTTCTGGGGCGTAAAACTTACGAGAGCTTCGCGGCAACATGGCCATCAGCGACCGGCATGCAGGGGCTGGCCGATCGGATGAACGGCATGTCGAAGTTCGTGGCTTCGAGAACTCTGAACCATGCGGATTGGAATACCACCATCATCCATGGCGATGCGGCCGAAGAAGCAGCGAAACTCAAGCAGGAGCTCAAAGGAGACTTGCTGGTCGTAGGCAGCGGCGATCTGGCACAAACGCTGATGAAGCATCATCTCATCGACGAATACCGGCTCTGGGTCCACCCTGTGATCTTAGGTCGAGGACAACGGCTGTTCAGAGAGGGAAGCGAGAAGGCTACTATGCGCCTCATGGACGTCAAAACGCTAAGATCAGGTGTCTCGATTCACATCTACCAGCCCGAGATAGGCAATTAACAACAAAGCCATCTGAATTCATCCAACCAAAGACGTCTCCATCATCGTTGCGAAAGTGGAGATGGAGACGTCTTTTTGCCCATTCAGATGAGGATTATGGCTCGACACATTGGTTGATCCAGTAATATCATTCGCAATGACTGCTAAGGAGAATACGGGTGCATACGGTACCATAAAAAAATTTTGCGAGTGTGTCGAATTCGCCGTTATCTGTTCGTCGTCTGAATAGAGGCTCGAATATTTGCCCGCGAGGGCAGGGGAGAACCTCAAAATAAATCAGGTTTAACTGAAAAGGAGACATGACGATGCACATAGTAACTTCGAAGGACGGTACAAAGATTGCCTATGATAAAGTTGGCCAGGGGCCGTCACTCATTCTGGTTGCGGGTGCGTTCAGCTATCGCAAATTCCCCGGACAAGTGCAGCTGGCTAACCTGTTGTCAGAGCATTTCACCGTCTACAATTACGACCGCCGCGGCCGCGGCGATAGCGGAGATACACCCTCTTATAACATCGAACGCGAGATGGAAGATCTTCAGGCCATGATCGATGAGGCCGGTGGCTCGGCCTATGTTTGGGGATTGTCATCTGGGGCGGCTCTGGCTCTGCAGACAGCAGCGACGGGGGCAAATATTAAGAAACTCGCTCTGCATGAACCACCCTTTGTAGTCGATGATGCGGGTCACAAGCCGCCAGAAGATTTCGTCAAGCAGGTTTCAGTGCTTATATCCTCGAATCGCCGAGGCGAGGCCATTAAGTATTTTATGACCAAGGGGATGGGTGCGCCTTCATTTGTGGTCAGTTTGATGCGCGTGATGCCAGGCGTGTGGTCCAATCTCATGGCTGTTGCCCATACGCTTCCTTACGACGCAGCCTTGCTCGATGGATATATGGATGGAAAGGCACTGCCTGAAAAATTGTGGGATGAAGTTACGATGCCAACCCTTGTGATTGAAGGAACGGAGAGTCCGGTTGCGTTGCGACATGGTGCCCAAGCACTAGCGGGAATACTTCCAAATGCAAGGCTGCTGAGCAAAAAGGGACTTGGTCATACCAAAAAACTCGATACCAAAAAGATCTCATCTGAGCTTGCAGCATTCTTTATAAATTGAACAATGAGAGGGGAAGATGATTATTATGTTTACAAACAAACGGAATACAAGGGCGATTCGTCTGCTTCTGATGGGCGGGGTTGTTTCAGCACCTCTTTTCTACGTAGTAGCCATTATTCAATCGTTTACACGTACAGGATTCGATATCAGGCGACACGCCATCAGTACCCTTACGTTGGGGGATATGGGATGGATTCAAAGCGCTAATTTCTTCATTACAGGATTGCTTGCTGTTTGTGCAGCGATTGGAGTGCGACGTTTACTTCGAGGGCGTATGGGAGGCACGTGGGGTTCGTTGCTCATTGGAATCTATGGGATTGGCATGTTCATGGCAGGTCTGTTTCGCCCGGATCCTGGCCTCAGCTTTCCCTCAGGTGCCCCTGCGGAAATGCCGACATCGATGAGCGGCCATGCAGCACTTCATTCCGTGGCGTTCTTTACAGCATTTATTTGTCTAATTGTAGCAAGCATTGTCTTTGCACGTCGGTTTGCTATACAAGGCGAACGTGGTTGGAGTATCTATTGTATTGCATCTTGTATTCTTGCGCCTGTGCTTATCATGATTGGCTCGAGTATCGCTAGTTGGATTGGCGTTATCATGGGGTGCGCCGGAATTGTTGCTTTCGGTTGGGTTTCGGTTCTTTCCGCTAGATTACGTGCCGAAGCTCTTCAGGTTTAGATTCACCAAGAGTAAAGAGTGAATTTTGCTACTTGATACATAACATGGCGAGATCGATCTGCATTAGGTTATGCGCTTAACATCGCGGCAGGAAATCGCCATAAAATTAGGAGGGATCGACCTATGAGATTTATGTTAATTGTCAAAGCTACAACCGATTCAGAGGCGGGAGTCATGCCTAGCCAGAAGTTGATCGATGCCATGCAGAAGTATAACGAAGAATTGGTCAAGGCCGGCGTGCTGTTGGCGGCGGATGGATTGCAGCCAAGTTCAAACGCAATCCGGATTTCTTATCCGGAGCCTGGGGGCAAGCCCAAAATGATGGATGGTCCGTTTACGGAGGCAAAAGAGTTGATCGCCGGATATACGCTGATTGAGGTCAAATCGAAGGAAGAAGCGATCGAATGGGCACTACGTATGCCGGATCCGCATGGATTTGGGCAGGGTGATATTGAGCTCAGACAGGTGTTCGAAGCGGAGGACCTCATGGAGAATCCCGAAACGCTGGCCAAGGAAACGGCCCTTCGCAAGCAAGTCAAGGGGCAGAAAAAAGCGTGAATTCGTCCCAGACACATCGAACCATAGATGCCATATGGCGAATGGAATCGGCGAAGCTTATCGCGGGACTGACGCGAATGGTAAGGGACGTGGGTCTCGCGGAAGATCTGGCCCAGGATGCCTTGGTGATTGCCCTTGAACGTTGGCCGGAGACAGGCATTCCTGATAATCCGGGTGCCTGGCTGATGACAACGGCGAAGCGGCGCGCGATCGATTTTATGCGAAGGAGCAAGCTGCGCGATCAGAAGTATGTAGAAGTCGCCCGCACGATGGATTTGTATACGGAGGATGACGAGAACCTTACTTTAGACGGAGAGATCGGTGACGATCTCCTTCGTCTGATCTTTATGACCTGCCATCCGGTGTTATCGCAGGAGGCTCGGGTGGCGCTGACGCTTCGCTTGTTATGCGGGCTTACAACAGATGAAATCGCACGTTCTTTCCTCACTGCCGAGTCTACGGTCGCCCAGCGGATTGTCCGGGCAAAGAGAACGCTCAATGCCGAGAAGGTCCCTTTTGAGGTACCTACGGCGGAGGAACTTAAAGACCGCATGTCCGCAGTACTCGAGGTCATTTACCTGATGTTCAATGAAGGGTATTCAGCAACTTCCGGGGATCAATGGGTTCGGCCGCTGTTATGTCAGGAAGCGCTTAGGCTGGGACGCATTCTTGCTGAAATCGCGCCTCATGAACCGGAAGTCCACGGTCTGGTTGCTCTTATGGAGATTCAAGCATCGCGGTTGAAAACTCGCGTTAACGCGAGCGGAGAACCGCTCCTTCTCATGGATCAGAACCGTGCGAAGTGGGATCAACTGCTGATCCGCCGCGGATTGGCGGCGCTGGAGCGCAGCCGAAAGCTGGGACAGCCGCTAGGGCCTTACTCACTTCAGGCTGCGATTTCCGCTTGTCATGCCCAGGCAAGTTCCGAAGCTGAGACCGATTGGATTCGCATTGCGGCCCTTTACGAAGCACTTGCGAGGAAGGCGCCTTCGCTCATCGTTGAATTAAACCGTGCGGTTGCTTTATCCATGGCTTTCGGTCCGGCCTTCGGGCTGCAGATCGTCGACGAGTTGAATACCGAACCTTCTTTAAAGGGATACCACTTGCTTCCAAGCGTTCGCGGCGATCTTCTTACGAAACTGGGGCGGTACGATGAAGCCCGGGCAGAATTTGAACGCGCTGCATCGATGACCCGAAATACCCGGGAGCGGGAACTTTTGCTTCAACGGGCAACTGAATGCGGGTTGGGTACATCCAAATAATTTTTTCTCCTTATGTCGATGACGGGGTTTCCCGTTCGTCGTGCTAGTAGGGAGGAGGATAGCAGCTGCGGGCTGCTGTTCAAGTCAGCTTCCCACGGAAGGAGGAAACCCAATTGCGATTTATGTTGATCGTCAAGGCGACCGGGTACTCGGAGGCTGGGGTCAATCAAAGTCAGGAACAAGTCGCTGCGATGATGACGTACAAGAAGTCTTTGGCCAGAGTCGGTGCGCTTCTAGCCGCCGAAGAGCTTCGCCCCAGCTCTAGCGGATTAAGGATATATTATCCGCCTGCTGGCGGGGAGCCGGAGATACAGGCCGGCCCTTTTCAGGCAGATCAGGAGCTCATTGCGGAATACACGGTGATTGATGTAAGGTCAGAGAACGAGGCTCTGAAATGGGCACTTCGGATGCCGGTTCCAGCGGGCCGCGAGTGTACGATTGAAATACGAGGGCTGGAAGAGAATGTGAATTCACTGTCGGAATCTGGCATGCAGACCATGGAAGCTGATTTGCAAGATCATCTCGACATGCTAAGAAGATTATAGTGATTACAACTTTCAATTTTAAAGGAGCGTATGAAGAATGAATCAGGAGGTAACCGATTTTATCGAGGCGTTCCCGGGAGGCATGTTCGATGGTCCTCCGGAAAGAAAAACATTGAAGCTGCGCAAAGGGGAGACGTTTGATTCAGAACAATTAGTATCGCTGCTCAGTCAGGCTTCCAGCTCGCTTTAGTTGTAAAGGCGCCGCGGGCAAAGTCGCGATGGACGACAGAAATTGACTTATCCTTTGGCATGCATGTCGATTTTCTTGTCCTGCGTTCGTCGTCCTAATAGAGGCCGGATCTCGGAATGAATAAATCATCTGTAATCCTGGCACAAATCAAACCATGAGAGGAAGATTCAAATGAATGCAAAGTTAACTCCGTACATCGTTTCGACAGACGCAAGAGCACAAGCCGAGTTTTACATCCAAGCATTGGGCGGCGAGGTTCAATCCGTGATGACACACGGCCAGCTGCCTGACGCCGCTGAGGAGATCAAGGACAAAGTGATGCACATGGTGCTGTCGGTAGCCGGGGGGAATGTACTGTTTCTGTCCGAAGCCTTCGGTCAGGTCGGCACGGATGGCAGTATCGCCTTCGGACTGACCTTCAGTGATCTGGAAGCGACAAGGCAAGCTTATGCCAACCTCGCGGAGGGCGGTACGCAGACTTATCCGTTGGAAATAGGGCCTTGGGGAGCGCACTATGGCGAGGTCGTAGACAAGTACGGGATCAACTGGAAGATCTCGCAGGAAGGTTAATCTAATTTCAACACTGCCATTCTCGATCTACAAGAAGACTGTTTGGAACAAGAGGTGCTTTCCCAGGGAGCACGGCCGTATTGGGACACGAACCTGTTATGTGACGGAAGAGATCGACTGATGCCAGACAAAATGCAATAGCACAATCTTGCCGGTATCGGCATGATCATTTCGGAACGGCAAATAGGCGACCAACACAAGACGGTGCATTGGGTCTTGGACACCGTGATGCGCGAAGATGAGAGTCGGGCGCGTCGGGCATGGTGCCGAAAATCTGAATATCCTGCGACATTTGGCGCTTAACCTTGTGAAACAAGAGACATCTCGCAGGGAAGCATGAGAACCAAACTCAAAATCTGCGCACTGGATCCCAATCCGCTAACGCCGACCGGCCCCATCCCGGGTCGGGCGGGGCGAGCGTGCCTGAGACCGGCGTGCTTGTCGCGGCGATCGAAGCGGCCGTCGGCGCCCGCGCGGAATTCGCGGGCAAGCCGGAGCCTCACCTGTTTCGGTACGCGCTGGAGCTAGGCGGTTGGCAGGCCGGCAGCTGCGTCATGGTTGGGGACAATTACGGCACCGACATCGTCGGGGGGAAGCGGGCCGGCATGCTTACGGCGTGGCTTAGCGGGCTGGACGAATCGGCAGCCGCATTTTCGGCAAGCTCGCATCCGGACGCGGACCTGATCGTTCGGCATTTGCCGGACATCCATCACTTATTAGGAGGCTGAGGCAATGAAGTTCAATCATCTTCTCGCTTCAAGCGACAAGCAGGCGATCATCGAAGTGGAGGGGCTGGCGCGTCCGCTGACGATTTTTCACCTGACGGACTGCCATCTGAACGAGACGGACGATCGGGAAGGCGCGGGCGCGCTTGTCGAGTCGATTCGCGCATACGGCCTCGACGCGCTCGATACCCGGCACCGTTTCGAACGGGCGCTCGCATACGCCGATGAGCATGCGGTCGATTGCGTCGCGTTGACCGGCGACGCGGTGAATGGCGCCACGCTGGGGAACCTGGATTACTTGACCGGACGTCTTGAGGCGCTTCAGGCCCCATACCTGTATACGCCGGGCAACCATGACTGGGAATATCCGTTCGAGCCCTGGAGCGAGGAGACCCGCAAGGGCCAGTACCCGAAGTTTGACCGGCTGACGAAGGGCGATCCGGCTTTTCGGGCGCTGACGCTTCAAGGGGTCGACCTGCTCGCGGTCGACAACAGTACGTACCAGATCACGGACGAGCAACTGTCGTTCGTGGAGAAGCGGCTGGCCGGCGGCGCTCCCACGCTACTGTTCATGCATATCCCGATTTACGTTCCGAGCTTGCTCGGCGATGTGGTGAAAGACTGGAGCTCGCCGATCATGATGGCGGCTGAAGGCTGGGATCCCGAGCAGCAGGCGCGATGGAAGGTGGCGGACGCAACCCCCGCCACCCGGGCTTTTTACGACTTGCTCATGGTCAATCCGCACGGTAACTTGATGGGTGTGTGCTGCGGGCACGTTCATTTCGCCCACGCGGACGCGTTCGGCCGGGGCTCGTGTCAATATGTCACGCAGGCCGGCTTCGCAGGCGGATACCGGATCGTTCGCCTCGTTCCGCTGCGTTGAAGCGAAAGGAGCATCCCGCGATGTCGCTGCTGTATCAAATCGGGCAACGTCCCGTCATCGCCAGCGGCCTCATTCAAACGCAACAGGAGGCGGTGGCCGCGCTGAACGCCGGAGCCACCTCGCTGTCGGTCAGCGAGCCGTCGCTGTGGGGACTCTCGTTCGAGGATTTGCGGCAAGCTTGATCGGATCGGGCATGAAGGCGGCGGACGTTCCCGTGGAGGGGGCGGCCGCCGTTTCCGTGCCCTGGAGGAAGACGCCATCCTGGCGGCGAGCGGCCTTACTTCCGGCGGCGGTTGGTTATATAATTGCGGAAAATCGCATAGGAGGAAGGGGGCGCACCGCCTTGAAAATCGTCGATATCCGTGCCGCTCTACGACGGAATTTGCCGATCTATCCCGGCGACTAAGGTCAATCGCTGGTTTTCCTTTCTCGTGGACATTCCTGATTTGAAGTAATACCTTTCTTTTGCTTCTGGCTTGATCTTACGAGATCTTCGGAGCAGCGCGCATACCGATGTAGCAATAGACAGAAGATTGTCACAGAAATAATGGCAGGGATGTCGATTTGCCCTTCTCTCGTTCGTAGCCTTTATAGCGGCGAAATTTTAGCTGAACTTGGATGAAGGGAATTCAGGGGTGCGTAGCGTTTTGGAACCGACCGCACGACACGAAAGAATGGATATAAAAATGGGGAAAATCATCATGCAGCAATTCGTTACGTTGGATGGCGTCATGCAGGCACCGGGTGATCTTCATGAATTCGAGCATGGGGGTTGGCAGCGACTCAAGTCCAGAGAGTAGGGAAAAACGAATGGAAAAGAAAAGTACGCTTGGAGTATTTCGAAACGATAATTACCGCAGGCTATTTTCGGCGACGTTGACTTCGCAAATGGGCAGGGAGATCGGCATGAGTGCCTTCGCTTTTTATTTGCTTGAGCGTTTCGGGGCACAACCGATTTATACGACGTTAACACAAATGATGTATTCGCTGCCAACGCTGTTTGTCTTTTTTATTGTCGGGGTGGTCGCTGACCGGATGGACCGGCAGAAGGTTGCAGCGATCAGCGACTGGATCAGTGCTGCGCTTTCATTAACATTTTTGGGTGCCGTTACGCTGGGGTGGATGCCGCTCATTTTTGCCTTCTTATTTTTAAGGAGTGCGGTCTCCAATTTCTTTGCTCCAGCTGAAGCCGCCATGGTGCAAGGAGTTTTGCATAAAGACGAATATACGACAGCGGCGGGATTAAACCAGATGGTCATGAGCGTTTTTATGTTGTTCGGTACGGCATTGGGTTTGTTTTTTTATCGCTTTATCGGTATACAGGGAGCCATATTGGTTGATGCGCTGGCTTTTATTGTTTCAGGCTGTTTTATCCGCACCTGCAAAATGAGTGAACAAGTACGTTGCCCGAATGGCAAAACAACATGGCGGGAGCTTAACTTCGGCAATGTCCTCAGCGATTTTAAAGCTGGGCTGATCTATATTTTGCAAAATAAACTGCTGTTGTCGATCATCTTAGGTTTTTTCCTGTTTGGTATTGTGAATGGAGGCTTCTCGGTACTGTTTATGTATGTGACCAAATATAAGCTCGACCCGATCAACTATGAGAATAGCATGGTTGTGCTATCTATGTTGTTCGGTATTTCGATCATGGCGGGAAGTGTGTTTGCGACGTTTCTGGCTAAGAAAGTCAAGCTGTATCAAATGTTAATCGGCGGTATTCTGCTTGCTGGTGCTCTGATCGTATTCGCCGGATTTACTCCATCGAAATTCACCCTTTATATACTCGTTTTTTGTATCGGTTTAACCTTGGGTCCAATTAATGTAGCGATCGGCGGATGGATGCCTCAAATTGTTGATCCGAAACTGATGGGACGGGTGCAAGGTTGGATTAATCCGCTGATGATGCTGGCTCAAACCGCGACATTAGGCATAATCGCAGTTACGTTCCCGCGGTTTATCAACGTGGATATGATCTTCTACGGAATGGGAACCGTTATGTTGATCGTCGCCGTCTTTTATATTAGCGTCTTGCCGAAGCTGGAGACGAGACGCCAGCAACAGTTGGAACATTCGGAGGCTGTTTCGGGGTGACCTCGTCATTGAATTGCTAGGCTTTTCAGGTTGTTTTATTGTTCAAATGTAAACAAAAGATAGCGCATATAGGCGTCGATGCGATGAATTTTTCCTCATAATATATTTCTCTTCAATATCGATGGGAAATAAAAAGCGGCGGCAATACTCGCATTCTCTATCATCTTAGGCGGTAACAGAGCACTCTGCCCAACTGAAAAGCCATCACCAATTTCCAGGGCAGGTGGAATTGGCTCGGCTGCTGTCCGAGCGCTTTACGGTATACAATTATGACCGCCGCGGCCGCAGCGATAGCGGAGTACGCCGCCCTATGCCATCGAGCGCGAGATGGAACCTTCAGGCGATTCTTAACGAAGCAGGCGGCTCGGCTTATGTCTGGGGCTTGTCTTCCGGGGCGGTTCTGGCTTTTGCAGACGGCAGCGGCCGGGGCTGATATAAAGAAGCTGGCGCTTCACGAACCGCCGTTTGTCGTCGATGTCGAAGGACACAAGTCCCCGGAGCATTTCGCCAGCCAGGTGGGGCGAATAGGAACCAAGGAGGAGTTGCAAGATGTCATTTATGTTGATTACCCTAGCAACTAGAGCTTCCGAAGTCGGCAGAAAGGGCGTGATGAGTTGAACGTGGATAAACGAAATCGATTTTTTGAAGAAGTTTTTACTTATAAGATAACCAAAGATCATAAAGTCTTTATTTATTGGAAAGGGAAACAAGTAGCCATACTCACCGGCAAGGCAAGTGAGAAATTTTTAAGTTCAATCGATGGTAAAGATTATCTGGAGATTCAGTTAGTTATGGCAAAAGTGACAGGGAATTTCAAACGAGGAAATGAGAAAGATGGAAAATAAACCAGCGGCAATTTAAGACCTTAAGCATAGAGTCTTAAATTGCCGCTGGTTTTGTTTGCCTAACGCAGTTTATGCACCAGCCCTCCGATAGGCCTGCTTTACCCGCTCGATCTGCGCGAGGTGGTCACGGACATGCTGGACGCGCAATTGCAACAGTTCCTTGAACGTGTACCGCACTCCATCGGGATACTTCCCGACTCGCTCAAGTTGGCCGAGAGTCAGATTTTCCAGAAGTGGCAACATGCTGACCCGCAGCATCTGGAACAACAGCAGGTGCTGGTCGCGGTTCAACCGTTCATACCCCAAGTTATCCACCCAGGCCTCCTGATCAAATGAGAGCAGAAGCGGTTCTTCTTCCGCCAAGACTTTTCTCAACCGATGTGTCGACAGAATTTCGTCATCCGTCACATGGATCACAATCTGATGGATGCTCCATTTGCCAGGTGAGGGCTGGAAATGCAACTCTTTTTCAGACAGTCCTTCGACAGCTGCTCGCAACAGTGCATAGTCCTCGCTGTAATCCTCCATCAACTTTTCCATCCAATCCTCTCCTCTAGCATTATTCATGCGGCAGGCAACTGATCCTGTTATTTTTCGTTATAGAACAAAGGACTGTCTGGTTTTAAACGATAATCAGTCACCTTAAATTATTTTTTTTCGGCAAGTTCCCTATTGATTCCTCCCCTGCGCCTCCCATTATTCCACCAGCCGAAGCCCGATAATGCAGCCGATGACACCCAAGATGCACAATAGGCGAAGCGGGTTTTTGGATTCTTTGAAAAACAACATGCCCAAGATGGTTGCACCAACGGTTCCAATCCCAGTCCAGACGGCGTAAGCGGTTGATAGCGGAATGGTCTCCAGAGCTTTGAGCAGCAGCAGGAAGCTGGCGGCAAATCCGCAGATGAGGATGAGGTTGTTGATCCAATTGCTGCGAACGGATACGCGCTTGATTCCAATGACACCGACGACCTCGAGCAATCCGGCGAAGATGAGCAACGTCCAATTCATCAGTATCGCTCCTCTCCGCTTGTCATCTTCAACCCGAAGATAAACAGCAGCAACAGCAAGATTATGCCGATTCTAAGCAGGCTCAACTCGCCGGTGAAAAAGGCTTCTACGCCGATTGTGCCGACGGTACCAATGCCGGCAAAGACGGCGTAGGTTGTGCCTACAGGCAAAATCTTGGTTGCCTCGATCACAAGGTCAAAGCTTGTCAATAACGCAATCAGCACGATGATAGAAGGAATCACTTCATATTTAAATCCGGAGGCCCAGACAATTTCAAGAGCGCCTCCAATCACGACATAAGCCCATGCCTTGTTTTTAGTGATTGGCTTGCGAGTTTTCTTCCACTTGACTTGCTCGTTCAACTACGCTCACTTCCCTTCATGTTCATTCAATGGGGCAGTCTGTTCCTCCCGCAAATATACGTCTACGATCCTGTCCATGTACGCCATGGTAGCTTCATCCAAGCCAAGAACCTTCTCCTTGGCCCCAGGCTCGGGACGAATCCAATCCCAATACTTCTCCTGTACATCCTCCCGTCCCTGGAACCACCGTTCCCCTAATTCTAGCACCCGCTTCGCCAGTTGCCTCGATTTCGGGGAATTCGGCGGCTCCCCGAGGTGATCGCGAATATCCCGCAGCAAGTGAATCCATTCATCCGCCCTGTGATCGTCTGAATCGAGTCGCGGCAGCGATTCGATGATCGGTAGCTCATCGGAAGTAAATTGTTTGCGGCGATTTTCACGCTGAACGGAATTCGCTGCGTTCTCGCCTTCCGCCATTTGAAGCGAGTGGATGAATAGGAGCAGCTCTTCTGCCAGAATATCCTCCCGTAGTTCGATCGTGCGGAGCGTTGTATGGAGCATGCGTTCGAGCATGGCGAGCCTTTTCTTCTCCTTATCAATCATGTTTAGCTGCAAGCGAATTTCATGCGTCCAGCGTTCTGCACGGGACCATCCGGCCTCTTCTTCAAACAGGGTGCGAATTTGTGGCAGCGTGAAGCCAAGCTGCTTCAACATGGTAATATGATGCAGTTTCATGATGTTTTCATGGTTATAGTACCGATAACCAGCTTCCGACACATAGGAGGGTTTTAGAATTCCCAATTCATCATAATAGCGCAGCGTCCGAATAGAAATACCGGCTTTCTCGGCCAGTTGTCCAATTTTATAAATTTTTTCATACCTCCTCTTGCTACGAACTAAGTCTATTTTAAACCCTTACGTTAGGGTGAGAGTCAAGAGGCATGGATGAATTTCATGGCAATCGCTTACGAAGTTAATGCTATGAAAGGGAAAGAATGGGGCACTGTTGAATAGATTGCTCAACTCAAAAAAAGGAAGTTGAACGAAGATGAATGAAAACTTGTTGGGCTTTCTCCGAGAAATCCCCGATCCCCGCAGAGGCAATGGCGGCGTTGAACGGGCAGATTAGTTTTAATAGCAAGAGTGTTGAACTGTTTTGCATTGCGATCGGTCGATCGCCTGGATGGCGCCTTGGAAAGTGGAGCAGACCATTTATTTTTCATGGGCGGAAGCGTGAACAAACTGGCTCCCACCGGACATTATTAATAATGGATATTCGGATTTTGTGGTGGAAAAGGGCTTCTAATTCGCCCTCCTCCAATTTCTCAATCAAGGTGGAGACGTCGATATCAAGAGTCTCTACACTCATGATCGAACAACTTTCAACCATTTTATTTGCGATAAACTACTCTCCTCTTAGGACATCACTGTCACCGACTTTACTACAACTTTCTAAAAGTAAATTTACTTTAGAATTCTTATTTAGAAACTCACGAGTGATCTCTCCACCACCCATCAGCCATATATTCCCTGATCGATCTGCCCATATTTGTTTTACTAGTTCATCAGCAGAGGTATTGACAAATGACACTTCATTATTGGAGAAAAGGTTCGGATTGTGCGTATACACGTAGCACTTTTTCGCGGCATACTTCCATTGACCTTGTGAACATTCAGGTTTTTATTCCTGATTGTCCCCCAGGCATTTTTTTATTTACATTATCAATGCGCATTTTGAAGCAAATTGCGTAAACGTTTTAACAAGGAATTGATTGGAAAAAAGGAGTCTTAAATTAGGAAACAATGGGTTAAATCACTTCTGGTTTTTAGAGGAGTGGCTGACAGGTTAGATTCTAATAAAAATTGTATGATTTTTCCTAATGTTTACTCGATACCAATGAAAGACTTGATTTAATGTTATAATATATGCCACAAATACAAAGTTATATTAAAATTTAAGTTAAATACCAAACAAATATCTAACACATTAATGTTAGATATTAAAAATGTAACCGTTTTATTTTTTTGATTTTTCGAAAAAAACCTATTGTAATCTGATTGATCATGAACTACAATAAAATCAGAAATTGCGTAAACGTTTACATTTTTAGAGTGGGAAATGAACTCATTTCGTTTATTATCAAAGGGAAATATTGAGAAAACGTTATGACTTTAAACTAAAGGAAGGGGGGTGGCTATGACGAACAAGGAAATTACAATTAAGGACGTAGCCAAGCAAGCAAATGTATCTGTAGCTACGGTATCCCGAGTGATGAATGGACGAGATCGCGTAAGTGAAGCCACTCGCAAGAAAATACTCAAAATAATAGAAGAGATGAACTTCGTTCCGAATACGATGGCTGCATCGATGGTCAATAAAAAAACCAACATGCTGTCCGTCGTGGTGCCGGAGATTCAGAATCCCTTCTACACCGCAGTCATTGGCGGCATGGTAGAGGTGGCCAAGAAGGAAGGCTTCTTTACTCTAGTAGTCTCCACGAATAGCGATGAGGCAGAGGAGGAAGAATTTTTTGAAAGCTTCCTAGGGAAAAATGTGGATGGAATCATCTTAATCGGTACGCATAAGGATGCAGAGTTTTACCGGAACATTCGCAAGCCTACCATCCTTGTCGACCGTTATATCAACGATTGCGGCCACGATGGTGTCTTAATCGACAACTTCCGCGGCGCGTACGAAGCGACCAAGCATTTCGTGGACTATGGTCATGAACGCATTGCCATTATAGATGGGGCGCATGATTTTAACGATGGCAAGGACCGTTATTGGGGATATCGTCAAGCTATGCATGAGAGCGGCCTGACACCCGATCCTGCCTATCACAAGCAGGGGAATTGGCTGGAAGAGGACGGCTACCGATTTACGATGGAGCTTATGCAATCCGAGCAGCCACCGACAGCTATATTTGCGGCTAACAACGTCATCTGTACGGGTGCGATTAAAGCGATACGCGATTTGAATCTCCGAATCGGAGAGGATATTTCTTTAATTGGCTTTGATGATAACGAGCTTGCCCAGTTCGTGCAGCCAAGAGTGACCGTGGTCAGCAGACCGACAAGAGAGATGGGAATTCAAGCGGCGGAAATGCTCATTCAAAAAATCAAGGGAGAGCCTAAAGAGCGGACGAAGCTGAAAAAAATGATATTGGATGTTGAATTGAAGAAATTCGGCTCAGTCAAAAGACTGAAGGAGTAATACTGGGGGGAGAGCTATGGCGAAAATCTTGGTAGTGGGCAGCATGAATATGGACATTGTCACACAGGTTGAGCGTCACCCCATTCCCGGCGAATCGATACAAGGCAACGAGACCCGTTTCTTTATTGGGGGCAAGGGGGCTAACCAGGCGGTTGCCGCGTCTCGCTCCGGAGCTTCGGTCGCTATGGCGGGTGCACTGGGCTCGGATTCCTTTGGGGTCGACATACGCAGGGAATTGGCGGAGGCTAGGATTGATCTTGATCATGTTATCGAGAAGCCGTGTATGACGGGGCTTGCTTTGATTACAATCGATGGAGCAGGCGAGAACAACATTATTTTATCCTCAGGCGCTAATGGAAGGTATGGTGCAGACGAGGTAGATAAATTGGACCTCTCTGGTTTCGACGTCATTTTGCTGCAAAATGAAATATCATCGGCAGCCAATCAAAGGGTGCTGGATAAAGCGGCAGAACAACGTATTCCGGTATTTATGAATCCAGCTCCAATTGACGGGTTTGACCAGAGCCAACTGAGCAAGGTCACTTTCCTCATTCTGAATGAGGTCGAGGCGGAGGAGCTGAGTGGCATCCGTATTGAAGGAAGCAGCCAGGCTCTGGAGGCCGGAAAGAAACTGCTTAATGACGGCATTCCTCATCTCATTATTACTTTGGGAAGCAAAGGCTCTATCTATATGGACCAATCCGGAAGGCAAATCACATTAACTGCATTTTCGGTTGACGTAGTGGATACGACAGCGGCCGGAGACACCTTCATCGGAGCGTTCGCAGCCAAATATGTAACGGGAGCGGAGCTGCGCGATTGTCTGTGCTACGCGACAGCGGCATCGGCGCTGGCTGTATCTGAACCAGGTGCCCAAAGCTCGATTCCGACAGAAGAACAGGTACAATCGTTTCTTACGGTGTAGAACAATAGGTTAATAAGACCGTTATAAAAAAAGGTAATATACGGGGTTTCTTTCCTGGAAAGGGACACCTGTATTCTTAGACTTTGGTGATTTAACGCTTAGTCTTGTTAAAGTTATCCAAAAAGCAGCTTAGTAAGGTGAATAGGAGGTCGAACGATGAGGCATCCGGTTTTGAAAATGGAAGGCATCAGCAAGGAATTCCCAGGGGTCAAAGCGTTATCCGATGTTAACTTTGAGCTGTATCCGGGCGAAGTGCATGCGCTTATGGGGGAGAACGGAGCAGGGAAATCCACGTTGATGAAAATTTTGTCCGGCGTATATTCACCGACGCAAGGAACGATCAGACTGAAGGGCCAAGAAGTGACATTCGGCAACCCGCTTGACGCCCAGCGGCAAGGAGTGTCCATTATCCATCAGGAATTCAATTTGTTTTCTAATTTGACAGCCGCGGAAAATATATTTATCGACCGTCCGGAAATGGTGGGCAAATTCGGCCGGATACAGTGGTCCAAAATGTATGACGAGGCGCAGCGTTTGGTTGATTCCATAGGGGGAGGTGAAATTGATGTCCGCCAGGAGGTCCGGCATCTTGGCGTTCACAGCCAGCAAGTAATCGAAATTGCGAAAGCGCTGTCTTTTCAGGCGGATGTGCTCATTATGGATGAACCGTCAGCGGCGCTTCCGGAAAACGAAGTGAAAAAAATGTTTGATGTGGTCAACCGGCTCCGGGCGCAGGGCGTAGCCATCGTGTATGTCTCTCACCGCATGAAGGAAATATTTGAAATTGCGGATAAGGTAACGGTGCTGCGGGATGGAGCCAAGATTGATACCCGAGGAATCGAAGAGGTTACCGAACAGAGCTTGATTCAAATGATGGTGGGCAAAGAGGTTGGCCAGCTATATCCGGTCAGGGAGAAGAAGCACGATCAAGAGGTTGTGCTGAAGGTCGAGCAGTTGTCGCTCGATTCCGCACACTGTGTATCTTTTGAGCTGCGAAAAGGAGAGATATTAGGGTTGTTCGGCGTTCCGGGTTCGGGCACGCACACGATTGCCGAGCGTTTATTCGGTCTAAAGCGGGGAACGGGTGAAATCACTATTCGTGGCGCAGCGGTGAAAATCAATAATCCGAGCCAGGCCAAAGCAAAAAAGATTGCTTATGTTCCGCCGGATCGTCACCGTCAAGGCATCATTAAACCGATGTCAATTCGGCAAAATCTGTCCATTCCGATGCTGCCGCAGCTTTCAAAGTATACGGTGCTGGACGAGGCGCGGATTAAAGAGATGAGCAAGGAGTATATGGAGAAGCTTCGAATAAAAGCGCCCAACGATGGCCAAAGCGTAGACTTTCTGAGTGGCGGCAACCAGCAAAAGGTTGTGATTGGCAAATGGCTTGCAGCGAATCCCGATATTCTTATTCTGGAGGAGCCGACCCGGGGAGTTGACGTCGGAGCGAAGGCGGAGATCTACAATATTATTCATCAACTGGCCCAGGAAGGCTTGAGCATCCTGCTGATTTCGTCCGAAATGCCGGAGGTGATTGGACTCTGTGATCGGATCCTGGTGCTATACAAAGGCACGATCGTGCATGAATTTGCACATGGCGAGGCTGATCAGGAACAATTGCTGCAGCGTGCTTCACATCCGCTTTCAGAAGGAGGACGCATATGAAACGCCTACTAAATGTGCATGAAGCGCCTATTATTTTATTTACCATTCTCGTTACGCTGTTGTTTTCCATTATATCTCCTGACTTCTTGCAATTCGAAAATATAAGGCTGATTCTGGATCAGAACATCTCCATGTTCATCGTGGCGATCGGGATGACGATGGTCATTCTGCTGGGGGGCATGGATTTATCCGTCGGCTCCGTGCTGGCAGTGACAGCGACTTCTGTCGGATTGTTTCTCAGCCATGGCATCCATCCATGGATTGCAGCCGCTATGGGGATATGCATCGGGGTTCTATGCGGCATGGTCAATGGTTATTTCATTGCGGTTAGGAAAATACCGGACATCATCGTCACCTTGGCCACCATGTATATCTTCAGAGGCATTGCGGTAGGGATCAGCGGAGGAACCTGGATGACGAACTTTCCGGGAGGATTTCGATTCTTCGGACAAGGGTATTTGCTCGGCATTTCCTTCCCGCTGCTAATAGCCGTCATTCTTATCGCGGTCTTCATTTATTTAATGAAATTCGCCCGTGAGGGCCGAAGAATCTACTCCATTGGCGGGAATGGACCAGCAGCCAAGCTGGCGGGAATCAGCGTAGCCCGAACCAAGTTTAAGGTCTATGTATTAACCGGCTTGCTAGTCGGGATCGCCTCGGTTATTTTCGCAGCAAAGGTAGGCAGTGTGCAAGCCTCGACAGCAGGCAGCGGTTTAGCGTTTGAAGTCATGGCAGCCGTTCTTATCGGCGGGGGAAGCATCTTTGGAGGAGTCGGCACCATAGCCGGAACGATGCTGGGTGTGCTCTTTATGGGCATTGTCAAAAACGGGCTCATTATATCCAAGGTTTCTCCGTTCTGGGTTGATGCTGCAACCGGTTTTCTGATTATTCTGGCAATTGTCATTAATACGCTGCAGCGTATAAGGCAAAACAAAGGAAAAGAGGGGGATTTGGTATGAGTACATGGACAAGCCGGTTCCCGCTTAGGGGAAATAAGCTGATCGTTCAAATGCTGCTGCTGCTCGTCATTATCGTGCTGTTCAGCTTCTTGTCTCCCTATTTCCTGACCGTCACCAACTTTATGAATGTGCTGAACCAGATGGTTGAAGTAGGGCTGATCGCCATACCGATGACCATGATCATCATATCCGGTGCCATGGATCTTTCGGTAGGCTCAATTCTCGCTTTCTCCGCTGTAAGTATGGGAGTTGCCTTTGAGCGGGGCCTCGATATATGGATCAGCGTGATCATTGGGCTGCTGGCTGGCTTGCTGTGCGGGGCGGTTAACGGCTATCTGATCGCAAGGCACCGCATGCAGGCGATCGTCGTCACCATTGGCATGCTCGTGATGCTGCGGGGTCTGGTCTACGTAATCAATCAGGGCAGACCCATTAGCGGCTTTCCGGATGCATTCTACTTTATGGGCCAGCAGTATGTCGGCGGCATTCCGGTTAATGCGATTTTCCTAGTGGTGATGTTCCTTCTGGCCAGCTTTGTCATGAAGAAAACAAGATTCAGCACTTATGTGTACGGCATTGGCAACAATGAAGAGGTTGTCCGCTACTCAGGTATCTCGGTCGTACGCATCCGGTTTATCCTCTTTATGCTTAGCGGATTGTTTTCGGCCTTGGCGGGTATATTTCTGGTGTCGCGTCTGGCAAGCGCAGAGGCAACATCGGGTACCAATATAGAGCTCGATGTCATTACAGCGACTCTGATAGGGGGCACACATATTTTTGGAGGAAGGGGGAGTCTTTCAGGCACATTTGTCGGGCTGCTGATCATCGTGTTTTTGCGTAATGGATTGAATCTGTTAGGTGTATCCGTGCTTTACCAGGCAGTCATATTAGGGGCATTGCTTCTGCTTGCTGTAGGAAACAAAAAATTCAATGGAGAGTGAAACCTATGAAAAAGCTGGCATTGACGTTACTGACGGGCGTATTGGCTTTGAATTTGGCAGCATGCGGAAGTACAAGCGGGAATCAAACGGATAACGGAGGCAAAACGAACCAGGGAGCTTCGGGATCCAGAACTTACTTTATGAATCCAAAGTCCATCGGTCCTGCTTATTGGGCGGCGGCTGAGAAGGGCGCGAAGAAGGCGGAGGCCGATTTGAAAGTAAAGGTTCTGTTCAATGCGCCGACAGAGGCGGATTCCTCCAAGCAAATTAATATGATTCAGGATATGCTGACCCGCAAAGTAAGCGGCATCGGCGTATCGCCCAATGATGCGAAAGCGGTAGGCCCTGTGTTCAAGAAGGCGGCAGGCCAAGGCGTCAATATTGTGACCTGGGACAGTGACGCGCCGGACACAGACCGCCAATATTATGTAGCTCCGGCTACAGACCAAGAAATCGGGGAGCTTCTGGCCAAAACGATCGGAGAGGAAATCGGCGGCAAAGGACAGGTCGCGTTCATGGTAGCCGGTCTGGGCTCGCAAAACCAGATTGCCAAATCCAATGCGGCTAAAGCTTATTTTGCAGCCAACTATCCGGAGATTGAGGTCGTAACGACCGTTGCAAGCGACGACGATCAACAGAAGGCGTATGCCAATGCGCAAAACCTGCTTCAAACCTACCCTGATCTGAAAGGCATAATCGGATTTGCAGGCGGCGAACCTCCTGCAGCCGCGGAGGTCGTGGAGCAAGCTGTAAAGGCAGGCACTTTGGAGAAGAACCAAGTGGCCATTACAGGCATTGCCGTGCCGAGCGTCGTGAAAAATTACATCAAGAACGGCACGATCAAAACAGATATTATTTGGGATCCGGGCAAGCTGGCTTACGTAACGGTCTATATCCTGGATCAACTGGCCCAAAGCAAGGAAATCAAGGACGGCATGGAGATTCCGACAGTAGGGACTGTGAAGGTAGACGGGCAAAGTGTTTTTATTGGCACCCTTGAAGTCACGAACGATAATGTGGACAGCTTTGATTTCTAATAACACCCTTAGGAGGCGGCCTTAATGGAGTATAAGGTGCAGATAGAAGATTTAACGGAGGAGGCTTTTGCTCCCTATGGCAAAGTAGTGGATGTGCCGGCGATTGACCCTTCCAAATCCGGTGACGGGTGGGATTGCTGGAGCTATGTTCAAATGCTGGACGTATGGGAGCCCATCGGATTTGGACTTGTCGACACCAAGCGGCGCGAATTTGTCGTCACAGCCATGGAGAGGCATGTCAGCCGCGAAGAGCTTCTGCTTACCTTTGATCGTGAGATTGTGCAGCCTGTAGCATTGTGCATGGATATTGACAATCCGGATGAAAGCCCTGATGCTTCCACCGTCAAGTGCTTCCGAATCAAGCCCGGACAAGCTATCGTCATCCATCGGGGGGTCTGGCATAGCCCGGCCTACCCGGCTGCGGACGACGCCCGTTATATGTTCGGCATCGAGAAGAAAAAGGATAAATTCGGGGATGAGATGATCAATCCGTGGGTTGATTTTATGAACGGAAGCACTGTTCGATTCGAATAAGGGAGCAGGCACGGCTCCTGATACTCTTGCTTACGGCAGCTGCGGATTCATGCGGTATCAGGAGAGTGCTGCCACAAAGGAGAGAGAGAGATGAACCAAGAACAAAGAGTGATGGATTGGATCGAGAATCATCAAGATGAAATTATTCAATTTTTACAACAGCTTATTCAAATTCCGAGCGTGAACCCCTGGTTCTTCGAGGAGCCAGGGCCATCGAAAGAGAAGGACCTGCAACAATTTATTGCCGGCAAGCTGGAGAAACTGGGTGCGGACATCGAGATTTGGGAGCCCGTCGCTGATGAACTGAAGCAATATGAAGGCATGGCGGGCTATTATGCGGGAAGAGATTTTACGGGCAGACCCAATCTGGCGGCTACGTTTGGCAAAGGAACGGAAGGCAAGTCCTTGCTCTTATTTGGCCATATTGATGTCGTCATGGCAGGCTCCAAGTGGACGGTCGATCCGTTCGAGGGCAAAGTGATTGACGGGAAGATGTACGGCCGCGGCACCGTTGACATGAAGGGCGGAGTCGCAGCCATGATTATGGCCGTCGAAGCGATTCTTCGCAGCGGGTTTAAGCTTAAAGGTCCGGTTGTTGTCGGCACGGTCGTCGATGAAGAAGCGGGAGGCATGGGGGCGCTTGATTTCATCCACCATGGCTATCGAGCAGATGCATGCATTTTGACAGAACCGACCTCGCTAACGATCGCCCCGCTGTGCCGTGGGATTTTATGGGGGAAGATCAAAATCCAAGGCCGCAGCGGCCATATTGAGATGCCACAAGCGGATTGGCAGGACGGCGGCGCGGTGGATGCGATTAAGAAAGCGAGATATATTCTGGAGCATTTGGACCGCTTGAATGAGCAATGGGCTGTCAGCAAGACTCATCCCTACTTGGCGATCCCTTGTCAGGTGCATGTCGCGCAATTAAACGCTGGGGAATATCCGACCTCCTTCGCAAATGAGGCGGAAATCGTATTTAACGCGCAATACTTGCCATCGGAGCGTGACGAGAAGCTTGTAGGCGGTAACGTAAAGAAGGAATTGACGGACTTTCTGCGCGAGGTATCGGAATCAGATCCTTGGCTGCGTGAGCATATGCCGGAAATCGAATGGCTGGTGGATGCCGATTGTGCAGAAACGGATGTGTCTCATCCCTTTGTTCAGACTTGTGTACAATCCTTGAAGGCTATTGGAGAGGAAGGGAAGATCGAAGGACTGGGCTTCCATACCGATATGGGCTGGCCGGTGAACGTCGGCATTCCGACCGTTAACTTTGGACCAGGCGACCCAAGCCTTGCCCATCATAGCGACGAATTTACACCTGTCGATGAAGTGATTCAGGCGGTCAAGATGATTGCCAAAACGATTGTGGACTGGTGTGAAATCGCGGAAGCGTAAAAACGGGATCAAGACGGCCTGTAGGTATAGGGCCTGGTGATATACAATACGGAGG
Organism: Paenibacillus sp. 2KB_20; assembly: GCF_052115765.1. NCBI lineage: Bacteria > Bacillati > Bacillota > Bacilli > Caryophanales > Paenibacillaceae > Paenibacillus > Paenibacillus sp. 2KB_20. Next base: position 191,454 of record NZ_JBFRHH010000001.1, on the reverse strand, counting down.
TGCTTGAACTGATGAAAATCTTATTTGTTGGCGAATCTTGGGTTGTGCATATGATTCATACGAAAGGTTATGACAGCTTTACCTCGACCAAGTACGAGGAGGGAGCAACCTATCTGCTGTCCTGTCTGCGTCAGGAGGGAATTGACGTCACCTATATGCCTGCGCATGAAGTACAGGTGCGCTTCCCTCAATCGTTGGAAGAGCTAAAAGCCTATGATGCGATTGTACTTAGTGACGTAGGGGCCAACACATTCCTGCTCCAAAATCCAACCTTCTATCAAATGCAAATCATTCCGAACGCCCTTGAGCTAATGAAGCAGTATGTCGCTGAAGGGGGCGGCCTGCTGATGGTTGGCGGTTACCTGACCTTCATGGGAATCGAAGGAAAAGCCAATTATAGAAATACGATATTGGCCGATGTGCTGCCGGTAGTCATGATGGACAAAGATGATCGGGTAGAGATGCCGAGCGGCTTCTCGCCTGTCGTATCGCAGCCGCATCCACTGGTAAATGATTTGGGGGAATGGCCTAGGCTGCTGGGTTATAATAAACTGTCAGCCAAGCCGGGGGCAGAGGAATTGCTAAGCCATGAAGGCGATGCCATTCTGACGGTTGGAACCTACGGAGCCGGCAAGACGGCAGCCTTTGCAAGCGATTGTTCGCCGCACTGGGGATCGTTGGAGTTTATGAACTGGGAGCACTATTCGGCCTTTTGGTCCAAGCTTATCAAGTATTTGGATTAGCAGGCTAACCCCCGTGGAGGTTCGAGTCCTCTCGACCGCATCTATGAAGCAAAGCTGTTTTTCAAGTGGAAATTTAACTTGGAGAACAGCTTTTTTTCGTTCCTCTTCATGCAGAACTCGCGTTATACTAAACAGGAGGAACCGTTCAGCTTTAAGGTGAATTCAATGGAGTTGGATTTATAATATAAGACCTGTTAGCGGAAGTTACGGGCGAGTTATTTTGAATACAAGGGGTGTGATCCTGTGATAAAACCTCGAATAGGGTTTAGCTTTATGTTGTCGATGCTCGTTGTTGTGAGTTTGTCTGTTGGATGTCAACCAACGGATGAGGGGAATGTGGCTCAGCATCCGGTACCTGAGCAATCGGTGATTTCTTCGAATGAGAATACCCCGGAGACAGAGCTCCCTTCCGGCTCAGCTTCAGGAGGTGATGACACCGCGGGAAGCAGTGTCGTTGCAGTAGAGGATACGGACGTATCGCCCGATCATCAGACCGCTGAACCCGATGTGGATTTAGCGGATGTGACGGCGGTCCGGCTCATTAATCATAGCTCGGGCTGGATTGGCGGGGAAGGCTGGATTGCTTTTAGTGATAACGGTGGTACGGAATGGGAGGTTCAGGCTCAGCCGAAAGGCACGGTACGCCAAATCTTTGCGCTGAATGGCAAACAGGCCTGGACCGTGATGGAGAATAACGATCTGTATCGCACCACGGATGGCGGGGAGACGTGGATTTGGATTGGAAGCACGCCGAACGCCGGATTTCTCCATTTCATCTCGCCTGAAACGGGATTCAGCGGTCAAGCCAAAACCGAGGACGGAGGTAAAACCTGGAGCGACCAGGATATACCGGAAACGACCGCCAGCAGCCCTGCCACGGGAGCTATCACCGATGGAGCTGCTGAAGCTCCCAAGAACGTAGGCGCTGTGTCTGGACCATTGTATGTTGTTAATACAAGGACCCATAACTAATGCATAACAAAGAAGATCGGAACCCTCCGATCTTCTTTGTGTGGTTATGCCTCCATTCTCAGCGAGGAAGAGGCAGAACGATGAATATCATATCATTCATTAAGGGAGCTCTTTGAATATCATACGGGAGCCTAGCCAAAGACCAGCCGCAACTCCGAATAAGCCGAAGAGGGCCACCAGGACGATCAAATTAAAGGAGTGCCAGCCGAGCAGGAATCCAATGCCGCTTCCCATGGTTGTTCCAGTGAGCAATCCCAGTGCAGCGCCAATTTGTTTATGACGTAACGTCATATGTCTGTCACCTCAAGTTGAGTGTTGCAATTCTGAATGTTACTTGTATTCCCTGATCGTCTCGAAATATGCCATAACAGAAAATAAGCCCGGCTTAGCCAGAGCGATCCGGCAAGCTGAGCATGGGTTGAAATATAAGTATGGTTATGGCATTACGGCAACTTCGATTAGGAATTTTGCTTTAATGCGCAATCTGCGAATAGAACAGATTTAGGGATACGGAAGAACTGCTCCGCTTTTTCCTGGAACGCTGGGGATGGTACGGTGCCCTGGTGCAGCCATTTGCGGAATGTGCCAGGATGCACGCCGATCCAGCGGCTGACATCGCTTACCGACAAATCATGAACCATGCACAGACCTGTCAGAATCCGGTTGCTAACCGGTGAGCGTGTCAGGGTGCGTTTCATGAAGCGGGAAGGTGCCGGCTGACAGATTAAAGGTGACTTGTCCAGCAGTTCCTCTCTGAAGAGTATGTGGCGGGGATAACCCAAGTAGTCACAAGCCTTCTCCAGGTTGTTTTTTCCGGGAACGCGTCCCTCATATACCCAGGCGCTGACACTACGGGAGGATACTCCCAGTTCCTCGGCCAATTGCGACAACTTGATATCGTTGGCCATAAGTACGGCTAGTAGGACGCGGTTGCGAATTTGGCAGCGGGTCGGCCGGCGAAAGCGCTTGACTCGCACACCTTTCCCCAAATATTTACGATTGATCAGGGACCACGCCTCAATGGAGTGTTTTTCTTGCTGCAGTTGTGTAGGCATAATTCCTCCGATTTTTTTAACACAATACTACAATATTCGACACTCACTTTTCAATAGCCAAACATAAAACAATTGTTTCCATTTCGTTGTTACATGATTTATAAGTCCGATGTAATGGTCCGATGGACCTACTCGTTTATTTGATTATTATAATTTATTGTTCGCCTTTTGACGTTTAACTCGGGGTGAATCGCATTTAAAACCAGAATATAAGAGGTTAAATACGAACAATGAACATGATTTAACTTGACTCATTCGTTAATTCGTTTTATATTAACTACGGTTGATAAAGAAAAAAGATGCTTATTCGTATATCCCTGAAAATAAGGTTCAGGGGTTTCTACAAGGGACCTTAAATTCCTGACTACGAATAGGATGCGCAAGCATACCTATTCGGAGCAGGATTTTTTTGTGCCCGGAAGCGGTGTGCGCAAAGCGACAGTCAAACACACAGGGGGATATGATGAGCAAATATGATGTTATCGTTGTTGGTGCCGGTCCGGCTGGTATTTTCGCTTGTTATGAACTGACATTGAAGTCACCAGGAAGCAAGGTGCTGCTGGTTGACAAGGGACATGATATTTACCGGAGAAGCTGCCCGATCCTGGAGGAGAAGATTAAGCTCTGTCCACCGGCAGTAGGACGTAAGGAATTTGCCGGTTGTTTGCCGGCTTGCTCGATTACAGCCGGGTTTGGTGGGGCGGGAGCATACAGCGACGGCAAATTCAACATCACCACGGAGTTTGGCGGCTGGATGACCGATTATTTGCCTGGCTCCAAAGTCATGGAGCTCATCCAATATGTCGACGCCATCAATCTGGAGCATGGAGCGACACCTGCCATTACGGACCCGACAACCCATGCGATTCGGGATATTGAACACCGTGGATACGCAGCGGGCCTGAAGCTGCTTCGCGCTCAGGTAAGACATCTTGGAACTGAGCAGAATTTGGAGATTCTGAAGTCGATATATGAATATTTGAAGACAAGAATTGATATGGCTTTCCGGGCGGAAGTCGAGGAAATTGTCACCGTCAAAGAAGACGGAACCCACCGTATTACCGGTATCACAATGAAAGGCGGGGAGGTCCATGAGGCGAATTTAGTGATGGTTGCCCCTGGGCGTGACGGCTCCGCCTGGTTGACCGGTATATTAAAAAAACGCAGATTGAAAATGCATAATAACCAAGTGGACGTGGGCGTTCGGGTGGAAACCTCGGATGTGGTCATGCGCGAGATCAATGAACATTTGTATGAAGGCAAATTCATCTTTAACACCTCGGTTGGAACCCGGGTGCGTACGTTCTGCAGCAATCCTTCCGGTCATGTTGTGGTTGAGAACCATAGTGGAGTTATGGCAGCCAATGGCCATTCCTACAAAGATCCGGCTTTGGGATCAGCCAATACGAACTTTGCGCTGCTCGTATCCCATAAGTTTACGGAGCCGTTTGACAAGCCTAACGAATATGCGCGTGAAATATGCAAGCGGGCTAACGATCTATCCAGCGGCGGGGTCATTGTACAGAAATACGGTGACGTGCTCCGCGGCCGGAGATCCACCGAAGGCCGAATTCGTGAAGGGTTTCTGGAGCCGACGCTGAAGGAAGCGGTTCCTGGAGATCTTGGCTTGGTGCTGCCGTACAACACTATGAAAAGCCTGATCGAGATGGTTGAAGCGCTTGATAAAGTCACGCCGGGGATCGCATCGGAGCACACGCTGTTCTACGGGGTGGAGGCCAAGTTCTACTCCGCAAGACCGAAGCTGACGGAGTCCTTCGAGACGGAAATCAAGGGTCTTTATTGTGGCGGGGATGGTGCCGGAATTACCAGGGGGCTTGCTCAGGCAGGTGCCGCCGGCGTCTGGATTGCCCAGAACATGCTGAACCAATTAGGTTCGTGATTTTAGCGGTTGTTCCCTTAAATAGAATTCGATTTCAGGAGCGCGTTCTGGCGTAAGTCAGACGGTGCTCCTATTTGGCTAGATCTGGCGCAGCCGAGATGTCCGATATGTTGGTGGTAGCGATTTCTTTTTCCGGACGAACGGGGTATGATAGATACGAAAGATTTACATAAATGCTAGAGATGGAGGAACGGACGATGATTAAACATATTGTTTTTTTTAAATTGAAGGATTCATCCGCCGAGAATATTGAGAAGACGGTGCAGGTGCTGCGTGATATGGATGGCAAGATTCCGATGCTAAGATCCCTTGAGGCGGGTGCCGATGTTATTCGCTCCGAGCGCTCTTATGATTTGGCTTTGATCGTTGAAGTGGACAATCTTGAAGATTTACAAGCATATGCCGTTCATCCTGTTCACCAGGAAGTGATCCAATACATCAATACGGTGAAAGATCATACGCTTAGCGTTGATTTTGAAGTGTAAGCAATGATATAGACTTTACAACAACAGGCTGGAGGAGATTTGCGGTGTATTATGTGAATCAAGAACAAATTGAACGGCGTCTGAGCGCGATTCCCGAAATTGCGGAAGGATTGCGTGCTGCGGCACAATCATGGGACGGAGGCCTGGTGCTGGGCTTGGTTCAGGAGCGTGCGCTTCATCTGGCGATCGAAGTCGTAACGGATGTCGGCAGCTACTTGATTGACGGATTTATTATGCGGGATGCCAGCAGTTATGAAGATATCATGGATATTAATCATGAGGAAAAGGTGTTCCCTGAAGAGGTTCATAAGGTGCTGCTGGAGCTGGTTCGATTGCGTAAACCGCTCGTGCAGGACTACTATGATTGGGACAGGCATACGCTTCATTCTTTAACCCCGATTCTGCCTGATGTGCTGGAGCAGTTTGCGGGAAATGTCCGTGAGTATTTAAAGAACGAGATGTACTGAGGCTTGTATAGTTTTAAAAAAGAGATATCCATGACGCGCCATGGGCTCTTCCATACGATTCATCCATAACAGACCGTTCTGGGAATCCCTGAACGGTCTGTTTTTTTGTTGTCTTTATCTCAAGCGGCTGGGATGTTCCGAAGTTGTAGGGGATACTCGTGGTTTTTCTCTGCTGGAATAAAAAAATCGCCGATGTTGTGTCAAGACAAGCCCATACTGCTTATAATGCATCAAGCGACTAGGCATTCGCCCGGTCGGACGAAAGGAGGAGTTCCCGATGACAGAATGGAGTGCGCTGGCCGCTGCTATCGGCATCGTTCTGATCGCGGTTGCGGCGGTGATCATGATGGTGTCGGTTAAAAAGCTGATCGGGCGGGCCGAGACCATGCTGGGCAGGCTTGAGGAAGACAGTAGCCGATTGAGTCAAGAAGCCTCACAGGTGCTGGAGCAGGCATCGGTCTCGTTAGAGATGATTCAGCGTCAGCTGGCAGCGAGCGAAGCTATTGCCGCTTCCATGTCCGATGCTGCGTCAGCGGTAGCCAAGACGGCCGATGCGGTTCATGCTGTAGGGAAAAAAGCTTCCATAACTGCCATTGAGCATCTGGAACGTGCTCGCCTCGATAATGAACGGCAGATCGGGGAGGTGTTCCGGTGGGTTGATGCCGGAATGACGCTTTGGCATTCATGGAACAAATACACCTCCAAGTCCGACGAAGGGCAAGCCAAATAGAAGGAGAGATGGAATATGAAAGAGAAGAGCAAAGGGCTCCTCTGGGGAGTATTGATCGGCAGTGTTGCAGGTTCTGTTACCGCACTTCTTCTGGCTCCAAAATCCGGCAAAGAGCTTCGGAATGACATTGCCGACGGCGCCCGCGGCATCGGCACCAAGGTGCAGGAGGCAGCAGAGAAGGTAGGAGAGCAGGGCGTTAACCTGATCGGCATTATGACGGATCGGGCAGAGAATGTGATCTCCGACATTCAGTCCTGGCGCAACCGGCAAGAAAGTTGGATGGCGGATAAGGAAATTGCACAGGTCTCCGCGTTTGACGAGGATTTTGAAGAAGAGGTTTATGTGTCCACTGCTGCCGAAGTGAAGGTCAACGATTAATCCGGGATCAGATGACCGCTTCAGCACTCATTTACAAGGATAAGGATCATATCAAAATACATGAAGGCCGGGGCGGCAAAGAGCCCCGGCTTTGTTGTGTATAAACAATTCGAAATAAAGCCCCGATTACTGCCCTTTGCTCCTGTAATGGAAATTCGGCGAACGGATGTCGTTATGATAAGAGGTGTGGAAAATATGGGTTGTAGCCGGCGAGACCGGAGGAATCAACCAACTCCAATCCCCTGTGAGCTCCCGCCCGGCTTGCTGTTCGCGCTGTTCAAACAAACCGAATTGGGCTGCTGCCGAATGATGGTCCACAATGCTGACGCCCGCTTTTTTGTAGGAATAGAGCACGGCAGCATTGAGTTCAACCAATGCGCGATCCCTCCATAAGGTAGTTTCGCTGGAAGTATCCTGCCCCATCAGCTTGGCAATAAGCGGAAGCTTGTTGTAGCGCCCTTCATCCGCAAGGTTACGGGCTCCGATTTCGGTTCCCATATACCAGCCGTTGAACGGTGCTGCCGTATACATAATGCCGCCGATTTCAAGCAGCATGTCTGAGATGAGAGGCACCCCGTACCATTTTATACCTTCCGCTTTAAGAACAGGAAGTTCGGGATGCTCCAAAGGGACTTCCAGCACGTAGGATTTCGGTATCGCGAGCCACTCCGGCGGCTCATTCCCCTGCTGCACAACCAGCGGCAGCACATCATAGTCGGTCAAGTCTCCCTGCCACCCCAGCTCCATGCATTCCTTCGTGAAGGATAGGGAAGCCGAATCGCCAATCGTCCCGTCCGCCGTTTCGTAACCGGCATACCGAATCAACTGGTGGTTTTTGATAATAAGCGGGGCCTCCCCTGGACGTGCAGCCTTGAAAATCGTAATCGTAGGCATGATTTTCCCGCCATTGGTGGCACTCTCGATATGGTGAAGGAGTGCCGAGAAAATGTCAGAGGTCTCCGTTAAGTGCCTGGCATCGAATACCTTGAGACGATCCCAAAACAGTCTGCCGATACAGCGGTTGCTGTTTCGCCAAGCCATCTTGGCCCCATGCGTCAGTTCCTCAAGTGTATGCTCATATGTACCTGTCAGCTCGATCTGTGAGCGGATGTTCATGAGCCGGTCCTCGGCTTCTTCCGGGCTGCGGTTTAATTCTGCATAACAAAGCTCGATAAACGGCTTCGCAGCTTCCATAAGGTCGGTATGATGTATGTTGTCATTCACGTAGAATTCTCCTTTACTATACGCGCGCTTATTATAGTATAAACTACCTAAGGTCAGCGACCGGCGCAAGAGTCCTACAATTACTTGAACAATTAACCAACGGTCTTTTGGGAGCGGCGCCCTTGTTGAAGATAGGGGGGAATTGGGGTAAGATTTAAGGTACATTTCGATCCGAAATGACATATGGTATCACTGTAAACCATGAATTTGACAAGAAGGAAGCGGTGGGTTCGTGCAGCAAGCAATCGCAATACTAGACTCGGGTGTCGGCGGGCTGACTGTCGCTAAAGAAGTGATGAGACAGCTCCCGAGAGAGAAAATTATTTATTTCGGAGATACAGCCCGCGCACCCTACGGACCCCGTACGCCGGAAGAAGTCCGTTTATTTACGGAGCAAATTGTAGATTATTTAATTCAGTATGATCCTAAAATGATTGTGATCGCCTGTAATACGGCTACGGCGGCGGCGCTTGATTATATTTCGTCCAAAGTGCCTGTACCGGTCATCGGTGTCATTCACCCAGGGGCGCGTGCCGCCATAAGCGCAACAAAGACCGGTAACGTCGGCGTGATCGGTACTGTCGGAACCATTGGCAGCGGAGCATATACAGCGGCTCTGAAACAGCTCTCGCCTTACGTCGAGGTGGAAAGTCAAGCCTGTCCCGAACTGGTACCGCTCGTCGAACACGGATTGTTCCGATCCAAGGATGCCTTGCAGGTGGTGCAAGAATCTTTGAGAGGCATCAAGGATACCTCCATTGATTGCCTGATCCTGGGCTGTACTCACTATCCGTTCCTGATGAATACGATCCAGAAGGTTATGGGGCCGTCCGTGAGATTGATCAGCTCCGCCGATGAGACGGCTCGCGAGGTCAGCACGATTCTGTACGATAAAGGCCAGCTCGCGAGCAGCATGGAGAGCCCGGTGCATCAATTTTTCTGTACAGGAGATCCGGTCATTTTTCAGAGCATTGCGACCGAATGGCTCGGAGAGTATATCAAGCGGACGCCTGTAGTCTGGCAAATTACGAAGCTATAATTCACATTCATACCTTAGAGCTTATCAAGAATGAATAAGAGCAAGCAAGCGCAGGCAGGACAAGGGATTACACCTTGCCTGCCTTTATTATTTCTCGTGCCAGGGTTCGAAAAGGATGGGGATATCCGCTCCTTTTTCGATCTTTTGTATCATACATGTTGGACAACCGGCTGCTCATATACATGGAATGGACGCTAATTGAAGCGGCTTTGCCGCGGAAAGGAATCCATTATGCAGCAATATGTCGTACAGAAGGGCGACACGCTAAGACGCGTGGCTGCCAGATATAGTCTGGCGTATGAACAGCTGATTACGGCGAATCCATGGGCGGCGCAGCAGCCGTATCTCCAGCAGGGGCAAATGCTCTATCTTCCTGCATCGTTGCGCCGAAGGTATGTCATTCAGGAACATGATACCTTTGATAGTATTGCCAGTACGTTCCGGTTTCGGAAGGAAGCCTTGGAAGAACTGAATCCCGGATTATCAGCTCATCATCTGCCACAGGGAAAAACGATCGTTCTGCCGGGTACCACGCATAGGAGCATGATACGATTAACCGGCGAATACGGACCGGGGGATCTGGAACGTGATATACAAGAGATGCAGCTTCGCTACCCTGTTATGGAGTGGCGTGTCATCGGCCGAAGTGTGCTCGGCAAACCCATTTATGCGGCCAAAATCGGCAAAGGCCCGAAGAACCTTCACATAAACGCTGGGCTGCATGCCAATGAATGGATCACAACCCCTTGTCTGATGCGATTCATGGAGGAATATAGCAAGGCTTTATCGCAAGAGTCACCGGTTTATTTTCAGGATCCGAATGCGTGGTACCGGAACTATACGTTATGGATCGTGCCGATGGCGAACCCGGATGGGGTAGAGCTTGTCCAAGAAGGCGTTACCCCTTCTCATCCATATTATGAGCGTCTGCTCGAATGGAATGGCGGGCGCGAGGACTTTCGCCGCTGGAAGGCTAATATTAACGGCGTGGATTTGGGGGATCAATTCCCTGCGCATTGGAATGAAGAAGTCGCGCGGAGGGGCAAGATCCATCCGTCGCCGCAGGATTATGCGGGGACAAAGCCGCTAAGTGAGCCAGAAGCCGAGGCCGTCTATCAGCATACGTTATCGATATCTCCGGAACGGGCCATTTCCCTGCACAGCCAAGGCAGGGAAATCTATTGGAATTATAGGGACTACGAACCTCCGGAGAGTGAGGACATGGCCCGAAGATTAGGTCAGGCCGGCGGTTACAGGCCGGTGAAGCTGCAGGGCAGCGATGCAGGATACAAGGATTGGTTCATTCAGCATTACCGGAGGCCGGGGTTTACCGTGGAGATTGGTTATGGGATGAATCCGCTGCCGCTTGAGGATTTCGAGGATCTGTGCGTCGAGGTGGGTTCTATTCTAGCTGCGTTTATGTCTTTGGAATAAGATCGTTTGAAACGAATAGGTCTATTTAACGTATAAAATATAGAAGAATACGGCCGCTGCTTTAATGGATCACAAGGCAGTGGCCTCTTTTCGCGCTTTTATTGCTGCAGCCACCGGAATACCGTGTTTCCGGGATTTCTTAGAGATTTGCTAATTGGGTAATGATATAGACATGCTGCCTGGAATGGAGGGAACATTATGAAGTGGAGAAGATTATGGTCGCTTCGGCGCTGGTCGCATGTATTCCAGCGGATATTCGGGTATTTAGCCTCTTCCCGGGTTGCACTCGGGGACAAGCTTTTATTTCTGGTCCCCGTTGTGCTGTACTGGGTGCTACCGGACTTTATGCCTTTGCTGCCGATCGATGACATCGGAGTCACGATGCTGCTGATGAACTGGTTCGTATCCCGTGTCGAACGGAAATATCCAGGTCTGATCGGTGAGGACCAGGGCCCCGCCAAGCGCGTACGGTAAATGAGCTTCGGGCGGTAACAATACGGATCGGACCCTTGCGAAAAAGTTGGCAGGGGTCTACAATAACATATTGAATGAAACATCCGTGAGGAGATGAATATACGTGAAATGTAAAATTACCCGTAATGCCGCCAAGGTGTTAAAGCGAGAGCTGGAAAAGGAAGAGAACAAGGATAAGAAACTCCGCGTGCTGGTTACCCATGCGCATGGCGATCATGCCCACTACGGCCTGGATCTGGACACGCCTAAGGAAAATGATGTCATCGTATCCACAGATAAAGAGATCGACGTCATTTTGGAGGCAGGACAACCTTTCCTGGACGGCGTCAAAATCGACTATCTTTATTTTCCTGAGGAAGGCTTTGTAATTACGAATCCGTCCCAGGGCAATCACGGCGACCACTAGGTTACTTCAGAATAAAGAAGGTAATGAACAATGGCTAATGATATTCGAGTCTGCGAGAAGTGCAGACATACGAAGTTGAAGACAATGATCCCGAAAATTAAGAAAATGGTACCGGATGCTGACATTAAGATCGGCTGTAAATCCTATTGCGGTCCTTGCGGCAAACGAGCATTTATGTATATCAATGGCCGTTATGTCAGCGCGCCTACAGAGGATGAAGTGCTGGCAAAGGCGCTGCCTTTTGTGAAATAACAAACAAACAGGCTGTTTAACACATCTGCATTGAAGTTAAAGTGGAATTCCCATTCTACGGGTATAGTTCCTGGCTCAGCCATCCATGCTAAGAGGGCAACGGGAACAACAACTTTAGAAGGGAGCATCCGTCATGAACAGTCACGATTCCAGTCTACACTCCAACAGTCCCAGCAACAGCGCGCTAGATTCCGTGGAGAAGCTGCACCGTGCAGTATCCTCGGCAATGTCCCATCCGACGGAACAGCTGATTCAGCAAGCGGAGAATTCGTTATCCCATACGGAGCAAGCGGTTTCCCAGGTAATTGAGCAGGGAAATCGAAACGCGGTGGAATTGGCGGAAGAGTTGTTAGGCGATGAGAAGGAACGTCTGTCCAAGCTTCGTTCAGCTAAAAAGTAGTTTATGATCCTGTGCAGTCCGTTCAATAGCTTTCGAGCTAATGAACGGGCTTTTTTTACGAATTTGTATACGTATTTGAATTATATACTTGATTCCGATCTCCTTCCGCTGGAGTCCATCCGATGATTTGGGGATTGGCGGGAACTTTGTTCATCCTGCTCGCTATTCTGATATGGTTGCTGCTAAGAATGAAGAAACGCAACTTGAAGTTATATCTCACGCTTCCGCTGAGTTTGGTTCTATTTGCGATGTCAGCTGGCATCATTCCGCTCTTCACGCGTCTGACAAGCTCCCCTTGGAATTCCATACGACTCTTTGCACCTGACATTGCCTATATGACACTCGGGATTGTAGCTATCCTGGCATGGATGGGGCTTGTGCTGATGTACGGAACGCTTGTCAATCGGAGAAAACATCTTGAGTCGGTTACCCGCCGGGCTTGATATAAGAAATGTTACCAGTAAAAAGATGATTCTTCATAAATGCAGCTAGGCGTGCCTCTTCGGACACGCCTAGCTCAAAAAACCAACCAGGCTGATGGATATGATCAGCCTGGTTGGTTTGGTTTAAAGCAGCCCCAGTCAACAGCGATCAGAGGCTGAATAAAATTTGGAATTTGTTAATGTTAGGCCCGGTTATCGGGCATTCGCTTCGCCCTGTGATTTAAATAACTTCAGCAGGTCATACGTGATCACTTGATCGGAAATACGCAGCTGCTCCTGTGTCTTATCATAACCTTCACGGCAGGCCTGAATATCGGTCGGCTGACGCGTCGCAAGATCGTAGCAGGTTCCCCCTTCAAGTCCGGCCGTTTCGGTGGGCAGGTAGAACACTTTCTCATCGGAGAATGCGCCGCTGCGCAGCGGAATTAGACGCGGCTTGTTATCGAACAGATGGCTTCCGATCCAGTAATACGGTTCTTTTGGCACGCCGAGAAGATGAAGAATACTTGGTGTCACGTTCATCATGCCAGCGGCTTCCGGATATACTCCGGCTTGCTTCCCATCAGGCAGGCGGATGAGCAGGGGAACCTGATTCATGATTTGCTCCATGTCGAGTGCATTCAGTTCTCGTCCCAGGAATTTCTCATAGTCCGCTTTTTCTTTGATCGAATTGTCGTGATCCCCATAGATGATCAATATGGTGTTATCCCACAGTCCTTGCTGTTTCATCTGCTCGACAAACTGGCCGAATGCTTCGTCAACATAGTGGATCGACTGCAAATAGTTCCCGAATATTGAGCCTTCAAAAGCCCCTGTATCCAGCTTCACCCCATCCTTGGGGACATAATACGGATGATGGCTCGTTAACGTAATCAGGAAGGAATAGAAGGGCTCTTTGATGCCTTTCATCGCATCCAGCGATTGCGCGAAGAACGCTTTGTCGCTCAATGACCATCCCTGCACATCGTTCATTTCAAAATCTTTCTTGCTGTAAAACCGGTCGTAATTCATTTCTCGGTACATTGTGGTACGGTTCCAGAAGCTGCTGTCATAGGCATGGAACACGTTTGCGCCATAGCCCTGTTCTTTCAGAATCTCCGGAAGGGTATCGTACTCGCGATCAGCATATCGCGTAAATACGGAACCTGTAGGCAGCGGAAGCAAGGAGCTGTGCGTGACAAAGTCCGCGTCGGACGTTCGCCCTTGACCGGTTTGATGATAAAAATTGCTGAAATACATACTGTCCTTCATCAAACGGTTGAAGTTAGGGGTGATTTCCTGCCCCCCGATCGACTGGCCGATGACAAAATTCATGAAGGCCTCCGTCTGAATCATGATGACATTGCTGCCTTTATACTTGCCGAACAAGGCGTTCGTATCGGACGGCTTCATACGTTTAGCATCAAACCATGCCTTGATCTGATTGATTTCCTCTTCCGGAAGCTTGGGCTGCCCCACGAGATGATCTCGTCCATAACGGTAGATATCATAACCGTGAAAGCCGATCAGTCCCGTCACATTATACAGCGTAATATTCCACCAATTGCCTTCAAAGAGGCCAACGGCCCATGTATTGGACGCTTTCTTGATCGGAATGAAAGTCATGACCATGCCGAGGATGAACACAAGTGTGCCTGTTACCAAACGGCGAATGATCCGGTTCCGCCGATGCTGGCGATATTCACCCGGGAGTGCGTAGGTTCCAAAGGTGGATCTCCGTTTGCTGAACACCATCACGGCAGTAAATGGGACGATCATAAGCCAATCGATAAAAAAGAACAGATCGGACGCATGAATCAGGGAACGAATGCTATCCCCGAGGGAACCGACTTGTCCGGCCTGCATAAGTACCGGCACTGTAATGAAATCATCGAAGTAGCGATAATAGATCAAATCGGCGTACAGAATCCCCGTCCAGAAGAGATTTAATAAAGTTAAGGCCGCAAGCCGGCCTCTTGCCGGAAGCCACAAGGTCCAGAAGGAGATCAGCAGGAGCGAGCCAACAGCGATCACATAGTCTGCCTGATCCAGCTTCATGTTGGTAATATGGAGATGGTGATCAAGCATGATCAGCTTGTACATCATGAGGATAAGGAATAATAAATATGCGGTGTATCGGTAATGCAGCCCTTTGGAGACCCGGCTTCGGATATCGCTCCGTGATGGGGATGAGAGCACGTGGGTATCCTCCTTTTTTCAAAAACATCTTTTTATTATAGCTTGGCCTGGATGACCGAGCAAAAAAGCCGCCCAAGGGCGGCGATTGCAGGAAGCGTCATTTCGTTATTCCGCCGATTTGTTACGCGGCGGCAAGGGGCCCAGGTATTGATAATACTGGCATTCGATCCGGCCATTGAACAGCTTGCGGCGCTTGTCCGCCTTGCGGCCGAAGTAATGCTCGAATTGCTTGGTCGGGCTAAGTGCGAAGAAGGACCAGGTCGGGAGTGAATGCGTTACGGATCCGAGCTGGCGGATGAGACGTTCAACCTCCTCTTTCTCGCTTAACCGCTCGCCATAGGGTGGATTGGTGATAAAACAACCATATTCACCTTCAGGTATGGCTTTGGCCGCTGGAAGGACCCTGAAGTCGATTTCGCCGGCAAGTCCCGCACTTTTGGCGGCAGCTTTGGCTACTTCGATCGCTTTCGGGTCGATATCGCTTCCGGCGATATGCAGCGGAATATCGTCCTTCACAGCGTCAAAAGCCTCCTCGCGTGCATCTTCCCAGAGGTTGTCTCCGATGATATCCCAATGCTCGGACGGAAACGAGCGGCGCAGGCCGGGCGCAATATTCCAGGCCATCATCGCGGCTTCGATCAGAATGGTGCCTGAACCGCAGCACGGGTCATACAACGGACGATGTGGGCCCCAGCGGCTTAATTGCAGCAGAGCGGAAGCCATGGTTTCCTTCAGCGGAGCTTCCGTAACCAGCTTGCGGTAGCCACGTTTATGAAGGGCTGGCCCTGTAGTATCAAGGGTCAGTATGGCTCGATCCTTCAAGAGAGAAACCTCGACTACATAACGTGGGCCATCCTCGGGGAACCATTCCGTACGGTGCGAGAGCTTAAGCTTCTCCACGATTGCTTTTTTCACGATGCCCTGACAGGCAGGAACGCTGCTAAGCTGCGATTTATGGGAGCGTCCTTCAACAGGAAATTCGCCATCCGCTGGAATCCACTCTTCCCATGGAAGAGCTTTGGTTCCTTCAAAGAGTTCGTCGAAGGTAAAGGCTTTAAACTCACCCATCTTGACGAGAATACGGTCCGACGTCCGGAGCCACAGATTGCAGCGGCAAATATCAATCAGGTCACCTGAAAAGGTAACTCTACCATTCTCTACTTCCATGTCGGTGTACCCGAGCTCTTTCAACTCGCGGGCAACGACGGCTTCCAGCCCCATCGGGGCCGTCGCGATCAATTGTAATCGAGGCATTAACGATGTCAACTCCATTTAACATGTGTACGGCGATAGTCGCCGCCGGTTCAATCTATATAGTATAGGCGATTGCATTGACTAAGACAATTATCATATGATAGTTCTCGTTAGGTTTAACGGGAAACAACGCATCTTATGAAGACAAAGGAGGCGGCTTCATTGCTTACGACCCCTGATGATTATGTTAACCAATTATACCCTGAAGATGAAGAGCTTCAGTTCGTGATAGAGGCCATCCGCGAGCATGGGATGCCGGAGGTTTCGGTGGCACCGGCATATGGCCGACTGCTGACCATGCTGGTACAGACGGCCGGCGCTAGAAATATTCTCGAAATCGGTGCCCTTGGCGGTTATAGCGGCATCTGTCTGTGCCGAGGGCTTCCTGCGGACGGCAAACTCACCTCACTCGAGCTGAAGGAAGAATATGCGCAACTTGCAGGCAGGCATCTGGAGAAGGCTGGATTCAAGGATCAGGTGGAGTACCGCATCGGTCCGGCGGCGGATAGTCTGGAAGCTTTGAAGCAGGAAGGGCGGACATTCGATTTTTTCTTTATTGATGCGGATAAGGAGAACTATCCTCTATACTTGGACAATGCCTTGGAGCTTGCGAATCCGGGTGCGCTTATAGCTGGGGATAACTGCTTTTTGCGCGGCAGAACACTGAACTCGGAGAAGAACGGTCCTTCGGTTCAAGCGGTACGCCGGTTTAATGAAGTCATCGCGACGGACAAGAGGCTGGTTAGCACGCTGCTGCCAGCTTATGACGGGCTGATCCTTGCACGAGTTAAAGGATGAAACAATCAATAGCGAGATGTGCTGGACGATCAGATAACCATTGGAAGGAGTGCATCGGGTCATTTTGTAGCTTGCCGCCTGGTATAATCCGGCGCATGGCCCATGGATGTAGGTGATTTGACGGGTACATGAATATAACAAAGGGCTGTCCACGGGTCGATGTAGACCACGGGACAGCCCTTTGTTGTTTGGTTTGGGAGACTCGCTCCATCTAGATGACAGACCCAGGGGGATCAACGATATTTGGGCGAAGGCTTTTGCGAGAACAGCTTTCGTCTCACCCACATCATATTGATGATCAACAGGCAGCCGGAAGTAATAAACAATCCTTCGATTCCGATGAAACCGGATAAGAATCCGCCGATCACCGCGCCCAGCATGTTGCCAAGCGCAAGCGAGCTTGTATTGAAACCAAAGGAGCGGCTTTCCATGCCGTCCGGCGTGTAAGAGCGAATCAGCGCGTTGACACTCGGCAGCAGCCCGCCCATGAAGACGCCCATCATGAACCGCACAATAATCAACTGCCACACCGATTGAACGAAGGCTTGCGGGATCAGCGTAAGTCCCGTACCGATCAAGGCGTAGGTCAAGATGCGGTGCGCACCGACCTTGTCGCTGAGCTTGCCGAGAATCGGGGAGGCGATCATGTTTGACAGCCCCGTTACGGCTACAACGAACCCGGCCCATATCGCAATATCCACCGCGGTTCCATGCAGTTTCTGAACGTACAGCGGGAGCAGTGCCATGGGACTAATCATGGCGAATTGCAGCAGGAACGTGACGGCGAATAACGCCGGCAGCTGCGGAATGTGGCTCAGCTCTTTAAGCCCGGCAATAACCGAGGGCTGCGGCGCCTTGGCTGCCTGCTCGCGGTTGAAGTTTTCTTTAACCAGGAACAAGGCAAGCATCGAAGCGGCAAAGATCAGTCCGCCGGTGATATAGAAGATTGGCCGGAATCCGACCCAACTGGCCATGAGTCCGCCGATCAACGGACCGAGAATGGTGCCTGCAACTTGTCCGGACTGCATGATGCCCATCGCAAATCCCATTCGATTCTTTGGCGTCGTGCTTGATACGAGCGATATCGCCGCAGGATTAAATCCCGATATGGTACCGTTCAGCAAACGCAGAACCAGCAGATGCCATGGATGGGTAGCAAAGCCCATGCAGGCAATGACCAGCGCCATGCCGAAGCCGGAGCGCAGCAGCATGATTTTGCGTCCGTATTTATCTGCGACTTTCCCCCAGATCGGTTGAAAAATGAATGATGTCAGGAAGTTGGCGGCGAATATCAATCCTGCCCATAGTCCTATTTCCCGGTCTCCAACAACATTCAGGTCTTGCGCCAGATATAATGTCAGAAACGGGGTGATCATGGTCATCCCGGAGTTGACCAAAAACTGTCCGAACCAAAGCACAATGAGATTGATTTTCCAATTGGTCAATGTGCCCTTCACTTCCTTTCTAAGCTGTCGAGCCCGGAATAACCGGACGAATTGTGGGACTACCCTAAAAATGCCGTTCTTTCAGTATAACATATTTAAAAAGTGCCAAAAGCTAACAATGTCATAAGATTGTCATGTGATTTTCATAGGTTGTCCATGTAAGACGGTTGTTACTTACTTTTAAAAAGGGCATAATGAAATTTAGGAAACTTTATACACATTGATGGGGGCCTAATCATGACCTATAACGATCAATTCATTCGCGCTTGCCGTAAGCAGGAAGTGAATCATGTTCCTGTATGGTACATGCGTCAAGCGGGACGCTACGACCCGGAGTATCGAAAGATTAAAGAAAAGTACTCCTTACTGGAAATATGCAGTCAACCGGAGCTGGCGGCAGAGGTAACCTTGATGCCCGTACGGAAGCTTGGTGTAGACGCGGCTATTTTATATTCCGATATTATGAATCCCGTTGCCTCAATCGGGGTAGACTTCGATATCGTGAAAAATATCGGCCCGGTGATTGATAATCCGATCCGATCTGCGGCGGATGTAGAGAAACTACGCCCGATTGATGTCGAGGGGGATCTTGGACATGTCCTGGAGACGATCCGTATCCTGGATAAGGAGCTGGAAGTGCCGCTAATCACGTTTGCCGGTGCTCCGTTCACGATTGCCAGCTATCTGATCGAAGGCAGACCATCCAAAAATTATCTTCGCACGAAAGAGCTCATGTACAGTGAGCCGAAGGTATGGTTCTCGCTGATGGACAAACTTGGGGATATGGTGATCGCTTATTTGCGTGCCCACGTCGCTAACGGCGGGAAAGCGTTTCAATTGTTCGACAGCTGGGTGGGGGCATTGTCTCCACAGGATTTCCAAACGTTTGTCCTACCAACGATTACGCGTATTTTTGCGGAGCTTCAGGACCTGAGTGTTCCGAAAATTTATTTTCCAGGCGTGAGCTCGGGTGAGCTGCTCCCTACGCTTACGCATCTCAGCACGGATGTCATCGGTCTCGACTGGCGAGTGTCCATTGCAGAAGGACGCAGCCGTTTAGAGCATAAGTATGCTGTTCAGGGCAATCTGGACCCGACCGTTCTGACCGGACCGATGCCGGTCATCCAGCAGTATGCGAAGGAGATTATCGATCAAGGGATTCAGGAGCCCGGCTTTGTGTTTAATCTAGGACACGGTTTATTCCCGGAGGCTTCGCTAGAGAAACTGCGTGAGTTGACATCGTATATTCACGAATACTCCGCTCAGGCACTGCACGCAGGTGCACAACGCTCTTAAATGTTGAATATTTTATTAGTCAGAGGTGAGTTGGTATGAAGAACAAGATTGGCGTGTTGGTTATGTCCTACGGTACTCCGGAGAACATGGAAGGAATCGAGAGTTATTATACCCACATCCGTCGCGGGAACAAGCCGTCGGAGGAGCAGCTCAAGGAGCTTACTGACCGCTATGAGGCGATTGTTGGGGGGGTCTTTCCACTCCGGGAGAATACGGACCGACAGGTACGCACGCTGGAGGATACATTAAATGCGGATCCTCGCGCGATCGATCTTGAGTTTGTATGCTATCAGGGACTAAAGCACGCAGCACCGTACATCGAAGATGGTGTTGAGCAAATGGTGCGGGACGGCATTAAGGAAGCCGTCGGCATCGTGCTGGCTCCTCATTACTCCACGATGAGCATCGGATCCTACGTGAAGCGCGCTCAAGCCAAAGCGGATGAGTTGGGACTTGAGATCTCGTTTGTGGAGAGCTATCACATGCATCCGAAACTGATCGAGGCCTTTGCCGATCGGGTGTCCGCCAAGCTGAACCAGTTCGAGGAAGCAGGGGCTGACCGCGACAGCGTGAGAGTGCTGTTCAGTGCTCACAGCCTCCCGGAACGCATTTTGTCCATCGGAGATCCCTATCAGGAGCAACTGCTTGAGACATCCAAAGCCGTAGCCGAACAGGCCGGCGTCAAGAAGTGGCAGTTCACATGGCAAAGTGCTGGTCGGACGGCGGAGCCTTGGCTCGGTCCTGACATTCTGGATACGCTGCAAACGTTGAATAAAGAAGAGCAGGTCGAGGATGTGCTGGTTGCGCCGGTCGGTTTCGTCTCGGATCATCTTGAGGTCCTGTACGATCTGGATATTGAAGCCAAAAGCATTGCCAAGGAAATGGATATGCGGCTTGAGCGCATCGACTCCTTGAACAGTGACCCGCTTTACATGGAAGCGCTCAGCGATTCCGTGATCACCTTGATAGGTCTGTAAATCCGTTATTACCGGAAATTCGAATAGAAGCTTAGATATGGAACTCCCCGGTGACGGGGGGTTCTATTCTTTATATGGAAGCTGGTATAATGGGGGAAGCGACTTATAACGCGAGCTCATAAGTGAATAAAGGAGTGACCTATGCATCTGTCACGATCAGAGAAAAGCAAGGCCGAGAAGAAGGCCCGTAAGCAGCGAACCGGACGGGTTTGGATCATGCTTAACTTATGTTTGATTTTTATGATCGCTGCTTTGCTTGTCTATCATTTTAAATTTAAGGAAGATCCTGTTCAGCAAACGGCTTATCCGCCTGGTATGCCGGACTTTGGCATGGAAGGGGCTCAGGCGGATAGCCCCGGCTCCGGACAACAAGCTGACGGGGAGGGGGCGGATTCAAAGCCTCCGAAGACGACGGAGACTGGCGAACCCCCAGGTTCCGATAGGACCGAGCCAGAAGGCAGCGCAACAGATGATCCTACCGATTCCGCGATGGCAAAGCGGGTGGTTATGCATTTTGCAGGGGATACCTTGTTCTCGGGCAAGGTGGAGGCTGAGCTGAAGAAGCACGGATATGATTATCCCTACAAGCATCTGGGCACCGCATTCCTGGAGGACGATCTAACCGTGCTTAATCTGGAAACGCCGGTTACGACCGGAGGCGTTGGCGCGGCCAATAAGAAATTCGTATTCAAGTCCTCACCGGACGTATTGCCGGCTCTCCGAGATGCGGGAGTAGAGGCCGTTAATCTGGCTAACAATCACATCCTGGATCAAGGCCAAGAAGGACTTTTGGATACCTTGAAGCACTTGAAGGACCAGGATATCCGTTATGTGGGAGCGGGACGGAATGAGGAAGAAGCTTTCGCGGCCCAGTATTTCGAGCTTCAGGGCATGAAGGTTGCATTGCTTGGATTCAGCCGTGTGCTCCCGGAAACGACCTGGTACGCGCTGGAGAACAGGCCGGGGGTGGCCGGGGCGTATGACCATGTGCTGCCCAAGGCGGTTGAAGCGATCCAGGCAGCGCGTTCCAAGGCTGATCTGGTGGTCGTGATTGCCCATTGGGGCGAGGAGCTTCATAAGACGCCGAATGTCCATCAGATCAATCTCTCACGCGCGTTCATTGACGGCGGGGCTGACCTGATTATCGGCGGGCACTCCCATGTGTTGCAGGGATTGGAGCAGTACAAAGGCAAGTGGATTGCGTATAGTACCGGCAATTTTATATTTACTAAATCGTCGAATGAAGATACGTGGAAAACAGCCGTATTTCAGGCGTCATGCAGCAAGCAAGGAGACTGTGACTTGAAGCTGACGCCTTACCGAACGGAGATCGGACAGGTCATCCCGCTTGAAGGCAAAGAAGCTGAATCCTTGCTGAAAGAGGTGGAGAAGCGATCCGTCGGCGGCGTCAAAATAGCGCTTGATGGTGAAGTTATAGCAGGCAAGGCTGTGGAATAATTCGTTAAACGTTACATCAAGGAGGTCCCACCATGAACAATTTATGTGTGGCTCACCGGGGGTTTTCCGGTAAAGCACCTGAAAATACGCGCGCAGCCATTCAGATGGCGATGGATGAACCCTTCGTGCATTGGATGGAAATTGATGTGCAATTGACTCAGGACGGGGTCCCTGTAGTGATACATGACTTCAGCGTGGATCGTACGACGACCGGGAAGGGCAAGGTGAAGGATCTGACCTGGCAGCAAATCCGGAGGATGGACGCCGGAGAATGGAAGGGACGCCAATTCAGGGGAGAGCAGGTTCCATCGCTCGATGAAGTCCTGCAGCTTGTCAAAGGCCGATTGAAACTTAATATCGAACTTAAAACAAGCGGAGATATGTATCCCGGCCTTGAGAAGGCCGTTCTGGAACGGATTCATGCCCACCGGATGCTTCCGGATGTGGTGCTCACTTCCTTTGAGCCGAAAGCCTTGATGAAAGCGAAGGAATTGGAACCTAATGTGAGAACCGGACTTATTATTGATGCGCATCCTCGCAATTTGGTAGCACGCCTGAAGCAAATGAAATGCTCCTTTTTATCCATCGGCTACTCCCATCTGGATGCGGCCTTCGCGTCGGATTTGGTGAAGAATGGCATTACGCCGATGGCCTGGACGGTGGATGATGCGAAGAGCATGAGATCGCTGGCCAGAATGAATCCTGCCATCATGATCTGTACAAACCGCCCCGATACATGGGGGCAGATTTTTATCCATAAAATTGCACCTAAAGTTCCATTCTGGCGAAGAAAATGGAGGTTTTAATGGATGTGTGCCCTAGTGAATAACGTTTACTGTGTAGGTCGTAATTATCAATTGCATGCGGCGGAGCTCGGCAATGCCGTACCGGAAGAGCCGATGATTTTTCTTAAACCCTCGCATGCCGTCGTTCCGCTGGATGGCAGTGTGTTGAAGCTGCCGATGGACCGCGGGAGTCTTCATTTTGAAGGTGAGTTTGTTATACAGCTCGCAGAGGATTACGCGCCAGGCAAAAGTGTTGACGAGCTTGTAAAAACGATGGCTCTTGGCATCGACTTCACGCTGCGTGATGTACAGTCAGTCATTAAGGAGAAGGGACATCCTTGGACCGCGGCAAAAGCGTTTAAATCTTCCGCACCGCTTACGCCATCCATAGCGTTTCCCGGAACCGCGAAGCTGGCGGATATTGATTTTATCGTAAGGAAGAACGGCGAAGAGGTACAGCGCGGGAATGTGAAGGATATGATCTTCTCCCTTCAGCGCATCATCGATTACATCGGCGAACATTATGGCCTTGGTCAAGGTGATTTAATCTTTACGGGTACACCGGCTGGCGTAGGTCCGACGGAATCCGGTGACGTATTCGAATTGTTCTGGGGAGATGTCCGTCTGGGCCGCTGCGAAATCGGGTAATCTGATATGCTTTATCATGGGAGGGGTCACAGATGGATTGGCTGATCGGAGCGGCAGGTGCCCTTATCGTGGCAGGAGCCGCATACAGGAAACGATCGCTATCGGAATCCGGAGCCGCGGCCGCTATTCTGATGGGTACAATATATTACGGAGCAGGGAACGTGTTTTGGTTCGGAACCCTGCTTCTTTTTTTCATAACGTCTACACTTCTCTCCCGGTACGGGAAACAGCGGAAGGCCGACTTGGAGAAATCCTATGCCAAGACAGGCCGACGGGATGCAGGTCAGGTATTCGCCAATGGCGGCATCGGTATGGTGCTGTGTCTGATAAACGCATGGTTCCCGTCCGATCTGTGGGTATTCCTGTTTATAGGTGTTATGGCTACCGTAACGGCGGATACCTGGGCCACGGAGTTAGGCAGCCTTAGCCGGAAGCCTCCGCGTTCCGTGCTGAACGGCAAGGTACTGACCGCCGGCGAATCCGGCGGCGTCTCCTGGGTCGGCTCCACGGCTGCAGCGGTAGGGAGCATACTGATTGGGGCAGGCGGATGGTTACTTGCTGGATGGAGCGGCATGGATGCAGAGATATGGCCGTATGTCCTGGCAGCCCTTGCGGGCGGATTGGTTGGAGCTTTTGCCGATTCGTACCTCGGAGCGACTTTACAGGTGATGTATCGGTGTCGTGCGTGCGGCAAATCAGTGGAAGTATCTCAACACTGCGGCCAAGATACGGTGCGCATGCGCGGATATGCTTGGATGTCCAATGATGCAGTTAATCTGGTCAGTTCACTTCTCGGCGGCGCGGCAGCTTATGGGATTGCAGTGCTGATTGCGTTATAATGTATCCATCTTACCGATGAAACAACGCTCAACGAAATCTATAGATGTAAGTAGGGATCATAACAATGAATATTTTGACCGTCGAACAGGTAACAAAAAGCTATGGAGATAAAATTCTGTTTCAAGATGCGTCCTTCGGAATGGAGGATCAGGATAAAGTCGGCATTATCGGTGTTAACGGCACGGGGAAATCCACGTTTATGCGCGTCATCGCAGGGCTCGAGCCGCCCGACTCCGGTAAAATATCGATGGGCAATCGCATCCGGGTGCGCTACCTGGCACAGAACCCGGAGTTTGATCCGGACAAAACCGTCCTCCAGCAGGTGTTTGAGGGCGATCTTCCGGAGATGAAGGCGGTGCGGGAGTACACCGAAACGATGGAGCTGCTGGAGCTGCATCCGAGTCATGAGGAGCTGCAGCAGAAACTGCTGAAGCTCAATCAGACGCTGGATACACTGCAGGCGTGGCAGCTTGAAAGCGATGCGAAAACCATCCTGTCCAAGCTGGGGATTCGGAATTATGAAGCGAAGATGGGTACGCTGTCGGGCGGCCAGCGTAAGCGAGTGGCATTAGCCGCCGCTTTGATTCAGCCTTCCGATTTGCTCATTTTGGACGAGCCGACAAACCATATTGATAATGAATCCGTCGCCTGGCTGGAGCAGTATTTGCAGAAGCGCCGCGGTGCGCTGCTCATGATTACGCATGACCGGTATTTTCTGGACCGGGTGGCGAATGTCATGCTGGAGCTGGATCATGGACGGTTGTTCCGATATGAGGCGAATTACAGCCGTTTTCTGGAGCTGAAGGCAGAACGCGAGGAGCGCGAGGCTGCTTCCGAGCAAAAGCGTCAGAATTTGCTGCGGAGCGAGCTTGCCTGGATTCGCAGAGGTGCCAAGGCCCGTACGACCAAGCAGAAGGCGAGAATTGAGCGCTTTGAGAAACTCAAGGATCAGGAAATGGTGCACAGCTCTGGTGAGCTTGACGTCTCAGTCGCTTCCACCCGCTTGGGACGCAAAATTCTGGAGATCGAAGGTCTCCGGAAGAAGATAGACGACAAAACGTTAATTCAGGACCTTTCCTACATCGCAGTTCCCGAAGATCGAATTGGCATCGTAGGCCCCAACGGCAGCGGCAAATCCACGCTGCTCAATCTGATTGCCGGGCTGATTCAGCCAGATGGCGGGGAAGTCGTGCTGGGACCGACGGTCAAGCTCGGTTATTTCACGCAGGAGCATCAGGAGATGGATGGTAGTCAGCGCGTGATTGAGTATATCAAGGATGAAGCAGAGGTTATCCGCACGGCGGACGGCTCGGCGATTACCGCGGCCCAGATGCTGGAGCGGTTCCTGTTCCCGCCCGCGCTACAGTGGACGCCGATTGCGAAGCTGTCCGGAGGCGAGAAGCGACGGTTGTATCTGCTTCGGGTGCTGATGAGCGCACCGAATGTGCTGCTGCTGGATGAACCGACGAATGATTTGGACATCCAGACATTGTCCGTCTTGGAGCAATATTTGGATGAGTTCCCGGGCGTCTGTATCGTGGTATCCCATGATCGCTTTTTCCTGGATCGAACGGTGGACAAGATTATGGCGTTTGAGGGCGATGGTCAGATTCGTGTCCATGTCGGCTCTTACAGCGAATATGCGGAATGGATGCAGCGCCATGGCGGTGAAGCTGCCGCGAGTAAAACGGAAGCATCCAGTTCCAAGTCTGCTTCGGGGAGCAATGATGGCACGGATAGCGATTCAGCTAAAGAAGCACCGCGAGAACGCTTGAAATTCAGTTACAAAGAACAGCGGGAGTATGAGCAGATTGACGGCCTAATTGAAGCAGCAGAGAGCAAGCTAGCATCCATTCAATCGGAGATGGAGACCGCCGGCAGCGATGCAGCCAGGCTTCAGGAGCTGATGAAGGCTCAAGAGGAAACGGAACGTGAGCTGGAGCATCTGATGGAACGCTGGACCTATTTGAACGAGCTCGCGGAGAAGATTGAACAGAGCAAGAAATCGTAATGATTTTAAGCGATCCATATCAATAACAAAGGGGCGTCCCCAGGCATAATGCCTTGGCGGGACCCCCTTTGTTAGATTAAGGTTTCAGCTTCGCTGAAACCTTGTGATATTCGTAAGAACAACATCCTCTAAACGTGGACGGTCCTGTATGAAAGTCCGTAAATAGACGTTGTTTATGAATGATTTACCTGACGTAGGCTGCCAGCAGCTTAACGGTGTTAAGAACGGCTTGTTTATGCGTTCTTTCCATGGCATGGGATGCATGAACGCCGGGACCGATCAGAGCGGCCTTGATGTTGCTGCCTGCGGAAAGCGCCGCAGAGGCGTCAGAGCCGTAATGAGGGTAGACATCCACCGCATAAGCAATGCCTTCGCTCTCGGCCAGCTGGATCAAACGGCTGGTCATGTCATAGTCATAGGGACCGGATGAATCCTTCGCGCAGATGGATACATCGGTTTCCTTGCAGCTCAGGTCATCGCCGATGCAGCCCATATCAACCGCAATCATTTCATTGATGTCGGCAGGAATGTAGGCTGCGCCATGTCCCACTTCTTCATAGTTCGAGATGAGAAGCTTCACATTGTGTTTAGGTTTCCAGTTATCCCGCTTCATGTTTTCGAGCAAGCCGAAGAGGGCGGCAACGCTGGCTTTGTCATCCAGATGGCGCGATTTGATGTACCCGCTTGGTGTAATGACCGGACGAGCATCAAAGGAAACAAAATCGCCAACCCCAATGCCGAGTTTCTTCACATCATCGGCTGACTCCACCAGCTCGTCGATCCGGACCTCCATATGGGCTTCCTGGCGCTTGAAATCACGAGCATCGCTGTACACGTGAACGGAAGGATGCGTGGACAGGATGGTGCCTGTATATTTCTTGCCGCTGCGCGTGTGGATGATGCAGTATTCATTCTCAATGCTGTTCATCATGTATCCGCCAACGGAGGTAAGCCGGAGCGTGCCCTCTGATTTCACGGCACGAACCATCGCGCCAAGCGTGTCCACATGGGCGCTCAGTCCAACTGTACGGCTGCCGTCTTGTCCAGGAACGGACAGGATGGCACCGCCTTTTTCATTCCATTCCAGCGAGACATTCAGCGAAGCGGCTTCCTGTTCGATCCGCTTCATAATGTCTTGGGTATATCCGGTAGGGCTCGGTGTATCGAGCAGTTCTTTTAGCAGGTCCAGCACATAAGTTTCATTCGGTTGTATCGACACGAATTGTTAAGCCTCCTTGTTTCAAACGAACCGCCCTCCCTATTCAGCAGCGGGGGCGTCCTTCTCTTCTTTCTTGCTTTCCTCTTCGGCAGCTTGTACTTCAGGGGTGTATCCCGTTACTTCACGGATATGTATAAGTTGCTCCGCTAACGAACGGATTTCCTTCTGCATTTGATATTGACGGTAAATGCCGAACGTGCCGACAATCAGTCCCCCGATCAGTGAGCACCCGATAATCAGCAGAATCAGCGGTACATTGACTGTGCCGAATAACAGATTCACTTCAACCGGATTGACGTTGATGACGGCGAATACAGCCGTAATCAGGGCAAACAATAAGGCTGCGATTAGCGACCATTGAATTTTCATGGGGAACACCTCCTTCCTCCAAACAGTATAAAATCCCTTGCCTGTAAAGGGCAAGGGATTTTATTCCACTGGTCAATTTAAGAATCGCTCATCCTGCTATAGAGGCTGTTTATTTCGTCAATTGCTCCATTTGGCTGATGATGTCTTCAAACACGCTCATCGCCTCACGAATCGGCTCTGGTGAGGACATATCCACGCCGGCCTTCTTGAGAATGTTAATGGAGTAATCGCTGCCGCCACTCTTCAGGAAGCCGAGGTAGCGGTCAACGGCAGGCTGGCCTTCTTCAAGGATTTGCTTGGAGAAGCTGGTCGCAGCCGAGAAGCCAGTGGCGTATTTGTACACATAGAAGCTGTTGTAGAAATGAGGAATCCGTGCCCATTCCATGCCGATCTCCTTATCCACCTGCATGCCCTTGCCGTGATATTTCACGTTCAGCTCATAGTAGATGTCGGATAGGTCTTGAGGTGTCAGGGATTCGCCGCTCTCCGCGCGTTCGTGCACAATCTTCTCGAACTCGGCAAACATCGTTTGACGGAATACCGTGGTCCGGAATTGATCGGCATAGTAGGTGAGCAGGTACATTTTTTGCTTCGGATCTTTGGCGTTTTTCAGCAAGTAATCCATCAACAACGCTTCGTTCGTAGTGGATGCCACTTCAGCCAGGAAGATGGTGTACTGGGCATCACGGTATTTCAGGGCGTTGTCGGAATAGTAAGAGTGAAGCGCATGACCCATCTCATGAGCAAGGGTAAACATGCTGTTCAGGTTATCTTTATGATTCAGCAGCACATAAGGATGGGTGCCGTAAGCGCCCCAGCTGTATGCGCCAGTCCGTTTGTTCTCATTCTCATATACATCGATCCAGCCGTTGTCATATCCGGCTTGCAGGCTGCTGAGATAATCTTCACCAAGCGGCGTGAGGCCTTCCTTGGTCATTTGTTTTGCTTCTTCGTAAGTGATGTCCCACTTGTACTCTTCTACGAGCGGTGCGAACAAATCGTACATGTGAAGCTCATCCACGCCCAGCAGCTTCTTGCGGAGCTCCATGTACCGGTGGAGGAGCGGCAGGCTCTCGTGAATGGTGTCGATCAGGTTGGTGTAGACTTCTTTCGGAATGTTATCGCCATAGAGCGCCATTTCCAGAACGGAAGGGTACTTGCGTACGCGGGAATAGAACATATTTTTGTTTACATTGGCATTCAGCGTAGCCGCAATCGTGTTTTTCTGCTTGCCATAGGTTTCGTATACGGCTTTGAAAGCACGCTCGCGAACTTCGCGGTTCGGGCTCTCCAAGAATTGAATATAGTTGCCGTGCGTGAGCTCGACTTCCTTGCCGTCCTCGTTTTTGATTTTCGGGAATTTCATATCCGCATTGTTAAGCATGCCGAAAATGGTCTGCGGCGCAGAGGAGAGGTTGCCGACTTGAGCCAGCAGCGCTTCTTCGGTCTTGGACAGAACATGCGCTTTCTCCCGTTTCATCTCGGACAGCGTAAATTTGAATTCCTTGAGGGAAGGGTCTTCAATGAGTTTGTCAAGCTCCGCTTCGGACAAGGACAGAATTTCCGGCGTGATGAAAGAGAGGGCTTCTCCGGCTTCGACATTCAATTTTTTGGCTTTGGCAGATAGCGCCTGATATGTAGGGTTTGCTGTATCCTCATCATGATGCATATGAGCATAAACATATAAACGTTCGGCATGATATGAGATTTCGTCTTCAAGCTCGAAGCATTCCTTGATGGAAGCCGCGTTGGTTAACTTGCCTTGATAATCGGCTGTGCGTTTCAGAAGATTCTTCAGCTCCGCAAAGCTCGTATCCCATGCCTTCTGGTCAGCGAATAAATCTTCAAGCTTCCATTGATGCTCTTTAGGGACATCAGCGCGTTTTAACAATTGTTCCATGGAAATCCTCCTTGAATGATATGTATTAGTTGGAGTCCGGGTTCCTTCAGATAAGACTTCGTTGCGGGTAGTTAGAGCGATCAGGCAGATTGCAATTGTCATGCTGAGCACCTTGGCGCCTCTCATGGCATAATACCTCCTCGAATTGAAGCATCCGAGCGATAGTATGCCGCGTACCCGCCAATTTCATCCTATAAATTTACGAGGAACCTAGATTCAAGAAACTGTATACAATAAGGTAAAAGGCAAACAAGATGAAGGCGACGGCAATCAGGGCCATCCCCTTCCTCAGTCTTGGCGGTATCTTATCCCGGTACATGATCATGACGGCACCGAGACTGAACGCGAGAATAATGAAGATGACAATATTTGTATAATCCATGCTCTACACCTGCTTAAAAGCAGCCATCATTTCTCTCCACTCATCTTCCCGGCCTTCAAAATCTGCTTTGGGGAAACGGTTTTGAGCCCAGTGCATCAAGGCTGGCCGACTCATAAAGGTATGGGTCTCTTCGCCCCACTGGTCAGAAATTTCGCGTAGAACAATGTACCGGCCCTGAACTTCAACCGTCATCATGTTCCACTTGTCTTTTTTGTATATTTCATGTTTTTTGATCATATGCATTCTCCGTTTGCTACTTAGGCTTTTGGGTAAATGATAACGCACTCGTGGGCGTAAAAGCAAATAATCTTCTGTTAAATAGTGGTTCAAAAAAAGCCCCTTAGGGCGAATTGACGGATTGCATTGTCAGAAAACATGGGATATAATATGGATATTCGCCATAGATGGCGGTATTTTTAGGAGGTTGTTCATTTGAAAGGTACAGTTAAATGGTTTAACGCAGAAAAAGGTTACGGCTTCATTTCCGTTGAAGGTGGCGAGGATGTATTCGTACACTTCTCCGCAATTCAAGAAGAAGGCTTCAAGAGTTTGGAAGAAGGTCAAGCGGTTGAGTTCGACATCACTGAAGGTAACCGTGGTCCTCAAGCAGCCAACGTAACAAAACTGTAAGTTAGCTCCTAATACGGAGATCTTATAGAATTACCAAGGCATGAAGCACAGTTCTCGGTTTTGAGAACTGTGCTTTTTTGTATTCTGATGGGTCAAGCCAGTGTCATTAGAAAGCAAAGGCAAGTACGGATGATTTTTGGTCCGTACTTGCCTTTATTGTTTTGGAGCAAGAGAGGGATATCCAAGCGGATCCTCTAAGCGCTGATTCCGCCGACATTCATATCCTCCGGCTTGGCAAAGAGGTGCCGGTAAAGAAACCCGAGACCAGCGATTAAGGCCAGGAGGGCTGCAAGCTGGTAGAAGGCCGGTCTTCCTGCCGCTTCGAACAGCAAACCGCCGAAGGCTCCGCTGAGAAGTCCTGAAACGCTTGACCAGAAGATAATGAATAGAGCCATGCCGGTCGCGCGGTACTGCCAAGGAATGATCCTTGTAATATAACGCACGGCGGTTACATAGAACACGCCGAAAGTAATGCTGTGAAGCGACTGAACCGCGAGCACGGACAACGGATCAGCTGCCAGGGCCATGAGCAGGAAACGGAGCGCAAACATTAGGCTTGCAAAGGTCAGCAGCGGCAGCTCCTTTATCTTGTCGCCATACTTGCTCAGCAGGAAGAAAATCGGGATCTCGCTGCCAGCCGAGACCATTAAGGACCAGCCGATGAGTCCTTCGCCCGCACCGAGCTCGGATAAGGTAAGCGTAAGAAAGGCTTCATTCATACGGTGGGCGATGGCAAGGCAGAACGTGCAGCCGAAGAACCACAATATTTCTTTGGAACGCAATATTTTGAGGAGGGCTCCCAGCTCAACAGGCTCTGACTTGACAGCAACTCCGTCGCGGAGAAGAAACGAGCAGAGCAGTGTGAACACGCCGATTCCAATGCCGATCACCAGTGTGACCGATGCGCCTGCAGCACCGATGGCATATCCAATGGCAAGCGCGAAGAACGCATAGCCGAGTGAGCCGAATACGCGAATGACGGTAAAGCTGCGTCCGTACCTCTGTGCCGTTTGGATGGCCATCGTATCCGCCAGGGGATAGACCGGATAGTAGAAAAAATAAAACAGACTGATCGTGAACAATACAACGCCGAAGCTTGCAACCTGCCACAACACAAGCATCGTGACGAGCTGTCCGATAATCAGAATGTTCATAATACGTTTGATAGTCCGGTATTTGTCGCTGGTGTAACTCCAAATCATATTGGAGAACATGGATATAAGCGGGCCGATGGCATACAGATAACCGATCTGCGCGCTGCTGAAGCCGATTTCTTTGAAATATAGCGGGAAATAGGAAATGACGAGGGCTGTCGTGCCAAAAATCGTAAACATAAAGGCGCGCAGCCAATTCTGATCCGGTCTGGGCGTAGCGGGAAGTTTCATGCTGGGGATCTCCGTTCTTTTCATGAGCCCGTATAGATAACGCTATTTATGAGGTTCATGGTCTGTTATTCAGCTCCGACTAGTATATAACATATCGCATAATGGAGATAGATGGATTATATGACGCGTCCAACTACCGTACGCCGTCAATGATTTGTGTTATTTGTGCAAAATGAACGATCATATTATAATAGGTTTGATTTGGATAGGTATAAAAAGACAACCATGTGGAGGCAGAGTTCATTGAATAATCAAGAGCTAAGCCGCAAAGTTCCGCGCAGTCCGGTTGGGCTGATGAGCCGGGTGTATAAATTCATACTTCCGGAAGTGCGGATCGAATTGGAGAAGTGGCGCCGGGAGGCTGAGCAAATTCCGGATGAGGAGCTACGAAAGCAGGCACTGGCCAGTATAGATAACAAAAGATTTCACTGCCAGGGCGGAGCGGTGTATGCCGCAGCCAATCTGCCGGAGAAGCATATTCTCATTCCATTGATTGTAGCTTACCAGACAATTAGCGATTATCTCGATAATTTATGTGACCGTAGTACTTCGCTGGATCCAGCGGATTTCAGACAGCTCCATCAGTCGATGTTGGATGCCGTTACGCCTGAGACTGAGCCGGCCGATTATTACGCTCTCCGGACCGAAAGGGAGGATGGAGGTTACCTTCTCCGTCTTGTGCAGAAATGCCGGGATTGCATCGGTCAATTATCAGGATATGAAGCGGCAAAGCCCTACATAAGGGATTTGGCTGGGCTGTATACCGATTTGCAGGTACACAAGCACATCCATCCGGATAAGAGAGAAGCGGCGTTGCTTGAATGGTGGTCCCAGCATGCTCATCGGACACCGCATCTGCGGTGGAACGAGTTTGCGGCTGCAACGGGATCAACCTTGGGTGTGTTCATGCTATTCTTGGCTGCAACTGATCCGTTTCTGGATGACGAGGATGCATCGTCCATTCATGCGTCTTATTTTCCGAATGTATGCAGTCTCCACATTATGCTGGATTATCTTATTGATCAAGACGAAGACAGGCTGGGTGGCGATCTGAACTTTTGTAATTATTACGAAGATGCCGATACGATGCTGAACCGTATAGCTTCCATAGTTGAGTGGGCCCGGAAGGATGTCAGAACAATTCCCTCGACCCCTTTTCATCGTATGATCATTGAGGGGTTACTGGCGTTATATTTATCCGATCCAAAAGTCAGCGAGCAGCAGCTGGTTCGCTCCGTATCCAAACGCTTGATGAAGAAGAGTCCGATGACCCGGATCTTTTTCTACGTCAACAGCCGATGGATTCGTAAGCATAAAGCATGAGTGACATTGAAGGAGGAAACGAAACATGGCAGAGGTTAAAAAAATTGCAGTTCTTACAAGTGGTGGCGATTCCCAAGGGATGAACGCAGCGCTTCGCGCCGTTGTACGCAGCGGTATGTATTATGGTCTTGAAGTATATGGGATTCAGCGCGGTTACCAAGGACTTCTCGAGAACGATATTATTAAAATGGATCTTCGCAGCGTAGGGGATATCATCCAGCGTGGAGGCACAATCCTTCGTTCCGCCCGCTGTGAAGAATTCAAGACGGCGGAAGGGCAGCAGAAGGGTGCCGACATTCTAAATCAGCATGGCATCGACGGACTGGTCGTTATCGGAGGAGACGGCTCTTACCATGGGGCGAACAAGCTCAGTAAACTCGGAATCAAAACGATGGGCCTTCCAGGAACGATTGATAACGATATTTCATTTACCGATTATACGATCGGCTTTGATACAGCCGTTAGCGTCGTTGTAGACGCCGTTAATAAACTGCGCGACACAATGTCTTCCCATGCTCGCTCGTCCGTTGTAGAGGTTATGGGACGCCACTGCGGCGACATTGCGCTCCATGCAGGTCTTGCATCAGGCGCAGAGACCATTCTGGTGCCGGAAGTAGAGTATAACCTTGATGAAGTGGCAACCCGCTTGCGCGAGAATTTTGCAAAAGGCAAACGCCACAGTATCATCATCGTAGCGGAAGGCGTTGGACGCGGCGAGGACATCGTATGTGATCTTAAAGAGTGCCATGCCTCAATCGATGCACGAGTAACGGTGCTTGGACATATTCAGCGCGGTGGAGCTCCGACTCCGTTTGACCGCAACCTGGCCAGCCGTCTTGGCGATTTTGCGGTTCGCAGTCTGATTGACGGCCAATCCGATAAAGGATGCGGCATCATCAAGGGCGAGCTGGTCCTCACGAATATTGACAAGGTCGTTAACACGAAGAAAGAATTTAACCGTGAGCTTTACGATTTGGCATTGCGATTGTCCCAATAAATTAGGCTGCTGCCTAATTTTTGATGATAAGCAAAAAGACCGTCTCTCATTGCAGAACGCATTCTGCATGGAGGCGGTCTTTTTTTAAGAAGGTACGTCGATAGACGTTTAGGATACGGATCGAGATGAAGCATCTACCTGTCGTGTGTACTTGTGTTGAACTTTGACCAGACGCATAAGCATCAGGGCAGCGCCGACGGCAAGGCCTGTGATTAATCCGATCCAGTAGCCGAAGGCTTCCCAATCGGTGTAGTTGGCGAGCACATATCCTACAGGCAGGCCAATGACCCAGAAAGACAGAAAAGCGAGCATGAAAGCGACATTCACGTCTTTATAGCCTCGCAGCGCCCCTTGAGTCGGCGTGGCGATCGCGTCCGAGATCTGGAAGAAAATCGCGAACAGCAGGAACTGCTGGATCAGCGCCACGACTGCAGGCTCGTTAGAATATAATCCGGCGACCTGTCTGCCGGCCATAAATAGGATGACAGCCGTGATCAGCGATAGGATAACGGCTGTGCTAATGCCAAGTTTAGCGTACTTCCAGGCATCCTTCATGCGTCCAGAGCCGGCCTCGAAGCCAACCAGGATCGTCAGACTCATGCATATGCTTAATGGAAGCATATACAGTGTCGTAGCGAAATTCAGGGCCGCTTGGTGTGCGGCAATGGTCGCCGTATCAAAGCTGCTCATAAGCAGCGTCACCGCTGCGAAGACGGCGGTCTCGAGGAAGATGGAGAACCCGATCGGCACGCCGATGTTTAACAGGCTTTTCCATGCGCTCAAGGAAACACCTTGAAGCTGCCTGAAGATGCTGAATGAAGAGAAGGGCTGATTTTTATGGATGATTACGATCGTGATGATGAGAACGGTCCAGTATGTAATCGCGGAAGCGATGCCGGCACCTACGCCTCCCATTCTTGGAAAGCCCCAGAATCCATAAATGAAGAGAGCGTTCAAGCCTACGTTCACCGGCAGGGTAATCAGCGTGATCACCATGGAAATTTTAGTTTGCCCAAGGGCATCGATAAAGCTGCGGAGCACGGTATATGCGAACAGCGGGATGATGCCAATCGATATGGCGGCGAGAAACTGGGATGCAATCCGCCGAACTTCCGGCTCCAGGCTCATGGCTCCGAGAATGCCCGGTACAACGGCATACCCGATCGCAAGTACGACGATGGCGAGTAAGATGGACAGCCAGAGCGCCTGGTTCACTTGGTAAGCGACTTTATTTTCCTGTCGCCCGCCAACGAGCTGCGAAACGATGGGGGTTATCCCCATTAGAATTCCGCTAAGGCCGGTTTGGACCGGGATCCAAATGCTTGTAGCGATAGCTACGCCTGCCAAGTCGGCCGAGCTGAATTTTCCGGACATGTTGGTGTCAAAAAAAGTAATGGCCGATAAGGCTAGCTGCGTAATCAGAATGGGGATCAGAATGATCGCGAATTGCTTCAGTTTTCCCCGTGTTGTTGTGGTCGGTTGCATGTGCGTTTGTGCCTTTCTTATTGTAGTTTTTATGACGCTGTCCCCATATTGTAGGGTCCTGCTATGGCTGGGAACAATAACTGGCTTATTGAGCGGCGAGCCAGAACTCAACCAGCGGTTGAATTGGAGTACGTCAATTTCAAAGATTGGAGGGGTGAAACCAGTCCTATCCATCATCATAGCATCTGCTGTCAAGAGAGTTCACCGAACGGTTTGAACGCAGAAAGGGCCGGCCCTGTTGTTGGCCGACCCTTTGCGACTGATAATTGAATTATTTATGAGTGACGCCTTCCGTATAACGGTTGGAAGCATTCCAGAGTAAATACTCATCGACGTTTGTATCTTTGAGGGCGCGAATCTGCTCCTCGATTTCCTTTTTGCCGTACTTGGCATAATTTCCGCTTCCGAGCCAACTCGCAGTAAAGTCCTGAATCCAAGGCCGAATGATCGGTTTTTGATCCCCCAGCTCATCCAGCTTTTTGTGGGTAGCTTCCATGGAGCCTTTGATGGTCTGGTAAGGAGCCTTATCCGGTACAGGAGAGCCGAACCAGCCTGCCGTGTAATGGCTAGGGTAAACCATCGGACTGATGATGTCGACGTTCTTGGAAATTTTGACGAAGTCTTGGCCGATCCCTTCTGCCGCGGGTACCGAAGCAGCATACCCGAAGATGTCAACGGATACGCGTATGCCGAGCGGTGCTAGTTCTTCCCGGGCATATTGTACAAAGTCGGATACCACGTCCACGCGCGATTGATCCGTCTTGGTATATTTCAGGGAATCGGCGCGTTTCTCGAAGCCCTCCGGAAAACGGACATAATCAAACTGGATTTCCTTGAATCCAAGTTTTGCAGCTTCCTTGGCGATTTCGATGTTGTAATCCCAAACCTCTTTACTGTACGGGTTCACGAAGCTGTCGCCCCCGCCATTGGTCCAGACGCTGCCGTCTCCTTTACGGAAGGAAAGCTCCGGGTTTTTCTTGGCAAGAATCGTGTCCTTGAACACGACAATTCTGGCGATCGGATAAATATCGTGTTTCTCCAGCCGCTTCATCAATTGCTTGATGTCTTTGATAAAAGGCTGAGATTTACCGAGTTCCTTCAGCTTCGGATTCTCGGTTTTGTACGTTATGTATCCTTCATCGTCCTTGATGTCAATGACCATGGCATTGAGATCGGTCTTGTCCATAAGATCTACGAGTTGATTCATTCTGGAGCCGCCTGCGCTATAAGCCGTTACATAAATGCCCTTGACTTTAGGCGCTTCAATCTGCGGATCGATCTCTGTTGTGTTTGATTTGATGCCGCTGTGGCCCTGACCTTGGTTGTTGTTTTGGTGCATGCCCTGAATCATAGCGGTATTTAATGAAGCCTGAAGTTTGGCGGTAAGGCTGTTATCTTGCGGACTGGAACCGCCGAAGCCCGCGGACGCTAAGATGAATAAAGCCAAGATGATATTCATAATTACTCTCTCCCTTGTGTACATTCACATCATGATTATAAAGGAACGGATGCCTTCAAAAAGAACAGGATTGTTACAATCGACAATAAATTGGAAACGGGGGTGAGCGTACCTAGTTCATTAAACGGGTAAAGGGCGTTTTAAACGCTAAATATCGACATTTCTCGGCGCTGGCCGTGAACAACTTGTGAACATGGGGAGTGACAAGCATCGGAAATAATGAGCATAAGAAGGTGATAGCGTTTACTTACAGCTTTATCTGCATGGTGGGGAAAGACGTGCTTATAGAATTTACATTTCTCCATAAAAAAATGCCGTTATTCACCGGTGAATTTTACCGGTGAATAACGGCACTTGTCGTGCGATATTCACGTGTTGCATTAAAATTAATGAAGCGGCGTTTGATTCTGATGCTCGCAAATGCTGAACTGAATGATTTCAAGAGCATCCTCCTGCTCCAGAATACTCAGCCCGTCCCTTAGAACGATCATGGAATTTAGTTCCTTCTGTCTAAAGAACGGTATCATTTCCGGGAACCACTTCATGACGATTTGTGACAATTTTACCGTTTCCATTTCCATAAAAATCACCCTTTCCTTCCAAATTGGTTAGGCAGGACGTTCTTTTGTAAAACGGAAAAACAATTAAAATTGGGCCAAAGCGATGCCCGGGAAACAGATCTCATGAATATTGTAGGAACCGCGCACAAATATTATACCACATATTTACCACCCCCTCACAGGTGGTAAATATTTAGTTCTTGCGGAATTGACCCATGACAGCCGTGGTTTCCACGATATTAACAAAGGCCAGAGGGTCTGTTTCTGTAATAATTTGTTTTAGCTCAGCCAGCTCATATCGCGTCGTGACGGTCATAAGCATATCCTTTTCTTTATGACTGAAGGCTCCCTCGGTTTTGATCTTGGTTATGCCGCGGGGGCGCTTGAGCAGTTTCTCCAGCAGGGCTTCCGTCTGGTTCGTGACAATAAAGACGGTAACCTTGATATGGCTGACGTGGAGCATATCCACCATTTTTCCGGCAACATAGATGGAAGCCATCGAGGCGAGGGCCAGATTCCAGTCGTCTTCCAAATAAGCAACCGCCATAATGACGATGGCGTTCAGCGTCACGAGTACACTTCCAACGGGGAAGTCCCGATATTTCGTAACGAGGGAGCCGATGATATCAAAGCCCCCGGTAGAACCGCCAACCCGAAAGGAGAGGCCGGTGCCGAATCCGACAAGCACGCCGCCGAAAACGGAGGAGAGCAGCATATCGGTTGCAACCGGAGTAACTGGAATGAGCTCAAGGAACAGGGTAGTAACAATAACCGAGATCACGCTGAGACCAACGAATCTTTTGCCAAGCTTGAACCAACCGGTTATAAGAATCGGGATATTAAGCACAAAATACATGATGCTGATATTTAGCGGCGTGAAATAGCCGATAATCAGAGCCACGCCGGAAACGCCACCGCTAAGCAGATGATGGGGAATCAGAAATAAATTAAATCCGCCGGCGATAATGATGCCGCCGAATACGATCGCGAAATAGGTCCATAGACGCTTCAACATAGGAATCACCTCCCGGTTATTATGACTTCTTTAAGCTTGCTGGTATTCCAGAAATGTTTTGTGATATAATGTATTGGATATTCTTGAGTAGTCCGTTACATTGATAACTTTGCAAGCTTATCAGGATGATTATACATTATCCAGTCAACATACTGGTGATAAGAGAAATATACCGGTTCACCTCGTGCAGAAAATCCTGCTGGCCGGGAAAGCCTATAAACGTTACCGCTACTTAAGAATACAGAGAAGAAAGTGGAAGTCCACAGATAGAAGGAGTATGAACCTATTGAAAAATTTCGCAGATTTTGGCTTGGAGCCGCGCGTGCTGCAAGCAATTACTGAACTTGGCTTTGAGGAAGCCACACCGATCCAATCCCAATCGATTCCGATTGCTCTTACCGGCAAGGATATGATTGGACAAGCACAGACGGGTACGGGTAAGACAGCAGCATTCGGCCTTCCTCTTATTCACAAGATCGCCAAGGAAGAGGAGCGTATCGTCGCTCTCATTATGACACCAACCCGTGAACTTGCCATCCAGGTTGCTGAAGAAATCGGTAAACTGTCCCGTTTTAAAGGAATCCGTTCCTTGGCTATTTATGGTGGACAAGATATCGGGCGTCAGATTCGCGCTTTGAAAAAGAAGCCTCAAATTATTATCGGCACACCAGGTCGACTACTTGACCACATCAACAGAAAAACCATCCGACTTGATGATGTCCAAACCGTTGTATTGGATGAAGCGGATGAAATGCTGGACATGGGCTTCATGGAAGACATCCAGTCGATCCTTAAGCTTGTTCCTGAAGAGCGTCAAACCTTGCTGTTCTCCGCAACTATGCCGGCTAACATTCAGAAGCTGGCATCCCAGTTCCTTAAAGAACCTGAGCATGTATCCGTTATTCCTAAGCACGTTAGTGCACCTCTGATCGATCAAGCATATATCGAAGTTCCTGAGCGTCAAAAATTCGAAGCCTTGAGCCGCCTTCTGGATATGGAGTCACCTGAGCTTGCGATTGTCTTCGGACGTACCAAGCGTCGTGTTGACGAATTGGCAGAAGCATTGCAAAAACGTGGATACTCGGCAGATGGCCTTCATGGTGACCTGTCCCAGCACCAACGGGATACCGTTATGCGTAAATTCCGTGACGGAAGCATCGATGTCCTCGTGGCAACCGATGTGGCAGCACGCGGTCTCGACGTATCGGGCGTTACCCATGTTGTAAACTTTGACTTGCCGCAAGATCCGGAAAGCTATGTACACCGTATCGGACGTACAGGCCGCGCTGGTAAGGAAGGTACGGCTTGGTCCTTCGTGACGCCGCGTGAAATGGATCATCTGTATTTCATCGAGCGTGTGACTCGTCACCGAATTCCACGCAAGCCGTTGCCAACGATTGCCGAAGCGATTGAAGGCAAACAACGTATCATCGCTGAGCGTGTGCTTGAAATCATTGACCAAGGTGAATTGACCGAATACAAAGGTCTCGCGATTCAATTGCTGGAGCAGTACGATTCCGTACAGTTGCTGGCAGCTGCAATGAAAATCCTGACAGGCGACAAGAAGGAAGCATCCGATATTCATCTTACGCCTGAAGATCCGATCCGTGCAAAACGCCGGAAGCCGGACATTCGCAATGGTCGTAAGCCAAGCGGTGGCTATGGTGGCCGCAGCAGCGGCGGTGGATATCGCCGTGATGGCGGAAGCGGCAGCGGTAGCGGTGGTAACCGTGGCGGCTACTCCAAAGGCGGATACAACCGTGATGGCGGCGGCAGCAGTTATGGCAACCGCGATGGCGGTGGCTACAACCGTGACCGCAACAATAGCGGTGACCGTAAACCGCGTTCCTACAGCGGCGGCGAACGTCGTCCTAACCGGAGCGGAGACGAATAGTATTTACGCGTAATTTCTTCTGACTGATGAAACCAAACTTAAAAGACGAAGGAGCTGCCCACGCTAAGTGGAGCCGCGCTTCGTCTTTTGTTTATGTTTAAAGGGGATGCACCCAGGGTGCATCCCCTTTAAACTTGCAGTTTTAGATCAATAACAGCTGATCTGTTTCACTGAATGATTCAAGGAGTCATTAGATATAGAATGTGCTGAGAATAATTACAAGGAGAATGAACAGAACCAAGACAATACCGACATTTGATCCGTAGCCGTAACCGCCACCTTCACAAGACATACATAATCCCTCCTCTTTTAATTTGGAAATTCAAGCTTGTTGAACGGATTACGAGATATCGTATGGAAAAACGATGGCGCTGGATTGGACATTCACCCAGGTGCGCATAAATTAGGCTCTGGCAATGCATGTACAAAATAAGGTATATTAATAGATACATGCATGATTTGAGTGAGGAGGAAACGGATTTGGAAATGAAAGGAGCCATGGGTGGCTTATACAAGCTCACCGAGTGGATTACCCGTATTGCTTTTTCGAACATCTTGTGGGTTATTTGTACATCGCCTTTCCTGTTTATTGTTCTAACTAAATTCCTGATGGCCGTTCAGACACCGGATGCGCACAATGAGCAGCTGCTGTCCAACTGGGTTCTCGGAATATTATCACCGTTTGTTCTGTTTCCGGCTACGGCGGCTTTATTTACCGTTGTACGTAAGTGGGTCATGGGCAATCCGGATGTGTCCGTATTCAAAACGTTCTTTAAGGGTTATAAGGAAAATTACAAGCAGAGCATGATCGGCGGCATTTTTTATACGCTGCTGTTCGTGATTATGTATGTGGATTACACGGTTTATATGACGCAGCTTGATGGTTTCCAACTTGTCGGCATTGTGATGCTCGTGCTGCTTATCGTGCTGTTTGTTTCCCTGTTTAATTTCTTCTCCATGACTGTCCATTATGAGATGAAAACGATGCAGCTGTTGAAAAATGCGGTGCTGCTGACATTGATTCGCCCGTTCCGGGTATTTTCGACGTTGATCGGAAGCGCTGTCTTGGCATATATCGGCACGCAGATGCCGGTGCTGTTCGTGTTCTTCCTGTTCTGCCTCATGGCATTGTTCGCGTTCTTTAACTTCTATGCTACCTTTACCAAAATGCAGGAACAGCAGGAGAAGATGAAGAAAGCCGAGGAAGAGGAGTCTGAAACCGAACAAGCTCTTCTGGAAAGCATGGATGCTGCCCAAAAGGGAGATAATGGATCGAAACCTTAATATGCTAGGTTTACTTTTCCGGCAAAACCCCCTATAATAAGACTACATCCTGCGATGTTCGTTTCGGTTTTCCGTTGTTTTGAACCAATGACGATGTCTAGGGAGATCTATACGTAATCGTGGCTGAAATGCCCTGTCTATATGACAAGGGGAATTCATAAGCGGTTCTGCGGTCACCCACCTGCTAATGCAGGTTCGAAGACAATGTTTACCGGACGGCATAGGCGGGTTTCGTTAAACCAATGAATGGGCACCTCTTTCATTTCGAATTTGAAGTGAAAGAGGTGCCTTTTTGCTATATATAAAGGTTTGCTGAAAGCATAAACAATGTTAAACTAGAATATGGATGGAACGGTCATTTATAAAGGAGGAACGGTCTTTGTCATTAAAACGAGTTCTAATTGGTATCGTGCGCAGCTATGACGGCACAAGCGACCGTGCTAAAGATCCCAAGCTGAAGACGCGTTATTACAATCTTTCAAAAGAAAAGTGTTTTGAAGAGGTTTCCTCGACACTAAAAAAAATTCCGGGTTACAAAGTTCTGCATGAGGTTAAATCCGTGGGAGAAATTACGCTCGAGAAAAGAACCTCGTTTGGACGTACACTGGACATTACCGTATCCGTGCTTGGCATCAGTCCGGTTCGCAGCGCAGTTGATATGTATTCGGCGTCCCGCGGTTCTCTAGGGGATCTGGGAGCGAACTATCGGGTTATCTTGAACCTGTACGCAGTTCTGGATAAGAAACTGAGCAAGTATAAAGTGGATGCTTAGTAGAATAAGAAAAAGCGGGAGAGCTGCTCTCCCGCTTTTTAAAAGTGTGCAGTGTATGTAGCCTTTGGCGTGTTACCGCAAAGATTTTACTGCATCGATCGCGGCTTCGTAATTCGGGTGCTCCGTCATCTCACCAAGGTATTCTACATAGGTGATGGTATCGTTAGTATCCACGACGAAGATCGAACGCATGTCG
The DNA here is from genome assembly GCF_052115765.1 of Paenibacillus sp. 2KB_20. Taxonomy (NCBI): domain Bacteria; kingdom Bacillati; phylum Bacillota; class Bacilli; order Caryophanales; family Paenibacillaceae; genus Paenibacillus; species Paenibacillus sp. 2KB_20. The sequence goes on along the minus strand of NZ_JBFRHH010000001.1, from coordinate 148,492 downwards.
AGCTGGAATTCCTTGATGAGCACGCCATACGCTTCACCGAAAGAACGCGATTTATAGTCGGACAGCGTAATGACCCGGTCAACGCCTGCAGCTCCGCACCAGCGAGCTTGGGCGAACGGAAGGTCGGCACTGACCGTAAGGATCACCACATCATCGCCTAGACCGGCGGCTTCTTCATTGAAACGGCGAGTCTGTGCGTCGCATACCCCGGTGTCGAGGGAAGGAACGACACTGATTAGCTTGATTTTACCGGCATAATCCTTAAGAGATGCGTCTTCGAGCAGGTTTTTGCTCACTGTAAAATCCGGCGCGGCATCACCAGCCTTGAGCTGTGGTCCGATGAGTGTAATAGGATTGCCTTTGAAAGTGGCAGCTCCTGAACGTTCTTGAGCCATGAGAAATCTCCTCCTTGGATATCAAAGTTTGGTGATCAGGTTCATGGTACATTATAATCTTTTTAAAAAGGGAATGTCCACTAAGGGGCATCCCTGGCCTGATTTAGGATGAGGAGGATGCTATGATATTCGTACGTTATGAAAATTGGAAAAGTTATTTGCGTTATTATCCCGTTACATCGCTGCTGCTCGTGATCAACCTGGTGATGTTTGCGATCACTTCCTTTGACGGCGGTTCCAGAAATCCGGTTACGCTGCTGAAATATGGAGCTTTATCGGATTTGCCGCAATTCGTTGACCAAACATGGAGATACTTTACGGCGATGTTCCTGCATAATGGATTTGATCATTTATTATTCAACAGCTTCGCACTGCTGGTTTTTGTTCCCCCGCTGGAGAGAATCATGGGGAGCTGGAAGTTTGCCATTCTGTATCTGCTCAGCGGTGTTCTCGGTAATGTAATCGGTTTGGCTTATTATGAGCGCATGGAGAGTTATACCTTCCTTGTAGGCGCATCAGGAGCCATTTACGGAGCTTATGGCGCTTATCTGTACATCGCCCTGTTCCAACGGCATGTCATTGATGAGTCGTCCCGCAAGACGCTGTTCACCCTGCTTATTTTGGGGATTCTGTTCTCGTTTACCCCAGGGGTCAGCCTTGTAGCGCATGTCGGCGGATTGGTAGGCGGATTTTTCCTCTACGGTCTCATGATTCGATTATTTAAACGTCGAACATAATCGGACCTTAGAGGGGTCTGTTATAATAGAATTGGATGATTTGATAAAGTCTTCAAGTCTTCTAGGGAATAAGAATGGAGCGATAAAAGGCGTGGAATTACGACAGTTGCAATACTTTGTAAAGGTTGCGCAAAAGGAACACGTTACCCAAGCGGCAGAAGAACTTCATGTGGCTCAGTCAGCCGTCAGCCGTCAAATACATCAGTTGGAAGAAGAGCTTGGTGTTAATTTGTTCATGCAAAAAGGCCGGAATCTGCAGTTAACCCCGGTAGGTCAGCTTTTTTGCAAACGGGTGGAGAGCATCATGAAGGACTTGGACCGTGCGGTCGTCGAGATACATGAATTTCTGGACCCGGAGCAGGGGGAGATCCGCATCGGATTCCCACACAGCCTGGGCATCCATTTGATTCCGTCCATTGTGGCTGAATTCCGGAAGAAATACCCGAACGTGAAGTTCCGGTTCAAGCAGGGGATGTTCCCGACTTTGATCCGGGACGTGGTTGGGGCTGAAGTGGATTTGGCATTTGTGTCGCCGTTTCCGGATCGTCATGATCAAGTGGACGGAGATATCGTCTTGACAGAGGAGTTGTTTGCGATCCTGCCGCCGAATCACCCGCTTGCGGGGGAGCAGTCCATCAAGCTGGAGCAGTTGAAAGAGGAGCGTTTTGTGCTGTTCAGCAAAGGCTACTCCTTGCGTCCGATTGTGTGGCATGCCTGCCTGGAAGCCGGGTTCACGCCGAAAATTGCTTTTGAAGGCGAGGAAACGGATACGATCCGCGGGCTGGTTGCGGCCGGTATGGGGGTCAGCTTGCTTCCTGAAATGGCGCTATTCCAGACGAATCCGCTGCAGCCGGCACGCGTCCGGATCTCGGAGCCGAAGGTAACGCGTTCCATCGGTCTGATTCACCGCGCGGACGAGAAGCTGCCACCGGTTGCGCAAGCCTTCCGTGCGTTTCTGCTTCAATATTTTGGTATTGATCCGTCACCGAAAAAGGAAGGGAAAGCGGATTCCACAACAACTCCCTAACCTGGCTTCATTCATCAAGAATAACCTAATACAAAAAGAGGGCTTTCCTTCTCCGCCAAACCATGGTAGAGAGGAAAGCCCTTTGTTGTTACGCTTTATTAAATTATTCCCGGTTGCTTGTAAAGATCATGATATAACGGATCAGCTCGAGCAGAGAGATCAAGGCGGCAGCGACATAGGTCAGAGCTGCGGCGTTCAATACTTTAGCCACTCCGCGCTCTTCGTCATTGGCGATATAGCCTTCTTGAACCATCAGCTGACGGGCACGATTACTTGCGTTAAACTCGACCGGCAGGGTGACAAGCTGGAAGGCAACGGCGCAAGAGAAGAAGAGAATGCCGAGACCGACCAGATTCATGGCTTGGAACAGGAATCCCGCAATCAAGAGAAACGGAGCGATACCCGATGCGAAATTTACGACAGGGAACATCTTGTGCCGGGCGACAAGCATCGGATAGTGTTCCGCATGCTGGATCGCATGGCCGACCTCGTGACAAGCAACAGAGACAGCCGAGATGGAACGTTCATAATAAACGGGCTCGGACAAACGCACAACGCGCTTAGTCGGATCATAGTGGTCGGAGAGTGTGCCTGGCACCGGTTCAATCGGAACATCGTGGAGACCGCTCGCATCCAGCATGTGCCGGGCTGCATCGTATCCGGTCATGCCTGTGCTGTTCTCAACCTTGGCCCATTTATTAAATGTGCCTTTGACCCGGAACTGAGCCCAGAGCGAGAATATAAAAGCGATAATAATGAGAATGAACATCCAGTCAGAATACATATATCATACCCCCATACAAAGTTGTCGTTTGGTTCTTCACCATTACATCGAAGTGAACTGGTTTAACAAAATTTGAATCGACTCGATACAGGCAGCTCCTTTAGGAAGGATGTTAGCAAGTACTTCCCGGGCTTGACTTGGTTTTAATTCACGCAGAAGCGGGTTGAGTTCCTTCACATCCCGTTCCAGCTGTCTCATCTGTATTTCGAGCTTGGTTAGCTTCTCCGTCATTTCGGAATCATCAGGTACCGACTTCCAGCGATCCAGTCTCTCCTTAATCTCATCGAGAGTATATTTCTCTTGCTTTAACTGATTAATACGTTCGAGAGTGCTTAAGGTTTCAGAACTGTACAACCGGTAATTTTTTAACGTCCGTTTCTCAGGGGAGATTAAACCCAGCTTCGTATAATAGTCAATGGTTCTTTCGCTGATTCCAGCAACCTTGGCCAGCTCACCGATCCGGAAAAGGTTTCCTCTCGTGATCCCCATCATTCATCACCTCACAAGCTTTCATTGAATTGGACATTAATGAATGCATTTATATTTTCATTTTAATAGAAATATGATACATGATCATGAACCATACAGTCAAACGTCATAGTTGTGACAAAAAAACATGGATGTTTAGTCGTCTTTTTTAACTCTACATAAATGTTAGACGATTTGCACTGAATGCATTTAATGTTAGATTATATTACACATATGGTGTTTATCATAAAAAAAACCGTTGCAGATATTCATTTACCCCCCTATAATGACAATATGAATTCAAGTTTATGTTATATTAGTTAACATTAAGGGGAGTGTAAAACATGAACAAAAGATGGCTAGGTTTAATGGCGGGAGCAATCGCATTGCTTGCATTCCCGGCGAGCGCGTTCGCCGCTGATGGAGGAGCCACAAATGTTGAATTAACGGCTGGTTTGAACTCCGTGTTCGTATTCTTGGCAGCATTGCTCGTATTCTTCATGCAAGCAGGGTTCGCACTGCTGGAAGCCGGATCGGTTCGTATGAAGAATGCAGGCCACGTTGCCGGTAAAACATTCCTGACCTTCGGCATTTCAATCGTGGCCTTCTGGGCGCTAGGATTTGGCCTGGCATTTGGTAACGGGAACAGCTTTTTCGGATTTGAAGGTTTTTTCTTAAGCGGTGACAATGCATCAGGCTCATTTGATTCCTTGTCCACTTACGATGTGCCAACGACCATTATGTTTCTGTTCCATTTATCCTTTGCAGCCGTCTCCTTGGCTATCGCTTGCGGCGGTATGGCCGAACGTGCGAAGCTTAGCGTTTATATCGTGTTCGGATTGCTGTTCACCATCGTGATTTACCCGATTGTTGCTCACTGGGTGTGGGGCGGCGGCTGGCTTGGGGCTCTGGGTATGCAGGACTTTGCCGGATCGACGGTCGTTCACTTGACAGGTGCTACAGCGGCGCTGGTGGCTACCGTTCTTCTGAAACCCCGACTTGGCAAATATAATAAGGACGGGAAGCCTAACAGCATCCCAGGTCACAACCAGGTATTATCGGTACTCGGCGTGTTCATCATCTGGATTGGTTGGTTCGGATTTAATCCGGGGAGCACCATCTCCGCACTCACGGACGGCTTCTTCGGGTTCGTGGCTTTAAATACGAATATCGCAGCAGCGGCAGGTGCGCTTGCAGCGTTGCTGATCTCTTGGGCGGTTCTGGGCAAAGCGGATATACCCAGCATGCTGAACGGTATCCTCGCTGCATTTGTTGCCATCACAGGGGCTTGCGCATTCGTGGAACCTTGGGCGGCTGTTGTTATCGGTGCAGTAGCCGGTACGATTACCTTCTTTACGGCTCAGTGGTTTGACCGCAAAGGCATTGATGATCCTGTATATGCATTCTCCGTACATGGTATTGCCGGTATGTGGGGTGCCGTATCCACCGGTTTGTTCGCAGCACCGAGACTTGTTGAAATTACAGGCGTAGGCAAAGAAGGTTTGTTCTACGGCGGGGGCTTCGGTCAGCTTGGCGTTCAGCTTCTGGGTCTGATCGGAACGTTTGCATTCGTTCTCGTGATCTCTTTCATCATTCTGTATATCATGAAAGTCACGATGGGTATTCGCGTAACGGAGGAAGAAGAATTGATGGGCCTTGATATCAGTGAACACGGAACTTACGGATATCCGGAGCAAATGAAACTTCTGGCGGAATCGGAAGGGAACTCCCCTGAGTTTCGTTCCGGAGGCAAAGCGTTACCTGGAAGCGACACCGCATTATAAATAATAAACTCGAAATGGTTAATGAATATGCAATAAGGAGGCCGCGGCATGAAACCTCTGAAATCCGTCAATCTGTTTCCGGTATTCTCGGAAATTCAGACAGCAGCAACAGCCCAGCAATTACGAGATGAACGGATCGCTTGTCAGAACCATCTGATCGAGATGCGTCATGACATGAAGCTGAGAGAGTGGATCGCATCCGTCAATACGATGCACGATCTGATTGGACAGCGTGCCGCGGCAATCTGTGAGCAGGACATGTGGGAGGCTGGCTTGGGCCGGCCTCCTGCGCGTTATGCGTTTGTTGCTTTTGGCAGCAGCGGAAGGCAGGAAGCTACGTTGTGGAGTGATCAGGACAATGGACTGATCATTGGTGATGAGCTGGAGGAGGATCAGCTCCCTTTTTTTCGGGAATTTGGCCTTCGGCTGGCGAATCTGCTGGAGGATGCAGGCTATCCCAAATGTTCGGGAAAGGTAATGTGTTCGGAACCATTATGGAGCAAAAAGCTTGGCGATTGGAAAAATCAGATTAGCGAGTGGTGTGAAGACCAGCAGTGGGAGCCGATTCGCAATTTCATCATCGCCTCGGATCTCCGTCATGTAGCAGGAGATGGCAAACTATCGGAGGAATGGGTTGACCATTTCCGAAGCTCTGTCGAACTGCACCCGAGCATCGGCAATGCCGTGCTGCGAAACACGGTCAAGCATAAGGCAACGCTAAATGTCATGGGACGAATTGTGACGGAGCGGTTTGGTGAGCATGCCGGTGAATTTGACGTGAAGTATGGCGTCTATATTCCGCTTGTGAACAGCATTCGCACGATGGCGCTGCAAAGAGGCATCATCGAAACCTCAACGCAAAAGCGCATGGAGAAGGTGATGCTGCTTGAGGGCGGCAACCTCCTGCTGGAAAGCGTGCAGCGTGCTTTCTTGACGGCGCTTCGGCTGAGAAATAACACGCCCCATAGGCTGGAGAACGGGCTGATCATCAGCAGCGGGTATATCCCGCAGGAGCAGCTCAAGAACAAAACCATGCAGTACGAGCTTCGCGATACGCTTGGTGTGGTCAGACGGATACACCGGTCATTGCAGCGAGAGCACCGTTTTGCGGAGAGGGGGAACCCATGACTGAACCGGGACAATCGAACGGTGGGTTCTGGAGATCACTCCGTTTGGGTGACTTTAATTCCGCCATCGCCTCCATGCGCGGCGCGCAGACAGCGCAGCAGCTGGCCTTCATCCGATCCCAGATGAAGGATAACCGGAGGCCGGAGGTTCTGGGTACCCCGCTGGACGAGCTGGAGGTTGTCGTATTTGATCTGGAGTCGACGGGGTTCAATCACCAGCACGGTGATGAAATTTTGTCATTCGGTGCAATCAAGGTCATCGGCGAGCAAGTGATCGAGAACGAAACCTTTCATATGATCGTTAACAGCGGTGCTCCTGTTCCTCCATTCATTGCTGAGCTGACGGGAATTACGCAGCATATGGTTGATGCAGCCCCGCCTTTAATGGAGGGGCTGCATGATTTCATGGCATTTATCGGAGGCAGGGTGCTTGTTGCCCATGCCGCTGCGCATGACCGTGGATTCCTGAACGCAGCCTTGTGGAAGACATCGAAGGTCCGATTAACCCATCGGCTCCTCGATACGATGATGCTCGCACAGAGATTATATCCTGAGCAGAAGGACTACAGTCTGGATGAACTGCTGCGGAGCAGCGGCATCCCGGTGGAGGGCCGGCATCATGCTCTGTCCGACGCGCGCATGACAGCCCGGTTGTGGGCGGATTATATGAAAGAAATTCAAGCGCGCGGCCATGCAATCACCCTGGGAGATTTGTATGTCTATCTAAGCGAGGCATAACCTCAAACATGATGGATGCAGCAATAGCCTATTACCCTATTTGATCTGGCAAGGAATCGGGGTGAGCGAATAGAACTCCGCTGCCGGACGAACCCAGGAATTTGACGGTAGATCGCTGTCTAATTCGGCGGTTTCTTTTTCCCGCATAATTTTGTAGGCATGAAGCTGTAATGGTTTCAAGCCGGGAGCGTTTGGAGCTGCAGGAGATCCGATGGCATACACCTGAAGCAATCCGCCGAAGGATGGGAGCTGCAGCAGATCCTCGCCGGACGGCTCAGGGGATGTGTGCGGGTGACTGTGAAACAAACCGATGATTCCTTTTTCAGTTAACACCAAGCGGGTCCATTGAACAGGGTCCAGATGAAAAGAATGCAGCGGAAACTCCGCTGTATTTTTTACGGGGGTAAATTGCGTAACAGTTACCGATCGGCTTATTGCGCTAGAGTGCCCGATAAGGACGCCACAGGCTTCCTCTGGCAGACAATCGTACGTATAGTCCGATATATGCTGTTGTACTGCCGCGTGCAGCAGAAGCTGCTCCAGGGCCATGTCAGACGGGTTCATCTTTTTCCCTCCCGGGCTATAATTGAAGTTGATCGCGTGTTTGAAAGATCAGGGTTTCAGGGTACAATAGGGACTATAAGTGCGTGTTCAAAAAGGTCGATTTTCAGTACCGAGAAGGTTGGATGAAGCTAGGGAGTGAGGAGCGGAGCGTACGTTTTGGGTACGTGAGCACCGGAAGGCCCGGCTGAATTCAAGATTCGATGCCGAGCTGCTTCCTGATTCGCTTCGTGATCAAAAGCGGACTTTTTGAACAACCTCTATAACTAAGTTTAGCAAAGGAACCTATACCTATGAAGCGAAATATCATCATTCTCGTCCTGCTTGTTGTTGCGGCAGGCGCTGTAATCTATAACCAAGCCGGCGACAACATTCAAGCTGTCTTCACGCAGGAGAAGCCGCTCCCGACGGAGACAGGCGCCAAGGCTGGACTGCTTGCCCCCACCTTCACCTTGAAGGGGATGGACGACAAGATCTATGCCGGCGGCGGAGCGCGCGATAAAGCAATGGTCGTCAATTTTTGGGCATCATGGTGTGAACCGTGCAAGCAAGAAGCCCCGGAACTCGACAAGTTGGCGGCGGAATATGCAGATGAGCTGGAAATCTACGGCGTGAACGTGTCCAAGTATGACAATGAGAAGAAAGCGCGTCAATTCGTTAAGGATTTTGAACTTCGGTATCCGATCCTTCTCGATCCCAAAGGAGAAGTGTTCGAGGAGTTGTATAAAGGCCAGGTCTTCCCAACGAATGTGCTGATTGATCGAAACGGCGTGATCCAGGAAATCATTCTGGGCGCTCCGGATCCCAAGGATCTTCGCAAGAAGGTAACCAAGCTGTTGAATTAGCTGTGAAGCGAAAGGCGGCGGAAACACCAAAAAAGCGCGGCCACCATGTTCATGACATGGCGGATACGCGCTTTTTATATTTGGATACAGTCTTAGTGATTAACCAACCCTTGTCTCGTCGCGGACTCATGCACCTGTTCCGGTGAGATTTGGCCGAGCAGCGCATAGCGCATACTGTCCACCAGGGCTTCCCAGCTCGCCTCAATGACGTTGCTGGAGACCCCGACGGTGTTCCAGGAATTCTCAAAGTTCTTGGACTCGATCAGCACCCGTACTTTGGCTGCCGTCGCATCCTTGTCATCGAGCACCCGTACCTTATAGTCAGCGAGATGCATTTCCTTGAGTGTCGGGAAGTATTGGACCAGCGCTTTACGCAGCGCGTTGTCAAGCGCATTGACCGGACCGTTGCCTTCTGCCGCAGTGTAGATGCTCTCACCGGCAACGTTGACTTTAACGAAGGCTTCAGAGACAACCGGTTGCCCGGCTGATTTCTCTACCAGCATTTTGAAGGATTCGAAGGTAAACAGCTCCTTAAGCTCTCCGTTCGCTTCTCGAAGAAGCAGCTCCAGGGAGGCGTCCGCGCCTTCGAATTGATATCCTTCATGCTCAAGATCCTTGATTTTTCCGATAATATGCTTGGATTGTTCACTAGCCGGATCAAAGTCAAGACCCATGTCTTGCGCCTTCGATACGATGTTGCTCTGTCCTGCAAGCTCGGACACAAGTACGCGCTGCTTGTTTCCGACTTTCTCCGGTTCGATATGCTCGTACGTTCTGGAATCGCGCAGGATCGCCGAAACATGGATGCCTCCCTTATGGGCAAAGGCAGCGTTACCCACATACGGCTGGTTAACCGGCATATTGACGTTGGCGATTTCACTGATATACCGTGCGGTATTTGTCAGCGTGCGTAGGTTATCGTCTCCGATGCACTCATAGCCCAGCTTCAACTGCAGATTCGGGATGATGGAGCACAGGTTGGCATTCCCGCAACGTTCCCCATAACCGTTCATCGTTCCCTGCACATGCTGGACACCAGCCTGTACGGCACTCAGGGTGTTGGCAACGGCAAGCTCGCAATCGTTGTGGGTGTGAATGCCGAGTGGAGCGCCGGGCAATGGACCCGCTAAAGATGTCACAATGTTCGAGATCTCGTGCGGGAGACTGCCGCCGTTCGTATCGCACATGACAAGCCAATCAGCGCCTGCCTCTCGTGCTTTGGACAATACGGCAACAGCATATTCGGGATTGTTCTTATAGCCGTCAAAAAAGTGCTCGGCATCAAAAATCACTTCGAGGCCTTTTTGCTTCAGGAAAGCGATGGAATCATAGATCATCGCCAGATTCTCTTCGAGTGTCGTCTGAAGCGCGGTATGGACGTGGAAATCCCATGACTTCCCGACCAAAGTGGCCGCAGAAACGCCGGATTCCAAAATCCGAAGCAGATTGGCATCCTGGTCGGCGATGGAGCCTTTGCGGCGAGTGCTGCCAAACGCGGTTACTTTTGAGGTTAAGCCGAGATCCTGGACTCTTTTGAAAAATTCGATGTCCTTGCTGTTGCTTCCCGGGATACCGCCTTCAATATAATGAACACCAAGAGCATCGAGTTTCTTGGCGATTTTGACCTTGTCGTCCGCCGACAAGCTGATTCCTTCGCCTTGGGTTCCGTCGCGAAGTGTCGTATCAAAGATGGAAATGGACTTAGACATGATGTCCTCCTTTGGGTGTCCGGGATTGGACCGTATTGTTTATAATTTTGTATTATAACATTTCTTTGCGGGAAAGTAACAGAGTAAAAAACAAACCTTACCCACAGAGGCTTATTCTTGACCCGTGTTAAGGGTAACGATATGCTGGAGGCGTTGGTGAAGCCTTCATGATTCCTCACGGATAATGACATGAAGACACTTCATTGACTAAAGAAGATATAATGGAACGGAGTTTATGACATGATTCAATATTCTAATGATCAGGTGACGATTTTTCAAAGTGCGTTATTTCAGACCACATCAACGGTAATCCAGCTGGATGAGAGTATCATTATCATCGATCCGACCTGGTTGCCGCACGAAATCGATGAGATTCGAGAACATGTTAACGCGGTTCGGGGAAACAGGGAATGTTATCTCATCTTCACGCATGGGGACTACGACCACATTATCGGATATAAGGCTTTCCCGGACGCCAAGACGATTGGGAGTGCCGGACTCAGAGATGACCCGGAAAAAGGGGATAAACTGAAATCAATTCGTGATTTTGACGCTTCCCACTATATTACTCGCGATTATCCCATAGAATTCCCGGTACTTGATATCGTTATCGAGAAAGATGGACAACAGCTCGCAATGGGCTCCACAACGCTTACATTCTATAGAGCACCGGGACATACGGCCGACGGCTTGTTTACCGTGATTGATTCTGTGGGAGTATTTGCAGCCGGTGACTACTTATCCGATTTTGAGCTCCCATTTATCTTCCAAAGTGCGAGGGACTATGAAGGAACGATTCGCCAAGCTGCAAGGATTCTTAGGGAGCATTCGGTTGCATTGCTTATCCCTGGGCATGGCCGGCATACGACAAGCCGAACCGAGATGAATCGAAGAGTGGAGGCAGCCCGGAGTTATCTGGAGCGACTGCGTCAGGCTGTTATAGAGGGCGATGATACGGCCCTTGACCAGCTGCGACAGGAGCATGGGTTTGTCTCTGAATTCACGGGAAAGTGCCATAAGGAAAACGTGAGAATCATTCAAAATGAACTTCAAGATGAGGGCGGCAACAAGACTTAAGTAGAACCGTTCCGAAGAAAGGAAGAAAGAAGGAAATCTGCGTGGGACATATCGACCATTATTATCCGGCCAGCGGCCGCGTTATACTTCATGTGGATATGAATGCTTTTTACTGTTCTGTACACGAAGCGGAGGTGCCGGAGCTCTATCGGGGGAAGCCCACGGCTGTCGCAGGCAGCATCGAGCTGCGCAAAGGTGTCATTGTTACCTGCTCCTATGCGGCACGGTCCCTCGGGATACGCACAGGGATGAACGTAAGACAGGCGCTGCGGATCTACCCCGACCTGATGATCATCCAGCCGGATTTTCATCTGTACCGCAAGTATTCCAATGCATTTATGAATATAGCTTATGCTTATACGCCGCTGCTGGAAGCGACTTCGATTGACGAATGTTACCTGGATATAACGGGATCGAAGCAGTTCGGCACCCCCCTGGATATCGCCCGGGAGATTCAGGAGCGTATCCGTGAGGAGTTGTCGCTGCCTTGCTCCGTCGGCATTGCTCCGAATAAATTGCTGGCCAAGATGGCCTCGGACATGAAAAAGCCCAACGGGCTATCCGTGCTGCGGATACGGGATGTCCCGCAGGTACTCTGGAATAGACCCTGCGCAGAGCTGTTTGGCATCGGGAGCAAGACAGCCGACAAGCTGCGTAAGTTGAACATCCAGACGATCGGACAGCTGGCCGCTGCCGATGAAGGCCTGCTGACCTCGACTTTTGGCGTAATGGGGTCATGGATGAAAAGGGCAGCCAGCGGCATCGACCATGCTCCTGTCGTTGCGGAGCGGGAACAGAGCAAATCGATCGGACACACGACCACGCTCCCGCAGGATGTTACTTCGGCGGAGGAGGCGCGAAGGGTGCTGCTGAATCTGAGCGATCAGGTAGCGCGCCGGCTCCGCAGGCAGGGTCTAATGACCAGCGGCATACAGATCACTCTGCGTACACCGGATATGAAGACCATCACCCGGTCAAGGCATCTGGCCATTCCGACGGAAAATACCGAGGATATCTACCGGGAAGCGTGCGAGCTGTATCACCGGCACTGGAAGCGGGACAAGCCGCTTCGTCTGCTTGGCGTTACGCTGCAGCAGCTTATCGCGAAGGAGGAATCCGCCATTCAGCTGGATTTGTTCGATTACGAGAAACAGCCAAAGAAAGAATCGCTGACCCGGGTCATGGACGAGCTGCGCAATAAATTCGGCGAGAGTGCGGTGCTGACCGCCGGCATGCTGGGAGATGACCCGTCGTCCTTAATCCGCAATCATAAGCGGAGAGGTACATCTTTACAGATGGATTTTGTAAGGGATCTGGGGAACGATAATAAAAATGCCGTTCAGCCGCCCGCGAAGGACCCTGACCGCGATTAGCCTTTTTTTTGATAGCTGAAGCTCCTTCATTTCCTTTGAAAATAACAAATTATTGTCGGAAAATGTTAGGAAATATATTTGTATTCCTAAAAAAATTGTATTAATATATGTAGATGGTGGCGGGAGACCGTCAGCTTATACTATGTTTATAGAGATGTTTATAGATATACAGGAGGAAGAGAGACTATGGCGAAGTTTACTTGGGTAGATAAAGATACCTGCATTGCTTGCGGCGCTTGCGGAGCAACGGCACCCGATATTTACGATTACGACGACGAAGGCCTGGCAGAAGTTATTTTTGACGGAGACAACAACCGCGGGGTAACTGAAATTCCGGAAGATATGCATGATGATATGCTGGATGCCTGCGATGGCTGCCCAACAGATTCAATTCGGATTGCTGACGAGCCGTTTAACGCAGAATAACCAATACCGCTTTAAGCCCTGATATTCCATCTTGAACTTATACCGACGCCCTCTGCCCGACAAAGGCAGGGGGCGTTTTTTCGTATCCGACGATTCATACATAATTGGAGCATTTATTCCGATATACAGGATAATAGAGGTAAAAATGTCATAAAAGGAGGCTCCCGAATGAACAATTCGCTGTACCTCAAAAGGTATGTGGAGACGCATCCTGATAATAAAATGGCCTGGTACCTGCTGGGGAAGGAATATGAGCAGGCCGGCGAACAGGGCAAGGCAAATTACTGCTACAACAAGGCAGAAGGGGTCTATGAAGCCTTCGAGCTTAGTCAGGTCCCGTCCGATATATGGAAAAATTACGAACAGCGTTTATTGGAGATGGAGAGGGACAAGGACCGCAGGCGAAAAAGAACTCGGCGTTTGCTTGCTGCGCTGGTGTTATTGCTGCTGGTATTCCTTCCTCCAGCCCAGGCACCGGGCTCCGTTCCGGGGGATTTTGCATCAGATGTGTTTCTGCCGAATGAGCCGGTATCCGCCTCGGCCGTTAACAAAGAGAAGCGGGATTCGCGTAAAGAACCGCTGTATACCGCCGTTTCTTCCGGTCAGGGGAAGGATTCCGCCGGAGCCCTGTCCTCATTGCTTCGGCATCCGCAGGCATTGCCGAATTGGTCGGTCGCGCTGGGGATGAAGCAATCGGGCAAGTGGCAATTATGGAGTAAGGACATGGAACGTTTATACGGATTGCATCGGGATGCTAAAGGCGCTATTGCGATCCAGCCATATGAAGGAGCGGCATTGGAGTGTGATTGCGAGCCTGCGGATAGTTCGCAGCTTAAGCGGAGCGCGGGGCAATGGGCAGATCTGCAAGTTGAGACGGCCGTGCTGCAGGAAGCGGCCAACCAGTATAAGGCTCGGCATGGACGTCTGCCTAAAGGCTTGAATGAACTGACGCAGCCGTATCCCAACAATTGGCTGTCCGGCCGTTCGAAAGCAATGGAGGAGATGTTCGGAACTTTAATGAAGCATAAGTCCCAAGGAACTGGCGGCCCTAAGGACCAGCCGGGGCAGCAGCCTGGGAACGACCCGGAGGAGATTGGATATTGGGGGACTTCGCCGAACGGGGAACCTTTTTTTGAGCAGCCGCTTCAGGTCATCATTGACCGGAAACATCATCGGCTTGCCGTTGTCAGCGGCACCGTCATGCTGCGCAATTATGCGGTGGGGCTTGGAGGAGCGAAAACGCCGCTGGGTGATTTTCATATTAATGACAAGGTTGTTAATCCGAACGGGACCACGAAGGGCCCCTATGGGACGCGAGGAATGCAGCTGTCCGATACGCAATACGCGATACACGGGACGCTAGACGTGGACAGTATCGGAGCGAATGAATCTGAGGGCTGCATCCGTATGCTTAAAGAGGATGTGGAGGAACTGTTTGATCTGGTTCCGATGGGAACCGTCGTGACAATTCGGGAAGGGGTTCTGCCCGAGGACCTGTGGACGCCGAAAGAGCGTTTTAAGCTCAAGCTTGCCCAGGGGCAGACCAACCCGGGCAAGGTGTATCACTGGCTGGATTAAGGCTGGGCGATCACAATCAGAACGATAATCAGGATAATAAGAAGAGCGATGCCGGAGCTGATCCATAGTATGGCCTTCTTATTAACCTCTTCTTTTTTCTGCTGCAAGGTCGGAGGCTTACGTTTGGCTGACATGTCTTTCCCCTCTTTCTCTCATGATCATGAAAATGATTTGTACAATCCTCCTTTATTGTAAGGGGTTTGTCCCGAAATTGCCACATCGCTTTCTCGTCAGGACGATCGCCCGGTTTATGCTGAAGAACTTTCTTTTTGAGGCAGAAACGGATAAACTGAAGGATAGAGAAATAACTGGATGAGAGGAAGAGTGGATGTGCTGTACCGCAACATAGGCAAACCTATATTTTTTAAACTCGATCCCGAGAAAGCTCACCACCTTGTGGTTGGCGGCCTTGGACGTGCCTCCGGCGTGGTCGGCGCAGACGCTGTCATGCGAGGGATGTACGGTGTTAGCGAAACACCGGATTTGGCGGTGGACCTGTTCGGGCTTCATTTCCCGACACCGGTCGGACTTGCCGCCGGGTTAGATAAAAATGCCCAGGCCGTCAAAGGTTTCTCCTCCATAGGCTTCGGATTTATGGAAGTAGGAACGGTGACCCCGAAGGGACAACCGGGCAATGAACAGCCGCGATTGTTCCGGCTTCCTCCGGATGAGGCACTCATCAACCGGATGGGTTTCAACAACGAAGGAGCCGAGGCGATGGCAAAAAGGCTGTCCGCACTCAAGGAACGCCGTATTCCGGTTGCCGTCAACATCGGAAAGAACAAGGCGACTCCGAACGAGAAAGCCAACGGTGATTACGAAGCTTGCATTCAAGCTTTATTTCCGTATGGCGACTTTTTTGTTGTCAACATCAGTTCCCCGAACACGCCGGACTTGCGCAGCCTTCAGCATGGGAGCGAATTGTCATCCTTGCTGGAAGCCGTGAAGAACGAAATGTCCCGCCAAGCCAAGATCCATGGAGGCGAGAAGGCCGTCCTGGTGAAGATTGCGCCGGATGTGAGTGATGAGGAACTGGAATTCATGGTGGATACGATTAGTGCAAGCGGCGTTTCCGGCATTATCGCCACGAACACGACGCTTTCCCGGGATGGGCTGACCCACGGTAACGCCAAAGAAACCGGCGGCCTTAGCGGGAAACCGCTGCGTAACCGATCGACGGAGATCGTATCCCGGATTTACAAGCAGACCGGCGGTGCGCTTCCGATTATCGGGTCTGGCGGAATTTTTACGGCAAGTGATGCTTATGACAAAATACGCGCGGGCGCAAGCCTGGTGGAAATTTATACAGCACTTATCTATGAAGGGCCTGAGGTGAACCGCAAGCTTCATTCCGGTCTCCGGGAGCTGCTTGCACGGGATGGCTTCAGCCATATTTCCGAAGCCGTCGGGGCTAATCATCGGTAAAGGGTAAAGACAGGAGGCAAGGCGATGGACGTTAGAGACTGGGGGACATTTTTGCTTCCGTATGAGCAGACCGTTGAGGAATTGAAGGTTAAATTCAAGACGATGCGTTCCGAACTGAAAAAACGGGAGGAATACGCACCGATCGAATTCGTAACGGGTCGGGTCAAACGGATCTCGAGCATACTGGACAAGGCAAAACGCCTCGATGTGCCGATGGACGAGTTGGAAACCGGGATTGAGGATATCGCAGGCATTCGGATTATGTGTCAGTTCGTGGAGGATATCCGGCGGGTAGCCGAATATATCCGGGCACGGAAAGACCTGACCGTATTATACGAGAAGGACTACATTACCAATTTCAAAGAGAGCGGCTATCGGAGCTTTCATATGATTATCGAATATCCGGTGCAAACGGCTTTGGGGCAAAAGAAGGTGCTTGCCGAAATTCAGATCCGTACGCTGGCCATGAATTTCTGGGCTACGATTGAGCATTCCCTTAGCTACAAGTACCGGGAAAGCCTTCCGGATGACATTCGGGCACGGCTGAAGAAGGCCGGAGAAGCGGCGAATACGCTGGATACGGAAATGTCGAGCATCCGGGAGGATATATTGGAGGCGCAGCGGCAGTTCGAGGACGATTCCAATATTACGACACAGGTGCTGAACGCGATTCACAAGCTGTATTTCTTCCATCTGGTCAATGAGGCAATTGCTTTTCAGAGCCGGTTTAACGCGATATTTCAGGATCATGACATGGATGCGATGAAGGTACTTCTGGATGAGGTGAAGGAACTGCTGGCCGAAGCCAAGAAGAAAGTAAACGAGCATGAGCTATGAACCGCTGTATGTCGCTTACCTCGTTTACTTTAACCGTGATCGGGACTACTTCGAATGTCATGAAGTGTTAGAGGAACTGTGGCTCGCGCAGGATCGTGATCCAAGGTATAAGGGACTTCTGCAAGTGGCTGTCGGGCTTTTTCATTTCCGGAACAACAACGTAAGAGGAGCATTTAAAATGTTCACAAGCGCTGTATCCCGACTCGGGAGTTATCCCGGGGATGAGCTGGGGATCTCGATGGGGAAGCTGGTAAGCGAAGTACGTGACTATGCCAAGCAGTTGGCGTCGTATGACGTTCGTCCATTTCCCTATAGGGATTTGACGATCGAAATTGGGGATACTGAGCTTAAGCAGGCAGTTCGGTTGGCATCGGAGCGCATCATGCCGAACATTCCGCAGCGGCGAAAGCCGGAGCGGGCACATTCCAAGTAACTTTAGGAACAAGTGAAAAAAGAGCTGCCCGTCTGTAGAGGGATCTACTTTTGGGCAGCTCTTTTTTATATGACCATTTAGGATTAAGATTCGGTACCTTTGTATTTATCATCGATGAACTGTTTGATTTCCTCGACGGATTTTCCTTCGTCATGAAGCCGTTTGGCATCCTGCAGCTCGGTCAGGCAGATGCCGCATTGAGCGCCATGGTCCGTCCATTTGACTTCGCCGTCCTGGTTCTCGGCAATGAAGCAGCGATGAAGGGAATCGTGATAGCCGTTCTCCTCGTCCATGCAGCCGCAATAACATTTGATTTCCTTCATGATGTCTTCTAATTCTCCGACCGTGGCATAGGTTGCTTGCGTATTGTCGGTATAGCTCGACAAGAACTTCGGCATAACCGTCATGCTGGCTGTTGTCTCATATCGTTCAGAATCGGCGCCGTGCTGATGCCCGGCAGCGGATTCTTTACCGCCGCATGCGGTCAGCAGCATGCCCGAAATAACGAAGGTAAAGAGGATGGCGCGAGTGCGGTTCATTTCGTCACGCTCCCTTTATATTTATCCAGGATTTGCTTGAAGTCATCGATGGAATAGCCTTCACTGGAACCTTCCGGTTTCAATCCGCCGACCATGCGTTCTTTCTCTACACCGTTCTCGAAGTAGACCAGCGTCGGGGTGAACTCAATGTTGTACTCTCTCCAGCCTTCCTGATACTCGCGAAGGTTGTACTGGTGCATGGTAATTCCAGCATCATCCGCCAAAGGCATCAGTTCCGGGGTCGTCGCACGGCAGTGCGGACAGTCGGATGCAAAGAAGTAAACGAAGAAGTTCTCTTTGTTGTCAACCTTGCTCTTCAGCTGATCCGGCAAAATGATTTGCTGGTAGTTCGGATCATTAAGGAGTTCTTGCGTAGCCGGGTTCAGGCTGGAGACCTTCTTGCCCCCGTACAATTCGCTTGCTTCTCCTTGACCGTTCAAGAAAATGAGTGCAGCAATCAATAAGACGAAGACTCCGCCGAAGGCGTATAATGCGGTGTATTTATTCTTTTTTTTGCGGTTCATGGATCCACCCCCTAATGATTAATAATAAATAAGGACTTGTCCTTTTTAATGTAGTTTATTATACAATATTAAAAGTCGGAGCGGAACATGCGAATGTTTGCTTCAGCACGGTGAAAATATACTTTCAAACGATACGATACAGAACAGGTAGGTACCATGTATGGCATTACAACTGCCCTCGCCGTTTCTGGCGAAGATGAAATCGCTGCTTGGCGAAAACTATGACAATTTTATGAAGTCTTATGAACAAGCCCCGAATGCCGGCATTCGGGTGAATACGCTGAAGATCAGCAGAGAGGAATTCATGAAGTTGTCTCCCTTTGACCTTGTGCCCATCCCCTGGTGTTCCACCGGTTATTATACTCAGGCAGGAGAGCGTCCGGGACGGCATCCTTACTATCATGCGGGGTTATATTATATTCAGGAACCAAGCGCGATGGCTCCGGTTGAACTGCTCGGCGTAACACCGGGGGATCTGGTGCTGGACCTGTGCGCGGCTCCCGGCGGCAAATCTACGCAGATTGCAGCAAAGCTGAGTGGGCAGGGGGTGTTGGTTAGCAATGATCTTCATCCGGACCGCACCAAAGCGCTTGCCAAAAACTTGGAGATGTACGGCGTGCGGAACGCCGTGGTGCTGAATGAGGATCCGGAGCGGATCGCGGGTGCTTTCCCCAGATTTTTCTCCAAAATATTGATTTATGCCCCCTGCTCCGGCGAAGGGATGTTCCGCAAAGACGAATCCATGCTGAAGTACTGGGAAGCGTCGTCTCCGCTGAAGTTTGCGGAGATGCAGCGGGATATTTTGAAATCGGCAGCAGCCATGCTCCGTCCGGGAGGTCGGCTGGTGTATTCTACCTGTACCTTCTCTCCAGAGGAGAACGAAGGGATGATTGCGGAGTTTCTGAATGAGCATCCGGATTTTTGCGTGGTCCCGGTGGATCATTCGGAATTTTATTCTCCGGGTGAAACGGCCTGGATGTCGGGACAGGAAAAGGTGAAGGACGATGTACTGAAGCAGCTTTCCGGGACCGCCAGACTGTGGCCGCATAAGGTCAGAGGCGAAGGACATTTCATGGCCGTGCTTCAGCGGGAGGGCGAGCTGAACATGCGTGAGGCTGAACGGGAACAAGCTCCATTATTCAAGCCTGGTGGCTTGGTCAACGAGTCGCTTGCTATATCCTCCCGGACAGAGCAATCCCGTGAACGTAAAGGTAAAACTGCTCTTCGGGAGGAGAGATCAGGTAAACCAGGGAAATACGGTAAAGGTGCAACGCGCCAGCAGGCATTCCGCCGGAGCGTTACGGATTCTCAATCGGGTTCGATTCATCTATTACAAGCCTTTATTCGCGAGCAGTTGGATATGGAGCTGACGGGATATCCCGTAATCTACGGGAACCATGTGTATGTATCGCCCCTGCCAGAAGAGCGGCTGAAGCAGCTCAAAGTGATTCGTCCCGGATGGTATATGGGACAGTTGAAGAATGAACGGTTTGTACCTGGACATCCCTTGGCTACAGCACTTCGAGCGGATGAGGCTGTTCGCTATGTCAGCCTGTCCTCCGAGGACGGGGAAGCGGTCCGGTATTTGAAAGGGGAAACCTTATCGATTCCGGAAGAGCGCGTGATCTGTCGATCGGGTGCTGAAGCGAAGGGTTATGTGTTAGTGTGTATAGACGGATACTCAGCCGGTTGGGGCAAATGGCAGGCAGGAATATTGAAGAATGAGTATCCGGCAGGGTGGAGGTGGACATCGATATGAGTGCTAAAGGCAGAACAACGCAAAGATTGGACAAGGTGTTATCCAATCTGGGATTCGGCTCGCGGGCCGAATTGAAGAAAAAAGCCAAACAAGGGAGCATCGTGGTCAACGGAACGGTGATGAAGGACTCTGGCAAACATGTTGATCCTTATACGGATATCATTGAGTTTGAGGGAGAGACCGTTCAATACCGGGAATTTGTGTATCTCATGCTGCACAAACCTCCGGGCGTCATTTCGGCGACCGAGGATCTTCGTGACCGTACGGTGCTGGATCTCCTGGATGAGGAATACCTGATCTTCGAGCCGTTTCCGGTGGGCCGATTAGATAAGGACACGGAAGGACTGCTGCTGCTTACAAATGACGGTAAATTGGCCCATGAGCTGCTGTCGCCCCGGAAGCATATTCCGAAAACCTATGAAGCGATAGTAGAGGGCAGGGTGGACGATGAGGATGTGCGGTTGTTTGCTGCGGGAATTACCTTAGATGACGGATACGTAACGTTGCCCGGAGAGCTGGTAATCCATTCCCATGAGGAACGAGGCGACGGGGTCCAGATGTCCCGCATCTCGCTGACGATCCATGAAGGTAAATTTCATCAGGTCAAGCGGATGTTTGAGGCGGTAGGCAAAAAAGTCGTTTATCTCAAAAGAGTCAGCATGGGCGAACTTCGATTGGATGAAAAGCTCGAGATCGGGGCGTACCGGGAGCTGACCGAGCAAGAATTGTCTTTGATCGGAAGGGCATAATCACGATAGAGAAATAGAGACTAAAGGATGGATGGAGAATGGCATACAAATTGGTAGCACTTGATGTTGATGGAACGCTGTTGAATGATGATCATGAAATTACGGAGAAAACGAGGAACACCGTAATGGAAGCCGCAAAACAAGGGGTGGAAATTGTACTGTGCACAGGCAGAGGACCGCTGAATTCGATTCCTTTTATGAAAAGCATGGGTCTTGGCGGTTATGTCATCAGTCATAATGGTGCGGCAACGGTAGAAGTGGAGACCCAAAAAATTGTGCATCAGTTCGGCATGGACCCGCTTCAGCTTGAGCCTTTCATGAAATACTGCCGTGAGCACGGGGTGCATTTTGACGTGAATACCGCCTTTGAGATGTATGTGGACCAGGTGGAGGAGCTTGCCGGTCCGGTTCGTTCGATGTACGAGAACTATTTAATGCTGCCAAGCAACCTGCCGTCATGGGAGGAGCTGTCAGACCCGGTCGTCAAATTCACAACCTTTGGCGAATCCGCCGATATCGACCGCGTCTACGCAGATTGGAGCCAGTGGACCCTTCCTTTTAACATGCTGCGAAGCGGAGAGTACTTCATCGATCTTATGCATAGTGAAGCATCCAAGGGAAGCGCGCTTCAGCAGCTGGCAGCAAGAAGAGGTTATGAGCCGGACGAGGTGCTGGCCATCGGTAATTACTTCAACGATATTACGATGCTGACCTATGCAGGTATGGGGATTGCGATGGATAACTCTCCGGTCGAGGTCAAGGCTGCAGCCAATGCGGTGACAACTTCGAATAATGAGGACGGCGTACACGAGGCATTGGTGAAATACTGTTTGTCGTAAATCGACTATTTTATAAAAGAGAACCCGCCACAGGACACTTGGGAAAGTGCCTAATGGCGGGTTTTTTGCGTAGTTTGAAACCTGTTAACGGTTTCATTCAGAGCATGAGGACAAGCATTTCCTTCCAAATTTGGATTGACACGTTGCTAATGGCATGCTATTTTTATCAATGAAAATGATAATCATTATCAATTATTGAGGCTGGTCAACATGCCTGCATAGCCTGCATCTCGTTTTATCGTAAAAAGGAGGCAATTCATGAGTGTGGAAGAAGAACTGAAAATAGATAGCCTATTGGATTCGGATCGTAACGGAAGAACCAGCCTGGTTGAGATTAAGGAGTATATAGATTGCCATTATAAAGAGGCGATAACCATTGGCCAATTAGCCAGAATGGCTAATATTTGTCCTAAGTATTTTGTGGATTTATTTAAAAAGACATTCGGCCAAACCACAATCGATTACCTGACCCATGTTCGTATGAATCATGCCAAGCGTTATTTGGCCGAATCGGACGATCGTCTTCGAGACATTGCACAGCGAGTCGGTTACAAGGATGAGTTCTATTTCAGCCGTATTTTTAAAAAGAAGGTGGGCATGTCGCCGTCCGAATATGCCCGAAATTCGAGGCAGCTAATCGCGGCCTGTTCCTCCTCTATTATCGGGCAATTGGTAGCACTGAACGTTATCCCTGCCGCTGCGCCTCTTGACGCGAAGTGGACCCCGTATTACTACAATGCCTATCACTCGGAGATCAAGTCGCGCTTAAAGCTGACGTCCCCTTATCCGGACAGCCGTTTCGAGGAGAATATCGAGCAGCTGTTCCGCGCAAAACCTGACGTTATTATCGGCATGGACCATCTCGGTCCAGAGGAAGTCACCAAGCTGGAGCATATTGCCCCTACCTTGATTGTTCCGTCCCATGCAGGGTGGAGGAAGCAGCTGGAGAGTATCGCAACGTTTTTGAATAAAGAAGAGCAGGCACAATTATGGATAGAACAGTATGAACGTCGAGTGCAGTACGCACGCTCACGAATACGGCAAGTAATGGGAAGCGAGAGTATCGTTGCGCTGCGAATATATGGACAGAGCCTCTATGCATACGGTAACCGCGGACTTAAGGAAGTGCTATACCAGGATTTACAGCTCAAGGAAGCTTGCGGTCTGGATACCATGCGTAATCAACAGATCACGCTGGATGATTTGCAACGGATCAATCCGGACCGGATCCTGATTGCGGTATGCCCTGAAGCCACATCACGCCGCTATTGGCTTGCGCTTTTGCATTCTGCGAATTGGCAGACACTCCGAGCTGTCGTTCGTAGCAGCGTCTACATGATCTCGTCCGATCCGTGGTTCGAATATTCCGCTCTTGCCGTGACGAGAATGCTGGACGAGGCATTGCTGCTGTTTACAGGAGATAGTCCAAACGGAGTTCTGGATAAAAGCCATGGTGAATCGATTGTTACGTAATATATACTCGACTTAATTGAGAATCATTATCACAGGAGGAGATATATTGTGGCAGAACGTTTTAACCGTGGAAAGAGAAGTTGGAGGATCAAAATATCAGCACTGGCGTGCTGTGTTATCGTCATAGGCTTGTTGTCAGGCTGTGGGGACAAGGTGGATTCCGAAGCAGCGGGCGGCGATCAGCAGGCAGCGAAGAACGTAGCAGTCGAGACGACCGGCACCGTTGAGGACGGTCAAGAATCGACGGAGGAAATAGGAACGAACAGTGAAGGGACATCGACGAAGGAGGAGCGAACGGTAACGGATGAGCTTGGACATGAAGTGAAGATTCCGGCTGACGTGAAAAACGTGTTCGCACCGAACATGGAGGATTCTTTGCTGAAGCTCGGCGTGAAGCCTGTTGCACAATGGGCCAACGGCAAGATGGGACACACCTATTTGCAGCAGGAGCTGGACGGCGTCCCCTTGATTGATTTTTCAGGAGGCTTACCTTCACCAGAAGCCCTGATGTCCTATGAACCAGATCTCATCGTGCTCCATACCGAAACCTATGCCGCGGACGGTACATATGAAAAATACGCCAAAATCGCGCCAACATACGTGTTCAAAAATGCTTCCGGTAATGTTGAGAAATCGCTGACCACCTTGGGGGATCTGCTTGGGAAAGCAACGGAGGCCGAGACCGCTTTGAAGGATTACGAGCAAAAAGCAAGCGAAGCGAAGGCTAAGCTGAGTTCCGTGGTGGGGGACAAGAACGTTGCCATCATTCGTTTTGCACCTAGAGGCGTCAGTTTGATGGGCGGAAATTATCTCTGCGGCTTTGTGCTCCATCAAGACCTGGGACTCGGCAAGTCCAAGCTGGTCGAGAACGAGAATGCAGCTAACATCTCGCTGGAGATACTGCCGCAGCTGGATGCAGATTATATTTTTGTCATTAACGCCTACGATCAGGGAACGGAACGCTTAAAGGAAATCACGGAAAGCCCGATTTGGAAGGGCATGCCGGCCGTTAAGAACGGGCATGTCTATGAAGCGAATAATGAATACTGGCTGGGAAGCGGCCTTATTGCCTACGAGAAAATCGTGGATGATGTCGTTCGCTCCATCACGGGTCAATAGGGAGGCACTGCATGAGCAATCATATGCCTTACGTTGATATGATGCGGCGCAGCGTGGAGCTGCCCCATGCGGAGCATTGGGTGATGCGCTCGAGGGTAGGGCAGCGCCGCTACCGAATCATTGCGGCACAGCCGATGGGACCGGCCCCGCCGTCTGGATATCCGGTCATCTATTTACTGGACGGCAACAGCGTGTTTCACACGATGGTCGAAACACTGCGCCTACAGTGCCATAGGCCAGACAAAACTGGGATATTGCCGGCGGTCGTAGTCGGTATCGGTTACGAGACGGAGGGGCAGTATGCCCCGAATCGGTTCTATGATTACACGCCCTACCCCAACATGAAGTTCAAAAACAAGCTGGATGGGGGGTCCGTACCGGAACAGGGAGGAGCGGCTGAGTTCCTGCAATTCATCGAGGAGGAACTGAAACCGCAGATCGAGAGCGAATTTAACATCGACCGCCGTCGTCAGACGATCTTCGGTCATTCCCTTGGCGGGCTGTTCACGCTCTATGCCATGTTCAGCAAACCGCAGGCATTCTCGTGTTATATCGCGGGCAGCCCATCTATTCACTGGAATCAGGAATATTTACATGAGCTGGAGCAGCGCTTTGTCGAACGCATCAAGGAAGAGCCTTGCCATGTTCGGCTGCTGCTTGGTGCAGGAGAGCACGAGAGGTCCCATGTCACCGGCAATTGCATCAGCGCATCCGAACTCGCCGACCGTCTGGCTGCTGTGTCTATGTATGGCATCTCAGCCGAATTCAAAGAGTTTGAGGACGAGGGGCATCTTTCCGTACTGCCTGTCCTCATCAGCAGAGCATTACGGCATGCACTTTATCCTCACGACTAAGGAGGTGATCGCCTTGGAGATTACAGGTATTAACGGGAAAGTAGCCCTCGTGACCGGTGCCGCCCAAGGGATAGGCGAAGCGGTGGCACGAGCCCTCGCCCGGGAAGGAGCTGTCGTCGCGGCTTGCGATCAGAAGGAGGCCGGGCTGATCAGCCTTACGGCCGATCTATGCGGCTTAGGTGTGCAGGCTGCAGCTTACAAGACGGATGTCAGCTGCAGTGCCGAAGTTGAAGCGATGATCGAGCGGATTGAGGAGGAACTCGGTCCGATCGAGATTCTCGTTAACGTTGCCGGAGTGCTGCGAATCGGAGGGGTTGAGTCGCTTGGCGACGAGGATTGGCAGGCGCATTTCAACGTCAACACCAACGGCGTATTCTTTACGTCACGCTCCGTCGTAAGACGGATGGCGAGCCGTAATTCCGGAGCTATCGTGACAGTGAGTTCGAATGCATCCAGAGTTCCACGGGCCCAAATGTCGGCTTATGCTGCTTCCAAGGCAGCGTCCACGATGTTCACGAAGTGTTTGGGGCTGGAATATGCCCGTCATCACATCCGCTGTAATGTGGTTTCCCCGGGTTCTACGGATACCGGGATGCAGCGTTTGCTCTGGAAGGATGATCAAGGCGCAGGGCCCATCATCGAGGGGGCGCTGGACTCTTACCGTGTCGGCATACCGCTTGGTCGAATCGCGCTCCCTTCCGATATTGCGGATGCCGTCATTTTTCTCGTATCCGATCGGGCACGGCACATGACCATGCAGGATGTATGCGTGGATGGCGGCGCGACGTTGGGCTGCTGAGGATTCTCGTGTTTTATTCTTTTTGCAAATTCGATAAATGGTAGGCTCATAAGCAGAGAGGAGACTGAAATGTTACAGTATGATGCTCCAACCGCAGCCGAGGCTGTGCAACTTATGGAACAATACCGGGTCGGTTCGTCCTTCTTCTTCTCATCCCCGCTCAAGACGTTGTTAACGCATGGAGAGTATTCAAGACTTTCGATTCCCTCAGGGAACGATCATAGTTCACTGCCGGAACGCGCCTGGGAACTGCTGGACCTCGCCAAGCAAGCGGGACGGTCGGATGCCGTTGTTGTAGGCGCCATCCCTTTTGACATATTAAAGCCGGCGAACCTGTTTATTCCGCTTACGGCTCAGTGGTATGATTCCCTTCTATTCTCTACAGGCCAAGCCCCGGATAGGCCCCGGATTTCCAGTTATAACGTGCTGTCCGTTCCTGAACCGGCGGCGTTCAAGGAAGGCGTGAACCGGTTGCTGGATCTGATTAGTCAAGAAACACTCCATAAAGCGGTGCTATCCCGAACACTGGAGATCACGCTTCCTCATACCTTGTCCATTCCTCATATATTGAATCACTTAGCTTATCATCACTCCCATGGCTATACGTTTGCCGTTCCGTTGGCACCCGAGTTACCCCACGCTTCCAGTCCGGATGCCGTTGCATCTACAAGGACTCTGTTTGGGGCAAGCCCAGAGCTGCTCGTAACGAAGAAGGGGCTTCGAATCAAGGGGAATCCTTTGGCCGGTTCCGCCGCGCGGAGTACCGATCCCGTTGAAGATAAGCGGCGGGCGACAGCCCTGCTGTCATCCGCTAAGGACCGATATGAGCATGCCCTCGTAATTGATGCTGTGGCGTCGGCTTTGCAGCCTTTTTGCAGCAAGTTGGAAGTTCCCGCCGAACCTACCCTCATCCACACGAATGCCATGTGGCATCTGTCTACCGAAATCAACGGCGTCCTGAAGGATGATTCCGTAACGTCGTTGGATCTTGCTCTGGCGATGCACCCGACACCGGCGATCTGCGGCACGCCGACCGATGCGGCCAGGGATGTCATACGAGCGATCGAACCGTTTGATCGCGGATTCTATTCGGGGGCCGTTGGTTGGTCGGATGCTAACGGAGACGGCGAGTGGGCCGTAACGATTCGCTGCGCGGAAACGGAAGGAACCTTACTGCGGGTGTTTGCGGGAGCCGGAATCGTATCAGGCTCCAATGCGGAAGCCGAGCTGGCCGAGACGTCAGCCAAATTCCGCACGATTCTTGCAGCCATGGGCTTGAATGAGCAACAGACAACGCTTTTGGAGGAGGAATGAGGATGTTGGAATTGGCAGGTTGTAAGGCTTGGCCGGAGGAGTTTGCTGCCCGTTATCGGGAGGAAGGATGCTGGCAGGGCGAAACGTTTGGAGCGCTGCTGCGGAAGCGTGCGGCAGCGCATGGGGAGCGGACTGCGATCGTGAGTGGCGATCAGCGTACAAGTTATGCTGAGCTGGACAACCGGGTGGACCGCCTAGCAGCGGGATTTCTTAAGCTCGGGATTAAAGCGCAGGAACGGGTTATCGTTCAGCTGCCGAATATCGCGCCATTTTTCGATACGATATTTGCGCTGTTCCGCATCGGGGCAATTCCTGTCTTCGCCCTGCCCGTCCACCGCCGGAGCGAAATCGTATATCTATGCGGATTCAGCGAAGCTGCCGCTTATATTATACCGGATCAGGATTCGGGATATGATTACCGGGACTTGGCAGCTCAAGTTCAGATATCGGTTCCTTCGCTGCGAAATGTCATCGTTGCAGGCGACCCGGGCTCGGGGACATTTCTATCCCTGGATGATCTGTATCTCAATGATTTGGGCAGTCCTTCAAGCGAATTAGACGAGGAAGGCCCCGATCCCGGCGATGTTGCGTTCCTGCAGCTGTCTGGCGGGACGACCGGACTGCCGAAGCTCATTCCGCGCACGCATGACGACTATATTTACAGCTTGCGCATGAGCGCCGAAATCTGCTCGCTGGATAAGGATAGCGTTTATTTGGCGGTACTGCCCGCTGCCCATAACTTTCCGCTTAGCTCGCCGGGCGTACTGGGGACGCTGTATGCGGGAGGGAGAATTGTCCTTGCCCGGTCCGCGAGTCCGGAGGTGGCGTTTCCACTGATCGCCTCCGAGGCCGTAACAATAACGGCGGTCGTTCCGCCTTTGGCCTTAATCTGGCTTGAGGCCGCACAATCCCGCTCGGATGATCTATCCCACCTTCAGGTGCTGCAGGTGGGCGGGGCCAAGTTCAGTGCAGAGGCAGCCAAGCGGGTAAAAACGGTGCTGGGATGTACGCTGCAGCAAGTATACGGGATGGCGGAAGGCTTGGTGAACTATACCAGGCTGGATGACCCGGAAGAGATAACGGTGCATACGCAGGGGCGTCCGATGTCCCCGTATGATGAAGTGCGGCTGGTCGATGAGGATGACGTGGAGGTGGCTCCCGGTGAAGTGGGGGAACTGCTGACACGGGGACCCTATACGATTCGCGGCTACTATAAAGCGGACAAGTTTAACGAAAAGGCTTTTACCACAGACGGCTTCTATCGAACGGGGGATCTGGCGAGCATGACGCCCTCAGGATACCTGGTGATCGAAGGCCGTTCCAAGGATCAGATTAACCGCGGGGGTGACAAAATCGCGGCCGAGGAGGTCGAGAATCATCTGCTTGCCCATCCGAGCGTGCACGATGCAGCCGTGGTCGCCATGCCGGACGAGTATCTGGGCGAGCGGACCTGTGCATTCGTTATCGTCCATGATGCTGCGGTTAGCGGCAATGAACTGAAGGCTTTTCTCAGAGATAGGGGGCTCGCTGCATACAAAATCCCGGATCGGGTGGAGTTTATGGATTCCTTCCCGCACACGGGTGTCGGTAAAGTAAGCAAAAAGAGTCTGCGCGAACTAGCGATACAAACATCATGACGCTCGGGTGAATATATCCAATTCATTTAGAAATGAGGAGATATGATGGCACTTCCTAAGATTTTACCTTATCCCATGCCTGGGGAGGCGGATCTGCCCAAGAATAAGGTGGCATGGACGGCAGATCACAGCCGTGCCGTGCTGCTCATCCACGATATGCAGCAATATTTCATCGACGCGTTCACTCCGGATCAATCGCCTGTCGTTGAGCTGATCGCCCATATTCAGAACCTTCGCTCTTGTTGTGCTGAGCTTGGCATTCCCGTGATCTATTCGGCACAACCTGGCGGACAAGCACCGGAGCAGCGTGGTCTGCTGCAGGATTTCTGGGGGTCCGGCATCAATGACGGTCCTTACCAGAAGAGATTCGTGGATGAGGTGGCGCCAACAGAGCGGGATCTGCTGTTAACCAAATGGAGATACAGCGCCTTTCAGAAAACCAATTTGCATGAAATGATGCGCGAAAAAGGCCGCGACCAGCTGATGATCTGCGGGATTTACGCCCATATCGGTTGTTTGCTGACCGCAACCGAAGCTTTTATGAAAGACATACAGCCATTCTTCATTGCGGATGCCCTTGCCGATTTCTCGGAAGAGAAGCATCGTCTGGCACTGACTTATGCAGCCGAACGCTGCGCTGTTACGCTGACCACGGAACGTTTGGTTGCTTCGTTAACCCAAGGGCAGCATACGGTCTCGGAGCATTCTGTAGCTCCAAGCGGAGAGGGGGAGAGTTCTGCGGACGCACTACCGCTGTTGACGTTGCAAACGTTGCGAGAGAACGTAGCAGATTTGCTGCAGGAGCAGTCGTCTAATATTGGCGAAGATGACCATCTGATTGAGTACTGGGGGCTGGATTCCATTCGGATCATGAGTTTGGCCGAGCGTTTGCGGCGTGGAGGCATCGATATCAGCTTTGTGGAATTGGCCGAGCGGCCTACACTGGCGGGTTGGTGGGAATTGTTGTCGGATAAGCTGTGCTTGTCGCGGCCTAATTATGATTACTATACGGTGTAAGGAGGGATGGATATGCTTGAGCGGGAGAAGGAGCGCTGGTCTCTGTCCGGAGCGCAGCTGGGGATTTGGTACGCCCAGCAGCTTGACCCGGTCAATCCAATATTCAACACGGCGGAATGCATTGAAATACGAGGACCTATAGACCCGGTTCTGTTCGAGAGGGCCTTACGTCAAGTGGTCGTGGAGGCGGATGCATTGCATGTTCGCTTCGGCGAAGATGTGGACGGGCCTTGGCAGTCGATCGATCCGTCTCCGGACTGGGTCCTCCATGTGCTGGATGTCAGCGGGGAGAAGGATCCCCATCATGCTGCCCAAAGCTGGATGGAACATGATCTTGCCCAAGCGGTCGATCTGAGCCGAGGGCCGCTGTTTACGGAGGCGCTGTTCAAGATCGCTGCCGATCGCTACTATTGGTACCAACGCATTCATCATATCGTAATCGATGGGTTCGGCGTATCGCTTCTGCTGCAAAAAGTTTCCCAAGTCTACACGGAATTGGCGGGCGGAGTATCTTCCGGCATAGGAGCGTTCGGCAGGTTTCGTACGATCCTGGAAGAAGATACGTCATACCGCATGTCGCAGCAGCTCAACTCGGATCGTGAATTCTGGCTGCGGCGCTTTATCGATGAGCCGGAGGTCGTCAGCTTAGGCGGTCAGGCACAGCGTTCGGCACGCAGCTTCCTGCGCCGATCGGTGCAGCTTCCCGAATCTTCGATTCATCGCTTACAGGAGGTCGCACAAGCATCAGGGACAAGCTGGCCGGATGTAATTGCGGCTGCAATGGCCTTATATATACACCGTATAACAGGCGCTGAGGAGGTTGTGCTTGGATTGCCGGTGATGGGTCGCCTAGGTTCGGCCTCCATCCGTATACCAGGGATGGTCATGAATGTGCTGCCGCTCCGGGCGCACATAAGGCCCGATATGAGTCTGATCAACCTGCTGCAGCAGGTCGCACGGGAGGTTCGCGAGATCAAGCGGCATCAGCGCTACAGGCATCAGGACATCCGGCGCGATCTCAAGCTGCTCGCCGATAACCGCAGGTTATTTGGACCACTCGTGAATGTGATGCCCTTTGCTTCGGAATTGAACTTTGGTGGTTTCGGCGGCAGCGTCCGTAACCTGGCTTCCGGACCGGTGGATGACTTGACCTTGAACGTATATGGAAGTTTGGATAGTTCGGATGGGAACGGGCTGAGAGTCGATATGGGTGCCAATCCCTTGATTTATAACCTGGAGGAGTTAGAGTCCCATTTACAACGCTATTTGTATTTGCTGGACAACTTGGCCGAAGCGGAGCCGGCCCATTCTGTAGGAAGCGTGGCCTTTATCTTGCCGGAAGAACGCGACAAGGTGCTTTTTCAATGGAATGATACGGCTCGTCCCTTACCACAGTTAAGCATACCGGAATTATTCGAGGAGCAGGTGACACGTACCCCACAGGCGGAGGCGGTGGTATGCGAAGGGTTAACCCTTCGTTACGAGGAGCTAAACAGGCGAGCGAACCGCCTGGCTCGCTTACTTATTGCCCGTGAAGTAGGTCCTGAACGAATCGTTGCCCTTTCCCTGCCCCGTTCGGCGGACATGATTGTTGCGATCCTGGCCGTGCATAAGGCTGGAGCGGCTTACTTGCCGTTAGATCCGGATTATCCGGACGAACGGATCGCCTATATGCTTGAAGATGCGAATCCGGCGTGTTTGATCACAACACAGGAACTGGCTGGAAATTTCGCAGCTGTCATGAAAGACAAGGACGTGATTGTGCTGGATGCGCCGGCTACCCACAAGCAATTGGAGCAGCAGGCGTTTCATAATCCTGTCGATGCTGATCGCATACGTCCGCTGCTGCCGCTTCACCCGTCCTATGTTATCTATACGTCCGGATCCACAGGACTGCCCAAGGGCGTCCTGCTCACGTTCGAAGGACTTGCCAATCTGCTATCGGATATGCGCGAGCGATTGGAGATTGGGGAGCGGGATCGCTGGCTGTCGGTTACCACGATGTCATTCGACATCTCGGTCATGGAGGTGCTGCTGCCGTTGGTCTGCGGTTCGACGCTCGACATCGTGATGCGGGATACCATTCTCGATGCAGCGGCGCTCATAGGCAGAATTCGGGAAACCGGGACGACCGTCATGCAGGCGACCCCGACGTTATGGCAGTCCATTGTCGCTTGCCGTCCAGAAAAGTTTGAGCGTCTGAAAGTCATCACCGGGGGCGAGGCGCTGCCTGTCGGTCTTAAGCTTGCGCTGCAAGATCTAAACTGTGAAGTGAATAATCAATATGGACCGACGGAGACAACGATTTATTCGACGGCGGCGAAGCTCGATCATGAACGGGACAAGCCATCCATTGGGGGACCGGTGTGGAATACGAGACTGTATGTGCTCGATTCTTCACTCTCGCCGGTTCCGCCAGGCGTAACAGGTGAGCTGTATATTGCAGGTTCGGGGCTTGGCCGGGGGTATCTGGGAAGACCCGACTTGACGGCGGAACGATTTATAGCGGATCCCTTTGGTCCGTCCGGATCCCGGATGTACCGAACAGGCGACCTTGCCCGCTGGCTGGAGAATGGTTGTATTGATTATTTGGGGCGTGCCGATCATCAGATCAAGCTGCGCGGCTTCCGTATTGAGACGGGAGAGATTGAGTCCGTGCTTGTGGCTCATCCCGAGGTGGAGCAAGCCTGTGTCATCATCCGTGAGGATCGGGCCGGTGATCGACGCCTCGTTGCTTATATTGTACCGTCCCCATCTGCTTCAAGCCTCATCAATATGGCAGAGTTACGGGATTATGCCGCAGAGAAACTGGCCGAGTACATGGTGCCGTCTGTTATCGTGGCACTCGACGCGCTGCCGTTAACGCCGAACAAAAAGGTGGATCGCAAGGCGCTGCCTGCGCCGGATCATCCGTTGACAGTCGGCCGCATGGCGCGGACACCCCAGGAAGAAATGCTCTGCACGATTTTTGCCGAGGTGCTCGGGTTACCGCGGGTTACCATTGATGATGATTTCTTCGCCCTCGGCGGCCATTCCCTGCTTGCCGGCAGGGTGATGGTTCGTGTCAGGGAGGCCTTTGGCGTGGAGCTTAGCATGGGAAGTCTGTTTGAAGCAGCGACGGTCGCGAGTCTCGTCAAGCGGCTTGATTATGCGCAAGCGGCCAGACAGGCTGTGCGTCCTGTGATGAGGACCGAGCATCTGCCGTTATCTTTTGCCCAGCAGCGGTTATGGTTTTTATATCGTCTGGAGGGTCCGAGTCCGACCTATAATATTCCGCTTGTGGCTCGCTTGTCAGGTGAGCTTGATGTGGACGCATTGCGAATGGCGCTGGGGGATGTGACGGCTCGTCATGAATCGCTGCGCACGGTTTACCCGGATCAAGAGGGGACTTCCTATCAACACATCCTGGACGCCGAGGAGGCACGACCGGAACTGATGGTGACCGAAATCAGCGAGTCGGAGCTGCCTGATCGATTGGCCGAAGCCGTCAGGCACCCATTCGAGCTTGCCACCGAAACCTCGCTGCGGGTAGGGTTGTTCAAGCTGGATAACGAAGAGTATGTTCTGCTGTTGCTGCTGCATCATATAGCGGGAGACGGCTGGTCGCTTACTCCCCTGACACGAGATCTATCAGATGCCTATACCGCACGACGCCTAGGGAGTGAACCGGAATGGTCTCCGTTACCGGTCCAATATGCAGATTATGCCGTTTGGCAGGAGAAGCTTCTTGGCAGCTCGGGCGATAAGAGCAGTTTGATCGCCCGTCAGCTGGACTATTGGACCGAGGCACTTAGCGATTTACCGGAGCAATTGGAGCTGCCCACCGATTATTCGAGGCCAGCTGTCGCCAGCTATCAGGGAGGAAGCGTGTCGTTTCCGATTTCGCGTGAACTGCATCAGCAGCTGAATACGCTCGCGCAGAGCAATCGAGCGACATTATTTATGGTG
This sequence comes from Paenibacillus sp. 2KB_20, assembly GCF_052115765.1. Classification (NCBI taxonomy): domain Bacteria; kingdom Bacillati; phylum Bacillota; class Bacilli; order Caryophanales; family Paenibacillaceae; genus Paenibacillus; species Paenibacillus sp. 2KB_20. The sequence goes on along the minus strand of NZ_JBFRHH010000001.1, from coordinate 114,597 downwards.
TTTCAGTCTGCGATGGCGGCGCTGTTTACGAATCTGGGTGCAGGTACGGACATTCCGATCGGCAGTCCGGTCTCGGGCCGGAACGACGACAGTCTGGATCAATTGATTGGTTTTTTCATCAATACGCTTGTGTTTCGTGTAGACACGTCGGATGACCCACCATTCGACCAGCTGCTGCAACGGGTACGGGAGAGGAGCCTGGCCGCCTTCGAGCACCAAGATGTGCCGTTCGAGCGGCTTGTCGAGACATTGAACCCGCCGCGTTCCCGGGCGAGACATCCGCTTTTCCAAGTGATGCTCGTGCTGCAAAATACGCCGGAAACTTCGCTTGAGCTGCCGGGAGTCAGCTCAAAGCTGCAGTTGCAAAGCGTAGGTACGGCGAAGTTTGACCTAACCTTCGAGCTGACAGAGCGGCGGGATATGAACGGCGAACCTGACGGAGTGGAGGGTTTAATCGAATTCAGTACAGATTTGTTCGAGCGCAGAACGGCAGAAGCGATGGCGGAGCGATATGTGCGCGTGTTGGAGAGTGCTGCCATTGAACCAAGTAAAACCATCAGTCAACTTGATATATTAACCGTTCATGAGCGTGAGGAAATCCGTCGACAGTGGAGCGCTCCGCTGCCTGTTACTAAGCAGGCAACCTTGCCCCAGCAGTTTGAGGAGCAGGTCAGCCGCTCGCCTCAATCGGTCGCGATTGTTCATGATGGATTGTCTCTGAGTTATGAGGAGCTGAATGAGCGTGCTAATCGGCTTGCTCACTGGTTGATTGCAGCAGGCGTGGGCACGGATCAGATTGTAGCGCTTGCCTTACCGCGTTCGATGGACATGGTTATCGGCATATTGGCTGTACTTAAGACGGGGGCCGCTTACCTGCCGCTGGATCCGGAGTACCCGGAGGAACGACTGGCTTACATGATGGAGAACGCTTGTCCGGTATGTCTCATTACGAGTGTTCATGTGCTGGATCGGCTGCCGGGATCGGCAAACATCAGATGCATTGTGATCGATGAGTCCGAGCAAGCTATACGGTTGCAGCGTTATTCTAAAGAAAATCCAAGCGACCATGAGCGTCACAGGCCGCTTACGCCGCAGAATGCTGCGTATATCATTTATACCTCCGGGTCTACCGGCAAACCGAAGGGCGTGCTTGTACCGCACCAGAATGTCATCCGGTTGTTTGATTCTACCGCGAATTGGTTTCAATTTGATGAGACCGATGTATGGACATTATTCCACTCGTATGCCTTTGATTTCTCGGTATGGGAATTATGGGGACCGCTCTTGTACGGTGGCCGACTCGTCGTTGTTCCGCATACGATCAGCAGATCGCCGGATGACATGTTGAGCTTGCTGGTCCGAGAAGGTGTGACGGTGCTGAATCAGACGCCTTCGGCGTTCTATCCGTTGATTCAGGCGGATCGAGAGCAGGCGGAGATGGGGCAGAAACTGTCGCTCAGGTACGTTGTATTTGGCGGTGAAGCCTTGGAGCTCGGACGGCTTGCGGATTGGTATGAGCGTCATGCCGACGATGCCCCACGCCTGATCAACATGTACGGCATTACGGAAACAACAGTGCATGTCAGCTATATGGAATTGAACCGGAACCTTGCGCTGCCGGGAGCCGGCAGCATGATCGGAGAAGCCATACCGGATCTCAGAGTATATGTCTTGGATGCCAAGCTTCGGCCCGTTCCGTATGGCGTAACCGGAGAGATGTATGTCGCCGGCGCAGGACTTGCGCGGGGGTATTGGGGACGACCCGACCTGACGGCCGACCGGTTTGTGGCAGATCCGTATGGTCCGCCTGGGACAAGAATGTACCGAACCGGCGATTTGGCGAAGCGGCAGGCTGACGGTACGCTGGATTATTTGGGACGGTCCGATCATCAGGTGAAAATACGGGGTTTCCGGATCGAGCTTGGTGAAATTGAATCGGTCCTCATTCGCCATGAGGCACTCGCGCAGGCGGCTGTCATTGTGCGTGAGGACCAGCCAGGAGATCGGCGGATTGCGGCTTATGTTGTGAGTAAGCCCAGTTGTGAGCTGTCTTCATGTGCAGAGTTGCGCCGTTATGCCGCCTCGATGCTTCCTGATTACATGGTTCCCGGGGCGTTCGTATTTATGGACAAGCTGCCGCTTACGCCTAACGGAAAGCTCGATCGCAAAGCGCTGCCGGCTCCCGATATGGCATTCGATGCAGATGGACGCCATCCACGAACCCCGCAGGAAGAAGTGTTATGCGAGTTGTTTGCCGAGATATTGGGAGTCAAACGGGTGGGTATCGATGACGGCTTCTTCGAGCTCGGCGGCCATTCGTTATTGGCTGTCCGGCTTATCAGCCGGGTTCGCGAAGCGCTTGGAAAAGAGTTAAGCATAGCGGCTTTATTCGAGTCCCCTACGGTAGCGGGCCTTGTCGACAAGCTTGAGATGGGTGGCGGTACCAGTGCGCTGCAGGTTGTGCTTCCGCTTCGGGCGCACGGAAGTCAAATCCCGCTGTTCTGCGTGCATCCGGCTGGAGGACTAAGCTGGTGCTATGCCGGCTTGATGAAGCATCTCGGCATGGATTATCCGATTTACGGTTTACAGGCGAGGGGGATAGCGCAAGTAGAGGAGCTGCCGAAATCACTGGAAGAGATGACGACAGACTATATCGACCACATACGTTCCCTTCAACCAAGAGGGCCATACCGGCTGCTCGGATGGTCTCTGGGCGGCAATGTCGCTCAGTCGATTGCGGTACAGCTGCAGGAGGCGGGTGAAGACATTGAATTGCTAGCCATACTGGATGCTTACCCAAGTCATTATTTGCCGATCAAGGAAAACCCCGACGAAGACGAGGCTTTGACCGCGCTGCTGGCGCTTGGCGGCTTTGACAGGGAGAGCATTGAAGAGGGGCTTGGAGACACACCGCTAACTATAGCGACAGCGCTGGAATTGCTGCGTAATGAGAGCAGTGCGCTGGCGTCCCTGGAGGAAGAGACGATGATGAATCTGAAGGCGACTTATGAGAACTCGGTTCAGCTGTTGAAGGCGTTCGTTCCGAAGAAGTTTGAGGGGGATATAATATTCTTCCACTCGACCATCATCCCCGATTGGTTCGAGCCCATCGAACCGGAGATGTGGAGCCCTTATGTTGGAGGGCGAATTGAACGGCATGATATCGCATGCCGACATAAGGATCTATGCCAGCCGGGTCCCCTGGACTATATCGGCAAGTGTATTCTAAGCAAGCTGGAGGCAGCTGTACCCCGAGGGCAGACCACATTGGAGAGGAGGGAACTTATCCATGACCAATCCTTTTGAGCAAGTCGACGGCAAGTTTCTTGTACTGGTGAACCAGGAGGGGCAATATTCGCTCTGGCCGGATTTCGCGGCTGTTCCGAACGGCTGGACACCGGCTTTTGGACTTAGCACGCGGGAGGAATGCGTGGCCTTTATCAACGAGAACTGGGTTGATCTGCGGCAACGAAGCTTGTATGACATTGCCGGGTCATTACCGGAACACAGGCCATGAGCGATTGGCTGAATCCGAAAAGGGTAATATGCATCGTCTATGTGGCCGCGATGTTTGTGGTTGCCATGGACGCAACCGTGCTGAACGTGGCACTTCAGACGATCAGCCGGGAGCTTGAAGTGCCGCCTGCGGCCTCTGGTATTCTGAATGTCGGTTACCTGGTCAGCCTCGCCATCGTTCTGCCGATGGCGGGCTGGTTAGGCGACAAATGGGGGACCAAGCGAACGTGTCTGCTGGCACTGGCCATTTTCACGGGAGCGTCGGCACTATGCAGCTTTGCCGACAGTTTAGCTGCGCTGACGCTGTTTCGCGTGATCCAAGGCATTGGCGGCGGCTTGCTGACCCCGGTCGGCATGGCGATGTTGTTCCGCATGTTCCCGCCGCAGGAGCGCGCGAAAATCTCCCGGGCTCTCATCCTGCCCATTGCGATTGCGCCTGCAGTCGGTCCGATTGTGAGCGGTCTGCTGGTTGAGTATTTGACATGGCGGTGGATCTTCTATGTGAGTTTGCCGATTGGTATTCCTGCGCTAGTGTTCGGTCTGTTCTGGCTGAAGGAACATCGTGAGCCGGATGCCGGCAAACTGGACGTGCCAGGTCTGCTTCTGTCCGCGCCGGGTCTTGCACTGGTGATGTACGCCCTGAGCCAGGGACCGCTGCTTGGGTGGAACGCCCCGCAGATATGGAGCGCCGGCTTGGCAGGCATGCTCCTACTCGCTGCACTGGTCAAGGTAGAGCTGAGCGCACAGAAACCGCTGCTGGATCTGCGGCTGTTAGGCAATCGCTTGTTTCGAACGACGGGTTTCATCGCGATGTGTGCTTCTGCGGGGTTGCTGGGAATGCTGTACGTATTCCCTTTGATGTATCAGAACGCCCTGCATGTCTCCGCGCTGGATACGGGGCTGACTACGTTTCCCGAAGCCATCGGACTTATGGTTGCCTCGCAGCTCGTACCCTGGACGTATCCAAGGCTCGGTCCAAGACGGGTGATCATGATGGGATTTGGGGCAACCGCGCTGATCTTTATTATGCTCAGCATGGTGGACGCAAGTACCAATCCGTGGTTCATACGGTCCCTGCTGTTTGGCGTGGGCATTTTCCTCGGGCAGACCGTTGGATCCGTTCAGATCGCGGCCTTCGCCACCATCCCGCCTGCTTCAATGGGGCGCGCTTCGACTTGGTTTACGGTGCAGAACAGGCTTGCTCCTGCCATAGGACTGGCCATTCTATCGGGCATATTGGCTGCCGTTGGTACGGGGACCGTGAACGCGGCAGGGGAGATGGAGCCGAATCTGCTGGCATACCGCGCGGCATTGCTGGGGACTGCAGGCTTCCTGCTCATCGGTACAGGAGCGGCGATATGGATTCGGGACGCCGATGCGGCGTCTACGATTCGCAAACCTGCCGCCAAGATTCCGGCGAAGGAACAGGCCGCTCCGGCCGAGAGTTAAATCAAGCTGCAAGGAAGAAAAGAACGAGGAGTTTGGGGAGAAAACCCGGATCGGTTTTAAATCATGCAAGTGTTCTATACGATGGGGCTGTCTTGGCAAGTTTGGCGAGGCAGCCATTGTCGGTTTTTTACCTGTGGGTAAGGAGGAAATCAAATGGCAATATAAAATCTTTAAATCAAGAGTCTCTATCTTGACAGTTAATCAATTAACTGATAAATTGATATCAAGGTAATGCATTATAAACTTCAAGGAGGGATGGGACGATATGATGATGAACACGGTATCTTCTTGGTTCCGCATTCGATTGTTTGTATCTGTACCGCTCCAGCTCCGGGAAGTAGCTAACAGAAGCGGTAACCGTTACCCAACGTAGGAGGCTTTCAAATATAACCTCAGATGATAGATGAAACAAACAATAGCATAGCCGTAATCGTAAATCATTGATTATTGCAACAAGCTAGCGAAGAGCCTTTATATATCAATCACAAGCACAGATGTCATAAAACGGCTTATTTTTTAATCATCACTTAACTAGTAAACTGAAAGAGGTGGAGATGCTATGCATCATATACCAGGGCATCATCATATATCCATGCTTACGAAGAATGCTCCATTAAATCATGAGTTTTATCAAAAGAAATTGGGCTTGCGCAGAGTGAAGAAGACGGTCAATCAGGACAATCCTTCCATGTACCATTTGTTTTATGGGGATTTAACGGGAAGCGCCGGTACGGAATTATCCTTTTTCGAAATGCCGGCTACAGGGAGAACCGTGCGCGGAACCAACGCCATTACACAAATCGGGCTGCTTGTTCCGTCATTCGAAAGTCTGAAGTATTGGAAAAAGCGCTTTGAACAACTTAGAGTTACGCACAGTGATATCACCATGTATGCAGGCAGAGAGGCATTGCCGTTTGAAGATCCGGAAGGGCTGCGCCTCATTCTGATTAACCATAACGGTGCAGAAGTGCCGGCAGACTGGGCAGCGTGGGAGGGGTCGCCCGTGGATCAGGCGCACCGCATCCTGGGGATGGGAACGGTAGAGATTACCGTACGCCATCTAGATAAAATGGCAGCCACGCTCACGAAAGTACTCGGGTATGTCGAGGTTTTCCGTTCGGAGCACGAAGCGATATATCAGTCCGTCGAAGGGCAAGCACTCGGCGAAATCGTGGTAAAAGAGCAGGATGGACCCAACGAAAGACCGGGACGCGGCAGTGTGCACCATCTGGCGATCCGCGTCAATGACGAGGAGGAATTGGCTTATTGGAACGAGGCGGTATCCCAACATGGCTTTCAATCAACCGGAATCATTGACCGATTTTATTTCAAAAGTTTGTATTTCCGTGAAACGAACGGCATCTTATTCGAAATGGCGACGGATGGACCCGGCTTTACAGCAGATTCCACCGTGGAAGAGCTGGGCAGGCAGTTGGATCTGCCGCCGTTCCTGGAGGCCAAGCGTGCTGAAATTGAAGCAGGATTGACACCAATAGACGAATAAAGGAGACATCAACCCATGAAAGAATATCGAATTCATCCAGACAAAGGAATGGAGATCGGGATTTACTCCATCGGTGAGCACATGATCAATCCGATGACCGGGAAGCGCATAAGCGCGGAACAACGCATACATGAACTCATTGAGGCAGCCAAGCTGGCGGATGAGGCCGGTTTGGATGTGATCGCGGTAGGGGAGAGCCACCAGACTTATTTTACCACCCAAGCGCATACGGTCATCCTTGGCGCGATTGCCCAGGCAACCCGAAACATAAAAATAGCAAGCTCGGCCACGGTGTTAAGCACGTCGGATCCAGTGCGGGTGTATGAGGATTTTGCAACACTCGATTTGATTTCGAAGGGGCGTGCCGAAATTGTAGCCGGACGCGGCTCTCGCGTCGGTGCGTACAGCTTGCTTGGTTACGATGTGCGCGATTACGAGGAATTATTCGAAGAAAAGATGGAGCTGCTGCTCAAAATCAACGCGGAAGAAACCGTAACCTGGGAGGGACAGTTCCGTGCACCACTGAACCATGCGACCATTCTTCCGCAGCCTCAATCCGGAAAAATGCCGATCTGGCGCGCGGTCGGAGGGCCGCCGGCGAGTGCAATCAAGGCCGGTTACGCCGGCGTTCCGATGATGCTGACCACGCTTGGCGGCCCGGCCATTAATTTCAAGCTAGCCGTGGAGGCCTACCGGGAATCGTTGCAGCGGAGCGGCTATGATCCTTCTCAGTTTCCGATCGCGACGACCAGTTTGTTATATACGGCGGAGAACTCGCAGGATGCGCTTCGCGAGTACTACCCGCACATCAATTCCGGCATGATGGCATTGAAAGGCAGTGGTTATCCGAAGCAGCAATTCGCGCAGTCGACGGATCACCGGGATGCTCTGATGGTCGGCAGTCCGCAGCAGATTATCGAGAAGATGCTGTATCAATATGAGATGTACGGACAACAGCGCTTCCTGGCACAGATCGACTTTGGTGGATTGCCGTTTGACAAAATCGCCAAAAACATTGAACTGATCGCTACGGTAATCGCGCCGGAGATCAGAAAACATACTGCAAAAAGCAAGGAGGAAATCGGATGAACGTCGTAGGAATCGCCGGCTCGAACGTCGGCACCAAGACCAAAACGGCGATGAATTATACGCTCAAGGCTGCCCGCGATAAGTATCCGGATGCCGAGATGATCTTGCTGGATTTAGCTGAATACAACCTTGTTTTCGGCGATGGCCGGGATTATCGGGAATATGAGGGGGATACCCGCTATGTAGCCGAAACGATTATGGCGGCAGATGCACTCATCATCGGTACGCCTACCTTCCAGGCTTCCATCCCGGCGACGCTCAAGAACGTTTTCGATTTATTGCCGGTGAACGCTTTTCGGGGCAAGGTCGTCAGTATGCTGGCAACGGCAGGGTCTGCGAAACATTTTCTAATGATCGAGCAGCAGTTAAAGCCGATTCTGTCCTATATGAAGGCGCATATCGTTCCAACGTACGTGTTCATCGAAGAAAAGGACTTTCACCGCAATGAAATCGTGAACGACGATATTCTCTTTCGCATTGAGCGTCTGGTCGAGGACACGGTGATGCATCTGAATGTGGTGTCCGCTATTCAGGAGGCCAAAGACGCAGCCTATGATTTTTGATCAGATTAGTTATATGGCAATACACAGTTTTATGATAAATGAAAGGGGCTATACTCCCTGCATGTTGTTGCACAGAGATAGCCCCTTTTTACGTGTTTAATCAGACTTTTGAATTCGGAAGCTTATCCGTTTTAGCGACGAATTCCATCTGTACGGTTCTTTATGGGTTTCAGAAATGGTGTTACTTGGGATTACGCAAGCCTTTGGGCAGGTGATTCTTGAGCTGTCCGCCGCTGGCTTTGCCCCAACCCAGAGGTAATCCATCCGTGGTTACCAACGTCCATCCCCGGTATTCGGAAGGAATGGAGATCACTTCTCCCCGCAAATAAGCAGCTGCCTCGGCAGAATCTGAAGGCAGATCCCAGCTGCGGGCAGCCAGGCCAGGATGCAAGGACATAGCAAGGGCATGCGCCGGTTCGATGCGGTTCTTCTTCAGATGAGCCAGATGCAGACCTGCGCGCGGCATCTTCAATCCCTTTAGCTGCTTGTCATTCCATGCCAAGCTCTCGCTGACCGGAAGCCAGTACAGCTCCTCACCGAACAATATCGGAGTACCGCCGTTAAGCTCAAATCCAGGGATGTCCTGCTTCGCCCAAGCCTGATATTCAGCCAGAGCGGAAGGCGCAGGCGTTTGTTTGCTGCCTCGATTTGATTTTGCGGGAGATTTACTGCTGCCCTCAGAGTAACCGAGGTCTTCATGTAAAGCTCCGGCAGCCGCCGATTTGACCAAGATAGCAACAAAATGCCCCTCCCCCCGTTCCAAATGGGGCCACAAGCGCTTCATTTCATGCAGCTCCATATCGGGATACTGCGAAAGAATGTGCTCAATCATCTCTTCATTCTCGGCCGTGTTGAATGTACAGGTGGAATAAGCCAGAGTTCCTCCCGGTTTGAGCATCCGGTACGCCTCCTGGACAATGTCCCACTGCCGGGCGACGCACAGATCCACATGTTCAGGCGACCATTCCTCAATCGCTGTGGCATCCTTTCGAAACATGCCTTCACCGGAGCATGGCGCATCGAGCATGATCCGGTCAAAGCAGGCAACGAAACGGCGGGATAGCTTATCCGGTGCCGCACTCGTAACGACTGTATTCATGATTCCCATACGTTCCACGTTCTCGGCAAGAATCCGCGCCCGTTCGGGGTGGATCTCATTGGAGACAAGCAGTCCCTGGCCCATCATCTTGGAGGCAATATGGCTTGTCTTGCCGCCGGGAGCTGCCGCAAGATCCAGGATGGTCTCTCCGGGCTGAGGATTCAACAGCTCGACTGCGGACATTGCCGAGGGCTCCTGAATATAATATAGTCCAGCGGCATGATAGGGGTGTTTGCCTGGACGCAAGCTTTCATCATAATAGTATCCGGTATCACACCAGGGCACTGGCGTCAGCTCGAATTGCCGGATGAGTTTTTTTACGCTGTCTGCGGCATGAACCGCTTTCAGCCGATTAAGACGCAGCCCGTGGGTGCGGGGGAAATCATAGCTGTCCCAAAAATCGCACGAGGCATCCCCAAGAATATCATTCATGCTGGCGACAAAGCCAACAGGCAATAGTTCCTTTCTCATTCGTTATATTGCTCCTTCTTTAGAATAAGGTACATGCTGCAGTGTATGGAAAAGAAATCCCAGTTCAGAGTTTATTTCTTCTCTGGCTTTAAGGAATCGGTCATTAGTTTATCATGTTGCCGAGGGCGTAGTAAAGAAATGTCAAGCAAAAAAAAGACCGCCCACTTCATATAGTGGGCAGTCTGCGCCAGTGTTATCCGGCGGATTCCGTTGATTCGGTTGAAGAGGTTTTTAAGGACCGGTAATCGGATACCTTGTTTTTCCCGGTAGTTTTGGAATGATACATCGCTTTATCGGCTTGTTTCATGAGTTCATCGCCGCGAACGCCTTTGCGCAGTACGCTGTAGCCGATACTGATGGTGACGATGCTCTCGCTTGCCACTCTAGCTCGGATGTTCTCGGCGACCTGCGCGGGTTTGACTTTGCGGTCAACCACCACGGCGACCAACTCCTCGCCGCCATACCGGCCGGTAATCCCGATACCATCAAGCTCTTCCTCCATAATGGCGGCAACCTGCTTCAGTACTTCATCGGCTCTGGCATGGCCCTGGGTATCATTCAGCTTCTTGAAATTGTCGATGTCGCAGAAGATAGCGGATATCTTCAATTCCTGAGACGCGTAATGGTCCAGATACTTCATAAAATGCCTGCGGTTGTAGAGTCCTGTTAATCCGTCCGTAATGGCGGACCGGTAGATGGACTGCATCAGCTCGACAATGCGTCTGAACAGGATGAAGAACACGATGCTATAGAAAAGCACCGGCAGGGCGAGTGCGAGTCCCTGAAGCGCAGGAGACAGACTGCCAGAATAGGTATGTATGGATTGCAGGATAGCCGAGAGAGCGTAGACGGCAAGTCCAATCGCATATTTGATCGGTTGTCCGATCCGCCGGGTGACTTTGGTATAAGCCAGATAGAGCGCAACGAGCTGAAAACCATCAAAATATATGCTTTGCCATATCGGGTCCAAGGTGTTAGGAAGAAATGAGGGAAGAATGAGCGGAAGCATAAGAAGTAGGGCTGACAACAAGGGAAGCCAATAATGCATGGTCTTGACTCTACGGTACAGCATGACAATCGAGACGTTCAGCAGGACAAACGAAAAAAGCTGAATGAAACGAAGGACGTCCGATTCCGGTGAAAAAACAGATTTTCCACTCCAAGCCGAATGGATGTTCAGACCCTCGTATGTCATAATGAAGAAGAAGGCTGCCGCCATATATATGTAAGCATTCTTGCGTTGCTTGCTGTACATAAAGAGACACATGATCAGCATCATAAGCGCGATATAAGCTCCGCATACAGCAAATATGGTAGGTAGTGGAGAAGTGGACCAGTAACTCAATTCATAGGACAAATCGATTCACTCCTGAGTAGGGATAGGTTTCCTTTGTATGAAACATATGTTCTAATATATCATATCGAAAAACAATGAATCTGAAAAGAGATTTAGAGAAAGGGGGATCCCCATGAAACTTCTTCAAGCATTATTCTTCCCTCCTGAACAGCCAGGCGGCGTCTCGTCCATGATTCCTTATTTGCAGGAGCGTTTTCATTCCTCTCGTTGGGAGATGGAGATGTTCTGGCTGCCCAAGCGGATCCGCAACAAAGGCCAGGAGGATCCGGTATTCCATACCTTTGATTGGAAAGAGTTCGAAGGGAGTGCGATTGTAGCGAAATACCTTCAAACCTACCGGGATTACCTGTGGTGGACACGTCTGCGTCTTCAAAAGCCTTATGATCTTATCCATAGTCATCATCCGATTGCAGGCATGTCGATGAAAGCCGTATTCCCTGAGGTTCCGCTCATCCAAACCGTGCATTCCAGTTACGAGCGCGAGCTCATCCTGAACGGAAGAATCAAAGAAGGAGGGCTGGAACACAGATTCCTGGTCTCTTTATATAAGGAGCTTGAGTACATCAGCGACCGTTTGTTGACGGTGTCGAACTCCTTCAAGGATTATATGGCTCCCTACGTGAATACGCCCGAATCAATCGGGGTTATTCATAACGGATTTGATGATAAAAGATTTAAACCGGTGCCTCATGAAAATGCGGTGCCGCAGTTGATTACGGTATGCCGTCTGGTACCTGCAAAAGGATTGGACATTCTGCTTCAAGCCTGCGCGGAACTGAAACGCAAAGGATATGATTACGTTCTTCATATTATCGGCGACGGACCTTCCCGACAGGAGCTCGAGGAGATGGCCAAAACACTCGGCATCTACCAGGAGACGATTTTTTACGGATATACGCTGCATCCCGAGGAGTTTATGCCGTTCTTTGATATCTTTGTTCTGCCTTCGAGAGCGGAGGCGTTCGGCTCGGTGTTCGCGGAAGCGGCGCTTAGTTGCCTTGCGCTGGTAGGCACCGATGTCGGCGGCATCGCGGAGCAGATCGAGGATGGGGTAAACGGCTTGCTTGTACCGTCGGAGGATCCGATAGCACTCAGTGTTGCGCTTGAGAAGGTTATCAGTGATCCGCTCTATCGTTATGAGCTTGCCCGGACCGCTTCGGATAAGGCGAAGAGTCAATACTCCCTGTCCAGATCCGTAAATGAACTGAAAAAAATGTATTTGAAATTTCAACCTACGATAGAGAGTTAGGGATCGGTTATGGCTTCTTTTCGATTTATGCATGCTGCGGATTTACATCTGGACAGTCCGTTTATCGGGATCAGCGGGCTCGATGACAACCTGCGGTCTTTCGTTCAGGAATCGACTTTCCGTGCGCTGGAGCGGCTCGTGCAGCTCGCCATCGACCAACATGTTGATTTTATCGTCATCAGCGGGGACATATATGATAGCTCCAACATCTCGCTGCGCGCACAGCTTCGCTTCCTGGAGTCCCTTAACCGTCTGGGAATGGAAGAGATTGCGGTATATGTGATCCATGGAAATCATGATCCGCTGGACAGCACCAAGCTTACTATGACGCTGCCTCCCCATGTCCATGTGTTTGGGGCGGAGCCTGCAAGCGTAACAGCCGTTCGCCGCTCGGATCATCAAGAAGTGGCGGTCATTACCGGGATGTCGTATCCGACCTCGAAGGTAACCGATAATATTGCGATACGTTATCCTGCTCCGTCATCCGGTCTCTACCATATCGGACTTCTGCACGCGAACGTGGATGGGGATCCCCATCACGAAACCTATGCACCCTGTACGAAAAGGGATCTAATCCAGGCCGGATATCATTACTGGGCGCTTGGGCATATTCACTCCCGTCGAACTTTGCAGGAATCTCCTTTTATTGTGTATCCGGGCAATATCCAGGGACGTCATGTCCGGGAGACGGGACCCAAGGGATGTTATATCGTTGATGTGGATGGGAGCTTCAACACGAAGCTGAGCTTCCATGAGTTCGATTCCATGCGCTGGCAAATCGTTGAAGCGCCACTTGATTCTTATCAGGATGTCGATGAATGGAGACGCTCACTGGAATCCATTCTCACCGAAATAGCCAGAGAGAACGCGGAGAGGCTTAGCATGATCCGCGTTCGGATTACGGGACGAGGTCCGGTTCATCGTCAGCTTGAAGGCGGATATGTACTCGATGAGCTGCTGACCGATCTGCGGAGAAGAGAAGCCGCGAAGGGGCAGACATGCGGCTATCGGGGATGCGTCTGGATCGAGAGTTTCTCCCTTCAATCCGGGGACGCGATCGATACAGAGAGGCTGCTTGCGGAAGACAGCTTTGCAGGGGACTTGCTTCGTCTTGTTCGAGGCGAGCAGGGACGGGTTCAAGATCCTGATGGGGTTGTTGCCAAGAGCTTGGAGCCTCTGCTGGAGCATGCGGAGCTCCGCTCCTTGCTGGACGAGATTAATCCGGAGGAACTGCTGGAATGGGTTCGCAGAGCGGAGGAACTGACCTTAGGGTTATTGCTGCGTGACCGTTCGCAAGAGGAAGGTGTCGGAACATGAGACTAGAGCGGATGAACATTCAAGGCTTCGGAGCTGTTCGGGACAAGAGCCTTGATATCGATGCCCCTGTAACCGTGCTGTATGGGCCGAATGAAGCGGGAAAGAGCAGTGTCCTGTATTTTATCCGAGCCATGCTGTACGGATTCCCGGGGAAGGGCTCGCCGGCAGAACGCGGCGAGCCTTCGGGGGAAGGCGTACACGGCGGCGAGCTGCGTTTTCTGGATAAGGAGGGAGTGCCTTGGGTGATCCGGCGCTACAGCCGTTCCAGAGAAGGACATTCAGCCACTGGCAGAGGCGAGCGCGTACATATTCATAAACTAGCGGATAACGGGATCGTGATCGAGCTTGGACAGCAGGAGCTGGAGCAATATGCCTTGGGCGGCGTGTCCAGGGATATGTTTCGTCAGTTGTTTGCCATCTCGTTAAGCGAGCTGCAGGAAATCCGCAGCCTGCAATCTGCCGAAATGAGCGGTTACCTGTTTCATGCCGGAATCGGCGGCGGGGCTAATATACTGGAAGCCGAACGCAAGTTGTCCCAGGAGATGGACAAGCTGTATAAGCCGCGCGGAAAGGTTCAGCATACCGCCAAGCTGCTGCAATCCATCGAGCATTTAAGAACCCAGGTTTCGGAGAGCAAGACGTACGTTTCCCGCTATAACGAGACCGTTACATCCATTCTGGAAATACAGGAACGGTTGAATCTTCTGGAACAGGATCGCAACAGGGACGCCGAGGATTTGTCGCTGCTTCGAAAAGCGCAGGACATTCGTCCGGCCTGGCTGGAATGGCGTGAGGCCAGGTTGGAACTCAAGGATCTGATGGACAGTGACAACTTTCCTCCGGATGGAATCCCCCGTTACGAAAAGATGCAGGAGGAAGAGCGTCTTCTCCTCGCCCAGTTAATCCGCGTCGAGCGGGCGATCGAGGACGTGGAGGATAAGCTGAGAGCCCTCCCCCTTAATGCGTTCATGGAACAGTATGGCGAACGGATTGAGGAGCTATGGGCGAAACGAAGTCTGCATGAAACCGCAAACCGGGAGCTTGCCGAGCTTACGGCCGAATACAAGTCTCAGGAGATCCGGCTGGAACAGCTGCTCCGAGATATCGATCCGGCATGGACCCGGCAAGAGCTGCTGACTCTATCGGTATCCGCTTCGGAGCGCGAGGAGGTCCGGCGAATCAGTGCGGCCTTTGCCGGGTATGATCGCCGGATGGAGGCACTGTTCATTGAACAGCGCGGGGCCCAGCGTTCGGCGGCAGCAGCCGAATCGGCGCTGCGGGAAGCCAGGCGGCAGCTGCGCGAGGAAATGGATCGGGGACAAGAGGCATTTGCCATGATTCAGCCGGCAGCGCCCCAGGAGACCGCTGCCCTGTGGAATCAGCTGCAGCTGGAGATCGAGCGTTGGCGCGAACGGAGATTGACCCGGACACAGCCGGAACCTGCTTCCACACGCCAGTCGGGGAGGGGCCGATTGCCTCGGATGTACGCGGCTCTGCTGGCGGGAATGGCTGTTATGACATTCCTGTTGGTAGCCGTATTGCTATGGACATCAACCACGGAAGCTGCCGTGGTCTCAGGCATCGTGATGCTGCTCGGCATGAGTTATGTATTCTGGAGCGGTCTACGTGACCGGGAAGATCATGGTACGGTTTCGAATGAGATCAATAATCTAGACGGACAGGGAACGGAACATATAGATCATCTCTATTCCAGGCTGGTCTCTGCCCCTTACGCGGCAGCAGCAGTGAGTACGATCCCGGGCAGTCGAAGGGACAAAAACGTTGTCCTGGCTCGCGACCCCTTCATGGTGGAGGCGCAGATGCGCGAGCTTCGATCCGTGATGGAGGGCTGGCAAGCATGGCGGCAGCGGCTCGATCGACTGACGTCCGATTGTGCGGCGGCTGAGGAGAAGGCTGCGCTGCAACAGGTTGAATTACAAACGGTTCAGGGCGCCATCGATCAGGAAGAGAAGCGATATTTGGAGCTGGAGCGGCAGTGGGAGGCGTGGCTTATGTACCGATCACTCCCGCAGAGTCTGTCGCCTGACGTGATGCTGGACGTATTCGTCAAGGTTGAGCAGGGGCAGGAGCTGATCCGGCAGCAAAAATCACTTGGCCTGAAAATGGATGTGCTGTTAAAAGAGGCGGAGGATTATATCATCCAATGCCATGAGATCTTTGCGGCGGATCCCCAGGGAGACGCTAACGGCAGCCGAATCCCAGCCGTCGCTGAGCTCGGCAACGTACATTCCAGATGGAAGAGCTATCAAGAGGATTCGAGACAGAAGAAGGTCCTTGCAGAGCGTGTTCAAGAGCTTCGCAAAGAGGGGGCTGTGATAGAAGAGGAGCGGGAAGCGCTGCAGCTGCGTAAAGCGGCTCTGATTGCATCGTCTCAAACGGCAGACGAAGAAACCTTTCTTCGTATGGGAGCTGCTGCGAAACGCCGGGAGGAACTTGTACGCACGATCCGCCATCACGAAATTACCATGTTCAGCGGCTGGGATGATGTGGGTCGCCGGCAGCTTGAACAGCTGCTGGAGCTGACGGATGCTGCGGAACTTGATGCTCAATGTTTCAAGAAGGAGGAAGCCGTATCCGCCGCGCTCCACCTGCGGGACGAGCTTCAGGAACGGCGGGGGCGGCTGCTTCAGGAGAGAGAGTCACTGGAATCCGCGGGGAACCAGGATTCCGCCCTGCAGCAGTTGGAGGAGCAGCGCTCCGCCCTGAGGGAATTAGTTTCGCAATATGCGGTACGTTCGATGGCCACCGAATTTATCAAACGTACACGCCGCATGTACGAGGAAGAGAAACAGCCGCAGGTGCTGCAGTTGGCTTCCCGCTACTTCTCCATACTGACTGGCGGCATGTACAGCCGGTTGGTCATGCGGATGGGAGATCAGAGTCTGCTGGCAGAGCGCCCGACTGGTGAATGGGTGGAGAGCAGCAGGCTAAGCCGCGGCACGGCGGAACAGTTATTTTTGGCGATGCGGCTCGGTCTGATTCAATCGATGCCACATGCGATGGGGTTGCCGCTATTGCTTGATGATCTGTTTGTTAATTTTGACGGTGAACGGCTCGGACATGCGCTCGAGCTTCTCGCGGAATTGTCGCAAGACCGGCAAGTCGTGATGATGACGTGTCATCGACATGTAGCAGAGCAAACCATGAAACGCATACCCAATGCACAATTTATCACGATGTAGCCATAAGAAGGGGCTTCCCAAGGGCAGGTTTATCATACCTTTGGGAAAGCCCCTTTATTTTCCCCTGATATCGGGGGTTCCGAACAAAGTTAGCCGGAGCACCCAGAGCAGACACAGTCCCCCAAACATCGGGTAGAGGAGAGAGAGCAAGGAACTGAACCCGAACTGGCTGAAGAAATAACAGAACACCATAATGCCAAGGGTAATCACTCTGGGTGAGAGCGAGGTTCGCTGCTGAGCCTGCAGGGTAATCCCGTAGATATTGGCCACGAAGGTGCTGAAAATTTCAAGGAAGATCAGAATGAGATAGATGATCTGTACGAGCCAGCCCAGCTGGTTGGCGATGCTGCCCATCGGGATTTCGAATTGGGCGATGCCGGGCATGTGGGCGGACATCGCAAAATGTGCTGCCATCAGCATAAACCCTACGCCCGTACCTCCAATGATACCTCCCCAGGTTACGGTGCGCGCACTTTCGGTCTGGCTGCCGAGTGGGACCAGCACCGGCATCGCCATAACCAGGTTAAATGCGGTGTAGAGCAGGGGCGCCAGCCAAACCGCAGGCAGGCTATGGTCCGTAGTCAAGGTTAAGAAACGGGTGGCCCCCGGCGTCTGAATCGTCTGAGAAATAATTGCAAGCGATAAGGTCAGCATCATGGGCACGACAAGACTGTTCATCGTCATGATAGACTGGATGCCTTTTCTGAGAATGAAATAGGTTCCGATCATCGTGACAAACAGCCCGGTCTGATAGTTCATGTTCAGATGCTCCACAAAAACAGAGCCAGCGCCGGCAAGCATGATGCTGTTCACCCCGAGCAGAATGACAAACATAAAGAGGCTGATCCAGACGCCGGCTTTCTCTCCAAACAGAAATTTATTCAAGTCCTCAAAGGATTTGGCCCCGATCTGCCTGGATATCGTCATGATTTTCGTGCCGAGCCAAATAAATAATCCTGTCGTAAACAGAATGGTCAGTGTAGCCCAGTGTCCATATTGGGTAAAGAATTGAAGGATTTCCCTTCCGGTCGCAAAGCCAGCGCCGACGATGGTTCCGATATATGTAAAGGCGATCTGTAAAACACGAATAGATTTACGCAAGCCCCGCATCCCCCTTGAAAGTTAATCGTTCTGCTTAGTACAAGGTATGCTTGGCTCAGCTGGGACATGACTCCTACCTGTCCAGGTCCTTTGCCGGAGGCGTGACAAGGGTTAGTGCCAGGTAGCGGAGATCCATGTCAGGAATTGTGACGAGAATCGTACAGTTAAATGACGGAGTCCCCGTTTGTACTTGCCGTATAGAGTGGAATATGGTACTTTTACGACAAAGGAATCGTGGGAGGTCTTTTGGATGGATTGGTTGAAGGAGCGGATCATCAAAGAAGGTGTCGTGTTGTCGGATCAGGTGCTGAAGCTGGATGCTTTGCTGACGCATCAAGTAGATCCGGCATTAATTATGGATATGGGTCGGGAATTCGCGGTGAGATTTAAAGAAAGCGGTGTGACCAAGGTCGTAACGCTGGAATCCTCCGGCATTTCTGTTGCTTTTGCCGCGGCGCTGGAATTGGGAGTTCCAATGGTATTCGCCCGGCGCAAAAAAACGCTGCTCGCCGATCCAGACGCCTTGTGTGAGCGGGTTCCGTCTTTTACCAAGGGCATTGTCACGGACATTATGGTATCGCGCCAGTTTATCGGTGAAGAGGATAAGTTACTCTTCATTGATGACATTATCGCGAACGGGGACGCTGCAAGAGGCCTGATCAAAATTATTGAACGAGCAGGGGCGGAATTAATCGGGCTTGGCGTTGTGATTGAAAAGAGCTTCCAGGCCGGAGCGCGAACGCTGCGCGAACAGAATGTTCATGTGGAATCGCTTGTTACCATCTCGTCGCTTGAGGACGGCAAGATTACGTTCAGCTAAAACTTAGCATCTTCTTTGGCATGTTAGCGATAGAGCAACGACGGATTAGGCCTTAAGTCATGAACGATTCCACCTATCTTTGGGGAAGTGGAAAAATGGCAATTCGTAGTCAATGTTCATCGGATTTCTGCCTAAAATCACAACAAAATCTTTTCGCCTCCGTGATTTTCGCTTATAATAAAGAGGTAGGCAAGAGAGAGGAGGCAGCACCATGGGGAAACAACCTGTAACCGAGCCGTTTTTGATCGAGAAGCTGAATGAAGCAAAGGTACATTTTGAACGTGCTTTGGATTGTAAACATACGGAGTTTGATGATCTATATCCCTATATGATTGAACATCCTCAGTTTTTCTGGTACAAACGCTATGTTGCCTGGTCAGAACTGCTGACGATTGCCGGATTGTGTGAGGAGGTTTCCTTCGAATGGAAGGAACAGTTTACGCCTCAGCAGGTAGAATATATCGAGAAGCGTGTCATGTCTTCAACCGTTCTGGATTTTTGGTACGAGAAGAATGACAGCATCGAGCCGGCACAGCGTTAATGGGTATATAGAACATCTCTTAGTCGGGATGTTTATCGATATCGCAACGCATTCAAAAGACCTAAATGATCTCATTTAGGTCTTTTTTTTGCAGAGTACGTTTATGGAGGAGGTATGGTGATGATTAGCGATGAAAGACTCGATGAGCTGCGGCTCTCCGGCGAATTGGTTCGGGTTGTGCGAGATGGTTTGGAGACCAATGATATTATAGGCTTTGTCGTCGCCTGGGACCCGGAGCAGGTCATAATACGCCGTAGAAACCGGCGGGTCGTTAAACTGGATCGCCGCTACAGCTACCAGCTTAAAAAAGATCCAAGAGTAAGCCCTATCGAAGAGTAGGAGTAGGCATAGATCTCGAACTTGTCGGACAACTTAACCTCGCATCAAATTTTTGTGGAGGAGTTGCTTTGGGTTATGGAAATGTCCAATGACAAGGTCTCGGCTTATAAGAATGAAATTCTGAATTTGAAGCAGAGCATGCCGGAGATGGCAGAGGCGTATCATCAGTTCACCGGCGTTTGCTTTCAGGATGGCGAGCTGGATGAGCGAACGAAGCAGCTGATCGCGCTCGGGATCGGACTGTTTGCCAATAACGAGCTGTGCACCTTCTATCATATGGAGGAAGCCCGTGCGAAGGGAGCCTCGGATGCACAGATAATGGAGGCTGTAGCCGTGGCGTCTGCCGCCAGTGCGGGACATGCTCTCTCGCAGGGACTGACCCGCGTGCAGCATAATCTTCATTGACTCACGTGATACCAATAACCGTCTCAACCGGAGCATTCTTGTTCAGTAGGGGAGACGGTTATTCTCTGTTTAGAGGGCGGCAATTTAGCGGGCGGAAACAGCGGCAGGAGGATGGGCTTGCTCGGAGGACTCGGTCTCGGGCGGGACCAGCCCAAGATAGGCTCGCATGCGGTCCATCATCTCCTCACGGAAGGATGGCCATAGAATGTTCATCGAACCAATGTAACCCCGGCATGCATATCGCGCCTGGATTCCATCCTGGTTTTGCCCAATATCATACACCTTGATCGCCCGCTTGGTGAATTCCTGTTTCACCTCACGAAGAAGCACAGCAGCACGCTTGGCTCCGTTCCCCACAACCTCTACATACAATTGCGGGCTCTTGAAGACACCGCTCTCTTGAATGATTCGGCAATCCCTTTCAAACACCTTATGGATGAACATCAGCAGCAGGTAACTCTTGATCAATGCTCGTTCTTCTGTCGTAACAGCTGGTATGGCCATCAACATCACCGCCTTTATATAGAAAGTGGTTATTGGATAGGAACTTATGTTCTTATTTTAACCGAAAAACAGGTTTTTAATCAAGTTCAAAAAAAGTGTTGACTCGATTTACCTGGCGTGATATTATATATCTTGTCGCCGCTGATAAGAGCTTGTCTCCTATAAGCGATGAAGATGATACGCGGTCGTGGCGGAATTGGCAGACGCGCACGGTTCAGGTCCGTGTGGGCTAACCCCCGTGGAGGTTCGAGTCCTCTCGACCGCATCCTTATGAAAAGGCTCGTAAACTTGCTTTTTAGCAGTTTACGAGCTTTTTTGTGTTGAAATTTGGACGGCAAACCGGCAACATTTACTTTCTGACTTACATATTTGATCAACTTTACTCAAACAATACGGTTAGGTATGTATGAATAGGAGTGGAAAGGGGCGTCAAGATGCGGAAGGTATATAAAAATTCGGTGATCCTGCTGTGTATGGTATGGGGGATCGTGAACGGACCAAAGATAGGCTATGGTGCAGGGATGGTTGCTTGGACTGATCTGTCACGTCAGGAGCCAAACCAAGTGCACGAAGAATCCGGTCGCAACAGACCCGGCCAGGAAAAGAAAACGAATAAGCTAGCCGTTATCATCGATGATTTTGGCAATGATCAGAAAGGGACTCAGGAAATGCTCAGTCTGCCTGTCAAAATCACGGTCGCTGTGATGCCTTTTTTGCCCACAAGCGTGAAGGACGCCGAGGCCGCGCATCGGCAAGGCCATGACGTGATTATCCATATGCCCATGGAGCCTAAGCAGGGGCCAGCTTCCTGGCTTGGACCGGGTGCCATCTTAACCTCGCTTACCGATGAGGAGATTCGTAAACGCATGGAAGAGGCCATTGATTCAATTCCTTACGCTGTAGGGATTAATAATCATATGGGTTCCAAGGTTACCGGGGATGAACGAGTCATGTCCATCGTACTCGACGTATGCAGGGAGAGAGGGCTGTTTTTTATCGACAGCAAGACGAATTACTACAGTGTGGTTGGCAAACTGGCAGCGGAGAAGGGGATGCCATCCATCGCCAACGATATCTTCCTGGATGACGTTCATACCGTTCAGCACGTGAGCAAGCAGCTGCAGACCGCAGCACAGCATGCGGAAGAGAGAACTTCCTGCATTGCAATAGGCCACGTTGGCGTGTATGGAATCCGCACGGCAGAAGCGCTAAAAAGAAGCATTCCTAAACTGCAGGCGAAGGTGGAGTTTGTAGGTATCAGCGATCTGGTAAGGGAACGATCAAGCTGGCGGCCGAATCCGCTGCCTGCGTATTAGTGCAATAGCAGTACCGATAGCAATTTTTTGCCATGTTGTGAGTAACTGGACGATAAAAGGTTATCCGACAAAGGTCAGCCCATATCTTATATAGACATAAAAAATAAATAGCCTTCCAGACAAGGACCCAGTGATTCCGTTCCCTGTATGGAAGGCTGTACTTATGTTGAGGCAGCGGCCACGCATGCTGTGAATGATCTCGCTAATGTTGCTGCTGACGCGCTGTGCGTAATCGGAATATCCCGAAAAGGTCCCGAACAGATGATTTCCGTTCCGAATCGTGTTGGCTACTGAGCCGGGTAGGATGAAAACAAAAAACAGCCCCAACCTACAGGGCTGTTAAATAACCGATAATCCCGTCGGCAATGGCCTCGGCAATCTGCATTTGACCATTGCGGCTGGTCAATAAGTTCCGGTCCTCCATGTTGCTGAGGAAACCCGTTTCAACGATGACGGCGGGTACTTGGGTTTGATTGAGTAGATAATACGGCTTGCCTATCATGATGTGATTGTTGTTGCGGTAAACCAGATTCAACTGCTCTTGGATGGTGTCCGCAAGTAGGGTGCTCCGTCCCTCGGATTGATGCAGGACGATGCCTCCGCGCTTGGAGGAGTTCTTTCCCCAATTCACATGAATGCTGACTACAAGCTTGGTCGGGATCTCGCTGCTGAGCTGTTTACGCTGCGACAGATCCCGGCGGTGTCTGGAGGAACTTCGGTGCCAGCGGTTGTCGTCGCTAAGGGCGTAATCGGCATCACGATTCATCACGGCATGATAACCCTCCTTGCGAAGCAGCATGAACAGTCTGCGTGAAATGGCCAGGTTAATATCTTTTTCAAGAATGTCCCCATACGACGTACCGCCGTCAATGCCCCCATGACCCACATCGATCAGAACGACATCATGTGCAAAAGGGTGCAGGTGCCGGAGCTTGGACTGGTCGATTTCCTGACCCGATGAGTGGGTGGATTCCGGCGTTTCGGACGTAAGCCGGGCTGTCTGTATCGATGTCTGATGAACGGTTCTTGCGGGATGCGTCATGGCATGCTTCTTCACTGGACAGGCTTCGGTGACAGAACCCGGGAATGCCAGCGTAAAGAGAAGCATCCACACCCCTGCTGCCTTAACCATGATGGATTCCTTCTTTCACGTAAAATTTCGGCTTTATTAGAATGTGCATTTAGCGGAAAAATCATGCCGTTCAAATACGTGCGTCTAGAATCGATCGAAATGGAGCAAACTGATATTGGGATGTGGATAAACCATAAGGAGTTGATTCATATGGCTAGCGGCGATGATTTAATCAAGTACATTACCGAGCGCGTAGTTCATTATATAGATACACCCAAGGACGTTCGGCGCAAGGCGAAGGTGAAGGAATCCTGGACCACAAGGTGGTTCGGCATGATTCCGTTCTCCATGTCGCTATGGAAAGAAGATGTAACCACCAAGCGCAAAAAAAGGGCAAAGTAGCAGCTGCTGCACGTTCCTTCATGAAGTCGCATTTTGTACATCGTGCGTATTGCTCCCTGTTACGCACGATGTCAGGTTCGAAACATGCTTTTGGAATGGTTGTAGACCCTTGTGAGTGCTGAGTGCACAACTATAAACCGTTTTGAAAAAATATAAAGGACGCTGCCCGTTAAAGGGCCGCGTCCTTTTGTCAGTCATGGCATATTGCATGGATGAGGGCTGCTTGCTTTAACCCGTGTCATTTCGGCTGAGCATAAAATTGACCTTGTCCGATTAACCGGGATGCCGGCAAGAAACGGAGAGTGTCTGTATTCCGTAAGGGAACCGACACATAAAGCGCAGCCGGGTTCTCCTGATTCGCCGGGGACCAGCGATGCCAGCCGGTTAAGCTAAAAGGTGCGCCGTAAGCGGCATTGCCTTTTTTGGACTTGAATATCAGGGTGGAGTACTCTTGTAGTAAATTCCGCAGATCGGCGCTGCTTCGGGTCGTTAGTTCGCTTGAGGTCAGCCACAGCAGATTATCGTAAGGATCCATGGAGTCGCCGGTTGCGATGGAGGGAGTGGCGGCAAACCAATGATTGGACGTGGATGAAGCCACGAGTCCTTTGGCTGTTGCAGGCAGAGATACGGATACCAGCTTCGTCGTTGAATGCGTCTGCTGGGGCTCATCCGGGAGAGCTTCACTATTTAGTGCATTAAAATAAATCGGCTTCTTGCCGGGCAACTGGACCTGCCAGACGGGGGACACGTCATACAGCTTGCGCACGATGCTTCCTTGAGGCAATGATCCTCCGGCCTTCACAAGTCCTTCCGCGGAGAGCCGTTCTTTCAACGGCGCTTGGCTGTAGGGAAGAGTCGAGCCGATTCCGTATTCACTCAGGATATATCCACCGTCTTCTTCTGCACTGATAATCATGTATCCTTGCGGCAGTCCTTCATCGGAAATCGTGACCAACCAGCCGTGCGTACCCGGACCAAGCGGGGTGAATTCGAGCTTGGCTTCATCCCAGGTCGTAAATGGCGCATGGGCCGATAATTGAGCGACAGTCTCCTCCGCAAAGTCCATCAAACTCCCGGGTACCTGAGCCACGGCGTTGTTCAGATTAACATCTGAAACGCCTGATCTATGATGATCCGCTGTAAGCTGAGTGCTGGTGCTGGTCAGACTAGGGCTGTTTGCAGAATTGGAAACGTCGGCTTGGCTAGCGGCAGCCAAGCTTGCCTGCGGCTGGAACGAGCTGAACCACAGGATAGTTGTTACGATCATAGAGACAGACAGCATTCGATATCGGCTGGTCTGTTTGTTATCGGGTGATTTTGGCTGGGAATTCTTGCAATCCTTGTCATCATGGTTATGAAGTTTCATGTTCCACTGTTTCAAATCATTAACCGCCTTTCCTTGGCCCTACGCGCCGTGGATGTATTGAAATCATCATATCGGACAAGCTCTGCAAAGGCTGTTGCAAGCTGTCGCGGTAGGAGAAGGGAGAATGGTTCTTTTTTTGCCTGCTTTTGTAGAGGGGCGTCATGACGACGCACCCACAGGCGAACACAGATGAAATAGACCGCAGGTTATGACGGACAAGCTCACTTTCGGCTCGTACTGCCACTGCATTTCCGACCGACGGTTCTTATATTGCTCCTCAATGAGCGCTTTTTTCTCTTCATCCTGCTCCCTGAGCAGGTCCTCGTAATAACTGTCGATCACCAGCAGTTCTTCTTCAAGACGTTCTCTTGCTTTGGTGGCCCAGTCATAGTCCAGCTTGCTTATCTTGTCGATAAGATGGTTCTCCAGCGCATCTACGGCCTGTTCGAGCGTAAGAGCCGCCGGTCGGACGTGAACGCTCTCGGGCAAGCGGGGCGTCAGTTCGCGTCCAATCAGGATCGCCGGGAAGTCATGGGCAATCGCACGACTAGATAATGAGATTCCGAGAAAAAACAATTCCTCCCGCTTCAGATCACAGCTGAACTCCACCTTGAAGCAGACGCCCAGCCACTGCTCATACGGAGTGGAACGGGCTCTCGGACGCGGCTCGGTATCGCGCTGCTGGAACAGATAGACGCATTTGCCTTCCTCCCGGGAAGCATTCCAGATTTGGGCGAGCCGGCTGCTGCCGTAGCCAATGTTCTCCCGCTGAATGCGGCCGGGACCGAGGATAGGCAGAACTGGGGCATTCCCGTAAAAGCGGGCCAGGAGGGGATCCTGCGCGGGTGCCGCGAGCTGCGCTTTGGCCTCGGCTGCTTGGGTCTTTGCAAGCCGTTCGTCGTATTTCTCCGGATCAAACACGAAATTGAAGGACAACGTTTCGGCGGGAGCGCCGGTACGTTCCACGAAGCCCCAGTAATACGGGCGGTTGGTGAGCATTTTGTCGGCTTGCGGTGACAGTTTCACGGTGACATGCTCAGGCGATTTTTCAATGACGGTGCATTCGGTGGCTTCCAAATAGGCCATGAAGTGCTGCTGCACCTCCTGCGGCGTCATGGTCATATTAGGCTTCTTCCTCTCTTAGATTTTCTTCGACGGTGCTTCCCTGCTCGATATCCTGTTTAATATGGTGAATCGAGTCGCCCAATGTGCTGATGCGCTGGCGGAGCTCATCGTCGTTGCCGGACTCCAGCATGATTTTGTACAGACTCTTCTCGATGGATTCCTTCTTCTCGAACCGCTCCAGAATGACATCCAGTCCGCCGATAACCATCTCGAACATGTTGATCTTCTCGTGCAGCAGGTTCAGGATGTGCTCTTCAATGGTTCCCGACGTGGACAGATTGTAGATCTTCACGTCATTGGTCTGGCCGAGACGATGCACGCGTCCAATCCGCTGCTCAACCCGCATGGGATTCCAGGGCAGATCAAAGTTGATCATATGGTGGCAGAATTGCAGATTGATGCCTTCGCCGCCAGCTTCCGTCGCGATCATGACCTGCGCCTTGCCACGGAAGAGATCCATCATCCAGTCCTTCTTGCCGCGGTTCATTCCGCCTCGGTACGGTACGGAGATCAGTCCGTGATCGCGGAAATAATTGAGCAAGTATTCCTGCGTGGCTCGGTACTCCGTAAATACGATGACCTTCTCGTTCATTTGCTGGATGAGCTCGATGGTTTTTTCCGCCTTGGTGTTGGCTTTGATGGCCTTGATGAGATAGACGAGCTCCCAGATTTTATCGCGCAGCGGAGAGTCCTCGGGCAGCTTCTTGGACAGATTAACAAGAGTCACGAAGACGGCATCGCGACTGCTGCACACTTCACGCTGGAGCGTAACGAGTGACAGCATACTGCTTAAATTTCCCCCTGCTGCCTGATACTGATCTTTGACGAAGGACGTAACGCCGTCGTATAATGACTGTTCTTCGGGCGAAAGGCTAAGCCCTACATTGCGGACGGATCGCTTGGTGAATTTCACTTCGCCCTCGCCGCGGCGGTTACGGATCATGACCTTGGACAGCTCATCCTTGAGCTGATCCTGGTTCTTGGGTCTTCGTTTATCGACAACAAAATTAGCGGCAAACTGCCCTTGGCCTCCGAGCTGGCCCGGCTTCAGCAGAGTGATTAGATTGAAGAGCTCGCTGAGATCGTTCTGCACCGGCGTGGCCGTCAGCAAGAGGCAGTATTTTTTGCGCAGCTTTTGAATGAATTGATAATTGGATGTTTTCTTGTTCTTGAGTTTGTGCGCCTCATCGATGATGAGCATATCGTATTCCTCGTTCAGCAGAATCTCCTGATGCGGATCGCGTTTGGCCGTGTCCATGGAGGCGACGACGATATCATTCCCCCAAGAGTACGCTTTTTTCTGCGCAATCGCGGGAATGCCAAACTTGGAGTTCAGCTCGCGAACCCATTGCAGCACAAGGGAAGCCGGAACGAGAATCAACACTTTGGATACCAGACCGCGCACGATGTATTCTTTTAAAATAAGACCGGCTTCAATCGTCTTTCCTAGTCCCACCTCATCGGCGAGAATCGCTCTGCCCGACATCTCGAACAATACGCGTCTGGCGGTATCAGTCTGATGGGGGAGCGGGGATAAGGCGCCAAGATGCTTAAGGCATTGTAATTCTTCAAAGCTTGTAACCAAGCGGGATTTCTCGCCCTCAACGGCAAGTTGGGCCAGACGATAGTCACCCCAAGGTCCACCCTTGTCCAGTCGACCGGCGAGATCGTCAAACCAGGAACGGTCGATCTGCAGTGGAACGGGAAGGCGCGGGTCGGTAATCATGCCTGATTCGGCAGATGGCTGATGGTTCATGTCGATCTCCTCCTGTTGTGAAAGATTCCGGGCCAGCGGTGTATATGTAGTATGGACGAAAAAAGAAGTCTTCATAACCTTGCACGAATTCGGGAGGCGCGGAATACCCTATAGGGCGCACGGCTGCTGGAATTGGATATTTTCATCTTTTTTTTCATAGGGAAGGGCGAAAAAGAGAGCGAGAGGAAGAAAGCGGAAGCTTGCGAGCGGGAGCTTGGATCTGTTGGCTTAATTTTCACATTATCGGCATAGTTAACCTATATATAGTGTAGTATAATGAATTGGTAGCACTATATATGGTGTATATAGTGGTTTTAGATGTTTGACCGACTACATAACAGGTTATGTTGTTGGTGAGCGCATAACTGCGGAACTTTTTAATTTTATATCTTATATAGGAGGTAGTTGCTCTTGAGTACGATGCAGAATCAGCGGCTGGAAGGTTTAAGCGAGAAGATCTTTTTGGACCGGTATGCCTGGAAGGATGCGGACACCAACAACGCGAAGGTAGGCGATGTGGTGCTCGTTTTGACGAAGGATGATCCTAAATTTCCGACCAAGGAAGTTGGCGAAATCGTGAATCGCGAAGGCCGCAAGGTCACGGTGAAGACACGGAAGGGCGAGCTTGTGGAATCGGATGTGGAGAAACTGACGTTAACCATCGAGAAAACGCCGGAAGAAATGTGGGATCGACTCGCGGCTGCCATGTCATCGGTTGAGGCAACGCCGGAACTGCAGGAAGAGTGGCGCGGAAAGTTCCGCGAGATTCTGGATGATTGGAAGCTGGTACCGGGCGGACGGATTGCAGCTGGAGCGGGTGCGAGCGATGAATTGACGCTGTTCAACTGTTACGTGATTCCTTCGCCGAAGGACAGCCGGGGCGGCATCATGGAAACCCTGAGCGAGATGACCGAGATTATGGCTCGCGGCGGCGGTGTCGGCATTAACTTGTCTTCCCTGCGTCCTCGGCGTGCGATCGTGAGGGGCGTGAACGGTTCCTCCAGCGGTGCGGTATCGTGGGGCGGATTGTTCAGTTATACGACGGGATTGATCGAGCAGGGCGGAAGCCGCCGGGGTGCGCTCATGCTGATGATTAACGATTGGCATCCGGACGTGGAGGATTTCATTACCGTGAAGCAGACGATGGGACAAGTTACGAATGCGAACCTGTCGGTATGCGTCAGCAATGATTTCATGAAGGCTGTGAAGGAAGATTTGGACTGGGAGCTGGTGTTCCCGGATACTACTGATCCTGATTATGATGAGCTGTGGGACGGGGATCTGGATAAATGGAAGAAAGCCGGACACCGTATCATTCCATATAAAACCGTAAAAGCACGCGAGGTCTGGCATACCATTATCGAATCCGCATGGAAATCGGCAGAGCCGGGTGTCGTATTCATGGAATACTATAACCAGATGTCCAACAGCTGGTATTTCAATCCAATTATCTGTACGAACCCTTGCGGTGAGCAGGGACTTCCGGGCTGGGGCGTATGTAATCTGTCCGCGATGAACCTGTCGAAGTTCTATGATGAAGCGAATCATGACGTTGCCTGGGATGAGCTGGCGACAACGACGCGTTACTCTGTGCGTTTCCTGGATAATGTCATTGACCGGACGCCGTACCATTTTGAAGAAAACGAATTGAACCAGAAAAAAGAGCGCCGGGTGGGTCTCGGAACGATGGGTCTGGCCGAGCTGATGATCAAGCTGAACATCCGTTACGGCAGTCCGGAATCGCTGGAGTTCCTGGATAAGCTGTATGGCTTCATCGCGCGCGAAGCATATCTCGCTTCTGCGGATATTGCCGAGGAGAAGGGTTCGTTCCAAGCATTCGATGCCGAACTGTACCTGCAAAGCGGTTTCATGAAAAATATGACCGAAGTGTATCCTGAAGTTGCCGAAGCGGTACGCAAAAAAGGTGCACGCAACGTAACCGTCATTACCCAAGCGCCTACAGGCAGCACGGGTACCATGGTCGGAACGTCGACGGGGATCGAGCCGTACTTTGCCTTCAAATACTTCCGTCAAAGCCGACTTGGCTTCGACGAGCAGTTCGTGCCGATTGCCCAGGATTGGCTGGACAGCCATCCGGGCGAGGAGCTTCCGGATTATTACGTCACGGCGATGAGCCTCTCTGCCGAGGATCACATCCGCGTGCAGGCGGCGATTCAGCGCTGGGTAGACAGCTCCATCTCGAAGACGGCAAACTGCCCGTCGGACTTCACGGTTGAAGATACAAAGCGTTTGTATGAGCTGGCATTCGACCTTGGATGCAAAGGTGTAACGATCTACCGCGACGGCAGCCGTGACGTGCAGGTGCTGCAGACGGAGAAAAAAGAAGATAAGGCCGCCGAAGCGACAACAGCTTCTACTGTGGACACGGCGCTGGAGCAAAGCGCGACAGGCCAAGCCGCAGAGGATGCGGTGAGCGTTGAGACGGCGGCTGCAAGCGTGGCAGTGACAGCCTCACCGAGCAAGAGCGGGCTGGATAAACAATACAAGAAGCGTCCGCAAGTGCTGCGCGGCGCAACCTATAAAATGAACACACCGTTTGGCATGGCGTACATTACGATCAACGATCTGGACGGCATTCCAAGCGAAATCTTCCTGAACGTCGGCAAGGCCGGATCGGATGTGTTCGCGATGGCGGAAGCCTTGGGCCGCGTCTGCTCCTTGTTCCTCCGTTACGGGGACCACGGTAATAAGGTAGAGCTGCTGATCAAGCACCTCAAGGGCATCGGCGGCACCGGCGCGATCGGCTTCGGCGCCAACCGTGTAGAATCTATCGCCGACGCCGTGGCGAAGGCGCTTGAAACGCACGTGGCAAACAACGCTGGGGCAGATCATGACCATGATCCGGCACCGGTCGCAGCCACGATGGCACCTGCTGATGCAGATGCCGGGAGTGAGACCATAGCCGCGGGATATGGTGGACATGGTTCGCACGCAGGCGGCAGTTCCATGTCGCTGGATCTATGCCCATCTTGTGGCGGGGCGTCTCTGATTAACATCGAAGGATGCAAGACTTGTGGGAATTGCGGGTATAGTAAGTGTTCGTGAGGAAGTTGAACTCTTTGATTAGAAAACATTAGATAATGTGAGTTGTAATTCATCTTGTCACCGTTTGTAACGTAGTTTGGCACAGGTTTGTAACGATTTTTGGCACAAGTATCTCAGTCCTGATGGTCAAGAAACCCTTGATTTATCAGGGCTTTTTAATGGTTTTCCTGGAGTGTTATTAAAGATACTCTAAATGGCTAAAACTGATTTTAGGTTCAAAAGCTCGTGGATCAATTGTTGGCACAAATCGTAGTGTGGAGGCGGTTTAAGCCGGCAATAGAGACGGTTATCTCAATTTGCTCTGAGTTCGGTTGTTCTTATGAATGGCTTTTAACCGGGAAGGAGCATTCAACTATTGGTGAATTAAGTGGTACAGTAGTGGAGTTATTGCAGACTGTTAAGGGGCTTAACCCTAGAGAACAGCTAGAACTGTTACAGATCGCAAAAATTAAGCGTGATTTACTGTAAAGATGATCAAGCGGAAATAAAAACGTAAAATTGAAATTTTGACGTAGTTTTACATCTTCACAAAATAATAATTGAAGTGTGATAAAGAACTAATGAGAACAAGGTGGAAATTATAAATCTTATAGTTATGTTATTTCCACCTGGACGAGACACTAAAACTGTTCGTTTTGGACATTTCAATTACCCTCCCTGAAGCAGATGCTTCATTATTTTGTCAATGGTAGGGAGCGGGCCGTTCTGTTGTTGTTCTTTCTGAGTTCTTCCCGAGTTCTCTCCAACGTCCCCAAAAGGCTTCATTTTGCCCAGATGCCGGGAACCCTTACGGGCTTGGAAAAGACCAGAAAAACCGCTAAAAAACAACTTGATTCTACAAGGCTTTTAGCGGTTTTTAAATTCCTCTTCTTGGACTTAACTTCTACTATCTTCTCAATAGCAGTCGCGACTCAAAATCGAGTGGGAAACCGTGGAGGTTCGAGTCCTCTCGCCGGTATTACTTTACTAAGAGCAGTTCAATAGATTAAAAATCTAGTGGACTGTTTTTATTTTTATTACTTCATTCATTCGGTTTGCGGAAGTGACCTTGGAACTGAATTCCAAGTGAGCATAGATGTTGGCCTGTGGTGGAATAGACACTGTGACCCAGCCATTCTTGTACTTCTTTCATGCTAACGCCAATTACTATGGCACGAACCCTACTGGTCATAGCCTATAGCATGCTGAAAAACAAAGAAGCTTACCTAGAAGGCCGACCCCAAAAACGAGCAAGTTAATTAGTGCTCCCAACCCATAGATCGTCTAAACATGGACTCATGGAAATGGAGATCCCGGGCATTGTATTGCCCAAAAACAGAAATTCGTCCATTCGTCTGGTTACCCTTATTTTCACAGAAAAACTGTCTGTAGGTCGCGAATAAGTTGTCCCGAGGCAGCTCCGACAAAACCGGCCTGCTCCAGTGAAATATTAAGGTTCGGTACTAATAGCGCATCCATTGCTAATTCATCTTCAATGGAATGAAGAACAGGATGGCCTGTCTACCAGCACCAAGTCTACAACCTCCAGTCCCTGGCTCCAACAAACGACCAGCTGTTTCAACCGCGATCAGTCCTCCCAAACAGTAGCCGATTAGCTGAAATTGACGATGTCCGGTATCCAGAAGACGGGCCGCATAGTCGTCAGCCAGTCGTTCGATCAGTCCGTCAATGGTCCTGGTCTCAATAGCGCTCTACATCCGCAATCGTAATGCCAACAACAGGTCCCAGCCCTTGTTCATCCAGATGTCGAAGCAGCAAATGGAAGCAGTTTATTGTTCCCAGACCTATACATGGAATA
The DNA here is from genome assembly GCF_052115765.1 of Paenibacillus sp. 2KB_20. Lineage (NCBI taxonomy): Bacteria > Bacillati > Bacillota > Bacilli > Caryophanales > Paenibacillaceae > Paenibacillus > Paenibacillus sp. 2KB_20. The sequence continues at coordinate 82,169 of NZ_JBFRHH010000001.1, read as the reverse complement.
CCACATGAAGCGGACCAGATTCCCCGCCGCCATAATAAGTGAACACTGCGTTGCTGCCAGTATTCAGTTGGGGCAGGACTTCGCTCAACGTTCCCCCCATCTCTGTTTCATGCTTCATAGAATCGCCCATGAAACCGTCAGTTTGGCTAATTGTATTATTTTTTACGTATGAGGCAACAAAATCAGTGAGCTCTGCTACTGTTGGATCGTTCAACATTTGCCGCAGAAAGGCATCAAACGGAATGGACTGACCGTCACAAGCATAATTACTCAATCGCGCAGCTTCCCGTCAACCTGAGCCATGATTAGTGAATTCGCACCATGTTATGCGGAGGGCCCCCTGCCTATTGATAATAAGGGAAGGAATCCGCTAATTAATCATGCCCTGTCTTGACGCCGGGCCGGAGCAGCCGTATGGTACAAGTGACAAGAACTGACAATCGTAGGGAGATACATGCTCAAGAAGGGGGAACTATGAATACATTCACAGCCTATGGCCGGCAGCTCCGGCGGCAGATCGCCGGCAGGTATTACCGGATATCCATCAAACAAAGGATTCTGTTCTCGTTCATCGTGCTGATTACGCTGTCCATCAGTGCAATGGGCACCTTCTCGTATTGGATTGCCGCGCAGGAGATCGAGGATAATGTTTACGCCGGCAGCCGGGAGACCGTAAGCAAGACGGCACAGCTTCTGGATTCCCGCCTGAATGATGTAGCGCTGTCCGTGCAGTCCCTGATGCTGAGCGATGCGTACCGCAAGATGATGATGGATGTGCTGAGCCATGAGGTCTCTAATTATTATGTACATCTGTCTGATCTGCAATATGTACTCTCGCAGGCAACGTTCAATCAGCCGATCATTGAGAATGTGCTGATCGTTACCCCGATTGGCGATTTCTATTCCACTACGCAGATCCGGGCGCAGGACAACTCGTTCTACGGCTCGGAATTATATGATCTGAGCAAGGAGCAGCCGGGCGGCTACTGGGCCAAAGGACATTATGACCGGTTATTCACGGGCAGCCAGCGGGTGGTCTCCTTCATAGTCCGGGGAATCTATGAATACCCTTACACGCCGATCAGCAATGTATTTATTGTGGTCAATATCAGGGAGAGCCGGATAGATGAGCTGCTGAATAAAGGCGGTGAACAAGCAGGATGGAATTATTACCTGGTGAGCGGGGAAGGAGAGGCGGTAGTGGAGTCCCGCTGGCCGTTCCGGGGCAGATTCCCTTGGAAGCCGGTGCTTGCTGAAGCCGGAAAAGCAGCCGATCCGCAGGATCACAACTACAGCTATGGCGGCAAGGAGTATCTGGTAAATTATACAAGCTCAGCGGCATCACCCGACTGGATTATCTCCGGGATGCAGTCGCGGGACCAGTTGCTGGGTAAGCTGCAGCGGGTGCAGCGCATTACCCTCTATGTCATCGTTGTCTTCCTGCTGGCGACCTGGCTGATCTCCAATCAGCTGACATCTGTGCTGCTGAAGCCCCTGTTCAAGCTGCGGCGGCTGATGCGCAGAGTCGAAGAGAACCAGCTCAATGTGGTGTATGAGAGCCGTTATGAGGACGAGGTTGCCCAGGTTGGCTTTCAGTTCAACCGGATGATGTCGGAGATTAAGACGTTGATCGAGGATGTGAAGACCAAGGAGGAGGGCAAGCGTCATGCAGAGATCCGTGCCCTTACGGCGCAGATGGAGCCGCACTTTCTGTACAATACGTTGAACACCATTTATTGCAAATCGGTAATGGGCGAGAATGACGATGTGAATGAGATGATCCTGTCTTTGTCGCAGATGTTCCAGATCGGGCTCAGCGGCGGCAAGGATCTGATTACCCTTGCGGATGAGCTGTCCCACATGCGGCAGTATTTCGCCATTCAGCAGAAATGCTATGAAGGACTGTTTGAATACACGGTGACGGTAGAGGACGAGGCCCTGCTGTCCTGCCTGCTGCCGAAGATTATCCTGCAGCCGGTGGTGGAGAACAGCATTCAGCATGGATTCAGCGACCGGACAATAGGAGGCAGGATAGACATCACGGTCAGCCGGGAGCAGGGGCTGCTGCATATTTGCATTACCGACAACGGACGGGGGCTTGATGCTGAACGGGTCAAGCAGGGGATGGTCAGGGCTCCGCAGTCGAGGAAAGGTTATGCCCTGTTCAACATCAGGCACCGGCTGGCCCTGTATTACGGGGACGAAGCCCGTATGGACGTTGGCGGCGAACCATGTAAGGGATCGCGGACGGATCTGTGGATTCCCGCAGAGGAGGAGAGTTGAAGGATGGACCAAAAGCTGGAGCCGGAAAGGTTCAAATTATGTGTAATCGACGATATCAAAAGTGTGGTGGAGATGGTCTCGCGCAAGCCGCCGTGGCAGGAGCACGGTATTGAGGTCACAGGTACGGCGCTTAACGGCGAAGCGGGCCTGCAGATCATCCGCGAGACCCGGCCGGACATTGTGCTGACGGATATCCGAATGCCAAGAATGGATGGCCTGCAGATGACCCGGGCGATACTGGAGGTGCTGCCGGACTGTAAGATTATTATCCTCAGCGCTTACTCGGAGTTCTCTTATGCCCAGGAAGCCATCCGGCTGGGGGCGCTTGATTTCGTGAAGAAGCCCTTTTCCCTGGAGGAAATTGTGAATGCAGTGCTGAAGGCCAGGGAGCTGTGCCGGGAGGAGCGTCAGGAGACCGCCAGACTTGCTGTAATGGAGGCGAGAATCAGGGAAAGTCTGCCTATTCTCCGCCAGGAATATCTCACCTTCCTGCTGCACCACCAGACGACAGAAGCGGATGCCCGTTCCCGCTGGGCCTATCTCGATATCCCGCTGGACCAGTATGATTTCTTCGTGTTTGTCGCCGAGATCGATCATTTCGCGGAGAAGCTGAGCGGCCAGCCTGTGCAGGAGGTCGAGCTGCTAAGATTCAGCCTGCACAATATTCTCGAAGAGACGATTTCCGCCCTGACCCGCGGCGTTATTATCCGGGAGGCGACAGACCGGTACGTCTGTATCATGAACGGCTCAGACCCGGAGACCGCCGCGCTGATTACGGAGGCCTGCTGCATGAATGTAAGCCGCTTCTCGCGTCATACCATTTCTATTGGCGTGGGCCTGGGCACAGCGGCGATTCAGGAGCTGGGCACGGCGTACAGGCAGGCGCTTAGCGCGCTGGGGTATCATTTCTATACCGGGGGCAACGGGGTATATCATTATAGCAATATCGAGAATAAACCTCTCTCGCTCCACAGCTATTCCGCCGCCGCCGAGCAGGAGCTGCTGTTCGCCCTGCGTTCCGGCAATTCCGCCAAAAGCCTGCAGGTGCTGGACCAGCTGTTCGCGGAGCTGCTGGACAGCGGGCTTTTGCCTGAGCCGCGTTATGTTGAAAGTGTCGGCTATGAGCTGAGCTCCAGGATCTGCCGGGTCCTGCTGGAGCAGTTCCCTTATGGGCAGGTGGAGCCGCTGGAACTCAGAATTGCTGCCATGAAGAACCAGGTGCATCCTTCCCTTCAAGATATACGGGACCTGCTGTCCTGGCTCTGCCGGGAGGCCTGTGCGCTGGTTACGGAGGCCCGTTCTCTGGAGTCCACGCGGATTATCCGTCAGGCCGCCGAATATATCCATAGTCATCTGGACACGGGGCTGTCGCTGGAGCAGATGGCGAAGCAGATTAACCTTAGCCAGGGGTATTTCTCCAATCTGTTCAAGAAGGTGCAGGGAATTTCGTTTCAGCAGTATGTGATGCATGAGAAGATGGAGAAGGCCAAGGCGATGCTGATCAGCGGCCGGCAGGTTCAGGAGATCGCCCAGGATCTCGGGTATGAGCACAGGCGCTATTTCAGCGAGGTGTTCAAGAAATATACCGGCATGACCCCGTCCGAGTTCAAATTGTATTATCTTGGAAAAGAATAGGAATCAGCAGGGGAGGGATTTCCGCAGGGCGGAGATTACCTCCCTTGTCTGTATAGAACTCCTGCAGAAATCTGCCCTTAATGTGGGCTTACCCGCCTTATCTGGAAGCGCCTATCGAACTATAATCAGGTTGTAAGCGAATACAGCAGGGATATATAAGGGGGCACTACCAATGATGAAGCGTATGCTAATGACATCTCTGAGCCTGGTCCTGGCACTTGGCTTGGCAGCCTGCGGCAACGGTAACAGCAACGGCGGCAATGCTGCTGAAGGCACGGGAAACGGGGCGACAGCCGGCTCGGGGGGGAAAACTAAAATCAGCTACTGGACAGGCGACCGCCACGATGCGGATTTCGTGAAGGAGAAGGTAGCCGAGTTCAACGCAACCAATACTGACGGGATTGAGGTGGAGCTGGTCGTCAAGGGCGACGACTTCGATACCGCGCTCGATCTGTCCTTCCAGACCTCCGATGCACCGGATGTGATCCGGGTGAAGGAGAATACCATCCAGACCTTCTACAAAAAAGGCTTTCTCGCTCCTATTGACGAGTTCCTGAACGATGAGCTGAAGGCGAAATTCCCGGCCATGCCGGATCTGAATGAATTCGACGGCAAGCGTTACAGTCTGCCGAACTATGGAACGACCATGCGTCTGGTGTACAACAAGGATCTGTTCGCCAAAGCGGGCATTGAACATCCGCCGACTACCCTGCAGGAGCTGGTGGATACAGCCAAGAAATTGACAGAAGCCGGCAAAGCGGACGGCGCTTACGGCTTCGCCCTTAACTTCAAGAGCCCCGGCAGTGCGTTCGCACGTTCGGCACGGGTGGTTGCGGAAATGAGCGGCTATGGCGGCTTCGGGTATGATTTCAAGACAGCCCGCTACGACTTCAGCGGCTTCGAGCCGATCATCAATGCCTTTAAGCAGATCAGGGACGACGGCAGCATGCTGCCGGGTGTAGAATCGCTGGATATTGATCCGCTGCGGGCGCAGTTTGCGGAAGGCAAGATCGGAATGTATATGTCCTACTCCTCAGAGCCTGGCGTCTACAAGAATCAGTTCCCGGCCAAGATTGACTGGGCGGCCGCTCCGGTTCCTACCATCGACGGCACCGTGAAGGGGGCTTCCGGCTTCCTCGGGGGCCAATGGCTGGCGCTGAGCTCGAAATCAGAGCATAAAGAAGCAGCCTGGAAGTTCATGGAGTTCATGTACGGCGATCAGGTGCTGACGGATTATCAGGAAAAAGGCTTCGGCATCTCCATGGTTCCATCCATTAGCGCAGCAGCCAAGACACCGGATGTGAACGGCATTGAAGGCTTCCTGCCGAACAAGCACGATGGGGTGTGGCCGGTCTATCCGTCTGTAGCACCGGAAGGAATGAAATCGGATGACGCCTTCTTCAAATATATGCTGAACGGCGGCGACCTGAAGGCGGTTATCGCTGATCTGAACAAACGCTATAACGCTGCACTGGACAGTGTGATTGCGAATGACGGCATAAAGGCTGAGCCGGATACCGGCTTTGATCCCGCCGCTCTGGGCGGCAAGTTCGCCAAGTAGACAGAAGGTTAGGGATAGAGATATAGGCCGGGATAGCGGGGGATGAGGGAGCAACTCCCTCATCCCTCTGCTCTGGTCGTAAAGGAAAGGAGCCGGAAGAAACCAGATGAACAAAACGAAACATGCCTTATTTTCATACAGTTTTATCTTTCCAAGTGCCTTGCTCACGTTGGTTCTCGGGATTTACCCGATTGCCTGGGCGTTCCGCTATATGTTCTATGATTACAAAGGGTTCGGAACGGCGCGGTTTACCGGTCTGGCCAATTTCAGCCGCATTCTGAAGGACACCCAGTTCTGGGATTCGGTGGTGAATACATTTGTCTATGCTGGCGGCAAGCTGCTGATCACCATTCCGCTGGCCCTGCTGCTGGCAGTCATATTGAACCGGGGGCTGCGGGGCAGACAACTGCTGCGGGGGATTTTCTTCATGCCGACCGTCATCAGTACCGCTGTAATGGCCGTAGTCTTCTTCACGATTTTCAACTCATATAACGGGATTCTCAACCAGTTTCTGATCCGCCTGGGCCTCTCCGATTCCGGTGTGGACTGGCTGGGGCCGAAATATGCCATGCTCACCGTCATTCTGGTTGCGGCCTGGGGGGCGGTCGGCAATTATATGCTGCTCTTCCTCGCCGGTCTGCAGAATATTCCGGAGGATGTGTATGAGGCGTCTTCCCTGGACGGGGCAGGCAGAATCCAGCAGTTCCGCTATGTCACCCTGCCGATGCTCGGACCTGTGATGCAGATGGTTATTATGCTGGCGATCATTACAGCCCTGAAGGGTTACGAGAGCATCATGGTTCTGACTGAAGGAGGTCCTGTAGGCAAGACAGAGGTCATGTTCCTGTATTTGTACAAATTATTTTTCCCTGTCGGCGGGAGCAGCGCGGCGGTTCAGGTCCAGGAGTTCGGATACGGCAGTGCGGTCGCCTTTGTGTCTGCGGTCATTGTAGGGATGATATCACTCATTTATTTCTACGCATCCAGACGCATGAATCAGACCGATTGAGGAGAGAGGCTATTATGAGACTAAGAACCATACTGGGCAATATCATCCTGTGGATTTTTTTGCTGGCTGTTGCTTTTATTACGCTGATTCCGGTCGTTATCACCATCCTGGGCTCCTTCAAGACTAATGCTGAGCTTACTGCGGGAGCGACCTTCCTGCCGGCGAGCTGGCACTTCTCGAACTATGCCGAAGCCTGGGCGCAGGCCAATTTCTCCAGGTATACCCTGAACAGCCTGATTGTCTCCCTGGCGGCGGTGGTCGGCACGCTGCTGGTATCATCCATGGCGGCTTATGTGGTGGACCGGATGGATTTTGCCGGCAAAAAATTGTATATCGGACTGCAATCCTTCACCATGTTCGTGGCTGTAGGGGCGGTCGTGCTGCGTCCGCAGTTCGATCTGATGGTTAAGCTTCATCTGCACAGCAGCCTGTGGGGCGTTATATTGATTCTGATCTCCGCCCATGCTTCGATCTTCTTCATTCTCTCCAGCTTCATGAAGGGGATTCCCCGCGAGCTGGACGAGGCGGCGCTGATGGACGGCAGCTCTCCCGGCCGGACCTTCTGGCGGATAATTCTGCCGCTGCTCGGACCCGGACTTGGCGTAGGTGCCCTGTTCACCTTCCGCGGCGCGTGGAATGAATATCTGCTGCCGCTCGTGTTCACGATGACGAAGCCGGAGCTGCAGACGCTGACCGTCGGGCTGGCGAACCTGAAATACGGGATTTCGGCCGCTTCTCAGACCCACTATATGATGGCGGGCGCCTGCTTGTCCATTCTGCCGATTCTCGTGGCCTATCTGTTCGCCAACAAATCCTTCATGCAGATGACGGCCGGTTCCCTCAAAGGGTAGCGGTCCGGCCCTGCGCAACCCATATTCCATATTTAACATTCAAGGAGGTACACCCCATGACTCAACACGCTCCGGCAATTCTGCAATCTGCCCCGTTCATCCGGCGGTATCCGGGCAATCCGGTGCTGGATGCAAGGAAGGTTCCTTACCCCACCGCACTGGTATTCAATGCCGGTGTAACGAAATTTAACGGCAAGTATGTGATGATCTTCCGTAATGATTACGGCTCACTGGTCGATCAGACGCTTGAGCCGCACCACACCACGGATCTCGGCATTGCTTACAGTGACGACGGGCTGAGCTGGACCGCCGGCCCGAAGCCAGTGTTCAAAATGCATGACGAGGAAATTATCCGCGCCTACGACCCGCGCCTGACCGTGATCGGCGGCCGTTGTTATATGTGTTTTGCCGTGGATACGCACCATGGCATCCGCGGCGGAATTGCCGTTACCGATGATCTGGAACACTTCGAGGTGCTCAGCCTGTCTACACCGGACCTGCGCAATATGGTACTGTTTCCCGAGTTGATCGGCGGCAAGTATGTCCGGCTGGAGCGTCCCTTCACGGTATACAGCCGCGGCGGCCGGGACCGCTTCGATGCCTGGATCTCCGAGTCGCCGGACCTGAAGCATTGGGGCAACTCCAGCCTACTGCTCGCCGTTGAGCAGGTGCCGTTTGCCAATGACAAGGTCGGCCCGGCCGCACCTCCGGTCCGGACGGATAAGGGCTGGCTGACCACCTTCCATGCGGTGGATGTGGACCCGGCCAGAGGCAAGCACGGTTGGGAGGACACCTGGAAGAAGCGCTATACCGCCGGAATTATGCTGCTGGATCTGGAGGACCCCCGCAAGGTGATCGGCATGAGCAGGCAGCCGCTGCTGGCACCGGAGACAGACTATGAGATTGGCGGGGGCTTCCGCAATCATGTGATTTTTCCGGGAGGGATGATTCTGGAGGATGACGGCGAGGTCAAGATCTATTACGGCTCTGCGGATACGGTGGAATGTCTGGCAACGGCCCATGTGGACGATCTGCTCCGGCTCTGTCTGGAGCCGGAGCATAGATAAGATTGGAAGCAGGCTGAGGGCGGAAATGCGGAGTAACAGTGGGGCCATGTGCCATGATTGGAGCGGCTTGCGCGGAGATTGTGCATGAAGTGCAACAATGCTAGATCAATAGCAGCGACCGTGGGGAGATTGTGCATAAAATGCAACAATACAGCTCAGTAGTAGCGACCAACGCAGAAATCCTGCACAAGGTGCAACAAAACCGGGGCTGTACTTTAAAAGGAAACTTTGCTGATGCAGAAAAGGTTAGTATTACTCTGCCACTTCCGAAGCTGAACAGGAATATGTCGACTTTATGAAAAGAGTAATAGAGCATCACTGGTGAAATCATTATTCACTGATGACAGAGTATTTTCTGAAAATATGAAAGAGGTGTTTGTTTATGTTAAAAAAGTTAAAATTATTAAGTTTAATTGTTTGTATGCTCGCCAGTCTGTTAGCTGTCGTTCCTTTGACAGCAAGAGCGGCGGCTACAATTGTAAGCTATCCATTACCGCCGATCTATACCACGACCAGTCAATACACGGTAACAGCAGACTCTACAAATATACCGGTAATCGACACTTCGGCGGTATTTGTAAACTATAATTATTGTAATTTCTCTTTTTCAGGTACTACTACAATCACAATAACAGCAAGCGAGCCAATCAATACCTATAATATTTCTCCCAAAGCTTTGGGAATCACTGCAACAAAGAGCGGAAATACACTTACATTTACACTTTCATCACCAACCTATCTTATAGTTAAAATCAATAACCTGAAAGATCTGGTTATTGCGGCAGATGCTCTTGAAACCAATGTTCCGGCTTCATCCGGTACAGGTATATACAATGTTAAAACTCAATACGGTGCCGACAGTACCGGTGCCGCTATGGCTACAACTGCAATACAAAACGCCATAAATGCGGCTAACGCAGCAGGTGGCGGTATCGTATACGTTCCAGCCGGAGTTTACAAGAGCGGAAACCTTGTTCTAAAAAGCAATGTTTCGGTTTATCTGGAGGGTGGTTCTGTTATAAGGGGTTCAGGAAATCCAAGCGATTACACTACTCATTTTCATAAGAATTCTCTGAATAAGGATGGAACATGGTTTATTTATACCGAAACAAATGCAAACAATATTAAGATATACGGCAGGGGGACTATTGACGGCAATGGCCATTATATGAGAAATACAAACAATTATTTGAACAATATTCTTGTACCCTTGCAGTGCAGCAACTTCACGGTTGACGGCATAACCATAAGAGACAGCGGTGGCTGGGCTACAATCGTTACAAGATCTAATAACGTAACATTCCAGAATACAAAGCACTTCAACAACAATGAACTTGATTATGAAAATGATGCAATAGACATTCAAGAGAGCCAGAATGTACTCATAAAGCACACGGTAGCAGTATCGGAGGATGACACATACTCATTTAAGACATGGGATGTAGCAACTACGGATATAGCTGCAAACTGGCCGGGAAGTCCTGAAAACCAGTCAAATGTAGTTGTGGATGATGCTTTGGCTTGGAGCAGATGTGGAGCATTCAAGGTTGGAGATGGAGTGAAACAGCTTCAGGATGGCATAGTTGTTAAAAACTCTTATGTATACAGATGCTGGCGCGCTTTAGCGGTAGGTCATCTTTATGGGACTCCAGCAGCACAAAACATCATATTTGACAATATAGATGTAGAAGGCTTCTGGCCAAGATCCGGTGTTCACTCCAGGTGGTTTGATCTTTCTGCAAAAACCGGTCCGATAAAAAATGTGGTCTATAATAATATCAATTTACGCGCTTTAGGTGAAGTTTCAATAATGAAGGGTTGGAGTGACACATCTACTGTCTCCGGAGTTACATTAAACAATGTTCGCGTCGGTGGTGTTGCGGCAACTACACTCGCAGAATTGAAAATAACAGATACTAACAGCTATGCTGCAGCTCCCAAATTCAACACATTGAAATTTGAAGCGGAAGGTTATAACCTTAGTTCAGGTGTTATATCCTATGAGGCAAGCACTGATGGTGGGCTGGATGTTGGTGGAGGGAGTAATGGCGACTATATAGCATTTAAAAATGTAGACTTTGGTAGTACAGCTAAAACAAGTATTGATTTGAAGGTTGCATCCGCTAATTCCGGCGGAAGGATAGAATTCCACTTGGACAGTCCTACAGGCACTATGCTGGGTTATTGGACGGCAGAAAGCACAGGCGGATGGCAGACATGGTCAGTCAAGAATATCCCGCTTAATGCCGGGACAGCTGTAGGAACCCATACGGTATATGTTACTTTTGTTAAGTCAGATTCAACCACAGTTGCAAATTTAACTTGGTTCCAGTTCAAATAGAATGGAAACGGTTTGATTTAATTGCAATAAGATGGATAAAGGGGTATATCAAATGATATGCCTCTTCATTCAGCTAAAGTTTTTTTCTACGACTGACCAACTAACACAAAAAAACAGCAAGTCTCCTAAGTGAAGTGAAATAGGGACTTGCTGTTTGAGGTTTCAATTAATTCTTAAAGCTATGAATTGGAGCAGGGATTCGTCCGCCACGATTAACGAAGTTCGCGCAGTTGAAGCCGTTTACTGCTATAACTGGTGCATATCCGAGCAGGCCGCCAAATTCGACCAAAGGTCATAGCTTCCAGCTTCTCTAGTGTAAGGGTACCCCGCTGAACCGCTTGAATCATGCCGTGATCTTCATTGACCGGAATAAGGCTCTACTATTAAGTCCACCTACATAGGAGGAGGCCATTACGCCACTTTTTTTAACATTGTCATTTAGGGCGTGTCTGAAAACTATCATTGAGTCAATTTAAAAATGGAAGCTATGTATATAAACGCGAGGAATGACTTAGCCAACTTATCGTAACGAGTGGCCACAAGGCGAAAGTGTTTGATTTTATTGAAAAAGCATTCAACCAAGTGGCGTTCTTTGTACCGATACCAATCGACCTTCCATGGATGTTGACTATTCGTTTTAGGCGGAATGGTGTAAGTGGCCTGTTTAGTCGTAATCCAGTTCCGAATCGCTTCTGAGCCATAGGCTCTATCGCCAAGAATGTGGCTTCCCGTAATATCCAACTCCTGAAGCAATTCGATCGCCGGAACAGAATCATAAACTTGACCACCCGTCAGTAGAAAAGCTAGAGGGTTGCCTAATCCATCGACTACGGCATGAAGTTTGGTCGTTTTGCCGCCACGACTGACGCCGATGTGTTGGTTTACTTCGTGTCCATCTGCGTTTTTTTTGCACCGGCACTGTATTGGTGGGCTTTGACCGATGTAGAATCGATGCTCAAGTTTTTAAAATCGGGTTCGATGTGAAGGGCTTGGAAGATGGCGATAAGGAGTCCGGAGTCTCTCCCTTTGAAGATAGCTTCCATTTTCTGAATATACTGCTCCGGGATTTCATCTAGCAGGGAAGAGGAATTGCTGTCATGACATTCGATGCATACTATCATGGAAAATCAAGCTCGGCGAGTGAACCGGTAATGGAGGCAGTTGTTGCAAATGGGGAGGGAATGATACCTCTAGTGGAATTTGCCTACCATAATCTGAATTACATCGATAACCATCGGATCGGTGTTATGGGACATTCTATGGGGGGGATGTCAACATGGATGACGTTAATGCATTATGGTTCACAGTATTATACTGCAATGGAAAAAGCGAAAACTCCGGAATCGGAAGGCGGAGAAGACATTACGGATCGTGAACTGGAATATGCAAATTCTTTGAATAAAGTATCAGCAGGACTGCCAATAGGAAATATCCGTTTATCAAGTGAAGAAGCTTTTAGCCAAATTCACGCTAACTTAGGAATTATTTATGGTCAATTGGATGAGGGGAATTATGATTTGTCCCAAGGAAATGGTGATCTATCCAACAATACTCTTGAAGGTTTAGTCGCAATTAACTCGATTTTTCCAAAAGAGGAACAGTAGTCAAGCTTTGAGGTAGGTCAATATTATGGGGATGCGGAAAGCCAGACGCTGAGAGTTGTTCATAATCCAAAGCAAACGCATGAGTGGGCACATTTTTCCCAAAAGACAGTTGCTGAAACGGTCGATTTTTTCAACCATTCGTTCGGGCTCTCGCCAAAAATAAAAAATACCGATCAGCTATGGATCTGGAAAGAGCTTTTTAGTTTTATCGGATTATTGGGCATCTTTCTATTGATTTACCCGGCATCCTATTACTTATTAAAAATTCCGTACTTCCGGCAGTTAAAATTAAAAAAAGAACAAAAAAGTTCGTTAACGGGTACGATGAAAACGGAAAAGAGTACAATGAAAACCAGACTTTTTTGGATAAGCTGGCTGCTTAGTTGGCTGTTTTCTGCAGTTGGAGTCATCGTAGCCTTAAAACTAGACCGGTTTATTTTTAAGAGCACGTCCAATTTCATGTCTGTAAAATGGTTTCCGCGGCCGATTACAAACTATATTATGATTTGGGCGATCTTTAACAGTCTTGTTGGATTGGCGCTATTTATATGGAAATACAGACTGGAGAAAAGAAATAGCGCTGAGCTTTCTATTCATCATCTAGGATTAAAAATCGGTCTGAACCACTTGATGAAGACCTTTATTCTTGCTCTATGTATCTTCGGAATCTTTTTTTCTGTTGTATTTATGGCGGAATACATCTTAAATGCTAATTTTAAATTGTGGATATTGGGCGTATTTACATTCCATTCAGATAAGTTCTTGGTATGGATGAACTATCTGCCATTTTTCTTCATTTTCTATCTAACGAACTCGTTGTTTATAAACAAATTGAGTTTCAGCAATATCAAGTCTGAAAAAGTAAACATGATTGTCGCTGGATTCGGAAATGTGGTTGGAATCATGATGATCAATGGAATCCAGTATGCTGTTTTATTTATGACGGGCAACTCATTCTGGCAAGAGACGAGACTTTATCCCATGGTTTTACTTCCCTTTATTTTCTTATTATTTGCAGCCGTACCACCAACACCAAACGTTTTTTGTTCAGAATTTCGATATATATGCATATAATATTTATTTTGGTATAATAGTTAAAATATTACTTTATGATCTAACCATTACATATATTTTCTCTACTGACATTCTATATCAAGAAGGAAAGAAAGGAGGTGAATAAATGAAAAAAGTAGTACTAATCTTATTATTAGCGTGCTTCTCTTTTTCTACTAGTGCATTTGCTGCCTATACTGCAACATCTCATGATTTGACAGTTAGCCAACCAGCTCAATATAAATTAAGTGTTGGCCTATGGAGTTCTACGAATGAAACCGTTGATCTAACGCTTTATTCGAAAGGACCATCTGGTCAACTTAGTACAGTCTTCACGACTACCGTGAATATTGGGCCAACTTCTTCAAGTCCTGTCGAGTATTCAGTAGGTTATCTTAGCCCTGGAACTTATGTCCTCAAAGGACAATTCCAAGGGTCTTATGGTAGTTTAGGACCTGTTAGTTTGAATCAAGCCAATTAATAAAAGACATAGAGATTAAAACGGCCAAGCTCAATCGTATGGCCGTTTTATTTTTTTAATTGAAAAAGGCTCGGTTCAAAAAAATTGACAATGGAGTTTTAGAAGAATTATTTGGCAGGAGTTATGGGGAATTCGAAGAAGATACTAACAGCTGGTAGAAGAAAGAGGTTAGTGGGCGCTGATAGCGTGGATTGCCTAGTCTTAATCAAGTAATCCCTTTACTTATTTTCTTAATGTAATACCTGCTTATTTCTACCCAAAGCCAGCTGTAGAAAAGCGAGAACACATAAATGATGGCGATCGTACTCAGGCTAAATGTAGATGAAACTGCCGGGCCCAGAACAGGAAATCAAAAAACGTATAGCAACAAAAGGATTCCTGCCCGCAAAGACAACGACCCGGTAATCACGACCGGCAAACGTATGTTCAAATATATCAGCGAACCGCCAACCCCAAGCCCCAATAAGCCTGTCGTGAAAGGAAAAACGATCAGTTCGCTTGGTTGGATAAAAAAGAGAAGCAACATCGTGAGCAAATAGGCGGTCAGACCGGAACCGACGGAAAGGATCGTACATAACACAATGGGGGCTGTAGCGAGGGGACTAATCAAGTAGCCTATCCCTGGCAGTAACCCTCCCATGGATTGAAAAATGGCGGATAGCGCGTCAAGAAAAGCGACCGTAATCATGCAGCACATCCTGTCTTTTAATGAGAGATGTGCTGCCGATATAAAATAATGCGGTATATATTCCTATTGATTTAATCCGGCACATTTCGTAATACTTTCTCTATATTTACCGGGAGTAATGCCTTCGATCTTCTTAAAAACCCGAATGAAAACAGTATCGCTTGTATAACCGACCATCTTGGCAATCTGTGCGTTGGTCAGCCCAGGATCCGACATCAGTTTCTTAGCGTGATCCATGCGTACGACAGTCAGATAGTCGTTGAAGTTCTGTCCACTCACTCTTTTAAAAAATTGTGAAATATATTGCGGCGTGATCTGCAAATGCTCAGACACTAAATTCAAGCTCATGTTTGGATCGGCGTAATTCGCTTGAATGCAGGTTTGAATTTGCAGAAGGAGCTGTTCATTGTGATCGCTTCGTTCCAGTTTGAACGATTCGGCGGCCGATACATACAGGTCCTTCGCTTTTTCAAACATTTCGTCGGTTGTTTTACAGGAAACCAGGAATCGCACAGGGTGGATGTCACCTTCTGTAAGCTTCCGGTAGGCCAGCGTATCCGAATCCGATGCCATGATACGCAACAGGGTACCGGCAAGACTGAATAATAAGCACCTCCCAAGCTCCGGAGTGATGGATTCGTCGCGAAAATTTCGATCGAACAGCTGTGTGAGCAGTTGGATAACTTGCTCTGTATCGCCGCTTCGAATACAGTTAATTAACTGCAGCTCGGTTTCGACGGGGTAATAATATTGCAGCTTTTTCTGGCGAATATCATGATAGTAAAAGGTCGACAGCTGCCCATTGACCATCCTGTACTCTAAGGCGGCAGCCGCTTCCAAATAGGCTTCCCCAATCTGATGCTGGCCCTTATGAACGCCGCTTACGGCTATGCTGATCTCCAGCTTGAACCTAGTCTCCAGCATGCGATGCAATTCGGATACGATGTCCTTCACCCGGCAAGCCGGATGATCCATCTGATCCGGCATTAGATTAACGAGCAGGGCCAGCCGGTCTTTCTCCAAGTCGATCGTATGTATCGTATGGCCTTCGTAGATTGAATCTTCAGCCAGATTGGAGATGATAAATCGCACCAATGCCCATTGTTTTTCACTTTGGTTCGGTGCGAACCGGGACATGTCGTCCACTTGAACGAGAATGACGGCAAAATGAGGAAATGGAAAATGGATGCCCATAAATTCCAGCGACTGTTTCATTTGCTCTTGAGGTTCAAAGTAGCCTTGAAGCACACGATGCAAATAGTTAGAACGAAGAATGGGCAGTTGTTGAGTCAGTTTGTTTTTAATATGCCTTTCTTCATCCCAGGAAATCTTCATCATTTCCAGGATGTAGTCAAATTCATTCACAGCAGGTTTACGTGGATGAGACTTTCCGGCCTGAATCGCCTCTATCATTCTCTTGATTGGAAAATAGTTTCTGTACGCGATTCCATATGCAGCTGCACTCCCCGCAAGGATACATAGCAAGAGAAGCCACAGCGCAAGATGCTCCATTTGTTTCACTTTCTGTAGATATATATTCAAAGGCATCACAGCAATATAGTACCATCCGACTTGTCCCGAGGTTGTGAATGATACCGTTACATCTTGACCGTTCAGATTGTAATTGCGTAAACCGGAGTTCGACTTCAGTTCATTCAATATCGAGTGTGATAACGGACTTGCACCAGGGGTACTGCTGATGAGTTCATGATTTTGGTTCACGATATAAACGGAACTCCCGTTTGCGGACTCGATTTGTCGTGTCATTTCGTGAATCTTGGTTTCATCGATCAGAACCGTAAGATTCCCTTTAATATTGGATGTGTCTTCGACCGGCAACGATTGCATAAAGGTAATCACTTGCATGGGGTCATCCTTCAGGTAGCCGTTTCGTTGTAAGGTGGAGGACGGCAGGTATGTTTGACTATGATAGCTAGTCATCTGCTTACGCCATTCTTCATGGGTCAGATGTTCAAAGCGATAATATTTATCATAAAAGTTGTGAGAATCGGTTACGAGATTCGGTTTGATTACAGAATCGCTTCGGTCCAAAAAAATATAGAAATCGTACACAAAATCCTTGGTAATTCTCGAATGCATGTTTAAATAATCTCTTGTAAACTGGACCAAATGATACCGTTCTGACAAGTCTTTGTGTTCCGTATCCAATAAATAACGCAGCTTCGGATTGAGTATAATTTGATGGGATAATTGTTCAATTTCTTTAAAATTGCTGTCTATATTGAGACGCATCTGCTCCAGCATGCCGAGATTGGACCGTTCCGCATTGGATTTCATGATATGTTCAATATTGGTATAGAACACAAACCAAATCAGGATGGGAACCAGGAGCAGAAGACAATTGGATACGAGCATCCTGATGAATAGGCTCCTTCTTTTGCTTCCGGCATTCTTTCTTCGAATGATTGAAAACATGGCGATCCTCCTAGTATAGAAAAGCTTGCTCAATCCCTATAATTCGGGAAGAGCAAGCTTGCTCCCTTCGTTGGATGACCGATTCGTGTGATGATCATTCTTTTAACGCACCAATCAGGACACCGTGCACAAAATACTTTTGCAGAAACGGGTACAGGCATAATATTGGAAGTGTAGATATGATAATCGTCGCATATTTGATCGTGATCCCGATGTCCAACCGATCTGTGGCTGCTGCATCGGTCGTCATACTGTCCGTACTATTCGAGATCAGAATTTCACGGAGCACTAGCTGTAGAGGAAATAACTCCCGATCACGCAAATAAATCAATGCACTAAAGTATGAATTCCAATGTCCCACTGCATACCACAGCACCATGACGGCAATAACGGGCATCGAAAGAGGCACAATGATTCTGCTCATAATAATCCAATCATTGGCCCCGTCGATCCGCGCGGATTCCTCCAAACTAACGGGTACCGCTTGAAAGGCGGTTCGCATAATGATCAAGTTAAATGAACTGATAGCCCCGGGCAAGAGAAGAGCCCAAGGCGTATCCAGCATGCCGAGACTGTTCACCAGCAGAAAGGTTGGAATCAGCCCCCCATTGAACACCATCGTAATCACGATGATGAGCATGATGGAATTGTTGAAATAGACGTTGCGGCGAGAAAGGGCATAGGCACCGAGCGTTGTCATGAATAGGTTAATGATTGTGCCGCCAGCAACATAGAAGAGGGTGTTCCGGTAGCCGGTCAGAATCATGGGATTATCTATAACGGCTTTATACGCATCCAGATTAAACCCGGTCGGGAAAAACAGCATGCCGCGAAATCGGGCGATTTCTGCAGGATCGCTTAAAGATGCGAATAATACGTATAGGAACGGATAAAGCGTGACGAAGCAAAGCAGGAGCATGAAACATGTATTGACGACGGAAAATATCGATTCACCCAGGCTGCGTTTGTGAAACATACCGGTCCTCCCTTACCACAATTTATGTTCGCTCACTCGTTTGCTAATGGAATTGGCGAGTACGATCAGAATGAAGCTGATGACCGAATTGAATAACCCAACGGCAGCGGTATAACCGAAATCGGCTCCCAGGATACCTTTCCTGAATACATAGGTAGAGATGACATCGGCCGTCTCATAGGTCATCGGATTGTACATCAAAATAATTTTCTCGCTCCCGACGGAAAGCATGGATCCCATGTTGAGAATGAGCAATATCACAATGGTCGGCATGATCCCGGGCAGGGTAATATGCAAGGTCTGTTTCCATCGTCCCGCTCCGTCAATCCGGGCCGCATCATAGAGAGTCGGATCAATGTTGGCTATGGCGGCGAGATAGATAATAGAGCCCCATCCGATTCCCTGCCAGACGCCGGAAGAGACGTACATGAACCGAAACCACCCCGGCTCCTGCATGAAGGCAATCGGTTCAAGTCCGATCATGCCAAGAAGTTGATTCACCAGACCGTCGCGGGCAAAGAAATCGATCATCATCCCGACCACAACGACGATGGAGATAAAGTGCGGGAGATAGCTTATCGTCTGGACGATCCGTTTAAAAAAACTCCTGCGAATCTCATTAAGCAATAAGGCAAGTATGATCGAAGCGGGGAACGCAAACAGCAATTCATAGATATTGATCAGCAAGGTGTTCCGAATCAGTCTCCAAAAATAGTAGTTTCCAAAAAAACTTTCAAAATGATCGAAACCCATCCATGGACTTCCCCAAATTCCGTCGGCAAGTCCGTAATCTTTAAAAGCAATTTGCAGACCATACATGGGACCGTAATGAAAAACGATGTAGTAGGCAACGACGGGCAGCAGGATAAGATAAATGTAGCGGTTCCGTATTATGTCCTTTTTTATCATGCTCCATTTCTTCTCTGCCCGGTTCCCCGTTGCCGTCTTCACAATGTTTCTCTGTACATTAGGCATGGTTTACTCCTTCTTTGAATACCGGAGAACGGCAAGCCGCAAGCTTTCCGTCTCCAGTGTAGTAGGCATGTTATCGGTTGTTATAGCGTTCCAATCCGGATTGCTGCATTTGAATTGCCTCGTCGATACCCATGCTTTTCATGGTAGCGACATACTCATCGAACTTATCCAGCGATTCTGCGCCCATAATGAATTTAACGATCATTTCATTTTTATACGTATCGATATCGTTCATGATCGAGGCATATCGGCTATTATTTTCCCGGGCGATGGTGATCGGAGGCATTCTTTTTTCATTCGAAGGTTCTGCCCAGACCGTCAAAGCCTCTTGCTGCTCCGGTCTGGCCGCATATTGCTCCATATAGCGTACATCCTGCAAGAAAGGACCCGCATCAGCGGACAAGACATGCTGTTTCAGGGATTGGGCAAGCGGCAATCCTTCCGGATTGTTCATGACGGAATCCATATATTTCGGATAACCGTCAACCATCGTATAGGATGTGCCTTCTTTACCGAAGTTCATGATCATTCGTCCTTCTTCACTATAGAAATAATCGAAGAATTTTACGGTTTCAGCGATGTGCTTGTTGCTTTCAGTTATAGCAGTGAATATGCCGACAATCTGATTGTCCATTTGACCGAATATCGGTTTACCGCCAGATTGTGACGTCGGATAGGGTGTGGCAATAAGCTTGAATTGCGGTTCCTTGGACTCCATTAAATCCATAAACCTGCCCATGCCTCCGCCTACAGCCATAACAGCCGCACCGACCTGATTGCCGGTTATTTTGGCATCGTACATTTTGCTGTCATTGGCTGCAAAGTCTTTGTCCAGCAAGCCTTCATTGTACCAACGGTTCATAGTTGTAAGGTATTGCTTATATTCGGGTTGAACGGGGCCATATTTAACCGTATTTCCTTCGTGATAGAAGCCGTTCGGGATGCCAAAAGCGCCAGTAAAGGCAAGTTCGCCTGCTCCCATCATGATCGGAATTTCATCCACCTTTCCGTTGCCGTTGGGATCTTGTTCCTTAAACGCTTTCAAAACGGTATACCATTCGTCGATGGTTCTGGGAATAGGCAAATCCAACTTGTCCAACCAATCTTTACGTATAACCGGGCCGGAATGGGTTTGCAGTTTTCTCACGGGGCGGATGAACGGAAAACCGATAAGATCGCCATCGTCCGTTGACGCCTGTCTTCTCCATTCCGGGTTTTCGTCCAGCAGCTTTTTGAAGTTAGGCGCTTGGTCCAAATAGTCATTTAATGGAATGATCTTTCCATCCTTAATCGCTTTTTGAGCGCCTCCCGGATAATTATTCCACGAATATTCAACGACATCGGGCAGCGATTTCGAGGCCATCATCAAGTTGAATTGTTCGCCAGCTTGGCCTTGGGCCGGGTGTTGGTAATCGATTTTGACACCGGTTTTATTTTCGATTTCTTGAATAGCGGTAATCTCACCATAGCTTTTCATAATAGCGGCTGCGTCGGGATGCATCTGTTTCCAATACGATAAGTTGCTCAAAGGTTGGGTTGACTCTGTGGATTCCGTACGCCCCTTTGGCATCTTCTCACTACTGCAGCCGGCCATCGCTGTGGCAACCAGTCCCAGAGATGTTATAACAGGTATAAGCTTTTTGATGATGTTCCTGCTCATCTGCATAAACCGTAGTTCCTCCTCCATATTTGATGTGCTTTTGACATATTCAGCATAAAGGATGGTTGTTTTTTCCGGAATCATATAAAATCAGGAAAGGGTTGCCATTATTAAGATCAAGCACTGGCGAATATAAAACTGAATCGACCATATTAAAGATTGGCCCTTATAAGTGGGGAGAGATTGCAAATCATTGGGGTTAAGCAGCGAGCCGCAAGCTGCAAGCTGCGAAAAAATCTTCGCATAGTTTCAACAAGTTAAAGTCGGAGACGTGCATGAACTGCAACAAACAAAAAGAGTGGACGCTAGATTGTGAACAGCCGTGTTTGATGCTCCACGCGATCTCGTGTTAGATGTTTGGACGGAAGAGGAGAATCTGTTGAAGTGGGGAAGCGAATGGGGATAGATAAGAATGTGTGAGGAGGGGAAATAGATGACATTTGTTTATTAAATTCTGACCCATTTATTGCATCGGGGTGCAAATCATTTGAAATAAGGACGCTAAAGCTGGCCAACGAAGAAAATAATTATTTACTAGCGAAATGGGGGCATTTAAACAATAATGGAATTATTATTTGTTTGGACTTTAAGGTTCTCGGGTTCGCGAGTATCCAAACGTTAGACGAAATCATATGAACCAGGAAAGGATGGGAGACAATGAAATTAGAGATTTTAACGGTGCCCTCTTATTGGAAAACTGAAATGAAACAAAAATATTATCAACTTTATGAGGAAAACAGCAAGTTGGTTGTTTTGTTTCCCGGAAAAAACTATCCTTGTGATAAACCAATTCTACATTTTGCTGGAACCTCCGCACTTCAAAGTGGTTTTGATTTATTGGTACTGGAATATGGATATCAAGCTGCGAGAACGAATTTGGATGTTAATGAACTGCAAAGAGTCATAGAAGATAGCCACGAATCGGTTCAACGAATCATTGGCAAGTACAAGCAAGTTGTTTTTATTAGTAAGAGCATAGGGACAATAGTTGCTGGTGAAGTTCATGGGAAACTTGAAATTCCAATCAAACACTTATTTTTGACACCAATCAAAGATACAATTCACTATATCAACAAGTTTAACGGACTTGTGGTTTATGGAACAAAGGATGAAGTGTTTAATAATGAACTTGCAAATCAAATTAACATAAACAAAGTTAGAGAGGTCATTGAAATTCCTAATGCCAATCATTCTTTAGAGACCGAAAATGTTGAGGAAAGTATTGAGATTCTAAGTAAACTCGTAAGGATATATATGGAATTTCTAAGCAAGTAATCAGTTGTAGGTTAGACAAAGTGACTTCGTCTAACGCCTTATCACACATAGGCGTACGCACCTTAAGTCGCTGGTGCTAACAACTCATAGAAAAGAGGCATCCGCAAGATCTTAGATCTTTTGGGATGTCCCTTTTGAGTCAAATATACGCTTTACAAGCGTCAGTTGATATTTTGCATCTTCGCAGGCGATGGAGCCGCACCGGCTGACTTTCTTTTAGCCAGATCCATCTTACGCTGCAGCATGCCAAGCACGATATCCGCAACGATCGCCAGCACAGCGGCAGGAATGGCACCTGCAAAGATTCGGAGGGAGTTGTTGCTGTTCAATCCAGCGTATATTTCCCGTCCCAGCCCGCCTCCACCGACGAGGGGAGCAATCGTTACTACGCCGATGGCGATGACGGCGGCAATACGCAGACCCGACATGATATAAGTCAACGCAAGCGGAAAACGCACTTTCACGAGCATTTGGAAGGGGCTCATCCCAATTCCTTTTCCGGATTCAAGATAGCTGGGGTCGACCTGTTTTAACCCAACGTACGTATTACGTGCGATTGGATTCAGTGAATACAGGAAGAGTCCCACCATGACCGTTGTCGTTCCGAGTCCCATCCATAACATGAGAACCACGAGCATCGCCAAGCTTGGTACCACCTGAAGGATGTTGGTGATAAACAAAATGATCTTGGCAGCCCATTTGCTCTTAGAGCAGAGGATGCCAAGCGGTACTCCGACGATGAATGCCAGTCCCAGACCGATAACCACCATTGTAATATGCTGGATGAAATACTCCCAGAGCAACCCCTGATTTCGTGATATATACGACAAAAAGTCGGCAAATGTTAAATGTTCATTTTCCATGCTTACCCTCCTTTAGCTTTTCAAGAGGCCCTGCTCTTTCAAGTACGCGATCGCGACCTCTCGTTCGCTTTTCTTCTCAATGTCCACCTGATAATTAAGCGATATCATCGTATCTGCATCCAAATGACCGATTAAAGGCGCTATCGTATCCTGGATTTCAGGATGCTTCTTTAAAAGGTCCGAACGCAATACCGGACTTGCATCATATGGAGGGAAGAATTGCTGGTCATCCTGAAGCGTCTGCAATTGGTAGGCTTTCAGCCGGGAATCCGTAGAATAGGCCAACACGATATCCACCTGCTCATTGGCTACCGCACTGTATACCAGGCTGATTTCCATGGGGAACACCTGACCGAATTTAATGTCATATGCTTTGGAGAACGCCGGATATCCATCCGTGCTTCTCTCCAGCCATGTGGTATCTACCCCAAGCTTCATACGGTCCATGTCTTTTTTGACATCGGAAATTTTGGTATATCCATTGGCTTCGGCCAGATCCTTTCTTACCGTGAACGCGTAGGTGTTCTCAAAACCCAGAGGGTTCATCCAGGTGAACCCGAAGTGTTCCTGAAATCCATCTTGAGCTTCCTTCAAGACTTTGGCGCGGTCTTTGGTACCGCTGATCGGGAAATGGTTGTTGAAAATTTCACCGGTATATAATGTTGCTATTTGAACGTCGTTTCTTTTCATCGCATTAATGACCAATGAACTTGATGCCAGATCCGGGATAATATCCACCTTCAGATCGGTTTGGTCTTCAATCAGAGCTTTATACATTTCAGCCATAATCTTGGTTTCGGTATAGGTTTGAGTCCCGATCGTAATCTCGCTTTGAATTCCGCATGCGGAGGTTAAAGCGGCAAGAGCCATCATGCAGATTAACATCGGAGCCCATTTAAGCTTTTTCAGTTTCATCACGCCTTCCTTGTTCCGTCCGCCTCGATGTCTACGGTTGATGTGACTCATATCGCAGCGTCCCGGGTCTGAGTCTGATGGTAGTGTTTGCTTAGCCAGCCCTCAAGCAGCCCAAGCAGACCGTCAGCTACAAGTGCCAAGAGAATGGCACCAATGCCACCGATGAAGATCATCTCGGGCTTGTTGACACCAAGTCCAGATACAATAAGCTGGCCTAAACCGCCAGCACCAATCAGGGAAGCCAGTGTTGCCCAACTGATGATGTACACGGTCGTAATGCGGATACCGGACATGATGTAAGGAAGCGATAAGGGAAGCTGAATCCTCAAAATCGTTTGGGCGGTGCTGTATCCCATCCCCCTGGCCGAATTGAGCACCCCTTTATCCACGGAGTGAAAACCGTCATAGGTATTTCGCAGGATGGGCATGAGGGAGTACAGAAACAGCGCCAATATGGCCGGCTTCATGCCGATGCCGAGCAGCGGAATCAGAATAGCCAGAAGCGCCAGGCTTGGAACCGTCTGAAACAGGTTCGTAATGAAAAATACGATGCTGTTGATCCAGCCTATCCGGTTGTATACCAACAGGATTCCGATCGGTACGGCAACAACAGTCCCCAAAAGCACGGCAGAGAATGAGAGGACCAGATGCTCCTGCAATGCCTTTAGAATATCCGGATAACGATCCGTGATAAAACTCCAGAATGCGTTCATATCACTCATCCTCTCCGTTCAGCACCGGAGGAACCATCGTTGGATAGACTTCGGCCAAATGTTTAACCACACTGCCTCTTGTGATTAATCCGAGGAACCGGTTATTACTGTCTATTACAGGGAGATTGCTGAGCTGATGGCTGTCCATGATCTCGATGGCCTGCGGAAGCGTGCTTCCCGAAGCCACGGAAAAACGGACCGGATGCATAACGTCCGCCACGGTTTTGCCTTCCTCGCCGTATTGGTCGAGAACCCGATAGATTGAAACCGCTCCTTGAAGCTGACGGTTACGGTCCACAATCAGCAGTGAATCGACCCGCTTCATTTCCATCATCTTGATGGCTTCAGCTAATCCCCGGCTCGGGAATGCCGTGACCGGATTCGTAATCATCACTTCATCTACAAGCGGAATTTCATAGGCGCTTTCATTTTCATTTTGCAGACGTTTGGAACCGATAAAGTCACGTACAAAATCGTTTGCGGGATGCCGTAAAATGCTGTCCGGTCTACCCATTTGAACCACTTCGCCATCTTTCATCAGAACGATGGTATCCGCGATTTTAATAGCTTCATCCATATCATGCGTCACAAAAATAATGGTTTTATTGAGTTCCTGCTGAAGCCGAATCAGCTCATCCTGAAGCTGCTCACGGCTGATCGGATCCAGTGCGGAGAACGGCTCGTCCATCAGGATGATATCGGGTTCAGCGGCAAGCGCCCGCACTACGCCTACGCGCTGCTGTTGTCCGCCGCTTAGCTCGGATGGATAGCGCGTACCATAAATGGTGTGGTCCAGTCCGACCATGTCCAATAATTCATTTACTTTTTGTTCTGTTTTGTCTTTATCCCACTTTTTCAGACGTGGAACCACGCCCGCGTTCTTTGAGATATTCATATGCGGAAATAAACCAACGCTTTGAATGACATAGCCGATATTGCGCCGCAGTTCAACCGGATTCAATCTTGAGATATCCTTACCGTCAATCAGAACTTTGCCCGATGATGGCGTATTGAGCGCGTTGATCAGCTTCATGGTAGTCGATTTGCCACAGCCACTCGGTCCGATGAGGACGGTAATTTCCCCTTTTTTGAATTCCAGATTAATGTCTTTCAGCGCGTGAAAGCCATTATCGTAAACCTTGTTCACATGCTCCAGTACTATCATTCAATCGCCCCTTTGCAAGCAGTATCCATATTATGCGGAGCATTTGGCATATCATCCATCGGGACCCAAAAATTGTTGAAGGAAAAGTGTGGTGCCAGAGATAAGGGAAGGCTTCAGCCTTGTTATGTAGAAATGGAAAATGAAGCTAAGCAAGTTAGCTTTAAAAGAAATCAAAATGGAATAGGATTAAGCGCATGATTAAGGGGTGGAGAAAGATCTAAGAGGAAGCCCTGAGGGTACTAACAATTTAAGTTAAAAATCATCGTTATGGTATTGACTTACATACCCAAAATTCCACCTTTATATGCATTGTAGCTTTCCAAACTGTGCAATCCCTTGTTACATCCATCCGAAGAAGTATTCCAAGCCTGTATGCCCCTGTTCGTATTCGGGAAAATATGCGATCTCATACATGAATCCCTGTTATACCTGCGAGAATCAAGCAGCTATGTCATGGTGCTACTGCTTCCCTCGGCCCAAATGGATATATGCAAAATGCGTAAGCAGGTAACGAGCCTCTTTCGAGAAGGACCGTATAACTGCCTAATGCATTAATATGTCAAATTCTATTACCCAGTTAGCATTAGTTTGAAACATGTATACAGAACGATTTTGTATTTTTAGTACTTCGGGTCCAGAACTGTCCATGAAGCAGACCCGCTCTGTAAGGACATTGCTCAACCGGAAAGTATGGGCGATCCAAGTTTTGAGATTTTTGAGTATTGTACTATGATAAACTTGATTCCATTGATTGAACGATGGTAGGAGACAGTCCCTTTTAAGGAGTGGTAGATATGGCGCGTGTGTTATTTATTAATGGTGGATCTGAAGGACATATCAATCCAACGATTGGCGTTGTGCAAGAGCTTATTTCGCGTGGAGAAGAGGTCGTGTACTTTTGTATAGAAGCTTTTCGGGAGCGTATCGAGAAGGCGGGGGCAACCGTTCGAACATTTGACGATCAAAAATTTATTAAAGCCTTTATCTCAGGTGGGAGAGATTATTTGCTCGAAAGAGCCAACGGTCTTTTACTTACGGCAGATATCGTCATACCAAGCGTTCTTGAACAGATCAAAGGAGAGCATTTTGATTATATCATTCATGATTCCATGTTTGGTTGCGGTCGTTTACTTGCTCAAATTCTTAAGCTTCCTGCAATCAGCTCTTGTACTACTTTTGCGCAGACAAAAGAATCGTTCGATAAGGTGCTTGAACCATTTTTTAATAATGTCCCTGCAGACATCGTTAAACCTATACACGATAAATTCCAAAGCCTGACGGCAATGGTGCAGGAAAAATATGATGTGGAGATCGATTCGCCTTACGAAGTGCTGTGCAATCCTGCGCCGCTTACGATTGTTTATACAACAAGGGAGTTTCAACCTGAAGAAGAAGCATTCGACCAAACGTATAAATTTGTAGGTCCATCCATCTCTTCACGATTAACCCAAGAAAACTTCGACTTTACTGCAATCCAGGGGGAAAACCCCATTTACATATCACTGGGTACAGTGTTTAATCATGCAATGGATTTTTATAAGCTTTGTATTGAGGCATTGGGGAACACGGACCATACCATCGTCATGTCGATTGGGAGTAAAGTCCAAGTTTCTGATTTAGGTGAAATTCCTACAAACTTCATCGTAAAGAATTACGTTCCACAAACAGATGTACTGCAACATGCTAAATTATTTATTACACATGGTGGAATGAATAGTGCCCATGAAGGTCTATATTATGGGGTTCCGCTCATTGTAATCCCACAAAGCGCAGATCAGCCAATCATAGCGGGGCAAGTCGCCCATATCGGAGCAGGCATTACATTACAAATGCAAAGCTTGACTGCAAATCAATTGCGTGAAGCTGCAGATCATGTGTTAAGCCTCTCATCTTTCAAGAAAGCCGCCGCCAATATTAGGGAATCCTTTCGACGATCAGGTGGCTATCATCAAGCAGTTGATGAGATTTTTGAATATAAAAGTCAATATAGATCTGAATAAAGAGTGTGTGTTAAAAGTAACGCGGAATCGAATGCGCAACTAAGAAGCTGCTGCAGAGATATTCGGCAGCTTTGCTGTGCTACATGGAAGGCGATAAGTCAATTGATAAATGATTGAAGAAGAGTGGTAGTGGATTAGAGGAAGGATTAACATCAGATAACAAGAAATTCGCACTACTGGACTGCCGCCGCTTGGTAGTCAGATGTATAATCATGGAAGAAAGATTCAGTGAACGTCATGCGAAATATAGCAAATATTTATATGGCAAGGTGATTCTTAGATGCCGTTAAATTACAAAATACCAGAAACATGAGAAAAGCCAGAAACTTCATTAACTACCTGAGCACACTGTCAATGATTATATAGGTTTTTATATTAGCTTTAATAATGATGATGACAGATATGAATGCACACCAGAGGACGCTGTGATTTTTGGCAAAACTGGGGTAGATTGAAGGAATTACTGAGATTAATGATGCATACGCATACATTACTGATTTAAGAAAACAAATTTCAATTGAGATAAAAGAATAGTGATGGTTCATAGTATTGCAATAACGCTTCGACTTCGCTTAACACGATATTTACGCGGTGTCGATACAGCCTAGAAAATTTAAATCAAGGATAAGGAGATGATTCGATGACTGCAAAGCCACAACTGGTATTAGATTTAGCTGGTGTATTAATTAGTAATTTTTCATCTGCGGTTTGGCTGCAATTATCTGAGGATTCCGAAATCTCATTCCAAGACATTCGAGAACAATTTGATGAGATTCGAAAGGATCTATGGACTGGAAAGATTAAAGAAGATGAATTTTGGGAATGGATGAGCCTGCGAATGAAGCAGATCAACAAAGAGCGGGCCAGAGCGTTGTTGATGCAATCACTGGAACCGCTGCCAGGATTAAATTACTTGGCTGAATGGAGTGAAATCGCAGATATTCATATATTAAGTAATCATTGTAAGGAATGGTTGGAACCGATTTTAGAAAGAGTAGAACCTTATACAAGGAGCATAACGATTTCAAATCAAGTAGGGTTAAGAAAACCTGATATCCGAATTTATCAACATGTCGGGAAACAATTTGAACCAGGCCAAACGGTTGTTTATATTGATGATCAAGAAAAGAACCTAAAGCCTGTTATCGAACTTGGATGGAAAACCTTGTTAGCAGATAAAGAGCATAAATGGATAGAACAAGTTGAACCGATGCTAGGAAAGAGCCTTTTGTTAGCAAGTCGAGAAGAGGGCCCATAAGTATAATAAAGGATTACACTTATTTAGGGGGAGAGAACTTGATCAGAAAAGAGATTCAATTGATTTTAGATAGCTTACCAGAAAGAGAATTGCAAAAAATATATTGGTCAATAAAAATATTTCAAGAAAACTATTTATACAGGGAAAAATTAATTGAAAAAGCCGTAAACATCTCAGATGTATTTGATGGAGCAACAGAAATTATTAATAGATGGGATAAGACATTTACACTAAACATTAGTGAAGATGTAAAAGAAAGCATTTATTACAGTCAATATAAGTGGCATATTTTTAGTTATGAAATACAAGATTGTTTGAAAAAACATGAAGCAAGAAATGCTTTTAATACAGAAAGTAAAGATAAATTATATGTAATGTACCAAAACTCCCCCGATGTATTTCTATACAGTAACGCAAATGCCATAGTCGCGGAGGATTTTGATTCTCAACAAGATATATATATTTTTGATAAAAACTTTACTTGGACGTATGTGAATACCCATGAAGACATGTGTGGGCCGTATTTTTACAAAGTGAAATAATTTCGACAGTAACCAGATTACTATACATTTGGGAGGGATTCAGGAAGTGGATAGAAAACCAGTATTCATTATTTTCGTCATCTTGTGCTTACTAATTAGCGTAAGTTGTAGTAATAAGAGAGAAGTTACTACAGACGACATTGACAATATTAAATTAGAATTAATAGAACAAAAAGAAGAAGCAAATGGAAAAGTGTTCACATTAAAATTACATAACAAATCCAGTCATATTATAGTACAGAATAATGTATATTTAAGTTTTCCCATAAAAGTTGAAAACGGTATTAGAGGCAATGATTTTAAGATTGAAGCTAGAAATAATAAACTCAATATTAATCCAGGAGAAGAATTACTTCTCACCGTATTTGCTCCTAAGGAAATGTATGAAGGAAATCATAATATTGACTTAGAAGATCCTCATATCGAGATTAAAGGTTTCTTAAATGAAGTAACCGAAATCAATCAATTCAATATGATTGGAGGGCATCGTACTATGGACTCGTAGATATAAAAGCGTTATATGCAATCACTGTAACGAGTTTCAAGGAGGAGAAATGAATATTGATCTCAGACAAACAATTCAGAGTACCATTGAACGATACATATCGCCAACCGCTGAAATTTTAAGTATTAATGATCTTGAGTTAGCCTACGGTTTATCAGCCGTTGCACTAAAGAGACATGAAATACGATTGAGAGATACTAATGATGAAAGAACTATTAATCTTATTTCAAAGCAAGCAACTCTGATTGAAAGGCGAGTGCTTTCACATCTTTTCGAACAATCAGCAAATGTACCTTTTAGTTACACACCTGATTTAATAAGTAGTAATAGAGTGTATCTTTGCATGCAAGATGTTGACTATGAGACAGATTACAGTCATTTGAATTATCATTTGCTTCAATCAAATGAACTATTGGCATTATCTCATATTCATGCAGTTAATTATCAAAAGTCGGATGAATTGAGTTGGCTCCCTTTTGCAGACCCCAATCATATTGAGTATGCATTAAACGAAAAGTGGAGACCAAGTTGGGATGAGGCAAAGCTGGATGCAGATTTTATTAGTACATTTGGTCAATATATTTCTGAAGTTGAACAATCAGCAAAATATATTGTTAAAGACATCAAGGAAGTGCTTTTAGACCAAAGTTCCCATACCCTCATACATAATGATTTACATCCTGGAAATACATTAATTTATAACAATAAAGAAGTATATTTTATTGATTGGGAAGAAGCGAGATATGGGTCTTTGTACTTAGATATTTCACTTAGATTTAGAGAAACTTCCCAAGCGGAAAATTATAGGCAATTGGTAAATTCGCGGGGGCTGAACTTATCAAAGGATATTTTTACGAGACGTTTTAATGTAGCTTCACGATATATGGGATTACGTTATATGTCATGGTTCCTGCAGGTATGGAAAGAAGAAGAGAGATGGCTGAATGAACTAAATAAGTATCTGAAGATGGAGATATCGTAGATAAGATGATGAATGTGATTCACAGTAGGGAATTTAGCATAAAGAATACACGAAATACAATGAGAATGCTCGACTCTTAGTATGATAAAATCATGATAGAAAAGAAGAATTAGAACGAAGTTGTAGGAGGTAGAACGAATGAAATGGCAAGAAGTAAGAGAACTGTTCCCTGACCAATTTGTTCTGGTTTCCATACTTAATTATCATGTGGAAGGCAACAAAAAAATAGTAGACGAAGTTGCACCGATTCGCACAATATCAGAAGAAGATGCTAATAAAGAGTTTTTTCAAGCAAAGCCTGGGAATTTAGTTTACCATACTTCAAATAAAGACTTTGTGATTCATATTCGCCGGGATCCATTAATGAGAGTGAGAAGTAATCGTAATGAAAATTAACTATGACGGACAGTTAATTACGACGTCACTTGCCGTTACATTCAGAGGAAGAATGTTGAGAATAGATGATATAATTATAGATACAGGATCTTCACATACAATAATTAGTCCTGATATTTTAGAGGAAATCGGTGTGACCTATGAAACAGGGGATTCCATATATGAAGCATACGGGATTGGCGGAAGCATTCCGTTCTACACAAAAATTATGGACAGGATTGAAATAGGTGCAAGAAGCATAGAAAATATTGAAATAGATGTAGGAATACTGCCTAAAGATCATAAAGGGCTACTTGGATTGGATATTTTGAAACAACAAAATTTTATTATTGACTTGAAAACCTTAGAATTACGTATTTAAACAATGGATTTAAAAGAATTGATAAGCGAAGTCGAAGACGTCGCTGAAATCATATAACAATGCATCTAGGCTGCGGGCATTCGCTCCTTGGTTGTCAAGTGCACAAGTATAGTATTCAGACAACACGAACCGACTTAAGATAAAAATTTATTTTTTACTGCAGGCGGCTTATCCATGGTAAGAACAAAATTTAAGCACTGGGCTGAGCGAAATATTGAATCACTGAGTTTATCTCAACAGAATTTGTAAAGCACAAAATGGACGAAAGTATTGTCCCTAATTCATCTGTAGGCTTGATCCATGAATCAAACGTTTGTTTAGGCCGGGTAACTGTTTGGGCATCATGCCAAATGGAATTTGAAGTAGCTAATATAGAAACGGAAAAAATGATTCTTTGGAAGTATAGAGAAGGTCTCCGAGGATGCTGAGTTTGATTCTATTTTGAAAGAATATTTTGATGTTTTACAATCTGGTTTCATTACTCAGCCTAAGATAAGAAATGTCTAAGGCTGGGTTGTTTCGTTAATATCCACGTGAGCTACTAGGAGAAAACCTGTGAAGGACAAATAAATCACATAATGGAGTTGTATCTCATGTTGATACTAGAACGAGCAATAAAAAGTGATGCACAAAAACTTGCTGAAATACAAAAGGCCAGCTTTGATGATGAATTGAAGCATTTTAATAATAATGAAATCTGTGGCCCACTAGGATACGATTCCGTAAGTTGGCAAGAAGAGATGATGCATAGTTGTGAATATTTTAAAGTGCTCTATAATGGAGAAATCATTGGGGGCGCAATGATATTTATAGAAACCAATCAAGTGCATAATCTAGGGCGGATTTTTATTGATCCAAACTATCAGAATCAAGGAATCGGTAAAAAAGTAATGAAAGAAATTGAAGGAAGTTTTCCGGATAGCGTAAAATGGTGGCTTGATACTCCTAGGTGGAGTGTCAAAAATCATCACTTCTATACAAAGTGTGGATTCACCAAAGTCAGAGAAGAAGGTGACCTATATATTTTCGAGAAGACTATCTAGTTCCTTATCAGGAGTAAATATGACTATCTCGGGATATATAGCAGATGAAGTTCCATCTGTGGAGATCCAATTACCTTGTATATGTTTTTTGTTGTTCTATTATTAAGTAGTAAGCTGATACTGAAATAAATTAACCTGAGAACTGTGGGGAAATGAAGATGACGAAGAAGCTATATTACGAATCCGCTTATATTCGGGAGTGGGAGACACGAATCACACGCAGACTGGAGCGGGAGGACGGGACCTATCTAGTAATGGAGGAATCGGCCTTTTATCCGCACGGTGGAGGGCAGCCCTGTGACCTAGGGTGGATCGATAAGATTCCCGTTCTTGATGTTGTTCAGGAAGAAGGAGAAATTCTGCATAGAGTCGAGCGTTTGCCTGAGAAGGAAGAGGTTAGCTGTCGTTTGGATTGGAATAGAAGATTCGACCATATGCAGCATCATAGCGGCCAGCATCTCCTGTCTGCCATATGTCTGGAAGTATGCCAGGCGGAAACACTCAGTTTTCACCTGGGTCAAGATTACACTACGATTGATATCGCCCGATCTGACCTGTCTCAGGCCCAACTGATGATGCTGGAATTGGAAATTAACGATCAGATTTACCTTAATCGAAAAGTAACGAATTATTTTGTGAGCCGGGAGCAGGCTGCTGCCCTGCCGCTTGTGAAGCAGCCAAAGGTAACCGGCGATATCCGGATCGTTGAAATCGAAGGTATCGAATATAACGCTTGTGGAGGTACACATGTCTCCGCAACGGGTGAGATCGGAATGATTAAACTGCTGAGAGCCGAGAAGCAGAAGGGGCATATGCGCATCTATTTTAAATGCGGATATCGAGCGTTGAATGAATTTAATGCCGGAATGGAGATTCTCGGCAGCCTATCGGCTAGGTTTAATACCGGAAAGGAAGAGATTCTAGATCGGATTGCAAAATGGGATCAAGAACAGAAGCAGCTCCAGGCTGAATTGAACACCGTGAAGGCCGAGAATGATGCTTACCTGGCGGGAAAGCTGTTGGCAGACCGTCAAGGCAGCCTGATCAAACACGTTTTTGCGGACAAGCCGCTGAAGGATATGCAGAACCTGGCGGCCAAGCTTACCGAAGAAGCTAAACTTATCGTGCTCTTCGTGTCCAACGCAGACAATAAGCTAGTCCTCGCTCAAGGAGGAAAGAGCGGACTCGCCTGCGGTGCGTTCTTCAAGCAGCACCTGGCCGATTTTCGCGGTAAAGGCGGGGGCAGCGACAAGATGGCGCAGGCCGGTTTTGCCACCGGGGAGGATGCCATGGCGTTTTACCATTTTGCGGCGCAGTCATTAAATCAGTCTGCAGAGGAGTAAGCGGTCTATAAGTAGAAAGTATCCAAGAAGCTCAAACAATAAACGCCTCAACCTAAGATAAAAGCTATTTAGGATGGGGCGTTTTGTGCATACGTTATTTCAAATGGAATCTAGAGTTAATGACATCAGATAACATAGTATTTACGCATTGGATATTTAACATTTATATCGAAAGGAATTAAACATGAGGGACATCATAAACATAAAGAGACTAACTACAATAGAAGAAGCTGAATTATTGGATCAAGAATTTGCTAAGCGTTATGGGTGGTATCGACAAGGAGATTATTATCATAAGTGCCTGAGTGAGAACACTACCAATAAAAGAGTAACCATGATTGCTTATTACAATGATTCGTTAGCAGGATGCTGTCATTTAATCTATGAATCACAGTATCCT
Organism: Paenibacillus sp. 2KB_20; assembly: GCF_052115765.1. Lineage (NCBI taxonomy): Bacteria > Bacillati > Bacillota > Bacilli > Caryophanales > Paenibacillaceae > Paenibacillus > Paenibacillus sp. 2KB_20. The sequence goes on along the minus strand of NZ_JBFRHH010000001.1, from coordinate 47,788 downwards.
TATTTTATTGAAAACAATATTCCTGAGATTAATGATTTGAACGTATTTCCAGACTATAGAAGAAAGCATATAGCAAATAGATTATTTGATGAATTAGAACATATTGCCTCAAAGACCTCTAAATACATAGGGCTAGGAGTAGGGTTATACAGGGATTATGGAAATGCCCAAAGAATGTATACATCTCGTGGATACGTGATGGATGGTAGGGGTATGTCCTATAAAAATGTTCAAGTAATACCAGGAGAATCAGTTAAAGTTGATGATGATCTGTTAATTTATTTAGTTAAGAATTTAAAGAGCGAGTTGTAAGTGTCAAAAGAAAGACGACGGTTAATGGGGGAGAATGGAGCGAATACAAGAAAAACAGCATGAGAAACTTATGAATGCCCTAATATTATCAGTAATCATTGTAAATACATAAACACAATACCGGTGACAAGTACGGTTCTTCAAGAATTAATAAATAATCTAAAGAATTTAGATAACTATATTGAGAGACTATCCTTTGTCGGGTTATCTGCAATAAACGAATGGAGGTTAAAAAGAAGTATCAAAAAAGCAGGAGTTACCCTTAAAATATCTTATTATTCTGACCCTGAAGAGGCCAAGACATGGTTAGTAAGTGAAAAATAAAATAAACGAGGGTTTGACTGTGAATTTGGAATATAAAATCAATGATAACTGTATTGTCAGCGAGGTTGAAGAAGTATTTATTCGATCAGGGATCAGGAGACCGGTAGGCGATTCAGATCGAATTCATAGGATGATAGATAATGCAGATGAGATTATAACGGTAAGAGAAGGAAATAAACTGGTGGGATTTTTAAGGGCAATTACAGATTATTCATATTGCTGCTATATTTCAGATATTGCAGTGGATATGGACTATCAGGGATTAGGAATTGGCAAAGAACTAATAAGAGTATTGAGGGACAAATTAGGAGAAGACGAAATTCAATATGTCCTCACTTCAGCACCGAAAGCCGCAGGATTTTATGAGAGGATCGGATTTGAAAGGGCAGATAAAGCATTTGTAATAAAAAGAAAACGGAATTGACGATATGGATCAAGAATCCTCTCCGGTTCGTAATACAAGAAACTTATATGCTACTTAGCGTAATGAAAATCAATATTCAATAGAAACGGTGATATAAAAATGATAACAGAACTGAATCAGAGTTTTATAAAATAAGACACATTACGGATAAGTGTAAGAATATCGAGGTTAGGGCTGTGGTTAGCGGAAATAACCCGGGTGGGGTCTATGTAGATCATTCAACAGAACCCACAGCAGCATTCATTTGGATTGAAGGACAAAAAGGCTTTCAGATTGTTGGAGATCCGCAGAGTATATCTTTTTTAACAGGATTAGAAGAATACATGAGAAAGCATATAGAACCCAAACTACAGAAGCAAAATATTAATTGGGTCGAGATTGGCTTAGATCCTGATCCTTGGGATAAAACGATACAAAACATTTTTCAGCAGCGTAACATTTCGAGCGATACTCAACATGTGTTTACATTAAGAGGGAATCCTCAATCTATTGAATTTCAAGATCAAGAGGTGAATATTCAACGGATAAGTTGTGAGTTATTGAATTCAAGACGATTGGAAAACCATTCGTTTTTAGAAAGCAAAATATTACGGTTTTGGGATTCTACAGACTCTTTTTTAGAGCAAGGCTTCGGATACTTTGTTGAGGATAATAACAATGTGGTGAGTTTATGTTTTTCAGCATTTGTTGTGGATAAAACGCATGCAATTGATATCGAAACTCTTGAAGAGCATAAAAGAAGAAATTATGGCGCTGCAGTAGCTCGAGCATTTGTTCAGGAATGCCTACAACAAGGAATTCATCCTTACTGGGACTGTACTCCGGATAATAAAGGGTCTATTCGACTTGCAGAGAAAGTTGGAATGTCCCTTGATTTTGACTACCAAATATCCTGTTATGGTTTATCCTAATGGCATTTTAGAGAAACATCTCAGTTGATGAAAGGGTCTAAAGTTAAATTAGAGGAAGTGAGTAGTTTGGAATACCAGGTACCTAAACAATGTATTTCGGTTTCAGCTCTAGTCACTAATGATCGTGGTGAGGTATTGTTGCTTAGAACACATTGGCGTTCAGATACATGGGAAATGCCAGGTGGCAATGTTGAATTAGGGGAACCCCTTGATAAAGCAATTTGCAGAGAGTTTCTTGAGGAGACGGGCATCGTTATTAAGCCAATTGGTATAACTGGTGTTTATATGAATACAACAAAACAAGTTTTGTCTATATGTTTTAGAGCTCAATACATAAGTGGAGAAATTAAAATACAAGAAGACGAGATACTCGAAGCTAGATACATAAAAATTGATCAATCTAATATCGAGGAATACATAACGAGACCGCAGCAAAGATCTAGATTATTAGATGCGATGAATGCAGCATGTTTTGTCCCCTTTGAAGCTTGGGAAGCAAACCCCAATTATATGTTGTTACATAGATTGGAAGGAGGTTGGAAACCAGGTAAACCGGATCTTTAGGCCGAATCTATGAAACTTCCAAGAGATAGTAGGATGATAAAAAAGGAGACGTTATGGAAATCGAACTTATTCCTGTTACAGTTCAAGAGAAAGAAAGATTATCAAACATGTATCAATTTTATCATTATGATTTTAGTCGATATACTAATGAGGATTTAAAAGAAGTAACATCAGATAGTGTGTGGAATTATTTAAAAGGTGAAGTGATTTTAATGAATTTTGGGGTGATTCAATGATAATAAGAATTGCGACTAAGGAAGATATGGATCAACTCATTCGAATGAGATGGGATTTTACACTTGAGGACGATCTAGATGGAAAATTACAAAATGAAACCTATAGCGACTTTTACCAGGAGTGTTATGAATTTTTATTAGGTGCTTTTCAAAGTGATATTTGGAAAATATGGGTTGCTGAAGAAGACGGGATGGTCGTGTCCAACATCTATATAGAACTCATTCAAAAGGTACCGAGACCAGGAAGAATCACACATCCATTTGCATATATGACGAATGTATATACAAAACCCGATTATCGAGGTAAGGGGATAGGAAGTAAATTAATATCAAAAATCAACGAATGGGCAAAAGAGAACAAATATGAATTTATTATAGTATGGCCCAGTGATGGAGGGGTTAATTTTTACAAAAAGAATGGATACCAGCATTGCAAAGAACCAATGCAAAACATGCTTTGTGAGTAAACAGCCGGTATGAGTTCTAGAAAGACGAAGCGTGAAGGTAATCAATTCAACGAAAGAGAGTGAGCCCTATGAAAGTAGTCGAGCTCCATGAATTGAAATTAGTCGGAATAAGAGTGGTATGTTCAGGTGACCAGTATGTCAATGAGATCCCCAAGGCTTCTGTTAAACTTAAAGAAAGATTGCATGAGATTCATGACGTTGTAACACCGGCAAGACTTGTCGGTGCATTCATCGTTGAGGAAGTATCAGAAGAAGAAGATGGTTATTGGGTATGTGTTGAGGTAAATGAAATCAAAAAAGTTCCTGAAGGGATGGTTTCTTTAGTCATTCCAAAACAAAAATATGCAGTCCAACGACATCAGGGGCCTAATCATGAAATTAGAAATACATATGAAAAGCTCCATCACTGGATACGAGAAAATAACCATGAACGATTGCTGAGATCCTGGCATCTGGAGATTTCGGATGAATGGGGACAAGGGAAAGTGGATGATATTGAAGCAGACTTGTATGACACCATTAAATAGATTTGAAGTTTGAGAAAGACGGTGTTCCATTTCAACGGAATAAATTGCGCCATCTGGCACTTGCTGTTATAATTTTGCGTATGATATGTGATTGGGGGTTATACTGATGGCAATACCGAATTGCTCATTAGCTAGGAAGTCCTCATGCAAAGCCTGATCTGGGGCGATACTTTGCGTGGGGTGCGATAGATGAATTCGATCGCCCAACCTTAACTTTATCGTTTCTAATAACAGGCTTTGCACCTTCATTTTTAATAAAAATAAGGGGCTGAAAGCTATGAGTACACCATTTATTAGAAACCACCAGTTTAATGTGATTAAAAAACAATCGGAGTTCCTTCTGAAAACATTGCGAACGGTCGCGGATCGAAAGGTTTTGGAAACGGTTAGATATCGTGCCGTAACGAACGCTATGGAAGCATTTCCGTCTTTGACAGAGGATCAGAAGCGGATGCTGAGCGAAATATCAACCATGGAGAGGGCCGAGGATTTCCAGAAATATCTTAACGCATTAGAACCCTATCTGGAGCCTTATCCGACGATTACGCTGAAACAGATTCAGAAGCTATTTCCTAAAAATAAGAAACTGAAAGTTCCGGATCTGCAATCGATCGATTTTCGATATGTAACGTATTTAGGCTGGGTGGACATTGCCACTAACAAGTTATTTATCGTATATCCGTTCGAAGGAAGATTCATCGGGATCGAGGGAAGAATTACCCCGACCAACAAGAAAGGGTACTGTCTGTTCTGCAACCGGCATCAAGAGCTTGCCTTGTTCTCGGTCAAGACCAAGCCAGCCGTCGCTTCACCAGATAATCTTTCTTTCATTGGCCAATACGTATGTTTGGATAGCCAAGCATGTAATCACAGTATTACCGATACAGGGGCACTTGAGAAGTTCCTTCTCTCCGCCAGCAAGTAAACACAGTAACTAAAATAGGCTGCCTTTAGGGGCAGCCTATTTTGTACTATGTTCCCGTTTGAAGGACATAAAAAGCCATGAAAGGACGTTCAACATATGAACCATGTAAGATTAGTCAAGCCTCAGCCAGAGCTTGAAGAAGAATATTTATCATTTTATCAAGAATGGAAAGAATCCGGTGAGAATATGATCCCCTGGGTCATAAGCAAGGATCCAAGTGATTTTCAGGGAATGTTGAAGGAACTCTCTAATCAAGAGAAGGGTATTGGTGTAAAGAAAGGCTGGGTCTCCGATTCAACCTTTTGGTTGGTCGATCATCGTCATAGAGTATTAGGTGCGGCTAATATTAGACATCAATTAACCGAACATTTATATAATGCTGGCGGGCATATTGGTTATGGAATCCGCCCGTTGGAAAGATTGAAAGGCTATGCGACTAAACTATTGGAATTGTCCTTGATTGAAGCTAAGAAACTGGGGATAAACGATGTATTAGTTGTCTGTGATGCCGGTAATGTGGGATCGGAAAGAACCATTATCAAGAACGGTGGGAAGCCGGATACAGATTACATAGAGGAAGATGGAAACGTAATTAAAAGATATTGGATTAAGAATAGGTGACATTAGCTATCAAGATTAGTTTCTACAAGAAGACAGGATATACTATCGGGGCTCAGTTTTTTCATTTGTTTAAGGCTGAGCCCCGCCATGTATCTAACGCTTTTACTCTAGGGAAGAAAACACGATATAGTGAAGGACTCAAGATTGTCCGTATCTTATATCGTGATCTTTTTTGGGAGCCTTAGTCAAGAATACGATGCAAGTGACCAAAATAACAGCTAGTGCGATCCACTGCGAAGTAGCGAGGGCACCGAACTGTCCTCGGATGATATCGCCTCTGAAAAATTCGATAATAAATCTCCCTGAACTATAAAAAATGAGATATAGACCTGCTATTAGGCCGTTAGGTCTTTTTCTTCTTGCAATGTAGATTAATATAAAAAAAATGGAAAAGCTGAGTAAGCTCTCTAATATTTGTGTAGGAATGAGTTTGACATCATTCGGGGCAAGCTCGGATTCGTGAAACGTAATTCCAAACCAACCATCCGTTTCTTCACCATAACAGCAGCCGGCGAGAAGGCAGCCAATTCTTCCAAAGCCTTGCGCTAATGCAAGGGAGGGTACAAAAAGGTCAAGGTATTTTAGAAAGTTTATCTTTTTCTTCTTACAATAGACATAACCAACCCCAATTCCCCCGATAATTCCACCGTATACAACAAATCCTTCCGAAAAATTCAGAACCAATGAAGGATCATGGATGATATTATTTATTTGGGTTATCCAAAACAAAAGCTTAGCTCCGATCAATCCGCCTAATAAGCTCCAGAAAGTTAGAGAGGAAACATGAGAAAGTTCCAGTTGCCTAGATGCGGTTCTATTAACAACGATCTTGTAAGCGATAAGGATTCCGATTGCGATCATCAATCCATATCCATAAATGGTCACAGGTCCGATACGAATGAGTTCATTGTGCATATGTTCATACCCCCTCATAGATTCCCGGATAAAAATATTCTGTTTATGTTCGGTGTGATCAAACTACATGGTGTAGTATAATAGTTCAAAAAAAGGGATTACGAATCCCCGGTCAACATAAAGAGTAGCAAAATGGAGCAGGATCTCAGAAAAGGCTTCAGCAGGGCTAGCGGAACATTCACCCCTCTGTCAGGCTCAAGAACCTGCATGACCCGGTATTGCAATGTCGTATCCGTGAAATGAACGGCAGCCTCATAACGCCGAAGCTTACCAAGTTGGGCTAATTTTAATAAGACACTGCCTAAATACAGCTCCGTGCCCATCTTCCGGATGGCGAATCGGTCAGCAAACAGCTCTTGCCACGTCTGATAGTACCGAAGAATCGGTTTAACGATTGGTAAATAACCAAAGGCGTCTGCCAGCAGGGTCGAAAAGAACGATTTTAAACCATCATGATTGCGACAGTGATATCGTTCATGCAGTAAAATTGCCTTTACTTCCTTGTCATTAAACATCTCTAAAACCGTAGTGGACACGACAATTTTCGGTCGCAGAAGACCAATTGTCAGAGCTACAAAGGCATTGTCCTGTACAACGATGATTTCCGTTCCCCAGCTGCGGTACTTGTAATTCAGGCGCTTGGTTAATTTATCGTGCCTGTTGGCACGGAAGTGCTTTAACCATTTATGCGATAAAACCAATTGCCGGGTACTTCGCCAAATGAGCTGAACAATTGTATATACAATGACAATGTCGATTAAGGCGTAATTCAGAACGGGACCTTGAAATATTCCGCTTCGGACCTGGTAGGTAATGAATATTCCCATATGTACGATAACAACAGAAACGAATACGATCATCAGTGCATAGGTACATATTAGCCGTGTGGTGGGATTCATTTCTTTTTCCCGTGTCTGATATCGTTTAATTTACGCTCCAGCTTTGCGATCACCTCGGGATCGACATCATCCAGCGCATCGATCATATGGTTCACGACCAAGCTCCCATACTCTTGAATGAGTCCCTGCGACACTTCCTTTGTCTGTTCGGTGAGAAATTGCTCCCTTGACTGCAGCGGACTGAACTTGGCTGCCCGTGTCCGGCCGGTTCCCGTCATCGTCTTTGTCAGCAGGCCTTTATCCAGAAGACGATTCATGACGGTCATCACCGTATTGATCGAGATCGGACTCTCCTGATTCAGGATCGACTGGACTTCCTTGATACTAAGCGCTTCCGAAGACCAGAGAATATCCATAATTCGAGACTCCAGTGGTCCAAAAAATCGATTCAGGCCTTCACCATCGATATTCATTTTTTTAATCTTCATTCCTATTCCACCTCATACTACATATCGTAGTATGGTTGTGGATAAAAGTCAACTTCCTTCAGCCAGTGCCTAGCCTGGGGGACCATGGAGTGTCCCGGTACATGCGAAGCGTCAGTGGCAAAAGGTTTTTTGCCGTGCAGTCGAGAATGAAGAATATAGCAATTGAATTATAAATCAAGAATAAACGGATTATTCGGGAGGAAGATAGCGTGAGCGAAAGATTTGAGTTAAAACACGTAGGAATAGAAGATCCTTCAGAGGAAACAGGCATGTCTGGGTTTGGGTATCTTGCGTTGTTCGAATGTGAAGTTGAATATCGTTTTAGCACGGAAGACATGAGTGTGGAAGAAGCGGAAATTTACATACAAGATCTGTTGAATCAGCTGCCGGATGAAACCATAAACGAAATATGCAAGAAAGCATGCGCGTGGAAAAATCTCAAAATGTCTAGCGATACGGCTGATTATCCTCCCGGCTTAGATGGAGTGCATGGAGAGGATATTTTGAAGTTTATGTCCGTAGGGGAAGTTGACCTTTATCGAAATCCTTATGATCGAAACGATAATACATTCGGAGCAATCTTGGGTGGAGGTACAGCGTGGGACTCCGAAAATGGTATGGAAATTCTGATACGGGGCAGTAAAGTTCTTGAGGTGCGCGAGTATTTAGGCTACGGCGCATATGCTATTTGGAGCGAAACCGACGAAATTGAGTGAGAAAGCGATATGAATCGGGCAATCAGTGATGTTTAAATCGTCCGGGACATCCTGTACTATCCAACGCAAAAAATGAATAAGGAAAGGAGCATAACCAATTGCTAGAGCTCTCAAGACAAGTGGTTTTCATTGATAGGGACGGAACTCTTGGAGGAACCGATCGGGTTGTTTAGCCCAGTGAATTTGAGCTTTTTCCACAAGTACAGGATTCGATTCGTTCACACAGAGCCGCAGGCATGCTTGTTTGTTCATTTACGAATCAACCTGGAATTGCTCGTGGCGAAGTAACACAGGACGAATTCGAATCGGAATTATTAGCCTTTGGTTTTGATAAGATCTATCTTTGTGCTCATGAGCATGGAGCGGGTTGTCCGTGTAGAAAGCCATCCGCAGGGATGCTGATGAAAGCCGCGGAAGAAAATAATCTGGACTTAGGGGAGTGCTTTGTCCTAGGGGATAGATGGACGGATATGGTTGCTGCCAAAGAAGCCGGTTGCAAGAAAGTGCTAGTGAAGACGGGAGCTGGCCCCAAGGAACTGGAAAAATATAATAACAACGAGTACTTCGGCAAATGGAAAGAAGCGTATCCTGATTTTATCGCGACAGACTTTAATGAAGCCGTTACATGGATATTAGGGGGCGGCTAGAAAAGGATGGTTCTCCATGGATTTGAGTGAAAGAAAACGGTGGAATGAAAATCACAAAAAGCTAACCCAGATGATTCTGGATCCGGCTAAGCATCAAAGTGCGGTTGACCTATTCTTGCAGCAGCATTGCCTGTTACATTCATCAAGAATGAGCCATTCACCCATTGCGACCCTTGAGGATGAATTAGTTAAAGATCTACAAGAGGAAAAATTCCGCCAATATCCAGTTAAGGCTCCTGATACAGAGAACTCCATAATATGGCATATGTGGCATATGTGGCATATCACCCGCATTGAAGACATGACGATGAGCGTACTCGTAAATAACGATGTCCAAGTATTGCATTCAGGTCAATGGAACAAGAAACTCCACATTGATGATGTTCATTCTGGAAATGAAATGCCGGAAGCTGAAATTGCTAACTTGAGTGGGACTCTTGATATTGGTACTGGGGAAACAAAACGATTGCGGGATTAGTGCTTATGCCGGCTACAAGGCATATTTTTCTGCACTTGAATAAATCGATACGGCTGAAACAAAGAATTCAAAAGTCCAAATAGTGAGGTTGGGATGCTATTTGTATTTACAAGGGAGGTTGTGCTAGGATGTTGTACGATTTGCAAGGCGAAGAGAATATGTCAACGATCGTGGGAATGTTATATAGCGCTGTCAGAGAGAACAGCCAACGTCTAAAGTCCATATCAGAGGGCATGGCCCAAGAGGAAATAGACTTCAAGGGACCTTGTGACAATTTCAATAGTGCCGCTCAGTTAATAAAACATATCATGTACGTCGACCTGAACTGGATTTATAGGATTAAAGGGGAGGCGCTTCCCCAGTCATTCATAGATGAATACGGCCCCATGATCGATGAACATAACAGGCTGCCAATGGTCAAAGGAATGCCTTTGGACATGCTTATATCTAAATATGAAGTTGTATTAAATATGTTGAAGGAAACATGCACGCAATTAACGGATGCTGATCTGGATAGCATTGTCACCTTTGGTCACGAAAATGAAAAGCAAGCCACCATCCGGTGGGGATTATGGCATATGGCCGACCATAACCGTTATCATCAAGCCCATATTAATCAGCTTAGAAAGTGGTACTCTGAGCAGAAGAGAAACATGGATCATGAATAAATGAATGGGAAAACCATTTCCTTGTTTGTCTTTATGAGACAATTCACCGTATCTACGCTGCAGCGTTCGTCCCTTGGTCTGCCCGAGGCATTTTATTTTATTTGAGTTTCATTCGGTCAATCATTTTTTTTAGGTTTATATCGCCAAACGCGTCGATTGTGCTATAATGATGTCGAATGGGCAACTATTCGCGTCATGTACAATAGAAAAAGTTATAGGTAATGGAAGTTTGGTGCAAATCCAACACGGTCCCGCCACTGTGATAGACCGAATGATCGGTCTTAAGTCAGGTCTTTTGCCTAATAACTTTGGAGAGACCAGTCATTTCGAGGCGAAAATGGCTGGTTTACAAGTCTAGTGACGTTTCCCGCCTCGCTAGGCTTTTTTTAATTGCAGCAGAGGCTGCCGACGATGTTGTCGGCCACAGCCGGGTGTTCGCCGCCGAATATATACAATGAGGTATAGCTCGCAAACGGGGAGATTCTTCAAGGACGAAGAAACACGTGCACTATGGGGTGCATATCCCTTTTTTTATTGATAGAGGTTGTTCCCAAAGTCCGCTTTTGATGATCGACCTTTTTGAACAGGCACTTATAAAGTCGTGCCGTTAATGTGTCTGATCTAAGGACAAGTTCCGGAAGCGGTTGACGAAGATCGGAATGACGGTGTACAGTATATATGCAAAACTAAATGATAAGAAGCTGCACAATGGCGTGCATACATGATAACAAGCAAAGAGGCTTTTGAAGGGGATTTCCCTTTGAATGGCCTCTTTTTTTGTTGCAATTACTTCTTGGAGGTGCTTTACATGGATAAACTTTCGATTAAAGCCGACCTCTATATGGGGCAAGGCGCGATGGATCGTCTAACAGAGTGGCAAAACAAACGTATGTTCATCGTCACAGATCCATTTATGGTGAAGTCGGGCATGATTAACATGGTGTTTGATCGACTGCACAGCAGTAACGAGCAATATGTTTTCAGCAATATCGTGCCTGATCCGCCGATTGAAGTCGTCACGGAAGGTGTCGAGGCGCTCTGTGCGTTCAACACCGATCTAATCATTGCCATTGGCGGCGGTTCTGCCATTGATGCGGCTAAAGCGATGAAGCTGTTTACGAAAAAGCTGCTTGACCAGCGAGATATCCCGTTCATTGCAATCCCGACGACAAGCGGGACGGGTTCTGAAGTTACGTCATTCTCCGTTATCAGCGACAAAGAAAAAAACATCAAATATCCGCTTGTATCTGATGACATGCTGCCGCAAGAAGCGATTCTCGATCCTGAGCTCGTCAAAAGCGTGCCGGACTTCATTACGGCCGATACCGGACTGGATGTTTTGACGCATGCCATTGAAGCCTATGTATCCACCAAATCCAATGATATCTCCGATGCGCTGGCGGAGAAGGCGATGAAGCTGGTCTTTGCTTATTTGCCGCGAGCTTATAAGGACGGAAATGATCTTGAGGCGCGCGAAAAAATGCATAATGCATCCTGCATCGCGGGGATGGCGTTTAATATTGCGTCGCTGGGATTGAATCATGGGATCGCGCATGTGGCGGGAGCCAAATTCAAAATTGCCCACGGACGCATGAATGCGATTCTTCTTCCGCATGTCATCGAATTTAATGCCGATTACAAGCCGGGTTACGGCAAGGAAGAAAGCAATAGAGCGGCGGTTCGGTATGCCGAAATTTCCAAAAGCTTGGGGTTATCCGCACCAAATGCCAAGAGCGGCGTCCGTAGTCTCGTACAGGCAATCAAACTGCTGCAGAAGCAATTGAATATGCCGCAAACGCTGCGCGAATGCGGTGTGGATCAATCGCTGTTTGGAGAGATGAGAGAGTCGATCGCCGAAGGCGCGCTGAAAGACGGATGCACGGCAACAAATCCACGCGTTCCTACGGCAGAGGACGTGCTTCAAATTTTGAACAAAATGTTTCAATTCTAAGATCGAGTCGAAATTTGACGGATTTCGTATTGACATCGCTTGCAATATTCAAATATAGTGAAAGTAACACAATGGCGTGTTGCATACAAATCAAAGCAAAGTGGCTTCTTAAAAATTCCGCATGGACTTTTAAGGGGCTTTTATTGTTTTTTGCAGTGAATTTTAGTTACGTGTTCAAAAAGGCCGGTTTTCCCGGCTGAATTCAAGATTCGATGCCGAGTTTACTTCCAGATTCACTTCGTGACAGATAAAGAATTTATTAGTTATCCGCGGAGGCTGATGAAATTCTATATCGCAAGAAAACCTACCTATGCATCGCGGTCGCTCATCCTTGAAGTGTCATCGATTAGGTTTTCTTATCAAAAGTGGACTTTTTGAACAACCTCTTTTAGTGTTTTCGATACGAGAGTGAGATGAGGAGTATGGAACAAGGAGCCGAGAAACAACGTGTGATTCAGGAGTATGTGCCTGGCAAACAGGTCACGCTCGCTCACATTATCGCGAACCCGAACCCGGACATTTACAAGAAGCTGGGACTCGGAAACGAAGCGCATCAGTCCATCGGCGTTATGACGATCACGCCAAGCGAAGCCTCCATCATTGCAGCGGATATCGCTACAAAGGCGGCTGGCGTACAAATCGGCTTTGTCGACCGTTTCAGCGGTTCACTCGTCATTACGGGCGATGTATCATCAGTAGAATCTGCGATCAGCGCAGTGCTGCATGGATTGCAGAATATATTGGGCTTCTCGGCAAATACGAACATTACGAGAACGTAGGAGAAGCTTATGATGAAGAAAATTATTTTTGCCGGAAGTACAGGATCGGGCAAAACCACGCTGTGCCAATGGCTGCACGGTGAGGAGATTGCCTATAAGAAAACGCAAGCCATCGAAAATTTCGATCAGGCGATCGATACGCCGGGCGAATGCATCGAGAACCGGTATTTATACAAAATGCTGTTAGTATCCAGTGTAGATGCCGATGTCATTGGGCTGGTTCAGGATTGCACGAAAGAAGACAGCTATTTCCCGCCGGCTTTTGCAACGGTATTCGCCAAGCCGGTTATCGGAGTGGTAACGAAGGTGGAACTGGCCAAGTCGCAAGAGGAAATCGCGCAGGCCAGAGCGCATTTAATGGCGGCCGGCGTGGAGCGGATTTTTGAAGTCTCGACGATCGAGAACGTAGGAGTGGATGCTCTTCGGGATTATTTGAGGGCGTAAACGACTTGGATTCTAGTTCAAATGCAAGCGGGGCTTATCGATAGACAAGCGACAAGCAAATAACGACAGACAATGAGGTGCATGACGCATGAATGGAAAAATTGTAATAGTCGATGACGAACCTATTACAAGAATGGATATTCGTGAGATGCTAGAAGAGGCTAACTACAATGTAGTAGGCGAAGCTTCCGATGGCTTTGAAGCTATCGAATTATGCAAGAAGCATCTGCCTGACCTCGTCATCATGGATGTTCAAATGCCCATTTTGGATGGGCTCAAGGCGAGTAAAAGAATTCTTTCAGAACAGCTGGCGGGCGGGATCATCCTTTTGACCGCCTACAGCGACAAACAGACGATTGAAAAAGCATCTTCTGTCGGTGCGCTTGGTTACTTGGTAAAGCCGCTTGATGAAAAGTCGTTCATTCCTATGGTGGAAGTCACGATAGCCAGAGGCAAGGAATTCCGAAAGCTGGAACAAGATCTCTCAAAGCTGACGCAGAAGATGGAAGAACGCAAAGCGGTCGAGAAAGCGAAAGGCATATTGATGAGAGAAAATGGCTACACGGAAGAGGAAGCCTATCAAATCTTGCGAAAACTCAGCATGGATCGGCGATGTCCTCTGATTGAAATTGCTAGTACCATCGTCATTTCCTATGATTGATTTCAAAGAACGGATCAGGCAGCTTTGCAGCCTTCACACCGGATTGTCGGAAGAGGATATAGTCCGGATCTGCGAAATAGCGGAGTCATTTCAAATGACCGAGGTAGAGGATGATGTGTTCATCGACGTATTGTCGAGCGTGGCAAGCGAAGCCATCGTGGTCTATCATCGTCGTCCATGTGAAGGCAAATCAGTGTATTATTTGCCGGTTACGGGGGAGAAGGCGCTGCGCGAGAATGAACCTGGCGTCCTGCGGACGCTTGAAACAGGCATTATGTCGCAGGGGCTCGTCGCCAGGACGCAGGAGAATCATCTGGTTCGGCAAACGGTATATCCTATTAAAAATCAAAGCGGCGTCATTGCCGTTCTGATCTATGAAAAAGATGTCCGCGACAATATACAAGCCCACTTCAACAGGCAGAGAGCGTCATGCGAGGATGGGGAGATGTCCTCGATGCTGGGGGCTATGCTGCAGTTCAAGGATTCGATTATCAATCAATTGGAAGACGCCGTTCTGGTGTTCGATAAATATGGGTTTTTGAAGCTGAAAAATGAACAGGCGGACGTATATTACAGACAGCTTGGTTATTTGGAAGATATCCAAGGATTGCATTATGATAATTTGTCGCTTGATCAGACGATGTTCTCCGAGGTCATGAGCCAGCATTCATCCACGCTTTGTTGTCCGCTTACGGTGGAAGTGAAAGCCGCCGGACGTTACTATCAGGTGAAACGCTTGTTCATTGAGGAAAAGGATTTATGCGTAGGCGTTATTCTGCATGATATAACCGAGATTAGAAACAAGGAAGCTGAGATCGTTTCTAAATCGGTTGCCATCCGCGAAATTCATCACCGGGTAAAAAACAATTTGCAGATGGTAGCGTCTCTGCTGCGCATTCAGGGGCGGCAGTGCAAAAGCCCTGAGGCCAAGAAATGCCTTGATGACAGTGTCAGTCGCGTGCTCGCGATCGCCGCAACCCATGAATTGCTGTCGACGGAGATCGAAGCCGAAGTGGATCTCATGGATGTTATACGATTGATTGCATCCAATATCGAACGCTGTTTTGTTGATTGCCGCGCCGTCAAGGTGGAGATTGCTTCAGAGCAAAACATTTGCTTGGACAGTGATCGGACCGTAACTGTCGCGCTGATTGTAAGCGAACTGCTACATAACAGTTATGAACATGCGTTCGGCGATTGTTCGGAGGGAAGAATTTCCGTCAAGACAAAAGTAGAAGGCGGTCTGGTGACGGTCGTCGTGGCAGATGACGGAGCCGGGTTCGTTGTCGGGGAAACTTCGCATAAAAGCTTGGGGCTGACGATTGTCCGCAGCTATGTTAAAGACAAGCTGAAAGGTAAGCTTTCGATCGTATCCGGCGATACGGGCACAACAGTGACTTTTACGTTCAAAAAATAATATCATCGGACTACAAGGGCGTAGTCTTCGAAGCAATGAGGCTTAAAGTAAACCTTCCTGTATATCCGGAAGGTTGTCACTTTAAGCCTTTTTGTAGTCCGAATGATAAGAAATCAAGCCAGGGGGTGAACAAAGTGGAAGAACAATTGCTCAGCGTTGGCATCGATATGGGAACTTCTACGACCCAACTGGTGCTGTCTAAGCTCCATATTCAAAACATGGCTTCTTCGTTTTCGGTGCCTCGCTTGGTTATTACAGACAAAGAAGTGGTCTATCGAAGCGACATTTGTTTTACACCCGTTTTGGAAGATAACCGGATCGATATGTTGAAGATTCAATCCTTCGTGCAGGAGCAATACGAGAAGGCAGGCATCCGCAAGGATGAGATCCAGACAGGAGCGGTCATCATCACGGGTGAGACGGCACGCAAAGAGAATGCGAATGAAGTCGTGCTCTCGCTAAGCGGCTTTGCCGGTGATTTCGTAGTCGCAACCGCAGGGCCGGATCTGGAGAGCATTATTGCCGCCAAAGGCGCGGGTGCACATTCGTATTCCAAAGAGCATTCCACCTGCATCGCCAACATCGACATTGGTGGCGGTACAAGCAATTTGGCATTATTCGCCGATGGCGAACTGTTGGATACGGGCTGCCTCGATATTGGGGGGCGCCTGATCAAGGTTGATCAAAGTTCGCATGAAATCACGTATATCGCGCCTAAAATCAAGCAGCTTGCCGAGCGAAGGGGATTCCGTCTTGCTATAGGCCAGCGGGTCACTCCAGATGATCTTCAGCCGATTATCGGGGAAATGGTCAAGCTGCTCGAAGAAAGCGTCGGCCTCAGACCACCGGGAGATTTCTATAACACCATCGTCACCAACAAAGGGTTGAAGCTGGACCTTGCGATTCCGTGTATTTCCTTCTCAGGAGGGGTTGCAGACTACATTTATCATGAATCCACAGGAGACGTATTCGAGTTCGGAGACATCGGTATATTGCTTGGAAGAGCAATCGCCTCTTCTCCGCTAACGCAGCAGTTGACCGTTGCTCGTTCAGCCGAGACCATCCGGGCTACCGTTGTCGGAGCAGGATCCCATACGACGGAGATCAGTGGAAGCACGATTACCTATACGGATGAAAGTTTCCCGATCAAGAATTTACCGATCTTGAAGCTTTCTGTGGTCGACGAGTCCGGAAGCAGTGAGCAGTTGGCAAAGGCCATCAGCGATAAGCTGGATTGGTTCAAACTGAACAATGATTTGCAGCGGGTGGCCATTGCGATTGAAGGAAAGAAAAATGCAAGCTTTCAGGAGGTTCAGAAATATGCCCAAGGTTTGTACAAAGGGATGTCTGAACTGCTGGAGCGGGAGTATCCGCTCATCGTAATTGTTCATCACGATCTGGCGAAGGTGCTGGGGCAAACATTGTACGCGTTGCTGAATTACAAGAAAGATGTCATCTGCATCGACAGCGTACAGGTAGACAATGGCGACTATATCGACATCGGCAAGCCGATTGCGGGTGGCAAGGTGCTGCCCGTTGTTATTAAAACGCTTGTTTTTCACTAAGAGCCGCACATTAACGATTCGAGTTTCATCTATTCGAGCTGCAAGTGGAAGGAGGAGCTTTTGTGATTTTAAAAACGAAATTGTTTGGCCGAGTCTATCAATTCAAGACACTCATGGAAGTCATGGCAAAAGCCAATGAGGAAAAGTCGGGGGATACGCTGGCCGGATTGGGAGCCGCTTCGGCAGAAGAACGCGTAGCCGCCAAGGTAGTTCTTTCCCAGATCAAATTGTCGGAACTGCGCAATAATCCGGCGGTTCCTTACGAAGAGGACGAAGTAACACGTATCATTCAGGATGCCGTGAATGAGCGCATTTACAGTGAAATTCAAAACTGGACCGTAGAAGAACTGCGGGAGTGGATTTTGAACGAGAACACAACGGAAGGCGACATCAAACGCATCTCCCGGGGATTGACAGCGGAAATGATTGCTGCGGTTGCGAAAATCATGACGAACCTTGACCTGATTTACGGGGCCAAAAAAATCCGGGTTACGGCGCATGCCAACACGACGATCGGACGTCCGGGCACGCTGTCGGCACGGCTGCAGCCGAATCACCCGACAGATGACCCCGACGGTATCATGGCTTCCCTGATGGAAGGCCTGACTTTCGGGATCGGGGATGCGGTGCTTGGTCTTAATCCGGTCGACGACTCCGTAGAAAGCGTGACGCGTGTCCTTAAACGGTTTGAGGAATTCCGGCAGAAGTGGGAAATTCCTACGCAAACCTGCGTGCTCGCTCACGTTACGACCCAGATGGAAGCTGTTAAGCGAGGCGCGCCGACAGGACTTATTTTTCAATCAATCGCAGGTTCGCAGAAAGGGAATGAGGCGTTTGGCTTCAATGCGGCCACGATTGAGGAAGCGCAGCAGCTTGTGCTGAATCAAGGCCAGGTGGTTGGGCCAAATGTAATGTATTTCGAGACGGGGCAAGGCTCCGAACTGTCTTCCGAAGCTCATCATGGCATCGACCAGGTGACGATGGAAGCACGCTGTTACGGTTTCGCGAAGCGGTATAACCCGTTCCTTGTCAATACGGTTGTCGGATTCATCGGACCCGAGTATTTGTACGACGCGAAGCAGGTTATCCGTGCCGGCCTGGAAGATCACTTCATGGGCAAGCTGACAGGCGTTTCGATGGGCTGCGACGCTTGCTATACGAACCATATGAAGGCGGATCAGAACGACTTGGAAAACCTGGCGGTTCTCCTGTCTACAGCAGGCTGCAACTTCTTCATGGGTATCCCTCATGGTGACGATGTCATGCTCAACTACCAGACGACCGGATATCATGAAACGGCAACGCTGCGTGAATTGCTCGGTTTGCGTCCAATTCGGGAGTTCGAACAGTGGATGGAGAAAATGGGCTTTATCGAAAACGGCAAACTGACCAAAAAAGCCGGGGATGCGTCAGTATTTCTCAAGTAAGGAAAGGAGGAAGCTCACATGAACGAAAAAGATCTGAAATCGATGATTGAATCGATTTTGAACGAGATGGTAGGAAACAAGGCAGAGCAAGAAGTTGCTAAGCCTGTTGAAACTGTGACAGTTGCAGCACCGATTGCGCATAACGCGGAGCCGAACGAAGGTGGACTTGTAGATAAAACTGTACCTGAGGAAGTACAAGAGGACGACGGTGAATGCTTGGATGATATCACGGAAATTAATCTTCGCAAGCTGCTGCTCGTGCCTGATCCGGCGGATCGCGAAGGATACATGAGAATGAAAGCAAAGACGCCGGCCCGTCTTGGCGTTTGGCGCGCAGGTCCGCGGTATAAGACGATTACATCGCTGCGTTTCCGCGCTGACCATGCCGCTGCTCAAGACGCCGTGTTCTCCTATGTATCCGAAGATTTCGTCAAGGAAATGCACCTTGTGCCGATCGCGACCAAGTGTCAGGACAAGGATGAATATATTACGCGTCCGGACTTGGGACGTCAATTCTCGGATGAGACCATCGAGTACATCAAGCAGCACACGACCAAGCAGGCCAAAGTGCAAATCATGGTTGGAGACGGCTTAAGTTCGGCAGCGATCGAAGCCAACTTGCGGGATATCATTCCATCCATTACGCAAGGTCTTAAGATGTATGGCATCGATGCAGGCAATATCCTGTTCGTCAAGCATTGCCGTGTTCCTTCCATGGACGTCATTGGCGATGTAACGGAAGCAGATGTGGTTTGCCTGCTGGTCGGCGAACGTCCGGGGCTTGTAACGGCAGAATCCATGAGTGCCTACATTGCTTATAAACCAACGGTGGGCATGCCTGAAGCAAGACGTACCGTTATTTCCAACATACATTCCGGCGGTACCCCTGCCGTAGAAGCAGGGGCACATATTGCCGAATTGATCAAGACCATGATTGATCGCAAAGCATCAGGTATTGATTTAAAACTATAGGAAAGGCTGGAGGCACGTATGAGAAACGAACCGATTCATGCACAAGTGCTCGGGATGAAGCTCATTTCCAGCGTAAGCCTGGATATGGCAAACAAGCTGGAGCTGAAGCCGCACCATAAAAGTTTGGGTATCATTACTGCTGACATTGATGACGTAACTTACGCAGCACTGGATGAAGCAACGAAAGCAGCTGCTGTGGATGTTGTGTATGCAAGAAGCATGTATGCCGGATCGGCTAATGCTTCAACGAAGCTGGCAGGTGAAGTCATTGGGATTCTGGCTGGGCCAAATCCCGAGGAAGTACGCAGCGGAATGAACGCTGTCGTTGATTTCATCGAAAGCGGCGCCCATTTTGTTAGCGCCAATGAGGATGACAGCATCACCTATTTCGCCCACTGCGTATCCCGAACAGGCTCCTATTTATCCGAGACTGCGGGGATCCAAGAAGGTGAGGCGATCGCTTATTTGATCGCTCCGCCGCTGGAAGCGATGTATGCGATCGATGCAGCACTGAAAGCCGCCGATGTTACGATTGCAACCTTCTTTGGCCCACCGTCCGAGACCAACTTCGCTGGCGCACTGCTGACAGGCAGTCAATCGGCCTGCAAGGCAGCATGCGACGCTTTCGCGGACGCTGTCCAATTCGTTGCGGATAACCCAACGAGTTATTAAGGTAGCGGACCATGAGATATAGCGCGTTAGGGCTAGTTGAAGTCAGAGGGTATCTAGGTGCAGTCGCCGCAGCGGATGCCGCATTAAAGGCGGCAAGCGTTACCTGTATCGGCATGGAGATCATCGGGGGTGGACTGGTGACCGTCAAGCTGGATGGAGATGTCGGAGCGGTGCAGGCTGCTGTTGAGGCGGGAGCGGAGATGGCGAAGCAATTAGATGTGCTGCTGACCCGCCATGTGATTGCTAGAATGCATGAAGAAACGGCAGTTTTGGTGGAAGAACAGGATGATACTGACGAAAGTCCGCTTCAGGCAGTCGCAACCATGGATGAACAGGAGCAGAAACAAACTGCAGAAACTGCCGCTTCTAAAGATTTGGCGGAAGAAGGGGAAAGTTCAGAAGACCTCAAAGCGGCAGATACGGTTTGGCCGCAGGTACTAAAGACAAATGAAGCGAATGCTGCTGGGTCCCAGCCGGAGCGGAAACCTTCACCGATGAAGAAAATTCAAACTCAAGCGGAGGAGAAATCCACACCCGACGTCAGGGAAACAGAAGATGCAAAAGCCGCAGTAAAGCTTGTCCCTGAGCAGAAGGATGTCGATGATCCGGCAGCAACACTGGATAAGAAGCAGGCCGATGCGCCAAAGAGCAAGCACAATGACGGTAAACTCCGTGAGCAGCCGAAGCACAAATCGGCAGCCAAATCCGGCAACAAGTCAAAAAAGGCAAGCTCATAGGAGAAACATCTATCGATGAAAATGCAAAGAAGACCGACCGCTTTTACTAAAGAAAACAAATACACATCTATCGATGAAAAAACGCAGTAGAGAGAAGGAATATTGATGGAAACATTGGATAAAGACCTGAGATCCATTCAAGAAGTCCGTGATCTAATCAACAAAGCCAAGAAAGCGCAAGTTAAGCTCGCCGCCATGACGCAAGAGCAAATTGACGCGATCGTCAAAGCGGTTGCCGATGCCGGATACAAGCATCGCGAGAAGCTGGCGAAGATGGCCAATGAGGAAACTGGCTTCGGCCGCTGGCAGGACAAGGTCATCAAGAATGCCTTTGCTTCGCAGCAAGTCTACGAGTCCATCAAGGACATGAAAACCGTTGGCATCTTGAAAGATGACAAAGAGAATAAGTTGATGGAGGTAGCTGTCCCAGTCGGTGTCATTGCCGGTCTAATTCCATCCACCAACCCGACTTCGACGGTTATCTACAAAACGCTCATTGCGCTTAAAGCAGGAAACAGTATCGTGTTTTCCCCGCATCCGAATGCGCTTAAGAGTATTCTGGAAACGGTGAAGGTCATTAACGAGGCAGCTGTGCAAGCAGGATGCCCGGAGGGTGCCATTGACGTCATGACGGTTCCGACAATTCAAGGAACAGATCAATTGATGAAGCATAACGATGTCGCCTTGATTCTAGCAACAGGCGGAACGGCGATGGTCAAAGCCGCTTATTCATCCGGTACGCCGGCAATCGGTGTTGGTCCAGGCAACGGCCCTGCCTTTATCGAGAAGAGCGCGAATATTCCGCTTGCAGTCAAACGCATCATGGGCTCCAAAACTTTCGATAACGGCACGATTTGCGCTTCGGAGCAATCCGTCGTCGTCGAAGCATGCAGCAAGGAAGCGGTTGTGGCTGAATTCAAAAAGCAAGGAGCTTATTTCCTTTCCGCAGAGGAAGCCGATCAGCTTGGCAAATTCATTATGCGGGCCAATGGCACCATGAACCCGCAAATCGTTGGACGCAGCGTAGATCATATCGCAAAACTGGCGAATCTGAATATTCCTGCTAGAGCTCGCGTGCTGATCGCCGAAGAAACCCGCGTGGGACGCAATGTTCCATATTCACGAGAGAAATTGGCTCCAATTCTAGCTTTCTACACAGAGGATAGCTGGGAAGCTGCATGCGAACGCTGCATCGAAATTCTGAATGGAGAAGGCGCAGGCCA
This sequence comes from Paenibacillus sp. 2KB_20, assembly GCF_052115765.1. Classification (NCBI taxonomy): domain Bacteria; kingdom Bacillati; phylum Bacillota; class Bacilli; order Caryophanales; family Paenibacillaceae; genus Paenibacillus; species Paenibacillus sp. 2KB_20. Next base: position 25,878 of record NZ_JBFRHH010000001.1, on the reverse strand, counting down.
TACGATGTGCATTCACTCCGAAAATGAAGAGATTGTACGCCAGTTCGCTTTGAAAAAACCGGTATCCCGTTTGTTAGTCAATACGCCGGGTACGCTTGGTGGCATCGGCGCAACGACAGCACTTGCACCAGCGCTTACGCTTGGTTGCGGTGCGGTTGGCGGAAGCTCCACATCCGACAACATCAGTCCGCTTAATCTGCTTAACATTCGCAGAATCGCCTATGGACTAATAGAAATGGAAGATTTGGCGGACCGAAAGGAAGAATCGCAGCCGAAAGCCGCATGCAGCCTTCCGGAAGACAAAGAACAACTTATCGACATGATTGTGGCACGTATTCTTGAAAAAATGTAAGTTTTCGTAGATTTCATCGGCAAGACGAGCAACCCATTATAGGTAACCCTAAAATTCATTATAAATACAAATTATTAGGAGGAATTTTATCATGGCAAACGCAAACGCATTGGGAATGGTGGAAACAAAAGGTTTGGTAGGGGCAATCGAGGCAGCAGACGCAATGGTGAAAGCAGCAAATGTTACGCTGATCGGCAAAGAGCAAATCGGTGCAGGTCTCGTAACGGTTATGGTTCGCGGCGATGTGGGCGCTGTTAAGGCAGCTACCGACGCAGGTGCAGCAGCAGCAGAACGCGTTGGCGAATTGCTTTCGGTACACGTGATTCCAAGACCTCATGCTGAAGTGGACGCAATCCTGCCTAAAACCACAAAAGCAGAATAAAACTACTCTGACAAGCCGGACGAGGAAGACAGCAGAATGCGGGCACTTCGCCCGCATTCCACTTCTGACTATGGCGATTTATCCTGGCTTGTAACAGTTCGGACGATCGCGTAAGGAAATATGAACACGCATTCGCCTTAGAAGGATGTGAAAACATGGCTGTGATTACGGAAAGCGAGCTGCGCAAGTATTTTCGAAATCGGAATTTGAAGGATGTTGCCGTTTATGAGACGGCTGCGGGAACGATACTGACGCCATCAGCCAAAAGCTTTTTGACCGATCATCAGATTGAACTGCGGTATGTGACAGCTTCTGAGACGGATAAGGATACGGTAAAGGAACCGGTACCGGCACCAGCGCAAGAATCGACGCTGCAAAACGAAGTTAAGCTTCAAGTGACGACCAACCTGGATGTTGAACCAGCAACCGGCGGGAAAAAGCGATTTCGAACGCTGTACGGCGGATTTTTGGAAACGAAGCCTGAGCATATGACCCATTTGTATGGAAATATGCTCGTTTTTAAGGATCATCCACGGATATTATTCCGCGGCAAGCTGGACTCATTGGAAACAAAAATATTGGAAGCACAAATCAGCTGCTTCAAGCTGAATATGACCAAGCTGGTCAACGATTTGGAAGAGATTTTGCAATTCGTTAGGCGGATCGTACGGTGCGAAGTGCTTAGCGAAAGCATTGAAGAATTCCATTTGCTTGGGCTGAACCCCAAGGAACTCAGGGAGCAATCCCATTTTCCCAAGAAATACTTTGGACTGGAACATTTTCAACCCAGCTATGATATGGGCGAAGCGGTTGTTGTCATAAATGCGTTACGCACATTGACGAGGGAGACGGAACTGCTGGCTTATCAAGCCTTCAAGAAGGAACATGGAGATGTAGAGCGTGAAGATATCATTCGATCACTGAACAGGCTGTCTTCCTTGTTCTGGATTATCATGTTCCGCATCCGTGTTGGAGAGTACAACTGATGAGGTGACTAAGGTGGATAACCAACTGGTAGAGAGCATCATTAATGAAGTGGTTAAGCGGGTGCAGGATGAAACCTGTTTCGAAATCGAAGCATCCGGCAAGCATGTGCATTTGAATCGGGAAACGATCGATGCCTTGTTCGGCAAGGGATACCAGCTGACGAAAGCCAAGGATCTTTCCCAGCCGGGGCAATATGCTTGCAAAGAACGCGTGACGCTGATCGGGCCCAAGGGCTCTTTGCATAATGTCGTCGTGCTTGGTCCGGAACGCAAAGAATCGCAAGTAGAGGTATCGCTCACAGATTCGGTCGTGCTCGGAATATCTGCTCCGGTAAAAGAAAGCGGTAAGTTGGAAGGAACCCCGGGAATCGTCATCGCTTCGGGCAGCAATATGATTCGGCTCGATCGAGGATTAATCGCAGCACAACGCCATATTCACGTGAAAGCGGAGGATGCGGAGAAATACAACGTAAAAAACGGCGAAATCGTACAGGTAAAGGTGTATGGCAAACGTCCGCTTATTTTTGACGATGTACTGGTTCGAGTGAGCCCGAACTTTGAGACCTACATGCATATTGACTACGACGAAGCAAATGCATGCGGTTTTACGAAAGGTACGAAGGGGAAAATTTTGAAGTAGGGCATCCAGGTTTAGGAGCGTGAAAAAATGAACATAGAAGCTCTGGATCGGGCAGCGATTATCGAAACCGTAACGGCTGAGGTGATGAAACGGCTGGAACTGGCACAGACGAAAAAGCCGGATGTATCCAAAAAGCAAGCGGTTCTACTGACTGTGGAACCGCTGCCGGAACTGGAAAATAAGCTGAAGCCATATTATGAGGTGCGTTATTACGATGAGGCACTCAGAGATTGTGATGTGCTGATTATTCCTACAATATGTATTCAGCTGTTATCCCACCTTGCGAACGGCATAAGCGCAGGCCCGCGTGAACGGTTCGTGCTCACGATGCTGCTGAAGGGACGAAAGGTGATTGCGTTCGAGGAAGGATTGCTTTACCGCAAATACAAGTCAACGGCCCCAATATTGTTGTATAAAATGTACGATGAATTTACAGACAAGCTGAGCGATTACGGAATCCGGATGGTCAAAGAAACGGAAATGCTTGCGGTTTGTATGGAGGAAGGGCGGCTTAAGGATATGACTCAGGTTGAGCCTCATACCGAATCCGTTTATGCACCGCATGATGCGGAAGTATTGAGCCGCAAAGTCATTACCGAAGCGGAAGTGAAAAAGCACCGTCTGCAGAACCGGACAGAGATCGTGATAGACCGGCATAGTATCATTACGCCGCTTGCTCAGGATTACTTACGCATGCAGCAGATGCAGATACGTAGAAGATAACGGGTGAGGTGAACTTATGATCATGGGACAAGTTATGGGAAGCCTGTGGGCTACCCGCAAGGATAATAAGCTGAACGGGATGGCCTTCCTCGTGGTTAAACCGTTATCATATGCCAAAGAACCCGTCACACGTGAATATTTTGTCGCTGCGGATAATGCCGGGGCGGGCATAGGGGATACGGTGTTGGTAACGACCGGAAGTGCGGCCCGAACATCGTTTGCCAATGCAGACATACCCGTTGATGCGGTCATCGTAGGGATCGTCGATTCGATCGAGGTGACACATGATTAGTGCAATAGGTGTTGTTGAGATGCGCAGCATTAGTAAAGGTTACGAAACAGCGGACCAAATGCTGAAGACTTCGCCTGTTGAAGTGCATCATATGAAGCCGATCTGTCCGGGCAAGTTTCTGATCGTCATGAGCGGGGATACCGCAGACGTAAAGGCAGCGATGGAGACAGCCAAGGTGGAAGCCGGCGAATTCCGGATCAGCGACTTTGAACTGCATGGCGTACATCCCGATATCATCGATGGATTGAAACGCCGTCCTTCCTCCCTGCCTGTGAATGCGCTTGGCATTGTGGAGACGGCTACGGTGTCTCCTGGCATTTTTGCATTAAATGAAGCTTTGAAGCAATGCGACATTCATGTGAAAAAAATGAATCTTGGCATGGCGATTGGGGGCAAATTTCTCGCCGTGTTCACAGGAAGTGTCAGCGATGTGGAGCAGGGGATGAAGGTGTTTGTATCCTCCATGGATCCAAAGCGGATCATTCATCATGCGGTGCTTCGTTCCCCGTCCGAAGAAATCATACAACACTTCCGGTAGGGAGTTTTCAGGGCACGATGGTCAATGAAAACCATTTGCTTTGGATCATATAGCGATAGAATGGGGGAGCATGTACGTGGAGATTAATGAAATTATCATATACGGCATGGTTATTTTCATGATTCTCGGTGCCATCGATAAGTGCATTGGGTACAAGTTCGGATTGGGACATCAATTCGATGAAGGGATTATGGCCATGGGTTCGCTTACGCTTGCCATGGTGGGGATCATCTGCCTGTCTCCGGTCCTGGCCAAAGTGCTAAGTCCGGTCGTCGTTCCGATATACAGCGCATTGGGAGCAGACCCCGCCATGTTTGCGACTACATTGCTGGCGAACGACATGGGCGGCTTCTCGCTGGCACAGGAACTCGCGCAGAGTCCGGAAGCGGGATTATTCGCAGGAACGATTCTGGGGGCTATGCTTGGCCCTACGATTGTATTCATCATTCCGGTTGCACTTGGCATTATTAAAAAAGAAGACCAGAAATTTTTGGCTACCGGCGTGCTGGCCGGTATCGTAACTATACCGCTCGGTTGCTTGATTGGCGGATTGGTTGCCGGTTACTCGATCACAATGATTTTGTCCAACCTGGTTCCAATTATTTTGTTTGCTGTACTTATCGTGCTGGGATTGTGGAAATTTCCGCAGGGTATGATCAAAGGGTTCACGGTTTTTGGGCAATTCATCGTTGTCGTTGCGACTTTGGGACTCGCAGCTGGCATCACGCAGCAGTTGACGGGGATTACCATCATTCCAGGGCTTGCTCCGGTTGAAGACGGAATTAAGATCGTTGGCGATATTGCTATTGTACTCGCCGGCGCTTTTGCGATGGTATTTGTAATTACGAAAGTATTTAATAAACCGCTTATGAAGCTGGGCAAGTTGCTCGGCATGAATGAGATTGCGGCAGCCGGGCTGGTTGCGACGCTTGCTAACGTCATACCCATGTTTGGCATGATGAAAGACATGGATGCGCGGGGCAAGGTCATCAACGTCGCATTTGCCGTGTCGGCCGCATTTGTATTCGGCGATCATCTTGGTTTTACGGCCGGGGTCGCGAAGGAAATGATTTTCCCAATGATTGTCGGGAAGCTTGTCGGCGGAATTACGGCGGTTGTTGTAGCCCTGTTTTTGGCTAAGAAGATGGCTCCGGAACCGAAGGAAGAACTTCAGGAGTCATAATAGCGGTTTTTTTCAGAATATTATTTTTACGTATGCAGGTTTCTATCTAATCCTCTCGTTTGAGCCCATCTTGAAAAAGGTGGGTTTTTTATGATATCAGACTCTCATTCCGCATTGTGGCATTACTGAAGCAGCAATTGATGGAGGAATCATTACCAGTGAATGCAACTCCAGTTTCTTTGAAGCAGGAGAAATTGGCATTGGCAACACAAATAATAAGAGTGTTTTGGGAACTTTGATGAGATTAGAAATCTATGCAAAAATCAATAAACGATTTCGAGGTTGGAATGAGAACAAATGTTCCAGGAAATGATTGACATATTATTAGATCAAATATATACTATTATCAAATCGAAAGAAGTGCGGGAGAAGCACCTCGCAGGACAGGCTATGAAGCCTTTCTTGTGGGGTGCTTTTTGCTCTTCCTTTGAGGATGATATGGATAAGGGAGATGATTGTTTTGTTGCAACGAAGAAGAAAAAACCGCTATATAAACAGTCTAGTCGTTCTAATCATGTTTTTCCTGCTTGTGGCCAGACCGCTTTATGCAGAGGCTTCAAATACTGGGTGGAATGCTGCGTTAACAAGCATTGACCAGTTGTATGACAATTTTACCGCATTGGAGTTAGCCAATAAACAGGATAAGCAGCAAATACAGGTGCTGCGCAAACAAAACAATGACAAACTTAAAGAAATTAATTCGAAAGTACAGCTCATTGACAAGGTAATGCTCGACAAGTTAAAGACAGAAGCAGACCAGACTCAGAAAAAATACGCTCCTATGCTTGCGGAATTTACTGATCTCGGCAAGAAAGCGACGGAAGCAAGGAAACGCAAAGATCGAAAGTCCGCTCTTCTGTATGATCTCAAGCGAAACCGTATAAAGGGTGCTGTTAATACGGCGCGACAGGAGATCAAATTGAAAAAGGATGCTCTAACAGCTGCGAAGAAGCAGGCTGCCGCAAAAGCCAAAATCGTCAAAGATGCTTTATTACCGGTGCAAACGCTAAAGAAACAAATCACAGCCGAGAACAAAAAAATAACAGACTTCAATAAAAATAAAAATGAAGTGAATAAACGTTATAAAGCAGCTGTCAAGGAGGGAGATGCTGTGAAGGCTGCTGCAGAATTGAAACGGATCGTTGATGATGCTAACCAGATTCATGCTTTACAGAAGAAGATATTTGAATGGGAGGGGAATATTAGGAGTACAATTCATGCTGCAGATGCCAAGCTATCGAAATAAGTGTTTATTTACGGATGTACCCAGCTTCCAAATGATGAACGGAAGCTCGTTAATTCACTTGTTGTAGCTAAGCGGTGACATCGAATATCTTTAGGTACTCTGAATAAGCCAATCTCATAACCCAAGAGCAAAGAGCCCGTCCAAGACACAGGCTCTTTGCTGTAAAGCACTAGTCGAAGAAGAAATCCGACAGGCCGCGCCATTTACCGGATCGTTTGATCTCTTCCAAAAGCACGGTTGCGCCAGCAATATATTGCCTCGAAAATCCCGAATACGCCGACGACTGCGGCGACCAGAATAACCGCCCAAACGCCGAAAGCGGTCATCGTCACTGTAGTTCCTTTATCCGCTAGCAGAAGCGCACTGCCGACAACCCAGAGGAAGTCGAGTACTGTAATAACAAGCACGGCCGCTGGAGAAACAATGCTCCTGGATGCAGTCCATACGAGAAATGCGACGAATACGAGCAGGAAAACACCAGTTGATACCAAGCCGGTTCTACTGTCTAATCCAGTCCATTCAGCAACATACCCTGGAAATAATAACAACAGCAACCCGCATGCTCCGGACGAAACGGAATTTATCACCAGAACTTTGCGGATGAAGGTTTCTCCTGTAGGCGTTATAACTCTATTTGGTTTCATATTTATCCCCTTTCATTTGAGCACGCTTCATTGTCCGCTTGTACAGTTTTTACAAGCGAAGAAATGATCCCCAAGTGCATTGCTTCGTGGATGAATGCGAAGTTAAACAGCTCGCCTGCCGTTTCGAACCTCAGCGGCCCCATTTCAAACGGCGGGTTCAAGGGCATTTTCAAGGACCCGGGGTCTATCTTGGACAGCTCGTCGTACTGCGCGGATAAATATTGAATCAGTTCCTCCTTCGATGGGGGCGTGATAGTCCAGTCCGACGGTTTCGTTCCGGTCATGAATAAGCCGGAATAGTTTTCCGGCAGCTTCGTATTTAACGCCGGGTTTGCGGAGAGAAACCAATTCAGCATAGTCACGATATGACCGGTGTTCCAACGAATGGTATTCTTAAATCCTGCTGGAGTTATATCGTAGATTTCTTCCGGAATCGCTTGAATGGATCCGATCACTAATTGATGCACCGTTTTTGCGGTTTGGATGCTTGCTTGGGACATTGTACATTCCTCCTAATGGTTTGGTTATGCTCTAACAACCCGAGATTAGCCCAAAAACTACTGCCAAAACCATACTTTTCACTGCCATTTGGTGCCAATATGGCTTTTTTTTCGGTCAGCAATAAAAAGCGGTTGTTTTTTGGGTGGATATACCCAAGAAAACAACCGCCATCTAAGTCATCGTTATTGCGCCTTGATCAGTGCGTTTTTCTCCTTCAGACTTGTTGCTATAAGACGCGCGCCAGCATTCTGCCAATTGTAGCAGGTGCGCTCGGGCACGCAGGAACGGAACCACGCCAAAGCATCTTGGGAAGGGGCATCCAGCTGATTACCCGAATAACGTACGCTATATGGCTTAATTCCGACGACGTAAGGGAAGTACAAAGCATTGTAAAACTTCCATTCGTCCGTCGTGCCAAACGATTCATCCTGGCGCGGCTTTATTTGCAGTATACTTTCGATAAGCAGAGATTTAAGCTCGTTAGCCCGTTCCATTACACCATCAACCGCTCCTCGCTTCCGCAGCCTTTCGTCAATCAGCTTCAACTGCGTGAGCGGGCTTGACGCCAAACGCTCCAGGTTGCCCAAGTTGCTAGTTGCGCGCCGGATATGACGGTAGAGCTCCTCATCGTCCATCTCCTCCGGTTTCGCATCCTCATCAATACGAGCCTGGACGCTTTCGACCAAACGCAGTTTGGAGCGTTCCAGACGCAGCTTCGGGAACATCATTAAAGCGAAGTTGTCGAGCAAAGCCCGAATCGGATACACAAACACTTGGAATGCAATGGAAACCATCATGCTGATCATCAATAACAGCAGTGTAATAAAATCGAAACCCGTCCCCGTTCCAAGCCAAATAACAAGCGCAACCTGACCGGAAAAAATGAGCGTAAAAAAGACAGAGTAATCGAGGGACCGAAACAAATCGGGCAGCCAGGATTCCCCTTGCTCCCTGATTTCTTTGATCATCGTATACGCGCTGAACACCAGCATTCCTGTACCTTGTGCCATTATGACTCCCTTGTTCCATGCGTCGTTCGGATAAAAGAAGGCCAAAGCCGTCATGCAGGCAAATATAAGAAGCGGCACATAACTGAAGACATAGAAGGAAAGGGGCCGCTTTATCTTATCGGACAATGTTCCCCATAGGGAAAGCACTATAAACAGGATGAAAAATGTACATAACGCAGCTTTATAGGAGACAACGAATTCGTCAGGATTCACAGCGAAGGCCAGCCAAATCACGCTGCCCAGCGCCAGCCCTATTAAACCATACTTCCATAACGTCCATAATGCGTTCCGTTTATCTTCTTTTCCCGCGACAGTGGATAGAACGGCACCTTGCCACAAAACCAAAGGCAGATAGGAGGAGATATCTTGTATCTTGTTAAGTGGCAGTGCGATGCGCTGAGGCTCTAGGCTGTAAGGCATCAATACGGCTGCCCCAACACCGAACGAGCAAACAATTACGCCAAGACCGGCCAGCAATAGCCGAACGTTTCTTGCATCTCGGCTAACTATATATAAGCCGAACCAAAACATGAGTCCGAAATAAATAAGCTGCACAGTAATCATGCCGATGGTTCTCCTTTACTTGAAGCTATAGAAATAAAAGTCGAAATACTGGTCATGATTCTCTTTTAATATAGGCCGAATGTTTGCACAGCCAGGTTTTTAACGATATTGTAGCATGGAGGGCTCTGACACAACAATATGATAAAGCTATGGATATACTCAGTTGACCTTGCAACCGGAGGTAGCGTGGGGGATTTCTGCGTTATTAAGGGTTGACGACAAAAATATGTTGCTACTCGTATGGATGCAGCTATTTTACAGCAATCGTTCCGGCGCGGCTGATAAGCTCCATTGAATTGGATGCATCCCCAATCGTGCCTTTGATTAATTTTTCCGTGCTCTGTTTTACCTTGAAGCCATCTAAACCAACGCTTATATCCGATGAGTCGCTGCTTGCGGTAAGCTTTAACGAAGCAGGGGGTGTTTTATAAGATACGGCGATATCTCCCGATTGTGTTTCTACTCGCATCAACGTTCCCTCTTCGATCTGTTTGACGGATACTTCCCCATAGGTTGAAGTGATGTTCATCACGGGGCTGGTCACGTCTGTCATATAGCTGGCGCCGCTGCCTGTGGTTACCGTTAATTCGTTTAGCGAGCTGTCTTTCAATTTGATATCCCCGTCTTTGGAAGTAAACACACCCTTTTCTGCTGAAAGTCCTTCGATGTTCTCAGACCCCGAATTGTTGGCGATGACAATGTTTTGCGCCGCTACATTCTTCATCTTGATGTCACCTGCATTATTGTTCAATGTAATCGTATCGACTTCACGGTCGGGAATCGAGATATAAATCGTCCCTTTTTTGCCAAAAGTGAACCCTGCCATAGCACTACCATGGTCTTCCTGGGTAACGACAATTTTATTCCCGTCATGGTTAATCGTTACAGGGTCGCTCTTATTGTTCTGCCGCTTGCCTTCGCAAGCGATGGTGATGTTCGGGGAATCGGAACGCTTGAATTCAATGTCCCAAGATTCGTTGTTGACTTCAATTTCTTCAATGCGGGTAGCTTCGTAGGAAGATTCATGGTTATAACTTGTTGATTTCCCTACGCCTTGGCAGCCCATAACTAACCCGCCAACGGTAAGCAAAACAAGCGAAGTGGTTATGATTTTCCTCATGCTCTAGTCCTCCATTCATATACGGTGAAATTTTAAGCTACATCGGTTCGATCTACTTTATGAAAAGAAAGATAGCCAAGGATAAGGCCAAGCAGACAGAGAGCAATCGGGATGGCGATGAAATGAAACAGACTGGTCGAACTTCCCCCGTCAGACACCGTTGTGTTAACCACGAATCCAATGACGACAGCCGAGGTGATCGTGGAAGCCGTCGATTTTTTTCGCATGCCAAAAGATAAAGGAATCAGGCTGATTCCGGCGATCATAAATGCTTGGAGCAACATTGTTGGAAGTGTAGCCATTATGTCTCCGACATGCACCGATTCTTCAAATAAACCGATCATCGGATTCAAGAAGTACACTAACAAATTGATCACAAACGTAGAGACGATGATGCTGAAGAAGCTAAATCCAAACACAATCGATAACTTGGCTTGAATGATTTTTTTTCGCTTTCGATTTCGGATACGATATGACTCGAAATTAAAATGGTCGTTCCGTATCTCTCCTTTAAATGCAAGAAAAGCTCCCGCATTTCCTTAATCCCGATCGGGTCAAGCCCATTGATAGGTTCATCCAGAATAAGAATATCGGGTTTCGTAACAATCGCGCGCGCAATCCCTAATCGCTGCTTCATCCCTAAAGAGAATTCATGGATTTTTTTCTTCCCCACACCCTGAAGACCTACGATCTCCAGCGCTTCCTTGATCGCTGTCTTATCGCGATAGTCCATGTATCTACAATGAAACTCCAAGTTGGCCTCCGCTGTCAGCCGGTCGTAAAACACGGGGTATTCAATGATGCTGCCGATTCTTTTTAAGTATTGAACCGATGTTGGCAGAACCAACTGATCGAATACTTGGATATCACCGGAAGACGGTTTTACCAGATTTAAGATCATTTTCATAATGGTTGTTTTACCGGCTCCATTCGGACCTAAAAATCCGTAAATTTCTCCTCTGCTGATACTCATATTGACGTTTGTAATGGTTTCCGTGCCCTTGAATGCCTTGCTTTGATTTGAATGGCGGCGTTCACTTGTCATTTCCTCCCTTAATGATGTGCTACACTAAGCTTAGGGAACGAAAGTAAAAATAAAGTAAACACAATGGAAAAAGCTCGTAACATTTTGACTAGAGTAAACTCGGGATCTTGTAAATAGAGTAAGATAGAAAAGTGAATACACAGGATAAAGCTTGAAGTGAGGGGAAAATCGCAATGGAATCTGCATCCATACTAGCAGTCGATGATGAAATCGGTATTTTGAAGTTATTGGAGATCACGCTTCGCAAAGAGAATTTTACGCATATCGACACCGCATCATCGGGCAAAGGCGCGCTGCAGCGGATCAAAGAGAAGGCATATGATATGATTTTGCTCGATATTATGCTCCCGGATCTAAGCGGTTTTGAACTATGTGCGGAGATTCGGAAACATACGAATGCACCGATTATTTTTATTAGCGCACGCTCCACCGACTTCGACAAATTAACGGGTCTAGGGATCGGCGGGGACGATTATATTACCAAGCCGTTTAATCCACTGGAGGTCATTGCCCGAATCAAGGCGATCCTTCGCCGGCAAAGGTTTATGGAGAATGCTCATCAACAAAACACGGCGTTCGATTACGGGTACTTCTCTTTTCATCCGGAATCGGCAACGTTAACCGTGAAGCGTCAACCTGTAGAATGCACGGCGAAGGAGCTGGAGCTGCTGCATTTCTTTTGTAAACATCCGAATCATATCTTCACGACGGCTCAGCTTTACGAATTGGTATGGGGAAATGATGTGTACGGGGAAGAAAAAACGGTCACGATCCATATCGCCAAGCTGCGAAAAAAACTCGGCGATGATACCCGAAAACCAAAAATCATCGTGAATTTGCGGGGAATCGGTTATAAATTCATCCCCCCAAATGAGGCACTGTCATGCGAATAAAAACTCGATTTACGATTCATTTGGCATTAGGACTTATTCTATGGATGCTTGGCACGGGTGTACTCGTTGTTATTATTCTTGAAGGCCTTCTTCCCTTGCTCGGTATCCATGTCAGTCTAGATGATGAAGGACTGTTTGTCGGATGGATCTTTGGTGCGAGTACGCTGCTGTGCATCGTTTTGTTTGGATGGTATTTTGGCGGACCGATCGGATTCATCATGGCCTGGATTCATCGACTCTCGCAGGACAACTATGAGCAACCTGCCGATTTGCCTCAAATATATACCCGTAAAGGGAAACTTCGCATGCGGTTCCGCCTGTATCAGGAGGTGCTTGAGTATCTTCAATCCTTGAGAGTCAAACTGCAAGCGAACGAAATCGAGAGGAGCCAAATCGAAGAAGCCAAGCAGGAATGGATTGCGGGGATTTCTCATGATTTGAAAACACCGTTAACCTATATCAAAGGCTACTCAGCGCTTTTATTGAATGAGCAGTACGAGTGGTCGAAAGAAGAGGCGATCTCTTTCATTCGGGAAATGGACGACAAAGGAAAGCATATGGAGGAATTGATTCAAGATTTAAGCCTCGTCACACAGCTCAATCGCGCTGACGGCGCTTTGCCATTACAGAAGACGAATCAAGATATCGTCGAATTTACAAAACGGGTAGTTGCCGATATCAGCAATAGCCCGCAAGCGAGCAGCTATCATTTGCATTTTCAAGCGGATCCACCTGCCATTTATGTTGATTTTGATTTGAAATTCATGCAGCGCATCCTGCAAAATATGATGATGAACTCCATCCTCCACAATCCTGAACATACAAATATATATGTACAGATTGCGGACACAGGAGAGCATGCTGTAATCCGCATCAAGGACAATGGCGTAGGGATGCCGGCCCATATGGTGGAGCACCTATTCCAGCAATATTACCGGGGCACGACCACGGATTCTACCTCTGAGGGCACGGGACTCGGAATGGCGATTGTCTACAAGCTGGTTCAGGTTCATGACGGCACAATTAGTGTAGAAAGTGAGCCTTCACAAGGAACTTCGTTCACGATTCGATTGCCGAAAAAGGGTCTGTCTTCTCTTGGTTCACAGGGAACAGAGGAGTATTCATGGAACTAAGGGGGAGAACCATTTGAAGAAACTGCCGACCATTCAATTGGAAAGATTGACATTACGGCCTTTCCGTCTAGATGATGCCAAAGTCGTTCAACAATTAGCAGGGGATCCATATATTGCGGAAACAACATTATATATCCCGCATCCGTATGAAGATGGGATGGCAGAACAATGGATAGAAACACATGCTCATAACTTTAATGAAGACCGATCACTGGAACTAGCTATCGTACATAAAGAAGAACAGCATGTAATAGGCGCTATCTGTATTGGATGTAATAGGAATTTTGATCATGGTGAACTTGCATATTGGATTGGGAGACAGTATAAGAACAATGGATATTGTACGGAAGCGGCAAAAGGTATCGTACGGTATGCGTTTGACGAAATGAAATTGAACCGTATATTTGCCCGATATCTGGGGAAAAACCCTGCATCGGGTAAAGTCATGGAAAAGTTAGGAATGAAATATGAAGGTCGTTTAAGACAGCATGTGAGGAAATGGGATCAATATGAAGACCTCGTGTTTTATGGACTTTTAAGGGATGAATATATTTCGGAGAACAGCTAATGGATAACTAAAAGTAGCTCTTCCTCAATAGAGGATGGGCTGCTTTTGTATTTCAGCTAACAACATCTTGACAATAACAGGAAACCTGTTATTCTATAACCGACAGTCAGTCGGTCGGTGTAGAGGAGGTGTAACAATGAGAGTTGTAAAAAAAGCGGAAGAACGCAGGAACGAAATCCTTGACGCCGCGGATGAGCTCTTTGGTCAGAAGGGTTTTGACGGCACAAGTACAAACGATATTCTCGAAAAGGTCGGGATTGCGCGGGGAACCTTGTATCATCACTTCAAGGCGAAGGAGGATATTATGGATGCGTTGATTGATCGGTATAGTGACGGTCTTCTGGATGCGGCACAGGTCATTGCCGCCGACAAGACGATACCCGTAGTCGAACGCATTATCCGCGTTGTGATGGCAATGAACTTAAGCGGCGGAAGCAGCAAGGAAATTATGGAGCATATTCACAAGCCGCAGAACGCGCTGATGCATCAAAAAATACAAAAGGTCATCATCAACGGCCTTCCGCCGATCCTGACAGCAATCATCCGCGAAGGCATTGAGCAGGGAATGTTCAGCACACCGTTTCCGTATGAATGCATGGAAATGGTTGTGATCTATGCGAATACCGTTTTTGATGACGATATGATTACCTTGACGAATGAGGAGCGCGGTTCACGAATGCTGGCCTTTGTTTGCAACGTAGAAAGGCTGCTCGGTGCAGTAAGCGGAAGTCTGATGGACGTCATGCAGATGTTTGGTGGAGGAGACGAGAGCAGCCATGAATAAACCAGAGAAGTCTTTCAAGAAATTTCTCCTACTGTGGTCGGGACAGCTTATTTCAACCATAGGAAACGGGCTCACATCGTTCGGGCTTGGGATTTATGTTTTCCAACAGACGGGAAAGGCTTCGGCCATGGCGCTTGTAACCTTGCTTGCATTCATGCCGTCGTTACTCTTAAGCGCATTTGCCGGAGTGCTTGCGGACCGCTATGACCGCAGACTGTTAATGGTGCTAGGCGATAGTCTTTCTGCGATCGGCCTTGTATTCATCCTCATATGCATGCTTCGCGGAGAAGCACAGCTATGGCAAATTTGTGTGGGAGTTACCATAAGCTCGGTGTTTTCATCGCTGCTTGACCCCGCATACAAGGCTACGGTTACGGATTTGCTGACTGAGGAGCAGTATACGAGGGCAAGCGGTTTTGTTCAGGTGGCAGGATCGGCAAAATTTCTGATTTCGCCGATCCTTGCGGGATTTTTGCTCACCGTTACGGATATAAAACTGCTGCTTGTCATCGACATTTGCACTTTTTTTGTCACCGTTGCAACTACGCTTGCCGTCCGATGGGGCCTCGTCTCCAAGACATACGAACACACGCAATCGTTCATCCACGAAATCAAAGCCGGTTGGAACGCTGTCTCTACTAACAGAGGTGTGCTTGTTCTTGTGATTATGACATCGGTGCTGACATTTTACCTTGGAGTTATTGAAACACTCTCCATTCCCATGCTGCTGACGTTTACAAGCAGCTCCGTCGTAGGGATGATAGAAACCATTATCGCTTCGGGAATGCTCGTATCCAGTGTCATTATAGGATTTCTTCCCATTCAAAAGGGTTATGTGAACATTCTTTCGATTTCTTTGTTTGGTGTAGGCGTGTTTATGATGGCGTTCGGATTTCGAGAACATATTGCCTTGATCTGTGTTTCGGGATTTCTGTTTTTTGCAATGCTTCCGTTTGCCAACACAAGCCTGGATTTTCTAGTTCGTACCAACATTGATAATTCCGTTCAAGGCAGAGCTTGGGCACTGATCGGAATCCTTTCCCAGCTTGGATTTGTAGTGGCTTATGCCCTTTCGGGTGTTTTAGCGGATTATGTGTTCACCCCTTTTTTAGTTGAAGGTGGCGTGCTTTCTGACAGTGTGGGAAAAATCATCGGTACGGGACTCGGCAGAGGGATGGGATTTCTCATTATCATCGCCGGGATGCTGTTATGTGTAACTTCGGTCATTCTGTATAAATTAAAGTCAGTTAAAATGCTTGAAAACAGAGGTGTCTTATGTACTCCAGAATAATCCGCAATGATCTTTTAAAAAGCAAAGCCACTACGCTAACAACTATGGTATTTGTCGCTGCTGCGGCAATGCTTGTTTCGCTAGCGGCGATCCTCGTCGTCAATCTCTCGGGTGCGCTCAACACATTGATGACGCAAGCTAAAACCCCGCATTTTATGCAGATGCATTCCGGTGAAATAGATACTGCGCGGCTTTCGGCTTTTGCGGAGCAGCATAGCAATGTGGATGATGTACAAGTGATAGAATTTCTCAATATGGATGGTGCGCGGATACGATTAGGCGAACATTCGCTTGCAAATAGTGTCCAGGATAACGGATTTAGCATGCAGAGCCAAAAATTCGATTATCTTCTTGATCTCGACGGTAACATCATTAAACCCGCCATCGGCGAGTTGTATGTTCCAGTAAGTTATATGAAGGATGGCACCACCAAGGTCGGTGATCAGGCGGTCATTAGTGGGAAGGAGTTTATCGTTGCGGGATTCCTCCGGGATTCGCAGATGAATTCTACACTCTCTTCATCCAAGAGATTTCTTGTACATGAACATGATTACGCGGAAATCAAGGGCCTCGGCAGCATGGAGTATCTGATTGAGTTTAGATTAAAGGATTTATCTGAGCTCGGTTCATTTGAAACGGCTTATGCCTCCGCAGGACTTGAAGGAAATGGACCAACCGTTACATATAAGCTTTTTAAAATGATGAACGCACTTTCCGATGGGTTGATGATCGCGGTTATACTTCTTGTGAGCGCGCTTGTCGTGGCCATCGCATTGATGTGCATACGATTTACGCTCCTGGCGAAAATCGAAGAAGATTATCGCGAGATTGGCGTGATGAAGGCAATAGGGCTGCGTGTTTCCGACATAAAGAAGATGTATCTTGCGAAATACGCAGCGATTGCCGCGGCGGGTAGTATGCTCGGTTTTGCACTGTCGGTTATGTTCCAAGGCATGCTTCTTGAAAATATAAGGCTGTATATGGGGGAAAGCGAAAATTCAGCTTATGCTTTATTGTTCGGAATCATCGGCATACTGCTTGTATTCCTTGCCATCATCGCCTATGTAAACGCAATGTTGAAACGTTTTCGAAAGATATCCGCCGCAGAAGCCATACGCTTTGGCACTTCACAGGAGAAAAACACAGGCGCCAAAGGTTTTAATCTAAGTGGAAACAGGCTGTTGAATACGAATGTTTTCCTCGGTATCCAAGATGTTCTCGCAAGGAAAAGGCTTTATGCTACAAGCCTAACGGTGTTGGTGATTGCAGCTTTTATCATGATTGTTCCACAGAATTTGTACAACACCATCTCCTCTACGAGCTTCATCCAATATATGGGGATCGGAAACTATGATATACGTGCTGACATACAGCAGACCGATAACATTTCAGAGAAAACGGCTGAACTACGAAATGCGATGAGCAGCGACCGTGCCATATCCAAAGTTGCCGTCCTTACAACAAAAGCATTTAACATCAAAACAGAAGACGGTTCTGAGGAAAACATAAAAATCGAACTCGGCGACCATTCCATATTCCCAATTGCCTATTCCAAAGGCAGAGCACCCGCCGCAGAGAATGAAATTGCACTGTCGGTTTTGAACGCGGAGGAGCTGAGCAAAAAGGCCGGTGATGGCATTACGCTGGTGATAGAGGGACAGGAGAAGGAACTAACGGTAAGCGGAATATACTCCGACATTACCAACGGCGGCAAGACCGCAAAGGCGGTATTCACCGACAATTCCGCGGATATGATGTGGAGCATGATCTTCGCTGAACTTTCGGATAAATCTTTGGTCAACGCCAGGATTTCGGACTACGCGGACAGGTTTGATTTTGCCAAGATTTCAGACATTGATGAATTTGTTGCACAGACATTCGGCTCAACCATAAATTCCGTCAAGAAGGCTTCACACGCCGCAATGGCTGTTGCGCTGATAATATCGGTACTGATTACCCTGTTGTTTATGAAAATGCTTGTTGCTAAGGACCGATATTCCATTGCCGTTATGAAAGCTCTCGGATTTACGAACACGGACATTAAGGTGCAATATGCTTCGCGTTCTGTATTTGTTCTGATTGTCGGCATTGTTCTCGGAACCCTTCTGGCAAACACGCTCGGAGAATTGCTTGCGGGTGCGGTTATCTCTTCGTTTGGAGCGTCGGCGTTCCATTTTGCGGTCAATCCGCTTTCGGCGTATCTGTATAGCCCGCTTATGATGATAGCCTCGATACTAATCGCTACCATGATCGGCACATCGGGCGCAGGACAAATAACAATATCCGAAAATATAAAGGAGTAGGCAGATGAAAAAGATGATTATCGGTGATGATATCGTAAAATCTTTCGGTGAAGGCGGCGAACAGCACAATGTTCTGGACGGGGTGACCGCCTATATTCACGAGGGCGAGTTCGTAGCTGTTATGGGACCATCAGGCTCGGGGAAATCAACGCTATTGTTTGCACTGAGCGGGACGGATGGCGTGAATGGCGGAAAAGTCGTTTTTGAGGGTAAGGATTTATCGACGCTTGGGGAGAATGAGCTTGCAGATATGCGCAGAACCAAAATGGGTTTTGTGTTCCAACAGCCGACGATGCTGAAAAATTTGAATATCCTCGACAATATCATTCTTCCATCCATGCGGGATAACCGAAAAAACGCCGCGAACATTACGGTGAAGGCAAGAGAGCTTATGAAAAGGGTAGGCATTGCAGAGCTTGAAAAACGCAGCATCACCCAGGTTTCGGGTGGTCAGCTTCAGCGTGCGGGGATATGCCGGGCGCTGATGAACAACCCGAGCATTATTTTCGGCGACGAGCCTACGGGCGCACTCAACTCCATATCCGCTCAGGAAACGATGGACATATTCTCTGAAATCAATGCAGACGGTACTGCGGTCATGCTTGTCACTCACGATGCACAAGTTGCGGCACGGACGGAGCGCATTATGTTTATGCGCGATGGGAAGATTGTAGGCGAACTCAAGCTTCCAAATTTTGGGGGAACGGATATGGATGGCAGGGTCAAGAAAGTTATGGTGAAAATGCAGGAGATCGGAATATAAATTAATAATGGATTTCTGTTTAACAAAAATATAAATAAGCCAGTTGTCACCCATTAAACGTAGGGTCAGCCAGAGTGATGGAAAAGGCCGGCATGTCATATGAAGGTTTATTAAGAAAAGCGATTTGGGTTAAAGGGTCACATGAAGATTTAAAATTGTATTCAATTATTATGGATGATGTGCAAAAACCCTTTCGTTCATGAACGAAGGGGTTTACTTGTAATGATCGGTTGGTAAACCGATCACTTAGCCGATAGCCCGGCATACATGTTCCGGTACACGGCCGGGGTGAGGTGCTCGAACTTTTTAAATGTTTTGATAAAATAGCCCGTATCGCAGAAGCCCAAATCATCACTCACTTGATGAATCGGCGAATCGGTGGACTCCAGCAGCTGTTTGGCCCATTCAATCTTGAGCCGGGCGATGAAGACGGAGAAATTCTCCCCCGTTTCTTTCGTAAATATGCGGCTGAAATAGCTGGGACTAATATGGCAAACCTTGGCCATCTCCTTCAGGGTGAAATTCTCATGCTTGTGCGCAAAAATGTAGTCAAACGCAGGCTGAAGCACAGCATTCGATGAAACGAACCGCCCAGCGCCATTCTTCAATTTGGTATCGATCAGTGCTCCTGACAGCTCCTGCTGCATCGATTGGATGCTGCGGACCGCACGATCCGACTCGTTATAAGCTTCCAGGGAAGCTGGCGCATCCATGTTGGACGTGAGCACTTTTTTGTATAAATCGATCGTGGTATGCTTCTGAATCGCTTCCTCCACGATATAGGTGCTTAATTGCAGCAGCAGATCCACGTACTTCGTCACCTCATCATAGGATAAGATGGGTAGTGCATCATAATCCCCTTCGAGTTCCTTAAACTTTCGGTTAGACTCTACATTGGGCGGCCGAGATACGATCTGCTCCAGCATCGGCGCGTCAGATTCTCGGAGCTTGAGCTGTCCCGCCATGATCGCACCAAGATATTGGTTATCAATAATGATCGGGATGGCGATATCGATGATGTTGAAATGGCATAAATAGATATATGGTTTGTTTTGGCGAACCGCTTCAATGCCGGCACGCGCGTCGCATTTTTGACAATATGGAGAGAGATGGGAATCCTGGCGCACGCCTTGGCAGAAAGGCTGACAGTAGCTGTGCTTGGTGACGGGAACGCCCTTGTAATCGACCGTAAGGATCGCCATTTGGGTCACGAGCGATAAGGAATCCTGCAGCTTCTCCCATTTCTCCAAATCAATGATTTCTTCTAAATCATATCGGGATTTGGACATGACAACATTCTCCTATGAAAAGTTATAGAAACTCTACTGAATATTATAGCGAATGCTTCTACTGAAGAACAAGATAATACAATTTTCCATAGAGATGACAAAAAAACACGATAAGAAAACGCTTTATTCCGATCTCATTGTTTCATGCTTCCCGATTAAGTACAACCTATAATAATAAGTATAGTTTACTTAGGAGGAATGAACATGAGAAGAGCGTTTATCAGTCCGACAAAATATGTGCAAGGTGAGAACGAACTGTTGAATTTGGGTTATTTTGTAAAGACATTTGGTGAATCCGCTCTGCTGATTGCCCATCCCGATGATGTTGCACGGGTGAAAGACAAGCTGGAGTCAACGAAACTGAACTTTAATATAACGCTAGTTGAAAGCGGCTTCCGTGGGGAATGCTCCCGGCAGGAGGTTGCCAGATTGCAAGCTTTGGCGAAGGAGCATCAATGTGCCTGCACGATTGGCCTCGGCGGAGGCAAAGCGATTGATACGGCAAAATGCGTAGCCGAAGGTGAGGCCCTGATTGTTGTCCCGACAATTGCGGCAACTGATGCACCGACAAGCCATTCGGCGGTCCTTTATACCCCGGAAGGCGAATTCGATGATTATGCTTATTTTAAACAAAGTCCAAGTGTCGTCATGATTGATACAACGGTTATTGCCAAAGCGCCGACTAGATTCCTTGTTGCTGGTATGGGGGATGCGCTCTCTACCTATTTCGAAGCAAGAGCGACGGCTCAATCTTACTCCAATGTCAATGCCGGTCTGCCGTGCGGTGTTCGCGAAGGCGTATGCGGTGACGCCAAAGGGACGATTACAGCGCTGGGACTTGCCAAGCTATGTTATGAAACACTGCTTGAGAACGGGTACAGAGCAAAACTGGCCTGTGATCAAAATATTGTGACGCCAGCCTTGGAGAATATCGTCGAGACGAATATTCTGTTATCAGGACTAGGCTTCGAGAGCGGCGGTTTGGCAGCGATTCACGCGATTCATAATGGCTTGACGGCTCTTGAAGGAACGCATCATTATTATCACGGCGAGAAGGTAGCCTTTAGCACGATTGCTCAATTGGTGCTTGAGAATGCCGACCGGAACGAAATGAAGGAAGTGCTGGACTTCTGCCTGTCGATCGGTCTTCCTGTATGCCTGGAGGATATCGGCGTAGAGCGTGTGACCTACGAGGAGCTGCTTGAAGTGACCAAGAAGGCATGTATTGCCGAGGAATCCATCCATTCGATGCCATTCCCGATTTCGGAGGAAGCGGTAGCATCCGCGATTATGGCCGCTGACCAGTTGGGTCGTCAATACAAATTAAGTAAGGAGATATAAGATGAAGAAAATCATGAATAAACCGGAAACCTTGGTTCGGGAAATGTGCAATGGGCTTGTGCTGGCGCATCCTGAGTTAGCGTTCAGCCCTAAATTCAAAGTGATTTCCAAAAAAGAGATCAACCAAGATAAAGTTACGCTGATCAGCGGCGGCGGAAGCGGCCACGAACCAGCTCATGCCGGATTCGTCGGAAGTGGCATGCTGGATGCGGCCGTGTGCGGCGATGTGTTTGCTTCCCCGTCCCAAATCCAGGTGTATCAAGCGATCCGCAGCTCTGCGAGTAATAAGGGAACGCTGCTTATTATCAAAAATTACAGCGGCGACATCATGAACTTCAAAAATGCGGCCCACCTTGCGAGCGAGGACGGTATCCAAGTGGATTATGTGAAGGTCGACGATGATATCGCCGTTGAAGACAGTCTCTATACGGTAGGGAGAAGAGGGGTTGCCGGAACGGTGCTCGTTCATAAGGTAGCCGGAGCAGCCGCAGAAGCGGGACTGTCCCTGCCGGAAGTGAAAGAAGCGGCGCAGCATGCGATTAATCATGTTCGCAGCATCGGCTTTGCGTTTACCTCCTGCACCGTGCCCGCCAAGGGAACTCCGACGTTTCATATCGAAGATAACGAGATGGAATACGGCGTCGGCATTCACGGCGAACCGGGAATCCGCAGGGAGAACGTTGTTCCTGCAGATGAGCTGGCCCAGCGGATGGTCACGTCTTTGCTGGACAACTTGCAGATGAATGATTCTGCGGAGCATGAAGTTGCCGTATTAATCAATGGGTTTGGCGGCACGCCGCTGCAGGAGCTGTACTTGCTGAACAATTCGGTGATGCGCGAATTAGCGTCCCGAAACAAGCGGGTATTCAAAGTGTTCGTCGGCAACTATATGACCAGCATCGATATGGCAGGCGCATCGGTGACAATCATGAAGCTGGACGAGACGCTTAAGAAGTTGCTGTCTGCGCCATGCGATACGCCGGCACTGTCGGTTAAGGGATCTTTTGAGCCCGTGAACTATACCGAGGTTATTCAAGAAGAGAAGTCAGAGAGGGCAGTTTCGTATAAAAACAATACGGATGCTGACGCTGCGGTGATTAAGAACAACCGGCTATCCTTGCAAAATATCGTATATCTGATCGATCAAATGAGCGAGGTCATCATCGAGAACGAGGTGCCGTTTTGCGAGCTCGACGCTCATGCCGGAGACGGCGATTTCGGCATGAGCGTCGCCAAGGGTTTCAAGCAGCTCAAGGCGGAGTGGGACGATATTCTGACCCACCATCTCAGCGATATCGGCGATTTCCTCGACGCCTGCTCGTTGATCATCATGGAGTATTGCGGCGGGGCTTCCGGACCGATCTGGGGATCCGCATTCCGTGCAGCGAGTAAATCTGCCGGTCAGAAGCAGGAATTGTCCGTTCAAGAGGTCGCGGATATGATGCAGGCCGTTGTGAAAGGAATCCAGGATACGGGCGAAAGATCGTTCGGAAGAGGAGCTGTCGTCGGCGACAAGACATTGATCGACGCACTCGTCCCGTTCGCGGATTCCTGGACGCAGAGTGCAGAGCAAGGTGAAGAGATGAAGCCAGCAGCGATTAAGGCGGCTGAAGCGGCGGTGCTCGGAGCGCAGAAGACGGCAGACATCGTTGCCCGAATGGGTAGAGCGGGCACGGTAGGCGAACGCAGTATCGGATACCCGGATGCGGGCGCACACGCGCTCGGGGTTATTTTCATGGAGCTTGCTAAAGTGATGAGGTAATGTATAAATATTCCACTTATACATTAATCAATCCAATCAATCATCATTGATTTCAGCTGAGTCGCACAGCTATTACCAACATCAAACCTTCGTTTCCAAATGAATTTATCCGAAGAAGAAAAAACAGACACACTTTTAAGCGTGTCTGTTTTTGATTATTTGTAATCTCAGTAGATTTCCTCGATGCACTCTTGGGAACTTGGCAATCCTTTGTCTAGAAAGTCTTTTACTCTAGATTATCACTTTAATCCAGCGACCAGTATTCAAAAACCATTTACAAATCTATATAAATAGATATAATGATCTGTATGGAACCTATTTTAATTTACAAAGCATTATCCAATGAGACCCGTTGTCAAATCATGGATTGGCTGAAAAACCCGGAGCATCATTTTGAGGAGAAAAAATATACGGATTACGGCATCAGCTTCCGGACCGGAATTTGTGTAGCCGATATTCAAAAGAAGAGCGGGCTGGCGCAATCCGTCATTTCCAATTATCTGCTGACACTTCAAAGAGCGGGACTGCTTGAGTCCGAGCGTATCGGAAAGTGGACCTATTATCGCCGGAATGAACAGACCATCAAGGAATTTTCCGAGTATATTCAAAACAAACTATAAGGAGGTGTTTTTTTGTTTATATCCATCTAGATATATAGATATATAATTGAATATAGACAGTGAAACTGCGGACTAACATATCTACATATACAGATATGAAAATACAAATGACAGAATAGGAGCATCATTTCTTTGAGACAGAAACAAGTGACCCCTTTACTTATTATCATGTTGGCTTTAGGTGTTTTTGGCATTATTACGACGGAAATGGGTATCGTTGGCGTTCTGCCCCAAGTGGCCCGGAAATTTAATATCACGGCATCGCAGGCGGGTACGCTCGTAAGTGTGTTTGCCCTTGTGGTCGCCATCTCGGGCCCCTTTCTGACATTATTGGCATTCGGTATCAACCGGAAAGTGATTCTTCTTATCGCAGTATTCATGTTTGCGGTGTCCAATATCGTGTACGCCATGACATCGAAATTCGAAGTGATGCTGGCGTTCCGGATCATTCCGGCCTGCTTTCATCCGGTCTTTTTTTCCGTGGCTTTGGTCACAGCGGCCCAACTGGTTCCACCTGAGAAGAGCAGTAAAGCGGTCACGAAGGTATTTGCCGGGATTACGGTCGGATTTGCATTTGGTGTGCCTTTGACTTCTTACCTGGCGGAAAAGGTTTCACTGGAAACCGCATTTTTGTTTGGAGCGGCTGTTAGCGCGATTGCCTTTGCTGGTATATTGGCCTGGCTCCCGTCCATGCCGGTTAAGAACAAAATGTCATTCGGCAAACAGCTGGGGATATTGCGGAAACCCGCATTGTGGTTAAATATAACGTCGGTCATTTTTATTTTTGCGGCGATGTTTTCGGTGTACAGTTATTTTGCGGAATACCTCAGCCAGGTTACACCTATGAACGGATCGGTGATCAGTGTGATGCTGATGGGTTTTGGAATCATCATGATTTTCGGCAATTTCGTTTTTGGCGCCATGCTGCAAAAAAACTTACGGGTGACCGTGATGCTGTTCCCTATCCTGTATATTGCGGTTTACGTACTGCTGTATAGCCTGGTGCCATACTGGATTCCGGCCATGATCGTTGTGGTTTTATGGGGGATGGTCCATTCCGGAGGATTAATTGTCAGCCAAACATGGCTGACAACGGTGACGGAAGATGCACCGGAGTTTGGCAACAGCTTGTTTGTATCGTTTTCCAACCTGGGCATTACACTGGGCACCACGGTAGGGGGCTGGTTGATAGCCGTTGCGGGTATCCATCAGTTAATCTGGAGCGGAATCGTGTTTGCGATCCTTGCCCTGGCTTCGATTTTGCTCAAAATAAAATATGTTCCTTCGTAAATCAAGAAGCCAGTCTGGCGCAGCGTAATGTGCCGCAGGCTTTCCATGCTTGATTCGTTGTTCCCAAATACCCGTCCAACCGTTATGTAAAACTAAAGGACCTCCTATAATGGATTTGCAGCGGGAAGAAACAATTTTTTTGTTACCATATTTGCACGCAGGGCTTACACGCCTCGGCTATCAGATGTATAATCATGGAAGTAGCAGACAGATCATGCCCCAGCCTAAGATAACAGCTATCTAGGGCTGGGGCATTTTTTATTGACTATTTTAGAAATGAAGATCGTCAACAATCCGGAAAAGCAATCGCACCTTAAAAAACCAATGGAAAGGAGTGTTTACCCTGGAACTTCAAGAAATCAATCAGAGATTAAAAGAAACAAGGGATGTATTGCTTACAATCCTCAATGGATTGAATGGAGATCAGCTGAACAGGCGGCACGACTCAAACAGTTGGAGTATCAGCCAGGTATGTCAACACCTATATAAGACAGAAGAATTGTATGTGGTTGCTATTAAAAGAGGATTGAAGGGCAAGGAAGATTCAATTATTGAGAATAAACCTTTGGAATTTCTGCTGGACAGAAGTAGAAAGTTAGAAGCTCCTGACATTGC